>NZ_CAXUST020000001.1:3907500-4244023 GCF_964254185.1 Rhizobium sp. LjRoot258 | reverse complement strand
CATGCCGCCTTCCATTCGTCGGCCGACTTTGTTCGTCGCCCGATTATTTCCCCGCTATGACCAGAAAGTGGCACCCTCATGAGCCACTCGCCTGCCGGTTCACTCAAATACTGCCCCACTCACAAGACTTTCCGAGAAAGCGCGAGCCCGCCTCATGCGGCGTCGACTGCCTTCTGTCGGACTGGATGCCGCTCCTCGTCAGCTGGCGTCCAGTCGTCTTGCCACGACTTCTCTTCCCCATTCCGGTTTCACGCAACGCGTGCAACCAACACACAAAACATCACCGTTCCGCGACAGCCACGTCGCGGTCAAAAATACTCAAGTGCGTGAAAAACCGGAGACTTAGGTTCTCCGTAACAAGTGGCACAGGTTCATCGTCCTGCCGACGTGGCAGTTTCAGACCAAGCCTTCACAGGTGATGTCTGGACCCCTTGTTGATCGGCATTTAGGCAGGATCGAATGCGGGAATCAACGATGAATTTTACGCAAAATTAAGAGCGGGCCGTTGACTCGGGGGGCAGTCTTTGGGCGTCACATCCGTGTCAAAAAAGAATCGCTTTTGAATCAAGGAGATTCGTCCCGCGGGCATTTTTGACACGCATAAAAAGAAAAAAATAAAAAAGCTTCTTGACTCTGCTCAGACCGCAGATTGTAGGCCCCGAGTCGAGCGCACCTGAAGTATCCTACAACAAGTATTTGTTTTTGTTGCCTTTTTCGTGTCACACGCCCGACATGAAATCGTCGCCGAATTAACCATACGGAAGCCAGTCGGCGGAATCGAAAAAGCCCGACAAAGTTGCCGGGCTAATCATTATGATGCGTCTGTTAATGAAAGATTATGCGGTCACAGAAACCGACAAAGCCTTCACACGAGCTGCCAGACGCGAAACCTTGCGGGAAGCCGTGTTGGCGTGCAGGACGCCCTTGCCTGCGGCGCGAGCCAGTTCCGGCTGCGCGGCGAGGAACGCTTCCTTTGCCTTGGCAGCATCACCAGATGCGATTGCCTCTTCGACCTTGCGAACGAAAGTACGAACGCGCGAGCGACGAGCCTTATTGACGTCGGTACGGCGGGCGATCTTGCGGGTCGCTTTTTTCGCCGAAGTTGTATTGGCCATGGATGCCTCTCTAAGAATTCGAACAAACTCCGTCATCACCGCGGGCCCTGCGGCCACTCAATCCAGCAATGCGGGAGCATAATCGGAAAACCGGAGTGGCTTCCCGAACCGTGGGCGGGCATATAACCCTAAAGCCGACCCACGTCAACGCGCATTTTCAAGGAACCGCCGCCTTTCTCCAAGGCTCAGCGGTTCTTGAAGGCAGGCTTACGCTTTTCGATGAAGGCCGTCATCCCTTCTTTCTGGTCTTCAGTGGAAAAGAGGCTATGGAAAAGGCGGCGCTCGAAGCGCAGACCTTCCTCCAAGGTGGTCTCCAATGCGCGGTTTACGGCCTCCTTCGCCATCAGCACGGAAGGACGCGACAGCGAGGCGATCTTGGCGGCAGCCTCCAGGGCCTCGTCCAGCAGCCGTTCGGGCGCCACCACGCGCGAAACCAGTCCTGCGCGTTCGGCTTCGGCAGCGTCCATCATGCGGCCGGTGAGGATCAGATCCATGGCCTTATATCTGCCGACAGCGCGCGTCAGCCGCTGCGAGCCGCCCATACCAGGAATGACGCCGAGTGTGATTTCGGGCTGGCCGAACTTGGCAGTCTCCGACGCGATGATGATATCGCACATCATTGCAAGCTCGCAGCCGCCGCCGAGCGCAAAGCCGCTGACGGCGGCGATCACAGGCTTGCGCACCTTGGCAACGTCGTCCCATCCGCTCATCAGATCGCGGCCGTAGACATCGACATATTCCAGCGGCTGCATTTCCTTGATATCGGCACCGGCGGCGAATGCGCGCTCGGAACCGGTCAGCACCATAGCGCCGACGGCGTCATCGGCATGGAAGGCTTCGTAGGCCTGAAGTAGTTCCTTCAGCACCGTCGAGTTCAGCGCGTTCAGCGCCTGCGGGCGATTCAATGTGATCAGCCCGACCGCACCTCGGGTTTCGACGATCAGCGTTTCGTAGGCCATGGACAATCCTCCCGTTACTTTTGACAGGCAGGGCAATAGAAGGTCGAGCGCCCTGCCTGGACAATGCGGGCGACGGTACCGCCGCAGCCCGGGTTGCGGCAAGGTAGACTTTCGCGGTCATAGACAGAGAAGGAATGCTGGAAATAGCCGAGCGAGCCATCCGTCTGGATATGGTCGCGCAGCGACGAGCCGCCAGCCTTGATGGCGTCGGCGATGACGTCGCGGATCGAGGCGACGAGCAAGTCCATCTGCTTGTTGGGCTTACCCGATTTCGTGACGATGGTCGCCGCGGCGCGCGTCGGGCGCAGGTGCGCGCGCCACAGCGCCTCGCAGACATAGATATTGCCGAGCCCGGCAATATTCTTCTGATCGAGCAGCGCGCTTTTCAGAGGCTGCGCCTTGCCGGCGAAGCGTTCCGCCAGATAGGCGGCACTGAGTTCGTTGCCCGTCGGTTCCGGTCCCAAGCCGAAGAGGAAGGGATTGAGATCAAGTTCGGAACGCTGTGCCACATCCATGAAGCCGAAACGGCGCGGGTCATTATAGATGACGCGGCTGGCGCCTTTCGGTCCCTCCAGGTGGAAAATGGCGTGATCGTGCTTTTCATCCTTCGAGCGGGGGTGATGGAATTCGCCCTGCATATCAGAAAGCTGTTCCACCTCGATGCGGAAGGAGCCCGACATGCCGAGATGCGAAATGATCGTCGTGCCGTCATCGAGATCGATCAGCAGATACTTGGCGCGGCGCCCGAGCGCGACGATGCTGCGGCCCTTCGTCCGTGCCTCGAGACCATCTGGAAAAGGGAAACGCAGGTCTTTGCGTCGCAGCTCCAGGCGGGCGATACGCGCGCCCTCCATGGTGGGGGCAAGCCCGCGTCTGACGGTTTCGACTTCTGGCAATTCCGGCATCTTAACCCATCTATATCTAACATGTTTCAACCACGGTCGTTGTGCGCTATAGCGCCAAGGTGCCGCGGCTTTGACCGTGGTCCACAGATAGCGTCGCGCGCGTCAGTTCGCTATGGTCGCCGCGCCGATTTCAGATAGATGGAGTATTTTCGATGTCAGAAAGCCGTACCTCCGCCGAAGGCGGCATGGAAACATCCTACGGCTTCCGCGAAGTGGCCGGTGGTGAGAAGCAGGGTCTCGTCAACGACGTCTTCCACAAAGTCGCCAAGCGCTACGACATCATGAACGACGTTATGTCGGTCGGCATGCACCGCGTCTGGAAGGACGCGATGATTGCGGCGCTCAATCCACGCAAGGAGCCAGGCTACCGGGTTCTGGACGTTGCCGGCGGCACCGGCGACATCGCCTTGCGCATCGTCGAAGCCTCGAACCGGCAGGCACATGCGACCGTACTCGACATCAACGGCTCCATGCTGGCGGTCGGCGCCGAGCGCGCCGCCAAAAAGAAGCTCTCCGACAATCTGACTTTCGTCGAGGCCAACGCGGAGGATCTGCCGTTCGAGCCGAACAGCTTCGACGCCTACACGATTGCCTTCGGCATCCGCAACGTGCCGCGCATCGATGTGGCGCTGAGCGAAGCCCATCGTGTGCTGAAGCGTGGCGGCCGGTTGCTGGTACTCGAATTCTCGGAAGTGGATATGCCGTTGCTCGACCGCGTCTATGACAGCTGGTCCTTCAACGCCATTCCGAAGTTCGGTAAGGCGATCACCGGCGAGGCCGAGCCCTACCAATATCTCGTCGAATCCATCCGCAAATTCCCCAACCAGGAGAACTTCGCCGAGATGATCCGCAGCGCCGGTTTCTCGCGCGTCAGCTTCACAAACTATACCGGCGGCATTGCAGCCCTCCACTCCGGCTGGAAGCTCTGACGGATGGTTCGAGGTACACCGTTCACCCGCGCGCTTTCGCAGGCAGGCAACCCGGCATGAGTGCTCTCGGAGCATATTTCCGGCTCTGGCGTGTCGGCTGGATTCTCGTGCGCGAAGGCGTCATTTCGGCCTTGCCGTCAGAAGATCTTCCGCCCTCGATCGGCTTTGCCAAGTCCTTTGTTGGCCTATTCGCACGCAACCGCTCGAAATCGAAGAAGCGTAGCGACAGGCTGGCGCAGGCCGTCGAACGGCTGGGCCCCTCCTACGTGAAGATCGGCCAGTTCCTGGCGACGCGCCCGGATGTCGTTGGCGTCGAATTTGCGGACGACCTATCGCAACTCCAGGACCGCATGGCATTCTTCCCGCCGGCGGCGGCCAAGGCGAGCATCGCCAGTTCGCTCGGCCGACCGATCGAAGACCTTTACGCAAGCTTCGGCGAGCCGATTGCCGCGGCCTCGATTGCACAGGTGCATTTGGCGGAGGTCGATACACTGTCCGGTCGCAAGAAGGTTGCCGTAAAGGTGGTCCGCCCCGGCGTGCGTCAGCGCTTCTCGCACGACATCGAGGCGATGTATCTCGTCGCCCACATGCAGGAGCGCTTCATGCCTTCCAGCCGCCGCCTAAGGCCGGTGGAAGTGACGAAGACCCTGGAGCAGACCACCAAGGTCGAAATGGACCTGCGGCTCGAGGCTGCGGCCCTTTCCGAAATCGCCGAAAACACCGAAAAGGACCCCGGATTCCGCGTGCCGAAGGTGGATTGGGAGCGCACTGGCCGCGACGTGATCACCATGGAGTGGATCGATGGCGTGAAGATGTCCGACGTCGACGGCTTGCGCGCCGCCGGCCACGATCTCAATCGCCTTGCGGATACGCTGATCCAGTCCTTCCTGCGCCATACGCTGCGCGACGGCTTCTTCCATGCCGACATGCATCCCGGGAATCTCTTTGTCGATGCGCATGGAGACATCGTCGCCGTCGACATGGGAATCGTGGGACGATTGGGCAAAAAAGAGCGCCGCTTCCTTGCCGAAATTCTCTTCGGGTTCATCACCCGCGATTACGTCAGGGTCGCGGAAGTGCATTTCGAGGCCGGCTATGTCCCCGGCCATCACAACGTGGAGAGCTTCGCGCAGGCGATCCGCGCAATCGGCGAGCCGATCCACGGACAGCCGGCCGAAACCATTTCGATGGGCAAGCTGCTGACGCTGCTGTTCGAGGTGACCGAACTGTTCGACATGGCCACGCGGCCGGAACTGGTCATGCTGCAGAAGACCATGGTCGTCGTCGAAGGCGTGTCGCGTATGCTCAATCCACGCTTCAACATGTGGAAGGCGTCCGAACCAGTCGTCGGCGACTGGATCCGCAACAATCTCGGCCCGAAGCGCATCGTCACCGACCTCAAGGACGGGTTGAAGGCAGCGGTCAAGCTTGCAGAAGCCGCGCCGGAGATTGCGGCCAAGACCGAGAAGTTTCACCACCAACTGCTGCATATGAGCGAGCATGGACTGCGGTTCGATGCGGAAACGGCCGAAGCGATCGGAAAATCCGAAGCGCGTCACAATCGCTCCGGTCGGTTCGCCCTCTGGATTATCGCGCTCGCCCTTCTCTATATAGCCTGGGTGGTCACCTGATCATCGCATGCAAATGCATGTTGTGTTCAATATTTGGGATATCCCATCGAATAGCACCGTCGCATAGTCTCACTTTTCAAGGAGATATGGCAGATGAAGCATGAACGCCCCCGCATCGAACTTTCCGGACAGCCGCTGAGCTTTGCTGAGATGGTGAGGATCGGATCGGGCAAGGTGGCGCTTTCCGCTTCGGCAACGGGTATGGCCCGCGTCGAGATCGCCCGTGGAATTGTCGAGGACGCGATCAAGGCTGGGATGCCCGTCTACGGGGCGACCACCGGCGTCGGTGCCATGAAAGAC
This sequence comes from Rhizobium sp. LjRoot258, assembly GCF_964254185.1. Lineage (NCBI taxonomy): Bacteria > Pseudomonadati > Pseudomonadota > Alphaproteobacteria > Hyphomicrobiales > Rhizobiaceae > Rhizobium > Rhizobium sp. LjRoot258. The sequence continues at coordinate 4,238,184 of NZ_CAXUST020000001.1, read as the reverse complement.
GTCGAGTGGTCCCCAGAGGACCTGGACACCTTCAGTCTCGGGCTCGTACGCGCGCATCACTTCGGCACCGGGACGCCGTTTTCATGCTCCGTCGTGCGCAACGCAATGGCCATCCGCATCAACACCGCTCTGACGGGGCAGGTCGGCTGTACACCTGAACTCGTCAATGCATACATGCGCATGCTCGAGGTGGACATCATTCCGGTCGTCCGCCGCACCGGGTCCATTGGTTGCGCCGATATTGGCCTCATGGGACAGATCGGCGCCGTGCTGACCGGCGTCGGGGAAGCCGTCTACCGCGGCAAGCGCATGCAGGCTGCCGACGCATTCGCGGCAGCTGATATGCAGCCCTTCACCATGGCCCCGCGCGACAGCCTTGCCTCGCTGAGCGTCAACGCCGTGAGCTTCGCGGCAGCGGCGGATGCGACACGCAATGCCGCCGCCTCCATTCGCGTGCTGCTGGCCTCCGGGATGATGGCGTCAGGCGCCCTTGGGGCCTCCCGAGATCCCTGGCTTTCCGTTCGCCATGTCGGCACCTCCCGTGAAGCTTTGATCGGCTCCTGGCTCTGCAATGCCTCGGACGCCTGGCAGTGGCCGATCAAGACCCACGTGCAGGACCCTTTGAGCCTGCGCATGGTCGCGCAGGTATTCGGTGCGGTCATCGAGAACCTGCTGACTACCGGACACAAGATCCTTGCCGCCACCGGACGCTCCGACGACAACCCTGTCGTCGTCGAGGGCCGCGTCATGACCTCGGGTGGGTCGCTGCCGCTCGATGTGACGATCCTGCTGGAATCGGCCGCTCTCTGCATGGCGCACGCGGCCCGCAATGCCTTCAACCGCTGTGTTCTGCTCGGCAACGGCCAGCGGCGCGATCTACCCGTCAATCTGGTGCCGCCCGGCCGCATCGCAACGGGTTTCGGCCCGATCATCAAACTGGCCGGCGAGATCTTCTCGCGCGTGCTTTCGATGTCGAACCCGGTGTCTGCGCAGTCGCTGGTGGTCGCGGCCGGCCTTGAGGACGAGGCTGCGTTCCTGCCGCTGGTGATCGAGCGTTTTGAGCGCCAGATGCGAGCTCTGATGCGACTTGCCGCCCTCGAGGCCCTGCTTTCGGCGCAGGCCGTGGATATACTCGGCGACAAGCCGAAGGGCGTCGGTGGGATGCTCTACGACGTCGTTCGCAAACATGCGGATTTCTACACGGTCGACCGGCCACTTTCTGCTGAGGTGGAAGCGATCGAGGAAGAGCTTGGCTCCGGTGCCTTCATGTCCAAGCTCATCGAAGAGGTGCCGATCGCATCATTCGACGATTTCTTTGCACTCGGCTCGCTGGAGCGCATCGAGCAGCGTCTGACCCAGGAACCGGTCGCCATCTGATCCCTTCAATATTCCACGGAGAAAGCGGCATGGCTGATTTCGATCTCGTTCTGCAAGGCACGGTCGTTTTGCCGGAACGCATTCTGGAAGCCGGCTACGTTGCCGTCCACGATGGCAAGATTGCCGAAGTCGGCCTCGGTGTAGCGCCAGCTGCGCGCGAGCGCCATCTCCTCGGCAAGGCATTGATCCTGCCCGGAGCAATCGACGCGCAGGTGCACTCACTGTCGCAGAAGGGTCAGGAAGACTTCATCTGGTCGACGCGGTCGGCCGCCGCCGGCGGCGTGACGACGATCGTCGACATGCCCTACGACGAAGGCAATCTCGTCTGCTCGGCGCAAGCCGTGAAGAAGAAGATCGCGCATGCTGGCCCGCAGGCGCGCGTCGACTTTGCACTTTACGGCACGGTCGATCCTGAAGAAGGCGCCAAGCGCATCGCCGAGATGGTGGAGGCTGGCGTTGCCGCCTTCAAGTTTTCGACGTTCGGCACGGATCCGAAGCGCTTCCCGCGCATTCCCCCCGCCCTGCTGGACGAATGCTTTGCCGCGATCACGCCGACAGGGCTGACGGCCGGCGTGCACAACGAGGATGACGAGGCTGTCCGCACCTATATCGATCGCGTGAAGGAAAGCGGGATCACGGATTGGCGGGCGCACGGGCTTTCCCGGCCGCCGATCACCGAACTGCTTGCCATGCACACGATTTTCGAGACGGGCGCCAATACGGGATGCCCCTCGCACGTGGTGCATTGCTCGCTCGGGCGCGGCTACGATATTGCACGGGCCTATCGCCGCGATGGCTACGAAGCGACCGTGGAGTGCTGCATCCACTATCTCACGCTCGACGAGGAAAACGACGTCAAACGCCTCGGCGGCAAGGCGAAGATCAACCCGCCAATCCGCCCGCGCGCTGAAGTCGAGGCGCTATGGCGCAAGGTCGCGGAGGGCAATGTCTGGCTCGTCTCGACGGATCACGTCAGCTGGTCCGAAAACCGCAAGACCAATCCCGATATGCTGGCAAACGCCTCCGGCGTGCCGGGGCTAGAAGTGATGGTGCCGCTCTTCATCAAGGGCGCGAGCGAGCGCGGTATCCCGCTGACCTGGGCGGCAAGGTTGATGGCGGAAAACCCGGCCAAGCATTTCCGCCTCGATCACGTCAAGGGCGCACTGACGCCCGGCAAGGATGCCGATATCGTGGTGCTAGAGCCGCGTGAAGCAATTTATGACGCAGCCGCGAGCGGCAACAACGTCGTCGGCTGGAGCCCTTACAACGGCATCCGCCTTCCCTGGACGGTCTCCGCGACCTATCTGCGCGGCAGGAAGATCACCGATGGCGCGACCGTGCTGGCCGAGCCGGGCACCGGCCAATTTGTACGTCCGCTCTCAAGGCAGGTGATCGCCGGAGCCGCAGAATGAGCCGAAACCTGCCCGTCAATGCCGGTCGTATCGCGGTGGATATCGACGCTCTGGCCGAGATTACCAAGCCTGGACGGCCTTGGACACGCCGCGCCTTCTCGCCGCTTTTTCTCGAGGGGCGATCCTACATCGAAGCGCGCATGCGGGCCGCTGGCCTTGAGACCCGGATCGATGCCGCAGGCAACCTGATCGGCAAACGACAGGGTGCCCGCAGCGGACTCGGCACGATCATGGTGGGTTCGCATTCCGATACCGTACCGGATGGTGGCCGCTTCGACGGCATTGCCGGGGTGGTGGCAGCGCTGGAAGTCGCCCGTGCGCTGAGCGATCAGGGCATCGAGCTCGATCACGACCTGGAGATCGTCGATTTTCTTGCCGAGGAGGTCAGCATCTTCGGCGTCTCCTGCATCGGCAGCCGGGGCATGACGGGACAGTTGCCGGAAGCTTGGCTTTCCCGCGTGACGGAAGGGCGTGATCTGGCGTCGGCAATCGGAGAGGTTGGCGGCGACGCCTCGACGCTGCCGTCGCAGGAGCGACCCGATCTCAAAGGCTTCCTCGAACTGCATATCGAGCAAGGGCCGGTGCTCGAGAACGAGAAGAAGGATATCGGCATCGTTACCGCGATCGCCGGTATCACCCGGATCGAAATTGTCGTGGAGGGACGCGCGGACCATGCTGGCACGACGCCGATGGACAGCCGTTCGGATGCGTTGGTCGCTGCCGCGCAATTGGTTCTCGATATCCGCAACGCGGCGGCCGCGCGGGCGAAAACGCCAGGTCATTTTGCGGCGACTGTCGGCGAATTCCGGATCGAGCCGAATGCGGCCAATGTCGTCCCGTCGAAGGTCGTGCTGCTGATCGATGGACGCGCGGAGGTGCGCAACGACATGGAAGCCTTCTGCGGATGGCTCGATGCGCATGTCAAAAAGTTAGCCATCACTTACGGAGTTTCGATCATGAGCCCAATGCGGGTCTCGGATAATTATCCGACGCCGAGCGACGCCGGACTGTTAAAGACGCTCGAAAGGGCCTGCGAGAGCGTTGGTGCAAAGCACCGACGCATGGCATCCGGCGCGGGTCACGACACGGCCTGGATTGCAAAGGTGGCGCCTGCCGCCATGATCTTCGTGCCGTGCAAGGAAGGGCGCAGCCACGCGGCTGACGAATGGGCGGAGAACGACGACATCGCGCTTGGCGCGGCCGTGCTTTTCGAAGCCGTCACAGACATGGATAAGAGCTTGAAGCAGGAGAATGCCTGATGGGACGCATACTCGTTGAGAAGGACGTCGAAGCCGCCGTCAAGGGCGGTTCCGTCTATGCCGCTGGCGGCGGCGGCTGGGCCGACCATGGCCGAATGCTAGGCTATGCCGCCGTCAATGTCGGCAAGCCGGAACTCGTGTCGATCGACGAACTGCGGGACGACGACTGGATCGCCACGGCGGCCGCGATCGGCGCACCGGCCTCCACGACCCCCTGGGAAATGCAGGGTATCGATTATGTGAAGGCCGTGCAGTTGCTCCAGGAAGAACTAGGCGAGAAACTGTCCGGGCTGATCATCGGCCAAAACGGCAGGTCGTCGACGCTGAACGGCTGGCTGCCCTCCGCCATTCTAGGAACCAAGGTCGTGGATGCCGTGGGCGATATCCGCGCACATCCGACCGGCGATATGGGCTCGATCGGCATGGCAGGCTCGCCGGAACAGACGATCCAGACGGCGGTCGGCGGGAATCGCGCCGAGAACCGTTACATCGAGCTTGTCGCGAAGGGCGCAACGGCAAAGATTTCGCCGATCCTGCGGGCGGCTTCCGACCAGTCGGGCGGCTTCATCGCCAGCTGCCGCAATCCGCTGCGTGCCTCCTACGTCCGCACCCATGCAGCGCTCGGCGGTATCTCGATGGCGCTGGCGCTGGGTGAAGCGATCATCGCAGCCGAAAAGATCGGTGGCTCGGCTGTGATCGACGCCATCTGCGAGACGACCGGCGGCGAGATCCTCGCCGAAGGCATCATCACCAGGAAGGACGTCGTCTACACCAAGGAGGCCTTTGACATCGGCACGATCGTCGTCGGCTCCGGCGACAAGGCGGTGACCATGCATGTGATGAACGAGTACATGGCCGTCGACGACGTCGAAGGCAAGCGTATTGCTACGTTCCCCTCGGTCATCACAACCCTCTCGCCTAAGGGCGAGCCGTTGAGCGTCGGCCAGTTGAAGGACGGCATGCATGTGTTCATCCTGCATGTGCCGATGAGCATCATTCCGCTGTCGGCCAGCGTTCTCGATCCGACCGTCTATCCACCGGTGGAAAAAGCGATGGGCATCGAGCTTGCTCGCTACGCGCTTGCGGCAAAGGCTTAACGCCATGGCGCGGGACGTCGGTCTGGAGGAATTGCTGAGGGAGGAACTGGGCACTATTTCCGGCCTCAGCGAGACGTCGATGTTCGGTGGCCGAGCCTTCCTGCTCGACGGCAACCTGCTCTGCGGCGCCCGCGAGGACGGCATGCTGGTCCGTCTCGGTAAAGGCAATGACGGCTGGGCGCTCAGCTTGCCCGGCGTAGCGCAGATGCTCTCCGGCGGCCGCACCATGCAGGGTTGGGTCAGGGTCGGAGCGGACGTCTATGGCGATGACGATATGCGGCACCGTCTCCTGGAGGCCGCTATGACCTTTGTGCGCTCACTCCCCGCCAAGTGAACGGGACACACGTGGCCCGCGAGGCCCGAAGAAGACTGAGATAGAGGAACGACGAGATGCCGAAGTCCAATCCACGCCATCCGAAATTTCCGATCCCGGGCGGCCCGGAGCTGCGCGCCAAGGGCTGGCGGCAGGAGGCGCTGCTGCGGCTTCTGGAGAATGTTCTGTCTGTCGGTGAGGATCCCGACAATCTCGTCGTCTATGCCGCACTCGGCAAGGCGGCCCGCAACTGGGCGGCGCACAAGGGCATCGTCAAGGCACTGACCGAAATGGACGAGGACCAGACCCTGCTCATCCAGTCCGGCAAGCCGATCGGTCTCGTGAAGACGCATGCAAAGGCGCCGCTGGTCATCATGGCGAACTGCAACATCGTCGGGCAATGGGCGAAGGCCGAGGTCTTTTACGAGCTACAGCGCAAGGGACTGATCTGCTGGGGCGGGTTGACGGCCGGCGCCTGGCAGTACATCGGCAGTCAGGGTGTCATCCAGGGAACCTATGAGATTTTCATGCGCATTGCCGAGCGCCGGTTCGGCGGCGATCTTAAGGGGCGCTTCGTACTGACGGCGGGGCTCGGCGGTATGGGCGGCGCACAGCCGCTTGCCGGCCGCATGGCGGGCGCGGCGATCCTCTGCGTCGACATCGACCCTGAGCGTGCGAAGAAGCGACAGGAGATCGGCTACCTGCAGGAAATCGCGCCGGATCTCGACACTGCCCTTGCGATGATCGATGCCGCCGTGAAAGAGAAACGGGCGCTGTCGGTCGGCCTCGTCGGCAATGCCGCCGAGATCTATCCCGAAATCGCGCGGCGCGGCATCGTGCCCGATATCGTCACCGACCAGACCTCCGCGCACGACCTCGTCTATGGCTACGTGCCGAAAGGCATGAGCCTTACGCAGGTTCGCGAACTGCGCGACGAGGGCCAAGGGCAGTTGATGGCGGCAAGCCGCGCCTCGATCGTGCAGCACGTGACGGCGATGCTGGATTTCCAGAGACAAGGTTCCGAGGTCTTCGACAACGGCAACCTGATCCGCACGCAGGCGAAGGAGGGTGGTGTCGCCAACGCCTTCGAGATTCCGATCTTCACCGAGGCCTATCTGCGGCCGCTCTTTGCGCGCGCCATCGGCCCCTTCCGCTGGATGGCGCTGTCGGGCGAAATGAGCGACATCGCCCGCATCGACGATCTGCTGCTCGAAATGTTCCCCGAAAACAAGATCATCACCAACTGGATCCGGCTGGCGCGCGAGCATGTGCCCTTCGAGGGACTGCCGGCGCGCATTGCCTGGCTCGGGCACGGCGAACGCACGACGCTTGCCCGCCGCGTCAACGAACTGGTCGCAAGCGGTGAGCTGAAGGGACCGGTCGCCTTCTCGCGCGACCATCTCGATGCCGGGGCGATGGCGCATCCAAACATCATGACCGAGCGGATGAAGGATGGCTCCGACGCGATTGCCGACTGGCCGCTGATCGATGCGATGATGCTCTGCTCCTCGATGGCGGATCTCGTGGCGGTTCATTCCGGCGGCGGCGGCTATGCCGGCTACATGACGAGCTGCGGCGTCACCGTCGTTGCCGACGGCACTGATGCCGCCGACGAACGGCTGGATCATGCGCTCACCAACGACACGGCGCTCGGCGTCATGCGATATGCGGATGCGGGCTACGAGGAGGCGCTGGACGAAGTGGCGAAGAAGGACGTTCCATACATTCGGCTGGGATAAGCCTGCGGAGCCGGCTTTTGACGTATTCCTGCCGGATTACGCTATGGCGTGGCGCAACGGATCGATCGCGGGTCGTGCGTGTCTGATAGACATCGGATGTCGGATCGACCTGCCCACCAACGAACGGACCTCGCCATGCAGCCCCGCACCTATGGTATGCTCCTCGTGGGCATCGCTACGATCATGTGGAGCACCGCGGGGCTCTTCGTCCGGGCGCTCGATCTCGATATCTGGACCGTGCTCGGCTGGCGCTCGCTGTTTGGCGGGCTGGCTTTGACGGTCATCATTTTTGCAAAGAAGCGGATCAGCGCTGAGCGGGGCAAGGTGCCGTTCTATTTCTATCCGCTCTTCGGCCTCATGGCCGCCACTTCGATGTACGGCTACGTCAGCGCGCTGAAGCTGACGACCGTTGCCAACGTGCTGGCGATTTACGCAACCGTTCCGTTCGTCGCGGCCGGCATCGCCTATGTCTGGCTGAAGGAGACGATCAGCAGGCGTGTACTCATCGCCAGCCTCATTGCCTTCGTCGGCGTCCTGATCGTCGCGGGTTTCGGCGCAAGACCTCACGACATCGCCGGCAACGCCCTGGCGTTTCTGATGACCGTGACCTTCAGCATCCTGCTTGTTGCGGCAAGACGCTACCCAGCGCTGCGGCTGGCGCCGGTCAATGCGCTCGGATCCGGCTTCTGCGTGCTGCTCTGCCTGCCCTTGATGTCTCATGCGATGCCGAGCCTGCAGGAAATCCTTGTGCTTGCCGTTTTCGGGTCGACGACATCGGGGATCGCCTATCTGCTCTTCATGACCGGCGGCCGCTATATTCCATCCAGCGAGGCCGGGTTGATCGGGCTGCTGGACGTCGTTCTCGGCCCGCTCTGGGTCTGGCTCGCCTTCTCCGAGACACCTGATATCTCGACGATCATCGGGGGCATGATCATCCTGATCTCCGTGTTCTGGTATCTCTGGACTGGTATGAGAGGGGTTCAGCCGCGGCGCACGCTGAAAAACGTATAGCCGGCTTATTATTTTCAGGCTTCAGATTTCGGATTCGACACTTCAATCAGATTGCCGTCCGGATCCCTGATATAGACGGAGCAAATCGGCCCGGCTGCGCCGGTGCGATCGACAGGTCCTTCGACGATTGTCACTCCCTGCGATTGAAGATGCGCGATGACATCGGCCAGTGGTGTGCTGGCGATGAAGCAAAGGTCAGCCGAGCCCCGGGTCGGCTGCTTCGCCTTGGGCTCGAATTCGTGGCCATGCTGGTGAAGATTGATCTTCTGGCTGCCGAACCTCAACGCCTTGCGCGCGTCGCCGAAGGTTTCGACGATCATGCCGAGCGCCTGCGCGTAAAAGCCGCAGGTGGCGTCGATATCGGCGACCGTCAGAACCAGGTGATCGAGGTGATCAATACGGATCATGGTTAATCCTACCGTTTTGCCAGCCGTGCGGCGAGGAGGGCTGCGGTCATACCCAAGGCGAGCAGCGCCAGTGCGAAGAGCACGACAGCATTCCAGCCATCCGCGCCCCAGAAGTAGCCGCCTACGGAACCTGCAACGCTGGAGCCGAAGTAGTAGGACAGCAGATAGAGCGAGGAGGCGTGACCCTTGGTGCCACGGGCAAGACGACCGACAAGGGCGCTCGCCACGGAGTGCGCAACGAAGAAACCTGATGTCAGCAGCACGATGCCGAGGACGATCAAGGGCAAAGACGATGACAGTGTGACGGCGACGCCAGCGGCTGCGACCGCAATGCCGGCCGGCAGGACGACGAAATGGCCAATCCGATCTCCCAGCAAGCCGGCGATCCAGGATGCGGCAATCCCGAACAGATAGACGGTGAAGATCAGGCCGAGTTCGGTCTGGTTGAGATTGTAGGGCGCCTGAACGAGGCGGAAGCCGATGTAGTTGTAAACCGTCACGAATGTGCCCATGGCGAGAAAGCCTATGGCGAAGAGCAATGGCAAGGCCGGATTGCTGATGTGGCCGACCCAGGCCTTCAAGTGAAAGCGGGCGTCGAAACCCTTGCGCGGCGTGAAATTGCGCGATGCGGGCAACAGTAGGAAGAAGCCGATTGCGGCGGCGAGACCCAGTATGCCAAGCGCGCCCAGTGCGACGCGCCAGGAGAAGAACTCGGCAAGCGTGCCGGTGACGACGCGTCCGGCCATGCCGCCGAACGCATTGCCGGCGATGTAAAGACCCATCGAGGCACCAAGGCCGCGCGGATCGATTTCTTCCGAGAGGTAGGCCATGGCGACGGCGGGCACGCCGCCAAGCAGCAGCCCTTCGAGAGCACGGATGACAAGCAAGGTGTGCCAGCTCGGCACGAGCGCGCATGCGATGGTGCAAATGGCAGCCCCGAGCAGCGAGGAGAACATCAGGCTGCGGCGGCCAAAGCTTTCGGAGACGGCCGCGGCACAGAAGATCGCGAAGGCAAGGAAGCCGGTCGACAGGGAGAGTGACAGCGAGCTTGCGGCCGGGCTGATGCCGAAATCCCCTGCAAAGATCGGCATCAGCGGCTGCACGCAATAAAGCAGCGAGAACGTTGCAAAGCCCGAGAGGAAGAGTGCGAGGCTAGCGCGCCGATAGGACGACGTGCCACGCAGCAGGAACTGCGTGTCCTCTTTCGCCGTCGTTCGCACGACATGGAGATTTGGATGAGAGCGGATCTCGGGGGCGTCAAGCGGCTTGTCTGCGGCGCGTGGCATGGGGCACCAACCTTTCACGCCTTTTGATCTAGCCAGCGCATCATCATTTGTCCAATATATGAAACTGACGTTCTTGATATGTTTTGGAGATACCAATGGAGCTGCGCCATATCCGCTATTTCCTGGCCGTTGCCGAAGAGGGGAATTTTACCCGCGCTGCCGCCAAGCTCGGCATCGGCCAGCCGCCGCTCAGCCAGCAGATACGCGATCTCGAAAACGAGATCGGGGCGGCGCTGTTTCATCGCGTGCCGCATGGCGCGGAGCTGACCGAGGCAGGCACCGCCTTTTTGCCGGAAGGACGGGCTGCCGTTGCGGCTGCCGAGAAAGCGAAGCTCGCCGCCCAGCGCGCAACCCGGGGCGAGACCGGCCGGCTCGCGCTCGGTTTCACCGCGTCGTCGGCCTTCAACACAGCGGTCAGCGGCACGATCCGCCGCTTTCGCAGGCAATGGCCCGATGTCAGCCTGTCGCTGACGGAGATGAACAGCAACTGGCTGATGGAGAAGCTGATGCGGCAGGAAATCGACGTCGCCTTCATCAGGCCAGGGCTGGAGGATCCCAAGGACGTCAGGCTGAAACGGCTGGCGGACGAGCCGATGCTGATCGCGCTTCCCGCGCACCATCCGCTTGCGACATACGAAAAGGTGCCGCTCTGCGCGCTTGCAGGCGAGCCCTTCATCCTTTTTCCGCGCACGGTCGGCCTCAGCCTGTACGACGATATCGTGCGTGGTTGCCGGGATGCCGGCTTCGAGCTCGTGGTGACGCAGGAGGCGCCGCAGATTCCGTCGGTCGTCAATCTTGTTGCCGCCGATCTCGGCGTGTCGATCGTGCCTGCCTCGATTGCCCATCTGGCGCTCGACGGGGTCGCCTATCGGCCGATTGAGGGGCCACCGCTGGTAGCACGCCTGGGGCTTGCGATGCTCAAGGCACAGCGCTCACTCGTCGCGGCCAACCTGATGAGCCTCATCTGATCAGCCTGCCGGGTCCCAATAGGGAGGATCGCCGAAGGTCTTGCGCAGATGCTCCGCCACGGCGCGCAGCTTGGCCGAAGGATTGCGGCCCTCGGGATGGGCCATGTAGATGAACTCCGCCTCCGGCCTGTAGCCGACATCGATCGCTACAAGCTTTCCCTCGCCGATTGCCGGGCCGGCGATGAAGGCCGGCAGCAGCGCGATGCCAAGGCCCGCAATCGCCGCGTCGCGGATCATGTCGCCATTGTTCATGCCGACAGCCTGGCTGGCGCGCACGACGATCGCACCATCCGGCGTTTGGAAGCGCCAGTCGGCGACGCCGCGATGAGTGTAGAAGATACCCCTGTGCCCGTCGAGATCGGCGAGAGTCTTCGGCGCGCCATGGCAGTCGAGATAGGCTGGAGAAGCGACCAGAATCCGGCGGCTGCGGCTGAGCTTCCACACCACCAGGCGAGAATCGACAATCGGGCCATGACGGACCACCGCGTCATAGCCTTCCGAGGAGACATCGACGCGGCGGTCGTCAATGTCGAGCACCAGCTGGATCTCCGGATGCTCGGCCAGAAAGGGGTATAGGGCCGGACCAAGATGCATCCGCCCGAAGGTGACCGGGGCGGCGATGCGCAGTGGGCCGGACAGCGTGCCGCGGCGCACGGCCATCTCGGCGGTGGCTTCCTCGATCTCCTGAACGATCCGCGTCGCCCGCAGCCGGAAGGCCGCGCCGTCTTCCGTCAGCGTGAGCTTCCGTGTGGTGCGATGCAGGAGCACGCCCCCGAGCGACCTTTCGAGTTCCGCCAGCCGTTCGCTGACAACGGACTTTGAGAGCCGCAAGCGCCGGGCGGCCTCGCTGACGGAGCCCGATTCCACGACGGCCACGAAGGCCGTTATTCCCTCAACCCTGATCATCGTTCGGCAATTCCGAATTCGAGTTCCGTTATCTGGAGACTAATCCGAACGAACGGAAAATGCCATCTTCCACTCATCGAACGGGGCGGCAAACGCCACCCCAAGCCAACACGGGAGATGGAACAATGAACCGCTTGAATGGAAAAGTCGCCATCGTCACCGGCGCAAGCTCCGGCATCGGCCGTGCAACGGCCAAGCTCTTCGCTGCCGAAGGCGCAAAGGTCGTGGTCGGCGCCCGCCGCCAGGCCGAACTCGAAAGCCTGGTCGAAGAGATCAAGGCAGCTGGCGGGCAGGCCGCTGCCGTTGCCGGCGATGTCCGCTCGGAAGACTACCACAAGGCGCTGGTCGCAACCGCCGTCGATCGCTACGGCAAGCTCGACATTGCCTTCAACAATGCCGGCACGCTTGGCGAGGCTGGCCCAAGCACCGGTGTTTCCGAAGCCGGTTTTGCCGAAGCACTGACGATCAACCTGACGGCCTCCTTCCTTGCCGCCAAGCACCAGATCGGCCAGATGGAAAAGAATGGCGGCGGCTCGGTGATCTTCACCTCAACCTTCGTCGGCTACAGCTTCGCCTTCCCGGGTGTTGCCGCCTATGCCGCCAGCAAGTCCGGCCTCATCGGCCTGACCCAGGCGCTCGCCGCCGAATTCGGCCAGCACAACGTCCGCGTCAACGCGGTCCTGCCGGGCGCCGTCGATACTGACATGTATCGCGAGATGAACGATACCTCGGACAAGCAGAGCTTCATCACCAACCTGCATGCGCTGAAGCGTGTAGCAGCCCCCGATGAGCTTGCCCGCTCGGTGCTCTACCTCGCATCCGACGACTCAAGCTTCGTCACCGGCACGGCCTCGCTCGTCGATGGCGGCGCTTCGATCACCCGGACCTGACGTCGAAGACTATCCGCTCTGACTGGAGTAGCGTTCCGGAAAAGAGCCGTTTATCGCAGCCGACTTTTCATCGCATTCTCCCAGACATCAAGGGGCGTTGGCCCAACCGATCACAAGGACACCACGACAATGGCACGCTTACAGAACAAGACAGCCCTGATCACCGGCGGCACCAGCGGCATCGGCCTCGAAACCGCCCGGCAATTCATCGCCGAAGGCGCTCGTGTGGCCATCACCGGCAGCAGCGCCAAGAGCGTCGAGGCAGCCCGCGCCGAGTTCGACGACAAGGTGCTGGTCATCCAGGCGGATGCCGGCAATGCCGCTGGCCAGAAGGCTGTCGCGAACGCAATCAAGGAGGCCTTCGGCCATCTCGACATTCTTTTCGTCAATGCCGGTGTGGCCGAGTTCGGCCCGCTCGAGCAATGGAGCGAGGAAGCCTTCGACAAGTCGATCGCGATCAACGTCAAGGGTCCGTTCTTCCTCATTCAGGCGCTGCTCCCGGTCTTTTCGAAACCGGCTTCGATCGTGCTCAACACTTCGATCAACGCCCATATTGGCATGCCGAATTCGAGTGTCTACGCCCTTACCAAGGGCGCGCTGCTGACGCTGGCAAAGACGCTTTCGGGAGAACTCATCGGCCGCGGCATTCGCGTCAACGCCGTTAGCCCCGGCCCGATCGCAACCCCGCTTTACGACAAGCTTGGCATGTCAAAAGCCGATTCCAAGGCGATGGCCGCACAGATCCAGTCGCAGATCCCGGTCGGCCGTTTCGGCGATGCCGGCGAAGTTGCCAAGACCATCATCTTCCTCGCCTCCGATGAGGCTGCCTACATCGTCGGCAGCGAGCTCGTCATCGATGGCGGAATGAGCAACCTCTGAGGAGCGAGACCCAGCAGAGGATGCATGAGAAAGGCCGCGGATCCTCTCCTCCGCGGCCTTTCTGCTGTTATCGGCCAGCGTCAACGAGGCGGCGGATGGCCATCTCCAGCGTCGTCGTGCCCCTCGCCGGCCCGCCCTCGAACCGGATCCAGCCTTCGTTGAAGCCATCGATCATGCGCATGCGCGGGACGGGGTTCTTCATGCCCTGTCCGATGAAGAGCTGCTGCCAGGTGTCGCGGGCGACCGGCTCCATGCGGACGGGTTTGCCGAGGACGGACGAGAAGACGGCGGCGATATCGTTCGGTGTGACGCGCTTTGGCCCCATCAGCTCGATGACCTGCTTGCCGGCCCACTTCTGCTGCAGCAGGTCCGCCGCCTTGGCGCCGACATCGAAGACCGAAACCATCGGATATGGATGATCAAGCGGCTGAAGGAAACTCGGGACGACGCCGGTCTCCCGCGCCGTCGCGATATCCCAGGCCGCATTCTCCATGAACCACCCGGCACGCAGAAAGGCGATCGGCATTGGTAGAGCGGATAGTTCTTGTTCGACGAGACCGAGCTGGCTCAAGAGGTTGGGCTCGGTGGCTTGCGCGCCGATGGTGGACAGGCAGACGACCTTGGCAGGACGAGACCTGAGAAGCGCGGCCTTCAGGGCCGCAATGACAGCGCGCACCTCCGCAAAGCCGGGCGTCGGATCGAAGGTCGGCGGGATGAGCAGGAAGACGCCGTCGGCGCCGGCAAAAGCCTTGGCGAGCGCATCGGCGTCGGTCATCTCGGCCAGTGCCAGTTCCGCGCCTTTATCCTTCCATTTCGCGGCTTTCTCCACATTGCGCGCGACGGCGCGTACCGGCAACCCGGCCTCCAGGAAATGCGCGGCTACGACGCCTCCGACCTGCCCTGTTACTCCGGTGATCACAAGCATGGCTAAACTCCTTTGGTGTCTTCACCGCCAGTGAGAGGCGGTCTGTTCGCGCTGATCATGGCGTTTGGTGGCCTTTGACTGAAGCGCGTTTCTGTCACATGATTGGTGACTCAAAATCACGGACGGGCGATGTTTGACGGACGATTGTTGAATGGCGTGAGCGTACTCGCCGCCGTAATCGAGAGTGGCAGCTTCGCACGGGCGGCCGAGGCCGTGGGGCTATCCCCATCGGGCGTCAGCCGCGCCGTTGCCCGGCTTGAGGGACGGATCGGCTTGCGGCTGCTCGACCGAACGACACGCACGATGCGGCTGACGGAGGACGGCGCGCGCTTCTACCAGCAAGTGGCTCCGCTTTTAAGCGGTATCGAAGAGGCCGCGCAGACGGCTGCTGGTGCCCGACAGGCGGTGCGCGGCCGACTGCGCGTCAATGTCGACCCATATTTCTCACGTCTCGTACTTGGTCCGCGGCTAGGCGCCTTCCTCGATCGTTACCCGGACATCCAGATCGAGATCATCACCCGCAATGAAATCGGAGATCTTGTCGCTGACGGCATTGACGTCGCGGTGCGCTTCGGTGAGCCTGCACAGAGGTCGCTGATCTCGCGCCTGTTGATGCAGACGCGCGTGATCACGATCGCCGCTTCTGCCTATATCGAGCGTTACGGTCGGCCGGAACGCCCTCAGGATTTGAGCGAGCATACCTGTATCCAGTTCCAGGACCCGTCAACCGGTAGGCCTTTCGAATGGGAGCTTCGGCGTGGTGACGAAGTCGTCTCGATCGAGACCCGCAGCCGCATTCTGGTCAACGATGCCGGCACGACCTTGGCGACCTGCCTTTCCGGGATAGGCATCGCCCAGGTGTTTTCGCTCGGGATGACGGATTACCTGAACAATGGACAGCTCGTGAACCTCTTTCCCGACTGGTCGGACGAGACATTCCCGCTCTATGCCTTCCATCCTTCGCGCCAGCATGTGCCTGCCAAGGTCAGAGCCTTCATCGACTTCTGCGTCGAGATCATCGGATAGAGCAGAGGCGCCCGGCCGAGCGCCTCTGCTGGCTCAGACCGAACGCTGCTTTCTGGTTCTGAGATAGACCCAATCCGCCGCCAGCATGACGATCAACGACAGGCCGACCAGCGGGAAAACGATCCCACCGACGGCAAGGATCGCGATCACGCCGCGCAACACGCGCCTGTCTACCGGCATCGGCGGAACGCCGAGTGATCCCGCCGGGCGTCGCTTCCACCACATGACGGCGCCAAAAACCGCAAGCAGGATGACCGCCAAGCAGGCGGCGAGCAGCACGAGCTGGTTCGCGAGCCCGAATTGCTGGCCGAGATGGGTGTTGATGCCCCACTCAAGCGATTTCCCCAGCGGACCGTAGTCGGCATAACTCATATCGATCAGCGGCTTCCCGGAATATTGGTCGAGATGCACGACCCGCTGCTGCGAGAGATCGTCGGGATAGACCGAGCCGGAGAACACACCGTCCGCAGTGGTTGGCATGTTGACGGCGTAGCCTCGATGCAGGCCAAGACGGTCGAAGATGGCGACGGCATCATCGAGACCAATCGTCTGTGAATGATGCGCGTTCCCAGCAGCAGATTGTGGCACCTGCGCCCGTTCCAGCGACCAGGGGGTCTTGGCGACATGATCGAGATGTTCGCCGGACATCGGCACGGCAACCCGCACGCCTGCGGGATAGCCGAAGTTGTTGCCGTTCGCCCATTCGTTGACCTTGCCACCCCAGACACCGGACCAGGGCATTCCGGTGATGGCCAGGAAGATGATGAAGAAGCCGACGAAGATCCCGGTTACAGCATGCAGGTCCCGCCAGAACACCCGCCGCCTTGGCGTACCGCGAACTGAGAGAACGCCGCCGGTCTGCCGGCGCGGCCACCAGAGATAGATGCCGGTGGCGACGAGCAGGATGGACCAGCCGGCGGCGACCTCGATCAGCATGCGCGCGTAGTTGCCGAAGTATTTGAGGCTGTGAAGGTATCGGATGGTCCACATGACTGTGCCCCGATCCGACAGCGCGCCGAGCACCTCCGCAGTGTAAGGATTGACGTAGACCGCAAATTTGCCTTCCTTCTGCGTGCCGACCGTGATTTCAGCAGTGGCATCCGGCGTGGCCGGGTCGGTGAACTTGATCGGCGTTCCCGGGTGGGCAGCGAGGGCGGCGGCCACGATTGCAGAAGGCGCAGCCCGGCTTGCGCCTTGCTGCACCTCGACGCGCTTGAGATCGGAATGGATAACCGCATCGATCTCATCCTTGAAGAGGTAGAGGCCACCAGTGATTGCCAGCGTGATCAAGAAAGGCAGGACGAGAAGGCCTGCGTAGAAATGCCAGCGCCAGACGGCGCGGTAGAGGTCGGAGGCGGAGGGCACCGAAGCGCCGACGCTCTCGCGACCGATGGTAAGGTCGGACATGAATGTCTCCCAACGTAAGAAATCGGGCCTCTGCGCAATACGCACGAAGGCGGAACGAGGACGTCAGGCAGTGACGGGAGGTGCACGGGGTTCGGCGATCCGCCCACGTAAGGCAGGCGAAAAGACAGCATCGGTTCGGATCGTTGTGTCGATCGCAGTCTCGACTGCGACGTACAGCGGTCCCGCCTGCCCACCGAGAATTGCCGGCGTGGACGCCGATGCCAACCGGCAGAGCGTGCCGCACGGGCACTCCGGCGCTTTCTTGGCCGGCAAATTGCCATGTCCGGCATCATCGACGGAACCGTGCCCGCTCGAAGAGCAAATGATCTCGAAGGGATCGACGGCGGATGCCGCCATAGCGCCCTGCGCAGTGCCAGTCAGCAGCCCTTGCATCAGCAGCAGACAGGCGACCAGCAGCGCGACAGCGCTGGCCGACAGCTGATCCCGCAAGATGCTACGCATGGTCCCCATGCTTCGCTCCATGCCACGGCCGCACGGCGTTGTCACTGCGACCGATCGGCCTGCGCTGCCGATTGCTTATTATTCCCCAAAGGCTTAGGGTTTCTTGCAATCAGATATTCGATGGACGAACGCCATGGTTCTCAGCGGCAAACGCATCCTCCTCATCATTTCAGGCGGGATCGCGGCCTATAAAAGCCTGGATCTGATCCGACGGCTCAGAGAGCGAGGCGCATCGGTGCGCCCGCTGATGACCAAGGGTGCGCAGGAATTCGTGACGCCGCTTGCCGTCGGGGCGCTCGCCGCCGACCATGTGTTTACCGATCTTTTCTCGCGTCAGGACGAGCAGGATGTCGGCCATATCCGGCTGGCGCGCGATTGCGACCTCGTCCTGATCGCGCCGGCGAGCGCAGACCTGCTTGCCAAGATGGCGAACGGCCTTGCCGACGACCTTGCCTCGACCGTGCTGCTTGCGACCGATCGGCCGGTGCTCGCAGCCCCTGCCATGAACCCGCATATGTGGGCGCATCCAGCAACGAGGCGCAACATCGAGACGCTGCGCGGCGACCGCATCCGTTTCATCGGACCGATGTCCGGCGAGATGGCCGAGAGCCGCGAAGCAGGCATCGGGCGGATGGCCGAACCGCTCGAGATCGTCGCGGCCGCGGAAGCAATGCTCCATGATCGACCGAAGCCGCTTACCGGCCGCAAGGCGATCGTCACCTCCGGGCCGACGCATGAGCCGATCGACCCTGTGCGCTACATCGCCAATCGCTCATCCGGCCGCCAGGGACACGCGATTGCCGCGGCGCTTGCCGCGCTTGGGGCGGACGTGACACTCGTTTCCGGGCCGGTCTCCATTCCGGATCCTTTTGGCGTCAAGGTCATTCATGTCGAGCGGGCGGACCAGATGCGGGACGCCGTTCTTGCCGCGCTTCCCGCCGACGTCGCGGTGATGGTTGCGGCCGTCGCCGACTGGCGCGTGGCATCCGCTGCCGACCAGAAAATCAAGAAACATCCCGGCGAATCCATTCCGACGCTCGCACTGACGGAGAACCCCGATATTCTGAAGACGGTCGGCCATCATACGATGCGGCCGAAGCTGGTGATCGGCTTCGCGGCAGAGACGCAGGATGTGGAAAGCAACGCCAAGGCGAAGCTTGACCGCAAGGGTGCCGATATCATCGTCGCCAACGATGTTTCGCCGGCAACGGGCATCATGGGCGGCGTTCGCAACCGGGTGAGGATCGTCGCCCACAGCGGCATCGAGCAGTGGCCGGACCTAGCGAAGGAAGAGGTTGCGACGAGGCTCGCGGCGATGGTCGCCGAACGGCTCAAGCAGTGATTGCGACCGGGACGGTTTTTGCGACTGCCTGCACCGGACGAAACGGCGCGATATCGAGGCCATTTTCGCCGAGCGTGACGGCGCTCCCGTCCGGGATCTCGGCCCAGGCATCGACGTCGTCGTTGAGCGGCTCGGACACCAGGCAGTAGCCCTTGCCAAGTGGTGATGCATAGAGCGTCGGCGCCTTGCGGTCGGTCGCATAGCGGATCGCGTAGAGTGCCTTCCCATCCGAGAAGGCCGCGGTGTAGCGCAACAGCACCGATCCGAGAAGCTTTTCGGCAAGGCTTTCGACGAAGCAGATCATCTCCGCCATCGCAGCCATTGGCGTCTGCTGCAGGCCGAACTGCAGGGCAAGCAGGAACATCAGTTCGGAATCGGTCGTCCCTCCGCGGGCGTTGAAGAGTGCGTCATCAAGCATCGCTTCCATCGGGCGGCGCAGGCGTTCGAAGCCTGAGATCTGACCGTTGTGCATGAAGGACCAGTTGCCGAAGGTGAAGGGATGACAGTTGTCGCGCCGGGTACCGCCGCCCGTGGCCGCCCGCACATGCGCGAGAAACAACGGCGAGCGGATCTGCCGCGCCAAACTCTTGAGATTGCAGTCCGACCAAGCCGGCAAGGTGTCGCGATAGCGCCCCGGTTCCGGACGGTCGCCATACCAGGCGATGCCGAAGCCGTCACCGTTGGTCGGCGTCTTGGCGCGGGTGGCGCAGTGCGACTGCTCGATCAGGGAGTGTGCGGGCGAGGACACCAGCTCCTCCAGATAGAGGGGGTCTCCGCGATAGGCTGCCCAGCGACACATGCTCTTTCCACTCCGGAACCCGCGTTGTTGGAGGCGGGAGAATGCTGAAACGCGACGTTGATTGTCGAACCCGATGGTTAATAAGACCTGAACGGTTTTCTGGCTTGCAAGCGGAAGATGACAAATTTCTGACGGTCACCGCGATCAAATTGCGCAATACGACATCTTCTTTTGTGAACAGTGCGTTCCTACGGCGGCCGATTTCGCGGATGCGGGCTCGGCGGTTATAGTCCCGGGCAAGTCGAACCCTTCGAGAGGATGCTATGTCGATCCGTCCCGTAAAGCATATGAGCACTGCAACTCCGACCATGGAAGGCGCCGGCGTCAAGCTGCATCGTGTCTTCGGTTTCGGGGATCCGTCTATGACCGATCCGTTCCTGATGATGGACGATTTCCGCAACGACAATCCGGCCGAGTATATCCGCGGCTTTCCCTGGCATCCGCACCGCGGCATCGAGACGATCACCTACGTCCTCGCCGGCACGGTCGAGCACGGCGACAGCCTCGGCAATCGCGGCCTGCTCGGCGCCGGCGACATCCAGTGGATGACCGCCGGCAGTGGCATCATGCACCAGGAAATGCCGAAGGGCGATTTTGCCGGACGCATGCACGGCTTCCAGCTCTGGGCCAACCTGCCCTCGTCGCTGAAGATGACGGCGCCACGCTATCAGGACGTCAAATCCGACGACATTCCCGTCGTGGTCGATGACGACGGTACGGCCGTTCGCGTGATCTGCGGCGATTTCTGGGGCAAAGCGGGCCCGGTCGACGGCGTAGCGGCCGAACCGATCTATCTCGATGTCTCGGTGCCTCCCGGGAAGAAGAAGCGCCTGCCCGTCGACACCTATCGCAACGCCTTTGCCTATATCTTCGCGGGCTCCGGCACGTTCCGCGACGCCTCCAAGCCGTTCGGCGTCCGTGTCGAGAAGGAAGTGAATGGTGAGGAGGTCAACATTCGCGACATGTCCGGTAACCGGACGCTCGTCGTCTTCGACAGCGGTAATGAAGTCATCGTACAGGCCGGCGACGAAGGCATCCGCTTCCTGCTCGTTTCGGGCAAGCCGATCGAGGAGCCGGTTGCCTGGCATGGGCCGATCGTCATGAACTCCCGCGAGGAGATCATGCAGGCGATGCGAGAGCTGCAGAACGGCACCTTCATCAAGGCCGCACACTGAGCCGGCTTAATCCACAGCTCCCTGCCGCAATGTTTGTGCACTGCGGCAGTGCATAGGACATCGTTGTAAACACTGGCGTATTGGCGGTGGCCGTGAAGTTGAACACCGCTGCCAGGGAAGATACGCAGCACCTGGGGTCTCGTTTTTTCTTGCATCTCCGGCGAATCATCCTACCTTTTACCCATCTTCAACAGAACGAAAGGAAGGTGATCCAATGTCTAATGAGATTTCGGACCTCGTAAAAGGCATGGAAGTGGTGATGAAAGCGAGGCAGCCCTCGCTCTAAGCCCACCTTCCTAGGATCGCTTTGACGGTCCGGCCAATTACAGGCCAAAACTCATGGAAAGGGTCGCCTCAAGCGGCCCTTTTCATTTTTCATCACCGGATTGACGAAGGCGACGATCCCGGATTATTCATAAAGTCATCTGATGACTTTATGAATATGGGCGATGCAACCACTTGCAAAGACGAAACTGGCGGACACGGCCATTGAGGCGATCCGCACCGAGATCCTGGGAAAGCGATGGGCCGTCGGCGAGAAATTGCCCAACGAGGCAACGCTGTCATCAATGCTCTGCGTTAGCCGAGGCACCATACGGGAAGCCGTCCGGGTGTTGGTGTCGCAAGGCCTGCTCGAAACCAGGCAGGGCTCGGGAACCTACGTGCTCTCGACCACCGACACACGGCTGCCGCTCACCATGGCGCGTCGCGCCGGTCTGCGCGATCTCTTCGAAGCCCGGTGCGCGCTCGATGTCGAAGCGGCGCGGCTGGCATCGCTACGGCAAACCCCTGAGATCATTGCGGAGTTGCGGGCGCTTCTCGCCAAGCGGGGCAATTTCGAAGGCGGCGACAGGAGCGTATTCGTCGAACGCGATCTTGCCTTCCACAAGGCGATCATTGCCGCTTCCGCCAACCGCGCGATGATCGAAATCTATCAGTTCTTTTCCGCCTCCATTGCAGAGACGATCGCGGCGACATTGGACGACGAGATTCCCGAGCCGGACATGCGGGCGCATGCCGACATCATCGACGCGATCGCCACCGGCGATCCGCAACAGGCCGATGCGGCAGTCCGCCGCTTCATGGCCCCCATCATCAGCGCTCTCGACCGGATGCTCGTTTCATGACAACGCCCCTTCGCGATTCCCCACACGTCTACGACCTCGCGGACGAACAACTCATCGATGCCGAAGCGGACAGCGTACCGCAGCCGCAGCCACCGGCGGGCAGCAGCGCCGCGGTACGCTTTCTCCTCGGGGTCAGCCTCGTCCTGATCGCCTTCAATTTGCGTCCTGTCTTCTCCAGCGCCTCGGCACTGCTGCCCGAAATCAAGACGGAACTCGGCATTTCGTCCCTCGGCGCCAGCCTGCTGACGACCCTGCCCGTCGTCTGCCTCGGCGCCTTTTCCCCGTTGGCGCCGCGGCTTGCCCAGCGGATCGGAGCGGAGCGCACGCTTCTAGCGGTCCTCGTCCTGCTGGCGCTCGGGACGGGCCTGCGCGGCCTTTCATCCGTTCCGCTGCTCTTCGTCGGCACTGCGCTTGCGGGCGCCTGTATCGCGGTCGGGAACGTGCTGCTGCCTGGCTTGGTCAAGCGTGACTTTGCCGATCGAGCCGCGCTGATGACCGGTTTTTACACGATGGCGCTATGCGCCGGCGCAGCAAGCGCCGCGGGCTTCACGCTGCCGCTCGAGCGCATCCTCGGTGGCTCGCTCTCCGGCGCACTGGCCGCCTGGGGGCTACCTGCGCTGATTGTCGCCGTCATCTGGTTGCCGCAAGTGCTATCCACCACGAACCAAGTCAAGCGCCACGGCTTTTCCGTCCAAGGCCTCTGGCGGGACCGCTTGGCATGGCAGGTTACGCTCTTCATGGGCCTACAATCGGCCCTGGCTTACTGCGTGTTCGGTTGGCTTGTTCCCATCCTGCGCGAGCGCGGCCTTGACGGCGTCACCGCCGGAGCGATCGTTTCAGTATCGGTGATGGTTCAGGCTGCGGCATGCCTTATAGCTCCGCAGATCGCCGTAAGGGGCAAAGACCAGCGACTGATCAATGTGTCGCTCTGCGTCGTCGCGGTCGTCGCGTTATTCGGCCTGCTATTTGCACCACTCTCCACCGTCTGGGTCTGGGCCGTGCTGCAGGGCATCGGCCAGGGTGGCCTGATCGCTGTGGCTATGACGACGATCGTGCTGCGGTCGCGCGATCCGCATGTGGCGGCGCACCTTGCCGGCATGGCGCAATGCGTGGGCTACCTGCTGGCCGCGATCGGCCCGCTCGTGGTCGGGCTAATTCGCGGCTGGACCGGCAGCTTTGCATGGTCGGCAGTGCTTTTCGTCGTGCTTGGCGCCGGCGCTGCGATCAACGGCTGGAACGCCGGGCGGGCGCAATATGTGACTGCGCGGACGATCGTGAAGGCGGACTGATGTCCGCCTCACCATCTGTTGATTTCTCCCACCACGAGGCGATGCTAGGCTGACGCCTCCCATGCCGCTTCCGTCGGAGGAGAAGTCTTGCGTTTCCTATCCGCCATCCTGCTCACAACAGCCTTGCTTGCCCCATTGACGCCCGCCTTTTCGCAGGAAACGCGAGGCGAAGCTGCCACACAGGGTTCCGCGGGAGACGGCGTGTTGAAGCTGTTGCCGGGCGACTCGGTCACCCAGCATTCAATGACGATCGGCAATCGGACCCTCGACTACGTGGCCACGGCCGGCACGTTGGATCTCTTTGCACAAGACGGCACCAAGGCCGGCGCCGTGTTCTATACGGCCTATGTCGCCAAGAACGGGAGGCTCGACCGGCCCCTGACCTTTGCCTTCAACGGCGGCCCCGGCGCCGCATCGGCGTTCCTGCATCTCGGCCTCGTGGGGCCGCGTATCCTGGACTTCGGCCCGAAGGGCGACGATGGGGCCGACGCAAGATTGACCGACAATCCACAGAGCTGGCTCGATTTTACCGACCTTGTTCTCATCGACCCGATCGGAACCGGCTGGAGCCGAACCGCCAAGGCCGACGACACCTCCAAATACTACAACGTCAACTCCGACGCGGAGAGCATTGCTAAGGCGATCGCTCTCTATGTCGCCCACAACAGCCGGTCCGCTTCGCCCAAATACCTTCTCGGCGAGAGCTACGGCGGCTTCCGCGCCGCCAAGGTGGCCGGCGCGCTGAAGGATAGCCAAGGCATCATCGTCTCGGGCGCGATCATGCTTTCGCCGTTGCTCGAAGGACAACTGATGTTCAATGCCGATCAGTTTGCACTGGGCGCGGCACTCGAATTTCCGTCGCTTGCGGCAGCGAACATGGACAGACGCAACGCCTTCGATGAAGCGCAGCAAAGCGATGCGGAGAAATTTGCGCTTGGCGACTATCTCACGACACTCGCCGGCCCGGCGCCAACAGGCGAGGCCGCCGAGGCCTTCTATGGGAAGGTGGCCGGCATGACCGGCATTCCCGAAGATGTCGTGGCGAGGAATCGCGGTTTCCTCGGAAATGCCTATGTCAAGCAGTCAGGCGGGCAAGGCGGCCAAGTGGTCAGCCCCTATGATGCGGCGTTTTCAACGCCCGATCCTTACCCGGAGTCGGACTCGGACCGTGGCGCCGACGCCATTCTCGACGGCTTCACACGCGCCTATGGCGGGGCTTTCGCCGACTATGCGCGCAACGAGCTCGGCTTCAAGACCGAGATGACCTATTCGCTGCTCGACGCCGATGTAAGCCGCAGGTGGGAATGGGGCGGGCGCGGCGGCGGTTCCAGGCTGCAGGCGAGCGTCACCGACGACATCCGCCAGTTGCTGGCCTCCAACCCGAAATTCCGCCTGCTGATCGCCCACGGCTACAGCGATCTCGTCACACCCTACGGTGTCAGCCGCTATGTCGTTGACCACCTGCCGCCTTCGCTCGCTGGCGAGCGGGTGGCGCTGAAGGTCTATCGTGGCGGCCACATGTTCTACACGCGGACCGACCAGCGCGCCGCCTTTACTGCCGATGCCAGAGCCTTCTTCACCGAGCATTCCGGCACAATGCCGGCTGAATGAACGACTGATCAACGCACGGATTCCACGGCAAAATCTGAGATTTCCTCGCATTATTGAGCCAAGACGGGTTGCCTTCGGCGAATGCCGACATAGGTAAGTCACCATGTCACACCCCAGTGAGCCATTTCCTGCCACGACGCCGCAATCGGCCTCAGGGCAGACGGAATTGTTGAGCGCCCTTCTATCCTCCCCTCAAGACTGCGCTCTTTTTCTCGATATCGATGGCACATTGCTTGATCTAGCCGAGGTGCCGGATGCGATCGTCATGCCACCGTGGCTGCCGCCGGCGCTTGATGCCTTGTCGCAAAGGCTCGGCGGGGCGCTTGCCTTGGTAACAGGACGAGCGCTCGCCTATGCCGACGCGCTGTTCACGCCTTTCCGATTTCCGATCGCCGGTCTGCACGGCGCCGAACTGCGCCGACCGGACGGCAGCATCGTGACAGCCGAGACCACTGCCGCATTCGAGGCATTGAAGGCGGAGCTGCGCGCCGCAACCGAGAATCTGCAAGGGGTCCTCGTGGAAGACAAGGGAGCTGCAATTGCCGCGCACTATCGCCTTGCGCCGCAAAGGCAAGCGGACGTGGAGCCGATCATGGAGAGGCTGCGGTCCAAGGCTGGACCGAACTGGACCTTGCAGCGAGGCAAGATGGTGCTCGAGATCCGCCCCGCCAGCGCCGACAAAGGTCACGCCGTAGAGGCGTTTCTGGCGATGCCGCCCTTTGCCGGCAGGCGTCCGATTGCCATCGGTGACGACGTTACGGACGAGGCGATGTTCCGTGTCGCCAATCGTTTTGGCGGCCATTCCGTTCGTGTCGGACCGTCTTCGGACACTGCCGCCGCTCTGGCACTGCCTTCCGCATCGGCGGTGCGGGAAATGATTGGGCAGTTCGCCGTTTGATCCACGCACGATGTGCTGCCCTCCCGATGAAAGGAACCTCCGTGACCCGTCTTGTCATCGTCTCCAATCGCGTGCCCGCTCCCGCGAAGGAGGGCGCAGCCTCCGCCGGCGGGCTGGCGGTGGCGCTCAAAGCGGCGCTGGAACAGCGCGGTGGCATCTGGATGGGCTGGTCCGGCAAGTCGAGCGAGAACGACGAGCCCGGGCCACTCTCGCTGACGGAGGAAGGCAAGATCACCTTTGCCTTGACGGATCTCACCGGCAAGGATGTCGAAGAGTACTATTACGGCTTCGCCAATCGCGTGCTCTGGCCGATTTGTCACTACCGCCTGGACCTCGCGGAGTACGGCCGCAAGGAAATGGCGGGGTATTTCCGCGTCAATCGCTTCTTCGCGCATCGGCTTGCGCCGCTACTGCGGCCGGACGACATCATCTGGGTCCATGACTACCATCTGATCCCGCTCGCCGCGGAATTGCGGCAAATGGGCTTCAAGAACCGCATCGGCTTTTTCCTGCACATTCCCTGGCCGCCGGCTGATGTGCTTTATACCATGCCGGTTCACGAAGAGATCATGCACGGACTTGCGGCCTACGATCTCGTCGGCTTTCAGACAGACCATGATCTCGAAAACTTTGCCGGCTGCCTTCGCCGCGAGGATATGGGCGACGCCATCGGTGACGGCCGCTTCACGGCGAATGGCAAGGTTTTCAAGGGCGGAGCCTACGGCATCAGCATCGAGACCGCCGCCTTCGCCGAATTCGCCAAGAAGGCCGGCAGCCATCATCTGGTGCAAAGAGCGCGGCAGAGCATTAAGGGCCGCGACCTTATCATCGGCGTCGACCGGCTGGATTACTCCAAGGGCATCACCCAGCGGCTGGACGCGTTCGAGCGCTTCGTCGTCAACAATCCGGCCCACCAGCGAAACGTCACCTATCTGCAGATCACGCCGAAATCACGCTCGGAAGTCCCGGAATACGAACAAATGCAGCGTACCGTCGCGGAGCAGTCAGGCCGGGTCAACGGCGCGCTGGGGACGGTGGACTGGGTGCCGATCCGCTATATCAACCGCTCCGTCAGCCGTCCGATCCTTGCCGGTCTCTACCGGCTTGCCAAAGTCGGGCTCGTCACGCCGCTTCGCGACGGCATGAACCTCGTGGCAAAGGAATATGTCGCCGCGCAGGATCCCGAGAATCCCGGTGTGCTGGTGCTCTCGCGCTTTGCCGGCGCAGCACGCGAGTTGAAGAGGGGGGCGTTGCTGGTCAATCCCTATGACATCGAAGGCACCGCCAACGCGCTGGCGCGTGCCTTGAATATGCCCCTGGAAGAACGCCGTGAGCGTTGGCAGCGGATGATGGACTACCTGCTGGAGTACGATGTGTCGCGTTGGTGCGACGATTTTCTCAAGGATCTGGTCGATTGACGATCCCGGCTTCCGCCGTGAGCCAGGCCGCCAGCAGATCGCTTTGGGCGTCGCGTGTTCGCGGCGGCAACAGCCAATAACCCCGGTCCGGCGCCTCCAGCGTCGGGCCCGCGGTTTTCAGCATCCCCGACGCGAGCAGCGGTTCGACGAGGCCCATCCATCCGATGGCAACGCCCTGCTCGCCGATCGCGGCCTGCACGACCAGCGAGTATGTATTGAAGCTCACATCGCCCTGCCCCGCGTGACTATTGCGGCTGACACCCAGTTCCGCGAGGTAGCGCCGCCAGTCGAACCAGGGCGAAGGCTCTGCGGCATCGAGGTGGATCAGGCGTGCGCGTGCAAGGTCCGTTGGCGCGGAGATGGCACCGTAGCGATCGAGAAAGCCTTGGGTGCAGACGGGTGCAACCCTCTCCGGCAAGAGCAGAACTGCTTGGCGCTCGAACTCCGTTTGCGTACCAAAGACAACGGCAACATCGCCGTCGTCCGAACGGTTCCCATGCGTTCGCTGCGTCGCAACAATCTGAATATCGACGTTCGGGTAAAGCATGCGGAACAGATGCATGCGCGGGATCAGCCAGAGGGCAGAGAAAGCATAGTCCGTGCGCAACCTTATGGTTGGCCGATCGGCTTCATTGCGCAAGCGCCGCGCCAGCTGGTCGATCTCGCTGACGCTCTTTGCCACGACGTCGAAGAGACGCTGGCCTTCCGGCGTCAACTCCACGCCTCGATGCTGCCGCTTCAACAGGCTGACGCCGAGCTGCTCCTCCAGACGGCGAATTTGATAGCTGACGGCCGGCTGCGTCAGGCCAAGAGCGCTCGCCGCCGCCGACAGACTTCCCGCCTTGCCGATTTCAGCAAAGATGCGCATCCACCCAAGATCGACACGGCGGCTTTCCATAAAAAATCCTTAGAGATGATATCAAAAAATCCCCGCTTCACAGCCCATGCGATATTGATAATCTATAAAGCCATCAAATGGCAAACGAGAGATGATGCCGGAAGTCTCTGCGGTGCATTGCAGTCGATGCGGACTGGAAGACCTCTGCAGACGCAGCTAAGTTTCCGCTCCCCGAGAACCGAAGGACACACTACGCATGGCGCGCCCGAATATCCTCATCCTGATGGTCGATCAGTTCAATGGGACGCTGTTTCCCGACGGGCCGGCCGAATTTCTGCACGCGCCTCACCTGAAGGCCCTGGCAGAGCGTTCGGTGCGCTTCGCCAACACATACACTGCAAGTCCCCTTTGTGCGCCAGCGCGGGCTTCCTTCATGTCGGGGCAGCTGCCGAGCAGAACCCGCGTCTACGACAATGCCGCCGAGTTCGCGTCTGATATCCCGACGTTCGCGCACCATCTGCGTGCGGCAGGCTACCATACCGCCCTCTCCGGAAAGATGCATTTCGTCGGCCCCGACCAATTGCACGGTTTCGAGGAACGCCTGACGACCGATATCTATCCTGCCGATTTCGGCTGGACGCCTGACTACACCAAGCCGGGCGAGCGCATCGACTGGTGGTACCACAACCTGGGCTCGGTCACGGGTGCAGGCGTTGCCGAGATCACCAACCAGATGGAATACGACGACGAGGTCGCCTATAACGCGACCCGCAAGCTCTACGATCTCTCGCGCCGCCACGACGACCGCCCGTGGTGCCTGACCGTGAGCTTCACCCATCCGCACGATCCCTATGTCGCACGGCGCAAGTATTGGGATCTGTACGAGAATTGCCCTGCCCTTGATCCTGATGTTGATGCGCTTCCGTTCGACCAGCAGGATCCGCATTCACAGCGCCTCTTGAAGGCCTGCGATTACGATGCGTTCGAGATCACGCGAGAGCAAATCAGGCGAGCACGCCAGGGCTACTTCGCCAGCATCTCCTATATCGACGACAAGATCGGCGAGATCCTCGACGTCCTCGAGCGCGGGCGGATGGCAGACAACACGATCGTTCTATTCGTTTCCGATCACGGCGACATGCTCGGCGAACGCGGCCTCTGGTTCAAGATGTGCTTCTTTGACGGCTCCTCCCGTGTGCCGTTGACGATCGCGGCTCCGGGCTGGAATGCCGCCCGCATCCAGCAGCCTGTCTCGACGCTTGATGTGACCCCGACGCTGGCAGCGCTGGCGGGCATCGACATGACCAAGCTCGCACCATGGACGGATGGCGAAGACCTTGCGCCACTCGCGACAGGGACCGGGGGGCGTGGTCCAGTGCCGATGGAGTACGCCGCCGAAGGCTCCGAAGCCCCCCTCGTCTGCTTGCGTGACGGTCGCTTCAAGCTGACCCTTTGCGACAAGGACCCGCCGATGCTGTTTGATCTCGAGGCGGATCCCAGGGAACTGACCAACCTTGCGGGCGATGCAGGACATGGGAAGGTCCTGGCGAGACTCAAGGCTGAGGCCGACAAACGCTGGAACCTGCAGAGCTTCGATGCCGCCGTGCGCGAAAGCCAGGCGCGTCGGTGGGTCGTCTACGAGGCGCTTCGCAACGGAGCCTACTATCCCTGGGACTATCAGCCGCTGCAGAAAGCTTCCGAACGCTACATGCGCAATCACATGGACCTGAACGTGCTGGAAGAAAGCCAGCGGTATCCGCGCGGCGAGTAAGATTGCGGGCGGCAGATCTCCGCCGATACAGTCAGGAACCAGGAGGCAACTTATGAGGCCAGCGCACGGAACCGACTGAAGAGAA
This sequence comes from Rhizobium sp. LjRoot258, assembly GCF_964254185.1. Taxonomy (NCBI): domain Bacteria; kingdom Pseudomonadati; phylum Pseudomonadota; class Alphaproteobacteria; order Hyphomicrobiales; family Rhizobiaceae; genus Rhizobium; species Rhizobium sp. LjRoot258. The sequence continues at coordinate 4,208,467 of NZ_CAXUST020000001.1, read as the reverse complement.
GGATCGTCGAGTTGAAGAAGGGGGCGACCACGGCGCATGTCCGATCCGAGATCGGCGGCGGGTCAATCGTCACGGCCTCCATCACCAACGAGGCGGTCGATGAACTGGGGCTCGCCGTTGGTGGCGACGCCTAGGCGGTCGTCAAAGCCTCGGACGTCATGATCGCCATCGACTGATCGTCAGGCCTTCTTGCAAGAACGCGCCACGTCGTCGCCGGTCTGGAAATCTCCAGGCTGCGGCGGCGCGATCGGCTTGAACAGCGCGCGCTCGGGCTTCAGATCGAGAAGCGGTGTGCCGTCAAGGCAATCCATTCCCCGAACCATCAAGGTGGCACCTTCAACCCCCTCCAGCTTGACGATGGACGTCGCGATCGGGTTCGGGCGTACGGGCGAGCGAAGAGAAAACGTGCCATGCAGCTTTCCGCTATTGGCCGGACTCTGGAGAACGAGATCGCGTCGTGACCGATCCAACCAATAGAGCACTTCCAGCCGCTCGAAAGCCTCCACACCCTCAAGGGCCTGTCGCCACGGCTCGTATATCTCGATCCTGCAGAGCGGACCGTCGTGCCGTCCCTGGCGCGGTGTCTCCATGCGCGTGCTCCAGGGCGTGAAGATGCGCCCGATGAACACCAGCCCGGCGTCCGTCGCCGGCGGCAATTCGACGGCGACCTCGTTTTCTCTGATTTCATTCTCTCGAACCATGGCACGCTCCTCTTCGCCGGGGCATCATGGCAGATCGTTATATCCGATCCAATATCACGCCGCCTTGACGGCGTGATATTCCTTGAGGGCAGCCATCTTGATCGCTGGATAGCGCTCTGATTCATAACGCAGCGAGAAGCTGTCCTGCGCCAGGAACACCGGATCATGGTCCAGGTCTCGCGCGATATCGCCGCGACGGGCGGTGACGAATTTCTCGAGCTCACCGGGCTGATCGGCGGAGATCCAACGGCAGACGGAGAAGCGCGACATTTCAAAGGAGACCGGCAGGCCGTATTCGGCCATCAGGCGCTCCTTGAGAACGTCGAGCTGCAGCGCACCGACGACACCGACGATAGCCGGCGAACCATCTTCCGGAGAAAACAGCTGGACGACGCCCTCTTCCGCCATCTGCTGCAGCGCTTCCTTGAGCTTCTTCGCCTTCATGGCGTCTTCCAGGCGCACCCGGCGCAGGATCTCCGGCGAGAAGTTCGGCACGCCTTGGAACACGAGGGACTCGCCCTCCGTCAGCGTGTCGCCGATGCGAAGCGTTCCGTGGTTGGGGATACCGACAACGTCACCGGCATAGGCCGTATCGGCAAGCTGCCGCTGCGAGGCGAAGAAGAACTGCGGCGCAGTGAGGCCAAGCTGCTTCCCGGTACGCGACAGTCGCGCCTTCATGCCGCGCTCGAGCTTGCCGGAGCAGATACGGGCAAACGCAATGCGGTCGCGATGGTTCGGGTCCATGTTCGCCTGGATCTTGAACACGAAGGCCGTCATCTTGTTGTCGGTCGCATGCACGGTACGGATATCGGCGACCTGATCGCGCGGCGGCGGCGCAAACTCGCCGAGCGCATCGATAAGATCGCGCACCCCGAAATTGCGAAGCGCCGAGCCAAAGAAGACCGGCGTCAGATGCCCCTCTAGAAAAGCTTTCTTGTCGAAGGGTTTGCAAGCCTCTATCGCCAGCGTCGTCTCCTCGACAAAAGCGTCACGCTCGTTCTCAGGCAAGCGATGGGCGACCATTTCAGGATCGGTGACCTTGGTCATCATTTCCTGGGTATCGGAGGCGCGAACCTCGTTGTTCGCCAGGTGGTAGGTGCCGCAGAAGGTCTTCGAGCGGCCGATCGGCCACGTCACCGGCGCACAATCCAGCGCCAGCTTCTCCTCAACTTCATCAAGGATTTCGAACGGGTCGCGGCTCTCACGGTCCATCTTGTTGATGAAGGTAATGATCGGAATGTCACGCATGCGGCAGACTTCGAACAGCTTCAGCGTTCGCGGCTCGATACCCTTGGCGGCGTCGATAACCATCACCGCAGCATCGACGGCTGTCAGCGTGCGATAGGTGTCATCCGCAAAGTCTTCGTGGCCGGGCGTATCGAGGATGTTGAAAACGTTGTCTTTATATTCAAACGTCATCACCGAGGTGACGACGGAGATGCCGCGCTCGCGCTCGATCTTCATCCAGTCGGAGCGCGTCTGCATGCGGTCCTTCTTTGCCTTGACTTCACCGGCGAGCTGGATGGCGCCGCCGAACAACAGCAGTTTTTCGGTGAGCGTGGTCTTACCAGCGTCCGGGTGCGCGATAATAGCGAATGTGCGGCGGCGGGAGACCGCCTCGGCGAGACTTTCGGCCATGATGTGAATCCTGTGGAATTGCGGCGTATCTAGCGATTAAAGCCCGGCATTGCAATTGACCTTGGCGCATCGGGCGCAAACTAATGACCCATGACAATCCATACAGACACGCGCCCGACGCTCAATATCATCCGCCTCGCCAACGGCCAGGATCTCGATCTGCCCACCTACGAAAGCAAGGGGGCGGCAGGCATGGACCTGCGCGCCGCCGTCGATGGCGCCACACCGATGACGCTCGAGCCCGGAAAGCGCGCCCTGGTGCCGACCGGCTTCATCTTCGAGATTCCGGACGGTTTCGAAGGCCAGGTGCGCCCACGCTCCGGCCTCGCCTTCAAGCACGGCCTTACCTGCCTGAACACGCCCGGAACGATCGACAGCGACTATCGCGGCGAGGTTAGGGTCCTGCTGATCAACCTCGGCGAAGAGCCGTTTGAGATCACCAGAGGCATGCGCATCGCGCAGATGGTGATTGCGCCGGCGATCCAGGCACATATCTGCGAGATTTCCGAGGCGAGCGCGACCGCTCGTGGCGCCGGCGGTTTCGGATCGACCGGAGTATGATGTCCAAGAGCATCGATCATTCCGGCCTCACCTTCCGCCGAGACTATTTCGGCGACAGCAAGGCCTGGCAGGCGCTGGTCGACCTCCTGAAGAACACATTCGATATCGACATCGGCCCATTGCAGAAAATGGGCGGGCCTGACCCGAGCAGCATGCCGTTTGGCTGGTTTGCCTGTGATGGCCAGCTTGCCGCCAATCTTTCGGCTTTCGCAATGCCGCTCATAATCAACGGTCGCACAGTGAACGCTGCAGCATTCCAATCCGGTGCTGTTCGGCCGGCATGGCGTGGGCGTGGCTTGTATCGCGACCTGACCCAAAAGGCGCTCGCCTGGTGCGAGGAGAAGGGCTTCGAAGCGATCGCTCTCTACACGGACAAGCCGGCGCTCTATGAGCCTTACGGTTTTCGCGCCCTGCCGCTGCATGCCTATTCCGGCGATGCGCCCGCCGCGTTAAAGGTGCTAACGCCGGCGCGGCGCCTGAATCCTTTGGAACCCGGTGACCTCAAGCTCTTAAGCACCGCATTGAAGGCACGTGCGCCGGTCTCGGACGTTCTCGCAGTTCGTGAGAGCGCCGCGATGTTTCTCATCAACACCCAACTCGATCCTGGCATCAGGATCAGCTGGCTGGAACGGGAACGGACCGCAGTCGCGTGGAAGATGGAAGCGCCAGGCCATTTCAAGCTGCTCGATGTCGTCTGCGCCGATACCCCTTCGCTCGCCTCGATCATTGGAGCACTCGACACCGACGTTGAAGCTGTCGACGTGCTGTTTTGCCCCGACAAGCTCGGGTGGAGCGGACAGGCAAAGTCCCTCGACAGCTACACGCAATTCATGGTCCGTGCGCCTGGCACGATCGCATTTGATCGACCGGCCATGCTGTCCCCGATGGCCGACTTCTGATCTATCGCTGCCGCGAGAGCGGTGGCAGGCGACGCTTTACCGGCGATGCCTTGACCATGGAGGTACTCGTTTCGGCCTTCTCCGCCACCTTGTCCAGGATCGCGTCGAGCTCCGCCATCGAGCGAACGACAAGCCGGGCAATGAAACAGTCGTCTCCCGTCACCTTGTCGCATTCCACGAACTGAGGTGTGTCCTGGATGATCCGCTGAACGACATGCAACTGCCCGGGCAGCGGCCGAACGCGCACGATCGCCTGCAGCGGATATCCGAGTGCCGCAGGGTCGATATCGATGGTGAAAGCGGCGATGATCCCGCGCTCTTCCAGGCGACGAAGGCGTTCGGCGGCGCTGGGCGAAGAAAGCCCGGCAGCCTGTGCCAGCTCCTTCAACGAGATGCGGGCATTCTCCGCCAGCGCCTCCAATATTTTCTGATCGACGTCATCGATCACATTATCATTAGCAGAAACAGACATTATTCCTCACAATGATAGGAGAATGGCGCACTCAACCTAATGCAAACTATATAACGAAGGGCGGGACCGCAATAATCTTCATCCATCGAGATGGAGAGACGAGATGCATAGCGAAATCCGCACCGGCACCGCCCAAATGACCGCAGCAATGCTGATATCGGGAACAATTGGCTGGTTCGTGGTCATGTCAGGCCAGCCGGTGAGCGGCGTGGTGTTCTGGCGCTGCCTTTTTGGCGCGATCACCCTGCTTGCCGTCTGCGCCGGCTTGGGATTGCTGCGACCCGGCATCATCAGCTTGAAGTCCATCGGTATCGCCATCTTCGGCGGCGTGGCCATTGTTCTCAACTGGCTGCTGCTTTTTGCGTCGTACAGCCATGCATCGATTTCGATCGCGACGACCGTCTACAATACGCAACCTTTCATGCTGCTTGCGCTCGGCGCGCTGTTTCTCGGCGAAAAGATCACCGCCGCAAAGCTATTCTGGCTGACGCTTGCCTTTGCCGGCATGGCGGCCATCGTCGAGGCCAAGCCGACCACGCCTGGCGGACACGACGGGTACGGCCTCGGCATCCTGCTGGCACTCGCAGCCGCGTTCTTCTACGCCCTCGCGGCGCTCGCAGCGAAGTGGCTGAAGGGAACGCCGCCGCATCTTATTGCGCTGATCCAGGTTGCGACCGGCGTGCTGATGCTGATGCCGACCGTGAATTTCTCGGACCTACCCACGGATGGCCAGTCGTGGTCAATCCTGCTTACCATGGGCGTCGTACATACGGGGCTGATGTATGTGCTGCTCTACGGCGCGATCCAGAAGCTGCCGATCCATCTGACCGGGGCGCTGTCATTCATCTATCCGATCGCCGCGATCCTCGTGGATCGACTGGCCTTCGGACACGCATTGCAGCCGTTACAACTCATCGGCGCGGCCGTCATCCTTGTCGCCGCGGCCGGCATGAACCTTGGCTGGACGCCCGCGCGGTTTTTGCGCGCGCGGGCGGGCTGATAATCCGGGAAGCGAACGAGACTACTTCTGCTGCCGGGTCGTTTCGAACAGGAACCAAGTGCGGCGCTCGGCCTCGTCGATCCACACTTCCAGCAGGCTCGTCGTAGCGACGTCATTGTGCTCGGAGCAGACATCATGGGTCTCGCGCAACAACGAGACCAACTGCCTGTTGTCGTCACGCAGTTCCGCCAGCATGTCTTCCGGCGTGACGTACTCGGCATCGTTGTCGTTGATGCGTTGCAGGCGGCCGATATGGCCGATGGAGCGCAGCGTCGTGCCGCCGATCTTGCGGGCGCGCTCGGCAATCGCATCGGTCGTGGCGAAGATCTGCTCGGCCTGCTCGTCGAGCATCAGGTGATAGTCGCGAAAATGCGGTCCGGACATATGCCAATGGAAGTTCTTGGTCTTGATGTAGAGCGCAAAGACATCCGCCAGCAGCGCAGCCAGGGCGGCCGAGATATCCTGAATGGCATTGCTTTTCAGGTCCGTGGGGGTAGCGAGCGGGGCGAGTTTGCGCTTTTCGGCTGCGGTGGGGCTCATCGGGTGTCTCCTCTGGCGAGCGGCGGGTCAGGCAATGGCAGGTGCGGGAGTGGCTTGTCGTTCCCCGAATTTGACGGTTGGGGCGACGCCGGCTTCGACCAGCCATCAATCACCGCCTTGGAACTAGAACCACGATCGCCAGCGTCAATAGCGGCAACCGACCGCAGCATGATGACAAGACGTCAGATCCTTGAAAGTAACGGGCTGCAGGCGTAGAAGGCGATTGCAGCAGGAGCTCACGTCATGTCATTCACCGCCCTTGCCGCTTACGCGGCGGCACTCTTCATCGCGGCGGCAATCCCCGGACCGGGCATCACGGCTATTGTTGCCCGCGCGCTCGGCTCGAACTTTCGCGAGACGTTTTTCATGGGCCTCGGCCTCGTGCTGGGCGACATGACCTATCTGACGGCGGTCATCCTCGGGCTGGCCTTCGTGGCGCAAACCTTCACGGAAGTGTTCATCGTCATCAAGATCGCCGGGGCGCTTTATCTCGGCTACATCGCCTATAAACTCTGGACGGCCGGGCTGCTGCCGCAGGATGTCGCCGCGAAGAAGGCGAGCAATGCCGGCATGAGCTTCCTGTCCGGCCTGCTGGTGACGCTTGGCAACCCCAAAACGATGCTTTTCTACGTCGCGCTGGTGCCGACGCTGATCGACCTCAACAGCATCGGGCTTCGCGAATACGGCATTCTGCTCGCAACCACCTTCGTTGTCCTGCTCGTTGTTCTTGTGCCCTACATGCTGCTTGCCGCACATGCGCGAATGATGCTCAAGCAACCGCGTGCGCTGCAGGCGCTGAACAAGACGGCGGCCGGCATTCTGGCGGGCACAGCAGCCTTCATCGCCACCCGTGCGGCCTGAAAAATTCATTCGGCAAAGCTCAGTTCTTAAAGGATTTATTCTATCCTAGTCCCGTCGGGTGGGTGAAGCCGCACTGGTCTCCGTCCGCCTTTGACCCTATTCTCTCCGCACATTTCATCCAGGGAGAGCGTAATGTCGAAGAAACCGGGCCGTGGCCGCATCTATTCCTCGATCACCGAAACCATCGGCGACACGCCGATCGTGCGGCTCGACAAGCTCGCCAAGGCGAAGGGCGTCAAGGCAAACCTCCTGGCCAAGCTCGAATTCTTCAATCCGATTGCTTCCGTGAAGGACCGTATCGGCGTTGCGATGATCGAGTCACTGGAGTCGCAGGGTAAGATCGCGCCTGGCAAAACGACCCTGATCGAGCCGACATCGGGCAATACCGGTATTGCGCTCGCCTTCGCCGCTGCGGCGAAGGGATACAAGCTGATCCTGACCATGCCGGAAACGATGTCCGTCGAGCGCCGCAAGATGCTGGCGCTGCTCGGCGCCGAACTTGTCCTGACCGAAGGCCCGAAGGGCATGAAGGGCGCGATCGCGAAGGCCGAGGAACTGGCTGCGACGCTCCCGGATGCCATCATCCCGCAGCAGTTCGAGAACCCGGCCAACCCGGAAATCCATCGCCGCACCACGGCCGAAGAGATCTGGAACGATACCGACGGTACGGTCGACATCCTGGTTGCCGGCATCGGCACCGGCGGCACCATCACCGGTGCGGGCCAGGTGCTAAAGTCGAAGAAGCCCGGCATCAAAGTGGTCGCCGTCGAGCCGGCGGAATCCCCGGTTCTTTCCGGTGGCCAGCCGGGACCGCACAAGATTCAGGGCATCGGCGCCGGCTTTGCGCCGGCAATCCTCGATACGCACATCTACGACGAAATCATCACGGTGAGCAGCCCGGAGGCGCTGGAACTTGCCCGCGAGGTTGCCAAGCTCGAAGGCGTGCCGGTGGGCATTTCCTCCGGCGCAGCACTGGCCGCGGCGATCGAGGTCGGCAGCCGCGAGGAGAACGCGGGAAAGAATCTCGTCGTGATCATTCCGTCCTTTGCCGAACGCTATCTCTCGACCGCACTGTTCGACGGCCTCGGCAACTGAAAGGCCTCATCGGCTAAAGGAACCTGGGGCGCCTCGGCGCCCCTTTTCGTTTCAGGCGGCGGCGGTCGCCGGCGATTCAATAGGAAATTGCCTCGGCAAGGTGAATGCGGCCTACGGTCTCGTTGCCATCAAGATCCGCCAAGGTGGTGCGCACCACTTTCATTGCACGATGGTAGCCACGCGCCGAGAACTTCATTTTCTCGGCCGCGTCGCGGAGCAATTGCAGTCCGGCAGGATCCGGCGCGGCGTATTTCTCGATCATGGCGGTCGAAAAACGAGCGTTGGCGCCGATGTCGCCGAGCCCGGCTGCGACCGCGCGCCGCGTGGCGCGCGGTCAAGACGTTCAACGCTTCCGCGCGATCGCGTCCCAAAGCAGGGCAGCAATATCGGCGCCGCCGAACTTGCGCACCTCACGAATGCCTGTCGGCGACGTCACGTTGATCTCCGTCATATAGTCGCCGATGACGTCGATACCGACGAAGAGGAAACCGCGTTCCTTGAGCGCAGGGCCGATCCGCCTGCAGATTTCGATTTCGCGTGCCGTCAGTTCGGTTGCCTCGGCGCGTCCGCCGACATGCATATTGGAACGACTGTCGTGCTCAGCAGGGACGCGATTGATGGCGCCGGCCGGCTCGCCATCGACAAGCAGGATCCGCTTGTCGCCCTTGCGCACGTCAGGCAGGTATTGCTGTGCGATGAAGGGTTCGCGGAACAGCTGGCCGAACATTTCGAGCAGCGACGACAGGTTGCGGTCGTCCTTGGTCGAGTGGAAAACGCCGGCGCCGCCATTGCCGTAGAGCGGCTTCAAGATGATGTCGCCCATCTCGTCGCGGAAACGGCGGATTTCGCCCGCGTCCTTGGTGATCAGCGTCTTCGGCATCAGATCGGCAAATTCAGTGACGAAGATCTTCTCAGGGGAGTTGCGAACCCAGGCCGGATCATTGACGACGAGCGTCTTCGGGTGGATCCTCTCGAGCAAGTGTGTTGAGGTGATATAGGCCATGTCGAACGGCGGGTCCTGGCGCAGCAGGATCACGTCCATCGTCGACAGATCGACACGTTCCGACGTTCCGAGTTCGAAATGGTCGCCCTTGACGTCGCGCAACACCATCGGCTCCACGGTAGCGAAGAGCTTTCCGTCCCGAAAGCTCAGGCGATCGGGCGTGTAATGGAAGAGCTTATAGCCGCGAGCCTGCGCTTCGAGGCTCATCGCGAAGGTGGAATCGCCCGCAATATTGATGCCGGCAACATGGTCCATCTGGACCGCTACATTCTTGATCTTGGCCATTTCCGTCCCTTACCTGATGCCGGACAGATGTAGGCTGCAGATGCCCCGAAAGCAACGCCGTGCTCGCGTCGCGAGACGAAATCTTCAGGCCGCGATGCCGCTCTTGGGAGCGTCGCCGCGCAGCAGGCTGCGGAGCCGATAGGCAAGCGCAACCGGCTTCGGGAACGGCTTCCTGAGGAACGCAACTTTGCGCACGAAATTGTCCACGCGCCAGCTCGCCCAGGTGCCGGCGGCAAAGAAGGCGACATCGCCGGCACCGAGCGTGCGCTCCGTGCCGTCCTCGGCGAGGATATGAACTTCGCCTTCGAGGATCATCACCGTCTCGTCCCAGTAGAAGAACCAACGGAATTCGCCCGCCGTGCAGTCCCAGATTGCGGTCAGGGCTGCATCGTCATGGCTGCGCGAATGCTCCCCTGTTCGCGCCTGCGGGTTGCCGCTGATGATCCAGTCGGGATTGATCGGGGTCGAGCGCATGACGAAATTATCACCTGATTTCGCCACGAACCTCTTAGGCGTCGCTTGCGGCAGACTCGGAAAAGGGACGACCCGCGCGGCCATTGCGACCATGCTCGCCAGCATCATCTGCATACCCATCAACAACCCCGTTGTTATCAAATCCTCGTCGGGATAGCAGAGAGTTGTAAAGGTACCGTACAAGCAGTGCCTACAATTTGAACGATCACGACGTCCAAGGTGCTAGGCAATTTCCGTTTTCGTCGCCACGGCCTGTGAAAAAGCTGTTCCGCCGATACGCTTTCCGGTGTCGTGACTGAAGAAATGCAGTCTTTCGGCACCCACGACCAGCCGCAGTTCGGACGTTAGTTCCGTCTCCGGAGACAGGACTGCCGTCAGCGGCTGATCGCCAAGACTTCCATGCACGAGACGCTGCGAGCCGAGCTCTTCCACATAGTCCACCACAACAGTCATGGCATGTTCGCCGGGCCTGGCGAGGCGCAGGTCCTCAGCGCGAATGCCGATCGTGACGGGCCCGGATGTGGGTGCATGACCGCCAAGGTCGATTAGGTTCGGGCCCAGTGCAAGCTTGTCGCCATGCAGCTCGCCCTGCAGCAGATTCATCGCCGGGGAGCCGATGAAGCTCGCAACGAAGGTCGATGCTGGCGTGTGATAGACGTCGAGCGGGGCGCCGATCTGCTCGATTTCGCCGCCATTCAGAACGACCAGCCGGTCCGCCAAGGTCATGGCTTCGAGCTGGTCGTGGGTGACGTAGATCGACGTCGTGCCAAGCCGGCGCTGCAGACGCTTGATTTCGCCGCGCATCGACACGCGCAGCTTGGCATCGAGATTCGACAGGGGCTCATCGAACAGGAAGGCGGCCGGCTTTCGGACGATGGCGCGGCCCATGGCGACGCGCTGACGCTGGCCGCCCGAAAGGGCGCGCGGCTTACGCTCGAGATAGGCATCCAGCTGCAGCATACGAGCCGCCTGCGCAACGCGGGCATCGATCTCGGCCTTTGGCGTCTTGCGGTTGCGCAGGCCGTAGGCAAGATTTTCATAGACCGTCATATGCGGGTAAAGCGCGTAGTTCTGGAAGACCATGGCGATGTCGCGCTCGGCGGGATCAACCCGGTTGACGACACGGTTGCCGATTTTCACCTCGCCCTTGGAGATTTCCTCTAGGCCGGCGACCATGCGCAGAAGTGTCGACTTCCCGCAGCCGGACGGGCCGACAAGAACGATAAACTCGCCGTCCTTGATGTCGATGTTCACGGACTTCACCGCATGCACGTCCCCGGTATAGATCTTGGAGACCTGATTGATTTCGATGGCGGCCATCGGCGTTTCCTTTACTTGTCGCTTTCGGTGAGGCCCTTGATGAACCAGCGCTGGAACACCACGACGATGATGACAGGCGGCAGCATCGCGAGGATCGCGATGGCGAAGGCTTCGTTGTAGTCAGGGATCTGCGCGCCGACCCAGACCAGCAGGATCTGCTTGATGCCGCGCACCAGCGTGTAGAAGCTCTCGTCATTGGTCATCAGCATCGGCCAGAGATATTGGTTCCAGCCGTAGACGAACATGATGATGAAGATCGCAGCGACCATCGTCTTCGAGAGCGGCACGATCACGTCGAAGAAGAACTTGATCGGGCCGGCGCCATCAATGCGCGCGGCTTCCAGCAACTCGTCCGGGATCGATTTAAAGAACTGCCGAAAATAGAAGGTGCCCGTCGCCGACGCCAACAGCGGCACGATCATGCCGGTATAGGTGTTGATGAGGTGCAACTGGTGCATCACCTCATAGGAGGGAAGGATGCGGACTTCGAGCGGCAGCAGCAGCGTCGTGAAGATCATCCAGAAAAACAGCGTTCCCAGACGGAAGCGGAAGTAGACGATGGCATAGGCAGCCATCATCGACAAAACGATCTTGCCAACGGCAAAGCCGATCCCGAGGATCAGCGAGTTCATCAGCATGCGCGTGCCGGTGACCTGGCCTGTAAAGCCGCCCTCGCGGTTCAGGACTGTGTTGTAGGTTTCAGCGAAATGATTGCCCCAGGTCAGCGTCAGACCTTGCCGGTGGATTTCGGCGGCGTCGTGGGTCGAGGTGAAGAAGGCAACGACGACCGGCGCCATCATGACGAAGACGCCGAGGAGCAGGATGATGTGATCGACTATCTTGAGACGGTACATTCCCGCGCTCCTCAATTGTAGTGAACGCGCCGCTCAATGAAGCGGAACTGGAAGACGGTCAGCACGAAAACGACGATCATCAGGATCACCGACTGGGCCGATGAGCCGCCGAGGTCGTTGCCGCGGAAGCCATCCATATAGACCTTGTAGACCAGCGTGATCGGGTTGTTAGCCGCCTTGTCCTTCACCATCACATCGACAATGCCGAAGGTGTCGAAGAGCGAATAGGTGACGTTGATCACGAAGAGGAAGAAGGCCGTCGGCGCCAGAAGCGGCAGGATGACCGTCCAGAACCGGCGAAAGCCCGAGCGGCAGTCGAGCGCCGCGGCTTCGCGAACGGAGACCGAAATCCCCTGGAGGCCCGACAGAAAGAAGATGAAATTATAGGGGATCTGCTTCCAGACGGAGACGACCACCATCGCAAAAGCCGTATCGAAATAATTGAGACCGATCTTCATGTCCCAGCCGAACAGGGCGGCAAAGCGGACGAAGGGACCGATATGCTGGTCGAAGAACATCATGCCGATCAGGCCGGCAACCGGCGGGGCGATCGCATAAACCGAGATCAGCAATGTCTTGTAGGTCGAATTGCCGCGAATGACGGCATCCGCCTTGACCGCCAAGAGCAGGCCGAACGACAGCGAGAAGAAAGTGACGAGCGCCGTGAAGACCGCCGTGAAGCCGGCGATCGAGCGGTATTCGGTGCTTTCGAGAATACCTCTATAGTTATCCAGGCCGACGAAACTGGAGCCGAAGCCAAACGGGTCTTCGAGGAAGAACGACGACTTCACCGCCTGAACGGACGGCCAGTAGAAGAAAATGAAAATGACCGCCATCTGCGGCAGCAGGAAGAGATAAGGCAGCGTTGGCGACGAAAACTGCACGCGCTTCATGGCGGGACCTTTGCAAAGCGGTTCCGGAGACGGCGAGCGCCTCCGGAACCGTTGTTGTCATCGATAAACGAGTTCAGCCGGCGGTCTTGGCGAAACGCTCGAGCAGCTGGTTGCCTTCCTTCTCGATCGTGTCGAAAGCGTCCTTGACGGAGGTTTCGCCCGAGAAGATACGGCCATATTCGCGTTCCATGATTTCGCGGATCTGCGGGTAGAAGCCGAGGCGATAGCCCTTCGACCATTCGCCGTCTTCCAGCTTCAGCTGCTTGATGCCGACTTCAGCCACCGGCTCCTTGTCATAGTAGCCTTCCTTCTTGGCGAGCTCGTAAGCTGCCTCGGTGATTGCGACGTAGCCGGTTGCCTGGTGGTAGAACTTCTGGATCTCGGGCGAGGTCAGGAACTGGAAGAAATCCGCAACGCACTTGTTCTCTTCAGCCGACTTGCCCGACATGGCAAAGAGTGCAGCGCCGCCGATGAAGCTATGGGTGCCAGCGCCCTTGATCGAACCCCAGTACGGCAGGAAGGTTGCCGAGAAGGGCATCGTTGCCGTCTTCTTCAGGCCGCCGAAGGAACCCGAGGAACCGATCCAGAGAGCGACCTTGCCTTCTTCGAAGGGCTTCTGGTTGTCGCTCCAGCCGGCGCCGTAGTACTTGAAGTAACCTTCGTCAGACCAGGCCTTCAGCTTGTCGAACATCATGATGAGGTTCGGGTCGGTGACCTTGAGCTTGGTGTCGACGACGCTGTCGTAGCCGTTCTTGTTGGTGGCGAACTGGATGTTGTTGCGCGAGAAGAAGTTCTCGGTGAATTCCCAGGTCAGCTGCGACTGGACGAGCGGGATGTAGCCGGCGGCCTTGAGCTTCGGCGCGATCGCCTCGAACTCTTCCCAGGTCTTCGGGGCTTCGACGCCTGCCTTTTTCAGCGCTTCCGGATTGGTGTACATGATCGGAGCGGAAGAGTTGAAGGGCATGCCGACGAATTTGCCGTCAGCAGCAGCGTAGAAATAGCGAACACCCGGAATGAAGGCATTGCGGTCGAACTTGTAGCCGGCGTTCTTGATCAGATCTTCGGCCGGAACGACCGCGCCCTTGGCGTTGATGATGGTGGCAGCACCTGCGTCGAAGACCTGCAGAATGTTCGGCTGCTCGCCGGAGCGGAATGCGGCGATGCCAGCTGCAAGCGCTTCTTCGTAGGTACCCTTGCTGACTGGGGTCATTGCGCAGGCAGACTGCGAAGCGTTGAACTTCTGTGCAACCTCATTGATGACTTCGCCGTTGCGGCCGCCCATGCCGTGCCACCACGTGATGTTGGTCGCAGCAAAGGACGACGATGCCGAAAAGCTTACGGCCATGGCCGCCATCGAAATTTTCTTGAACATGGCTAATCCCTCTCCACCAGTTATTGGGGTGAGGAGTGCAATAGAGGCCTTCCATGACGCCTCCTTAATGGTTTGATGACAGGAGTGTTACATCGATACCTTTTTGCACACGATTGCAATCGACATCAGAAAGGCATTCGGAAAATGGCGAGGCAAGCGGCCGGCGAGATGACCACCGTATCGTAACGCTTCGAAAGCACAGCATAATCGCGTTGGCGCGCCAACCACAGATCGCTCGCCGCTCTGATCCGATTTTGTGCCATTGGCGGCACAGCGTCGATGGCGCTCATCTCCTCGCGGACGCGCCTTCACGTCCACGAAAATCGCCAGATTGCGCTTGGGTGCAACAATGTCGATCACGCCAAGCTTGGTGCGATAGCGCAGGGCGACGATGCCATAACCCTTCAGCATGAGATAAAGAGCAGCCAAATACTCGGAGACATGGCCAGGGCGAAGCGCCTTGGGGCGGGCGGCCGCGGCAGCCCTATCGCCCATCGCCACCCTTCATGTCGAGAAGCCGTTGGTAGAGGTCCTTCTTGGAAAGACCCGTCAGCCGCGACGCTTCCGCGGCGGCCTTGGAGGTCGGTAGGGTCCTGGCTAGGTCGGTCAGGATCGCATCGACGTCGGCGGCTTCGACCGGGCGCTCCGGCGGCGGACCAATGACAAGCACGATCTCGCCTTTGACGCTGTCGACATCGGCATAATGTGCAGCAAGCTCCGCCAGCGTTCCGCGGCGAAACTCCTCGTACGTCTTGGTCAATTCGCGACAGACGGAGGCCACGCGATCACCGCCGAGCACATCGGCGGCAGCGGCCAGCGTTGCCGCTATGCGATGCGGCGATTCAAAGAACATCAGTGTTGCGGAAACGGTTACGAACCCAGCCAGACGATCGCGACGCGCCTTGTCCTTGGTCGGCAGAAAACCGGCGAATAGAAAGGCATCGTTGGGCAGGCCGGAACCAACCAGAGCCGCAAGGGGGGCGGACGCACCGGGAATGGGCACGACGCGATAACCTGCCTCGATGGCGCTCTGTGCGAGACGATAGCCGGGGTCTGAGACCAGGGGCGTCCCTGCATCAGATACAAGAGCGACGGATTTGCCGGCCTCCAGCGCCTGCATCAGTCGCGGGCCAGCCTCGTCGGCATTGTGCTCGTGATAGGCGTAGGGGCGGTTCTGAATGCCGTAGCGGTCCAGCAGCACGCGGGTGACGCGCGTGTCCTCGCAGGCCAGCACATCGGCACCGGCGAGCGTTTCCAGTGCGCGCAGGGTGATGTCGCCGAGATTGCCGATCGGCGTTGCGACGAGATACAGCGCCGGCTCCAATGGCCGCGCCGGAATGGACATATTGTGCAGGCGGAAGCTGCGTTGCCTGCCGCCTTCGGCCATCACATCGTCGTTGCTCAAGGTACGTCTACTTTCTTTGGCTTCGCGCCTTTATGGGCGAGGCCTTGCAGTTCGGCAAGGCCGCTGCAATTTCTGTGAGCATTGCGCGGGAAAAAGGGCAATTGCATCGACGCTTCCGTTTGCGCCTCTTGCAATCCGTCGCAAAATTCTGCCATTTTGCCTGTCCACTCTCCGGTCCCTTTTGGGAAAAAGCATTCCTTGCGGCGCGCGACATGCGCGCCCAAGCAGTAACGGTCGAAAGCGGTAGCATCCCATGCGTATTACAATTGAGCGGTCCAACCTTTTGAAGTCGCTGAACCACGTGCATCGCGTGGTCGAACGCCGGAACACAATCCCGATCCTGTCCAACATCCTGCTGCGTGCCGACGGCCAGAACCTGGACATGAAGGCAACCGACCTAGACCTCGAGGTGACCGAGGCGACGCCTGCCAACGTCGAACAGGCGGGCGCAACGACCGTTCCCGCGCATCTTCTTTACGACATCGTGCGCAAGCTGCCGGACGGTTCTGAAGTGCTGCTTGCGACCAGCACCGACGGCGGCTCGATGACGGTTCAGTCCGGCCGCTCCAAGTTCTCGCTGCAGTGCCTGCCGGAATCCGACTTCCCTGATCTCACCGCCGGCACCTTCAGCCATACCTTCAAGCTGAAGGCGACCGACCTCAAGATGCTGATCGATCGGACGCAGTTCGCGATCTCGACCGAGGAAACCCGCTACTATCTGAACGGCATTTTCTTCCATACCATCGAAAGCAAGGGCGACCTGAAGCTCCGCGCCGTTGCAACCGACGGCCACCGCCTCGCCCGGGCCGACGTGGATGCGCCATCGGGCTCGGAAGGCATGCCCGGCATCATCATCCCGCGCAAGACCGTGGGCGAGCTGCAGAAGCTTGTCGATGTACCCGACGCGATTGTGACCGTCGAAGTTTCCGACGCCAAGATCCGTCTCAGCATCGGCTCGATCGTCATGACGTCGAAGCTGATCGACGGCACGTTCCCGGATTACCAACGCGTCATCCCGACCAACAATGACAAGGAAATGCGGGTCGACTGCACAAGCTTCGCGCAGGCCGTCGACCGCGTCTCGACCATCTCCTCCGAGCGTGGCCGCGCGGTCAAGCTCGCCCTCTCCGACGGCCAGCTACTACTCACCGTCAACAACCCGGATTCCGGCAGCGCGACCGAAGAAGTCGCCGTCGGCTACGACACAGACGCCATGGAAATCGGCTTCAACGCGAAGTACCTGCTCGACATCACGGCGCAGCTTTCGGGCGACGAAGCGATCTTCCTGCTCGCCGATGCCGGCTCGCCAACGCTCATTCGCGACACGGCCGGTGACGACGCTCTCTATGTGCTGATGCCGATGCGCGTCTAGGAGCGCGTCGCATTTACTACGCAAATTTTGTCAATTGCGACGTCGGGTCTTGTTTTTCGTGCCGACTGGCCGCAATTAGGGACCGGGCTGCTGGTTGCATATCTAGGAGGACGGCATGGCGTTGCGCCTGAAGGAACGGCTGGGCAAGAAGTTCGATGAGGAGATCCGCTTCTTCAAGGGAATGATGCAGGGGCCGAAGACCGTCGGTTCGATCGTTCCCACCTCCTCCATCACCGCGCGCAAGATGGCGAGCGTCGTCAACCTGCACTCGGGCTTGCCGGTTCTCGAGCTTGGACCGGGCACCGGGGCGATCACCAAGGCAATCCTCGGGCGCGGGGTAAAGCCGGAAAATCTGGTCGCCGTCGAATATTCGACGGATTTCTACGAGCACCTGGTCCGGCTCTATCCGGGCGTGAACTTCATCAATGGCGATGCGTTCAACCTCGACAAGACGCTCGGTGACCTGAAGGGTCAGACCTTCGATTCCGTCGTTTCCGCCGTTCCGCTCCTGAACTTCCCGATGCAGGCGCGCATCGCGCTTCTGGAAAGCCTGCTCGACCGCCTGCCGGCCGGCCGGCCCGTCGTGCAGATTTCCTACGGCCCGGTGTCGCCGATCATTGCCCGGCCCGATCGCTATCACATCCAGCACTTCGACTTTATCGTTCGCAACATCCCGCCGGCGCAGCTCTGGATCTACCGGCGCGGCTGAACCCGGTGTTTGGCCTTTACATCACCCATCCGCAAGTGAAGATCGATCCGGCCGTTGCCGTGCCCAAATGGGGATTGTCGGAGATGGGTGCCGCGCGTACCCGCAAGGCGGCCGAAAGCAGTTGGGTACGGCAGCTGCGGCGCATCGTTTCCAGCGACGAGACGAAAGCGATCGAGACCGCGGAGATCCTTGCCGCCGCTGCAGGGGTGCCCGTCGAGATTGTCCACCGCATGCACGAGAACGACCGCTCGGCCACCGGTTTCCTGCCACCGCCGGAATTCGAGAAGGCGGCCGACTGGTTCTTTGCGCATCCCGAAGAGAGCTTCAGAGGTTGGGAACGGGCGATCGATGCGCAACGGCGGATCGTTTCGGCCGTCACCGATGTCCTCGCTTCGCATGATCCCGCCTTGCCCATTGCATTCGTGGGCCACGGAGGTGTGGGAACCTTGCTGAAGTGCCATTTGCAGGGCCGCCCGATCCGGCGCGACGGCGACCAGCCGGGAGGCGGCGGCAATCTCTACTGTTTCAGCCTTGCGGATCGGCGCCCATCGTGCGACTGGACGCCTATCGAAGAGTGGCAGGGATGGATGTGACATGGATGCACGCGAGCGGCTGATCGTCGGGCTGGATGTTCCAACGCTTGGCGAGGCTGAGAAGATCGTCGATGCGCTTGGCGACGACGTCGTTTTCTACAAGATCGGCTATCAGCTTGCCTTTGCCGGCGGCCTGGAATTTGCGCGCGACCTTGCGAAGAGCGGCAAGAAGATCTTCCTCGACATGAAGCTGCTCGACATCGACAACACAGTCGCCTCAGGCGTCGAGAACATCGTCAAGATGGGTATGTCGATGCTGACGCTGCACGCCTATCCGAAGGCAATGAAAGCTGCGGTCGAGGCCGCCAAGGGATCCGACCTCTGCTTGCTCGGCGTGACTGTGCTGACCTCGATGGATGAGCAGGACCTGTTCGCGGCCGGTTACGAGTATGATCCACATACCCTCGTACTGCGCCGCGCCGAACAAGCGCACCTTGCCGGCATGGGCGGCATCGTCTGCTCCGCCGAGGAAGCGTCCGCCGTCCGCAAGATCATCGGCCCCGATATGGCGCTCGTCACACCGGGCATTCGCCCGGCCGGCAGCGACAAGGGCGACCAGAAACGCGTGATGACGCCGGCCGCGGCGCTGAAGGCCGGCTCCAGCCATCTCGTCGTCGCCCGCCCGATCGTCAAGGCTGCTAATCCCAAGGAAGCGGCTCGGGCAATCCTCGCCGAAATGTCGGCGGCCCTTCAATAATCAACCAAGCCAGGGAGCGTTGAGATGGCAAAAGGATACTGGATTGCACGCGTCGATGTTCGCGAGACCGAGCGCTACAAGGACTATGTTGCGGCAGCCAAGCCGGCCTTCGAGAAGTATGGCGCCAACTTTCTCGCCCGCGGCGGCGCGATCACCGAGCTCGAGGGCAAGGCGCGGGCGCGCAACGTCGTGATCGAGTTCCCCTCGATGCAGCACGCCGTCGATTGCTACAATTCGCCGGAATACCAGATCGCCGCCAAAATCCGCCAGGAAATCGCCGATGCCGAGATGGTCGTCGTCGAAGGCATCTGAGGCGAATTTTCAGCCCTGAGAACTGCGGCGCGATGGCCCTTTTCGTCACGCCGCGATTGGTCTAAGACGAAACCAGATCGATCACACAACTGAGCCTTTCGAGGAGCCTGTCATGACCCTTGCCAACTTGCCGCCACTCGTCACCGTGTTCGGAGGGTCCGGCTTCATCGGCAGGCATATCGTGCGCACGCTCGCAAAGCGCGGCTACCGCATCCGCGTTGCCGTTCGTCGCCCGGATCTCGCCGGCTTCCTGCAGCCGCTCGGCAATGTCGGGCAGATATCCTTCTTCCAGGCGAACCTGCGCTACCGCAACTCCGTCGATCGTGCCGTAGAAGGCGCCGACTACGTGGTCAACTGTGTCGGCATCCTGCACGAGGCGGGCCGCAACTCGTTCGAGGCGGTTCAGGAGTTCGGCGCCCGTGCCGTCGCTGAAGCGGCCCGTGCCGTCGGCGCCAAGCTGATCCACATCTCGGCGATCGGCGCGCACGCGCATTCCGACTCCGGATACGCCCGCACCAAGGGTCGCGCCGAAGCAGCGATCCACGCGATCAAGCCGGATGCCATCATCTACCGTCCATCAGTCGTCTTCGGTCCCGAGGACAGCTTCTTCAACAAGTTTGCCGACATGGCGCGCATCGCACCCGTTCTGCCACTGATCGGCGGCGGCAAAACGAAATTCCAGCCGGTCTACGTCGTGGACGTTGCCGAAGCCGTCGCCAAGGCTGTGGAGGGCAAGGTGGCCGGGGGCGAAATCTATGAGCTTGGCGGACCTGAAGTGCTGACGTTCCGTGAATGTCTCGAGATCATGCTCAAGGCAACCTGGCGCAAGAATCGTCTGGTTTCGATCCCCTTCGGCATCGCGTCGCTCATCGGCAGCATCGCCTCGCTCGTTCCGTTCATCACACCGCCGATCACGGCCGACCAGGTGCGCCTGCTGAGGAAGGACAATATTGTTTCGAAGGAAGCGGAAGCCGAAGACCGTACCTTGAAGGGCATCGGCATCACGCCAACCCTGGTGAGTTCAGTCATTGGTTCGTACCTCGTGCAGTATCGTCCGCACGGTCAGTATACCGGATCAGGCAAGGCCGCCTGAGGCCATCCTACTTCCCAACACCACACGCCGCTCGCGATCCTCGTGGGCGGCGTTTTTCGTGGAAGGGTTTTTCAGAATCGCGCAAGTTGTGCACGCTTTTTGCCCGGCGCCGAATGGGCATAAGTTGCATAAAAGCCGCACGTAAAAATTAGCGGAATTAACACCAAATTTAGCAGGAACATTTATTGCTATTTATCACTCCACTGACTACACACCGCGCGCGTCTCCCAATGGACTCAGCGCCTTTGACGGCGCGCTAACGACTTTTGAAAGGCTTTCTTCGATGGGTAGGTCAATCGCGCTCCTGTTTGCGTGTGCGGCGCTGGTTATTCTGGCAGGCTCCTTCATTGCACCCGGTTCGGTTGCAGCGGTGAAGGGCGAGTGCTCGCCAGCCTACGGCGTTGATCCCTGCGAGACCGGCTCCATCAGCCGATGACGAAAGACCGGCGCCTCAGCGCCGGCATTATTCCTATTGTCTGTGGCAAATGGCCCGAACAGAACGCCTGAAGCATAGCGCTTTAAGCTGTGAGTTCGCTGTTTCCAGCTTGCGGGAAACGATGGCGGATTAATCCGCATTCGCGCCATGAATTGCGCGAATGCGGCAAGCGTATCAGGCAATCATGCCGGACGCAGCCATGCCGAGCAGAATAACTCCGAGAATGATGCGGTAGATCGCAAATACTGTAAACCGGTTGCTCCGGATATAGGATAGCAGCCATTTCACGGCGATGAACGCGACCACCGTGGAAACGACGAAGGCAATCCCAAGGCCGGTCCAATCCTCGTTTGCTGCTCCACCATCCTTGAACGTCTTCAGCAATTCAAAGGCGCTCGCGGCATACATGGTCGGGATACCGACGAGAAAAGCGAATTCTGTCGCCGCGGCCCGATTGCCCGTGCCTGCCAGCATGGCGACGAAAATCGTGGCGCCGGAGCGTGACGTTCCCGGGAAGACGCCGGCAACCACCTGGGCAATGCCGACCAAGATGGCAACGAGCCAGGTTATCTCCTTGTGGGGCGGCCGGCGGGCAGCTGCCCATTCGGCACACATCATCCAGACACCGCCAATGATCAGCGCCCAGGCGATCGGCGTCGCAGTCTCAGGCAGCTGAAAGCCGAGCTTCTTGACGACAAGTCCGAGGATCGCCGTGATGAGAAACGCGACGATCAGCTTGGCGGCGTAGGTGCGATTCCGCGGATCCCGCCATCCGAGCATCAGGTCCAACAGCCGACGCCAGTAAATGATCGTGACGGCGAGGATGGCGCCGGCCTGAATAACGATATTGAACATATCCGACCGGTGGCCGAGCCATTGCTCCGCAATGATGAGGTGGCCGGTGCTCGAAATCGGCAGAAACTCGGTAATTCCCTCTATTATGCCTAGAATTATAGAGTTTACATATTCCATGAATTCTCTCCGTGGAGTTTGGTCGGGCTTTGGGGTTATGGCGTCTGGAAGTGACGAAGACAGGGCGAGAAGCAAAAATCAGTTTCTCGGGCACGTCCACGTCCTTTGTCAGGCGGTCCGTAACCCGACTCGCTTGTATTGGAAGGGCCAAGCTCCTATAGCTTCAACGAATGAGTCATGACTAGGGCGCTATGATTATCGCGCCTCCGCAATGCACCACACCCATCAAGAAAAATCCGAGGCTCGATGCCCACGCTCTACCATCACCCCATGTCATCCGCATCACGCTTCGTTCGGTTGATCCTGACGGAGTACGGCTATCAGACGGACCTGATCGAGGAGCAGACATGGGAGAAGCGCCGGGATTTCCTCGCGCTGAACCCAGCCGGAACATTGCCGGTCTACGTCGATGACAGCATGCGGGCGCTGTGTGGCGCCGCTGTGATCTCCGAGTATCTCGACGAGACGCACGGCGTCCTGAAGCGCGATCGCCGGCTGCTGGCCGAAGATCCATTCCAGCGCGCCGAAATTCGCCGGCTGACAGAATGGTTCATGCAGAAGATGGAAACCGACGTGACCAAGCCGCTTGCCCGCGAGCGCGTTTATAAACTGCAGATGACGGCGGATCAGGGTGGTGGTGCGCCGGATTCTAAGATCCTTCGCACGGCACGGGCGAATATCCGCCAGCACATGAAATACCTGACATGGCTCGCAGGCTCACGCCAGTGGCTGGCCGGTGACCGAATGAGCTATGCCGATCTGGCTGCTGCCTCGGCAGTTTCCATTCTCGATTATCTCGGTGAAATCGACTGGTCGGAAGCTCCTGTTGTCAAGGATTGGTATCAGCGCCTGAAGTCGCGTCCATCCTTCCGACCGCTGCTTACCGAGCGCGTGCGGGGTCTGACACCGGTTTCGCACTACGCCGATCTGGATTTCTGACGAGGGCCTTCGATGGCCACAGAAAACAAGGAACAGAGACGCCGCGATACCCTCACCGCCTTCGTTCGGGCGGAGGCAAAGGCGTTGGGTTTCGACCTCTGTCGCGTCACGCGACCGGACGCTATCCCGCAGGCCAAGGGGCGGCTTGGCGAATTCATCGACGCCGGGCGGCATGGAACGATGGAGTGGATGGCGGAAACCCGCGACAGGCGAGGCGATCCGCGCACTCTCTGGAGCGATGTCCGCTCGATCGTCGTCTTCGGCCTCAATTATGGGCCAGAGGACGATCCCCGCGAGATTCTGGCAAAGCCCGACAAGGCTGCGATCTCGGTCTACGCGCGCAATCGCGACTATCACGATGTCATCAAGGGGCGATTGAAAGAGATTGCGACGCGCTTTGCAGCGCGCGCCGGCGCAGACGTGAAGGTCTTTGTCGACACAGCCCCGGTGATGGAGAAACCCTTAGCGGCCGCGGCCGGCCTCGGCTGGCAGGGCAAGCACACGAACCTTGTCAGCCGCGAGCACGGCTCCTGGCTTTTCCTCGGTTCCATGTTCACGACCGCGGACCTGAACACGGACGCGCCAGAGATAGATCACTGCGGCTCCTGCCGCGCCTGTCTCGATATCTGTCCGACCAATGCCTTTCCCGGTCCCTACCAGATCGACGCGCGACGCTGCATCTCCTACCTCACCATAGAACACAAGGGACCGATCGATCCGGCGTTGCGGCCACTGATTGGCAATCGGATCTATGGTTGCGATGACTGCCTTGCCGCCTGCCCATGGAACAAATTTGCCCATGAGGCTTCCGAAATGAAGCTGCAGGCCCGAGAGGACTTGAAGGAACCATCAATCGAGGACCTGCTCCGCCTCGACGACGCCGGCTTCCGCGCCTTCTTCAGCGGCTCGCCGGTCAAGCGCATTGGCCGCGATCGGTTCATCCGGAATGTGCTCATCGCCACCGGCAATTCGGGCGATCGCCGATTTGTCGACCGATGTCGGGCATTGTCGCGGGACGCCTCGCCCGTCGTGCGTGGCATGGCGGTTTGGGCGCTTTCGCGCCTTCTCGAGGCTGGAGAATTTTCTGCCTTTGCGGCACAAAGGCCGGATGAGTCGGACAGCGATGTCCTGAATGAGTGGCGCTTGGCGGGAGCAGTTTGATGCATGTGATGATTTTCGGCTGCGGCTATTCGGGCACGGCAATCGCCAAGGCTTTCATGGCAGAAGGCATGCGCGTCTCCGGTACGACACGCTCGAAAGACAAGGCAGCTGCCCTGCGTGGCCAGGGGATCGACGCTTTCGTTTTCGACGGTGAGGTGCTGGACAAGGAATTGAGCGAGGCAATGCAGGAGGCGACCCACCTCGTCCAATCCATTGCGCCGCGGGAGAATGGCGATCCGCTGATCAGGCTGGCGGGCGATCGCTTGCGGGAGATGATGCCCAAGCTTCAGTGGATCGGCTACCTCTCGACGGTGGGCGTCTACGGCGATCACAAGGGCGGTTGGGTAACCGAAGAAACGTCGTGCACGCCAGTTTCCGGACGGTCGAAGGAGCGACTGGAAGCGGAAGACAGCTGGATGGAGATCGGCGCTGAGGCCCACGTCCCGGCGGCAGTTCTCCGCCTATCCGGCATCTATGGCCCGGGCCGCAATGCCTTTTGCAATCTGAAACGCGGCACTGCCCGACGGCTGATCAAGAAGGATCAGGTCTTCAACCGGATCCGGGTGGAGGATATCGGGGCGGCCACGCGGTTCCTCGCCGAGCGCGGGCTCGGCGGCATATATAATGTGACGGACGACCTGCCCGGCCCGCCACAGGACGTCATTGTCGAGGCCGCACGCCTGATGGGCGTCGCGCCGCCGCCGGAGCAGCCTTTCGAGACGGCTGAACTCACGGCGATGGCGCGGTCCTTCTACGGCGAGAACAAACGGGTCTCGAACGCCAAGCTGAAGGCAGCGGGCTTTACGTTCTCCTTCCCGATCTATCCTGCCTCGCTCGCGCAGCTCATGCAGAGCAACCGCTGGCGCGGCTAGCTGACGCTTCATGCGGATATGCCAAGGGCCGGCTCGGCCTTTGCCTGGGCGAGCGGCGGGAACGCCAGTGCTATCGCCGCTGCCCCCAGCCCGACCAGCGCGGATCCGATGAACAGCCAAGAGTAGTTGGCGAAGGTGTCGAAGATCCAGCCACCGATCAGAGGGCCAAAGGCCATGCCGAGGCTGGAAAGCATCGTCGCTGCACCAAACACAGTACCGATGATGCGTGGCCCGAAATATTCCCGAGCAAGCACGGCATAAAGCGGCATCACGCCGCCATAGGCACTGCCGAAGATAATCGCGAGAACGTAGAATTCGCCGAGCCGGCTGACGAAGAGGTAGGTCGCCAGCGCGATCGCCTGGACGAGCAGGCCGACGACGAGGACGGGCTTCACTCCGATCCTGTCGGCAAGCCCACCATAGAGAAGTCGGCCGCCGAGCCCTGCAAGCCCTTCGACACTGTAGATACTGACGGCGGCCATCGGTGCTATCCCGCAGATCGTGGCATAGCTGACCATGTGGAAGATCGGGCCGGAATGCGCCGCGCAGCAGGCGAAGAACGTCAGGCCGAGCACGATGAATTGCGGCGACCGGAACACCCGCGAGAGTGAAGGTTGCTCGCCGCTCGCGATAGCGGTGGCTGCGCCGTCGCCGGCTTCGGCCGGCGGACGCCGAACGAGCAGGGCTGCCGGTATCAGCAGGACCCAGGCAGCAACACCGATCAGCAGCATCGCGGTTCGCCAATCGTAGGCGGAAATAAGCCAGCGCGCGAAGGGCGAGATCGTCATCGGCGCGACACCCATGCCGGCAGAAACCAATGAGACGGCAAGGCTGCGGTTCTCCTCGAACCAACCTGTCGTGGTCGCGATCATCGGCGCAAAGAACGTGCTGGCGGCAAACCCCACCAGAAAGCCGTAGCTCAGCTGAAATTGCAGAAGGGACTCCGCGCGGCTCGCCAACACAAGCGCCAGCCCGAGGCCGCCGGCGCCGATCAGAACGACAACGCGCGGACCAAAGCGATCGCTTGCGGTGCCCCAGAGAAAGCCGCCAATCCCCATAACAATGAAATTGAGCGTCATCGCAGTCGCGATGCCCGCGTGTGACCAGCCGGTCTCGATTGCGATGGGCTCCTGGAAGATCGCCAGTGAGAACATCGCGCCAATCGCAACGCAGGTCATCAATGCCCCCGCAGCAACAATAATCCAACGATAGGATATGCTCATGACTTCGCAG
Organism: Rhizobium sp. LjRoot258; assembly: GCF_964254185.1. Classification (NCBI taxonomy): domain Bacteria; kingdom Pseudomonadati; phylum Pseudomonadota; class Alphaproteobacteria; order Hyphomicrobiales; family Rhizobiaceae; genus Rhizobium; species Rhizobium sp. LjRoot258. Next base: position 4,182,705 of record NZ_CAXUST020000001.1, on the reverse strand, counting down.
CCTCCCCTGCCCAAATTGAACGCGGCGCACCGCAGCTACCGCTTTGCGCGCTCGCAAGGTAAAGACGTTTGATTATCCGTGTTTTCGACGACGCCCATCGCATTTTAGATGATGCAGCAGTGGTCAGCGTCGGTTTACGCATCACGACCCTGCCTTCCAGGGAGTGAAGGCGGCAGAATTTACTTCCTATGGTTGTTAACCTGGACCGCAAACGGTTCAATGAAAGGGTAGAAATTTTCTCCCTCGCTTGCCCGGCACACATAATCTTGCACCGGCTTATGGTTAACAGCCCCTGAATTTGCTCAAATGAGGCATTAATTATGGCGATCGCGCAAAATTATTTTCGTTAATTTTGTGATCATGGGTTGCGTGGATTTGGTCTTGCAAAAATCATTCTGATTTTACTTGATTTCATTATCTTTTTTCCCATGTTCTTGATTTTCTGCGGCTCCATGTCGCGCATCTAGCCATCACAAATATTACACTTTGTAATATTCCGTGATAATTGGAGGCACTTTTTCGCCACACTTGGCCGGATTCAACCCTCCCACCGCCCACAAGGCGTGAGTTCAACAGTTGAGGGGACAATCCGTTTTGAAGAATATTTGCCGTTCTGTTATCGCAGCAGCAACTATTGCAGCCTGTTCTACCATCCTTCCCGTTGAAGGATTTGCTGCAAATGGTTGCGGTGGCGCTTCATGGTACGCACTTCGCTCCAAAACCGCTTCCGGGGAACGTATGAACCCGACCATCAATACTGCAGCACATCGTTCACTGGCATTTGGCACGAAGCTGAAAGTTACCAACCGCAAAAACGGACGCAGTGTCGTCGTCCGCGTCAACGATCGTGGCCCATTCATTCGTGGCCGCGTCCTCGATCTCTCCCGCGCCGCCGCCCAGAACATTGGTATGGTCAGCAGCGGCACTGCGAAGGTCTGCTACGAGGTCATAGGCTAGAACATCTGTCGGCCCGACGCGGTCGCTTGCTCTTGCCGCCAATCGCGAGTACGACGCGATTGAAGACTTGTGTACAATCTGCTGCGTCTGTCGCGCTTCCTGCAGATTGTTCACAAGCCTGGAATTTTGACCCGAGGCGACTAGGAGCTGTGTGAATGCGTTTGGGCGGACGGCTCGAAGGGGCGATTTCGGTTCTTGCAGATATCGATGCCCGCAGACGGCCTGTCGCCGATGCATTGAAGGACTGGGGCCTCGCCCATCGGTTTGCCGGATCCGGGGATCGCGCGGCGATCGGCAATATCGTCTATGATGCGCTTCGTATGCGCCTCTCCCACGCTTGGCTGATGGACGATGACAGGGCATCCGCGATCGCATATGCCGTCATGTTCCGACAGTGGGGCTTCACGCCGGAAACCCTTGCTGCGGAACTTACGGACGACAAGTTCGCACCCAGCCCGCTTTCGGAAGCGGCGCTATCCGCCTTCAACAACCGCCTGCTGGCCGATGCGCCCGCTCATGTTCAGGGCGATATTCCCGAATGGGTCCAGTCCTCCTTTGAAAGCGCCTTCGGGGATCACTGGCTCGCCGAGGCGCAGGCCCTTGCCGGGCGTCCCACGCTCGATTTGCGCGCCAACATCCTGAAAGCCACCCGCGACAAGGCGGTTAAGGCGCTCGAAAGAGCCGGCGCACAGGAGGCGAGGATCGCGCGGTACGGCATCCGGATTCCCGCCGGCGAAGGCGCCTCCCGGCTTCCAAACGTGACCGCCGAGCTTTCGTTCCAAAAAGGCTGGTTCGAAGTGCAGGACGAGGGATCGCAAATCGTTGCCGATCTCGTGCTTCCCAAAGATGGCGAACAGGTTCTCGACTATTGCGCGGGCGGCGGCGGCAAGACGCTCGCCATGTCGGCGGCCATGCACAACAAGGGCCAGGTCCACGCCTACGATGCGGATCGCAAGCGGCTTGCCCCGATCATCGAACGGTTGAGGCGCGCGGGAACGCGGAATGTCCAAGTGCATGACGACGCCAAGGCGCTGAAGGGCCTCGGCGACCGCTGCGACAAGGTGCTTGTCGACGCGCCTTGCACCGGAACCGGCACATGGCGGCGGCGACCCGATACCAAATGGCGTCTGACCGCCAGGAATCTCGACGAGCGCACTGCCCAACAGCAAGACGCTCTCAAACAGGCCAGCGCCTTTGTCCGCCCGGGCGGCGAGCTGATCTATGTGACCTGCTCAGTGCTGCCGCAGGAGAACGAGGACCAGGTTCGGCGATTCGCTGCCGAAAATGGCGACTACGACATCGTCAGCGCCCTGCCGGCGTGGGACGGCTTGTTCGGAAAGGACAGACCACGTCCCCGCTCGTCCGACGGCAAGACCATCACCCTCACACCCGCCTCCACGGATACGGACGGTTTCTTTTTCTGCCGCATGCAGCGCAAGGGCTGACCCTCACTTCCGCCGTTTGGCGATGGTGGCGATACACTTAAAATCATTCCAAACTAGAGTGTTTGACACCAGTTTGCTTTTGGGCGAAGAGATTTTTCGTCGGACCTCAGACGGAATGTCCGCACAGGAGAGGATCATGAAACTCAACAAGAATTTCTGCGCTGCCGTGGCGCTGGCGGTGGCCCCAACCGCCCTGCTCGCCATTCCCGCCTATGCGGCACCGGATGCTGCTGCAGTCGTCAAGCATTACGCCGAAGTTGCGCATGCGAAGTACGAAGACTCGCTGACGACGGCCAAGGCCCTCGACGCTGCAATCAACGCCATGCTCAAGAGCCCGACAGACGAAACGCTGAAGGCTGCTCGCGCCGCCTGGATCAAGGCCCGCGTGCCCTATCAGCAGACGGAAGTCTATCGTTTCGGCAACCCGATCGTTGACGACTGGGAAGGCAAGGTCAACGCCTGGCCACTCGATGAAGGCCTGATCGATTATGTCGACGCCTCCTACGGCACCGAGAGCGACGAAAACTCACTCTACGTCGCCAACGTCATTGCCAACAAGACCATCAAAATCGACGGCAAGGATGTCGACGCGTCCAAGCTGACGCCTGAGTTCCTGTCCGGCACGCTGGCAGAAGCCGGCGGCGTCGAAGCCAACGTCGCAACGGGCTACCACGCCATCGAATTCCTTCTCTGGGGCCAGGATCTGAACGGAACCGGCCCCGGTGCCGGCAACCGCCCTGCCACCGATTACGACCTCAAGAATTGCACGCACGGCAATTGCGATCGCCGCGGCGAATATCTGAAGTCCGCCTCGACGCTGCTCGTGTCCGACCTTCAGGAAATGACCAACAATTGGGCTCCGGACGGCGAAGCCACCAAGCATGTCGAAGCCGATCCGAAGGCTGGCCTCGTTGCGATCCTGACCGGCATGGGTTCGCTCTCCTACGGCGAGCTGGCCGGCGAACGCATGAAGCTCGGCCTGCTGCTGCATGATCCGGAAGAAGAGCACGATTGCTTCTCCGACAACACCTACAACTCGCACCTCAACGACGCGATCGGCATCGCCGCCGCTTACACGGGCGATTACACCCGCGTTGACGGCACGAAGATGGCGGGCCCGTCGCTGCATGATCTTGTCGCAGCCGAGGACAAGAAGCTCGACAAGGAAATGCAGGCCAAGCTGAAGAAGACGCTCGACGCGATGCAGGTCATGGCCAAGCGTGGTCAGAACGTCGAGAAGTACGACCAGATGATTGGCGAAGGTAACAAGAAGGGCAACGCTGTCGTTCAAGCGGCTATCGATGGCCTCGTCGACCAGACCAAATCGGTGCAGCGCGTTATTGCCGCACTCGATCTCGGCACGGTGAAGCTTGAAGGTTCCGACAGCTTGGATAATCCTAGCGCGGTCTTCCAATAAGTGAAAAGGCGGGCCGCTTCGTCTGGCGGAGCGGCCCGAACCCCGAAAATGCCTCCCATACCGGCTCGTCGTCTTCTCGGTAGCGCAGCATTCTGCGCCGCAATCGCCGGATTTTCCGTCGCTCTGGCGTCTGGTTTCGATCTCCCGACAACGCGAACCGACCTTTCCGACGCAGATATGAAACGCGTCGTTGATGTGACGCGACCGACCACCGATTTTTCCAAGGCCGAACAATACGAAGCGATGCAGGCGGGCGGTGCCACATCGATCGATCCGATCACCGAGGATTCCTTCTCGCATATCTCTGCGACGATCCCCTTCGAGGAAGAGCAGCCGTTCCGGCTCGGGAACGCGCTCTTCAAGAAGCTCTGGGTCTCCGCGCCCTCCTCGACGCAGGCCTCGGATGGCCTAGGGCCGCTCTTCAATGCCCGCTCCTGCATGAGCTGTCACCTGAACGACGGTCGCGGAAAGCCGCCGGAGGGCGGCGTCAGCGCCACCTCGATGGTCCTGCGCCTATCGCGCCCGGCAACGCCCGAGGAGCAGCGCGCGATTACCGAGGCCGAGATCGTCAACTTCCCCGATCCCATCTATGGCCACCAGCTGCAGGATCTCGCGGTGCCCGGCCTTCCCTCCGAAGGGAAGATGGCGATCCGCTATACCGAGGGGTCTATAGCGCTTGGCGACGGCGAGACGGTCTTGCTGCGTCGGCCGACCTACCAGGTGACCGACCTTGGCTACGGGCCGCTTGACCGGACCACGACCCTCTCGCCGCGCGTTGCGCCGGCAATGATCGGGCTAGGCCTAATCGAGGCTATTCCCGAGGCGGATATCCTCGCGCATGCTGATCCAGACGATGCGAACGGCGACGGCATCCATGGCAAGGCGGCGATCGTGCGCGACCACCGTACGGGCAAGGTTGCGCTCGGGCGCTTTGGCTGGAAGGCCCAGAATGCAAGCGTGCGCGATCAGAGCGCCGATGCTTTTTCCAACGATATTGGCATTTCGACCCCCGACCGGCCCGACCCGCACGGCGATTGCACAAAAGCCGAAGCCAAGTGCCAGGAGATGCCGACGGGCGTCCAGAAGCGCCTGGGCAGGGAGGAGGCTCCCGGTCCGATCCTCGATCTCGTCACCTTCTATTCGGAAAATCTTGCGGTCCCCGCACGGCGTAAGGCGAGCTTTCCGGTAACCCTGCAGGGCAAGAGGATCTTTTACGAAAGTGGCTGCATTTCCTGCCACGTGCCGAAGTTCGTCACGCGCCGCGACAGCCTCGACAAGGCCCAGTCATTCCAACTGATCTGGCCCTATTCCGACTTCCTGCTGCACGACATGGGCGAGGGTCTTGCGGACGGACAACAAGTCGGGAGCGCGAGCGGACGTGAATGGCGCACGCCACCGCTATGGGGTATAGGTCTCACTCAGACTGTCAGCCGGCACAGCTTTTTCCTCCATGACGGCCGCGCCAGAAATCTCACCGAAGCGATTCTCTGGCATGGCGGCGAGGCGCAAAAGGCGCGTGACGCTTTTATATCCCTGCCCAAGGATGACCGGCAGGCACTGATTACATTCCTGGAGTCCCTTTGATGCGCCTTTGGCAACCTCTTCTCCTCTCCCTTGCCCTTGTTTCCTCCGCTGCCGCCCAGACCCCCGCACCGCAAGCCGGCCTGAACGAGGAAGCGGTATCCGCAGTCATGCAGCGGGCAGTCGATGAGGTGATCCGCCCCGGCTACCGCAATGCCCAGCAATCGGCCGCGCGCCTGACAACGGCGATGAAGGACCTCTGCGAAGACGCAACGCAGCAGAAGCTCGACAAGGCGAAGTCAGCCTTCGATGACATGATCCGCTATTGGTCGGTCATAGAAATCGTTCAGACAGGACCGGTGATCCAGGACAATCTCTTCGAGCACATCCTGTTCTATCCTGATCGCAAGGGCGTCGGCCTGAAGCAGGTTCAGGCTCTAATCGCCAAGGCCGATCCGAAGGACGCAACAGTCGACGCGATCGCCGGCAAAAGCGTGGCGCTACAGGGGCTGACTGCGCTTGAATACGTGCTTCACGGCACCGGCTCTGAAGACCTGACAAAGCAGAAGAACAGCTTCCGATGCCTCTATGGCGCGGCGGTTGCCGGCAACATCCAGCGCGAGGCCGGCGAAGTCGTCGCGGCCTGGGAAAAGCCCGACGGCGTGCAGGCAAGCTGGAAGCATCCCGGCCCGCAAAGCGAAGACTTCATGGATAACAAGGAGGCGGTGACCGCCCTGCTTGGCATTCTTGTTCACGGCGCGGAAACCGTCCGCGATCAGCGCCTCGAGCAATTCTATAAGGGCAAGGACACCACGCCGCGTCCACGCATGGCGATCTACTGGCGCTCCAACAACACTTGGAAGTCGATGACGGCCAACCTAGAGGGACTGCGGACGCTCTGGCAAAAAGCCGGCATGGCCGAGTTGCTACCTGCGGACAAAAAGCCGAGCGCCGACGCGATCGATGCCAGCTTCAAGTCGCTGCTCGACACCGTGCCGAAACTCAACCCCGATATCGAGGTTGCGACAAGCGCCGCGGAAAGGGCAAAGCTCGATGCCCTTCTCATCAGCACGCGCGAACTGATCACCAAGATCAGCGATGACTACGGCGCCGCGATCGGCCTGTCGGCCGGCTTCTCCTTCTCGGACGGCGATTGAAGCCATGTGGAACAGTTCGGCGATTGACCGGCGCAGTTTCGTCAAGGCCGCCGGACTGACATTCCTGGCCGCGCTCCAGCCGCGAGCGCTCATGGCACTGGACCGTGCGGACGCGGTCTATGCGTCGGGCATGCGGACGGCAAACGGATCCTACGCCGTTGCCACGGTTTCGGAGCGCGGTGAAATTGTTGACCAAGTCACGCTTCCGGCGCGCGCCCACGGCATGGCCTGCAGCCAAGTGACGGGAAAGACTGTCGCGTTTGCCCGTCGTCCCGGCACCTATGCGATGATCTTCAACCCTCGCGGCAAAAAGGAACCGATCATCATCACGGCCGCCGAAGGTCGTCACTTCTATGGCCATGGCGCCTTCTCCCCTGATGGCCGGCTCCTCTATGCCAGCGAGAACGCCTTCGACAGCAACCGCGGCGTGATCGGCCTTTACGATGCGACCAGCCGTTTTTTGCGCATCGGCGAGTTCGAGACCTACGGCGTCGGTCCGCATGACATGACGGTCTCCGACGACGGGCGCATGCTGATCGTTGCCAATGGCGGGATCGAAACGCATCCGGATTTCGGCCGCACGAAGCTCAACCTCTCCAGCATGCAGCCGTCGCTAACGCTGATCGATGCGGCAACGGGGACACTGATCGAGAAACACTCTCTGCCATCGCAATGGGCGCAACTCTCTACCCGACACGTCGATGTCGATACGAACGGCCGCATCTGGTTTGCCTGCCAATATGAAGGACACCGCAACGACCTGCCGCCGCTCGTCGGCTCCTTTGCGAAAGGAGAAGACCTGCGCTTCGTCGAACTGCCGGAAGAGACGACACGCCGGCTTGCCAACTATGTCGGTGCGATCGCAATCAATCGAGCAGAAGGGCTGGTCGGCGTCACCTCGCCCACGCGCGGAGCCTCCGTGACGATCGATGCGAAGAGCGGCCGGGTGCTTCGTGAGGACGTCGTGCCCGATGCAGCAGGGATTGCAGCGGCCAAAGACGGCTTCGCCGTGTCGTCCTATGAAGGCGGATTTTTGTCAACGCAGAGCGATGTTGCCTGGGACCAGCATATCGTGCGCATTGCGGCCGTCTGAATTGTGCGCAAAAGATCGCTAGCGATCTGGTTGGAGTGTATGGCTGCACTATCTCCGCCGCATGAGCAAAGCCCTGACCTACATCGTCTTCGTCGCCATCGCGCTCGGCGGGGGTCTGGCTATCGGCGTCAATAATCTGCCTGGGGAATGGTATCAATCTCTTGCCAAACCGGCATTCAATCCACCTGACTGGATCTTCGGGCCCGTCTGGTTCGCTCTCTACGTGCTGATCGGTATTGCCGGGGCGAGGACGTGGCTGCGCGGGCATCTTTCCATCGGCATGCTCATCTGGGCCTGGCAGATGGTGCTCAATTTTCTGTGGTCGCCGTTCTTCTTCGGCTTGCGGATGCTGTCGGCGTCGCTGGTCGTCATCGTCCTGTTGCTGGGGCTGATCCTTGCCTTTGCCGCAAACCGCTGGAACTCGGACCGGATTTCCGCGCTGCTCTTCATTCCCTATGCCGTCTGGGTCGGTTTCGCGACGCTGCTCAACGGCTCGATCGTCTATCTGAACTGAGGCATAGCCTGCCACCGCGACGCGGCTGAACAGCTATCGATCGGCGAGAAAGTCGAGCAACCGTCGTTCGAGAACGGCGGCGGCGGCTGGATCGTAGGCCGCGAGCGACCGGTCGGAAAAGAGGTGCGAGTCCCCCGGATAGAGGAAAAGCCTGATGTCGGCCGATTCGTCAACGAGCGCCTGGGCTGACTCGATATCACCGTCTCCGACGAAGAATGGGTCGGCTCCCATCGCATGAATCTGCGCCGGCAGCCCTTCCGGCCAGGCCGAACCGAATTCCGAGCGCGGCAAGCAGGCGTGAAGAAAAATCGCGCCCCGCGCGCCGGAACGCGTTTGGGCCAGATACTGCGCCGGCAGCACGCCCAGGGAAAGACCGACATAGACGAGCTCGGTCATAAGCCCATCCACTGCGCGTGCTCCGCGTTCGACAATTTCGCCGAAGCCGATCTCCTGAGCATGCTGCACACCCTGCTCCAAGGTGTCGAACGTCCGGCCGGCAAAAAGGTCGGGTGTATGAACGACGTGTCCGCCGGCCCGCAGGTCTGCGGCAAGGGCAACGACACCTTGCGTCAAACCCTGTGCATGATGAAAGAGCACGACTTCCGCCATAGCTAGCCTCCCGATTGTTTCAAGCAAGCAGAACCGGCAGCGTCTCAGCCGGCGCTGCTGACCCAGTCGTGCCAGTCATCCTCGCTGCCGTGGAAGACATTCAGGTCGATCCGACCATCGACGCCCTGCGAGATGCCGGAGCCCGAATACTGCCAGAATACCCACCGGCGTCCGGGATAAACTTTCGAGGGGTGTGCTGCAACCGAACGCAGCCAGAAGGGATAATTCACGAACGCGCCCTTGAGGTTATCACGGTAGAAGTCCGGTGCGGTGTAAATAATCGGCCGCTGCCCGTAGTGCTTCTCCAGCTTGTCCATGAAGACCTGCATCTTCTCGCGAACCCTCTCGGGAGAGAGCCGTCGCTTGCAGCTGGACTCACCGTTCCACTCGACGTCGATGACCGGCGGCAAAGCGCCGGCTTCCCTGGGAACATTGCGGATGAACCAGTCCGCCTGTTCGCCGGCCGTGCGGCACCAATAGAAGAAGTGATAGGCGCCGCGCTTCATTCCGGCCTGCTTGGCGTCCCGCCAGTTCTTTCGGAACATCGGATCGAGATGGTCGCCACCGTCGGTCGCCTTGATGTAGACGAAGTTCGCGCCCTGCGTCCTCAGCTTCTGCCAGTCGATGTCACCCTGCCATCGCGACACGTCGACGCCATGAACGGCGAGCTTTCGCGGCGAAGAGGATCCGAAGTTGATGGGTTTGACGTCACGGAAACGATGACCGTAGATCTGGGAGCGTGTGCGCGGCGCCGGATCGATTTCCGCGACCATCGGCGCTGGTGCTGCAACCGGCCTTTCCGATGGTGTCGGGGCTGCAGCCACGCTTGCCTGCGGCATGAAGGCTTGCGGCGGAGGAACCGGACCTGCCCAGGCCAATTCCTCCTGTCGCGGCGCGACCGGCAGGGCCCCACCCACATCGGCCGACGGCACAGCCGTTGCCGGCACGGGGGCGCTTGGGCGCGTGACCGAGCTTGTCGTCTCGCGCGACGGCACTCCTGCAACGAGGCTGTCCGGTCCCAAACTGGACGTGCAGCCTGACAAAGCAAGGCAAGCAAGGAAAAAAGCTGACGCAGCCGATAGACGCATTAAGAACCCGCACGCAAAACAACCGTCGACGGCAGATTCGCTGCCACCGGAGACCCATTGAAAAGCAATGGCTAACGGAGATTTACCAAAAAAGACTGAATCCAATCTTTACGCCCGGCGCCGGCACGCACTGTCAAACGATGGGCGGCAGCAAATCGAGCGGGAGCATTCCGCCAACTGATTTCCGGGAACCGCTTGTCTGATGCGGCGCACCATGCCACTTTCGCGCTCGCAAGAAAGGCGAAACGATGACTGACAACGATAGCGGCGATTTCCACGAGAGAATCCACCAGAATTTTGCCCGCCAGGCGGCGCTGCATACCCTCGGGGCCGAATTGACCCGTATCGAGCGGGCAATGGTAGAAATCGAACTGCCATTCGACGTCAAACTCACCCAGCAGCACGGGATCCTGCATGCCGGCGTGATCTCCGCTGCCCTCGATTCCGCCTGCGGTTTTGCCGCCTACAGCGTCATCGATGCCGAAGCATCCGTTCTGACGATCGAATTCAAGGTCAATCTGCTGTCGCCGGGGCGTGGCGATCGTTTCCTGTTTCGGGGCGAGATCACCAAGCCGGGATCGAACATCATCGTTGCGGACGGGCGCGGCTACGCGATCGGCGACGGACCGGCAAAGCTGATCGCTTCCATGACAAGCACCATGATGATCATCCGTGGCAGAGAGGGCATTTCGGGATGAAGTTTGAGCTGAAATCGGTCGCCGGCAAGTCCATTCTCTTCGTGATGGCGGCGGAGGCCGAATACGGCCCGTTCCTGCGCTCTCGCTTCGAGCCACTGATGACGGGCGTCGGTCCGGTCGAGGCAGCCATCGTGCTCACCCGGGCGCTGGCGCAATTGGAGCAGGCCGACGAGTTGCCGCAGCTGGTGGTCTCGCTCGGCTCGGCCGGGTCGGCAAAGCTCGAACAGACTGAGGTCTATCAGGCCACCTCCGTGTCCTATCGCGACATGGACGCATCGCCGCTCGGCTTCGAGAAGGGGCGCACGCCGTTCCTCGACTTGCCCGCCATCGTCGATCTGCCGCTCAGGATCCCTGGTATTGCGGAGGCGAGCCTGTCGACCGGCGGCAACGTTGTGTCCGGGCGGGCCTACAACGGAATTGCCGCTGACATGGTCGATATGGAGACCTTCGCGATATTGCGTGCCTGCCAGGCCTACCAGCTGCCGCTGATCGGCCTGCGCGGGATTTCCGACGGCGTGGAGGAGCTGCAGCACATTTCCGGCTGGACGGAATACCTTCATGTCGTCGACCGCAAGCTGTCTTATGCCGTCGACAGCCTGTTTACGGCGCTGGAGGACGGCGTATTCTGGTTCTAGCCCCTGCGGAACAGGGACAATCAGGACAATAAAATCCTCCAGCGAAGGATTTCGCGCATTGCAAGACCGGGTGCTTTTCATTAAAGGCTCGCCATGACCCAGACAGCACATCCAGACAGCGTTCTCATCGTCGATTTCGGCAGCCAGGTAACCCAGCTGATCGCACGTCGCGTGCGCGAAACAGGTGTCTACTGCGAGATCGTTCCCTTCCAGTCCGCCGAAGAAGGCTTCAAGCGCCTGCAGCCGAAGGCCGTGATCCTATCCGGCAGCCCGGCCTCGACGGTCGACGAAGGCTCGCCCCGCGCACCGCAGATCATCTTTGACAGCGGCCTGCCTGTTTTCGGCATCTGCTATGGACAGCAGACGATGTGCATGCAGCTCGGCGGCAAGGTTGAGAGCGGCCATCACCGCGAATTCGGCCGCGCCTTTCTCGAAGTCGATGAAGACAGCAAGCTGTTCGAAGGTCTGTGGTCGAAGGGCTCGCGCCATCAGGTCTGGATGAGCCACGGCGACCGCGTCACGGCGCTGCCCGAAGGTTTCGAGGTCGTGGCGACCTCACCGAACGCGCCTTACGCCTTCATTGCCGACGAGAAGCGCAAGTATTACGGCGTGCAGTTCCACCCGGAGGTCGTGCACACGCCCGACGGCGCCAAGCTGATCGGAAACTTCATTCACAACATCGCCGGCATCAAGGGCGACTGGTCGATGTCGGCCTATCGCCAGAAGGCGGTCGAGCAGATTCGCCAACAGGTGGGCGACAAGCGCGTCATCTGCGCCCTTTCGGGCGGCGTCGACAGCTCGGTTGCGGCACTTCTGATCCACGAGGCCGTCGGCGAGCAGCTGACCTGCGTGCTCGTCGATCACGGTCTGATGCGCAAGGACGAGGCGGCAAACGTCGTCGAGATGTTCCGCGAACACTACAATCTGCACCTGATCCACGTCGATGCCGCCGACAAGTTCATCGGCGAGCTCGAAGGCGTCAGCGATCCCGAGACCAAGCGCAAGATCATCGGCCGCCTGTTCATCGAGACCTTCGAGGAAGAGGCCAAGAAGCTCGGCGGCGCCGAATTCCTCGGCCAGGGCACGCTCTATCCTGATGTGATCGAAAGCGTTTCGTTCACCGGTGGCCCGTCGGTAACGATCAAGTCGCACCACAATGTCGGTGGCCTGCCCGAGCGCATGAATATGCAGCTCGTCGAGCCGCTGCGCGAACTCTTCAAGGACGAAGTGCGCGTGCTCGGCAAGGAACTCGGCCTGCCCGACTCGTTCATCGGCCGCCACCCCTTCCCGGGTCCGGGTCTTGCGATCCGCTGCCCCGGCGGCATTACCCGCGAAAAGCTGGAAATCCTGCGCGAAGCCGACGCGATCTATCTCGACGAAATCCGCAAGGCCGGTCTTTACGATGCGATCTGGCAGGCATTTGCCGTGTTGCTGCCAGTGCAGACCGTCGGCGTCATGGGCGACGGCCGCACCTACGAATTCGTCTGTGCGCTGCGCGCCGTCACCTCGGTCGACGGCATGACCGCGGATTTCTACCACTACGACATGGAATTCCTCGGCCGCGCCGCGACCCGCATCATCAACGAGGTGCGCGGCATCAACCGCGTCGTCTACGACGTCACCTCGAAGCCGCCCGGCACGATCGAGTGGGAATGAAGGGGAGTACCGTGGAGTAGACACTCGAGCGAATCCTAGGCCATCGATAGCAGTCGATAGATTCTAGGCGACCCGCAGATCTGCCGCTGTGTCGGGCGTCTCCCCGCTCTTCGAACGGCGCGTATACGCCGTCAGGCCCACCCCAACCTTCGCGACTTTGTGGCCTTCAAATATTCGGTCGCGCGCTGCTCGAAGAAGTTAGCGCGCGCGACCGGTTCTCGGCGTCGATCACACGGTCGTAGATCGATTACTGCTCCTTCTTGAACAAGTCCTGGAAGATGAGCTGGCCCCAAGTGCGGCCGCGTGCGTGTACCAGCGCGCCACCCTCGTTGAGCTTGCCCAGCTTGACGGGTGCGAACCCGAGTTGTTTGGCCAAGGCCGCCACGGGAGCGATCGCGTCCTCGTCGTCGCTCGACAGAAAGACGACCCGGTGCCCGCCCTCGACGATCGGATCGGCAGCCAGGGTGGCGGCAATCAGGTGATTGAAACCTTTCACGAACTTGGCGCCGGTGAACGACTTCGCGACGAAGGCGGAGGACGGGAGGCCGTCCAGCTCTTCAGGGACTGGAAACGCGTTCATCGCATCGATGACCGTTTTGCCTTTCCAGCTCGGCAGTGCCTTCGCAACCTCGCGATGCTCCCCAAACGGGACCGCCAAGATGATTGTGTCGGCCTCGAGTGCTTCCCGCAGCGACTTGGCGACGACCGTGGGGCCGATCGCCCGAGCCTGCGCCGCCAACGCCTCGGGCGGCCGGCGGCTCGCGACGGTCACGTCGATGTTTTTACGTGCGAAGGCGTGGGCGAGGGCCTGGCCTACCGCACCGAATCCTACAATCGCATAGCTCATAATACTTCTCCAATCCGTGTGTTGATATTGGTTCCCCGACCTTCAACGGCGCGGGGTTATCCGTTTCGCTGCATGGCGACCTTCGCGAGATCTTCGGACCTTCACGGCAAGCGATGCGCGTCATCGGTTCGAATTCCTGAATTGACGCGTAGACGTCCTGTCGTGAACGACTTCCGCGCGGCCGGACGGTCACCACTTCCGCGATCCGGCGCGATTTCAGATGGCCGAGAAGCCGCCGTCGACAGACAACTCCACCCCATTCACGAAGCTCGAATCGTCTGAAGCAAGAAACAGCGCGGCCGCCGCAATTTCCTCAGGACGACCCATCTTTCCCCGCGGGATCAGGGATTCGAACATCCGCTTCGCCTCCTCGGTGAGAACTTGGTCCTGCATCGGCGTAGCGATCGGCCCCGGGTGCAGCACGTTCACCCGGATATTCCTGCCCTTGAGTTCGTTGAGCCACCCGCGTGCGAACGCGTGCAGCGCCGCCTTGCTCGCCGCATACACGCTGTAACCAGGAAAACCTTTGATAGAAGCAACTGACCCGGTCATAAAGATCGATCCGCCATCGTTGAACAGCGGCAACGCCTTCTGAACCGTGAACAGCGTGCCCCGCGTATTCAGGTTGAAGGTCGCGTCGAAATGCTGCTCGGTTATCTCGCCCAGTGGGACGGCTTCGCCCATGCCCGCGCTCGCGTACAGGACGTCGATCTTGCCCTTTTCCCGCTTGACTGTATCGAACAGGCGGTCGAGGTCGTCGAGATTGGACGCATCGCCGCGCACGCCGGTGACGTTCCGGCCGATCAGCTTGACGGCCTCGTCCAGCGCTTCCTGTCTCCGGCCCGTGATGAAAACATAGGCGCCTTCTTCAACGAACCGCTTGGCGCTCGCCAGCGCCATGCCGCTCGATCCACCTGTGATGACTGCAACCTTACCTTCAAGCTTTCCCATGACTTCTCCTATCAGACTCTGTCTTTGGTCGTTCGGGAACGCCCCCGAGAACCTCAACATAGGTTCGCCGGAGTCAGGCATTGAGTGCGGAAGCGCGCACATCGGTGGTGCGAAATCGATCCGGTTGGACAACTGACGCCAGCCGCCACGATCGGTATCCGTCGTTCGGAAATGGGCCGCGCTCGTCGGCATAAGCTATGATGGCCGCCCGTACTGCTTTACGATGTGTTAGATACGAATTTTGGAAGGCGCACCGCGCGGTGCCGGATTGCACCATGATCAACTGGGATGACGTTCGCTACTTTCTTGCCGTCGCGCGCGGAGGCTCGGTGCGGGCTGCCGCCGGGCGCCTTGGTGTGAACCACTCGACCGTGCTGCGACGCATCGCACAGCTCGAGGAACGCCTCGGGGCGCAGATGTTCGAAAAGCTGCCTTCGGGCTATCGCCTGACGGCTGCGGGCGAGGAGGTCCTCGAGCTCGCGAACCAGATGGAAGCGTCGTCGCACCAGTTGGAGACGCGCGTCTTCGGGCGCGACCAGAGCGTGCGCGGGCTTCTGCGGGTGACGCTGGCACCGCCCCTCGCGACACACCTGCTCATGCCGGACTTCGCCGATTTCGCGCGTCTGCATCCGGACATCGAGATGGAAATCTTGTCGTCCGGCGAGCTAGCAAATCTGACCAACCGAGAGGCCGACGTGGCGATCCGCGTTGTCTACGACCGCAAAACCCTGCCGCTCAATCTTCACGGCCTGAAGGGACCGGAGCTGTTCGGCGGCGTCTACATGTCTCGCGATCGACTGGCCGCGTGGCATGCGGGTGCGCCGGATCCCATCCGGTGGATCGTCATAAGCATCCATGGCATCCCGGACTGGGCCCGCGAGGGCGAGGTTCGTACCACAGGGGTCCCGTTCAGGACCACGGACGGCGAGGCGCAGATCGTTGCAGTACGGCAAGGGCTCGGGATGACGACACTGCCGTGCTTCGTCGGAGATGCCGACCCCCTCCTGGTGAGGGTGCCGGGCACCGACCTGCACATGCATGGAACGCTCTGGCTTCTGACGCAGGGGGAGACACGGAAGACGAAGCGCGTCCGGCTCTTCACTGAGTTCGTATCCCGCCGGCTCGCCGCGTACGCTCCGCTTCTCGCGGGACTGTCCATATCGCGCGACTGACGCCCGGCAGGTCGCCGGTGACGCCTGCCGTAATCCGGTCGGAAGCCGACCTGCGATCGCTTGAAGCGACGTCGTTCAATCCGCGAATGTTGCCCCGTATCGCAACCGGCGCGAGGGCCACACTACTGACGGCGACGAACTTTACCATCGCTGACGGTCTTTTTGGCAGGCTGGAGACGCCGCTTTTGCGGAGAACTCCGAGGAAAATAGACCAACCGATATCGATAGTCTTTGAAACCGAGCAAATCGCGGATCGCCGAAATTCTCCTTTGAATTCAAGAGCGAGAATTTCTGACGGATCCGGGATATGGTTCTTCGTCGTCAGCGGAAAGATTTTCCTCGATGGATCAATGCGTTATGATGCTTCAGAACAATCGAGTGGGAATGATTTTTGGCCTGACGGGGAGTATCCGAAATACGCTAGAGCGCGCTGTAACCAAGCTGTCCGCCGACTCATTTCCAGCGAGCACCTACGGGCCAAGTCAGGCTTGAAACTGTGCACATGCACAGCGATTTTTTGAGAATCACGCTGTTGTCGCCCGGTTGCGGACGACGATTTCGTCGTGGGTCAGCTGACCGTCGGCCGCCATGAATTCCTTAAGGAGGGCGTCGCGATTGCCGGGAGCGCGAGATCGGTCGGGCGACCCCAGCGCCGATTGCAACTCTTTCGTCGTCAGTTCCGTGCAATAGACGGGGGTGTCGGGCCGCTGACGCCAGGAGTCGCTGAGACTTCCAGAGCCCAGCACGTCGAAGCCGGTGGCCTCCACCAGTTCCATGGTCGTGGCCTTGGCTCTCGATTTAGTTACGCACAAGGCGGGGGCATTCAGTATCGGGCTATAGCGTCGAATCGACGGCTCGCTATTCCGCGATCCTCCGCGGGCGCCAGTCGTCGCGATGCGCCTCTGTAGCCCCTAGGCAGCCAGTGGCTTCACGATGAGTGGGCAGTCGGCAGGACCTCTGTCGCACGACGACCTTGCCGAATGTACCAATTAGTCATATATGACGTGATAAATAGTTTTAGTCACCGTATCTGGATACTTGCTATGGGATCGCCGAAATCAAGGTCCGCCCTTGAAAGACTTGGACACGACGTCCGCGGTGCTCGTTTGCGGCGCGGCATCGCCGTGGCCGATCTGGCAGTGCGCGCGGGCACGTCGCCGAGCACCGTCGCGCGCTTGGAAAAGGGGGACCCCGGTGTCGGAATCGGCACGCTCGCCGATATCCTGGTCGTGCTTGGTCTTGTCGACCGACTGGCCGACCTGATCGACATCCGCAAGGACGAACTGGGTCTGGCGTTGACCGCCGAACGCCAGCCGCGTCGCGGACGGTCTTTTGCGACCGCACTGCGCAGGCAGAAGGCCAAGGGTAAAACGGCACAGAATGATCCAGACGTCGTCGATCCGGACGGCGCGTCATTCTGATGCCCGACTTCAACGCCCATGTCGTTCTCGGCGAGAGCCTGACACCTGTTGGTCAGCTGCGTTTCACACAGGCCGGGCCGCGCCAGTTCTCGACCTTCGCCTATGACCCCGCCTGGATCGAGAATCCCCGCGCTTTTGCCGTGCAGCCGACCTTTCCCCTTGAAGCTGGGCCATTTCACACGTCCGGCCAAGCCGGAAACATGCGCGACGCACTGGCGGGCGTCTTCGCCGATGCCGCGCCAGACAGCTGGGGCCGCAGGCTTCTCGAACGCGCCTATGGCAACGGCCTTTCCGAATTCGAGTACTTGACCCTGTCCGATGACACTTGCCGGCAAGGCGCGCTGCGATTTCTCGACGATTCCGGGCAGATCATCAGGGGTGGGGCGGCCGATGCCGTGCCACGCCTCGTCGATCTACAGGCGATCACCGCCATCGCGCGGGCCTATGAGCATGGCAGAGAGATTTCCGCCGAGGAGATACAGGTACTCGTCGGCGCGGGCGGTTCCGGCGGCGCGCGTCCCAAGGCCAATGTCAAGGACGGCGAGACGCTCTGGCTTGCCAAGTTCACGTCGGTCCACGATCAGCAACCGATCGAATGTGTCGAGGTTGCTACGCTCCGCCTCGCCTGGGCCTGCGGCATCCGCACGCCGGAGGTCAGGCTGGAACTGGCCGATACGCCATTCCCGGTCGCTCTGATCCAGCGGTTCGACCGGCGCGGGACCTCACGTATTCCTTATATCTCGGCCCGCACTGCCCTTGTGAAGACCGGAACCGAGCTGGGCTCCTATACGGAGATCGTCGATTTCATGAGGGCAAATGCCGCTGATCCGCAGGCCGATTTCCGCGAACTCTTTCTGCGCCTGATCTTCACCATCCTTGTGTCGAACAAGGACGACCACCTGAAGAATCACGGCTTCCTCTATGTGGGAGCCGGCCGCTGGCGATTGTCTCCGGTTTTCGATGTGAACCCCGCGCCTGACCGCAATCGGCATCTCGAAACGGCGATCATCGAGGGCGGCGCGCATGACCGGTCGATCCTTCTGGCCCTCGAAGCGTGCGAGTTCTTCGAGATCGCCGAAGCGGACGCTCGCCGAATGATCCGCGAGACGGCGCAGCGCATCTCCCGTGAATGGCGTGAGGCGCTTCGACAGGTGGGTGTCTCCGGATCCTTGGCGCGCCAATATGAGCCCGCCTTCATAAACGACCAGAGTGAAATAGCACTCGCCGTTTAAGCTTCAGATATGCGCAAAAGAGAGCAGTAAGTAGTCATATATGACATATTAAGCTTACAAAGCGTCGGGAACATGATCTGAGTTGGTCTTGGCTGTTGCTGACGAAGAGGCCGCGCGTCCACGCCGCCTTCTGCTCGATCTTGCCATGAAAACTGTGCAGTTCGGCCGTGCCACTTGGCTTCGAGGAGATAGATGTCGGTGCCAAGCTGGACGCTGCCGTCGATCTGTTCGCCTTTCAGCCGGAAGGGGTCCTTGGCGGCCAGGCCGAAGGCGTCGAACAGCCCTTGATTGCGGCTCTCGGCATTGACGACGGGATCCTCGCCGCCGGTACGGGCGAGATAATCCGAGCGATGCTCCCAGAGCGCTGTTGGGGTGCGGATCGCGGTAGCGTCGTCGCAGCTCTGCAGGATGCAGCGCAGGCGCCCTTCGAGCCACCATTCGCCGCATATTTCGGATCGTCGATGTTGACCTTGAGCTCGGAGGCGAAGAAGTCCGCGAAGCTGGTGTCGGAGAAGTCCAGCGCCAAAGCTGGATCAAAAAACAATTGAATGGGAATGATTGCCGGTCGCGCCGCCTGATGTGACCTCAAAACCTATCATAAGTCGAGGGTCTGCTGCGCCGGTTTCGGCGGCACCAGGCTGACGCCCTCGAGTTCGAGCATCTTCTGTTTCGACGACGAGCCGCCCGGCGCGGAAAAGCCGCCGATCTTGTTTCCGGCCGCAAGAACGCGATGGCACGGGATGATCAACGCCACCGGGTTTTTCGCCATCGCCTGGCCGACATCGCGCGCCGCCTCCGGCCCGGCGCCGAGTTGCTTTGCAAGCGCGCCATAGGTGGTGGTGTGGCCCCAGCCGACCTGTCGCGCGGCATCGTAGATCTGTTTGAAGAAGGCGTCCTGGCCAGTGAGGTCAAGCTTGATGGCCGAGAAGTCCGTCGGCTCTCCGTGGAAATAGCGCTTTACCGCCGCCACCACCTCGGTGACGGCAGGGAGTGGTGTTGCGGGCTCGGCGCCTGGGATGCGACGCAGGAGCAGGCGCTCCGTCGCCTCGGCGCTCGACGTCGGCAATTGGAAGCGCGTGACGCCGACATCGTTCCAGGCAATACCGCAAAAGCCGGCGGCGGTTTCGAAGATCAGATAGTGGTGTGTTGCCTGTTTCATGGTGAGTAACTCCATGCTGGATCACCCTGAAAATCGTGCAGCCGAGCGCTGAATTCAACCCGTTTCTTGCCCAGCACCAAACGCTATTGCCCCGACTCACGATTAATGTTCTCTTTTTTGTTCTTGTCATTTCAGGATCAGGCGTTGCGATCCCTGTATTCCCTGGAGAACGGACGACGGACAATCGCTCAGCGAATGCCTGGAGATCCAAAGGCGGCTGCAGCTGGATCACCTTCCCTTCGCATCACCGCGTCTACTCTAGCTTCTGCATGTCTCGCTCTATAACCTCGACCAGAGCACGCGGATTTCAAACGCGCTGATCTTCGCAGCCCGTCGGGCCGCCAGTGCCCATCGACGCCTGCCAGTTCGAACTGTCATTCGATCATGTCGCGACCTTCAGGACGTCAACGCGAAACGCCATCGTCCTCGGCGGCAACGGCGGCCGGGAGCTGCTGCGACAGCTGCATGTGCAGATCGGTATCGAGATCCACAAACTCGGCGAAGACACCAGAATAAATCAGAACTTTAAGCCACATGGGACGCTACTCTACGATAGTCAGGTGATGCCGCGTGTCGCTCTGCAGAAACCCGTGGTCGTCGCCGCGCGCGAATTTGTGCTGTTGCGCAATCGTCCGGGCGAACGTGGCTACGAGCATGTCGATCGTTGGCCGCGGCGGGCGCGAGGATAACGGCTTGCCGAGGGCTATCAAAGTCGCTTAAAGCTCCTGCGACGACGGCAAGACTGCGGAGAGCGATATGAATACGTCCGAGATCATCATTGCGGGCGACACAGCGGGTATCGAGTGGCGGCTGCCCGTTCTTCGCTTCAAGGGCAGCGATCCCGCCGCGCCGAAGGTCTATATTCAGGCAGCCCTGCACGCCGACGAACTGCCTGGCACCGCTTTGGTGCATTTTCTGTGCGAAAGATTGCGCCAGTCCGAAAGTGCCGGTCAGATCAAGAGCGACATTATCGTCGTCCCGCATGCCAACCCGATCGGTGCGGCCCAGTCTCATTTCGGCGAACTTCAGGGTCGCTTCGATCTTGGATCGCGCACCAACTTCAACCGCGAATTTCCGCTGATTTCGGCGAAGGATCGCGACGGGCTTCTTGAGAACCTCGAGCCCCTTGCGGCAGTCGACAAACTGAAACGCCAATTGCTGCACATGGCGCTTGGATGCGATCTGGTGATCGATCTGCATTGCGATGATGAATCATTGCAATATGCCTACATAGACGAGGCCTTCTGGCCGGAGGCGGCCGATCTCGCCTCGGCGATGGAGATGGAAGCGGTCCTTCTATCCGATGGGGAGAGTTCCGCCTTTGAAGAAGCGGTCGGTTTTGCCTGGAAGTACGAGACGCTGGAGAAGCAATCGCGCCTGCCCGGCAAGTTGTCTGTGACCGTCGAGCTTCGCGGCCGCCGCGACGTCTATCCCGAGATGGCGATGAAGGATGCCGAGGGGCTTTGGAAGTTTCTGGTAGGCCGGGGCGCCATCGACGCCACTGTCTCGCTAGCCGCCTTCGACGGCCCCGCGGTGCCGCTCGACAATATCGAAATTGTCCGCGCGCTGGAGGCCGGCACGGTTCTGTTCCACCGCAACATCGGCGAGCAGGTTGTCGAAGGCGACATTCTTGCGACGTTGATCACCCGGCCCGGTATGGCCGATGGCAGCATCGAGATTCGGGCGCCACAGGCCGGGCTGATCGTTACGCGCAGTTCCGAACGGCTCGTTCGCCGCCGCGCCGACCTGATGAAGATTGCTTGCAAGACCGCCAGCAAGGCGACGCGCAAACCCGGAACGCTGGAGGACTAAGTGACCGTCACGATCTACGGCATCAGGAACTGCGACACGATGAAGAAGGCCCGCAGCTGGCTGGAGGAGCGCGACATCGCCTACCAGTTTCACGACTACAAGGCGGTCGGAATCGATCGCGCACATCTGCAGACATGGACGAAGGAAGCAGGCTGGGAGACCGTGCTCAACCGCGCCGGCACGACCTTCCGCAAGCTGCCGGAGGCTGACCGCAACAATCTCGATGAGGGCAAGGCGATCACGTTGATGCTGGCGCAGCCGTCAATGATCAAGCGTCCCGTTATCGAGGCGGACGACAGGCTGCTGATCGGTTTCAAGCCCGAGATCTACACCAGCTTCTTCGAGGCCTGATCGATGTCGAAAACGACGCGCGCCACACAGGTTCTCAGCAAGGCAGGGGTGGCCTTTACGGTTCACACCTACGACTACGACCCGAATGCAGAGCGTGTCGGCCTGCAGGCTGCCGAGGCGCTTGGCGAGGAGCCGCATCGCGTGTTGAAGACGCTGATGGCGGAGGTCGACGGCAAAGCAGTCTGCGTTGTCGTTCCCTCCGATCGCGAGGTCAGCATGAAGAAGCTGGCAAACGTCTTCGGCGGCAAGTCCGCCAACATGATGAAGCCCGCCGATGCCGAGCGCCTGACAGGCTACCACGTCGGCGGCATCAGCCCATTCGGGCAGAAGAAGCTCGTCCCGACCGCGATCGAAGAGGCTGCGCTTGTCGAAACGCAGGTCTACATCAATGGCGGACAGCGCGGGCTGCAGGTTCGGCTCGATCCGAAGGACGCATTGAAGACGCTGAAGGCCTCGGCCGCGCCTCTCATCGCCTGAACTCAGCTGAAGCGTGCCAACAGAGACGTAAGTGCCGCGGCATCGGCCGCGCTCAACTTCGAACCGAAATTGTCTTCGATGGCCTTGGCATAGACCTGCCACATGCGCTTCTGCAGCACGCGGCCGCTTTCGGTGACAACTACCCACCGCCCGCGCCCATCCTGATCGAAGGTTTCGCGCTGGACCAGGCCTTCTTTCTCAAGGCGATCGATCAGGCGCGAGAGATTGTACTGGGCAAGCAGCGTGCGCTCTTCGATCTCGAACGGTCGCAATCTGCCTTGCGGCGACCGCACCAATTCCCAGAGCACATCGTACCAACCAAGCGAGGGCAATCCGGCTGACTTGAGATCCGCTTCGATCCGGCCGAGCAGCCGTTGCTGCGCACGCATAAGCCTGATCCAGGCATTGATCGCGGCCTCCGACGGACTGACGTGATCTCGTTCCTTATGCATAGATGCATTTACATTTATCTTGAACTGCGACGCAAGAAACATTACATGCATTTGCATCTACAATGGAGACTGCGCCATGGATCCCGTGCACACCGAACAGTCCGGTTCCGCTCTGCTGCTTGTCAGCCATCATCTCTGCCCTTACGTGCAGCGCGCCGCGATCGCGCTTGCGGAGAAGGGAGTGCCCTTCGAGCGGATCAACATCGATCTCGCAGACAAGCCCGACTGGTTCCTCGAGATTTCGCCGCTCGGCAAGGTGCCTCTGCTTTGCGTTCGCAACAGCGACGGCAGCCAAGAGATACTCTTCGAGAGCAGCGTGATTTGCGAATATCTGGAAGAGACTCAAGACGGGCCTCGCCTTCACCCGGCGGATGCCATCACTCGCGCCCGCCACCGCGGCTGGATGGAGTTCGGCTCTTCGATCCTCTCCGATCTCTGGGTCTATGAGACGACACAGGATCGGGCGCAGCTCGAGGCCAAGCGGAAAGTAGTCGCGTCGAAATTCGCGACCATCGAAGCGGAACTGAAGAGCGGCCCTTATTTCGCGGGCGCCAGCTTCAGTTTGGTCGATGCCGTATTTGCGCCGATTATCCGCTACTTCGACGTGTTCGACACAATCGGCGACAGCGGTATTTTCACCGGCCTGCCACGCGTACAGGCCTGGCGAGCAGCACTCTCCGACCGGCCGAGCGTCAAGGTCGCGGTTGCGCCTGATTACGCTGACCGGCTGATGGCCTTTCTGAAACGTCACGACGCGGCCCTGTTGCAGCAACCATCCACCTCGGCGGCCTGATCCCGATGCAAGCCGATGGTGGCAAAGAGCAACCATCGGCTGACAAGCGAGCTTCAATTTCGCCGCAAAGGGGTCTAAGTCTACCGGTCAGTCCGTTTCGTTCGAGGAGTGACCGATCATGAATTTTATGTCCCAAAGCCAGACCTCCGTGGATCCGGCAAAGCTTGAGAAGCTTGCGGAAGTGGCCGTCAAGGTCGGCCTGCAGCTGCAGACGGGTCAGGATCTGGTAATCACCGCTCCTGTGGTCGCCCTCCCCCTTGTCCGTCTGATTACGAAGCATGCCTACATGGGGGGCGCGGGCCTGGTGACTGTATTCTATTCCGACGAGGAAGCGACACTCGCACGCTATCGGTACGGCAACGACCAGAGCTTCGACCGTGCCTCTGACTGGCTTTACGATGGTATGGCGAAGGCCTATGCCAAGGGTGCCGCCCGCCTTGCCGTTTCCGGCGACAACCCGATGCTGCTGTCCGAGCAGGATCCCGCCAAGGTGGGCCGTGCCAACCGGGCGAACTCTGCTGCCTACAAGCCGGCGCTGGAAAAGATCTCGAATTTCGACATCAACTGGAACATCGTATCCTATCCCAACCCGTCCTGGGCAGCGCTTGTCTTTCCCGACGATCCGGAGGCGATTGCGGTCGCCAAGCTCGCCAAGGCGATCTTCGCCGCATCGCGCGTCGATGTCCAAGACCCGATCGCCGCCTGGGCCGAGCACAACGCCAACCTTGCCAAACGCTCAAGCTGGCTGAATGGTGAACGCTTCGCCTCGCTGCATTTCAGAGGACCCGGCACCGATTTGACGGTCGGCCTCGCTGACGGTCACGAGTGGCATGGCGGCTCGTCTGTTGCCAAGAACGGCATTACCTGCAACCCGAATATTCCGACCGAGGAAGTCTTCACGACGCCGCATGCGCTGCGCGTCGAGGGCCACGTCTTAAGCACCAAGCCGTTGTCGCATCAGGGGACGCTAATCGACAATATCCAGGTTCGCTTTGAAGGCGGCCGGATCGTCGAGGCGAAGGCCTCACGCGGCGAGGAAGTGCTGAACAAGGTGCTGGACACCGACGAGGGTGCGCGCCGGCTCGGCGAGGTGGCACTGGTGCCGCATTCGTCGCCGATCTCGGCCAGCGGCATTCTCTTCTACAACACGCTGTTCGACGAAAACGCCTCGTGCCACATCGCGCTCGGCCAGTGCTACTCGAAGTGCTTCATCGATGGCGCCAACCTGACCCAGGATCAGATCAAGGCTCAAGGAGGCAACTCGAGCCTGATCCACATAGACTGGATGATCGGCTCGGGCCAAGTCGATATCGACGGCATCAAGCCGGACGGCTCGCGCGCTCCGGTGATGCGTCAGGGCGAATGGGCCTGACGGACATCGTACGCTGACTGAGCCAGACGCTTGCGAGCACCGTTGCAAAGCCGAAAAGCTGCGCGGGCGTCAGGCTTTGTCCGAGACCCAGCCACCCGAGAACAGTGGCGGTGATCGGGCTCAGGAAACCCAGTGAGGCCGCAGCGGAGGGCTCGATGCGCGCGAGCCCCCGGAACCACAACAGATAGGTAAACGCCGCGCCGATCAGGCCGAGATAGGCCATGCCGAGGATATTCGCCGCAGTTGGCGCCGGGAATGCTGGTTCGAAGAGAAAAACGACCGGCGCGAGCAGGATACCGCCGGCCGTCAGCTGCCACGCAGTAAAAGCAAGGTTCGAAACGGGCGGAACCCAACGCCTCGTCAGCACCGTGCCCAAGGCCATCGAGACCGCGCCGGCGAGACCGGCAGCCACGCCAATCGGATCCAGCGCGGCATTCGGCGTGAGGACCAATAGCGCGACACCCATCATCCCAACGAGCCCAGCACTAACGGCAAGAGCCTGGATCGGCCTGCCGAGGAAGACGCGCGACAGCAGGATGACGACAAGCGGCTGAATGGCGCCAACGGTCGCGGCGACGCCGCCCGGCAACCGATAGGCCGACACAAACAGCATCGCCCAGAAGAACGAGAAATTGAGGCCGCCAAGCACGAAGGCACGAAACCACCAGACGCCCTGCGGCAGTTTCCGTACGATCGCAAGTAGCAGCAGTCCGGCCGGCAAAGCGCGCAGGAAAGCCACCGTCAGCGGATATCCGTGCGGAAGGAAGGATGTGGTCACGAAATAGGTGCTGCCCCAGATAGTCGGAGCCAACCCGGTGATCAGCACATCGGACAGAGGCGTCGTATTTTTCTTCATCTCAAGAATCTCTATATCAAGATAAATAGAATGTATCATTATTTATCTTGACGTCAAGATACATGATGATAACAGTTCCTCAGGAGAACGGGCTGCCGGATGGATCGCGTTGACAAGATACTTGCGCAATGGCGCAGGGAGCGTCCCGACCTCGACACAGAGGCGATGGGCATCATGGGCCGGTTAAAGCGGCTGACGACGCACCTCGCCCGCGAGGTCGAGCAGGTGTTGCAGGGGCACGGGCTTTCCTCCTCCGCCTTCGACGTGCTTGCGACCCTCAGACGCTCGGGCGCGCCCTATCGGCTCTCGCCCGGCGATCTGCTGTCGATGACGATGGTCAGTTCCGGTACGATGACGAACCGGATCGACCAGTTGGAGAAGGCGGGCCTGGTCGAACGCATTCTCAATCCTGACGATCGGCGAAGTGTGCTCATCGCCCTGACCGAGGCCGGGCTTGTTGCGGTGGAGGGCGCCGCCGGCGCCCACGTGGCCAATCAGCAACGTTTGATGCAGGCCTTCAGCGCCGAGGAAAAGGCCGAGCTCGACGCGCTGCTGCGCAAGTTTCTAGCGACCTTCGAATAGCTGAAGCATATGTCCCACGCGCACGCCGGCCGATGGTTCGGGCTGCGCGATGCCTCATTCGATGTCTCAGGTCGACCCAGATTGCAGCATGGCCCGATGCCGCGTGTTTTGGCTCAGTCAGCTGCGGATAAGTGCCCCAGCGCTTCGGACGGCTCCCGGGCCAGGCTCCCTTGCGGAAGACACTGCCACGCTCGATTTTCTTGAAAAGCTCGGCGACAGAACAGGTCGTCTATCTTGTTTCCAGCATTGCCGAGACCGAAAGCCACCGTCGTCGAAATCCGGATGAGCAAAAGCATCCCAAGCGTGCTCCCTTCAGCGGCGCCAGAGACGCGCAGAATGACACGCATATGTATTTCAATGATGTCTTCGCCCGAATCGAAGCGCCAGTGGCTACCTAGAAGAGACTGCCCTGTTTCGGCGGCGCGCGCTCGTCTTGCGGCTTCGCCGTTTTCTTCCTCAGCGTGGAAGAGGACGAGCCTCCTTCGGTGGTCACCGCGCCGACGTGACCATCCGCAAACTCGATCGAAATACTCATGCCGGATGAGAGCGTCGCAGCCTGCGACACGGGCCTGTTCTCGTCGTCCCGAATAACAGCGTAACCACGCTTCAGGACGTTCTTGTAAGACAACGACTGCAGCATGCGGTCCTGGGCCGTGAGCTCGCCGCGTGCCCGCGTTAGCTGGTGCCTCACCGCTGTGTCGGCGTGACGCGACAGATTGGTGAGGTGATCGCGCAAGCGAGCGGTCTGCGTCTTGAGGCGCGTCGGCAGCGTGGTGAAGATTGCATCGGCACGACCAACCCGCGATTTCGAGCGATCGATGAGGCGCTCGATCGTCCGCTCGGCACGCGTCATCCGTTCGTTCAGGTACTGGCGACGCTCTGCAATGCGGTTCGATAAAACATCAGGCC
This sequence comes from Rhizobium sp. LjRoot258, assembly GCF_964254185.1. Lineage (NCBI taxonomy): Bacteria > Pseudomonadati > Pseudomonadota > Alphaproteobacteria > Hyphomicrobiales > Rhizobiaceae > Rhizobium > Rhizobium sp. LjRoot258. Next base: position 4,155,529 of record NZ_CAXUST020000001.1, on the reverse strand, counting down.
GCAGATGTGCGGCCGTCCGCTCCAAGCTGCGGCGCTTGTTGATCGTGTTGAGTTCAAGGCCGCGGCCGAGACCGGCGGCGACCTCATCAAACCGGCGACGCGGCAGGGCCAACAGCTGATCCAGCGAAGGCAGAGCGCGGATCAAAGCCCGTAGGGACTGGCGATGATGATCCATGCGGCGGCTCATGCAACCCTGCAGGCGCGCCGCGAGCCCCGCCGTCTGGGCCTCCAATTCGGCTTTCACGGGAACCGCCATCTCGGCCGCACCGGTCGGCGTCGGCGCGCGCACGTCGGCGGCATAGTCGATCAACGTCCAGTCGGTTTCGTGACCGACGGCCGAGATCACCGGAATTTGGCTCTCGGCGGCGGCGCGCACCACGATTTCGTCGTTGAAGCTCCAGAGATCCTCGAGGCTACCACCGCCGCGCGCGACGATCAGGACGTCCGGACGCAGCATTTCCCCGCGTGGCTCGAAGCTGTTGAAGCCTCTGATGGCGTTGGCGATTTCCTCGCCGGAGCCCTCACCCTGCACCTTCACCGGCCAGACGATGACATGAACCGGGAAGCGATCGGATATACGGTGGAGAATGTCGCGAATGACGGCACCCGTCGGCGAGGTCACGACGCCGATCACCCTGGGCATGAACGGCAGTCGCCGCTTGCGGGACTGATCGAAGAGGCCTTCGGCGCCAAGCCTGCGCTTGCGCTCTTCGATCAGCGCCATCAGCGCGCCGGCGCCGGCCGGCTCCAGCGTCTCGATAACAATCTGATACTTCGACGAGCCGGGAAAAGTCGTCACCTTGCCGGTGGCGATCACCTCCATCCCCTCTTCGGGGCGGAATTTCAGCCTGGAAAAGGTGCCCTTCCAGACGACGGCGTCAATGCGGGCACGATCATCCTTCAAGGCAAAATAGGCGTGCCCGGAAGAGTGCGGACCTCTGTATCCGGAAATCTCGCCGCGCACACGCACCTGGTCGAAGGCAGTCTCGACGGTGCGCTTGATCGAGCCGGAAAGTTCCGAAACCGAGTACTCGGTAAGATTGCTCGGCGAATCATTCTCAAAGACGTTGCTCATAGTCCTGTTCTACCCGATGAGGCCGCAAAGAGCAGCCTCCAAAGGGGGCACGATTTTTTGTGCTTTCCCGTAGCGAAAATCGGCGGTCTAGCCATTTTTCATTCAACATCAAAGGCTTAATTTGAAAGAGCGGCAAAGCCGACAATCGATCACCTCTCCATTTTCCCGGCGATCCTTACAGAGCGATCATCGGGCAGACGACAAAAGGAGTTTCCATGTCCGACCGTTCCGCCTCTCATGCCCCATCACTTACCGTTCCTGCAAGCGCTGACTTTTCCATCACCCCCAATGACAATCTCGACCTCGCTGAGACCACAAGGCCAGGCTATATCGGCATTGGCGGAGACCTGGTCGTGACCATGGCGTCGGGAAGGCTCTTTCCTTTGCCTCTGTTCCCGACGGATCGCTGCTGCGGCTGCGGATTTCCCGGGTCCATGCCACCGGCACTACCGTGGAGAGCAGTCTCGGGCTGACTTAGATTACCCGTTGGACCCAACTGTACCGATTGCGAGCATGGGGAAAACGGTAAGAAACGGCTCGATTAATTGTTCGACAAGATAGACACGCTATACTGAAGCGAATTAGGAGATGCCGATGATCGCTCTGACGGCCACAACATTGGGTTTCGTTACTGCGCCGATGCGCTCGATCTTTTCGATGGTGCTGGTCGGCTGCCTCGTCTGCGTCGCCTATGCCGGTGCGGCTTGGGTCTCGTCGACATCCGTTCTCGACCTAACCGCCGCCATCGTCTGCTATGACGCTGGCCTTCTGATCTGCCTTCTCGGCCTCTACGCATTCGATCGTATCCGCGAACGTCGACGCTTCGTGTAAATCTTACGAACCGGTGGGCACGTAGCGAAAGAACCGAACAGGCGCGCCCTCGGGCGTCGGCATGGGCTTCAGGTAAGCCGGAACGACGCCTTTCGCCAATTGCGCGTAGAGACCATCCGGCTTCATTTTCGCAAGTTCCCTGGTCTGCGGATTGTCGGCGCAGAAGGCGAGAACCGTGACGCCATTACCCTTCAGGAAAGCCTCGGCTTCCTGTGGCTCTGCCAGGCCGATATGCATTTCTGTGAGCATGCCACCCTGGTTTCGATGGTACGGCGCTGCCAGGATGCGGTTTTCCGTAAAGCGGAGAATCGAGACACCCACGTCGGACGGCGCGACCACCAGCCCCGCCGGCCCATCGCTCAATGGCGCCAGGGACGACTTCGATGAGCAGGACGGTTTTGCGGGCGCCGCTTGCAGGATGCTTTCGCCGTTCTCCACCTGCATACCCATCAGCCCTCCTGCGAGCCCCCAAACCGTCGCCACGCTCATGATTACGGTGGAAAGGTAGCAGAAGGCGGCCGCGACATCGTCGCTGTCGCTGGCCGATATCCGGCGCATGTCGATAATCAGCAACGTCAGTGGCAGAATTGCGAGAAGATTGGAAAACATGGTGCCGCGCACCTGAAAAGCGGCGATTGCCCAACTCACGGTGAGGAGGAAAAGCAGGACCAGATGGACCCGCACCCGGTCGCCGTAAACGAGGCGGAACACGCAGGTGGCAAGTGCGAAGACGCCGGTCGCATAGTAGAAGCCCAGCGTAAACGGGTCCTGCCGGTTGAGGGCAAGGATCGACTGTGCCTCCTGAACGCCGTCCAGCCAGAGCTTGGCAAGAAGGGGATCGAGGTCAGCGAGTGGATTATGGAGGCATTGCGGAGCGATCGTCACGGCGGCGGCAAGGACGAGCGCGCCGATCCCGCCCAAAGCGACAAATCGCAGCAACCGGCTTCCTCTGCTTGCGAACGTTGCGGCAAAGAGCAAGAGCCCGCCACCGAGCGCCGCGAGGCTGTAATAGCCAAGCGACAGGTTATCGCAGGTGACCGTCGAATAGAGGCGCGGCGGGACTGTGCCAAAGAAAAACAGGCTGATGGATAGAGCCAATGCAAGCCCGAAAGCCTTGGCTGCGCGCGCAAACGGCTCACCTTCCCAAACCCATGAGACAGCGACGACGATGCACACTGCCGCCACGAAAGGCGTTGTCTCAACCCCGATCGCAATTGCAGTTGCCGCCGCCAATCCGGCGACCGCATAGCTGAGCGGTCGATGGTCTTCGTCGAGGAGCATCGCGGTCATAATCGCGACAAGTGCGAACTGGACATTGTGGTGGTCGATGGCGCCGGGCAGGAAGCGGTTGCTGGGGATCAGCAGAAATGCCGTCAGTCCCAGCGCGACGTGCATCCCGAACGCGCCGCCGACGCGGCGGCCGGCAAGCCCCATGGCCCACAGGCTGGGGACGGTCAGTGAAAGCGGCCAGACGGCCAGCGCAAGCGCCTCTGCCCGCTCTTGCGGCAGAAAGAAGTCGAAAAATCTGATCAGGGTCGCGATTGGAAGGTCAATCAGGCGGGACCAGTGCATCAGGCTGCCCTCGCCCAGCCCCATACGGTATTGCATCAGGTCGAACCAGCCCTGCCCGTTCAGGAAATCGCGCACTTCGACGAGCCGCATGCCGTCGTCATTGTCCGCGCCGACATAATCGGTCGCGCCGGGCAGCTTCAGGGCAAGGATCGCGGCAACAAGGAGGGCGCTGTAAAGAAGCACCGACGGCCATAGCTCGGACATCAAGGCGCGCAGCTTTGCGATCGACGATGGAGATGTGGAAACATCGACCATCTGGGCAACATTCGTCATGAAGCGGATCTCACCGTTTTGAGTAGCAAGATCCTACTGCGCTCCTATCAAGAAACCGTAAAAGTCCTGCTGACCGGCGGCTTTCGCGGGCTTCATAGCTACTTGTTAACGGCCGCCGTCTATTCTCGTGGGGATTTCTTCGCCACGGGTGTGATCATGACTGGATCGCGTATCGACAATCTGAATATTGCGGTGCTCTTGCCCTGCTATAACGAGGCCGCGACCATCGGCGCCGTTGTCCGGGGCTTCAAGTCCGCGCTAGCGGGCGCCCCCGTTCATGTCTACGACAACAACTCGACGGATGGTACCGCGCTCCACGCGATGCTCGCGGGCGCCCACGTCGTGCGCGAACGGCGGCAGGGCAAAGGTCACGTTGTCCGGCGCATGTTCGCCGACATCGACGCCGACGTTTACATCATGGCGGATGGCGACGGGACGTACTCGCCTGAGGACGCCGAAGAACTCATCCGGACGTTGCTGACCGAGCGCGCCGATATGGTGGTGGGCACGCGGCGCGGCGTCCATGCGGATGCTGGCAGACAGGGTCATGCCTTCGGCAACAAGATTTTCAACATGCTGTACCGAACAATCTTCGGCACGGATTTTACCGACATCTTCTCGGGCTATCGCGTCTTTTCGCGACGCTTCGTCAAAAGTTTCCCGGCCGTCTCCGCAGGCTTTGAGATCGAGACGGAAATGTCCGTCCATGCGTCGCGTCTGAAGTTGCCGGTCAGCGAGCTGGAACTGGATTACGGTCGCCGGCCGGAAGGCTCTCATTCGAAGCTTTCCACGTTCAAGGACGGCGCCAAGATCCTCTGGATGTTCGCGATGCTAATGAAGGAGACACGTCCCTTCGCCTTTTTTGGCATCATCAGCGGTTCTTTCATGCTGGCAAGCATGGCTTTCATGGCACCCGTGCTGATGGAGTATTTTCAAACCGGCCTAGTCAATCGGATGCCGACCTGGGTCTTGTCCATGGCACTGATGATGATCTCATTCATGGTCTTCACCGCAGGTCTCATTCTCGATTCCGTCGCGCGCTCGCGTTCTGAACAGCTGCGCATTTTCTATTTGAACGTCGCGGCCAGAAGCAACGGATCGACGACGACCGAGCGTGCGACTGCCCCACATAAAAAGACGGCTCGCATCGCATGATTGCTCAGCGTGACACGGTACAATTTTCATGAACAGAGAAACCACGAACCGAATTCGCTTCGTTCTCGAAGACGTTCTGCCGCCATTTTTACGGGACTCCGGCGTCTTTCGCTGGGCGGCGAAGCGTGTCTGGGGTGATCATATCAGTCACCTTGCGCGATTTCGCGAACGGGCGCCATTCCTTTCCGCGGAGGAATATGCCGAACTTTACCGCAATCATCCGCGTGTTCACGAAGGGACCGACAATTCAGCAGCATGCATTGACCGGATTGTGGGATCGATCGAAGGCGAAAGCGTATGTGACGTCGGCTGCGGCACCGGAGCCTTGCTGAGCCGCATCCAGTCGGCACATCCAAACCTTGCCCGGCTCGTCGGGGTGGATTTCGTGATCGATGATGCATCGTCGCTTGCCGGCATCGAATACGTGGCCGCCAAGGTGGAGAGATTGCCTTTCACCGATGGCGAATTCGATACCGTGATCTGCACGCACGTCATCGAGCATATTCTCGACTACCGGCAAGCCATCGCCGAACTGCGCCGTATTGCCAAGCGACAGCTCATCATCGTCGTGCCGCGGGAGCGCGAATATCGCTACACGTTCAACCCGCATTTCAACTTCTTCCCGTATACGCACTCGTTTCTGAGAGCCGTTCACCCGGTCCCCCCGACATTCGTCTGCGAAGATATCGGGCGTGACATCTTCTATATGGAAGACAGGCAAGCTACGAATTGAAAGGCGGCCCCATGCTCTCCAACCTTTCAATCAGCAACTGGGTCGGCCTTATCGGTACACCGCTGCTCATCGCCTCCGGCCAGGTCCTGTTCAAAATGACAAGTGCGACCGCCGGCGAACTTAGTGTACGCAATCTGCTCGCGCTGTTTCTCAACCCCGTGCTGATCGCGGCGCTTCTCCTCTACGGTCTGGGCACTATCATCTGGATCTATGTCCTCAAGGCCGTGCCGTTGACCATGGCCTATTCCTTCATGGGATTGACGTTCTGCTTCGTGCCCTTGCTGGCGCAGGCCTTTCTCGGCGAAGCCCTGACGCTGCGCTACGCAATAGGTGCAGTCTTTATCATTGCGGGTATGCTGGCGATCAATGGCTGAGCGCGGGCGCAGTGCGTTGTTTCGGCGCTTCCTTGCACTGTCGATCGTCGGCGCGGCAGCGGACGTTCTACTCTTCCTCTTGCTGCATACCGCACTGAGCCCTTTCATCGCGCGTGCTCTTAGCCTGCTCGCTTCGCTCATCGTAATGCGCACTCTGTTGCCTTGGAGCAACGTAACCACTGGCGGCAGATTGGCCGTCAGCGACGCTGGTGTCGCGTCCATCCTGACGATCGCCGTCCTCTTGAACTACGGTCTGTTCGCCTCGCTGATCGCGATTTCGCCATCGCTGCAGCCACTCGCGGCGATGGCATTTACCTCGGTTACCTCGCTAGGCTTTAGCTGCTTCGGCTACCTGCGATTTGTGCTCCGCCGCGAATAAACCTCAGACAGTCTCCCAGCCGTCCTTCTCGCTGGCGCGGTAGATCGCGTCGATGAATTTCTGGCTGAGCTTCGAGCTCTCCAGCGTCACGACCTCTTCCTTCTCGCCCTTGGCTGCACGCGCAAACGCTTCGGCTTCGCGTTTGTATTGCCGGCTATCCGGGAAGCGGAAAATCGTCGATTCGTTGTGGCTGCGGTTGGTGAGCTCGATCTCCTCGGCGCCCCAGCGGTCGGCGTTGAACGGCGACTTGACCTCGATAAAGCCATCCGTGCCGTGGAACACCATGACCTGGCGGTTGGCAAGCTGGGTGGCGATATAGAAGCTCAGCTCGAAGTCACCGAAGTCGGCCTTGACGCTGGAATAGATGTCTGTACCGAACTCCGGGTCGCGTCGGGTGACCGCCTGTACGCGCAGCGGCTCCTTGCCTGTCGAGAAGCGCGTGCTGATCGTCGGGTAGACGCCAATATCGGGAAGCGCGCCGCCGCCGAGCTCCGGAATGTTGCGCATGTTGCCGGGGTCGCGATTGAAATAGGTGAAGGCACCCTGGACATGCTGAAGCGTGCCGATCGCACCGTCGGCGATCAGCGAGCGCACCTTCCGCCAGACCGGAGCATAGGTGACCATGTAGGCTTCGGTGATCATGACCTTGTTGCGATCGCGGGCGGCGATCAGGCTGTCGATCTCATCAGCCTTGAGCGCGATGGGCTTTTCGCAGAGCACATGCTTGCCGGCATCGGCGGCCTTGATCGTCCACTCGACGTGCTGCGACGTCGGCAGCGGAATATAGACTGCGTCGATCTTGTCGGAGGCCAGCATTTCCTCGTAGGAGCCGAAGGCGTGGAGAACGGAAAAGCGATCCGCCATCTCGCGCGCTCTCGCCAGATCGCGGCTGGCAACAGCCGTCACGACGCAGTTTTCCGCATCCTGGATAGCCGGGACGACGAGTTCGCGGCCGATCTTCGCGGTCGAAAGAATACCAAAACGCAGCATAGCCTGGGTCCTCTCCTGGTTCGATTTTCGGGCACCTTAGTGAGGCGACGACTGCCGCGCAATGGCGCGATCACAATTCGCGGAGTTGGTTTCCATCTGGCCGTAGCCGCGCTAGGTTAATCCCCGGCGGTGTTCTGCCGCGTCAGCGATTTCAATCAATTCAGCACTTTAGGAGAGCGCCATGGATATGCGCCGTCTTGGAAAAACTGGCCTTTCGATCGCCCCGATCGTCTTCGGCGGCAACGTCTTCGGCTGGACCGCCGATGAGAAGACCTCCTTCAACATTCTCGACGCCTTCTTCGATGCGGGCTTCAACACAATCGACACGGCTGATGTCTATTCGGCCTGGGTGCCCGGCAACAAAGGCGGCGATTCCGAGGAGATCATCGGCAAGTGGCTGAAGCGCGGCAAGGTTTCCCGCGACAAGGCCATCATCATCACCAAGGTTGGCTCCGACATGGGACAGGGAAAGACGCTGAAGGAGACCTACATTCTGAACGCAGTCGAGGATTCATTGCGCCGGCTGCAGACCGACTATATCGACCTATACCTCTCGCACTGGCCCGATGAGAACACGCCCTACGAGGAAACGCTCGGCGCGTTCGCCAAGCTGAAGCAGCAGGGCAAGATCCGCGCGATCGGCTGCTCGAACCTGGACGCTGCGCAGCTCCGGGCCTCCTTCGATGCGGCCGAGAAGGCCGGCGTGCCGCGCTATGACGTCATCCAGCCGGAATACAATCTCTATGAACGCGCAAGCTTCGAGGGGCCGCTGGCCGATCTCTGCGTCAAGGATGACATCGGCGTCATCACCTATTTCAGCCTGGCCGCTGGCTTCCTCTCGGGAAAGTACCGCACGAAGGCCGACACGCAAGGACGTGCCCGCGAAGGCCGCGTCGCTCAATACCTCGACGACAAGGGCTTGCGGATCCTCGCAGCGCTCGACAAGGTGGCGGTGGAGACCGGCGCCAAGCCTGCCGAGATCGCGCTTGCCTGGCTGCTCAGAAAGAAGGGCGTGACGGCGCCGATCGCCAGTGCTACCAGCCTGTCCCAGCTTGAGAGCCTGACCCGGTCGGCGACGCTTGCGCTGTCTGGCGACGCGATGGCGCTGCTCGACAAGGCCGGCGCCTGACGGGAGGAAACGATGACCGTGACGATCCGCGACGCGAGACCCGAAGATGAGACGCGCTGGCGCGAGCTTTGGGCCGGCTACCTCGCCTTCTATGAAGTCACGGTCGACGCCGACATCACCGATGCGACGTGGCGCCGGGTCTTCGATCCGGCGTCCGCGATCTTCATGCGCGTGGCTGACGTGGATGGCCGGGTCATGGGCTTCACGCTCTGCCTGACGCACGAAGGCACGTGGATCCGCGGCAAGGATTGCTACCTCGAGGACCTGTTCGTCGATCCTAACGCCCGCGGCATGGGCGTGGGCCGGGCATTGATGGACGACCTCGTTTTGCTCTGCAGGAAAAACGGCTGGTCGCGGCTCTACTGGCACACGAGCGAGCAGAACAGGGCGGCGCGGGCGCTCTACGACAGCTACGTCGAAAGCGACGGGCACATTCGCTACCGCATCAATTTCTGAGCGGTGCAAAGCCCTCGTAGTAGTGCGTGTGGCTGCCCTCCCAATTCTCCATGCCGGGCTTGGTCAGGATGCCGCGCGGCCTGACATAGCTCTGGATCACGCGCCGCGGCCGCTCGTGCCACTGGATATTGAAAGCCCAGAGCTTCGGAAAGAAGCAGAGCGAGGCATAGGGCAGATGGTCGTGAATCCACCAGGCGAGCCGCTGCCAGTCCTCTTCATTCCTGTAGTTGTCGACCATCCACGGTACGACGACGCAGGCGGTGGCGCCCATGCAGCCATCGAAGTCGCGAACATCCCAGATATGGTCAGCGGTCGTCGCCGCGTTTGACGAGCAGTTGAGATTGTTGCGATTGCCGAACTGGTTGACCTCGGCGGAGCGATAGCCGGAGCGGATATGCAACCGGCCGAACGTCGCCTGCAGCGGTTCCAGCAGTTCTTCGCAAAGCTGCCTTCCGGCTTCGATCGCCAGCTCGGGATTATCCGGGATGTTTGGAATGCGATAGAAATCAGCAATTTCCGAATGCAGGAAGTCGCGCAGGAAGAAATTCTTCGAAAGACGCACGCGTCCCAGCTCTTCCAAGCCCTTCATCGATCCTGGTTTCTTCACGAACAGCTCCCGTTGGTTGAACGCGCCTCAGTCTGCCTTCATTGGTGATCGGCACCACCCGAAAAGACCGGAACAATTGGCTTTCTCTTATCTTTCCTCTCACGTCCGAGCCCCGCGGCTCTCCACACAGCAAGGATTGAGACAATGGCTAAAGCAAAAACGCTCGACGATCTATTCTACGATACCCTGAAAGATATCTACTTTGCCGAACGGCAGATTCTGCGCGCGTTGCCGAAAATGGCCCGTGCAGCCCAATCGAAGGAGCTGAAGGCCGGCTTCGAAAAGCATCGGGAGCAGACCGAGGGACATGTCGAGCGCCTACAGGAGGTTTTCGAACTGGTCGGCAGGCGTGTTCAGGGCAAGACCTGCGAGGCTATCCAAGGCATCATTGCCGAAGGCGAAGAGATCATCGAAGAATTCAAGGGGTCGGCGGCTATCGATGCCGGTCTCATTTCCTCGGCGCAGGCGGTGGAGCACTACGAGATCGCCCGCTACGGCACGCTGAAGACCTGGGCGCAGGCGCTCGGCAAGAAGGATGTCGTCGCCCTGCTCGACAGGACGTTGCAGGAAGAAACGGCAACGGACAAGACGTTGTCGCAGCTTGCAACAACAGCCGCAAACCAGAAGGCTTTCGCCTGATTGTCGATTCGGCGGGAGTGAATGCCCGTGGCGTCACTCCCCCGTCACCCAATATACCGGAAGAAGTCGATGAAGGCGCGCAGGGCGGGGCGCATCTGGCGTCGGCTGGGATAGTAGATGAACGGCCCGGGATACGGTGAACACCAGTCTTCGAGCACGCGGACAAGCTTGCCGCTTTCCAGTTCGTTCTCGACGCGCAGATCGAAGAGATAAGCGAGCCCGGCGCCGTTCAGCGCTGCGATCAACGCGAGCCTGTCCTCGGCGACGATCAACGGCCCGTCGACCGCAACGACGAGTTCCTGCCCATCCTTCTCGAACTCCCAGCGATAGATCGTGCCATTGGTGAAGCGCCGCTTGATGCAGCGATGATGGACAAGATCGGAAGGATGCAGAGGCTTAGGGTGTCGCCCGAAATATTCGGGAGAACCCGCAATCACCGTCGTCAGGTTAGGCGAGGCCCGCACTGCGATCATATCCGCCTCAAGGCTCTCCTCCAGCCGGATCCCGGCATCGAAACCTTCCCTGACAATATCGGTGAAGCCATCCTCATTGGCGATCTCGAGGGTGATGTCGGGATAGCGGTTCAGGAACTCGCCGAGCCGCGGCGCAAGAAGGATATCCGAGGCAAAGCGCGGGGCGGTGATGCGTAGATTGCCGGCCGGTCTTCCGCCGGCCTCGGCAACAGCTTCCAGCGCGATCCCGATCTCGTCCAGCGCCGGCATCAGGCGCTGCAGCAGAAGGCGTCCCTCCTCGGTCGGCGCCACGCTGCGTGTCGTTCGCGCCAGCAGCCGGACGCCGAGACTCTCCTCCAGGCTGGAGATCGCATGGCTGACGGCAGATGGCGCAATCTGCAACTCCTTGGCAGCCGCACGAAAACTCTGCCGTTCGGAAACGGCGGCAAGAACGGCGAGTTGGGCAAGCTGTGTCCGGTTCATTGATCCAACAGTTAGAACAGCCTGTTATATATTGCACCTATTTTTTGATGATTGATCGGGCGCTACGTTACGTCGGTACCGCCGGTATCGACCGCGGTTTGAACTTCGCTCGACAAGGGAGCCTTCGCATGAAAACCCGCAAACTCGGAAACGATCTGACCGTCTCTGCCGTCGGCCTCGGCTGCATGGGCATGAGCTTCGCCTATGGCGCAAGCGACGAGAACGAGGCGATCAAGACGCTGCACCGCGCCGTCGAACTCGGCGTCACCTTCTTCGATACGGCCGAAGTGTACGGTCCCTATACCAATGAACAGCTTCTCGGTCGGGCGTTGAAGCCGGTGCGCGACCGCGTGGTCATCGCCACCAAGTTCGGCTTCAAGCTCGATCCGGCGAAGTCGGGGCCGGCCGCAATGACTGGTGTCGACAGCCGCCCGGAAAACGTGAAGCGGGTCGCCGAAGCCTCGCTGAAGCGCCTCGGCGTCGAGACGATCGACCTCTTCTACCAGCATCGGGTGGATCCTGATGTGCCGATCGAAGACACGGTCGGCGCCATGGCCGAACTTGTGCGGGAGGGCAAGGTGCGCGCGCTCGGTCTCTCGGAGGCCGGCAGCGCCACGATCCGTCGTGCGCATGCGGTCCACCCGATAGCGGCCCTGCAGAGCGAATATTCGCTTTGGTCCCGCGATCCCGAAGACGGCGTTCTCGACACCTGCCGCGAACTGGGCATCGGCTTCGTGCCCTATAGCCCACTCGGCCGCGGCTTCCTGACAGGCTCGATAAAGAAGCCGGAGGATCTCGGCGTCGACGACTTCCGGCGTCAGTTGCCCCGCTTCCAGTCCGGCAATTTCGACGCGAACGCCGCGCTCGTGGCCAAGCTCGAAACGCTCGCGGAGGAAAAGGGCGTGACGGCCGCGCAGCTCGCCCTCGCCTGGGTGCTGCATCAGGGAGACGACGTCGTGCCGATCCCCGGCGCCCGCAAGTTCCATCATCTCGAGCAGAATGCTGCGGCAGCGGACATCGCACTCAGCGGATCCGAACTGGCCGAGCTGCGCGACACCATTCCGCTCGATCGGATCGCCGGTAAGCGCTACTCGGACGCGTCACTCGCGATGACCAACCTCTAACCGAAAGGTTGAAGCCTCAAACGCATGCCGCATCCTTCGGCGACCTTGCCGCAAGCAGTCCCTGCACTATGCTATGGACATGTTCTGGCGAGGTGATGCATGTCGGACCAGCAAGCAATCGAAGCAGTCGTTCATCTCTACGTCGAAGGCATGACCTTCGCCAACGAAGCTGCATTGCGGAAGGCCTTTCATCCGCAATGCGCCATCATCGGGCACTACGAAAACGCCGTCGAGTGGCTGAACCGGGAAGAATTCATTGCCGCAATCGTCGCCGAAGGCTCGGCACCACCCGGAACGCAGCCGCACATGGACATCCAGATGCTTGACGTCGTCGGCGATGCGGCGAGCGTGAAGGTCAGCGACAATTTCGCCGGAATGCTCTTCACCGACTATCTGTCGATGCTGAAGATCGAAGGCCGCTGGATGATCGTCAACAAGCTCTACTATCTGCACACATAGAAAAGCCGGCGAGACGATCGCCGGCGGTTGATCTTACGAAATGCGATGCGCTCAACCTCTGAGGACGCCGCCGGTGAACTTTGTCACGCTGGCGACGATCTTCTCCGTCAGCGCCTCGAAATCCTCGTCGGTCAGCGTGCGCTCGACCGGCTGGATCTGCACCTCAATCGCCACCGACTTCTTGCCGTCGCCGAGTGAGGCACCTTCGAAGACGTCGAAGACATTGACTGATGTGACCAGCTTGCGGTCAGCACCGGTCGCCGCCTTGATGATCGCGCCGGCTTCCACCGCCTTGTCGACGACGAAGGCGAAGTCGCGCTTGACGGCCTGGAACGGCGAAAGCTCCAGCGCCGGCTTGGTGCGGGTCGCCTTCTTCTTCGGCTCGGGCATGGCGTCGACATAGACTTCGAAGCCGCACAGCGCGCCGGAAACATCGAGCCCCTCAAGCGTCGAGGGATGGAATTCGCCGAAATAGCCGAGCACGACCTTCGGACCCATCTTGATCGTGCCGGAGCGGCCGGGGTGGTACCATTCAGGCCCACCCTGCTCGATCTGGATGTTGCCCATCGGCAGGCCGCAGGCTTCGATCACGGCGAGCGCATCGGCCTTGGCATCGAAGACATCGACCGGCTTGCCGCCGCCCTTGGCATTGTTCGACCACATGCGGCCAGCGCCGGCCAGCGATGCGGTCCCGCGGCGGATGCCGCCGGCGACGCGGCGCTGGCCTTCCGGCCGGTCGTTCTCATAGGTACCGGATACTTCGAAGATAGCGACGTCGCCATAACCCTTGTCGGCATTGCGCTGGGCGGCGCTGAGCAGGCCCGGCAGCAGCGAGGGGCGCATGTCGGACATGTCTGACGCAATCGGGTTGGCAAGCTTGAGCGCCGGCGAGCCGCCGCCGAAGAGTTTCGCCTGATCTTCCGAAATGAACGACCAGTTGACCGCTTCCAGCATGCCACGCGAGGCAAGCGCACGCTTGGCGATGCGGGTGCGGATCTGCAGCGCCGTCAGGATCTTGCCGTTGACGGCCGCATGGCTTTCCAGCGGCGCCGGCTTGATGTTGTCGACGCCGTGAATGCGCATGACCTCTTCGACGAGATCGGCCTTGCCATCGACATCGGGACGCCAGGAGGGAACGGCGACCGACACGCACTCGCCGGAGCCCGTAACCTTGAAGCCGAGACGCGTCAGGATCTCGGTGCTTTCCTCAGTGGAAACGTCGAGGCCCGTCAGTCGCTTGACCTCGGAGAAGGGGAAATCGACGATCTTCGGCTCGTAGCCCCTGTAGCCGACGACCTCTGCCCTGGCGGCAGTGCCGCCGCAGAATTCGAGGACCAGTTCGGTGGTGCGCTCGAGGCCCGGAACCATGTATTCCGGATCGACGCCGCGCTCGAAGCGATAGCGGGCATCTGTGATGATGCCGAGGCCGCGGCCAGACTTGGCGATGTTCATCGGATCCCAGAGCGCGGATTCGATCAGCACATCGGTGGTGTTTTCATCGCAGCCGGAATGCTCGCCGCCCATGATGCCGCCGATCGACTCGATACCCTCTTCGTCTGATATGACGACGTTGTTGGCATTGAGCGTGTATTCGCGCTGATCGAGAGCGAGGACCGTCTCGCCTTCTTTGGCGCGGCGGACGGTCAGGTTACCCGTGACCTTGGCGGCGTCGAAGACGTGCATCGGCCGGCCCTGATCGAAGGTCATGTAGTTGGTGATGTCGACAAGCGCATTGATCGGGCGAAGGCCGATGGCGAGCAGCCGCTGCTGCACCCATTTCGGGCTCGGGCCGTTCTTGACGCCGCGCACCAGACGCAGCGCAAAGCCCGGGCAGAGCTTGGCGTCGTCGAGATCGAGCGTCAGCTTGACCGGTGTTTCGCCGTCGACGGCGAAGGATGGCACGGAACGCGTCTTCAGCGTGCCGAGGCCGGAGGCGGCCAGATCGCGGGCGATGCCGTAGATCGAGGTACAATCGGGACGGTTCGGCGTCAGATTGATCTCGATCACCGGATCATCGAGATGAGCATAAGCCGCATAGCTCTGCCCAACCGGCGCATCTTCCGGCAGGTCGATGATCCCTTCGTGATTATCGGAGATCATCAGTTCCTTCTCGGAGCACATCATGCCGTGGCTCTCGACACCGCGGATGTTGCCGACGGCAAGCATTGCCTCGATGCCTGGAACATAGGTGCCGGCTGCCGCGAAGGCGCCGATCAGGCCGGCGCGCGCATTCGGCGCACCGCAGACCACCTGGACTGGAGCGCCGTTGCCTGTGTCGACCGACAGGACCTTCAAGCGATCGGCCTGCGGATGCTTTTCCGCCGACAGGACCTTGGCGATAACGAAGGGCTTGAACGCCGACTTGTCGTCGACGTCCTCGACCTCGAGCCCGATCTGGGTCAGGCGGGTGCAGATTTCATCGAGGGTGGCATCCGTTTCCAGATGATCCTTCAGCCAGGAAAGTGTGAACTTCATAATCTCTATCCTCCCTTACGCGCTCAGACCACCGAACAGCGTCGGCATGTCGAGCGGGCGGAAGCCGTAATGGGTCATCCAGCGGACGTCGGCGTTGAAGAAGTCGCGCAGGTCGGGCATGCCGTACTTCAGCATGGCGATGCGGTCGAGACCCATGCCCCAGGCAAAGCCCTGGTACTCGTCCGGATCGAGGCCGCCGGCGCGCAGCACGTTCGGGTGCACCATGCCGCAGCCGAGGATTTCCATCCAGTCGGTGCCTTCGCCGAACTTGACGATCGGGCCGGAGCGGTCGCACTGGATGTCGACCTCGAAGGACGGTTCAGTGAAGGGGAAGAAGGACGGGCGGAAGCGCATCGTCACGCTGTCGACCTCGAAGAAGGTCTTGCAGAATTCTTCCAATACCCAACGGATATTGGCAACGTTGGCCTTCTTGTCGACGACCAGGCCTTCAACCTGATGGAACATCGGCGAGTGGGTGGCATCGCTGTCCTGGCGGTAGGTCTTGCCCGGGATGATGATGCGGATCGGCGGCTTCTGCGCTTCCATCGTGCGCACCTGCACCGGCGAGGTGTGGGTGCGCAACACCTTGCGCTCACCGTTTTCATCAGGATTGAAGAAGAAGGTGTCGTGCATCTCGCGGGCCGGATGGCCTTCCGGGAAGTTCAGTGCCGTGAAGTTGTAGTAATCGGTCTCGACATCGGGGCCTTCGGCGATCGAGAAGCCCATGTCGCCGAAGATCGCGGTGATCTCGTCGATGATCTGGCTGATCGGGTGGATGCGGCCACGCTCGGCCGGCGACGAGCGAACGGGCAGACTGACGTCCACCGTTTCTGCCTTCAGGCGTGCATCGATGGCTGCTTTCTTGAGCTCCGCCTTGCGGGCGGTGATCGCCTCCGTCACGGCGTTCTTCAGCGCGTTGATGGCGGCGCCGCGCGTCTGACGCTCTTCCGGCGTCATCGAACCGAGCGTCTTCAGGAGCTCGGAGACCGAACCCTTCTTGCCGAGCGCGCCGACACGCACGGCTTCGATCGCCGGCTCGTCGGCAGCGGCTGCCACATCAGACAGAAGTTGCTTTTCCAGGGTTTCGAGTTCGGTCATCTTTTCCTGCCTCACGGGCGTCAGTCTTGTCGATAGTTCACGAAAACATGCATCGGATAGCTGCATTGCCACGATGAAGCGTCGCAGATCACTACCCATGTGCACGCGGCCAATCAACCGGGCACACCATAAAAAGCGGCCGAGAAAGCCTGTGTGTTTACCCAGTTCGACCGTGGCCTCGAACGGCACGACACCAACCGGACCCTGCTGGGCCTCTGCCGAACTTTCCCGAAGCCTTACGGTAGAAACAAAAGAACCCGCGCAAGCCTTGCCAGCGCGGGTTCAAAATCATCGAAACAAAAGTTCGAATGGCGCCGGCTTAGTTGACGGCTGCTTCAAACTCGTTCTTCGTACCAGCGTCCTTCAGGTACTCGAGAGCCTTCTTGGAGGCAGCAACGAGTGCACCGAATGCTTCCGGCTCATGGATGGCCATGTCGGAGAGAACCTTGCGGTCGACTTCGATGCCAGCCTTGTTCAGGCCGTCGATGAAACGGCCGTAGGTCAGGCCGAATTCGCGGACAGCAGCGTTGATGCGCTGGATCCAGAGGGCGCGGAAGTTGCGCTTGTTGATCTTGCGGTCGCGGTAAGCGTACTGCTTGGAACGATCGACAGCAGCCTTCGCGGCGCGGATGGTGTTCTTGCGACGGCCATAAAAGCCCTTGGCGGCCTTCAGAACCTTCTTGTGCTTGGCGTGGGCGGTAACGCCTCTTTTTACACGTGCCATTTCATGATCTCCTTAATCTAAAGCGTTCGCGGAATAGTCTCAGAGACCGTTCGGCAGGTAGTTCTTCACGACCTTGCGGCCATCCGGTTCTGCGAGAACCATGGTGCCACGTGCATCGCGGATGAACTTGTTGGTACGCTTGATCATGCCATGGCGCTTGCCAGCAGCTGCAGCCTTGACCTTGCCGGTCGCGGTGATCTTGAACCGCTTCTTGGCGGAGGACTTCGTCTTCATCTTGGGCATTTTGCTACTCCGTTTCTGTACCCCCGGCTGCTTCACCAAAGAAGCCTTCTCGCGATGCCCGGTTTCCGGCCGTCGCAACAAGGTGCGGGAGCGTTGTTGTTGATCTGCGGTTCCGGTGACGAACCGTTCCGCAAGCATTCGAAACTGCCACGGCATGCCCTGCCGGTCAGTTCGGACGCGCGCTTATAACCGCAGCGTCACAAAAGTGCAACGGGGCAGCCGATGAATCTTCTAGGCCATTGCCGGCGGGCGGGCGGGCATGGCCGTGAGCGTCAGTTTCACCTCAAGCCACCCAGCCGCGAGGTAGCGAAATCGAGCCAGCCGCCATAAGCCTACCGTTGAGCGCATCCTGTCAGATTGGGAAAGCACCAACCCAAAATACAAAAGCCGCCCTCACGGACGGCTTTGATACGAGAGTGGCGTGCGCTTCACTTCGGCGCAAGCACCATCATCATCTGGCGACCTTCGAGCTTGGGCTCGGCTTCGACCTTTGCGAACTCGGTCGTATCGGCCTTCACTTGCTGCAGCAGCTTCATGCCGAGTTCCTGGTGGGCCATTTCACGGCCGCGGAACTTCAGCGTCACTTTGACTTTGTCGCCTTCCTCAAAGAAACGGCCCATCGCCTTCATCTTCACCTCATAATCATGGGTGTCGATGTTGGGGCGCATCTTGATTTCTTTGACTTCGACGATCTTCTGCTTCTTGCGCGCCTCAGCCGCCTTCTTCTGGTTTGCGTATTTCAGCTTGCCCAGATCGAGGATCTTGCACACAGGCGGTTCAGCATTGGGGGAAATTTCCACCAGGTCGAGTCCGGCTTCTTCAGCCATTCTCAGGGCCTGGTCTGTGGCCACGACGCCTAAATTCTGTCCTTCAGCATCGATCAGCTGAACTTTGGGAATGCGAATTTCCCTGTTCGAGCGCGGCCCTTCCTTAACGGGCGCGTCGTTTTTAAAAGGTCTGCGAATGGTCGTATTCTCCTCGCGTTGTTTCGGATCGCTGCAGCCTGGCACCTCCAATAACGGAAGTACAAACGTAGTTTCGCCATCGCTGCAACGGAGTCAGTAACATCCTTTAGCGGAAAAAACATCTGCTGTCAGCCTGTCAAGAATCTGTTTTATAGGCCAAAACAACTGGAGTTCCGCGATGTCTGACGCAAATCTCACTCATGACCAACAATATCTGACCGTCGGACAGGGTGAAGCCGCGCGCGAGATCGCATATATCGCGCGAAGCCAATCTGGCCAAGCCGGTGGCCCAACCCTCGTCTGGCTATCCGGATACCGCTCCGACATGAGCGGCAGCAAGGCGGTGGAATTGGACAAGTTCGCGGCGGAAAACGGCCTCGCATGCCTGCGCCTCGACTATTCCGGTCATGGTCTATCCGGCGGCAAATTTACCGACGGGACGATCTCGCGCTGGCTGGAGGAAGCGCTTGCCGTGATCCTCCATAAAGCACCCGAACGCATTCTCATCGTCGGCTCGTCGATGGGCGGATGGATTGCCTTGCGGCTCGCCCAGGAGCTCGCCAAGCGCCAGGACGGGCCAAAGGTGGAGGGTATGGTACTGATTGCGCCGGCTCCCGACTTCACCTCCGATCTGATCGAACCGAACCTCACCAAGAAAGAGAAAGCCTCGCTGGTCGAGCGCGGGTACTTTGAAGAGCGGTCGGCCTACAGCCCGGAGCCGAACATCTATACGCGGGCGCTCATGGAGGACGGGCGCGACAACAGCGTGCTCAAGGGCATTATCGAGACCCGCTGCCCGGTGCATATCCTGCAAGGCATGAAGGATCCCGACGTTCCCTATCAGCACGCCATGAAGCTCGTGGAACATCTTCCCGCCGACGACGTGGTGCTGACCTTCGTGCGTGACGGTGATCACCGGCTGTCGCGACCCCAGGACATCGCGCGCATGTTTGCTGCCGTCAAAGGGCTGATCCGCTAAGCCAAACGATACCACCTGTGCCAAATCCTAACGGATTTTAACCATGTTGGTGGGTAGCGGCCCCCTCCCCAGAAGTAACGATTGACTCTCCAAGCCTCCGTCCGTTAACTTTTTGTTAACAATACATGGGCGATGCAAGGGAAGAGCGGGCGTGCGGATCAAGGGTTTCGTCGTGGCCATGATGGCCGTGTTTGCTATGTCTACAGCCGCGACGCCGGCTTCCACCAACAACCTCTCGATGGTCACTGGCGCAGCCACTTCCCAACCGATCGGCCATTACGACTTCTGCCAGACCCATCGCAATGAATGCGGCCCGAACCGCAATGTCTCGCCGGCCGAGATGTCGGATGCGAAATGGGGAATGGTGCGGTCGGTCAACTCCATGGTCAACCGCAGCATCACGCCGATGACCGACAAGGAAATCTACGGCAGGGATGAGGTCTGGGCCTATCCGACGACCGCCGGTGATTGCGAGGATTTCGCCTTGTTGAAGCGTCGCATCCTGATCCAGCGCGGAGTTTCGCCGGCTAATCTTCTTCTAACCGTGGTCCGCAAGCCTGACGGCGAGGGCCATGCCGTGCTGACGCTGCGCACGAGCAACGGCGACTTCGTGCTCGACAACCTGGCATCCAACGTCAAGCCGTGGTTCGACACCCCCTACTCCTTCATCAAGCGCCAGTCGAGCAACAATGCCGGCCGCTGGGTTACTATCGAAAATGGCCGCGACGTCCTCGTCGGTGCTTTGAAGTAGACGATATCGGATTGAGCAAAAAGGCCGGCAAAAGGCCGGCCTTCATTTGTTGGGGACTTCGCAGCACCGTATCCCGGGCTTCGCTTAGGCCCAGGCGTTCGGCGTAGCAATCGAACCACTGGATCGAATTGCTCCGGCTGCGTCGGCCCTCGCCTCACCCATTACCGATCAGAATGCCGGCACCGAGCACAAGGCTGCCGCCAACGACCACCTGAAGTGCAGCGCGCAGGAATGGCGTTTCCATGTACCTGTTCTGGACGAAGGCAATCGCCCAGAGCTCGAAGATCGCAATGACCACAGCCATCGTCGTTGCGGTCCAGAAATTCGGTATCAGGTAGGGCAGTGTATGACCGAGACCGCCAAGCGCGGTCATGACACCGCAGGCGATACCGCGTTTGATCGGGGAACCGCGGCCTGAAATCTTGCCGTCGTCGTGCGCCGCTTCCGTGAAGCCCATCGAGATGCCGGCGCCGACGGATGCCGACATGCCGACAAGAAAGGTCTGCCAGGTGTCCTGAGTGGCAAAGGCGGCTGCGAAGATGGGGGCCAACGTCGACACCGAGCCGTCCATCAGGCCGGCAAGGCCGGGCTGCACATAGGTGAGCACCAGTTGGCGGCGAGCGGCGTGATCTTCCTCCGCCTTGACCTCCGCAGGCGTGTGCTTATCGCCCAGCATGCGGGTAATGTCCTCGTGGCCCTGTTCCGCCAATGCGAGGTCACCGAGCAACTGTCGGGTCTGCGCATCCGTGACGCGCCGGGCCGCTTCGACATAGAAGCGATAGGCTTGCCGCTCCATCGCTTCGGCTTCGCTCCGGATTTTTTCCAGCGGCAGGTTGCGCCGCAGCCAGTCGGGCTTGCGTTCATAAAACCCTTGCACATGCTCTCGACGAATGAGCGTGATGCGCTCGCCGAACCGCTGGCGATAGATTGCGATCAGGGACTTGCGATGCGTGTCTTCGACCTCGGCCATCTCGTCGAAGACTTTCGCAGACGCGGGATAGTTGCTGCGCAACATGTCGGCGTAGGCGAGATAGATGCGCGCATCCTCCTCCTCGGACCCAATCGCGAGTGCGAGTATTTCCTGTTCGGACAACGAATCGAACGAACGCTTGGATAACCTCAAAAGCCTGCGCAGCATGACAACCTCGATTTTAGAACCGTTCTAAAATAGGAGTCGCCGACGCTTCGGTCAAGTTTGCCAGGGCATGGAAGCGAGAGAGAATCAGTGGACGGTCACGACAAGTAAAATGACCTGCCATTCGCAGGCGTTTGCCGCCCTTAACTGGCATCGGAAATAGCGTGCACGTTACAGTCTATGCCTACGCCGAAAGTGTATGGCTGCAGGCTCAAAAACCATAGCAAAAGCGGGTTGAAATTTGCAACTATCAGGTTGAGATATTACAAAAGGCGGGCATAGTACTAGCGCATTTGATTGTATTATAAGGGAACACAGCAGTGCCAGATCCGGTAGATATTATTGTCGGCAAAAATGTACGGACACTCAGGGCCAAACAACGCATATCGCAGCTGGAACTGGGAGAGGCGCTGGGGCTGACTTTTCAACAGATTCAGAAATACGAGAAAGGCACCAATCGCGTATCTGCAAGCAAACTTCACCAGATCGCAGTCTTTCTGGGCGTGGATATTTCGGAGTTGTTCGAGGGGGCCAACCCGACTGACGGATTAGTAGCGCGACCGGGGCTGAGTCCCGAAGCCTATGAGCTCGCCCTCCACTACGACAAGCTTCGCTCCACGGCCGGCAAGGAGGCCGTAAAAACCATCCTGTCGATCATGACCGGTGAAAGCTACGCCGAGGCTTTGGGCTGAGGTCTGCAATCGGTCAGTGCAGTTCGCACTCGTGAAGCGCGACAAGCAGATCGTCCTGTGTCTGATGGCCGGCATGATAGAGATCGATCGCAATGCTGGCGATGGAAAGTCCCTGCTGGCTGCGCAGCTTGATGTTGCGCTCGGCACACCAAGCATAGAGCGCGCCGGCAAGCACATCGACATCGTCAGACTGGAAAGACAAAGAAGTGGCTGCTGCCGTCATGGAAGTTGCCCTCGGTTTTTTGGTTGATCCCCGAGAGGATACTGGTGGCTTTGTGTGTCTTTGCAAAGCGCCATTCATCGCCTGCGTTAACGCAAGGCAGAAGCGCGGGCGCGCTTGTTCCATTATGGAGCAATCGGCGGGCCAAGACGCTATTCCGAAGCCTCCTTGAAGTCCATCGAGGCCGAACATGCCGCTATCGCATCCAGCATCTTCTCGAATCGCGGATGATCGCGCACCGAATCGAGGTCCGAATCATGCTTGAACCACAGGATGTGATAGCAAGACGACTGCGGCAGTAGCGATTCCAAGAGGTCGAGCGCGGCGTCGCATTCGTTCAGCAGCGCATAGACGCATGCGATGTTGTATTGCGCAACAATGTCGTCCGGATCGATCATCTGGGCACGCTTAACCCATTCCTTTGCTCCTTCCGCGTCGCCCAGGTGAGCCAACGCAAGCGCTCCACGATGAGCCGGTCCCGAATTTTCCGGATGGCGCTCCAACGCCTGCTCTGCGCGCTCGATGCATACGCGCGCCCAATGCTCCCGTTCCTCCATCAGCCCAAGCGACCGACAGGCGCTCATCAGATGGATCGGCGATAGATAGTCGTCGGGGCGTATCTCGGCTGCCCTGGTGAAAAAGGTGATCGCACCCTCGAACTTGCCCTGCATGAAGAGGAAGCGTCCGTAATGGAAGTTGGCCTCGTAGAGATCGGGTTCCAAAGCGAGAGCCTTCTCGAACTCGACAAGCGCCTCCCCGTCTCGCCCGTCCTGGTGCAAGGCCAAGCCTCGCGAGGCATGCGCCTCCGCAAGGTTCGGATCGAGTGCGAGCGCCTTGGCGCTCAGGCTGAGAATCCCCTGCAGCGTATACTCACCGGCGTGCCAGTCGCGCAGTGCCGACTCGCAATCGGCCATGCCGGCATAGGCACGCGCATATTCCGGATCCAGCGCGACCGCCGTTGCAAACATGCGCCGCGCCAGAACCAGGTAAGGCCTTGTCCAGGTGTGGGAGAGCTGCCGGCCGCGCAGATAATAGGTATAAGCTTCGACATTGGATGTCGGTTCGGCTTCGATCGCTCGCCGCTCCTCGGGCAGCAGCTTGATCTTGAGTTGATCGACGATCGCGTGGGTGATCTCGTCCTGGATGGCAAAGATATCGGTCAGATCGCGGTCAAACCGATCGGCCCACAGGTGACCGCCATTCCTCGCATCGATCAGCTGCCCGGTGATGCGGACACGCTGCCCGACCTTGCGCACGCTCCCCTCGAGAACGAAATCGACGCCAAGTTCGGCTGCGACCTGCTTTACCTGCACGGATTTGCCCTTGTAGGTGAAGGCGGTATTGCGCGCGACGACATAAAGGTTCGAAACCTTGGAGAGATCGGTGATGATGTCTTCGGTGATGCCGTCCGAAAAATACTCCTGCTCGGCGTCGCCGCTCATGTTGGTGAAAGGCAGCACGGCAACGAGCTGCTTTTGCTTTTCCCGGGCAGCGGTCAAAGCGGCCTTGTTCACCTTCAATGGCAATGCCCGTCTCGGGGAAATCGCATAGACCCGGACCGGCTCCTTGATGTTCTTGAGCCTGTGTTCACCGCGATCCTCGAAGGACAGGTCGAGCCGTGAGCCGACGTGGTCTCTGACCGAGGCGGAAACGGCAATGCCACCGGGTTCAGCCAGTGTTTCCAGTCGGGCGGCAACATTGACGCCATCCCCGAAGATATCGCCGTCCTCAACGATCACATCGCCCAGATGGATGCCGATCCGAAATTCGATGCGCTTTTCCTCCAGCACCGACAGGTTTCGCTGAGCAGCTTCCCGCTGCACCTCATCGGCGCAGGCGACGGCATTCACGATACTGGAGAATTCGACCAGCATGCCATCGCCGGTCAACTTGACGACGCGGCCGCGATGCTGCGCAATCTTCGGATTGAGAAGCTCCGTGCGGCAGTTTTTCACCGCGCTCAGGGTCCCGGATTCGTCTGAGCCCATCAATCGGCTGTAGCCGACGATGTCTGCTGCGAGGATGGCTGCGAGACGGCGTTCCAAGTGTCCCCCGGCGCTGCGATGTTGCTAGGCTCGCCAATTTAACCTTTTATTATCTCAATGTCCCACCAATCATTTGGTTGATCCAGGATAATAAAGCGATTTTGAATGTGAAGGTCGAGCCGGCGCAACAACCGTGTATAGGCGAGCCGGAACAGCAATGTATAAGGCCCGGTTGCAACAACAACCG
The DNA here is from genome assembly GCF_964254185.1 of Rhizobium sp. LjRoot258. Classification (NCBI taxonomy): domain Bacteria; kingdom Pseudomonadati; phylum Pseudomonadota; class Alphaproteobacteria; order Hyphomicrobiales; family Rhizobiaceae; genus Rhizobium; species Rhizobium sp. LjRoot258. The sequence goes on along the minus strand of NZ_CAXUST020000001.1, from coordinate 4,131,284 downwards.
GGCCTTTGCGACATTTTATCGATGATTGATCAGTTCTCGAAGAATTCCTTCATTCGCGCGAAGAACCCGGTCGATTCCGGATTGTTCTCCTTCGAGGAGAGCTGCTCGAACTCCTGAAGAAGTTCACGTTGGCGCTTCGTCAGTTTCTGCGGCGTCTCGATCTGGATCTGGATATAGAGGTCGCCCGTTTGCGGCGAACGCAGCACCGGCATACCCTTGGCCTTGAGGCGGAATTGCTTGCCGGCCTGTGTGCCCTCCGGCACCGTCACGCGTGACTTCGTGCCGTCGAGCGTCGCCACGTCAAAGGTGCCGCCGAGAGCGGCCGTCGTCATCGAGATCGGGATCGTGCAGTAGAGGTCCGCGCCGTCACGCTGGTAAAATTCATGCGGCTTGACCGACAGAAAGATATAGAGATCACCCGCCGGACCGCCGCGCATGCCAGCTTCGCCTTCGCCCTGCAGGCGAATCCGCGTGCCGTCTTCGATGCCAGCCGGAATATTCACGGAGAGCGCCCGCTCCTCGGTGACGCGGCCTTGGCCGTGGCACTTCGTGCAGGGATCGGGAATGATCGTACCGCGACCATGGCAGGTCGGGCATGTGCGCTCGATCGAGAAGAAACCCTGTGCAGCACGCACGCGGCCCGAACCCTGGCAGGTGGCGCAGGTCTTCGGCTGCGTGCCGGGCTTTGCGCCCGAGCCGGAACAGACGTCGCAGGTAATCGATGTCGGAACCCGGATTTGTGCCGTCTTGCCGGAGAAGGACTCCTCCAGCGAAATTTCCATGTTGTAGCGAAGATCGGCACCACGCTCGCGGCCGCCCGAAGAGCGCTGCCGCTGACGGCCGCCGCCCATCATCTCACCGAAGATATCCTCGAAAATGTCGGAGAATCCGCCGCCGCCAAAACCGCCACCACCACCGCCCATGCCTCCGTGTTCGAAGGCTGCGTGACCGTAACGGTCATAGGCCGCCCGCTTCTGCGGATCCTTGAGCATCTCGTAGGCTTCGTTGATCTCCTTGAACTTGCGCTCGGCGTCATGGTCGCCCGGATTCTTGTCCGGATGGTACTTCATGGCGAGTTTGCGGAAGGCGCTTTTCAGCTCTTTTTCGTCCGCCGTCTTGGCGACACCCAGCGTTTCGTAAAAATCGGCTTTTGCCATTAAGGATTAGACCCCGGAAATGGATTTCCGGCTGCCGCAAAGACAGCCGGAATGTCAGTTTCAAGCTTAACCGCTTCGCCTCGCTTAAGCGGACTTCTTGCGGTCGTCGTCCTTGACTTCTTCGTAGTCGGCATCGACGACATTGTCATCGCCGCCTTCCGCCGAAGCGTCCGCAGAGCCGGCTTCCGCCTGCTGGGCTTCATAGATCGCCTGACCGAGCTTCATGGAAACCTCCATGAGGGTCTGGGTCTTTGCCTTGATGTCTTCAGCATCCGGCTCGGTTGCTTCGACGGCAGACTTCAAAGCAGCGATCGCGTCGGAGATCGCAGTGCGGTCGGCTTCGGAGACCTTGTCGCCGTAATCCTTCAGCGACTTTTCCGTGGAGTGAATCAGGCTTTCGGCCTGGTTCTTGGCTTCCACGCCTTCACGACGCTTCTTGTCGGCTTCAGCATTGGCTTCGGCGTCCTTGACCATCTTCTCGATGTCGGCGTCGGAAAGACCACCCGAGGCCTGGATACGGATCTGCTGTTCCTTGCCGGTGCCCTTGTCCTTGGCCGAAACCTGAACGATGCCGTTGGCGTCGATATCGAAGGTGACTTCGATCTGCGGAACGCCACGCGGTGCCGGCGGCAGGCCAACGAGGTCGAACTGGCCGAGCAGCTTGTTGTCGGCAGCCATTTCACGCTCGCCCTGCGAAACGCGGATGGTGACGGCCTGCTGGTTGTCGTCGGCGGTCGAGAAGGTCTGCGACTTCTTCGTCGGGATCGTGGTGTTACGCTCGATCAGACGAGTAAAGACGCCACCAAGGGTCTCGATACCGAGGGACAGCGGCGTTACGTCGAGAAGCAGAACGTCCTTGACGTCGCCCTGCAGAACACCGGCCTGGATGGCGGCGCCGAGTGCCACAACTTCGTCAGGGTTGACGCCCTTGTGGGGTTCCTTGCCGAACAGCTGCTTGACGACTTCCTGGACCTTCGGCATGCGGCTCATGCCGCCAACGAGAACGACTTCATCGATTTCAGCAGGCGTGACACCTGCATCCTTCAGAGCTGCCTTGCACGGTGCAATCGTACGCTGGACCAGATCATCAACCAAGCTTTCGAGCTTGGCGCGCGTCAGCTTCAGGGTCAGGTGCTTCGGGCCGGTCGCATCAGCCGTGATGAACGGCAGGTTGATTTCGGTCTGCTGGGCGGACGACAGTTCGATCTTCGCCTTTTCAGCAGCTTCCTTGAGGCGCTGCAGAGCAAGCTTGTCGCCCTTGAGGTCGATGCCGTTGTCCTTCTTGAACTCAGCAACGAGATATTCGACGAGACGCATGTCGAAGTCTTCGCCGCCGAGGAAGGTATCGCCATTGGTCGACTTCACTTCGAAGACACCGTCGCCGATTTCGAGGATCGAGATATCGAAGGTACCGCCACCAAGGTCGTAAACGGCAATCGTCTTGCCATCCTTCTTGTCGAGACCGTAGGCGAGTGCAGCTGCCGTCGGCTCGTTGATGATGCGCAGAACTTCGAGGCCAGCGATCTTGCCGGCATCCTTGGTTGCCTGGCGCTGTGCGTCGTTGAAGTATGCGGGAACGGTGATAACGGCCTTCTCGACCTTTTCACCAAGATAGGATTCGGCGGTTTCCTTCATCTTCTGAAGGATCATCGCGGAGATTTGTGCCGGAGAATAGGACTTGCTCTGGGCCTCGACCCATGCGTCGCCATTGTCGCCCTTGACGATATGGAAGGGGACGAGGCTCTTGTCCTTCTCAACGGTCGGATCCTCGTAGCGGCGGCCAATCAGGCGCTTTACTGCGAAGAGGGTGTTCGTGGGGTTGGTGACCGCCTGGCGCTTGGCCGGCTGCCCGACGAGACGTTCGCCATCGTCAGAAAATGCCACCATGGAGGGGGTCGTACGCGCACCTTCCGCATTCTCAATGACCTTTGCGTCTTTGCCGTCCATGACCGCGACGCAGGAATTTGTCGTTCCGAGGTCGATACCAATTACTTTTGCCATGTCATTCTCTCCTTGAAGCAAGCTGTCGGAACCCCGAGAAGGCATTTCCCTGACAGCCCCTTACGGGATGGGTCTTTAAGATTAACGCAATCGTGATTGCGGTGATGCCGCGTATATAAGGAGCGGTTTTCGGGACTGCAAGGCGAGAACCAGCCAGAAAACGGGCAAAACAAGCGCCCAACAATTAATTTTGACGGGCATAGGAAGATCGCGTTTTCCTGGCCAAAACTCGTTGACTATTGTCCCATAATCAGGTCGAGGAGAGTCGTCCGTCTCGGACGACCGCCCTGCGACGGTTCAGGCTCGCCAATATCGCCCGGCGGAAGCGCATCGCCGTACCCGTCCCCACCATCCTGAGCGACATCGGCGGGAGGGATCGGGCCGCCATGGGTCGGGGCCATCGGCTGCCGTTTTGGCCGGTCGGGCGCCTGTGGATAACGCCCGCTCACATCGGCCGATTCGCCAAAGACACCAGAAAGGATGCTGCCAATCGTCGTCGGCTCCTCAAGCGGCGGCGCCTCGCCGGGCTCGGCAGACGCCATCGGCTGATCGCCGAAGCCAGAATTGGCCGGGTCTGCCATAAACTGCCCGTTGCCGAACAGCGGTGCCGGCGACAGACCTTTGTGGGCTGCGACCATGAACTCCTGCCATGCCTTGGCCGGCAACCCGCCGCCTGTCACCTTCTTCATCGGCTTGCCATCGTCGTTGCCGAACCACACGCCAGTGGTCAGGTTGCTGGTGAAGCCAACGAAGAGCGCGTCGCGGGAATTCTGGGTGGTGCCGGTCTTGCCGGCTGCCTGCCAACCGGAAAGCTTGGCACTTTTTCCCGTTCCCTGGTTGATGACGCCCATCATCATCGTGTTCATGTTGGCGGCAATGGCTTCCGACAGCACACGGGGCGGGTTGTCGTAGGTGTTCTCATAGAGCACCTTGCTGCCGTCAGCCGTCGTCACGCGCCGGATCACGTGCGGCGTTGCCTTGTAGCCGCCGTTCATGAACGCTGCATAGGCGCCTGTAAGCTCGGTCAACGACACTTCCGACGTGCCGAGCGCAATAGAGGCATTGGGCAGCAGTTCCGATTCGATGCCGAGACGGTGTGCCAGCTTGATGACCTGGTCGGGCCCATCATACATGACCAGCTGGGCGGCGACGGTGTTCAGCGACTTTGCAAGGGCCGTCGCAAGTGTCACTTCGCCATTATACTTCTTCTCGTAGTTCTCGGGCGTCCAATCGCCGATACGGATCGGCGCGTCATTGAATACGGAAAACGGCGTCAGGCCCTTTTCCAGCGCCGCCGCATAGACGAAAGGCTTGAAGGATGAACCCGGCTGCCGCTTGGCAGTGACCGCACGATTGAACTGGCTGTCGGCATAGTCCCTGCCGCCGACGAGCGCGCGGATTGCGCCGGTCCCGTCGAGTGAGACCAACGCAGCCTGCGAGACGTCGAGCTTGGCACCATCTTTGCTGAGCACGTCGTTCAGCGACTGCTCGGCCCGCTTCTCCAGCGTCTTGTCGATCGTCGTATCGACGACGATGTCCTCCTTGACGTCGCCAATCAGGCCGGGCAGCTGGTCCATGACCATATCCGCCACATAGTGCCCGGCGCCCGACCAATAGCGCTTCGCCTTGGCCGGCGTCTGCGACATCGCGGTCTTCACTTCGTCATCGGTGATGTAGCCCTGATCCCGCATCGTCTGCAGCACGACCTGCGCACGGGCGTTCGCCGCCTGCGGATCGCGCGCCGGTGAAAGGCGCGACGGCGCCTTAACAAGGCCAGCGAGCAGAGCGGCTTCGCCAAGGTTCACATCACGTGCGGACTTGTTGAAGTAGCGGCGCGAGGCAGCTTCGACGCCATAGGCGTTCGATCCGAAAAAGACGCGATTGAGATACATCGCAAGGATCTGATCCTTGGTATATTTCTGCTCCAGCCAAAGCGCGAGAAGGACTTCCTGCACTTTGCGCTCGAGCGTGCGCTCCGGTGACAGGAAGAGGTTCTTTGCAAGCTGCTGCGTCAGCGTCGAGCCGCCCTGGACCATGTGCCCGGTCGTCAGGTTGGTGACGAAGGCGCGTGCGAGGCCAAGCGGGTCGACGCCGAAATGCGAATAGAAGCGGCGGTCTTCGATGGCGACGATCGCTTCCGGAATGTATGGCGACATGTCTTCGAGCGCGAGCGCTTCGCCGCCTGTCGTGCCGCGATTGGCCATGACGCTGCCATCGACCGCAGTGATCTTGACGTTAGGGGGGCGCTCGGGAATGGCCCAGGTGCTGGCGCTTGGCATGCGCGACCCGTAGTAGACGACGAGGCCGGCAATGCCGATGCCGGCCCAGATGCCAAAAACGATACACCAGTAGACAATGCGACGGATGAAGCCGAAGAAGCTTCCGCCTTCGCGTTCCCGGCGGCCGCGCTTTAGTCTCTCGGGCTGCCGTGTGCGAGACGATTTTGGAGCCGCCCGCTTGCTCGAGCGTCCACGGACCACACGGTCGTCGGCATCGAGCGAGAAATCGTCATCATCGTCGCGGTCGTTGCGGCCGCTGAAAGAAGGTTCGATCCTGTCGCGTGATTTGCCTCCGCCCGCCATCTAGTACCCGGTGCACTCCATCTTCGCGCTAAGCAACATCGCAGAAACCGTGTTTTGCCAAACGGTTCTCCAGTCGGTTGAACTTTAAATGCGGCGATTTAAGGGGTGGTTAAGACGTGGTTAGACGGGCCAACGGTTGCCCCAACAATGTCAAATTTGGTTCAGCCCCCGTTCACCCAACCGGCTCTCTAATCCACGTGCAAGGGACTTGCATAATAGAGGTGCAGAGATGCGTATGAGAATGATTGCAGCCGCGATCGCCATTTGTGGATTTGGCGTTTCCGTGGCTGAAGCGATGCCGGTCGCGCCGGTGAACGGCGCTGCGGCCAAGAATACGGTACTTGTCGATTATGCTTGCGGTCGCGGCTACCATCTCACTCGGTGGGGAAATTGCCGACCGAACTGGAACCGGCCGCCGCCACCGCGGTACGGATGGCGCGACGACCGCCGCTATGGATGGGGCGGTCCCCCCCGCTATGGTTGGCGCTATGAGCGATCCTACGGATGGGACCGTCCGCCGCCGTGGGTGCGTGGACGTCACGACGATTGGCGCTGATAAAGATAATCAAAGCCCGGCGCCACTTGGCCCGGGCTTTGCTTCCTTTGGTTTATCAAGCCACGCTTTTTTGGCATGGCTGCCATTCGTTGCTACCGTCACAAATCTGACATATAGCACGTCGAATTGCGCCTAGGATTAGCGCAGAGCGCGCAAATATAGGCATTTATGAGCATCGACATTAGCAATATCGAAGAATTCAAGCTGCGCGAAGTCTGGAGCGTGCATGAGTTTGCGCGCCGCTACCGGCTGACAAAGATGGAAGAAAGCCGCCTGAAGATGCTGCATGGCCCGTTCGCAGAGATGTGCGAGCTGCTCGTCTGTCGGCAGAATTCCGTTTCTCTCTGGTAGCAGGGAACCATTAGCGAAGGAGTGAATTAATTCCGTAGCGAAACACGCCCTACACGTTTCGCTACGGGTCGGCCGTCTCCCCTCAAACGTGCCGATCGCGATCAGGCCCGGTGTCTCTCCCAGAGCGCCGGGCCTTCTCATGTCGGCGGCAAGACGGGCGGCCTTGCAACCGCCCGGATTCATCACTGTTGGTTGCCGCAGGCCGGATCGTGCGGCTGGCAAGGAGGCGGCCTACGACGGCCATCGCCACCGCGACGCTGATTTGCGTCATCGTTGCGCTGCGGCGGTCGCCGGAAGTCCCGACGATTGTCATTGGGCCGTCCCTGGAAATCCTGACGGCCGGGGCCGCGGTCGAAATCTGGCTGCCGAGCGGGTGATGAGCCTTGCTCCGGGCGGCGGTCCGGCCTGCGGCTTCCGTCGGGCCTGCGATCCGGGCCGCGACCGAACTCCGGCCACAGGTCAGGTCCCCGGTCAAAATCAGGCCGCGGGCGACCGGCTGTAGGATTTCGGTCGAATTCCGGGGGGCGCACTGGGCGAACGACAGCGGGCGGGCGATCATAGACGGGGTTACGGCGCCAACGATCGCGGTCGCGATAGAAATCGCGATTGCGGTAGTAGTGATCCCAGTCGTTTCCGACGCTGAAGACCACGGTCGGAATTCCGAGGGGACGGTAGTATTCTGGCCCGACGTAGACGCGCCGGCTCTGATAGAGTGCCTGGACATAGCGACCGGCGACCCAGCCACGACCACCATAGAATTCCACATCGCACCACGGCACATCCGCCAGGCAACCATGGATCTCTACCGATTCGCCGGCGGGAATCACGGTTACGGCGGGATATTGCGTGCTCGGTCCGGCGCGCATGTTGACGTTGGCGGTCGCAAATCCCTCGGCTGCCTCAGCAATCGCCGGTGCGAGCAAAAGCGCCGCCGCCGCGGCGACCCTCATCAGTACGGACTTCACGTTTCAACTCCTTTGACGACGCAGGCAACCGCGCTGCCCGCGTTTTCCGAAAGGGTGCCAGCGTATCTCGGGCATGGCTTAGGCATTCGCCGCCTCGCGCCGATCTCAGCTCAATCACCTTTTTCTTTCAATGATTTGTAGTCCGCTCGGATGAACCCAATTTGAACGAGCGAAAGCCTCGAAATGCATTGCCCTACTTGAAATACGGCCGCCGCATTCCGACATGATGGCCAACATATTGCAGCTGATGGAAAGCTGTGCGCGCAAGCAACGTTGCCGCTTCCATCGATCTGGCCGTGGCTCTGCCGTTAACCAATCGTTAACCTTTCCAGATCACCTTGGCTGCAACATTCGCTTCCTCCTTGACCACGGATGTACTGGCATCGAAGTGAAGCGGATGACGAAAGGCCGGTTTGTTCCGGCCTTTTTGTTTTTCTGGCGTTCGACTGAGAACGCCTGTCCAGCCTGTTACCTTCCAGCCTGTTACTTTGCCAGCGCTTCCAGGATACGAATCCAGGAGCGGATACCCTTATGGTAGGAGACGAGTTCGTACTTCTCGTTCGGCGAGTGAATGCGGTCGTCGCTGAGACCGAAGCCGACGAGCAACGACTCCATGCCGAGCATCTTCTGGAAGTCGCCGACGATCGGGATCGAGCCGCCCATACCGATCACAACGGCAGGCTTCGGCCACTCGTCAGAAAGCGCATTCTTGGCCTTCGTCAGCACCGGAGAATCGTAGGAGAGGTGGATGGCCGGCGAGCCGCCATGCGGATGGAACTCGACGGAGCAATCCGCCGGGATTTTCGAGCTGATGTAGCTTCTGAAGCTTTCCCGGACAGCATCCGGATCCTGCGTGCCGACGAGGCGGAAGGAAACCTTGGCAGAGGCCTTGGCGGCAATCACCGTCTTGAAGCCCTCGCCCGTATAGCCACCCCAGATGCCGTTGATCTCGGCGGTCGGGCGCGCCCATGTCAGCTCAAGGACCGACCGGCCCTTTTCGCCAGAAGGGATTGACAGACCGACCTCGCCGAGGAAGGTCTCCGCCGTCTTGCCGAGAGTTTCCCAGGATGCCTTGATATTGGCCGGGGTTTCCTCGACGCCGTCATAGAAGCCTTCAAGCGTGATGCGGCCGGTTTCATCATGCAGTCCGGCAAGCGCGGCAGTCAGGATGTGAATCGGGTTTGCGGCCGCACCGCCGAAGAGGCCGGAATGCAGATCGCGATCGGCCGCGGTTATGACGACCTCCTCCCCGACAAGACCACGAAGCGCTGCGGCAATCGCTGGCGTATCACGATCCCACATGCCGGTGTCGCAAACGAGTGCGTAGTCCGCCTTCAATTCCACGGCGTTGGCGTCAAGGAATGGCTTCAGCGAAGGCGAACCCGATTCCTCTTCCCCTTCGAAGAGGATGGTGATGCGGCAGGGCAACCCACCATTGATTTCCTTGTATGCACGGCAGGCCTCGACGAAGGTCATCAACTGGCCCTTGTCGTCGGCAGTACCGCGACCGGTGAGGATCTTCCGGCCGTTGCCGAGATCTTTGATCGACGGCTCGAAAGGGTCGTTCTCCCAGAGTTCGATGGGATCGACCGGCTGCACGTCGTAGTGACCATAAAACAGCACATGCGGCGCGTCGGCGCTCGCAGCGGCGTGATGGGCGACAACCATGGGATGACCGGGCGTGTCGCGAACGGAAGCATCGAAACCCAGCGTCTTGAGATAGGAAACCAGCCATTCGGCCGCTTTGCGGCATTCGGCCTTGTAGGCCGGGTCGGTGGAGATGGATTTGATCCGCAAGAGTTCGAACAGCTTGTCGAGGCTTGATGGCAAATTCTGGTCCGCGCGCGAAAGCACTGGTATAACATCGGTCATTTTCGACTCCTTTCGAAATTCCGCGGGACGATAGACCAAAGGTCGATCGCTTTCGAGGCGAAAAAGACCGGGCAAAAAAGTGTCGGTTGAAAAAGAACAAAGCTCCGACACACCGGAAGATGAGGGCATGAAATCGTAGATACAATTTACAGTTATTTAGGAGGGCCTAAATTAACTGTCGCCAATCGTTGTTCGAGGTGAGATATGTTCTCTGTGGTCACCTGCATTCGCGACAACCATGACTGGCGCCTGATCGTTGCGGCCGTCATCGTTTGCCTAATCGGCAACCTTGCCTCGATGCGGCTTCTGTCTCGCGCCCGTGAATGCGATCTTGGGCAGCAACGAAACTAGGTCATGGCTTCGGCATTTGCCTGCGGTGTCGGCATCTGGGCCACACATTTCATCTCAATGCTCGCCTACGATGGTGGCTTTACGATCACCTACGGGCTCGGCCTGACGGCGCTCTCCGTCGTGTTCGCGATATGCGTTTCCTGGTTGGCGATTCTTGTCGCCTCCGAGGGAGCGAGCGATTATTCTTTCGTCTCGGGTGGAGGTTGATGGCGCTGGGCATCGGGTCGATGCACCTGACAGGGATGCAGGCGATCGAGGCACAGGTCGACAACGCGGCGACCATAACGGCAGCGCAATAGCGTCAACTCAGAGCTTCTTGGCGTTGTCTAGAAGACGGCGGATATATTCGAGGGTCAATTCGCGTTCGAAGCTTTTGAAACCCTGAAAGAGCGCGAGGTCGGCTTCACGCGCCGCCTCGATCGCGTCGTCTTCCATGCCCTTGGCCTTGTCCGTGAGGAAGATCAGCTGGGCGCGCTTGTCGGAGGGATGCGGACGACGATCGATCAGCCCGTCGCGCGCCATGCGTGCAAGCGTGTTCGCCATGGTCGCCTGTTCGATGTCGACGCGAGCCAGCAACTGCTTCTGCGTGAGCCCGTCTTCGGCCCAGAGTTCGAGAAGAACCGGGAATTGCCCTGGCGAAAAGCCGAGCCTCGCCGCGCGCTGCTGCAGCGAACGAGCGAAGCCCTTGGCCAGCTGGCTGGCAAGATAGGCTCCCGAGTCCATACGATGAATTCCCATCTTCTCAGTTAGGCGCAAAATACTCGACAAAACAATTCAACAAATCGCATGCGATGTACGACAATGCTTTCATCGCAGGCTGTTCTTTGAAAGATAGAGCAGAAAAACAAAGCCGCCATAGCCTGGAGGTGTGGCTATGGCGGCTCTAAAATGGGGACAAAGGCCCGGAGAGGGGATAAGGCCTTTGTCCAAGTCCGATGCGGCGGGGGACAAGCCAGCTATCAGACCCTCGACGCGATCAACACGATCAAACGCCGGTAGTAATCATTTGTGATCGCGAATGTGGCTTTTCAAGGGAAAGCTAAAGATTGACTATTACAAATTAGTAACAGTTTGGTGAGGCAGAATCTTTTCACCCTCGGAACTTTATATGGACCTTCCGGGGTGGCCGCGCTATCCATGACGCCATGAAAAAAGGCGATCATCTTTTCCTTGTCGACGGCTCCGGTTTCATCTTTCGAGCCTTTCACGCACTCCCGCCCCTGACCCGCAAATCCGACGGTTTGCCGGTGGGCGCGGTGTCGGGATTCTGCAACATGCTGTGGAAACTCCTGACCGATGCGCGCGACACGTCGGTTGGCGTAACTCCGACGCATCTGGCCGTCATCTTCGATTATTCGGCAAAGACGTTCCGCAAGGATCTCTACGACGCCTACAAGGCAAACCGCTCGACGCCGCCCGATGAACTCATTCCTCAGTTCGGTCTTATCCGCCACGCGACGCGCGCTTTCAATCTGCCATGCATCGAGACCGAAGGTTTCGAGGCCGACGACATCATCGCGACCTATGCTCGCCAGGCCGAAGCGGTCGGCGCCGACGTGACGATCGTGTCCTCGGACAAGGATCTGATGCAACTCGTTACGTCGAACGTTCACATGTACGACAGCATGAAGGACAAGCAGATCGGCATTCCCGATGTCATCGAAAAATGGGGCGTGCCGCCCGAGAAGATGATCGATCTTCAGGCGCTGACCGGCGACTCGGTCGACAACGTACCGGGCATCCCCGGCATTGGCCCTAAGACAGCTGCGCAGCTTCTGGCTGAGTATGGCGACCTCGACACGCTTTTGCAGCGTGCGTCGGAGATCAAGCAGGAAAAGCGCCGCCAGGCGATCATCGAAAACGCCGATAAGGCGCGCCTGTCGCGTGAGCTGGTGCGGTTGCGCACGGACGTGCCGCTGGAGCTCGGGCTGGAAGATCTCATCCTGGAGCCGCAGAACGGGCCGAAGCTGATCGGCTTCCTGAAGGCAATGCAGTTCACATCGCTGACGCGGCGCGTGGCTGACGCCTGCGATTGTGATGCCAGCGCCATCGACGCCATCGATGTTAAGGTGGAATGGGGTGCAGCGGCACGCGGCCCCGATCTCGACGTCGCCCAGCCCGAGCCGGTTGCCGGCGGCATTCCCGACGTCGCCGGCGAGTCGGTGCCCGTTCCCGCGAAAGCGAATGGCGCAAACGGTCGTGAAGGCACTTTCCTGCCAGGCGATCTTGCCAAGGCGCGCGCCGAAGCGTTCGCCTCCCTGCCCTTCGACCATTCACGCTACGTCACCATCCGCGATGTCGCGACGCTCGACAAATGGATTGCCGATGCGCGCGACACGGGACTGGTCGCCTTCGATACCGAAACCACGTCGCTCGATGCGATGCAGGCCGAGCTCGTCGGATTTTCGATGGCGATTGCCGAAAACGACAAGAATCTAACCGGCACCAGCATCCGCGCCGCCTATGTTCCGATCGGCCACAAGACAGGCATCGGCGATCTGCTCGGCGGCGGACTTGCCGACAATCAGATTCCGATGCGCGATGCCCTCCCCCGACTGAAGGCACTGCTGGAAGACGAGTCGATCCTGAAGGTCGCCCAGAACCTCAAATACGACTACCTGCTGATGAAGCGTTACGGCGTCGAAACGAAGAACTTTGACGATACGATGCTCATTTCCTACGTGCTGGACGCTGGAACCGGCGCGCACGGAATGGATCCGCTGTCGGAGAAGTTCCTCGGCCACACGCCGATTGCCTATAAGGATGTGGCCGGCAGCGGTAAGTCGAACATTACATTCGACCTCGTCGATATCGACCGCGCCACGCACTATGCGGCCGAAGATGCCGACATCACCCTGCGGCTCTGGCTGGTCCTGAAGCCGCGCCTTGCCGCCGAAAAGCTCACCACGGTCTACGAGCGCCTTGAGCGGCCCTTGCTTCCTGTTCTGGCGCACATGGAAGCGCGCGGCGTGACCGTCGACAGGCAAATTCTCTCGCGTCTGTCCGGCGACCTCGCACAGGGCGCCGCCGCATTGGAGGATGAGATTTACAAGCTTGCAGGTGGGCGCTTTACCATCGGCTCGCCGAAGCAGCTGGGCGACATCCTGTTCGGCAAGATGGGGCTCGCCGGCGGCAGCAAGACGAAGACCGGCCAGTGGTCCACATCGGCAAGCGTCTTGGAAGACCTCGCAGCCGCAGGCTTCGAGTTGCCACGCAAGATCGTCGACTGGCGCCAGCTGACCAAGCTGAAGTCGACCTACACGGATGCGCTGCCGGGATACATCCATCCCGAGACGAAGCGGGTTCACACCTCGTATTCACTGGCATCGACGACAACCGGCCGCCTCTCGTCTTCAGAACCGAACCTGCAGAACATCCCCGTGCGCACGGCTGAAGGCCGAAAGATCCGCACCGCCTTCATCTCGACACCGGGCCACAAGCTGATCTCGGCCGACTACAGCCAAATCGAGTTGCGCGTGCTCGCGCACGTCGCCGAGATTCCGCAGCTGACGCAGGCCTTTGCCGAAGGCGTCGATATTCATGCCATGACCGCATCGGAGATGTTCAGCGTACCAGTCGAGGGCATGCCGTCAGAGGTGCGGCGTCGAGCGAAGGCAATCAACTTCGGCATCATCTACGGCATTTCCGCCTTCGGTCTTGCCAATCAGCTGTCGATCGAGCGCTCGGAAGCGGGCGACTATATCAAGAAGTACTTCGAGCGCTTCCCCGGTATCCGTGATTACATGGACAGCCGCAAGCAGATGGCACGCGACAAGGGCTACGTCGAAACGATCTTCGGGCGGCGAATCAACTATCCGGAGATTCGCTCGTCCAATCCGTCGGTGCGCGCCTTCAACGAACGTGCGGCCATCAACGCCCCGATCCAGGGATCGGCCGCAGACATTATCCGCCGGGCGATGATCAAGATGGAGCCGGCGCTGGCGGAGGCGGGACTTGGCGACCGCGTCCGCATGCTCTTGCAGGTGCATGACGAATTGATCTTCGAGGTCGAGGATGGTGACGTCGAAAAGGCGACGCCGATCATCGTTTCGGTCATGGAAAATGCCACCATGCCGGCGCTTGAAATGCGCGTGCCGCTGAAGGTCGATGCGCGTTCGGCGACCAACTGGGACGAAGCCCACTGAGCGCTTCGTCGAAAATCCATTAAAATTTTCATTACCTTGCAAGCCATTGATACAAAACATTTTTCTTGTATTTTCTCGCTGAAACAGCGCGCAGGCAGAAGGAACTTATTAACCTTCATTTCCTAATCCGGAAGCGGGTAATAGTTGCTAATCATGAGTGAGTAGCGGTCGTATGCGCTTTCCTAGAACCAATCTGACAGGGGCCGAGGATATTTCCACGGAAGTCGAAGGTGAACAGCTGCAGGAACACGCGGGCGAGAAGCCTACGGCACCAATCTGGCAGAGCAATTTTTCACTGGCACCGAACGTGCGGTTCACCCGCACGCCCGAGAATCTGATCAATCCTAAACGCGTGCCGGTGACGCCCGTTCACACGCCGCCTCTTGGCGCACGGGACGTTGCGGCAGACATGTGTGTCAGCGCACAGCCGCCGGCACCGGTCGTCGTCAACGTTCCGTTCGACGTTTACGAACCGGAGACCCCGCCCGCGATCGAGGTGCCGCAGGCTGCGGCCGCATCGCCGGTGATTTTTGTCGAGCCCGATGCTGAAACGCATATCCGGGCATCCGCCGAACTGGCGTCCATCTCTGACTTCGCGTTCTGGGAAGTCATGGCCTTCGAGGAAGCTCCGGCCGAGCCGATCTTGCTTCCTCAGGTTTGCCTGCCGAGGCCCGTGGTCAGTCCGGAATCGATCATCAGTCGGTTCCGGATCTTGGAATGGCAGCCTGGCCGCCAACGGCCCGCAGCAGCTGTTGCACAGGCGCCAGCTCCGGCGCCAGTCACCCCGGCTCCGGCTGCGCCAGTCCCTGCTTCGACACGCAACCGCGCAACGCAGACCCATGTCGAGGAAGCGTCGGTGGCCCAGTCGAAAACGCAGCCCATCGCTCCGGTGCCGGTCCGCACACAGGCGCCGCAGCCGCTTGCGCCAGCACCGCGTTTTGCTGCGCAGAAGACTGTCCCCTCCAGGATCGATGCCTCCGGTTATGAATTCCCATCGCATTCACTGCTGCAGGAGCCACCGGAACGGGTTGGCGAGATCATGTCGCAGGAGACGCTGGAGCAGAATGCCGGTCTTCTCGAGAGCGTACTTGAGGATTTCGGCATCAAGGGCGAGATCATCCACGTCCGCCCCGGTCCCGTCGTCACGCTTTATGAGTTCGAGCCGGCGCCGGGCGTCAAATCCTCGCGCGTCATCGGCCTGGCCGACGATATCGCCCGTTCGATGTCGGCGCTCTCTGCACGCGTTGCGGTGGTCCCCGGCCGCAATGTCATCGGCATCGAACTGCCGAACGTGCTGCGCGAAACCGTCTATTTCCGCGAGATGATCGAGAGCCAGGATTTCGAGAAGAGCGGCTACAAGCTGGCGCTCGGCCTCGGCAAGACGATCGGCGGCGAGCCCGTGATCGCCGAGCTCGCAAAGATGCCACACCTGCTCGTCGCCGGCACGACGGGCTCGGGCAAGTCCGTCGCCATCAACACGATGATCCTGTCGCTGCTCTACCGGATGTCGCCGGAGCAATGCCGCCTGATCATGGTCGATCCAAAGATGCTGGAACTGTCCGTCTACGACGGTATCCCGCATTTGCTGACGCCTGTTGTCACCGACCCCAAGAAGGCGGTCATGGCGCTGAAGTGGGCGGTGCGCGAGATGGAGGATCGCTATCGCAAAATGTCGCGCCTCGGCGTGCGCAACATCGACGGCTACAACAGCCGCGTGGCGCAGGCACGCGACGAGGGCGAGACCATCCACGTCATGATCCAGACCGGCTTCGACAGAAGCACCGGTGCGCCAATCGAAGAGCAACAGGAAATGGACCTGACGCCGATGCCATACATCGTCGTCATCGTTGACGAGATGGCTGACCTGATGATGGTCGCGGGCAAGGAAATCGAAGGGGCGATCCAGCGCCTGGCGCAGATGGCGCGCGCCGCCGGCATCCACCTGATCATGGCCACCCAGCGTCCGTCCGTCGATGTCATCACCGGCACCATCAAGGCGAACTTCCCGACACGCATCTCCTTCCAGGTGACGTCGAAGATCGACAGCCGCACCATCCTTGGCGAACAGGGCGCAGAGCAGCTGCTCGGTCAGGGCGACATGCTTCATATGCAGGGCGGCGGGCGTATTGCCCGCGTGCACGGCCCGTTCGTTTCGGATACCGAAGTGGAGAAGGTCGTCGCGCATCTGAAGACGCAGGGTCGGCCGGAATATCTCGACACCGTCACGGCTGAGGAAGAGGAAGAGGTCGACGACGAGGACAGCGCCGTTTTCGACAAGGGCGACATGGCGGCCGAGGACGGCAACGATCTCTACGACAAGGCCGTCAAGGTCGTCCTGCGCGATAAGAAGTGCTCGACCTCCTACATCCAGCGCCGTCTCGGTATCGGCTACAACCGCGCAGCTTCGCTTGTCGAACGCATGGAGAAGGAAGGCCTCGTCGGCCCGGCAAATCATGTCGGCAAAAGAGAGATCGTGACGGCGCGCAGCGGCGAGAGCGAGTGATCGCACAGGAAAATTATCCGCGCGGCAACTTGGTCTCGGCCTCAGCCATCCGCAGCGTTTCGGCTACGAAGTCGCTTTTGCCGCCGGTATAGACGTCCCAATCGCCGTCGGCCTCTTCGGCAAGGTGCCGTTTCAGCGACTGATACTCTGCCGCCCGGTCCGGGTGGAGCCTGAGATAATCGCGGAATAGGAGGCGGTCGCGGTGAGCCGGATTGCCTGACGTGCAGAGATAGAGACGCAGGCCATAGCAATCGTGATCGCGGGTGAAGGTCCAGCGGCCTGCGCCATGGGGATCGCCGTGATCGCGAAAACCGGCGGATGGAAGCAACGCGCCGAGCTCGGCCAACGCCGTTCCGTTCGCGAGCACGGCATCGAGATCGATTTTCGGCTTGGCGGCCAGGCCCGGAACCGAAGTGCTGCCGATGTGCTCGATCGCGAGAATACGATCGGCGGCCAGATCGAGGAGTTCGGCCCTTGCGGCCTCGAAGAGGTCAGGCCATTTCGGGTCGTAGTCGACTACCCTGACCGGCCGCATCGTTGTCCCCTAGCCGATCTCCGCCAGGCAGGCGCTCAGCGCCTCGACCATGCGGCGTTCGCCCTCTTCGCGTGAATCGCTGTTGTCGAGATCAACGACGTCGTAGTCGCCGCGGACGGTGAGCGGGCCGCGGGCGAGCCTAGCCATGATATCTTCCTGTGTCTCGCGGCCGCGAGCCTCCAGGCGGCTTGCCAGCACCTCGGCACGCGCCGTCACATTGATGACCTTGAGCCGCGGAAAAACGGCCTTGAAATGGTGAAGCGCCGAACGGGAGCCATTGGCGACGACCAGATTTCCCTGCGCAAGGGATACCGACACCTCCGCCGGAATGCCATATTTCAGGCCGTGCGCTTCCCACCAAACCGAGAAGCTTCCGGCCTGCTCCATGGAGGCGAAGCCCTGGTCCGACACGGCGAGATGATGTTCTCCGCCGGCCTCGCTGTCACGGGTGATGACGCGGCGGACGAAATGCACGTCCGGGCGCCCCCGGAAGTACTTGGCCGCGAGCGCCATCAGCGTGTCCTTGCCGGCGCCGCTCGGACCGACGACAACGACCATGATGCCGCGCTCGGTTCCGGGAACGATGTGGGGTTCGTGCGAGGGCATCATGCGACGCGGCGCCCTTCGCGCCAGACGGAGCGGGTGACGGGAACGCCGTGGTCGCGGAAGACGCGGACGACATCAGCGCGCAGACCGGTTGCGATGCGGCCGCGATCATTGAGGCTGACGGTACGGGCCGGCGTCGCGGTGACCATGGCGATCGCCTTCGGCAGCGAAATGCTCTCGACCTCGTCGGCGATGAGGAACGGTGCGTAGAGCAGGCTGAGCGGCACGTAATCGGAGGACAGCACATCGAGGACGCCGCGTTCGGCGAGATCGCGGGCGGCGATGTTGCCGGAGTGCGACTTGCCGCGCACGATGTTCGGCGCGCCCATCAGCACGCTCATGCCGTGCTCATGCGAGGCCTTGGCGGCATCGAAGCTGGTCGGGAATTCCGCCAGGCGAACGCCGTTTTCGATGGCTTCGTCGACATGCGCCAACGTTGCATCGTCATGGCTGGCAACGGTGATGCCACGCTCGGCGCAGACCTTGGCAATCGCGATGCGGTGCGGCGTGGAATTGCGCTCGGATTCGCCAACGCGCTTTTCGATGAAGCGGGCAAACTCGGCATCGGAGAGGCCGCGCTTCTTCTGGTAGTAGAAGATGTACTGGTCCATGGTCTGGAACTGACGTTGACCCGGGGCGTGGTCCATCAGTGAGACGAGGCGAACGTAGGAATCGTTCTCGAAGTCGGCGAAATGTTCCAAAACATTGTCGGCGGAGACTTCGCAGCGGAGGTGGATCAGGTGCTCGGCGCGCAACCGGCCTTCCTGCTCGGCCTTTTGGATGGCATCGGCCATCTCACGCATTTCGCCGTGCTCGAAGCCGCCGTCCTCGTCGGCGCCCATGCGCAGGCAGTCGAAAACGGTCGTGATGCCCGAGGTGACGATCTGGGCGTCGTGGGCCTGAATCGCCGCGATCTTGTTCCAGCGCAAGCCGGGGCGCGGCGAATAGTGGCCCTCGAGATGATCGGTGTGCAGTTCGACGAGACCCGGGATCAGATAATCGCCTTCGAAATCCTCGCCGACCGTGGAGCTGCCTGTCGAGATATCGGCGATCTTGCCGTCGCGGACGAGGACCGATCCTTCGATGATCCTATCCTCGAGGACAATGCGGGCGTTGGAGAAGACGGTTTCTGTGGTCATCGGATCAGTCTTTCAGCTTTTGGCGCCAGCAAGCGGCCACCAGGAATGGGCTTTGAACGGCGCGCCACGCGCCTCTTCAACGAAAACGGCAAGGCCCGTGATCGCGAGCGGCCGGCCGGTGAACGCGGCAAAACGCTCGGTCAGAATGGCCTTCATCACGCCGGCGCGCTCCTCCGGCACCTGGCCGGTCAGCGTCATGTGGAAACCGAAGTCATCCATCACATAAGGATAGCCCCAGCGCAACAGATTGGCACGCTGCCTGTCGCTCAGCTTCTCCGGGTTCCGGCGGGCAATGTCGGCCTCCGACAGGGCGGCTCGGAACGGTTCGAAGAATTTTACCACCGTTGCCGCGAAATCTTGAAGGGGTGGGTGCAGCGAAGCCGGCACGAGAGCGAAAAACTTGCCCAACTGCCCCAGGACCAGCTCGGGGATTTCAAACGCCGGCGTGCGGGCGGCGAAATCCTCGGCGACTTGAAGCAGGTCCTTTTCGGTGACCGAGGCGGCGAGCGCGAAGGGGGCCTTGATTGTCGCATGGAAGGCGTAGCGACGAGGCTCGGCGGTCAACTCGAACTGCTCGGCAGCAGGCAGGTCCGAATGATCGGGAGCCGGGTAAGTTTCGCCGGTGAAGGCATCACGGCCGAGCCAGAGCGCAGCCGTTCCGTTCAAAGGATCATCCTTCGGCGGTGTGAAATAGAGTGCGTAGCGCAAGGCTCGTATCCTGGGAATCAATCGGAATGCGGATGGCAGTCTTCAGTGATTTGACCGCCACCGCAAGCTGGCTTCCGGCTAAAAGATTTCCGTGACAGAATGATGATGATCCCGAACGATCCTGCGCTTTTTCAGTGGACCTTGGTGCCCATCAGCCGGTGGCGCAGCGCGTTCGAGGCCATGTCGAACAGGAAGACGACGATGAGGATCAACAGCACCATATAGGCGACGTTTTCCCAGTTGGCGTTGGTGCGCATCGCTTCCCAGAGCTTGAGGCCGATGCCGCCTGCACCGACGGCGCCGATGATGGTCGCACCGCGGACGTTGGATTCCCACTGGTAGAGCGTCTGGCTGACGAAGACCGGCACGATCTGCGGGATGATGCCGTAGCGATGGGTGAGCACGGTGGAGGCGCCCGTCGATTTGATGCCTTCGCGCGGCTTGTTGTCGATATTCTCGAGGCCTTCGGAATAGAGCTTGCCGAGCGTGCCAGTCTCCGTGAGGACGATGGCGCCGCTGCCGGCGAGCGGACCGGGGCCGAAGGCACGGGTGAGGAACAGCGCCCAGATCAGCATGTCGACCGAGCGCAGGAAATCAAAGGCTCTCTTCAGCACCTGGTTGACCACGCGGTTCGGCGTGATGTTGCGCGCGGCGAAGAAGGCCAGCGGAAAGGCCAGCAGGGCGCCGAGCAGCGTGCCGAGGAAGGCCATGACGATGGTCTGGAACAGCTTGGTCCAGACGTCGCCGTGCTGCCAGGCGCTGTTGTTCCAGACATTGTCGAAGGCGAGCGACAGGTTGGATTGGCCGGGCTTCAGTTCCGGCCCCGAAACAATCAGGCTTAGCACTTCGCCCACCGGCTTGTCGAAGAAGGGGGACTGGGTGTCGAAGACGAAATTCGCCCAGCCGAGGAAGCGCTTGCGCACCTTGACGCGATCAACCGAGATGCTGACATCGCCGGCAAAGCCGAGATCGGCCAGGACGTTGTCGTCATAGACCGTCATCCAGCTCGGCACAGGGCCGATAACCTTCGGCGCGCCGCTAGAGACTTCCACCGGCACGCTGACGCCGCGAGCGGTCACCGTCGTTTCCGTCTTGGAGACGGTGACAGTGCGGCCCATGCCACTGACCGAAACGGTGACGCTGCCATCCGGATTGTTGATGACCCAATTGGGATGCGGGTCGTCACCGAGCGGCGAGAAGCGCGGATATTTGACGGTGATGGCGTCGTCGCCGATGCGAAACTCCGGCTGCACGTCGTAGCTCACCCACTGGCTGAGATAGAGGCCGACGCGCTCCCAATGGGCCTCGGCGAGCAGCTTCGGCAGGTCGAAGAACCAGGTTGCGTAGAGCGCATAGACGAGCGTCACGATGACGGCCATCAGACCGCCGAAGCGCTGCCGGAAGGAGCGTTTGAAATACTCCGGGTAGCGCTGCTCGATCTCGTGCATCCGGTTGGCGTCGATCACCGTCATGGGGGACCTCAATGCTGCAAAAGGAAGGCGTGCTCGCCGACGAGACGGCGGCGCAGCCATGCGGAGAACTGGTCGACCGCAACGATGGTGATGAAGAGCAGGAGGACGAGCGCGACCGTCTTGGCGCCGAAGCCGCGCGAGATCGAGAGCTTGAGTTCCTCGCCGATACCGCCGCCGCCGACCGCACCGATGATGGTGGAGGCGCGGACGTTGATCTCAAGGCGCAGCAGTGCGTAGGAGACGAAGTTCGGCATGACCTGCGGCAGGGCGGCAAAACGCACGCGCTCCGACCAGCTGGCGCCGACGGCTTTCATGCCCTCGTCCGGCTTCATGTCGATGTTTTCGACGACTTCGTAGAAGAGTTTGCCGAGCGCGCCGATGGTGTGCAGGCTGACGGCGATGATGGCGGCGACCGGGCCGATCGACAGAATCGCCGAAAACAGGCCGGCGATGACGATCTCGGGAAAGGCGCGCAGGAATTCGGTGAGCCGCTTGGCAACGATGCGCAACGGATTGGAGGGCGCCAGATTGCGGGCGACAAGAAAGCTGAGCGGTACGGCGAAGATGAAGCCGATGATGGTCGAGACCAACGCGACATTGATCGTGATGATCATCAGCTCGAAATATTCGGGGATATAGAAGCCACCCCAGACCGGAACGCGACCCTCGGCGAAATTATACTCTTCGCCGGTCTTCTGCATCGGGCTTGCGATATCGAACAATGCGCGCCAGACGTCGTTCCAATCCTTGGGAATGAGCCAGCTCAGAAAATCGAAGAGGTGCGGCAGGCGCTCGAAGAAATGGCCGGCATTGCTCTCGTCGGCAAAGCGTACCGAAGCGACGAGGGCGGTAAGCAGGATCACCAGACCGAGGCCGGTATAGAGGCGGCGGCGAGCTACCATCTTGCCCCAGGCGTCACCGATTTCACGGGCGCTTTGCGGCGTGGTCGGCGCGTGGGCGTTGGGATCGGCAAAAGTCATGAACGGTGTCCGCTTTTTTCGCAGGAAAAAGGGCGGCCTGTAACGGCCGCCCTCCAGCTATCAGGATCGATCAACCGCCGATGGCAGCCTTACGAGCGTCGATAATGGCGTTGTAGAAATCAGGCTGAACCTTGGTGTAGCCCTGGTAGTCGCCGCCTTCGATGGCTGCGAAGCACTTGGCGTCCGTCTTCGGGAGCTTCGTGAAGAAGTCGGTGAGCTTTGCCTGCCAATCGGCGCCGAGTTCGTTGCGAACGACGAGCGGACCGTTCGGGATCAACGGCGAACGCCAGACTTCGACGAGCTTGTTCGGGTCTACGGTGCCCTTGTCGACTGCCTTGCGGAAGGTGCCAGAGGTGTAACCGTCCTTGAAATCGCCGATGCCCGAAGAGTCGTCGACAGCGATGTCGACCTTGCCGTCGTAGGCAGCGAGAAGGTTGTTCTCGTGGCCGCCGTTGAACTGCGTGGAGGCGAAGTACTTGTCATTCGGCATGCCCGTGTCCTTCGGGATCTGCGTGAGCGGAATGAGGTAGCCCGAGGTGGAGTCCGGATCGGCGTAGCCGAGCTTCTTGCCCTTGGCATCCTTGATGTCCTTGATGCCCGAGGACTTGAGAGCAAGACCGATCGAGTGGTAGCCGGTCGAGCCGTCCTTCTGGACCGTCGTCAGGATCGGGGTCACAGCCTTTTCGTCCTTGATAGCGATAGCAGCGTAGCCGGAAGCGCCGAGTTCTGCGAAGTCGAGCGTGCCACCGAGCAGACCCTGGATAACGCCGTCATAGTCAGCAGCCGGGAAGAGCGAGACCTTCTCGAAGCCGAATTCGGTCTTCAGGTGGTCTGCAAGGCAAGCGTAGTTGCGCAGACGGTCAGCTTCGTTTTCGCCGCCGAGAATACCAACGCGGAATTCCTTGAGGTCTGCAGCATGCGAAACGCCGGCAAGCGCAAACAGCGCCGTGGCCGCAAAAAGTGCTTTCTTCAACATGGTTCTCTCCTGATTGACCGGTGTCCCCGGCAACTCTGTTTAAGAAGGTGCCCATAACGCGGGCTTGCGATCGAGGCCGCCCCTCTCAGAGACCGGCCAGCGCCAGCGGTTGCAGGCCGGCGGATTGTTGTGCGGCCGCGGCCGCGGGAATGTTGATCGAGGTCGAGGTCATCGTCTCGTCGATGCCGGCGCCGTCCTTGTCGGTGCCGTAGATCTGCTTGACGGCACCGGCCGTCAGTTCGGACGGCTTGCCGTCGAAGACGACGCGGCCAGCGGCCATGCCGACGATGCGTTCGCAATAGTTGCGAGCCGTATCCAGCGTGTGCAGGTTGGTGACGACGGTAATGCCTTCGCGCTCGTTGATGTCGCGCAGCGCGTCCATGACGATCTTGGCGTTCAGCGGATCGAGCGAGGCGATCGGCTCGTCGGCAAGCACCATCTTCGGGTTCTGCATCAGAGCCCGGGCAATGGCGACACGCTGCTGCTGGCCGCCGGAGAGCGTGCCGGCCATTTGCAGCGCCGTCTGCTCGATTCCGAGGCGCTCAAGAGCTGCGATCGCATGAATTCGCTCCTCGCGGGTGAAGATGCCGAGCAGGCTCATCGCGGTCGGGCGATGGTTCAGACGGCCGAGCATGACGTTGGTCAACACGTCGAGACGCGGAACGAGATTGAACTGCTGGAAGATCATGGCGCAATCGCGCTGCCAGTTGCGCAATGCCTGGCCGCGGAGGGTCGAGACCTCGACACCAGCGAACTGGATCGATCCGGAGGTCGGCTCCTGCAGGCGGTTGATCATGCGCAACAGCGTAGACTTGCCGGCGCCGGAACGACCGATGATGCCGACCATCTGGCCCTGAGGAATGTCGAGCGTCACGGAATCGACGGCTGTCTTGATTCCGAAACGGCGGGTGACATTCCTCAGCTCGAACATCATGCTCTTCCTCATAGTCCAGATGCGATATGAGGCAGTGCATTAGTCCCGCTTCATGAATGGGGAATGTCAGTTTTATGTAAGGACTGTCATAATCGGGGCTTTGGTGGGCGCATCCCTGATGCCGAAATCCAGCCGGGCGCCGGCGCGCTGTTGCCTCGGCGTGCCGGGTGACGGATTGGACGAGCTGCCTATCAGAAGCTGGCTGTGCGATTGCACACCAGGCCAGTCCGGACAGCAGGCGATGAGAACGTCCGTCATTGATGGTTGACCCAATCACCCGTCAATGGCAGGCAGTTCAGGAAGGATGCTGGAGCAAAAGCGATGGATCAAACTCTCTTCAAAAGCCTGTGCAACGCCGGCAAATTCAAGGAGGCACTCGGCCTCGCCACCCGTGGGCATGAGGACGAAAAATATACGCCCAGCCGTTTCTCGATGGACAAAAAAACCGGGCTACCGATCTTCTACCGCGGCAACAAGCGCGTGGAGGCGGACGCGACCGGTGAGTGGCAATTGGCAAAGAATCCGAGGCCGTAGGCTCTCCTGACAGACCGCGGAGTGCCGTCTGAGCAGCCTTGAGACGCCAGCAGGACGTCAAGCGGCCCCTGGAGCGAACCCAGGGGACTTTGTTCACTGCTCGTAGCGCGAGAGGAAATCCTCGGCACTCAGATTGCGAAAATCAGCCAAGGCGACCCGCAGGCGGTCATGTTCCCAATCCCACCAGGCAAGCCGATCCATCCGCTCGCCGATTTCCTTCGCGAAGCGTTCGCGGATGAGCTTTGCAGGCACGCCGCCGACGATGGTGTAGGCTGCAACGTCCTTGGAGACAACGGCACCGGCGCCGATGACAGCACCATTGCCGATCTTGACGCCGGGTAGAATGGTGGCGCCGTGACCGATCCAGACGTCATGGCCGATGACGACGCGGTTGGAGCGGCGCCATGCGAAGAAATCGGTCTCCATATCGGCGTCCGGCCAATAGTCGGCAGCGCGGTAGGTGAAGTGGTGCAGCGTCGCGCGCCAGGTCGGGTGGTTGGTGGCATTGATACGCACCGATGCGGCGATGTTGACGAACTTGCCGATCGTCGCGCACCAGATGGAGCCGTCCTGCATGACGTAGGAATAGTCGCCGAACTCGACCTCGTCGATGCGGCAGCGCTCCGAGACTTCCGTGAAGCGGCCAAAGATGGCGTTCCTCACGGATGCCGTTTCATGGAAATAGGGCTCGATGCCAATCTTGCGGCTCATGCGGCAATTGCCTTTCGTGGCGAGAACTTCTGGACGTCGAGAATGCGGTCGGCGACAGCTTCGCGCACTTCCTCGTCGTGGAAAATTCCGAGAAGGCCGACGCCGGCTTTCTTCTTGTCCTCGATCATCCTGACGACCACGGCACGGTTCTTGGCATCGAGCGAGGCGGTCGGCTCGTCGAGCAGGAGAACCGTATGCTCGGTGATAAAGCCGCGGGCGATGTTGACACGCTGCTGCTCACCGCCGGAGAATGTGGCGGGCGGAAGTTGCCAGAGCGCTTCCGGCAGGTTCAGTTTCGACAGCAGTTCGGCGGCCTTTTCCCGCGCGGCGTCGGCCTTCTCGCCGCGCGCCACCAGCGGCTCGGCGACGACGTCGATCGCCGCGACACGCGGCACAGTGCGCAGGAACTGGCTGACATAGCCGAGCGTGTGGCGGCGCACGTCGATGACCGTGCGCGGATCCGCGCTCGCCAGATCGACGATCTTGTCCTGATGCTTGATCAGGATCTGGCCGCTGTCGACGGCATAATTGCCGTAGATCATTTTCAGAAGCGAGCTCTTGCCGATGCCAGACGGCCCGCCGAGGACGACGCATTCGCCGGATGCCACGGAAAAGGACACATCCGAAACGACCGGCAGTTTGATGCCGTCGCGCAGGTGCATGGTGAAGCTCTTGGCGACTTCAGAAACAACAAGGGGCGTTGCCATGATTTCTTTCCTTAGTTTTCGCTTTATCGCGAAGCCGGTAGCCGGCTTCCAAACAGCATGCGCGATCAGACCTGCAGAATGGAGGAAACAAGGAGCTGAGTGTACGGCTCGCGCGGATCGTCCAGGACGCGATCGGTCAGGCCGTGCTCGATGACATGGCCATCCTTCATCACCATCATGCGATGCGACAGCAGGCGTGCGACGGCGAGATCGTGGGTGACGACGATCGCGGCAAGGCCGAGATCGTTGACAAGACCGCGCACGAGGTCGAGCAGGCGGGCCTGCACCGAGACATCAAGGCCGCCAGTCGGCTCATCCATGAAGACGAGGCGTGGACCGGTGACCAGATTGCGGGCGATCTGCAGGCGTTGACGCATGCCGCCGGAGAAGGCGCGCGGCTGATCGTCGATACGGCCCGCATCGATTTCGACGCGCTGCAGCCAATCGACCGCCGTCGAGCGGATGTTGCCATAGTGGCGGTCACCGATCGCCATCAGGCGTTCGCCGACATTGGCGCCGGCAGACACCGTCATGCGCAGACCGTCAGCCGGATTCTGATGCACGAACCCCCAGTCGGTGCGCATCAGAAAGCGGCGTTCGGCCTCGCTCATACGATAGAGATCGCGATAGGCGCCATCGCGCATGTGGTATTCGACGCTGCCGGTGGTCGGCATCAAACGGGTCGATATGCAGTTTAAAAGCGTCGTCTTGCCCGAGCCGGATTCACCGACGATGGCGAGCACTTCGCCGGGCCAGAGCTCGAAGGAGACGTTCCGGCACCCGATGCGATTGCCGTAGAACTTCGAGACGTCGTTGACTTTGAGAAGCGGGGCGTCGGTCATTCGGCGGCCTCCTGATTGGGTGCCAACATCTCGCCGACATGCCCTTGGGCGCGGCGGTCTTCGCAGTGGTCGGTGTCGGAGCAGACGAACATGCGGCCACCCTTGTCGTCGAGGATGACCTCGTCGAGATAAACCTCTTCGGCTCCACACAGCGCGCACGGCTTGCCGAAGCGCTGGATCTCGAAGGGGTAATCGTCGAAGTCGAGGCTGACGACATCGGTATAGGGCGGAACGGCATAGATGCGCTTCTCGCGCCCTGCCCCGAAGAGCTGCAGCGCATCCGACATGTGCATTTTCGGATTGTCGAACTTCGGCGTCGGCGACGGGTCCATGACGTAGCGGCCGGCAACCTTCACCGGATAGGCATAGGTCTTGGAGATGCGGCCGTTATGCGCAATGTCCTCGTAAAGCTTTACATGCATGAGGCCGTATTCTTCCAGCGCATGCATCTTGCGGGTTTCGGTCTCGCGCGGCTCGAGGAAGCGGAGCGGTTCCGGGATCGGCACCTGATAGACGAGCACCTGGTTCGCTCCAAGCTTCTCTTCCGGAATGCGGTGGCGCGTCTGGATGATCGTCGCATCCTTGGTGTGCGTCGTGACCGCGACATTGGCGACCTTCTGGAAGAAAGCGCGGATCGAGACGGCGTTGGTGGTGTCGTCAGCGCCCTGATCGATGACCTTCAGCACATCGTCTGGACCGATGATCGAGGCCGTCACCTGCACGCCACCGGTTCCCCAGCCGTAAGGCATCGGCATTTCGCGCGAGGCGAAGGGCACCTGATAGCCGGGAATGGCGATCGCCTTCAGGATGGCGCGGCGGATCATCCGCTTCGTCTGTTCGTCCAGATAAGCGAAATTGTAGGTGGCCAGATCAGTCATCTTTGATTACCCTGTGGTTGCAGGGGCCAGACAGAAGGAAGGTCACAATGGAAGCCGATACTTCGAGCGAAGTGCTCGTGATCTTGGCTATAATGACCTGCTTCGTCGTCCTCCCCTTCCTCTTCAAGCCGAAGACAAATGGCGTAGCTGCTAATGGCGGCGGCGATGTCAGTCATGCTGGTGGCGGCGACGCCGCTTTCGATGCTGACGACGGTGGGGGCGGTGACGGCGGCGCAGACTGATCGCGTCATTCGGCCGCCTCCTTGATGGTGTCGCCGCCACCGGCGCGGCCGGCTTCGAATTCGCTGCGCATACGACGGACCAGATCGAGTTCAGCCTGGAAGTCCACGTAGTGCGGCAGCTTCAGGTGCTCGACGAAGCCGGTCGACTGGACGTTGTCGGCGTGCGAAATGACGAATTCCTCGTCCTGCGCCGGAGCGGTGATGTCCTCGCCGAGCTCTTCGGCACGCAGCGCCCGGTCGACGAGAGACATCGACATCGCCTTGCGCTCGCTCTGGCCGAAGACCAGGCCGTAGCCGCGGGTGAACTGCGGTGGCGCCTTGGACGAGCCCTTGAACTGGTTGACCATCTGGCATTCCGTGACCTTTATGGTCCCGAGACAAACAGCAAAGCCGAGTTCGGGAACATCGAACTCCACCTCGACCTCGCCGATGCGGATTTCGCCGGTGAAGGGGTGGTTGCGGCCGTAGCCGCGCTGGGTCGAATAGCCGAGCGCCAAGAGGAAACCTTCGTCGCCGCGGGCAAGCGCCTGCAGGCGCAGGTCGCGCGTCATCGGGAACTCCATCGGCTCGCGCGTCAGATCGCCGATCTCGTGATCCTCAGGCATTTCGCCATCACCCTCGATCAGGCCTTCCTGAGCGAGGATGTCCGAAACGCGCATGACGCGGCCGGCTTGGGCGTCGCGCCGCGTCGGCTCGTCCACGGCGTCATCTGCCAGGAGCGACGGATCGAGCAGGCGGTGGGTATAATCGAAGGTCGGGCCGAGCAACTGGCCGCCCGGGAGATCCTTGTAGGTGGCCGAGACACGGCGCTCGATATTCATCCGGGCCGTGTCGATCGGGTTGGAGTAGCCGAAGCGCGGCAGCGTCGTGCGGTAGGCGCGCAGCAGGAAGATCGCCTCGATCATGTCGCCGCGCGACTGGCGAACGGCGAGAGCCGCCAGCATGCGATCGTAAAGCGAGGCTTCCGCCATGACGCGGTCGACGGCAAGCGCCAGCTGCGCCACGATCTGGTCGATGCCGATAGCCGGCAGCGAACGGTCGCCGCGGCGGCGATCCGCCAGCAGGCGATGGGCATTGGCAATGGCGGCCTCGCCTCCTTTGACAGCAACATACATGGGGTCACATCTCCGTTGCGGTGATCTTGGTGGTGCGCGGCAGGCACAGGAAACGGTTGCCCGACGTCAGCACGATGTCGATGCCGCGCGGGAAGAGCGCGCGGTTCTCCGTCCAGAGGCGGGGGAAGGTATCGGCCAGGCCGATCGGCGCGATGTCCGTCACTGTCTTAATGCCCGGCCCCATCAGGGCGAGCCTGCGTCCCGCCTCGAGATCCGCCAACTCGATGACCAGGGTGGTCGAGCGATCGGGATATTCCTGCGTCCCGGCGGCAAAGAGACCGAAGGAGGACATCGTTGTACCAGCTTCGACAAAGGCGAAGCGGGCTTCGGCCTTCTCAGGCGTTACCGGCGCGCCGGTGTGGAAGCCGAGCCACTGAGGCACGGCCGATTTTGCGAGCCCGGCAGACAGCCATACGGGCGTATCGTGATCGCAGAGCGTCAGCGCGATCGCGCCGGCGGCAATGCCGAGCGGTGCCGGCGGCGTTGCGTCGGGAGCGACCGTCTGGATCGTGCCGGGACGCGCCATCGCATCCATCATCAGCTTGAACACGCTCTGTGCGTGGAAGACCGGCTCAGCAAAGCCTCCGGTCAGCGCTTCCGTCTTGAGGCTCATCAGTCGTCTCCGCGAACCATGGTGAAGAAATCGACGCGGGTCGCGGCCGTCTCGTCGGCCCGGCGGCGCTCGTCTGCGGCCACCCGGGCAGCGATCGGCGCAAGCAGCGTCTGCTCGACAAACTGCTGCGTCGCAGCCTCCTGCCAAAGCGCATCGAAAATGGCCGAAAGCCGCGCCTTCTGGCGGTCCGTGCCAAGCGCCTGGGCGTGACCGACAGTGCCGGAAGCAAGACGAACGGTCGCACGCGTCACGGTCACCTCACCGAGATTGAACGGTGCACCACCGCCGCCCATGCGGCCGCGGACCATGACGAGGCCCGTTTCCGGCCCACGCACCGGCTGGACCACCGGCTTCTCCGCCAGGCCGTTCCATGCTTCAACCAATTCCGGTCGCTCTGCACGTGCGAGCAGGTCGACCACGCGCTTGCGTCCGCCTGCCGCCGCCGGCTCATTCTTCTCCGCCAAGCTCATTGCCACATCCTTTAAATGTCTATTGATATAGACAACTATACAAGATAGAGTTACGCTTAAATCGCCGACGTGACAAGCGTGTGACATCAAGGGGCAAAATGGCTGGGCAGGTACAAAGACAGACAGGCGTAGCGCTATGGCGCCAGATTGCCGACCGCATTGGCCAGGCAATCAGCGCCGGCGCTTATGACGAGGCAGGCATGGTGCCGCCGGAGACGGTTCTGGCGCTGCAGTTCGGCGTCAACCGCCATACGGTGCGCAGCGCGATTGCTGCGCTTGCCCAGGAGGGCATCGTGCGCGCTGTGCAGGGCCGCGGCACACTGATCGAACGCAAGGAACGGCTGAACTTTCCGATCACCCGACGCACGCGGTTCACGACCGGTATCGGTGAGCAGGCGCGCGAAATGCGCGGACTGCTGCTTGGGCATAGCGATGAGAGAGCGGACGACGAGGTGGCCCGCTGGCTGAAGCTGCGGCCGGGGGCGCCGGTGATCCGCATGGAAACGGTGCGCAAGGCCGACAATCGGCCGGTCTCCTGCGCCACGGCCTGGTTTCCCGCCGAACGCTTTGCCGGCATGCCGGCGGCATACGAGAAGACGGAATCGATCACCCGGGCCTTTGCCGAACTCGGCCTATCCGACTATGTACGCGCGACGACGCAGGTCACCGCCGCCCATGCCGACGCCGCCGATCTGGCGGCACTGGAACTGACGCCGGGGGCGATCGTCTTGATCACCAAGGCGATGAACACGGATCTAGAGGGTGTGCCAGTGCAATATGCGATCAGTCGGTTTTCGGCGGATCGGGTGCAGTTCACCATCGAGAACTGAGACAGGCCGGGCGCGCCGGAAAACCCGGCCCTCCAAAGCTGGCATTAGATTTAGACGCCCTATCCTGACGGTCATGCGTCATTGCCGTGCGGCGTCAGCCGCAACAGGCGTTCCTTCCCGCCGTGGGGGCACAACAGGATTGTGCCTGTTGTTGGGCAAGCCACCGATCGCGCGGCTTGCAGCTGGCGGGCCGCGGCGATAGCTCGACGTGCACAGTGCCGGCGGGCAGCGTTGGCATCGCGGCGCGGTAGAGCCGCATCGGTTGAACGCCGTCGCTGACTTCGAAGGTCAGCTTGGCTGAATCATCGAGCTTCACGTGCTCCGTGACCTTGCGGATGATCGCATAGAATTTGCCAGCAGGCATATGGGTGCGCTCGCCCTCCTCGATATCCCAGAGCTGAATGAAAATCTCCGTCCATGCCTCAGGGTTGGCGCCGCAGTCCAGCGCCGAAAACTGGCCGACCTTGACCTCGGTGACATGGTAGCCAGGCTTCACCGGTCGCCCGTCGCAATAGAATATCAGCGGAGAATCTCTGGCACCGGCAAGTGCACTGAGCAACAGGCCGAGGCTGATATCGTCTTCCTGAACTTTGCTATTGTCGATCGCGTTCATCTGCGTTATTCCTCGTTTCAATTATTCAAGGATTGTTGAAATATGGATCAACGTCAAGCCCTCGTCGCATTTGGCGCGCTGTCTCAGGAAACCCGCCTGCGCATCGTCCGCATGCTTGTGGTCGCCGGCCCGAACGGCATGGCGGCAGGCGCGATCGCAGAAGAAGCGGTGGTATCGCCGTCCAACGTCTCCTTCCATCTTAAGGAGCTGGAACGCTCAGGACTGATCGCGCAGCAGCGCGAATCCCGATCGATCATCTACACCGCGAACTATGAGGCGCTCGGCGGCCTGGTTCGCTTCCTGATGGAAGACTGCTGCTCCGGGCACCCGGAAATCTGCGCGCCCGCCGCCAAGGTCGCGGCTTGCTGTACCCCTAAAATGGAGGAAAAACTGCAATGACCGCCGACCGCGTTTACAATGTGCTCTTTCTCTGCACGGGCAATTCGGCCCGCTCGATCCTGGCGGAATCCATTCTCAATGCCGAGGGCAATGGCCGCTTCAAAGCCTATTCAGCCGGCAGCCAGCCAAAAGGTCAGGTCAACCCTCTGGCGCTGAAGGAGCTTGCGGCGCTTGGTTACCCAACGAACGGCTTCCACTCGAAGAGCTGGGACGAGTTTACCGAGCCGGGCGCGCCGGAGATGGACTTCATCTTCACGGTCTGCGACAGCGCTGCCGGCGAGGCCTGTCCGGTTTGGATCGGCCATCCCATGACGGCCCATTGGGGTGTGGAGGATCCGGCCGCCGTCGAAGGCAGCGACGTCGAGAAGGGTCGCGCTTTTGCTCAGGCTGCTCGCTTTCTGAAGAATAGGGTCATGGCGTTTATCAGCCTACCGCTTGCATCGATCGACAAACTCGCATTGGAAACGCATCTCCATCAGATCGGCACCTTGGAGGGCGCGACCTTAAAACCAACCGGGGCGAGCCGATGACCGGGTTCGATCTGCCGCGCCGGCTGGTCGCAGAGGGACTTGGGACAGCCATGCTGGTCGCAACAGTGGTCGGATCTGGCGTCATGGCAGCATCGCTGACTGAGGAT
This sequence comes from Rhizobium sp. LjRoot258, assembly GCF_964254185.1. Taxonomy (NCBI): domain Bacteria; kingdom Pseudomonadati; phylum Pseudomonadota; class Alphaproteobacteria; order Hyphomicrobiales; family Rhizobiaceae; genus Rhizobium; species Rhizobium sp. LjRoot258. The sequence goes on along the minus strand of NZ_CAXUST020000001.1, from coordinate 4,098,860 downwards.
GTTGGCCTGACATTGTTGGGGAACACGGTGGCGACCGGCGCAATCCTGGTGGTCCTGATCACAATCCTCGGCCCGATCTCCGGAGCCCAATTCAATCCTGCGGTCTCGCTGATTTTCGCTATCTCTCGCAAGTTGCCGAAGCGCGACTTTGGGGGATACATCCTGGCTCAGATTGCCGGCGGCGTGGCCGGCACAATCGCCGCTCACCTTATGTTCGGCCTGCCGCTGGTCGAAATCTCGAGCAAGGCTCGTACCGGCGGCGCGCAGTGGTTCTCCGAAGGAGTGGCGACGTTCGGGCTGATAGCGGTTATCCTCGCCGGCATCAAGTTCGAACAGAGGGCGGTGCCTTGGCTTGTGGGGCTCTATATCACGGCCGCTTACTGGTTCACCGCCTCCACCTCATTCGCCAATCCCGCCGTCGCTTTGGCACGGTCGTTGACCGACACCTTCTCCGGGATCCGCCCGGTCGATTTACCGGGGTTCTGGTTCGCAGAGATTGCTGGCGCGGTCGCTGCCCTCATCCTGTGCACCTGGCTTCTGCGGCAAGGTGCTGCATCAACCGCATCGTCAGAGGCAAAGTTATGAACGTTACCATCTATCACAACCCGCAATGCGGCACGTCACGCAACACGCTGGCGATGATCCGCAACACCGGCATCGAACCTGACATCATCGAATACCTGAAGGACCCGCCGTCGCGTGCGCAGCTCGTGAAGATGATCGCCGACGCAGGGTTGACCGTGCGCCGAGCAATCCGGGAAAAGGGAACGCCCTATGCGGATCTCGGTCTCGATAACCCTGCCCTGACCGACGATCAACTGCTCGACGCGATGCTGAAAGACCCGATCCTGATCAACCGGCCGTTCGTCGTCACGCCGCTCGGCACCAGGCTTGCGCGCCCGTCCGAAGTCGTTCTGGATATTCTCCCCGACACCCACAAGGGCGCCTTCACCAAGGAGGATGGCGAACAGGTCCTCGACGGCCATGGCAAGCGCATTGTCTGATCTGCCTGCCGTGTCCCCGGAGCATCTGCGCCAGCCGGATCTCTCGGCGTTGCGGCCGCCCTTCTCGACCCACAAGCCGCGCATTCTTATCCTTTGTGGCTCGCTGAGGACTGTGTCCTACAGCCGCCTGCTAGCGCAGGAGGCGGCACGGCTGCTCGATCACTTCGGCTGCGAGGTTAGGATCTTCAATCCGGAAGGTCTGCCGCTTCCAGACGGTGCTCCGGTGACGCATCAAAAGGTGCAGGAGCTGCGCGCGCTGTCTGAATGGTCGGAAGGCCAGGTGTGGGTCAGCCCCGAACGTCATGGCGCGATGACCGGCATCATGAAGGCGCAGATCGACTGGATCCCGCTGGCGGTGGGCTCGGTGCGCCCGACGCAGGGCAAGACGCTGGCCGTCATGCAGGTTTCCGGCGGCTCACAGTCCTTCAATGCAGTCGGACAGATGCGCATCCTCGGCCGCTGGATGCGGATGATCACCATTCCGAACCAGTCGTCGGTGGCCAAGGCCTTCCAGGAGTTCGATGCCGACGGCCGCATGAAACCATCCTCCTATTACGACCGCGTGGTCGATGTGTGCGAGGAGCTGGTGAAGTTCACCTCGCTGACGCGCGATGCTTCGGCCTATCTCACTGATCGCTACAGCGAACGGAAGGAGGCGGCCGAAAAACTCGAACAGCGCGTGAGCCTCAAATCCCTATGACGACGACCAGCGCCGAACGCTCCCCTGTCGCGGCAATCCTCGCCCTCGGTCTGACGCAGATCATCGGCTACGGAACGCTCTATTACAGCTTCAGCATCCTTGCGCCGGATATGGCGCGGGATCTCGATTGGTCGTCGGAATGGATTTTTGGTGCGCTGTCCGTAGCTCTCCTGATCGGCGCCCTGGCGGCGCCGGCCATGGGCAGGTGGATTGACCGCTTTGGCGCCGGCCGTGTCATGACGGCGGGCTCGGCGATCGCGGCCGCAGCGCTTGCCGCGTGCGCGTTCGCTCCCGGCAAGATCACCTTCGTCGCTGCACTGATCGCGATCGAGACGGCCTCCAATCTGGTGCAATATGGGGCCGCCTTTGCTTTGCTCGTCCAGATCAGGCCGAAGGTTGCCCAGCGCAGCATCACCTATCTGACGCTAATCGCTGGCTTTGCTTCGACGATTTTCTGGCCGATCACCACGGCGGCCAACGCGCACATGTCCTGGCAGGACGTTTATCTGATCTTCGCGGGTATCAATCTGCTCGTCTGCCTTCCCATTCATGCATGGTTGTCGCGCAGCGTCAGCGAAACCCGCAAACGGGAGAAGAACGAAGCGGCAAAGCACGTCGAACCGAGCCTTCCGCCATCCGTGCGAACGCCGGCCTTCATCCTGATGGTCATGGGGTTTGCTCTGGAGAGCTTCGTCAACGCCGCACTCCTCGTGCACATGGTTCCGGTGCTATCCGGACTTGGGCTTGGAGCCCTTTCGGTGATGGTCGGCACGCTGTTTGGCCCGTCGCAGGTGCTAAGCCGCTTCATCAACATGGTCTTCGGTGGCGGATTGTCGCAGCTGACGCTGGCGCTCATCTCAGCGGTGTTGCTGCCGGCGGCCCTGGTCACTCTGATCGTCACCGCCCCGTCGGTACCAGGCGCATTGGTCTTCGCCGTCGTCTTCGGCCTTGGCTCGGGGCTGAGCAGCATCGTGCAGGGAACCTTGCCGCTGGCACTGTTTGGCAGCGAAGGTTACGGGCGACGACAGGGCCAGGTGTTGTCCATCCGCCTGGTGATTTCGTCGACCGCCCCATTTGTCCTCGCGTTCATGATGGAGAACATCGGCGTATCGTGGTCGCTCGCGGTCGCCGCCGTCGTCGGTGCTATTGCCGTCCTCGCTTTTGTCGCAATTGGCCGGCTAGCGCAGCTGCTTGACCGATCGCATCTTACGACGCCGCGTGGCGACGAGCTTCCGGCGGAATTCGTGACGCTCCGGAAGCGGATCGCCAATCGCCTGCCGGACGTCGAGGCCGTCCGCGCAAAAACCTCGCGCGTAACGGACGCGGCAGAGCGCTAGAGGAACCGCGCCGCCCCCACCGTCGCCTACTGGCTCACGGCCTTGCTGGCGCGATCGCTGCCCTTATCCCGTGTACCTAGCTTCTCCGGCAAGGTGCTGCATCAACCGTATCATCATAGGCAAAGTTATGAACGTCATGTCCAGTCGCGAGCAGCTCGTGACGATGATTGCGGATCCGGGCCTGACCATTCGTCAGCCGCCGGGCTCAAAATCGGTTGAGACACTAAGTTCCCGCCAAGCCGCATGCTCCTTGGCTCGTGCAGCGTCGTTCTGCTCGACGCCACGCAACGCATCGCTGCCGAGCAGCAAGCGCAGTGGCGGTTCGGTAAGGCTGGCGACATGGACGACGGCGGCGGCTGCCTTTGCCGGATCGCCCGGCTGCCTGCCGTTATAATCGCGCTGATAGCGCGCCATCTTTCCGACAGTGTCGTCGTATTCCGGCCGACCTTCCCGAAGTGTGGTGGACGAGCCGGCAAAGTCGGTCCTGAAACCGCCCGGCTCGATGATCGTCACCTTGATGCCGAGCGGGCCGACCTCCTTGGCCAGAACTTCCGAGAAGCCCTCCACGCCCCATTTTGCGGCAGCGTAAGGCGCTCGCCCCGCCGGGCCGATGCGACCGCCGACGGAGGAGAACTGGATGATGTGTCCGAAACCCTGCTCTCGCATTACCGGCAGCGCAGCCTTGGTGACGATGATCGTTCCGAAGAGGTTCGTTTCGATCTGGGCACGGAACTCGGCAAGGCTTGTATCCTCAATCGAGCCGACATCGCCGTAACCTGCATTGTTGACGAGAACATCCAGCCGGCCGAACCGGTCGACCGCCGACTTCACGGCCGATGCGGCAGACCGCTCATCGGCTACATCGAGGGTGGCTGTCAGGACGCTGTCGCCGAAGCGTTTCTTGAGATCCTCAAGTTGCGACGGATCGCGCGCCGTTGCGACCAATTTGTGCCCTGCCGCCAGTACCCCTTCAGCGAGCGCCCTGCCGAGCCCACGAGAACTGCCTGTAATCAACCAAACCTGTGACATGGAAATCTCCTTGATCCGTCGGAAGGCCATATAGGCAAATCAGTTTCATCTTGAAAGAAGGCACCCATAGGAGCTATACATACCCAATGGTAACTAACGTGGACGATGGTACATTCGATTTCTGCGAAACGCTGACGGACGCGCAGGACGCGCTTGCTCGCGAGATGCTGGAACGCGCCAGCGCCAAATGGCCGCTGCGGGTCATGCACATATTGGCGGAGGCCAAGAACGCTCTACCCGCAGGTGCCGCCACGCGTGGAATATGAACTGACGCCGCTTGGCGGCGAGCTTCTGGTAGAAGTCGTGGCGCTCTGGCAGTGGATCGCCAATCGCCTGCCGGATTTCGAGGCCGCCCGCGCGCAGTCGCCTCGGGCAACGGACGCGGCAAAGAGCTAGAACCGGGCAAATTCGAAAAAGCGCCGCGCGCCGATGACACGCGGCGCCTTTGAACTCAATGCGCGCCGGACATGTCGCCGAGCACTTCCTTGGAGGCGACGGTGGAATCGGCGTTGAGCTTGTAGACCATGGGGACGCCGGTCGCGAGGTTGAGCGCGAGGATCTGTTCCTTGGTCAGGCGGTCGAGCACCATCACCAGCGAGCGCAGCGAATTGCCGTGGGCGGCGACGAGCACCTTTTCGCCGCGCAACACGCGGGGCAGGATTTCCGTCAGGTAGTAAGGCCAGACGCGGGCGCCGGTGTCGCGCAGGCTTTCGCCACCCGGCGGCGGAACATCATAAGAGCGGCGCCAGATGTGGACCTGCTCCTCGCCCCACTTGGCGCGGGCATCGTCCTTGTTGAGGCCCGAGAGATCGCCGTAATCGCGCTCGTTGAGCGCCTGATCCTTGAGTGTCTTGAGGTCCGGCTGGCCGACATTGTCGAGAATGATCGTCAGCGTGTCCTGAGCCCGCTTCAGGTCGGAGGTGAAGGCGACATCGAACTTGATACCGTAGTCGGCCAGCGCCTTGCCGCCGGTGTTGGCCTCCTGGATGCCAAGCTCGGTCAGCTCCGGGTCCTTCCAGCCGGTGAAAAGGTTCTTCAGATTCCAGTCGCTTTGGCCGTGGCGAACGAGAACGAGGGTGCCGCTCATGAAAAATGCCTCCGAAAAAGATTACTTTGAAGAAAGCCCGAGCACGTCGAGCATGGAATAGAGACCGGGCTTCTTATCCCGCGCCCACAGCGCCGCCTTGACGGCGCCGCGGCCGAAGATCGAACGATCGGTGGCGCTGTGCGACATCGTCACCGTTTCGCCCTCGCCGGCAAAGATCACCGAATGCTCGCCGACAACCGAGCCGCCGCGCAGCGTCGCAAAGCCGATGGTGCCTTCCTCGCGCGGACCGGTGTGACCGTCGCGCGAGCGCACCGACTTCGATGCGAGATCGATGCCCCTGCCCTTGGCCGCCGCTTCGCCAAGAATTAGCGCCGTACCCGAGGGCGCGTCGACCTTGCGCTTGTGATGCATTTCGAGGACTTCGATGTCCCAGTCGGCCGGATCGAGCGCACGAGCGGCCTGCTCGACAAGGACGCTGAGCAGGTTCACGCCGAGGCCCATGTTGCCCGACCTCACCACCCGGGCGTGACGGGCGGCGGCCGCAATCTTCGCGTCGTCCTCAACCGAGCAGCCGGTTGTCCCGATCACATGGACGATGCGCGCCTGAGCGGCAAGTGCGGCGAATTCGTTCGTTGTTGCGGGGGTCGTAAAATCGAGGACGCCATCGGCATGAAGAAACGCCGCGAGAGGATCGTCCCCGACAGTGATGCCGTTCGTCCCAAGACCGGCAATTTCGCCGGCATCCTTGCCGACGAACGGTGAGCCGGGGCGGGCAACAGCCGCATGCAGCGTGACCCCATCCATCGAATCGACAAGCCGTATGAGCGTCTGCCCCATGCGTCCTGCTGCTCCAACCACTACCAGTTTCATCGCAGCATCGCTCATGTCAGTCGATCATCCTATGTGTCAGCGGGCATCGGAGGCTGCTGGCCTCTGCAGATTGTTGAGGCGAGCGTAGAGACCGTCGCTGCGCTGTGCAAGGCTCTCGTGATCGCCTTCCTCCATGATCCGGCCCTGCTGCATAACCACGATCTTGTCGGCGCGGACAACCGTCGAAAGGCGGTGGGCAATGACGACCACCGTGCGGCCAACCATGGCCCCATCGAGTGCCTTCTGGACCGCCGCCTCCGATTCCGTGTCCAGCGCCGAGGTCGCTTCATCCAGCAGCAAGATCGGAGCGTTGCGCACCAGGGCGCGGGCAATCGACAGGCGCTGGCGTTGACCGCCGGAAAGCGTCACGCCGTTTTCTCCGACTGGGGTGTCGTAGCCGTGGGGCTGTGCCAGGATGAAGTCGTGTGCATAGGCAAGGCGCGCGGCGCGCTCGACCTCCTCATCGGTCGCCTCCGGGCGGCCGTAGCGGATATTGTCGCGGATCGTACCCTCAAAGAGATACGGCTGCTGGGAGACATAAGCCAGTTGCTCACGCAGCGACTGTTTCGTCACATGCGCGATGTCCTGGCCGTCGATCAGGATTTGCCCAGCCTTCGGGTCGTAGAAGCGCGGAATGAGCGTGATGATCGTCGACTTGCCGGCACCGGATGGCCCGACAAGCGCCGTCGTCTTCCCGCCTTCGGCAAAGAAGCTGACATCGCGCAACACCTCATCCTCGCCATAGGCGAAGGAGACGTTGCGGAATTCAATCTTGGCTTCCGTGACGACAAGCGCCTTCGCGCCAGGCACATCGCGCTGATGCGGCACCGTATCGAGGAATTCATAGATCATGCGTGCGTTGACGACGGCACGCTCCATCTGCACCTGCAGGCGTGCGAGGCGGCGTGCGGGATCGTAGGCCAGTAGCAAGGCCATTACGAAAGAGAAGAAGGCGCCCGGCGGAATATTGTTGTAGATCGTGCGGTAAGCGGCGTAGGCAAGGACGCTGGCGACCGCAAGGCCGGCAAAGCTTTCCGTGAGCGGCGCTGTCCGTTCGGATAGACGAGCGATACGGTTCGCACGCCGTTCGGCGCTCTCCACAAGCCTGTCAACCTTCTGCTCCAACTGGCCTTCCATGGTGAAGGCCTTGACGATGGCGATACCCTGGATGGTTTCCTGCATCGCGCCGGCGACATGGCTGTTGACGTGGATTGCATCCTTGGTCGCCGTGCGAAGCCGCTTCGACACGTATCGCAACGCGTAAAGAAGAGGCGGCGCCAGAACGAAAACTGCCAGGCTGAGCAGCGGATCCTGGATGATCATCACGGCGAGCAGAGAGATGAACGTCAGGAGATCGCGCACCGTCGACGTGATCGTCAGGTTCATCACATCACGGATGCCGCTGATGTTCTGGTTTAGCTGCGCAACGACGTGGGCCGAGCGCGTCTGGTTGAAGTAGCCGAGCGACAGTTTCATCAGGTGCGAATAGGCGCGCTGCTGATACCGCGCCATAATATTGTTGCCGATCTTGGAGAGGACCACCGCCTGGCCATAGCTCGCAAAACCGCGCAGCACGAAGGCAATGAAGATGGTGAAACAGATGGCCCAGACAATATCGGCGCGCCGGTTTGCGAACGCCTCGTTGATCACCGACTTCATGATCCAGGCGGTATACGCCGTCGACAAGGCAACGATGACGAGGCAACTGATAGCAAAAACATAGCCCCAGAGATGATCCCGGCCGTTTTCTGCGATGATGCGCTTCAAGATGCCGGTGATGCTGTCGCTCGTTTCAGGCTTCTGCTGGGTGTCCGGTGCTTGCAAAAATCAGTCTTCCTGTGTGTCAGGACACGCATGTCCTCATGACTGCGTGCGCTCGCGCGGCTCTATAAAGAGTTGGCAGGCTTTTGACCAGAGCCGTTACGCCAGCCAGCGACGCCCATCCGTCGAGACCCCGAAGCTCTCGGGCTTGCGGGCATAGGTCGAGAGACCCGCCAGAGCCGCAAGCGGGTGCGTGACGACATAGGTCGGGATCGTCGCCAGCAGCTCGGAATGCGGCGCCTTGTCCTCGAACGCAGCGCGGAATTCCGGCTTTCTCAGCGCCGGAAGGATCTTCTGCGAGATGCCGCCCGACAGGAAGACGCCACCGCGGGCCATGAAGATCATCGCCATGTCACCGGCGACGCGGCCGAGATACGTCGAGAACAGGCTAATCGTCTCAACGGCGACCTCATCGGAAGCGGCAAGCGCGTGCGACGTGATGTCCGCCGGATCGGAATAGGCGGGGGCAATGCCATCAGCGGCACAAATGGCCCGGTAGAGGTTGACGATGCCGCGGCCGCAGAGAATCTGCTCTGCCGAGATCCGGCCTTCGATCGTCTCCACATGCGGGAAGATCTGGAGATCGCGCGCGGTACGCGGCCCGAGATCGACGTGACCACCCTCGCCCGGCACGGGAATCCAGGAGCCTCGCGCGTGAACGAGCCCGCCGACACCGAGACCGGTGCCCGGGCCGAGGACGACGCGGGATGCAATCATGTCGCCCGATGCATCGCCAAGGCGCTCGCGGTTGTCGTCAGAGAGATCAGCGATTGCCAGCGCTTGCGCTTCGAAGTCGTTGACGACGAGGACGTCTTCGATACCGAGGCCATCGATCATGGTTCGCGGGCGCACCACCCAGTCGCAATTGGTCAGCGGTATTTCGTCCCGGCTGATCGGCCCGGCCACCGCCAAGATCGCCGAACGCGGCCGCAAGCTGCTCTTTTCGAGAATGCAGCTGCGGATCGCATCGTCGATCGTCTCGAAATCGGCGGTGCGAACGTTGGGAAAATGGATCTGCTCTGCCGCAGCGTCCGGGATAATCGCAAAACGGGCATTCGTGCCGCCAATGTCGCCGATCAGGATCGGAAAGGGCATGGCGGTTTCGCTGGTATCGAGCTGTGGCATGGCGGGTTCCGTGCGTGCGCGCTTTTCAAGCGCCGGTTACGCGTGAAGGGTGGCAATAAGTTTGTCGGCGGTCGCTTCGTTGAGCGCCATCGGGATATCGTAGACGATTGCAAGCCGCATCAAAGCCTTGACATCGACATCATGCGGCATCGGCGTCAGAGGATCGACAAAAAAGATCAGCGCATCGACTTCGCCGGTGGCAATAAGCGCCCCGATCTGCTGGTCGCCGCCGAGCGGGCCGCTTTTCAAGCGGGTCACATCGAGGTCCGGAGCGGCCTCGAGCACCCGACCGCCGGTCGTGCCCGTGGCGACGATTTTCCAGTTTGCGAATGTCTCGCGGTTGCGGCGTGCAAACTCCGCCATGTCATCCTTCTTCTGGTCATGCGCAATCAATGCAAGGCACTTGCCGCCGGCCATGAAAAGGACCTCCACGTGAAATTCAATCGATTTGGCTGCTTCTATACGAAGCGCCCGTCTTTTGAAAGACCACCGCGCTGGCAGCGCCTCACTCGCCGGACGGCTTGTCGTCCGGTACCGGTCCGATGGCAGGCAGCGCCTCATCAGACGCCGCGGCAGGCACCAGCGCCATCGGCGCGACCTCCGGGGCAGCAGCCGCGGCGCCGCCAAAGGTGGCCGTCTGCACCGAGCTGACGGACGGCGCCGTGAGAACCGACGAGCAGGCATTCGGAAGATCGGAGACCATCACTTCGCGCGGCTTGACCGGCTTCGTACCGGGCTTCGGCGGCTTCGGCGGCGCCCATGGTTCCTTCGTGAACCACCATGCCAGCGATTTGCCGCATCCGTCGTCAGCAGGGACCGGCGCTTGCGGCTTGCACGAGGCTGCGCCCGGCGGGCACTTGATGCGGATGTGGAAGTGGGAATCGTGACCGTAGATCGGGCGCAGCTTGGCGAGATTGGTGCGGTCGCCTCTCCAGGTATCGCACATCTTTTTCTTGATGGCTGGATTAACGAAGATCCGCTCGACCTGCGGGTAGCTGGCCGCACGCATCAAAAGCCGGGCGCGCGATTCGGTCCAGACGTTCGGATCGATGGTGAGGAAGGCACCCTTCTGCAGCATCGTCGTGAAGGGCACGGTTTCGCGCGCCTCGACGCTCATCGGGTGAGCGGGCATCGGCGTCAGCCACACGTCGGCATCAAGTCCTATCTGGTGCGAGGCGTGGCCGTTGAACATCGGACCGCCGCGCGGCTGCGAGATATCGCCGACCAGCAGGCCTGGCCATCCGTCATACTTTGCCGCATCCCGGGACAGCCGCTCCAAGAGAGAGATCATGGCGGGATTGCCCCAGCGGCGATTGCGCGACAGCCGCATGGTCTGCCAGGTGGGGCCATCGGTCGGAAGTGCGACGGCGCCGGACATGCAGCCCTTCGCGTAGAAGCCGAAGGGCTGCACCGCCCCCTGGTTTGGCAAGGCGACGGCGCCGAAGAGGGCCTTGGCGCTCCCGGGACTTGGCTGCTTCTGCTCGGCGCTGGCATCGCCGGCGACGAGACTTGCACCGAGCACGCCGGCGAATGCCAATTTCAAAAATGTCTGGAAAGTCCGAGCGGTATGGAGGGCCATGCCATGTCCTGAACGTCTGCGGCCGCGGCCGAGTGATTTGCGTCCAATCTACCGTGAAAGGCAATTTTGGTGAATCGATGTTTTGCATAAGCAGCAAATGAGCCGAGCTTACCCGGGCAACAAAGTGGTTCGATCCCGCGAGCCTGACAAAAACTGTCATATCACCTGTTTTTCGCCCGGTTTTCGCCTATTGTCGATGAAAGCGAAGTAATCGGGGTTGGCGAATGGCGCGTACGTGGTCGAAAAGAAGTTTGATTGTTGCTCTGGTCGCTTTGAGCTGGTTGGCCCCGCCGGTTCAGGCACAGGACCAGAACTTCCAAATTGGTACTTCGACCATCGGCGAACTCAAATACAAGCCCGGCTTCAAGCATTTCGATTACGTTAACCCGGATGCGCCGAAGGGTGGGACGCTCAATCTTTCGACGACCGGCACCTTCGACACGTTCAACCCGTTGCCGGCGAAGGGCGAACTTGCCGACGGCGCCGCGCTGGTTTTCGAGACGCTGACCAAGTCCGCCGATGATGAGCTGCTTGCCAGCTATGGACTTTTGGCCGAGGGCATTTCCTTTCCGGCGGATATATCGAGCGCAACCTTCCGGCTGCGCGCCGAAGCAAAGTGGGCGGACGGTCAGCCGGTTACACCTGAGGACGTCATCTTCAGCCTTGACAAGTTCAAGGAACTGAACCCGCTTTACGCCAACTACTACAAGCATGTCGTTCGCGCCGAAAAGACCGGCGACCGCGACGTGACCTTCATCTTTGATGAGAAGGGCAACAAGGAGCTTCCAAACATCCTCGGGCAGTTGATGATCCTGCCGAAGCATTGGTGGGAAGGGACGGGTTCGGACGGCAAGCCGCGCGATACTGCCAAAACCACGCTGGAGCCGATCATGGGCTCCGGTCCATACAAGATTGCCGCATTTACCGCCGGATCCACGGTCCGCTACGAACTCCGCGACGACTATTGGGGCAAGGACCTCAACGTCAATGTCGGCCAGAACAACTTCCGCAATGTCAATTACACCTTCTTCGGAGATCGCGAGGTCGAATTCGAGGCCTTCCGTGCCGGCAACGTGGATTACCGCCAGGAAACGCAGGCGAGCCGTTGGGCCAAGGCTTATGACTTTCCCGCCATCAAGGATGGCCGCGTGATCCGTGAAGAGGTGCCGAATGCGTTGCGCGCCGTCGGCGTCATGCAGGCGCTAACGCCCAATCTGCGACGCGATCAGTTCAAGGATCCACGCGTTCGCGAAGCCCTAAACTACGCTCTCGATTTCGAAGATCTCAACCGCAACCTCGCTTTCAATGCGTTCAAGCGCATCGACAGCTACTTCTGGGGCACGGAACTTGCGTCATCCGGGTTGCCGCAAGGGCGCGAACTCGAAATTCTCCAAAGCCTGAAAGACCAGGTTCCTCCTGAAGTCTTCACCACGCCATACACCAATCCGGTCGCTGGCGACCCGCAGAAGCTTCGGGACAATCTGCGAAAGGCGATCGGGCTTTTCAAGGAGGCGGGCTACGAGCTTCAGGGCAACCGCATGGTCAATACCAAGACCGGCCAGCCGATAAGCTTCGAAATCCTGTTGTCCAACCCGTCCTTCGAGCGCTCGGTGATGCCGTTTGTGAACAACCTCAAGAAGATTGGCATCGACGCGCGCCTGCGCACTGTTGACGCTTCCCAATACACCAACCGCGTCAGAAGTTTCGACTACGACATGATCTGGTCTGTCTGGGCCGAGACGATGAACCCGGGCAATGAGCAGATGGATTATTGGGGCTCGCAATCCGCAAACCAGCAGGGTTCGCGCAACTACGCCGGCATCGCCAATCCAGCGATCGACGCCCTGATCCGGATGATTATTTTCGCGCCCAATCGTGATGAACAGGTCGCGGCGATTAAGGCGATGGACCGCGTCCTGCTCGCCAATCACTATGTGATCCCGCTTTTCTACAGCAATAACTCGCGCATAGCCTATTGGAACAAGCTGACCCATCCCGCGGAACTGCCGACTTACTCCATCGGCTTTCCCGATGTCTGGTGGTCGAAGGATGCGAAATAGGCATGCAGGCAGGCGGACTTGCATTGAGGAGGTGACTGGGCTCCAAATGACCAATGCGAATCAGGACAAGGCACTGCGTGCCGGGCGACATCACAAGGAGACTGCACCGATTGAACGGCGATAGACTGGACGGCACACGACGCGCGCTTTCCCGGAAGGGTCTTCACTGATGGGAGCCTATATCCTTCGCCGCCTGCTTTTGATGATCCCGACGATCATCGGCATCATGGCCATCTCCTTCACCGTCATTCAGTTCGCTCCCGGCGGTCCGGTCGAACAGGTCATCGCGCAACTGACCGGCGATGCACAGGGCGCAGATGCGCGCATTTCCGGTGGCGGCGGTGATCTTCTTGGCAGCGGACTTGACGAAGGCAGCTCGAAATATCGCGGCGCCCAGGGCCTCGATCCGGAACTCATCGCCAAACTGGAAAAGCAGTTCGGCTTCGACAAGCCACCGCTGACGCGCTTCGGCGCGATGATGTGGAACTACATCCGCTTCGATTTCGGCGAGAGCTTCTTCCGCAACACATCCGTGCTCGAACTGATCAAGGAAAAGCTGCCGGTCTCGGCCTCGCTCGGCGTCTGGATCATGATCTTTTCCTATGGCATTTCGATCCCGCTCGGCATCCGCAAGGCGGTCAAGGACGGTTCCACCTTCGACGTCTGGACCTCGGGTATCATCATCATCGGCTATGCCGTTCCGAGCTTCCTGTTCGGCATCCTGCTGATCGTGCTCTTTGCCGGCGGGTCGTTCTACGACTGGTTCCCGCTGCGCGGGCTTGTCTCCGATAATTTCGACCAGCTCGCCTGGTGGCAGAAGCCGCTCGACTACTTCTGGCATCTGACATTGCCGCTGATCTCGCTCTCGCTGGCGGCGTTTGCGACGACGACGCTGCTGACGAAGAACTCCTTTATCGAGGAGATCAAGAAGCAATATGTCGTGACCGCGCGGGCAAAGGGGCTGAACGAGCGGCAGATGCTTTACGGCCATGTGTTCCGCAACGCCATGCTGATCATCATCGCCGGCTTCCCCGGCGCGTTCATCTCCGCCTTCTTCACCGGCTCGCTGCTGATCGAGAACATTTTCTCGCTCGATGGGCTGGGGCGGCTCGGCTATCTCTCGGTCGTCAACCGCGACTATCCGATCGTCTTTGCGACGCTCTACATCTTCTCGCTGCTCGGGCTGTTCGTCAGCCTGATCTCCGACCTGATCTACACATGGATCGATCCGCGCATCGACTTCGAGCGGAGGGACGTCTGATGGACACCGCCGCCAATCCGACGACAGCGACGCCGGTCAAGCCGCCTCGCAAAGGCCTACAGTCGCCGACCAACGTCCGCCGCTGGAAGAATTTCAAGGCGAACCGGCGCGGCTACTGGTCGCTCTGGCTATTCCTCATCCTGTTCGTGCTCAGCCTGTTTGCGGAGTTCATCGCCAATGACCGGCCGATCATCGCCTCCTACAAGGGCGAGATCCTGTTTCCCGTACTCGTCAACTATCCCGAGGAGAAGTTCGGCGGCTTCCTGGCCGAGACGGACTACCGCTCCGACGTCATCACCGACGAGATCAATGCCAACGGCTGGATGATCTGGCCGCCGATCCGCTACTCCTATCGCTCTGTCAATTCGAACATCCCGCATTCGGCACCGACACCGCCCTTCTGGCTGATGAGCAAGGAGGAGCGCTGCTCCGGCTATCCACAAGGAGCGGCCGACCCCGGCTGCAACTTTGGCAATCTCAACTGGCTCGGCACGGACGATCAGGCACGCGATGTGCTTGCCCGTGTCATCTACGGCTTCCGCGTCTCGGTCCTGTTCGGCCTGGTACTGACGATCTGCTCGGCCATCATCGGCGTCAGCGCCGGCGCGATCCAGGGCTACTTCGGCGGCTGGACGGACTTGCTGCTGCAGCGCTTCATCGAGATCTGGTCGTCGATGCCGGTGCTCTACATCCTCTTGATCATCGCCGCCATCCTGCCGCCCGGCTTCTTCGTGCTGCTCGGGATCATGCTGCTCTTCTCGTGGGTCGGCTTCGTCGGCGTCGTGCGCGCGGAATTCCTGCGGGCCCGCAACTTCGAATATGTGCGCGCTGCCCGCGCGCTCGGGGTGAACAACCGGACGATCATGTGGCGTCACCTGCTGCCAAACGCGATGGTGGCGACGCTCACATTCCTGCCGTTCATCCTGTCGGGCTCAATCACGACGCTGACCTCGCTCGACTTCCTCGGCTTCGGCATGCCGCCCGGTTCGCCCTCGCTCGGCGAGATGATCGCCCAGGGCAAGGCGAACCTGCAGGCGCCGTGGCTCGGGCTGACCGCGTTCTTCACCATGTCGATCATGCTGTCGCTCTTGATCTTCATCGGCGAAGCAGTTCGTGATGCATTCGATCCCAGGAAGACGTTTCAATGAGTGACGCTGCCCAAACACTGCTTTCCGTGCGCGATCTTTCGGTGGCTTTCCACCAGGGCGGAGATACATCGCTGGCTGTCGATCACGTGTCGTTCGATATCCGCAAGGGCGAAGTCGTGGCGCTGGTTGGCGAGTCCGGCTCCGGCAAATCGGTCTCTGCCAATTCGATCCTGCGCCTGCTTCCCTACCCGGCGGCAAGCCATCCCTCGGGCGAAATCCTCTTCAAGGGCAAGGACCTGCTGAAGGCATCCGACAAAGCATTGCGCGAGGTGCGCGGCAATGACATCACGATGATCTTCCAGGAGCCGATGACATCGCTCAACCCGCTGCACTCGATCGAGAAGCAAATTGCTGAGATCCTCGAACTGCACCAAGGCCTGACCGGGCAGGCTGCCCGCAAGCGGATCCTTGAATTGCTGAACCAGGTTGGCATCCGCGAGCCGGAAAAGCGCCTCAAGGCCTACCCGCACGAGCTTTCCGGTGGGCAGCGCCAACGCGTGATGATCGCCATGGCGCTCGCCAACCGGCCGGAGCTGCTGATTGCCGACGAGCCGACGACCGCGCTCGACGTCACCGTGCAGGCGCAGATTCTGGAGCTGCTGCGGCAACTGAAGGGCCAGCATGGCATGTCCATGCTTTTCATCACCCACGACCTCGGCATCGTACGCAAATTTGCCGACCGCGTCTGCGTGATGACCAAGGGCAAGATCGTCGAGACTGGTACGGTGGAACAGGTCTTCCGCAATCCGAAGCACGACTACACCCGGCATCTACTGGCATCAGAGCCGCGCGGCGAGCCGCCGCTTGCCGATCCCTCCAAGCCGGTCGTGATGCAGGGGGCCGATATCCGCGTTTGGTTTCCGATCAAGGCCGGCCTCATGCGCAAGGTCGTCGATCATGTGAAGGCCGTGGACGGCATCGATCTTCAGCTGCGCGCCGGACAGACGCTCGGCGTCGTCGGCGAATCCGGCTCCGGCAAGACAACGTTGGGCCTGGCGCTGACGCGGCTGATCTCCTCGCAAGGTCGGATCAGCTTCGTCGGCGAGGATATAGCCAACTATTCATTCACGGAAATGCGCCCTCTGCGCAATCAGTTGCAGGTCGTATTCCAGGACCCCTACGGCTCGCTCAGCCCCCGCATGTCGGTTGGCGACATCATCGCGGAAGGCCTCAAGGTGCATGAGCGGTCACTCTCCTACGAGGAGCGCGATCAGCGCGTCTGCTGGGCGCTGGAGGAAGTCGGCCTCGACCCGCTGACCCGCTGGCGCTATCCGCACGAGTTTTCCGGCGGCCAGCGCCAGCGCATCGCCATTGCCCGCGCCATGGTGCTGAAGCCGCGCTTCGTGATGCTGGATGAGCCGACATCCGCGCTCGACATGAGCGTTCAGGCACAGGTCGTGGACCTGCTGCGCGATCTGCAGAAGAAGCATGACCTCGCCTACCTCTTCATCAGCCATGACCTGAAAGTGGTGAAGGCGCTGGCAAACGACGTCATCGTCATGCGCTTCGGTAAGGTCGTCGAGCAGGGTCCGTCCGCGGAGATCTTCCGCGCGCCGAAGGACGACTATACCAAGGCCCTGATGGCTGCCGCCTTCAACATCGAGGCGGTTCCGACACTCGCCGTCCAACAGTAAAGAACACCATGTCCGCAAGACCGCCCATCCTCGTCGACCTCAAGTTCGACCCTGAGACCGTCGCCCGCATCCTCAAGACGGCCTTTCCGGACCGCGGCAGCATCAATATTGCCGACCCGGCGAGCAAGGATCTTGATCTGACCGGCATTGACTATGCGCTACTCTGGAAGCCGGACGCGGATCTCTTTACGCGCGCCCCGAACCTCAAGGCCATCTTCTCCGGCGGCGCCGGCGTTGACAGCTTCATGAACCTTGCAGGGTTGCCCGACGTTCCGATCGTCCGTTTCGTCGATCGGAGCCTGACGACCCGTATGAGCGAATGGGTCGTGATGCAGTGCCTCATGCACCTCAGGCAACAATACCAGCATGACAAGGACCAGCGCGCGCGCATCTGGGGCAAGCTCGTTGCGCCTGAGGCAGCCGCGATCACCGTCGGCATCATGGGACTGGGCGTGCTTGGCCAGGACGCGGCGCGCAAGCTGAAGATCATGGGTTTCAACGTCATCGGATGGTCGCGCAGCGGCAAGGAGATCGACGGCGTCGAGACGTTCGGCGCCAGCGAGCTCGATGAATTCCTGTCCAGAACGGATTTTCTCGTCGGCCTGCTGCCGCTGACCCCTGAGACCACCGGCTTCTACAATGCCAGGCTGTTCGCAAAACTGCGGCAGGGCGGAGCGCTCGGCAAGCCAGTGTTCATCAATGCCGGCCGCGGTAAAAGCCAGGTCCAGGCCGACATTGTCGCCGCGGTTCAGAACGGCGTGCTCGGCGGCGCCTCGATCGACGTATTCGCGGTCGAGCCGCTGCCGTCCGACGATCCGCTCTGGGGGCTGGAAAACGTGTTCATCACGCCGCACGATGCAGCCGTATCCGACGAGACCGCGCTCTTCCGGCACGTCGAGCACCAGATCGCCCGCTATGAGAGCGGCGAGCCGCTGCAATTCATTGTCGACCGACAGGCAGGCTATTGAGCGCAGGAACCATGCTGCGCGCCATTCGTTCTCCCAGATGAGGTGCCGGGCCGACCATGGCCCGCGCGGCACCGGAAGGAGAAAGGCATGGCTCACCAGACGGAAACGCACTGGGAAGAATCCGACGGCAAGCTCCACGCCGAAGAAACGATTTCGCCAATCAAGGCAAAGCAGGGCCGCATGGGCACTCGTATTCTTATGGTCCTGATCGTCGCGTTGATACTTGCCTTCATCGTATGGATCCCCGTTGAAATCTGGGGCAGGAAGGAGTTGGCGGACGTCGCGCCGCAGCAGCCTGGACAGCATCTTCAGTCGCAGCAGCCGTCACCGGCGCCATTGCCTTCGCTGCAGAACGGCAAGGCGGCCGTACCAACCGAGACACCGTCCCAGCCGCCGGCATCGAACGCGGCACCGGCAACCCCGAACGCGCCTGCGCAATAAGAACAGGGCGGGTCAAGGCGGTCTCCAGCAAGCCCTGCCGGATTGCCGGCGGGGTACATTTCTATTTGCGCTGGACTTTATCGGCTGATTTTTCGATAAGAAAGCACACGAGCCGGTCTTCGTGCGTCGGCTTTTGGCGCGATTTGTCCGGTTTGGGAATGGGCGGAGTTCATGGCCAAGACCGATATCGCACGGCGCGTTTACAATCACACCTGGAAGCTCGATCCGATTGTTCGCAGCCTGATCGACACGGACTTCTACAAGCTGCTCATGCTGCAGATGATCTGGAAACTCTATCCAGACGTCAACGCCACTTTCACGCTCATCAACCGTACAAAACGGGTGCTGTTGGCCGAAGAGATCGACGAGGGCGAACTGCGCGAGCAACTCGACCATGCCCGTTCGCTCCGCCTCTCCAAGAAGGAGATGATCTGGCTCGCAGGTAACAGCTTCTACGGGCGCGCGCAGATCTTCGAGCCTGAATTCCTCGCCTGGCTCTCTCATTTCCAACTGCCGGAATATGAGCTGTCGAAGCGCGACGGCCAGTATGTGCTCGACTTCCACGGATCGTGGAAGGACACGACCATGTGGGAAATCCCGGCACTCGCCATCGTCAACGAGCTGCGCTCGCGCTCTGCGATGAAAGCGCTTGGGCCGTTCACGCTCGATGTTCTCTATGCCCGCGCGAAGGCAAGGATGTGGGAGAAGGTGGAGCGGCTGCGTGAACTGCCTGGTCTCCGCATCTCGGATTTCGGCACGCGCCGCCGCCACAGCTTCCTGTGGCAGCGCTGGTGCGTCGAAGCATTGAAGGAAGGCATTGGCCCTGCCTTCACCGGCACCAGCAACGTCCTGCTCGCCATGGATTCCGATTTGGAGGCCGTGGGCACGAATGCCCACGAGCTGCCGATGGTGGCCGCAGCGCTCGCCGCGACAGACAAGGAACTGCGCAATGCGCCCTACAAGGTTCTGCGGGACTGGAACAAGCTTTACGGCGGCAACCTGCTGATCGTGCTTCCAGATGCGTTCGGCACGGCCGCCTTCCTGCGCGACGCGCCCGAATGGGTCGCTGATTGGACCGGCTTCCGCCCGGATAGCGCCCCACCGATCGAGGGCGGCGAGAAGATCATCGAATGGTGGAAAAAGATGGGCCGCGATCCCCGCCAGAAGCTGCTCATCTTCTCGGACGGGCTTGATGTCGATGCTATCATCGACACCTACAAGCACTTCGAAGGTCGGGTTCGCATGAGCTTCGGCTGGGGCACCAACCTCACCAACGACTTCGTCGGCTGCGCGCCGACGGAGATCTCCGGGCTCAATCCCATTTCGATCGTCTGCAAGGTCAGCGACGCCAACGGCCGCCCTGCGGTGAAGTTGTCGGACAATCCGCAGAAGGCGACGGGCGATCCGGCGGAGGTTCAACGCTACCTGAAGTTCTTCGGGACGGAAGACCGCGTCGATCAGGCAGTGCTCGTTTAAGCGCCGCCGGGCTCTCATCAAACCAACGCCAGTGTTGCGTCATGACCTTGCGCTTTGCCGACCATGATCTCCCGAGGAGGGACCAGGCTGCACCGTTCGGATGCCGCTCTAAGGGTGCTCCTCCCGCCACATTGTCGCCCTACGTTGAATGATGCTCGGCGATCCGATTTCCCGCCTGTGGAGAAAGAGTTTGAAAATCCCCTCCGTTGCAGCAATTGCCACGATCGCAGTCACGCCTATCGCAACGCCCACCCTTGCCGCAGAGAAGGCATTTGCGTCTTCGCTGGTTGGCACGCCGTGGATTGAAACCAACGCCCAGTCCGGCCTACCCGGCCCGATGATGATCTTCCTGCCGAAGGGCAAACTCCTTATCGATTCCTGCTGGGAGACGTATGCTCTGAGGACTTGGAAGCAATCGTCCCCCAAGGAGCTTTCATGGGACGAGGACGGAGCGACGATACGGGCCAAAATAAAAGCCGTTTCCTCGGATGGTCTCACTCTTCAGATCACCGCGGGAAAGGATGTTATCGAGCGGACCTATGCTGCGGCGAAGGTTCCGTACGTCTGTCCCGACATGAAGCGCTAGTTCGAGCCATAGATCCCAAGGCTGGAGCGAGGCATGAACTGGCAAAAGTGGGTTCCAGTCCCCATTTAGGGGCAAGGCGCGGGCTGCCTATGCTTGACGCGCATTGTTTGGCTGAAAGGACGATCCAATGACTGTAGAGCGTGCGGTACTGGCGGGCGGTTGCTTTTGGGGTATGCAGGATCTCATCAGACGCTATCCCGGCGTCGTGTCCACTCGCGTGGGCTACACGGGTGGCGAGGTAGCAAACGCCACCTACCGGAATCACGGCAACCATGCCGAGGCGATCGAGATCATGTTCGATCCCTCGAAGATCAGCTACCGCGACATCCTTGAGTTCTTTTTCCAGATCCATGATCCGACGACACTCAACCGGCAAGGCAACGATCTCGGCAGCAGTTACAGGTCTGCGATATTCTACGCCGACGACGAACAGCGCTTGACCGCCGAAGACACCATTGCCGACGTGAACGCATCGGGTCTATGGCCCGGGAACGTGGTTACCGAAGTCGCTCCCGCACGTGATTTCTGGGAAGCGGAACCGGAGCACCAGGACTATTTGGAACGCATTCCGAGCGGATACACATGCCATTTTGTCCGACCCGGGTGGAAATTGCCGAAACGGCAGGAAGACACCGCCGCCGTTGGATGAGCCGAGCGTGCGCGAAACAAAGGAGGCCTTGCCTGACGGCAAGGCCTTTGCATTTCGGGATGGACGTCGGGAGGTAACGCACATCAAGAGGCAAGCTGCCCGGAGACTTCAAGCGGCCATCAGGCCCATGCGAATGGTTGGCCCAAGACGCGCAACCGGTGCCACATGCAATTCCTGCGGACAGCGCGCAATCGCTGCATCAGATCAGGTCAGCGTTTAATCGCCATCTGATAATAATCTGGCGGATTGGCCTCGTTCCGTTTCCATCCGGCAGCAACCCCGGCGTCACTCTGGCGGCGTGGCATTCTGCCCCGTCACACACAAAAATCTGGCTTTCGAAAGCATCACATGCTAGTTTACATGTAAACATTCATTCGGAGGCCGATTATGGTGACAGCATCGAGGACCAAGTTCGTTCGGGAGAAGGTGCGCGAGCATCGCGCGCGGCTGCGCGCGCAGGGGCTGCGTCCCATCCAGATTTGGGTGCCGGACGTGCGCTCTCCCTCTTTCCGGGAGCAGGCCCGCCGCCAGTCGCAGGCCGTCGCCGCCAGTGCCGACGCCTATGACGATCAAGCCTTCATCGACGCCGTGTCGGCCATCGACTTTAACGGTGGCGATGAATGAGGCGCGGCGAGGTCTGGACCGTCTCCGGGGGCAAGGACTATGCGGGAAAGCCGCGCCCCGCCGTCATCGTGCAGGACGACAGTTTCGACGCCACCGACTCCATCACGATCTGCGCCTTCACTTTTGATCCGACCGACGCGCCGCTGTTCCGTCTTGTCGTGGAACCGAACGAGCGTAACGGCCTGCGTTCCGCCTGCCGCCTGATGGTGGACAAGATCACCACCGTTCCCAAGGCCAAGATGGGCGCGCATGTCGGACGGCTCGATGACGAGGACATGGTGCGGCTCAATCAGGCCATGACCGTGTTCCTTGGCATGGCGGTGACGCCAAGGGCCGGAAGGGGAAAGCAGCCATGATGCGCGACGCATAACCCCGACCGCGCGGCAAAAGACGGCCATCGGCGGCGCATAGGTCGTTCTGGAATCTTGCCGCTCGCGCGATGCTTGGTGGATGTCCAAGACGTGTGCCCACAGAAGCCCCAAACGCCGCGGGCGCGCTACGAACGGCGCGTTGCCGAACGACCTCTACAGCTACGCCGAGGTCCGGCCTTTGCCCCGTATCGGGCGTCCGCCCAAGCTTGAACCCGAGACATGGACCGTGACCGACGACTGGTCCGATCCGCTTCCGGTCACGCAAGCCGAGATCGAGCTGTTCGAGACGTGGTTCGGTGATTTCTTTGGCGAACTGTTCGGGCCGACCCCATGACATGACAAGGAGACATGCCCTATGACCGTGCCGCTACGCGCCGCCCTCTATCTGCGCGTCTCGACGGCGCGACAGGCCGAGCAGAGCGCGAGGTGTTCATCAAGGGATCGAAAGACGAGCTTTTACGCCCGCTTGTCGCCATCGGGGGCGGGAAATCGGCGGAAACTGGCGTGCAAAGTTCTATACTGAAATGGCGGACAGGGTGGGATTCGAACCCACGGTACGCTTTCACGTACACACGCGTTCCAGGCGTGCGCCTTAAACCACTCGGCCACCTGTCCATTAGGCGGTCTGCATCGGCTAAGATGCAAATCGTCGGAACGGCCGCGATATATACCGATGAATTTTCGCCGATCAACCCAAATCTAACAGTTTTTTGACTTCTTCCGGTAAAAGTGCGGCCAAGGCCTCCATTGCAGTTCCACCCGCCCGTAACTATCTTTCATTTGGGTGGCGAATGGCGCGGCTGGCCGGCTGAGAGTCCGGTGCATTAGTGGCCGGAGAGATCGATGCGTTTCCTTTTGCGTTTGGCAAGTCTTGTTGCGCTGGCTGTTGCCGTGATTGCCGGAACGATCGATTCTATTCAGTCCGTTGCCGCCTCTTCCGTGGTCATAACGCCCATGGGTGACGCATGGCAGGACTTGAATCCGTCGTCGTTGGAAGCACTGCAATCGAGCATTGCCTACTATATCCACCCGCGGTTCTACACCCTTGCCTTCCAGTGGCTCATGCTTCAGCCGGCCTTCGCGGTATTTCTGGTGCTGTCGCTTCTGTTGTGGATGGCGGGCTACAAAAAGCCGCCGATCGCGGGCCGTTTTGCTGCATAATCCAAGTCGCTACCTATCTCGTTGGCCTCAAATCCGAACGGATATGGGGTCCTGCGCGAAACCGGCTCAAGCTTCCCGCTTGGCTAGAAAAATCGCAGCCCGACGATGATTTTGCGCAAAAATCAGCCCGTATGAGCTGATTTTTGGCAATTGCGGCAAATTTTTACCAGCCGAAAAATTTCTCGTGAAATTTTTTTTGAGCCATGCAAGGATGCGCCCAGCCAGGCCTCCGGGGGGAGGTCGGTGGTTCCGCAGACATGCCTGGATCAGGCTTGCGGGAGGACCCAAACAATTAGAAACAATAGGGCTGCAACTCATGAAAAAATCCCTTCTGACTCTCCTGGCCGTGGCTGCCATGTCCACGACGGCGCTCGCCGCCGACGTCAAACCGGCGCTCGTCTACGGTACCGGCGGGAAGTTCGATAAGTCCTTTAACGAAGCAGCCTACAATGGCGCCGAGAAGTTCAAGAAGGAAACGGGGATCGCTTATCGCGACTTCGAGCCGACCGGCGACACCCAGGGCGAACAGGCAATCCGCAACTTCGCAAGCCGTGGCTTCAACCCGGTTATCGCCGTCTCCTTCGCCTGGACCTCGGCCATCGAGAAGGTCGCAGCTGAATTTCCCGACACAAAGTTCGTCATCGTTGACGCCGTCGTCGACAAACCGAACGTCCGTTCCGTCGTCTACAAGGAAGAAGAAGGTTCCTTCCTCGTTGGCACACTTGCTGGCCTCGCTTCGAAGACCGGCAAGGTCGGCTTCGTCGGCGGCATGGACATTCCGCTGATCCGCAAGTTCGAATGCGGCTACGAGCAGGGCGCACGCTCCGTCAAGGCTGATGTCGAAGTGTTCCAGAACATGACCGGCACGACGGGCGCTGCTTGGAATGACCCGGTACGTGGTGGCGAACTCACCAAGAACCAGATCGATCAGGGCGCGGATGTCATCTACGCGGCAGCCGGCGCAACCGGCCTCGGCGTCTTGCAGACGGCTGCCGACAACAAGAAACTCTCGATCGGCGTCGATAGCAACCAGAACCACCTTCACCCGGGCTCCGTCCTGACCTCGATGGTCAAGCGTGTCGACCTCGCAGTCTACAACGGTTTCAGTGACGTCAAGGGTGACAAGTTCACGGCCGGCGTCCAGGCGCTCGGCGTCAAGGAGGACGGCGTTGCCGCCGCCGTCGACGACAACAACAAGGCCCTGATCACGCCGGAAATGCAGGCTGCGCTCGACAAGGCCAGGGAAGGCATCATCGCGGGAACCATCAAGGTTCACGACTACACGACGGACAACGCTTGCCCGAAGTGATCCGTGACTGAGACGGGCGTATGGCGGAGTTACTCCGTCATACGCCCTTTTCGTATTTGGAGCCTGCTGTGACAGACACGCCCGCTATCGAACTTGTGGGCATCGACAAGAAATTCGGTGCCGTTCACGCCAACAAAGACATCAATCTTACCGTCGCCAAGGGTACGATCCACGGCATCATCGGGGAAAACGGTGCCGGGAAATCGACCTTGATGTCGATCATCTACGGCTTCTACCATGCCGATAGTGGTGAGATTCGCGTCAACGGCAATCCCGTGACCATTAAGGACAGCCAGGCCGCGATCGCCACCGGGATCGGTATGGTGCACCAGCACTTCATGCTGGTCGACAATTTCACGGTGCTCGAAAACATCATGCTTGGGGCCGAGGGCGGTGCGCTGCTCGCCAGGGGAGTCTCTTCCGCGCGCGCCGAGCTGCGGCGCCTGGAAAAGGACTACGGCCTCGAGGTCAATCCCGATGCGTTGATCGAAGAGCTTCCGGTCGGGTTGCAGCAGCGCGTGGAAATCCTCAAGGCCATGTACCGCGGCGCCGAGATCCTTATTCTTGACGAGCCGACCGGCGTGCTGACTCCGGCCGAAGCCGACCATCTGTTCAAAATTCTTCGCGTCCTGCGCGACCAAGGCAAGACCGTCATTCTGATCACCCACAAGCTGCGCGAGATCATGGCGATCACCGACACAGTGTCGGTGATGCGCCGCGGCGAGATGGTGGCGACCCGCAAGACATCCGAGACAACCGTCGAGGAACTGGCCGAGCTGATGGTTGGCCGCCGCGTCCTGCTGCGCGTTCAGAAGGGTGAGGCCAATCCGGGCAAGGTGATCCTGTCGGTCCGCAACCTCACGGTTAAGGACAATCGCGGCGTCGTCATGGTCGACAACGTGTCCTTCGATGTCCGCGCCGGCGAGATTGTCGGCATTGCTGGGGTCGCCGGCAACGGGCAGTCCGAATTGCTGGAAGCGATTGCCGGCATCCGCAAGCCGCATTCCGGCGAGATTTTCCTCGACGGGCAAACGATCGACAAGGCCGATCCGGCGCGCTTGCGCGAGCTTGGCCTTGCCCATATTCCGGAAGACCGGCACCACATGGGGCTGGTGCTGAAGTTCGAGGAATACGAGAACTCCGTTCTCGGCTACCACCGCAATCCCGGCTACAGCAAAGGTCCGCTGCTTGATCTCGACGCGATCCGCAAGGACGCCATGGAGAAGATCGAGAAATACGACATCCGTCCTCCGAACCCGCGGCTGAAGACCGCGAACTTCTCCGGCGGCAACCAGCAGAAGATCGTCGTGGCGCGCGAGATCGAGCGCGATCCGACGGCGCTGATCATTGGCCAGCCGACGCGCGGCGTCGATATCGGCGCCATCGAATTCATCCATCGCCGGATTATCGAGATGCGCGACGCGGGCAAGGCGATCCTGCTCGTGTCCGTCGAGCTTGACGAAATCCGCGCCCTTTCAGACCGTATCCTTGTCATGTTTGCCGGCCATGTCGTCGGCGAGAAGACGCCCGATGCCGGTGAACAGACCCTCGGCCTGATGATGGCCGGCATTGCCGCGTGAGGCCTTCATGAGCACTGCTTCAGTTCCACTTCCAAATTGGATCAACTACGGCCTCATCCCGCTGTTGAATCTGTTCGTCGCCTTCCTGATCTCCGGCTTCGTCGTCTGGCTGATCGGGGAGAGCCCGCTTGCGGCCCTGTCGCTGCTGGTCGAAGGCGCGCTCGGCAGCGGCGAAGGCATCGGCTTTACGCTCTACTATGCGACGAGCTTCATCTTCACCGGACTTTCCGTAGCGGTGGCTATTCACGCGGGCCTGTTCAACATCGGTTCGGAGGGCCAGGCCTATCTCGGCGGCCTCGGCTGCGCGCTGGTGGCGCTGGCACTCGACCACTATGTGCCATGGTATGTGACCATGCCGGTGGCGGTGGTGGGCGCGGGCCTCTTTGGTGCCGCCTGGGCCTTCATCCCGGCTTTCCTGCAGGCGAAGCGCGGCAGCCACATCGTCATCACCACCATCATGTTCAACTATATCGGCGCGGCATTGATGGTGTACCTGCTGGTGCATGTGCTTATCGTGCCTGGCAAGATGGCTCCGGAAACACGGACATTCCTTGAAGGCGGGCAATTGCCGAAACTCGGCTGGCTTATGAGCCTTTTCGGCGCCAAGCTTGGCGCCGCACCGTTCAACGTCTCCTTCCTTATCGCGCTCATTGCCGCCTATTTCGTCTGGCTGCTGATCTGGCGCACCAAGCTCGGCTTCGAAATGCGAACGCTTGGTGTCAGCCAAAGCGCGGCAGCCTATGCCGGCATCCCGTACGCCCGTACCGTCATGATCGCGATGCTGCTCTCCGGCGCGCTGGCCGGCATGATGGCGCTTAATCCGGTGATGGGATCCTCCGCCCGTCTGCAGGTGGAGTTTGTCGGTGGAGCCGGCTTCGTTGGCATCGCCGTGTCGCTGATGGGAAGAAATCATCCTGTCGGGATCATCTTCTCGGCGATCCTCTTCGGCATCCTCTATCAGGGTGGCGACTGGGTCTCCTTCGAGATGCCGAACATCACGCGCGAAATGATCCTGGTTATCCAGGGTCTCGTCATCCTCTTCGCGGGCGCGCTGGAATACATGTTCAGACCTGCGATGGTTCGCGCCTACCAACAGTTCAAGGCCGCGTAAGGGGAACGGACGATGGATTATTATGACATCTTCATCAGCGTCCTGAGCTCCACGATCCGCTTGTCGATCCCGCTGATCTTCACGGCGCTGGCAGGTCTGTTCTCCGAGCGTGCCGGTATCTTCGACATTGGCCTCGAAGGCAAGATGCTTGGCTCAGCGTTCGCGGCGGCGTGCGTCGCCTACCTGACCGGCTCAGCTTGGCTCGGTCTTGGCGCCGGTATCATTTGCTCAGTGGCGCTCAGCCTCGTGCATGGCTTCGCCTCCATCACCAATCGCGGCAACCAGATCATCTCGGGCGTGGCGATCAACTTCTTCATCGCCGGTATCACGATCGTTCTTGGCGGCGCCTGGTTCGGCCAGGGCGGTCGCACGCCGCAGCTGCTTCCGGACGCCCGCTTTGCTCCGATCGTGCTGCCCGGTGCCGATGCAATCCGCGGCGTTCCCGTCATCGGTCCGCTCTATGCCAACGTGATTTCGGGCAACAACATCCTGACTTACCTTGCCTTCCTTGCCGTTCCCCTCTCCTGGTGGATCCTCTATCGCACTCGCTTCGGCTTGCGACTGCGGGCGGTCGGCGAGAATCCCGGCGCGGTCGATACGGCGGGCATTTCGGTGAGCTGGCTGCGCTATCGTGCGGTCATGTGCGCTGGCATCCTCTGCGGTTTCTCCGGAACCTACTTGGCGATCGCGCAATCGGCAGCCTTCATCAAGGATATGTCGGCAGGTAAGGGCTACATTGCGCTTGCGGCGCTGGTCTTTGCGAAGTGGAAGCCGGTACCCGTCATGTTCGCCTGCCTGCTCTTCGGCTTCCTCGATGCGCTGGCGAACTTCATGCAGGGCAAGCAGGTTCCTCTAATCGGCGAAGTGCCGGTGCAGATCTTCCAGGCGCTGCCCTATATCCTCACCTGCATTCTGCTCGCCGGTTTCATCGGCGTGGCAATCCCGCCGAAGGCGGGGGGTGTCCCGTATACGAAGGAACGTTGAGAACATGTCCCACGATCTTTTCGAGGCCGCTCGCGGAGCCATGGCTTTCGCTCATGCCCCCTATTCGAAGTTCCCGGTCGGTGCAGCGATCCGCGCCGAGGATGGCAAGGTCTATACTGGCGCCAATATCGAGAACCTGTCTTTTCCGCAGGGTTGGTGCGCGGAGCCGACCGCTATCAGCGCCATGATCATGGGCGGTGCCAAGAAGATCGTCGAAATGGCTGTTATTGCCGAGAAGCTGCCCCTTTGCCCGCCCTGTGGCGGTTGCCGGCAGAAGATCTCGGAGTTCGCTTCCAAGGATACGAAGATCTATCTCTGCGACGAAGCCGGCGTGAAGAAGACGATGACCATGGACGAGCTCCTGCCCTTCAGCTTCGAGACCAAACTCGGATGAGTGCCGCGCTGGACGTGCTAGCCGGCAAGCTCGGCGGCCTTTCGCCGCGCTACGGCATTGTGCTTGGCTCCGGCCTCGGTTCGCTGGTCGGCCAACTGACAGACGCGCATCGCATTCCGTACCATGATTTGCCCTGCTTTCCGGTTAGCGCTGTTTCGGGCCATGCCGGCGAGGTGGTTGCCGGCTCGCTTGGTGGTGTCCCGGTCGTCATGCTATCTGGCCGCGTCCATTTTTACGAGAAAGGCGATGCGAGCGCGATGCGGCTGCCGATCGAGGTACTCAAGGGTCTTGGCGTTGAAACCTTGATCCTGACTAATTCCGCCGGTTCCTTGCGAGACGACATACCACCCGGCTCGGTGATGCAGATCACCGATCACATCAACTATTCCGGCATGAATCCGCTGATCGGCGAGGAAAGCGACCGACGCTTCGTGGGCATGACAAGCGCTTACGATGCAAGCCTCGCCGACAAGATGCGCAAGGCTGCAGCGAAGATCGGCATCGCCTTGTCGCAAGGCGTCTATATGTGGTTTTCCGGTCCGAGCTTCGAGACGCCAGCTGAAATCCGGATGGCCCGCATTCTCGGCGCGGATGCCGTTGGCATGTCGACTGTGCCGGAGGTCATTATCGCGCGAATGCTGGGCTTAAGGGTTGCGGCAGCGTCCGTTATCACCAACTATGGAGCCGGCATGACCGGCGGCGAACTGAGCCATGACGAGACCAAGGACATGGCTCCGATCGGCGGCGCTCGTCTCGCTGCCATACTGAAAGAAATGATTGCAGGAGAACGCGAACAATGACCAGTCATTCCAGCAAGGAGACGGCCGCCGTCGCCCTTTCCCTCCTCGATCTCACCAACCTCAAGGATGATTGCACCGAGGCGCAGATCGACGCGCTGTGCGCCCGGGCTCAGACCCCTTTTGGCAACACGGCAGCGATCTGCATCTGGCCGCGCTTCGTTGCCCGCGCCCGCGCCGTCCTCGGCACAGGCCATCCGGTGCGCATTGCGACCGTGGTCAACTTCCCCTCCGGCGAGATGGAAGTTGCCGACGTCGCCGCCGAAACTCGCGAGGCGATTGCCGATGGCGCCGACGAAATCGACCTTGTCATCCCCTATCGCAAGTTCATGACGGGTAGCGGCAAGGCCGTCACAGACATGGTTGCAGCCGTCCGCGCCGAGTGCAAGGATCCGGTTCTACTGAAGGTCATTCTCGAGACTGGCGAAATCAAGGACGCGGCGCTGATCCGTCGCGCCTCCGAACTCGCCATCGAGGCCGGCGCTGATTTCATCAAGACGTCCACCGGCAAGGTATCCGTCAATGCGACGTTGGAAGCTGCCGACATCATGTTGCGGGTCATCCGCCAGAGTGGCCGTAAGGTCGGCTTCAAGCCGGCAGGTGGTATCGGGTCGGTGGCAGACGCTGCGCTCTATCTGAGCCTTGCGGAGACGATCATGGCACCGGATTGGCCCATGCCATCCACCTTCCGCTTCGGTGCGTCCGGATTGCTCGACGATATCCTTGCCGTTCTTAGCGGCACGCAGTCCGCGCCCGCCGCTGCATCGAGCTATTGAAATGATCCCGCAGGAGATCATCCGCCAGAAACGAAACGGCGAGACGCTTTCCGAAGGGGACATTCAGTCGTTCATTTCCGCACTTGCGTCCGGCCAGCTCTCGGAAGGGCAGATCGGCGCCTTTGCCATGGCAGTCTGGTTCAAGGGCATGTCGCGCGAAGAGGTCGTGGCCCTGACGCTTGCAATGGCGCACTCCGGCGACACGCTGAGCTGGACCGACATCGACCGTCCGATCGCCGACAAGCATTCGACAGGCGGCGTCGGCGACAACGTTTCCCTGATGCTCGCGCCGATCGCCGCAGCATGCGGCCTGGCGGTTCCGATGATTTCCGGTCGTGGCCTCGGCCATACCGGCGGAACATTGGACAAGCTCGAAGCCATTCCCGGCTACACCATCACCCCCAACGCAACACTCTTTCGCAGGGTCGTGAAGGATGTCGGATGCGCCATCATCGGGCAGACCGGAGCCCTTGCTCCTGCCGATGGCAAGCTCTACGCCGTGCGGGATGTGACGGCGACCGTCGACTCGATCCCGCTCATCACCGCCTCGATCCTCTCGAAGAAACTTGCGGCCGGGCTGCAGACACTGGTCCTCGACGTCAAGGTCGGTAGCGGCGCGTTCATGGCCGAGCCGAAAGACGCCGAGACACTGGCCCGTGCGCTTGTCGATGTCGCCAATAGCGCAGGCGTCAGGACGTCGGCGCTGATCACCGACATGAACCAGCCGCTCGCGGATGCGGCAGGAAATGCTGTCGAGATCCGCAATTGCCTGGAATTTCTGGCAGGCGGCAAGAAGAGCACGCGCCTCGAGGTGGCCGTGCTGGCCTTTGCGGCCGAGATGCTGGTGAAATCCGGCCTGGCCTCGTCACTGCGAGACGGTGAAACGAGGGCCGCGGACGCCCTTGCTTCAGGCAAAGCCGCAGAGAGCTTTGCCCGCATGGTTCGTCTTCTTGGCGGCCCGTCGGATCTTTTGGAGGCACCCGACAAATATCTTGTCAAGGCACCGGTCACGAAGCCGGTTCCCGCGCCTCGGTCCGGTTGGCTTTCCGGCTGCGACGTTCGCGAGATCGGCATGACCGTTGTCGACCTCGGTGGCGGACGACGGCATCCCGACGACAGGATCGACCACCGCGTTGGGCTATCCGACATTCTGCCGCTTGGCACGCGTGTAGAGAAAGGCGACCCGATCGCGCTGGTACATGCCGCAAGCGCGGCTTCGGCAGATGCCGCGGTGGCAGCCCTGACCGCAAACTACCGGATCGATGAACGCGAGCTTGTTATTCCCGACGTGGTGTGCGAGCGCATCGCGGCCAGCTAACAGCGGCAGCGGCCGGTGATGCCCGGTCCTGGATTTCGAATACCGACGCCCGCTAGCGCGGCGAAACGCGGCCCGATCTGCCTGGAGGCATCCAAACACGACTTCGACGGCAATTTGCCAGTCAACGCAAGTATAGGATGCGTACAAGGCAAACAAATTCACCCCTACGATGAGTTCATCGTTTACTTGCATCAAAATTGCGCAGAATATTAGCGCATGGGAGGAAGCCTTCGGCCCTCACTCTCTATAAATTGCGCCCGAACGGCTTTCCTCCCTTGGCTCAAGGGAGGATTAATCATGAGGCGGACTTTGCTGTACGCGGCGTCAGCTGCGGTACTATCGCTCGGCGTCTCGCATGCATTTGCGCAGTCGGGCAGCGTTGAGAAAGCGGTTGGCGGCTACAATTTTGCCGAAGCTGCCAAGGAAGCGCCCGGCACGAAAGATTTCCATTCGGCTGACGGTCATCTGACCTTCGCGATCGTGACCCATACGGCAGGCAACGGCTTTTTTGATCCTGTCTATGTCGGCGCGACCGTCGCCGGCAACATGATCGGCGCCAAGATCCTGCTGCTCGGTTCGGAATCACCGGTAGACGATCCAGCCCGTGAGATCGAGATCCTGAACCAGATTGCCCAGGACCCGACAATAGACGGTATTATCATGACGACGCCGCAGATTGGCGCCTACAATGACATCGTCAAGGCAGCCGAGGCGGCAGGCATACCGATCGCGACGACCAACTCATTCGATGCGACCATCCTGCATCGCAACAACATAAGTCATACCGGCCAGGACGCATCGGCCGCAGCAATCGGCGGCGAGGCACTCGCCAATTGCGTGCTTGCGAGCGGCGCGACCAGCGGCTCGATTCTCTTGCCTTCGTCGACCGCGATGGGCAACGTTGAGGTGAACAACCGCGTGACTGCCGCTTTCAACGCCATCGTCAAGACGTTGAAGGATGCCGGCAAGCTTGACGCTTTCAAGGTCGACGCCGGGCCGGAGAATGTCGGCATCGATACGAATCCGAACGATCCGGTCAATGCGCTCGTTTCGCTCTTCGAGTCCCGCGGCGACGCGGTCGGCGCCTTCACAGCCAACAACGTCTTCACACCACCGCTCGTCAAGGCGGTCGCCCAGATGGGGCGGACCGGCAAGTTCTGCGCATTTGGTTTCGATCTCGGCCCGGCACAGCAAGAGGGCATTGCCGCTGGAAACCTGACCGGCTCGCTTGGACAGCAACCCTTCCTGCAGGGCTTCTGGCCTGTCATGCAGCTTTACCTGCAGATCGATCGCGGCATTGCTGCCGCCAACCTCGACACGCGTGCACAACTGGTGACGAAGGAGACCGTCGCAAACGTTGGCAAGCGCTTCGAGAACTAACCACCTGAACCGCCTGAAATCGATGCGGGAGGACGCAAGCCTCCCGCATCGTCACGGCAAGGTTGATCGGCAGAGACCATGGCGTCCACGACAACATCGTTAGGCCGCGCGCCGCCTCAGCTCGTCGGCGGCTGGGAGGCTGGGCTGCTGCTCTTCCTCATATTGCTCTATCTCGGCGGCGCTTTCGTCAACCCGGCCTTTTTTGGCTCTCCGGAAGCCCTTCACGCGCTGCTGCGCGATACCTCCCGTGTCGGGATCATCGCGGTCGGAATGACCTTTGTCATCGCCAACAAGGATCTCGATCTTTCGGTCGGCTCCACCTACGGACTGATCGCCGTGGTTTTCGCCAGGCTTTTTGCGTCGAACGTTCTCGACTTCGGGGTCATGGAGTCCGCAATCTTCTGCGTGCTGCTGGGCACGGTGATTGGCCTCGTCAACGGCGTGCTTGTGACGACCCTGAGAGTGCCTGCCTTCATTGCTACGCTGACGATGCTTTTCATCGGTCGTGGCTTCGTTCTTGCGCTTACGCATGGTCAGGCGATCTATTACTCCGGCAAGGCGAAAGACTATCCGCTCTTCTTCCATCTCGGCGAGATCAATGCTCTCGGCTTCAACAACCAGATCGCGATCTTCCTTCTCATCGCTGTCATCGGCGCTTATGTGCTTGCCAAGACCCGTTGGGGCTATGAGACCTTTGCTACGGGCGGAAACGAGCAGGCTGCAGCCTATGCCGGCATCCGCACGCGCTGGGTGCGTATTCGCGCCTACCTGCTCTCATCGCTTTGCGCGACCCTTTCTGCTCTCCTGTCAGCTGCGCAGGACAAGGGTGTCACTCCTCTCTACGGCGTCAGTTGGGAACTCACCGTTATCGCGTCGGTCGTCATAGGCGGTGCATCGATCCTGGGTGGGCGCGGTCGCGTAATCGGGTCTTGCCTTGGTGCCGCAGCCGTCGTGTTGATCGACAAGGTATTGCGCGAGGGCTGGCCGATCACCCGTACCGTCGTTATCGATGGGGAGAGCATTGCCGTCGGTGCCAGGTTCACCCTACCCGCCGGTGCCGTGTTGGTTTTCCTGGGCCTCCTTCTCGTCACGGCCGTGCTCATCGAGCCGTTCCTCATTCGCCGCCAGATCGCGGCCCGGTTCTGGGCCTGGATCCGCGGCCGACCACCGCCGCCGGCCTACGAGACCGGCGGCGTGGCCCTGGAGGGTGTGCAGACGAAAGGGGCGATGGCGACCGACATCGCACTCTCGGCTACCGGGCTCGGCAAGTTCCTCGCGCGTCGCGACGCGCTGGCCATCATCCTGACCGCGGTGCTGTGGCTGACCGGCTTGGCGCTGAGGCCAGATTACTGGTGGAATCTGCCCAACACCTTCGCAATCCTGCTCAACTACACAGAACTGGCACTCATTACCGTCGGACTCACCTACGTCATTGCAGCCGGCGATATCGATCTCTCCGTTGGCGCGGTGCTTGCGCTTGCAGGCAGCACCGCGGCCTATTTCTTGAAGGTACTGGGCGCCGATCCGTTCACCGCCGTGGCGATGGGTCTGCTCGCGGGGAGCGCTGCCGGCCTCGTCAACGCCGTCGTCACAGTCGGCTTCAAGCTGCCCGCTTTCATCGCCACGCTCGGTATGTTCTACATTGCTCGCGGTCTCGCCGCCTGGTTCGTCGCCGGCCAGCAACTGACGGGCTGGCCTGAAGGCTACAACCTGCTTGGTCGCAAGGTGAATGACGTTCTCCTGCATTTCGGCCTATCGCTGCCGCCGGGGATCATTCGCTCGCTGGCCGAGGTCGTCAGCATCCAGACGATCTTTATGTTTTTGGTCGCCGTCATCGCTGGTATCGTACTTGCCTACACACCATTCGGACTAAAGGTCTGCGCGGCGGGCGGCAACGTCCGCGCGGCCGCTTATGCCGGCATCAACACGAACCGCGTGCGTTTCATTTCACTCATGCTGGCCGCTCTTTGCGCAGCCGTGGCCGGGATCATCAACGTCGCTTACTTCCGCAGCTTCAACCCGGTTGCCGGCCAGTTCCGCGAGCTTGACGCCATCGCCTCCGTTATCATCGGCGGCGGATCGATCTTCGGCGGTTATGGCACGATGATCGGTTCGCTTGCCGGTGCGGCGGTGATCACGCTCATCCGGGCACTCCTGCAGCTCAACGTCCAGGGCTTCAGCATGCCGCAGCACTGGATCAATGTCTTCATTGGGGTCATCCTCATTGTGGCAGTGCTGATCGACATATGGGTGCGTCAGGCCAATGTCTTCGCGCGCCTGCGGGGCCTTTTCACGAAAGCTGTGCCAACGGGAGAACGCATCCATGGCTGACGCGCAGCCCTTACAGCCGATTGTGGAAATGCGGGGCATCGAAAAGGCCTTCGGAGCCGTGCAGGCACTCCGCAAAGTCGATCTCACGCTCTATCCCGGCGAGATTCTCGGTCTAGTCGGGGACAATTCGGCCGGCAAGTCGACCCTGATGAAGATCCTGACCGGTGCCTATCAGCGCGATTCCGGTGAAATCCTGGTTGCCGGGCAACCGGTGTACTTCAAGGGCCCGCATGAGAGCCGCAACGCCGGAATCGAGATGATCTATCAGGACTTCGCGCTTTGCGGGAACATGGATGTCGGCCAGAACATCTTCCTTGGCCGCTGGCCCCTCAAGGGCCTCTTCGTCAACCGACGGAAAATGTATGCGGAGGCCGACAACGTGCTGAAACGGCTTAAAGTCGACGTGAATTCCGTCTACCAGAAGGTTGAAAGCCTGTCGGGCGGCCGCCAGCAGTCCGTGGCGATTGCCCGCGCGATCTCGTTCGAGCCGCGCGTCGTGATCCTCGACGAGCCGACTGCCAACCTTTCCGTGATGGCGACCGAACGGCTGCTCGAAACCATGCTGGAGCTGAAGAAGCAAGGCGTCGCCCAAATCATCATCTCGCACCGCCTTGTTGATATTTTTGCCGTCGGCGATCGCGTCATGGTCCTTAAGCGCGGTGAGTATGTCGGCGACCGCTACGTCAAGAACACGGACGAGCACGAGGTCTTGGAGATCATTGTCTCCGGCACCAGCGAGAACGCGCTGACAGCCGACGAGGCAAGAAACATTGATCGGCCATCGACGCCCTGACGTCATGCCAAGCTGCATTCACCCGCGCTTGCATTTGCCCAGACAAGATTTCGACGACGGCGTAACGCCGACGAGGAGATGATGCGCGGTCTTGATGACCTGTACGCTCCGGAAAGTCCTCGATACCCCGGTCTATTGCTTCAAACTGAGGGATCCGTCTGCAACGGAATAGGAGGCAAGCTTCCTGAGGAAGCTCATGCCGACGAGCATGGAAGACAGGGCATCATCCTTCAGCACGAAAGCTTCCACGTCCCGCACACGAATGCCTCCGATTTCTACCCGATCCAATGTGATGTGCGCCGCCTTTGTCTGCCCGTTGGCCGTGTCCACCGAGTAGCGGAAATCAAGCTGGTTGCCGGTATACCCAAGGCGTCGGGCGAAGCTCTCGTTCAGTGCGACGTAGGTCGCGCCTGTGTCGATTAGGCCCTGCACCTGTCGACCGTTGATCCTGAAGTCTCCGGAGTAGTGTCCCTGGGCATCGGCCTGCAGGCGCATCGTGCCGCCATTAACCGCCGTGGCCGGCACCTGTTCGGTGCTGCCGGTTGCGAAGTTGGCCGAAACGACTGCTTCGCTGCCTGGTTTTCCCAAGAGGGACGGTATTTGTGTGGCAAGCACCGCGGCGATGCTTGCAAAAATGACGGTGCGCAGGAGCATCGGGACAGAAATCCTTCCTGTATAAACCCCGCGTCATGCGTGGCCCTGCTTATAGCTGCTACGCCATAATTGCTGACAAGTTGCTAATGCCGAAAAGCAAATGGCCCGGCAAACCTGTCCGGGCCATCAACTGCCTCGATTTGGTAAACGGATTGTGAATTATTTCGTGCCGTACATGCGGTCGCCGGCGTCGCCGAGACCAGGCATGATGTAGCCCTTCTCGTTCAGATGGCTGTCGATGGATGCGGTGAAGACGGGCACATCAGGATGTGCATCGCGGAAATTTCTGATGCCCTCGGGTGCCGCCAGAAGGCAGAGGAAGCGAATGTTGTGAGCTCCGCGCTCCTTGAGCTTGTCGATGGCGGCGATCGACGAGTTGCCGGTGGCAAGCATCGGGTCGACGACGATGATCAGGCGCTCTGAAATATCCTCCGGAGCCTTGAAGTAATATTCGACCGGCTGCAGCGTCTCGTGATCGCGGTAGACGCCGATATGCGACACGCGCGCCGACGGCACGAGATCGAGCATGCCTTCGAGAAGGCCGTTGCCGGCACGCAGGATCGAGGCGAAGACGAGCTTCTTGCCTTCGAGGATCGGCGATTCCATCGTCTGCAGGGGCGTCTCGATGGTCTCCATCGTGAGCTCCAGATCGCGGGTCACTTCGTAGCAGAGCAGCGTGGAGATTTCGCGCAGGAGCCGACGGAAACTCCCGGTAGAGGTCTCCTTGCGCCGCATGATCGTGAGTTTGTGCTGCACAAGCGGGTGATCAATGACCGTTACGCCATCCATGGCCGAGCCCTTCCTATCGTTGTTCTTATCGGATGTTTCTTCCATGGAAATTGCCTCCACTGCAAGAGCGGAGGCAATTTTGCTCCCCAAGGCGAGAGGATCACATCCGGGCAAAAATCGCCTGGCGCGTCGGCTCGTCGACGAAGGCTGCCTCGATACCAGTTCGCGTCATCTCATCAATTGCGGCATCGCTGAAGCCAAAGGCATCGGCGGCCAATTCGTACTCGCGCTTCAGCGACGTATGAAAGAACGGCGGGTCGTCCGAACTGATCGTCACGCGTACACCGGCCTCCTTGAGCCGTGGCAACGGATGAGAGGCGAAATCCGGGAAGACGTTCAGCGCAATGTTGGAGCCGGGACAGACTTCGAGCACCGTTCCGAGGTCGGCGATCCGCCGGACGAGATCCATGTCTTCTATGGCGCGCACGCCGTGCCCGATCCGCGAGGGCCTGACGACGTCGAGCGCCTCGGCAACGCTGAAAGCGCCGCATACCTCGCCCGCGTGGATGGTGAGGCCGAGCCCTGCATGGCGCGCGATGTCAAAGGCACGCGCGTAGTCGGCAACCCGACCCATTCGCTCCTCGCCGGCAAGATTGAATCCGGTGATAAGTGGATTTTTCGCCTTAGCAGCATATTCCGCGGCGCCAATGACACTTTCTGGGCCGAAATGACGCTCCCCCGTGACGATCAGACGTGCCTCGATACCGCTTCTCGCCTTCGCACGATGAATTCCCTCGCACACGCCCTCGATGTAAGCGTCCGCGCCAAGCCCTATCCGCTTGCCATGATCGGGAGACACGATCAGCTCGCTGTAGATCGTGCCTATGGCGGCGAGTTCCTCAAGATAGGTTTCAGTCAGCAGCGCATAGTCTTCTTCGGTCTTGTAGACCTCGGAGACCTTGTCGTAGCATTGCAGAAAGCTTGCGAAATCGTGCCAGACATAGGCACCATCGGTCAGGTAGCTGCTGATGTCGATGTTGTACTTGCGGGCCTGCGCCAAGGTAAGTGTTGGTGGCGCCGCACCTTCCAGATGGCAGTGCAGCTCGACCTTCTTCAAATGCGACGTCATAGAAAACTTCTCCCGTGCGCGCCCGCCGGAATGCGCAGATGGCGGGCAATCGTCTCGCCGATATCCGCATAGGTCGCGCGGATGCCGATATCGCGAGAACGCAACCCCGGCCCGTAGGCAATGATCGGCACGCGCTCGCGTGTGTGATCAGTGCCGCGCCACGTCGGATCGCAGCCATGGTCGGCAGTCAGGATCACGAGATCGCCGGGCTTCAGCTTGCCGCCCACTTCGGGCAGCCTGGAATCAAAGGCTTCAAGCGCGGCGGCATAGCCTGCCACATCCCTGCGATGGCCATAGACCATGTCGAAATCCACAAAGTTTGTGAAAACCAGTTCGCCATCCTCGGCGGTGTCCATGGCTGCGAGGCTAGCATCCATCAACGCCTCATTGCCATTCGCCTTGACAACCAGGGATACCCCCTTATGCGCAAAGATGTCGCCGATCTTGCCAATGGCATGGACCTTGCGACCTTCCTTGACCAGTCGGTCGAGGAGCGTCGGCTCCGGCGGCGGCACAGAGAAGTCGCGCCGGTTTCCGGTACGCTGAAACTTGGAGACGGTTTCCCCAACAAATGGCCGCGCGATGACGCGGCCGATATTGTATTGGTCCAGCAGCGCCCGCGCGATCGTGCAGAAGGTCATGAGCCTGTCGAGGCCGAAATGTGTCTCGTGCGCGGCAACCTGGAAGACCGAGTCGGACGAGGTGTAGCAGATCGGCTTTCCGGTCCGGATATGCTCTTCGCCATGGCGGGCAATGATGTCGGTGCCGGAGGCATGACAATTTCCTAGAATCCCCGGAACGTCCGCGCCCCTGCAGAGCGCCTCGACCAGCTGCGGCGCAAAGGCTTCCCCCTCGCTCGGAAAGTAACCCCAGTCGAATGTTACCGGTGTTCCGGCGATCTCCCAATGGCCGGACGGGGTGTCTTTGCCATGCGAAACTTCGGTGGCGGAGCCGAACATCGCGTAGACCTTTTCCGGAACCGGCATCCCGGCCGGGAAACGGCCCGACGCGGCCTTTGCCAGATGCACCAGACCAAGAGCCGACATGTTCGGAAGCTGGAGCGGGCCAGAGCGCAACCCTTCGCGATCGCCGACACCCGCCGCACAGAATTCCGCGATGTGTCCCAGCGTGTTGGCGCCCTCATCGCCGTAAGCCGCAGCATCCGGAGCGCCGCCGACGCCAAAAGAATCCAGAACGAAAAGAAACGCTCGCGCCATGCTCCACCCAGCGAATTCACGGTCCACGCAGTGGGCCACTGCTCAAGCCTTATAACGGCAGAGCGCGCTTGGCAAACCTGCATCCGCTCAGTCAGCAATCGCCGCACGTGACAGTAGCGCTCGCACGGGGGAGATAGAAGTAACTGCGGCTGATGGTGATCGTGCTGTCGTTCGGCACCAGGTTTGGTGCAAATAGGAAGAGCTTATACGGAATGCTGAGTTCGGTACGAACCAAAAAGATATTGGCTCTCTTCATGTCGGCCGGCACCGTGGTGGCGGAATTGGCCACGTATGGACGGCTGCCATCCTGCGCCCACGACCATGCCACTGTCGGGTTTCCAGTACCATCGAGAGCGATGCCCGTGATCTTGATCGTAAGGCCGGTCGAACCGTAGGGGACGAACACCGCAGAGGCCACCGAGGGCATATCGGCGAGCCAAGCTTTGGTCACGCTTTTCTGTTGGGTCACAACATCCGTGATCATGCCAGCTGCCCGGCTCGCGCGCTTGCTGATGCTGAGACCAATCGTGATCTCGAATGCACCGATGTAAAGCATCACCAGGATCGGGAACAGGATGGCAAACTCGATCGCGCCCACGCCCTGCCGGTCGCTGATGAAGCGTCTTGCGAGCCGATGAAGCCTGATCAATACGCCTCGACCTGCCATCAGGGGTACTGCTCGTTCTGGAACGCCGTCGTGGCGACCATTAGAAAATATGAGGAAGAGCCGTCGGTAGGGCGGACGTTCGTAATGTAAGGCCTTATCAGGTCGGTGATGACTTGCCAGCGGTAATAGGCCCGGACCATGTTGATCGTGCCAGAACCGCCGGGAAGATATTTGAAGTCCGAGGTCTTGATGTCCGCGTAGGCACTGGTGGACGTCCTCGGTATCGTCGTCGGAATGGCAGCAAATGTGGAAAAATTCTGTACGTCGATGAACAGCTTGCTCGGGGTCGCCACTTCCGTTGTAGAGCATTTTATCAGAATTGAAATCTCATCGCAGAACGCCGTCCTGAACGCTGTCACATCCGTATTCGCGGGTGTGATCTGGCCGGTCCGCATCTTGCGGCTCATCGTATCCACGGCATTGGACAAGAGCTCCTCGCCGGCAAAGGCAATGAATGTCTCGATGATCGCAAAGACCACCAGAAAATAGGGTATGGCGAGGAGTGCAAATTCGATAGCGGCCGACCCGTCGCGAGAGCGCGCAAATGCGGTTAACCGCGGCCGCTTCCGCCGATGAGGGCGGGAGGCCGCGTCCGCTGCTTGATCCGTTTCCTTCATGGCATGCATCCGGGGACAGCTTCGACTACACCGTTTTAAAGGGTGATCGTTGATTTTCCGTTTCAAGCCGGATCAGAAGTTTAACGGACGTTTGCAAACGCGATTTTGGGGCTACTATTGAGCTGCCGCTGCAGCCTCCGCTCCTTGCTGGCTATGCTGTTCGCAATTCGGGGTACAGGAAAGGACCGACCGCTCCGTCTGTCGAAAGACGCGGACGGTGTTTGCCTCGTCGATCGACACCAGGATGCTCTCGTCCAAAATCGCGTTACCGTCAGCGTCGAGCAACACGAGGTTGGTCGTTCCGAAGCTACGTCCCGTCAGCACGATCGTCTTAGAATCAGCGACCGTTGCGTCGGCAACCTTGGCGTTGCCGACGATGACCTTACTTACCGGGCGATCCAGCTTCAATACACGCGCCTGGTCCATATAGACCCGCAGAACATCCTGCTGCGCGTGCGCAGACGTACAAAGGCCGAGAACGACAAGAAAGCTGGCTAGGAAAATCCTCTTGCCACTCAGGGGCATTTTGGTTCTCTTCTGAAGAGGTTGCGACGATTTTTAGAGAACAGCATGAGAAAAATTGGTGAATGAAGCTTTAATTCTTTTCTGACGTGCGCAGGATTCCAGCGGCTCGCACCCATAAAGAGACAATTTTCTCGTGATGCAATGCGTTTGCTGGCCGCCCCGAACATCGGCGGAAGCTCCGACAAGCCACGGAAACTTAAATTACTGCAAGGTACGCAGGGCCTTTCCTAGATTTCTAGATATTCAGGAAAGATAATACTTACCATTCTTAAGTGTCGCTCGGTATTTACGAAGTGGTAACCCAACTCTTTAAGTTGATAGAAACAGGCGCTGGTTAAATTGTGGCAATCCGATCAACGGCAACAGTTGGCGGACGTGCTGAACCTCAACTGGAGTTAGGAGTTACCATGACCAAGCTTGTTAGCCGTTTTCTGAAGGACGAATCCGGCGCGACCGCAATTGAATACGGCCTGATCGCAGCGCTGATCTCCGTCGCGCTCATCACCGGTGCATCCGCACTGGGTAGCAAACTGAACATCCTGTTCAACAACCTGTCTGTCACGATGAACTCGGCGGCTGGCAAGGCTAACGTTACCCTTCCTTGATCGACAGGGATATTGGCGAGACTTGAGGGCGTTTTGCCAAAAGCAGGCTCACAGGCTAACGCTGTGAGCCTTTTTTATTCACCGGGATTTACGGAATGATCGCAGCCGCCGTCTTTGTGATTTTCCCGCTCTGCCTTGCCATCGCCGCGTTCTCGGATCTGTTTACGATGACGATCCCCAACCGCGCATCGATCATTCTTTCTATCGCATTCCTGGGAGTCGCGACGCTGGCGGGAATGCCGCTCTTTGTGATAGGAACGCATCTCGCTGCTGCATTTTCGGTTCTCGCTGTCTGCTTTGTCCTATTTGCCCTGAATATCATGGGCGGCGGCGATGCGAAGCTGCTAGCATCAACATCTCTCTGGTTTGGTTTCGATCCTGCTCTTGTCGAGCTTCTGGTCTATGTCGGCGTATTTGGCGGCATCGCGTGTTTTGTGATCCTTCTGATCCGTACACAGGCCCATGTCATCCTCGCCGTAGGACTACCGATTCCCAACTCCATCCTTCTTGCCAAGAAGATCCCCTACGGCATTGCTATCGCCGCAGGCGGCTTTATTGCCTTCCCTTCCTCCCCGCTCTTCATTGTGGCGTTGGAAAGCCTGAAGTAACGGCAAATTAAGTCTCCGTTAACTTAAAATCGAAGGCTTTCATTAACTATAATTACACCAATTGCGGGCCATTCTTCGGGCGAATATCGCGAATCCCCGAGGAACATTCGATGAGACCCGCCCGCCTTTTGATACTTGGAGTGGCTGTCGTTGCAGCCGGCCTTGCCGGTGTGCTGGCGATGAGCCTCGCGGGACGCGGTTCCGTCGTCACCCAGGTTCAATCGGTGGTCGAGAAGGAGCCGACCGTCAACGTGCTTGTCTCCAGCGCCAATCTGCCGGTCGGCGCACGACTGGACGACAAGGCCGTGCACTGGATGGCCTGGCCGCAGAGCGCAGTCGTCCAGGGCTTCATCACCGAGGCTGACAAGCCCGATGCACTGAAGAACATGCAGGGTGCCGTTGTTCGCCTGCCGATCTTCGAAGGCGAGCCGATCCGCGCCGAAAAGGTCGCGGATTCGAGCAGCCGGATCATGTCCTCGCTCCTGCCTTCCGGCAAACGCGCGGTCGCAACGGAAATCTCGGTCTCCACAGGTGCCGGCGGCTTTATCCTGCCGAACGACCGTGTCGACGTGATCATGGTTCGCAAATCCAAGGAAGCCGATAAGTATCTGACCGAGACGGTGCTCAACAATGTGCGCGTGCTCGCGATCGACCAGCAGATCCAGGAAAAGGAAGACGGCTCCAAAGCCGTGGTCGGCACCACCGCTACACTGGAGCTGACCCCCGACCAGACCAAGGTTCTGGCCGTCGCACAGCAAATCGCCGACCGGCTGTCGCTGGCATTGCGCTCCGTGGCCGATGCCCAGGAGCAGGATACCAGTGCTGCCGACTACCTCCTCAGCGGTGACAACGGCAGCGCCATCGTTCAGGTCATCAAATCAGGCTCAATCGTTACAGACAGCATCAGCGCGCC
Source organism: Rhizobium sp. LjRoot258 (assembly GCF_964254185.1). Taxonomy (NCBI): domain Bacteria; kingdom Pseudomonadati; phylum Pseudomonadota; class Alphaproteobacteria; order Hyphomicrobiales; family Rhizobiaceae; genus Rhizobium; species Rhizobium sp. LjRoot258. The sequence goes on along the minus strand of NZ_CAXUST020000001.1, from coordinate 4,055,531 downwards.
GAAGGCCGAGTAAAGGAAATGGGAATGGGCAGTTTGAAGCGCCACATGAAGCCCTTGATGGCAGGGTGCTTGTCTTTTGCGATTGGGTTCTCCGGCGTAGCGCCGGCTTTTCTTGCTCCTGTCCTCGGTACCAGCGCCGCATGGGCGAATTCCGACGGCATGGTCACGATAACCCAGTCGGGTCCCGGTGCTCATCGCAGCCTGAAACTCGGTCTGAAGAAGGCGATCGTCGTCGATCTGCCGGTCGATGCCCACGATATCCTCGTCTCGGACCCTTCCATGGCCGACGCAGTCACCCGCAGCTCGCGCCGTATCTACCTGTTCGGCAAGACAGTCGGCCAGACGAACATTTTCATTTTCGGCGCCGATGGCCAGCAGATCGTCAGCCTCGATATCGCGATAGAGCGCGACGTCGCCGGCCTCGAAACCAATCTCCGGCGCTTCATCCCGGACTCCTGCATCAAAGTCGAGATCGTGTCAGACAACATCGTGCTGACCGGCACCGTACGCACGCCACAGGACGCTGCCCAGGCCGCGGACCTGGCACAGGTTTTCCTGAAAGGTGGCGAAGCGACGACGCGCACGGAAACTGCCAGTGGTTCGGGCGGAGAAGGCTCGGTGGCACTGTTCGCTGAAGGTCGCCAAGTCTCGCAGGTCGTCAATCTCCTGCAGATCCAGGGCGAAGATCAGGTCACGCTGAAGGTCACCATCGCAGAAGTCCGAAGAGAGGTGTTGAAGCAGCTCGGCTTCGACAATCTGGTCTCCAATTCCAAGGGTCTTTCTGTCGCCCAGCTGGGCTCCCCTAACGTAGATAGCGCGACCGCGGTCGTGGGCGGCGGTCTAGCCGCCCTCTTCAAGAGCTCGATCGGAAAATACGATATTTCGACCTATTTGAGCGCGCTTGAGCAGGCGAAGGTCGTCAAGACGCTGGCCGAGCCGACGCTCACGGCGATTTCCGGCCAGGCAGCGACCTTCAATTCGGGCGGTCAGGTGCTCTATTCCACGACGGACAATGACGGCAACGTCACGATCGTTCCGTACAATTACGGCATCAATCTCGCCTTCAAGCCGGTGGTGCTTTCCTCCGGTCGCATCAGCCTGGAGATCAAGACCAACGTATCGGAGCCTGCACCTTCGGTTTCCGGTTCGACGCCAACCTATCAACGCCGTGCTGCCGAGACCTCCGTCGAGCTCCCCTCCGGCGGTTCCATCGCGCTTGCCGGCCTGATCCGCGACAACGTTTCCCAAACCTCAAACGGTACGCCCGGCGTCAACAAGATCCCACTGCTTGGCACTTTGTTCCGGCAGCGTACGGTCGAGCGTGACGAGACCGAACTTGTCATCATCGCAACGCCCTATCTCGTTCGCCCGGTTGCCCGCAATCAGCTCAACCGTCCGGACGACAACTTCAGCCCGGAAAATGACGCTGCGGCTTTCCTCCTCAATCGCGTCAACAAGGTTTACGGCGGCCGCGAAACACCCGTCGCCGACGCTCAATTCCATGGCTCCATCGGGTTCATCTACAAATGAGCGCGCCAGGATCAGCAATGGCACAACACAGAGATCAGCCGATGGCCCACAAGCAGAACACCGCGCATCAATCCCGCCTTTCGAAATCGCTGCTGACCCTGGTCGCGGTGGCGGCCGCCCTGCTTTCCGGCTGCGCCTCCCACGACGAACTGACGACCGGCGGCATCCCTGACGACTATCGCCAGCGCCACCCGATCGTGGTTGCCGAAGCCGAGCAATCGGTTGATATCCCGGTCGCTTCGACGGACCGCCGTCTCAACATCGCCCAGCGCGACATGATCCGCGGCTTCGCGCAGAACTACACGTCGCGGGCGACCGGACCGGTCTACCTGCTGACGCCCGAGGGATCGCCGAATGCGACAGCCGCGCGTCAGTTGCGCGGCCAGGTTCGCGCCGAACTTTCCGCCCGCGGCATCGCGAGCTCCAAGATCGTCAACAGCTCTTACGCAGCCGCCGGTGCGGGCGACGCAGCACCCATTCGCCTGACTTTTGTCGGCACGACGGCAATGACGTCACAGTGCGGTCAATGGCCGAGGGACATGATCAACGATTTCAGCAACCAGAATTACTACAATTTCGGCTGCGCAACGCAGAACAACCTGGCCGCACAGGTGGCGAACCCGGAAGACCTGATCGCGCCTCGTGGCATGACTCCGATCGATGCGACGCGTCGCAACGCCGCGATCAAGGAGTATCGCGAAAGAACAAGCACGATCGAAGAAATTGGCTCCAGCACCTTCTGATCAGTTTAGGACCGAACGATGAGTACAGTCGAATACGAGATCAAAAATACGACGGAGCTGCGCAACACCGAGGATGCCATTCGCATGGCCGAACTCGAGAACATGCGCCCACTTCCTCGCATATCGGTGCACGCCTTCTGCGAGAGCGAAGAATTGCAGCGGGTCATGGAGCGTTGCAGCCATGACCGTCGCATGTCGAAGGTCGGCCTGCGCATCACCAGCGGCGGCACCGCGGCAGCTGCGAACATGTTCGCGACTGCGCCGACACCGAACTTGATCATTCTCGAAACCAAGGCGGGAGCCGCCAATCTGCTGAACGAGCTGGCGCCGCTTGCCGCCGTTTGCGACCCTTCCACCAAGGTCATTGTCGTCGGTTACTACAACGACATCGCGCTTTACCGCGAACTCGTACGCAATGGGATTTCCGAGTATATGGTCCAGCCCGTTGCCATGTCGGACATCATGATGGCAATGGCCACGATCTTCGTTGACCCGGATGCGGAGCCGCTTGGCCGCAGCATCGCCTTCATCGGTGCCAAGGGCGGCGTCGGCTCCTCGACGATCGCCCACAACTGCGCTTTTGGCATCTCCAATCTTTTTTCGACCGAAACGATCCTGGCCGATCTCGATCTGCCCTATGGCACGGCCAATATCGACTTCGACCAGGACCCGACCCAGGGCATCGCCGAGGCCGTCTACGCGCCGGACCGCCTGGATGAAGTGTTTCTCGACCGCCTGCTGACGAAGTGCTCCGAGCATCTGTCACTGCTTGCGGCACCCTCGCTTCTCGACCGCGCTTATGATTTCGAAGGACAGGCGTTCCAGCCTGTTCTCGAAGTTTTGCAGCGCAACGCCCCCATCACCGTCCTCGACGTGCCGCATGCCTGGTCGGAATGGACGCGTTCCCTGCTGGCCAGCGTAGACGAGGTCGTCATCTGCGCGTCCCCCGATCTCGCCAACCTGCGCAACGCCAAGAACATGGTGGATGCGCTGCGCAAGATGCGGCCCAACGACAAGATGCCGCATCTGATCCTCAACCAGGTCGGTATGCCGAAACGACCGGAGATCAACCCATCCGACTTCTGCGAGCCGCTGGAAACCGACCCGATCGCGATCATCCCCTTCGACGCCAACCTCTTCGGCAACGCGGCCAACAGCGGTCGAATGATCTCTGAAATGGATGCGAAGTCGCCGACGGCCGAGACGTTCTCGCAGATATCGCACATCGTAACCGGGCGGATCGCTATCAAAAAGGCACGGAAGGGCGGATTGCTCGGCCTCTTAAAGCGCAAATGACGCCCGCCAAGAGTGAATTGGAATAAGGCATGTTCGGAAAACGCGGAAACGAAGGATTTGGCAAGGCGGGTGGCACGATCGCACCGCCCCCGTCGGCGCAACAATCCTCCCCGTCGGCACCTGCGGTTCTGGTCGAACCGCAGCGCGAACCTTCGCGCCAGCAGGTTTCGCCGCCGCCGATGCAGATGCCGCAGCGCAAGCGCCCTGCCCGTACCGACGAATACTACGATACCAAAGCGCAGGTCTTTTCCGCGCTCATCGATACGATCGACCTTTCGCAGCTTGCCAAGCTCGACGGTGAAAGCGCGCGCGAAGAAATCCGCGACATCGTCAACGACATCATCACGATCAAGAACTTCGCGATGTCGATCTCCGAGCAGGAAGAACTGCTCGAAGACATCTGCAACGACGTTCTTGGTTACGGCCCGCTCGAACCGCTGCTCGCACGAGACGACATCGCCGATATCATGGTCAACGGCGCCGGCCAGACCTTCATCGAAGTCGGCGGCAAGACGATCGAATCCGAGATTCGCTTCCGCGATAACTCGCAGCTGCTTTCGATCTGCCAGCGCATCGTCAGCCAGGTCGGGCGCCGCGTCGATGAATCGAGCCCGATCTGCGACGCGCGCCTGCCCGATGGTTCCCGTGTCAACGTCATTGCACCACCACTCGCCATCGACGGACCTGCACTGACGATTCGTAAGTTCAAGAAGGACAAGCTCACCCTCGAGCAGCTTGTCCGTTTTGGCGCCATCACGCCGGAAGGTGCGACGCTGCTCCAGATCATCGGCCGCGTTCGCTGCAACGTCGTCATCTCAGGCGGTACCGGCTCTGGCAAGACGACGCTGCTCAATTGCCTCACCCGCTACATCGATGCGGATGAGCGCGTCATTACCTGCGAAGACACTGCCGAACTGCAGCTGCAGCAGCCACATGTGGTGCGCCTTGAAACCCGCCCGCCGAACATCGAAGGCGAAGGCGAGATCACGATGCGCGATCTCGTCAAGAACTGCCTGCGTATGCGTCCGGAACGTATCATCGTCGGTGAAGTCCGCGGACCGGAGGTCTTTGACCTGTTGCAGGCAATGAATACCGGCCACGACGGTTCCATGGGCACGATCCACTCGAACTCGCCGCGCGAATGCCTCAGCCGTATCGAGTCGATGATCGCAATGGGCGGCTTCACATTGCCGGCCAAGACGGTGCGCGAAATCATTTCCGGCTCGGTCGACGTGATCATCCAGGCGGCCCGTCTGCGTGACGGCTCCCGCCGTATCACGCAGATCACCGAGGTGATCGGGATGGAAGGCGACGTGATCATCACCCAGGATCTCATGCGCTATGAGATCGAGGGCGAGGACGCATCCGGCAAGCTCGTCGGCCGGCACAAGTCGACCGGGATTGGCAAGCCGCATTTCTGGGACCGCGCCCGCTACTTCAACGAAGAAAAGCGCCTTGCTGCCGCGCTCGACGAAATGGAAGCCAAGTCCAAGGATTAGTGAGATGTTCGGGTTCGATCCTGTTGTGTTGGCCATTGTCGTGCTTGCCGCCGTTGCGGCCGGCGCCGTCTGCTATGGCCTTCTCTTCACGCGGATGGAGACCGAAAAAAAATCGGCAAGCCGCGTCAGCCGCGTCGCTTCGGCGGAGGCAGACAAAGCCAACATGAAGGCGGCCCGCGACCGCGTCCAGGAAATGTCGAAGCGCCGCAAATCGGTGCAGGATAATCTGAAGGACCTCGAGAAGCGGCAGCAGGAAAATACCAGGAAGAAGCTGTCCTTGAAATCGCGGCTGACACAGGCCGGTCTTAAGATCACGCCGGGGCGCTTCTACACGTTCAGCGCCATCTTCGGCTTCATCCTGATGTTCGTCGCCTTCCTGGCAGATGCACCGCTTATGGTCGTGCTCGGTCTGCCCATCATCGCCGGACTTGGAATGCCGCGCTGGGTGCTCGGTTTCCTGATTAAGCGGCGCCAGAACAAGTTTCTCGACGAGTTTCCCAACGCGCTCGATGTCATTGTGCGCTCCATCAAATCCGGCTTGCCATTGAACGATGCCATCCGGCTCATCGCCAACGAGGGCAAGGATCCCGTGAAGAGCGAGTTTCGCCGCGTCGTCGAATCGCAGCAGGTCGGCCTCAGCGTGCCGGACGCCTGCGCGCGCATGGTGAATCACATGCCGCTGCAGGAAGTCAGCTTCTTTGCCATCGTCATCGCGATTCAATCGCAGGCCGGCGGCAACCTTTCGGAAGCCATCGGTAATCTGGCAAAGGTCCTGCGCGATCGAAAGAAAATGAAGGCGAAGGTCAAGGCGTTGTCGATGGAAGCGAAAGCATCGGCCGTCATCATCGGTGCGCTGCCGTTCATCGTTGCGACACTCGTCTATCTGACATCGCCCGAATACATGCTGATCCTGTTTACCGACCCCCGCGGCCATTTGATCATGGGCGTTTCGGCGGTCTGGATGTCGATCGGCATTTTCGTCATGCGCAACATGGTCAATTTCGACATCTGATGGAGACGGGCGATGTCATCTGATCTCGCGACCAAACTGACAGACCCCTCCATGCTGATCGCGGTGCTCGTCGCGATCGCGGTGTTTGCCAGTCTGTACACGATCGCCGTTCCGTTCTTCGAGCGCGGCGATCTTAACAAGCGCATGAAGGCTGTATCGACGGAGCGCGAACAGATTCGCGCCCGCGAACGCGCACGCATGAACGCCGATTCCGCCGGAAAGGGCTCGCTTCGCACTCAGAACAACCGGTCGGTCCGTCAGATCGTGGAGAAGTTCAACCTTCGCGAGGCGCTGGTCGACGAAAACACCATGAACAAACTGCGCGCCGCCGGCTTTCGCTCGGAAAATGCGCTGAATATGTTCCTCGTCGCGCGTTTCCTGCTGCCGTTCCTATTCTTCGGCTTTGCGGTTTTCTGGGTCTTCGGTCTCAACAATCTGGCCGACAAGCCAACGATGATGCGCTTCCTGCTGACGCTGGGGATCGCCTATGCGGGCTTTTATGCACCGAACATTTTCATCTCCAATCGGATGTCGAAGCGCCAGCATTCGATCAAGCGCGCTTGGCCGGACGCGCTCGACCTGATGCTGATCTGCGTCGAGTCGGGCATTTCGATCGAAGCAGCCATGCGTCGTGTCTCGGAAGAGCTCGGCGAGGCTTCCCCGCCGCTGGCGGAAGAAATGATTCTGACGACGGCCGAGCTTTCCTTCCTTCCCGATCGGCGCGTTGCGCTGGAAAACCTCGGCCTGCGCACGCAGATCCCATTGGTGCAGTCCGTCACCCAGGCCCTGATCCAGGCGGATCGCTACGGCACGCCGGTTTCGCAGGCGCTGCGCGTCCTCGCGCAGGAAGGCCGTGACGAACGCATGAACGAGGCCGAGAAAAAGGCTGCTGCCCTGCCGCCGAAGCTCACGGTGCCAATGATCCTGTTCTTCCTGCCGGTTCTTGTCGCGGTCATTCTCGGACCAGCCGGCATTCAGGTGGCCGATCGCTTCTAGGCTTCCATTTCCGTAGGGCTGGCCATCGCAACGCATCGGGCATAGGTTGGCCGGCATCTCCGTGACCAAGCAGGGGCCCGACGATGTCGTCCACAAGCATCTTCCTGAGTATCATTGCGGCCCTGTCGATCGGGGCGATGAGTCCCGGTCCGAGCTTCGTCCTCGTTTCACGCATTGCGATGTCGCGTTCACGTCTGGACGGGCTTGCGGCGGCGCTCGGGATGGGCATTGGGGGCGTTGCCTTCAGCGTGTTGGCGCTGGCGGGGCTGACGGCGCTGCTCTCGCAATTCGAATGGCTCTATCTGGCTCTGAAGGTGGCTGGCGGAGCCTATCTCGTTTACATCGCCTTCAGAATTTGGCGTGGCGCACGCGAGCCGATCCACGTCGGTGATGCAGGAAGCGATCATCGGGCACTCGCCCGAAGCTTTACCACGGCTCTCCTGACACAGGTTAGCAACCCAAAAGCGATTGTCGTCTACGCAAGTATTTTTGCAGCCTTGCTGCCGAAGACGGTTCCGCTTGGGCTTATTTTCGCGCTGCCGATTGGCGTCTTTGCGGTTGAAGCTGGTTGGTACACAGTCGTGGCGCTCGCATTCTCGGCAAAACATCCGAGGCGGCTATACCTCGCTGCGAAGACCTGGATCGATCGCCTGGCTGGGACGGTCATGGCCGGCCTCGGCGTGCAGCTCGTCACCTCGGGACTGGCCGGCCGCTAAGATCAGTTTGTGCTGGTGGAAGCGCTACTGCCGCTATCCTTGGCCGCGAGCTTTTGCCAGGAATTCTGTTGCGACAGCATCGAGCGAAGATAGGCGACGTTGGCATCGGCCTGCTGCTGCGAAAGCTCTCCGCGCGCAATCTTTTCTGCCTCGGGGAACCGGCCCTGAAGGCCGACGACGAGTGCGAGATTCTGGCGGACTCGACTGTCAGCCGTGGGCTGCCCTGCGGCCTGGCGCAAATAGGTCTCGGCCGTCCTGAGGTCGCCGGTCAGCACATAGGACATGCCGAGATTGGACAGGATCGATGCCTCGCCCGGCTGGATATCGAGCGCTTCGCGGTAGCGTTGGCGCGCCTCGGCAGAGCGCCCGAGCTGATCGAGGATCGCGCCTTCCGCCGATGTGAGCTTCCAGTCCGGACGGTCAGGGGTCTGGGCGCGGCCGATCGTATCGAGCGCCTGCTGCAATTGACCGGCCGCCGCCTGCGCCTTTCCGTAGGCCGCCAGGACGTTTCGATCGGTCGGGTTGGCAATTGCAACCTGCTGCATGACGGCGAGCGCCTGCGCATCGCGGCCCTGCATCCGAAGGAGATTCGCATAGTTGACGCCATTGATGGCATCGCGTGGGTTCTTTTCGTACGCCTGCCCTACACGCTCGGTTGAGCTGCGCAGCTCGGCGTCATTCATCGTTTCGACCGGCTTGGTGAGTGTCGGCACGGATCCCGTCGTCATCCGATCCTTGGTCGTCGTGCAGCCGGCAAGTGCCAGCATGACGAGCGCGGTCGCAACGCCCTGAAAAACACGGGTTTTGAGAAAACTATTGGCCGAAGCAGGCATCGTGCGTCCCTGAGATCCGAATTGGCGTCTGACCTCAAAGCGGAACAGGGAAAGGTTTTGACGCAATCTTCACTCCAGCAATAGTCTGTTAACCCTAACAGACCGTTAAGACGTGATTCCCGGACGCCCCGAAGGATAAACATGGCACCCTATCAGTTCATCGAGAGACCGACCCCGTTCAACAGCAAGGGCGGCTCGACCCTGCCGATCTTTGCCGTCACCCCGGCCCACATAGAAACCGGCACGATCGACCCGATCGCACTCGATTGGGCCAAGAAGGCGGGCTACAAGGCCGAGAGTGGCTCGTTGCTGCTCATTCCAACTGAGGAAGGTCATCTCGGCGGCGCACTGTTCGGGCTCGGCATCAATCCGTCCGAACAACCCTACATCACCGGCAAGCTTGCCCGCACGCTGCCGGCCGGCGACTGGCATATCGAAACAGCGCCGCTGACGGCAAACCGCCTCTCTCTAGGCTTCGGCCTCGGCAGCTATCGCTTCGACCGGTACAAGTCGGAGAAGTCTTCGGCTCCGACGCTGATGATCCCGCGCGATGCCGACGGAGCGGATATCAAGCGGCAACTGGCGGGCGTCTTCCTGGCACGCGACCTGATCAATACGCCCACCAACGACATGGGGCCGAACGAGCTGGAAGCCGCCTTCCGTGGCCTGGCTGCCCACTACAAGGCCGAGATCAATGTCGTCAGCGGCGACGACCTCCGGCAGAACTTCCCGCTCGTCCACACCGTCGGTCGCGCAAGCGCCGATGCACCACGCCTGCTCGAGTTGCGTTGGGGCAAGAAGGGCCACCGCAAGATCACGCTGGTCGGCAAGGGCGTCTGCTTCGACACCGGCGGCCTTGACATCAAGCCGGCATCTTCGATGCTGCTGATGAAGAAGGACATGGGCGGCGCGGCAAACGTCATGGGCCTCGCGTTGATGATCATGGACGCCAAGCTCAAGGTCGATCTCAGGGTAATCATTCCTGTCGTCGAAAACTCGATCTCAGCCAATGCCTTCCGTCCAGGCGACATCTACCGGAGCCGCAAGGGGCTGACGGTGCAGATCGACAATACCGACGCCGAAGGCCGTTTGATCCTGGCTGATGCCCTTGCCTATGCGGATGAGGATGCGCCTGACCTGCTGATCGACATGGCGACGCTGACGGGTGCTGCCCGTGTGGCCCTCGGTCCCGATTTGCCGCCCTTCTTTACCGATGACGTTGAACTTGCTCAGGACCTGACCGAAGCAAGCCTTGAGACGGACGACCCATTGTGGCGACTGCCGCTCTATGCCGGCTATGAAAAGGATATCCGCGCCAAGTTCGCCGATATTACCAATGCGCCCGCCGGTGGCATGGCCGGCGCGATCACGGCCGCCTTGTTTCTCAAGCGCTTCGTCTCCAACACCACGAGCTGGGCGCATTTCGATATCTACGGCTGGGCGCCTTCGGAAAGACCTCACTCCCCCGGCGGCGGCGAGGCGCAGGCAATTCGCGCGCTCTACCATCACATCCGGCAGAGCGTGCGTTGAACGCTGATCATTAAAATTCTATTCACCGTGACGGGCGGCAGAATCTGTCGCCCATTGCGTCGCACGGTGCACTGTCGGAAAATGGAACGCAGACGTAACGAGTTTTCCGGAGGACCCATGCCGATCGAACTGACGGCTTCGCAGGCATTGGGCCTGTGGCATGGTGTGACGCTCGATCAGGTTAGGCTCGACGATCGCGATTTGACGTTGCGCCAGATGGCGATCCTGCTGCATATCTATCTCGTGCCGCCGCCACACACCGTGCGCGGTCTGGCGGCGACGCTCAACGTGACCAAGCCTGTCATCACCCGGGCACTGGATACGATGGGCGAAATGGGTCTGGTTGACCGCGTGCGCGACGAACGAGACCGGCGAAACGTCGTGATAAAGCGTACCGTGGGAGGTGCGCTCTATCTGGAAAAGCTTGGTGATCTCGTGCGTGACCAGGGTCGCCGCCTGACACCGTGAAAGGGATAGAATGACGATGCTTGACCGCCGCCTGCATGCCTACCGAGCGGACCTTGCAGAAGCAGGGCTTGAGGGTCGCGTCGATGCCCTGCGCTTCGTTGCCGGTGCGCCGGCACAGGTAACCGTGCCGGTCATCGGGCTCAGGCCCGAGCCTGACCTTGCCAAGGGGATCGATACCGAACTGCTCTTGGGCGAGGACGTCACGGTGTTCGACCGCGCAAACGGCTGGTGCTGGGTCAAAGCCGCCTCTGATGGCTATGTCGGCTATCTGCCGGAGACCGCCGTTTCGAACTCGCTCGTTGTGCCGACACATATCGTCACGGTCCAGCGGACCTTCCTCTATCTGGAGGCGGAACTCCGCAAACCCTACAAGACCATTCTGTCCATGGGCAGCAGAGTTCAGATTGTCGGCGAGGCGGAAACGCGCGGCAACCGCTATGCGATGCTGGAAGACGGCACAGCGATTTTTGCCAAGCATCTGCAGCCGATCGGCGCGGGCGAAGGCGGCGACTATGTCGAGGTGGCAAGCCGGTTCCTTGAAACCCCTTATCTCTGGGGCGGTCGTTCCGGACTTGGCATCGACTGTTCAGGCCTCGTCCAGCTTTCGATGCTGATGACGGGACGAAGCGCGCAGCGCGACACCGACATGCAGGCGGCAACCCTCGGGGAGCCGATCGGCCGGTCCGAGCTGCTCCGCGGCGACCTGGTGTTCTGGAGGGGGCACGTTGCCGTCCTTGAAGATCCGGAAACGATTATTCACGCCAACGGCCATACGATGACGGTTGCGCGGGAAAACTTCGAGGACGCGATCAAGCGCATCGGCTGGCTTTACGAGCAGCCGACAGGTTATCGTCGCCCGCTCACCTGACTGGCGGCTTCGGCCATGACCTGATCCCGCCAGTCCAGCTCTCGAAAGCCTTCGACAGCCTCAGGACAAGCATATCGTCAAAGCGCGGGCCAACGATCTGCAATCCCATCGGCATTCCGGATCGCGAAAAGCCGCAATTGATCGATGAAGCGGGCTGCTCGGACATGTTCCAGGGCACCGTGAAGCAAATGTGTTCAAAGGGGCGTGCCGGATCGTTCGTCGGGGACGCCCATTCGGCGGGATAGGAGACGATGGGGTTGGTCGGCGAAATCACTGCGTCGACCTTCGTGAACAGCCTGCCGCAGCTCTTGCGCATCTCGATCGTCTGATTGAAACCCCTGACGGCATCGGCGCCGCTAATCGACGCGCCGCCCTCAGCCCACGTATAAATGTAGGGCAGGATGCTGTTTCGACGCTCTCGGCTCAGATTCTCAATATCGCCCCAGAAGCGGGAACGCCAAAACGTGTCCAGGCCGTCCAGCATCTCCCGCGTCAGAACAGGCTGAACCGGAATGACAATCGCGCCGGCATCTTCAAATCGCTGCCCCGCCGCCTCGACCGCCGCCTGCACCTCGTCATCAACCGCGAGACCGCATCCGGCGTCCAGCATAAGCCCTATCTTCAGTCCGCGAACGTCGATCTCGAGATCCATCCAATCGAAATCGTTCGGGGGCAGGCTGGTGCCATCGCGCCAGTCCGGGCGCGAAAGTGTCGCCATCGCAAAGGCAGCATCCTCGACCGTGCGCGTCATCGGCCCCGCACAGCGGCCGACATAGAACGGATCGACCGGAATGCGGCCATGGCTCGGCTTGAAGCCAAAGATCCCTGTCCAGCCTGCCGGCAGACGCACCGAGCCGCCGATATCGGTACCCACGTGCAGGGGTCCGTAACCCGCAGCTGCGGCAGCAGACGCGCCGGCACTCGAGCCTCCAGGATTCTGCGTCATGTCCCAGGGATTTCGGCTCAGAGGGTGGAAGCTCGAGAGGCCTGAGGAGAGCATCCCATAGTCCGGGCAGGTGGTCTTCGCAAAGAGCACTGAGCCGTCCTCGCGCAGCCTTGCGGCGGCGGGGGCATCCTCGGTCGCAGGCTGCAACTCAATCGCTCTGGTCCCGAGCGGCACCGGCTGCCCCTTGGTGGCAATAAGCTCCTTCAGCGTCGCCGGGATACCATCGAGCATGCCAAGTGTCGTGCCTTTTATCCATCGGTCGGTCGAAGCTTGCGCCTGCTTGCGCGCTGCATCTGGATCATAGGCATAGAGGGCGCAAATGGCGGGCTCCCACGCTTCGATGTGTCGCTCCAGCGCCAGCCAGTACTCAAGCGGGGACAGGCTCCGATCGGCGAAGCGCTGCCTCAATTCGCGGATCGTTAAATCGGTTTCGGACATGGCATTGTCATCCAGGCGTGTGGTTTCGAGGACGAACGCGGCTCGCTTCGCGCGGGTCGAGCATGTCACGCAGGCCGTCGCCGAGCATGTTGAAGCCGAAGACGCAGAGCGCGATGGCAAGGCCAGGCAGGATTGCCAGCCACGGCGCAAGCGCAAGGTAGGTCTGCGCGTCGGCAAGCATACGACCCCATGTTGGCGCAGGCGGCGCAATGCCGAGGCCAAGGAAGCTGAGCCCTGCTTCTGTCAACACCGCCAACCCCAGTTGGATCGTCGCCTGGACGATGATCTGGCTCATGATGTTCGGCAGCACATGACGGACTGAGATCGTAAAGCGGCTGTTCCCGATTGCGCGGGCCGCCAGCACATAGTCCCGGCTCCAGGCCTGAAGCGCTGTGGCGAGCGTGATGCGAGCAAAGACGGGGATCATGAAGGTTGCGATGGCAATGATGGCGGTGAGCCGACCCGGACCGAGAAAGGCCCCCAGCATCATCGCCGAAAGGATCGGCGGCAGCGCAAAGATGACATCGCAGGCGCGCATCAGCAGAGCTTCGTAGGTTCCCCGTAGAGCAGCCGCCGAGATGCCGGCAATCGAACCGAGCATGCCGCCGATCGCAACGGCGGCGATGGCGATCGAAAGCGAGTTCCAGCAACCGACCATCATCATAGAGAGGACATCCCGCCCAAACTGGTCCGTGCCGAGAATGCCGAAGGCAAGAGGCGGATGTAGCTTGTGAATGATCTGCATCTTCGCGGGTGGCAGCGGCGTCCAGACCAGCGACAACAAAGCGACGGCAATGAGCAGCGCGATGATACTGCCGCCAACGATCAGATTCATTCTCCGGCTAATTTCAAATTGGCGGCGCCGAATGAGCGCTTGATTGGATACGACCGGCGCCATGTCAGACGCCCTTTCGCAGGCGAGGATCGATCGCCAGGTAGGACAGATCGACGATGAAGTTCATGACGATGACGAGCGCGGCAAAGAACAGCACGACATCCTGCATGACGACGATGTCACGCTGCGACAGGGCCTGATAGGCAAGACGCCCGAGGCCAGGAAGATTGAAGACATTTTCAACGAGAACTGCTCCCGCAACCAGGAAGGTGAACTGCAGCCCCAGGATCGTCAAAACAGGAACGAGGGCATTCGGCACCGAGTGGCGCCATAGGACTCGCTGCTTCGACAGTCCCTTGGCAAGCGCCGTGCGCGTGAAATCCTCATGCATGGTCTCCAGAACGGCAGAACGCGTGACGCGTGCCAAGACGGCCGCCTGTGGCAATGCAAGCCCCACTGCGGGCATGATAAGCGCTTTGAGAGCCGACCCGATGCCGGAACTCCATCCCGGGAATCCTCCGGCCGGCATCCAGCCGAGCGTCGTTGAAAACAGCATGATCAGCAGCAACGCCACCCAAAAGCCCGGGACAGCGATGCCTATCTGCGAAAATATCGAAGCGACAACGTCCGGCAGCCCGCCTCGATGAGACGCTGCAAGGACACCCAGAGGGATGGCGACTGCGACGGAGAGGGCGATCGCCAACAGCGCCAGAGGCAGCGTGACCGCCAACCGTTCAAGGATCAAGCCGGCAACCGGCACGCCATAGGTATAGGATTGGCCGAGATTGCCGCGGAATACGCCGACCAGCCACTCGCCATAGCGCCAAAGGAGCGGCTGATCGAGTCCAAGCTCGTGACGGAGGGTTGCGAGCGTTTCCGGTGAAGCCGACGTGCCGAGCATGATGGAGGCCGGATCACCCGGCAGAAGATCCATCACTGCAAAGATCAGCAGTGAAACGACGGTGAGCGTGACGATTAGACCGGCGAGGCGACGGGACAGAAGCGCTATCATTTCACGTCCGGTATTGTTCGCCGCCCCGCCATGTCATCCATCCGCAATCAGTCTTCCCAGGAGACGTTCGTGAGGACGTTCGAGGGAATCGGCTCGTTATCCCAAAGACCCTTCAGCTTCTTGTCCCAGACGCCGAGCTTGGGCATGACGAAGAGATAGAGCGCCGGCACATCCTCGGCCAGAACCTTCTGGGCCTCCCCGTAGATCTTGGCCTGCGCCGCGGGATCCGAGGTCTCCTGCACCTTCTTCATCAGGTCGTTGAACGCCGGATTCTTGTAATTGAAGTAGTACGGATCGCGCGCGTATATGTCGATGTCGAGCGGTTCGGCATGTGCGACGATCGTCATATCGTAGGCGCGGTCCTTCATGACATCCTGCACCCATTTGGCCGGAAACTCGGTCGGCACGATGTTCATCGTCACTCCGATTTCGGCCAGCATCGCCTGCATGACCTGCGCGCTTCGTGGCGCATAGGCCATTTGCGGCGACTTGATCGTGAAGCTGAAACCATTGGGATAGCCGGCTTCGGCAAGCAGCGCCTTGGCCTTTTCAGGATCATAGGGCAGAACGCCAGTGAGATCGACGTAGCCGGGGTCGTTCGGCGTGTAGTGGCTGCCGATCGGCGTGCCGAGGCCTGACCAGGCACCGTCGATGACCGTCTTCCGATCAATCGCCATCATCAGGGCCTGTCGCACGCGCTTGTCGTCGAACGGCTTCTTGGCGTTGTTCATACCGGCCACGACCTTGAGCTCGGTATTGCCGATCCTGGTGGCAAGCCTCGCATCGCCGTCAAACGAACCCATCAGCTCGGGCGCCGCGAACTCGGGAATGGCGTCGACATCGCCAGACTTCAGCGCCGCGGCCTGGGCCTGCGGATCGGCAACAAAGCGGAACGTCACCTTCTCGAGCTTTACCGCAACCTCCTTGTTCCAATAGTCGACGTTCTTTTCGAGTTCGACCTTGTCGCCCTTTGCCCAGTTCACAAACTTGAACGGACCTGTGCCGATGGGATTCGTCTTGTCGTCGGCGGCGGAATTCGGCGCCACCATGACCGAGGCAGGCCAGCCAAGCCAATAGAGGAGACTGCCTGTCGGTGCGGTGAGGCGCAGCACGAGCGTTTCCGGGTCCGGCGTCTCGATGGAAGCGATCGAGGTGAAGAAACGCTTCTGCGGGTTTACCGAGTCGGAACCGCGGGCACGATCCAGCGCGAACTTCGCCGCAGCAGAATCGAAAACCTCGCCGTCGTGAAATTTGACGCCAGTTTGTAGCTTGAAGGTATAGACGAGACCATCAGGGGAGACTTCCCAGCTCTTGGCAAGTTGCGGCTGGACCTTGCCGGCCTCATCAATCGCGACAAGGCCTTCGAAGATATTCTGCCAGGTCACCTGCCCGATCGCGACAGGGGCCGCGATCGTCGGATCCAAACCGGTCGGTTCCACGGTCATGCCGAGGGTCAATGTGGTTTTGGCCGCTTGCGCCGGGGTGAGCCCCAGCAAAACAAGACCGACAGAAACGGCCGCCCCGAGCGAAAGTCGCTGAACCAGCCGCGCCGACGGCGCGAGCGAAACCTTCATCATTATGTTCCCCTGTCTGGCCGCTGCCGTAGCTTCGACCTTTGCGAGCTAAAGTGTCATTCCCGGAGTGCACACACAATGACGATTATGTGTTCTCGGCGTAGCCGAAAGTGCTACACTCGAAGCTGTGGTCCGAGCAAGCCCAGGGACTAATCTTTTGCTCGCGGTCTTCCCTCCGCGCGCTCGCGCATGAACCGTTCAATGAAATCGACGAGCTTTGTGGCCGCAAAGGAAAGCTGGCGATCAGGAGCGACGCAGAGATCGACATAGGTGCGTATCGCGTTTTTTCCCGCCAGCGGAATGGCGCGGAGTTGGCCCGCCTCGATTTCACGGCGGACGGTCAGTGCCGGCAGCAAGGTAACTGCGGCGCCGCTCAAAACCAGTTCCTTGAGCATTTCGAGCGAGCTCGTGACGAACACAGGCTCGACATTCAACCCCTCCTTCTCAATGCGTGCATCGAAGGCCTGCCGGAAGCTGAAGGACTGATCGGGAAGCGCCAGCGAATACTCGGCGATATCCTTCAGCGGGATCTCGGCCCGATCCGCACCAGGATGCGTTGGCGCGACGATCAGGTCATAGGCGATTTCTGAGCGCAACCGTACCTTCGTGCCGGAGAGCGGCGGCGCAAACAGCGTTACCGCGATATCGGCTTCAGCGCCGTTCACCGCTTCAATCGCCTGGCGTGCACTTGTTATCGCGACTTCGAAGCGCAGTTTTGGATACTTCAAGCTGAACTCCGCCAGCGCCGGAGCGAGCAGATTGGCGACGGTGGCGCCGTTGGCATAGATGCTGACCCGGCCGCGCTGCAGCCCCTTCAGATCCTCGATCAGCTGGCCGACGTGATCGAGTTCGCGCAGTGTCCGACCCGCACGCGCCGCAAGCAACTCACCCGCCGCCGTCAGTTTGACGCCGCGGGCGCTGCGCTCCACAAGCGGCGCACCGAAGTGATATTCCAGGTTCTCGATCTGCCGGCTGATCGCCGTCGGCGCAACGTTCAGATTCTCCGCGGCCTGGCGCATGGAGTTGGTGCGCACCAGCTCGTCGAAATACATCAGGGCCCGGATCTGCATTTCGTGGTCTCCGCCGCTTCAGGCAATATCGCCCTGTTTAAGCGATCTTGCGCGATCAGGGTAGCGATCTCGCCAGGCCGGCTGCGCGCCGACGACCGGAAGTGCAGTGGCCTCGTAGACACCGCGCGCGATGGCGCGTGCCATCACCATTGTGGCAAGATGGCACAGCTCCAGAAAGGCAGGCAGATCCTGCCGCGGCTTCCTGCCCGTCGAGGCGGCAAAAACAGTGTCGCCATCAAGGGGCAGATGAGCCGGCAGCAGACCACGGGCGAAGCCGTCATGGGCCATTATCGCAAGGCGGTGCGCCTCCTGCTTGGTCAATTCGGCATCGGTGACGATGGCGCCAATCGTCGTCGCCGTGGTGCTCATGCCTTTCAGCCGCATGTGCGTGTCGGCTTGCGAGATTGGCGAGGGCAAGCCGAGGCCGCCGAACTCTCCGTTCTGCTCGAAAGGCGCGGACCAGAAATGCGGCCCCTCGCCCACCGTTGCCGAGCCAAGCGCATTGACGGCGACGATCGCCGCGATCTTCAGGCCGGTGCTGGTTTCGGCGCTTGCCGAACCGAGCCCCCCTTTGAAGGTCGCGGTCGTTGCACCCGCGCCCGCACCAACGGTGCCGAGCGCGAATTGCCCTTTCTCCGCCGCCTTGAAAGCTTGATAGCCCATTTCGCGATAGGGCGACTGCAGACCCCAGTCTTTGTCGCCGCCATTCAGCAGGTCCATCAGGATTGCCTGGGGAACGATCGGCACCTTCACATCGCCGACAGGAAAGCCTCGGCCGATGTTCCGCAGACCTGCCTGGACGCCGCCCGCAGCGTCAAGACCGAAGGCCGACCCGCCGGAGAGCACAAACGCGTCAACCGCGCCGACCGTCATCGACGGATCGAGAAGCGCTGTGTCGCGGCCACCGGGCGCACCGCCCAGCACGACCCCAGACGCCGTGGCCGGTTCGTCGAAGACGATGACGGTTACACCTGAGCCGAGCTTCAGATCCGTCGCGTTTCCGACTGAGACGCCTTCAATGTCGGTGATCAGATTCAGCAACCGCACCATCCTGGTTTGAGCAAGAGCGCGCGATAGGACCGCAACGGCGATCAAAAGACAAGACCGGCCTCACCTTTGGCAAGACCGGTCTGAAATCTGTCAAGGCTGGTTAGGCCGTGCTTCATGCCCTCAGGCATGAATGGGCTTCGGGTGACGACGGGTCATCAGATCATGGATCGCGAGCTTCACTTCCGCCGGCGAGCTGAAATGCTGCTCGTCCAGATCGTGGACGTGAAATTTCACTGCGATGAACTTCAACCGGTTCTCATCCGGGATGACGATCCCGACGGGAACGCCTGCGTACTCGATTACTTCTTTTTTCATGCGTAGAACTCCTGCCGCGCGGTATGCGCTGGCGATGGCGAATTGACTTGTCTGATTCCGTTAAAGGTGGACGAAGGTCACATTCGACAGTTCGGGCGGGAGAGGGCGCCCGGACGGTCATTGCCAAGCACGGATCGCCCAAGGAAATCGGCGAGAGTATCGATTTTCGTCATGTCTCGTTCCTTTCTCTGGCGTTGCGCTTGCTTGAGGCTCTGGCTTTCCAGAGCCGGCGATGACGGCGCTATTAATCTACCTCATTGGTAGACTATACGTCGCAGTCAATCAGAAACATATTCCGAAACGTGTCAAAAAATCGACCATTCGGAAAATTTCATTCCATCATATTCGAATTGACTGCAAGAACCCTATCAAGTCTTTGTGCAATTCGCGTGACGGTCCGAAGCTCTCTTTCGATCACGGAGCAGACATAGGAAGTGCCGCTGATTCCGGCAATGGGGCATTTGATTAAAAATGCAAAGCCGCGAAATGACCGAAATGGTTAACGCTGCCACAAACGGCCTACCACCCCTCCGAGAGCACCTTTTCCAGCATGTCGACGAAGAAATCGGCACTGTCGACTGTCAGACAGAGCGGCGGCTTGATCTTCAACACATTGAGGTGATCGCCGGTCGGCTGCACTAGGACGCCGAGATCGAGGAGGCGGCTGCAGATTGCCGCCGTCTCCTCCGTCGCCGGCTCCAGCGTCGTTCTGTCGAGGACCAGTTCGAGGCCGAGATAAAGCCCCATGCCATGCACGGCGCCGACGATCTCATGGCGCTCGATCAGCGCCACCAGACGACCCTTGAGGTGATCGCCGACATCGCGCGCGTTCTCCTGCAGCCTTTCATCGGCCATGATATCGAGCACCGTCATACCGGCCACACAACTGACCGGGCTGCCGCCGGTGGACGAAAAGAAATAACCTTCCTTTTCCAGCGAACCGGCAATGGCCCTGGTCGTGATCACAGCGCCGAGCGGATGCCCGTCTCCCATACCCTTCGCGAGGGTGATGATGTCGGGGACGGCACCCTGCTGCTCGAAGCCCCAGAAATGGTGCCCAAGCCGTCCGTAGCCCACCTGCACTTCGTCGGCGATGCAGACGCCGCCACGGGCCCGGATCTGTCCGTAAACCGCCGCAAGGTAACCGTCCGGAAGCGAAATGCCGCCGGCATTTCCATAGACCGGCTCGGCAATGAAGCCGGCCAGTCCCTCGCCCTTTGCGTCGATGGCTTCAAGGACCTCAACCACCGCTTCCAGGTAGCCGGTCGTTGATTCCGAACCACGGAAGGCACCCCGATATGTATTCGGCGAGGGAACGGCATGCACCCAGTCGGGCCGCGTCGTCAGAGCCTGCGGATTGTCGGCGATCGACGTGGAGACTGCATCACTTGCAACCGACCAACCGTGATAGGCCTCAAGAAGGCTGACCATAGGCTTGGCGCCCGTGTGGGTCCAGGCAAGCCGAAGGGCGAGGTCGTTGGCCTCCGATCCGCTGTTGACGAGAAAGACTGCGTCCAGTCCCTCTGGAGCAAGTGAGGCCAGGCGCTCTGAAAATTCGGCAATGGCGGCATAATGAAAGCGTGAATTGGTATTCAGCCTCAGCCACTGCTCGCTGATCGCCTCGGCCAGGCGCGGATGACCATGACCAAGAATGGTGACGTTGTTGAGCATGTCGAGATAGGCGCGCCCCTCGACATCGAACATATGCTCTTTCCAACCGCGCTCCATCTGCGGCGGCGTCTCGTAATAGTTCTTCTGCGGCCGTGCGAGATGAGCCTCTCTGAGTGCGAACAATTGCGCGGACGCCGGCTTCGGCGCATCGACGCCAGCGCCGAGAAGGGCTGCCGGCGACGGGCATAGTTCCGACCAGGCCACTGCCTGCTGCGGACCGCAAAAGAGCGGCGGCTCCGCGCCCTGCAAGGTGGAGAGCTGCACCCGCAGCCCGCCGAGAGATCCGCTTTCACCGGAGATCGTCCCGAGCGGCTGCCCTGTCTCGACCTCCGCCTCATCCTCAAGCGAGGGCTCAATTCCATCCAGATGAAGGTTGACGCCCTCGCCTGCCAGAATGAAATGGTGGTTCTTCCAACTGACCCTTCCGGCAAACGGGGCGGCAACCGTGCTGCCACCGGCAAGGCAAATGTCGGAATGCAGTGCAAAGGTCGCGGACGGCGTGGCGCTATGAAGCTTGGAGCGCGACAATCTGTATTCGCCGTAGCGTGTCGCCGCAGTGCCGGTCTCGGCCGCCGCGCGGGCAAGTAACCGCCAATCCATGTCGGCCTGCGACCAGTTGCCGGCGGCGAAATGCGGGCTCTGGACACCGAGATCGACAAAGGAAATCGTCGCCGGGTCGATGTCGGGAAACAGCGGACGCCAGTCCTGCGTCGAAAGCGTGGCCGTTTCCATGCCCACCGCCTTCAGGACAGCGATCTCCATGAGTTCGAACGGAACAGAGACCGCCGTGTCGAATATGCGGCGCTCGAGCTCGAGATTGCCGCGAACATAGTCGTTCTCGGGGTCGATCGAGATCTGCTGCTCGCTGCTGGCGACAAGGATGACGGCGCGCGCAACCACCAGGGGCCAAAGAGCGCGCAGTTCCTCCTGCGTGAGCGGATAGACTTCGTGATAGGCCTTCACCGCCGGAAGAATGTAGAGCGGGTCGCCATCCGCCTGATGCAGCAGCGAGGCGCAGGTCACCGCGAGATCCCCGACCAGCCAGCCGCGGATGATATCGCCGAAATCGATGACACCGTCGGGAACCAGACGAGCGCGGCTGTCGCGATGACTGACGACGTTGTCACCCGTCACGTCATGATGCACGGCCTGCAAGCGCAAAGACGGCGCCAAAGGCTGGATTCGCCGCACCGCGGCCACCATCGTCTTGGCGATGCGATCGCGTGCGGCGCTGTCGGTGATCGCCGACAGCAGCTGAACGGCGACCGGGCCTGCGCGGCGCAGGTCCCATTGCAGGCTGCGATCGAGGCCAGGATGCGTGAAATCGGCCAGCGACTGCGCCAGGCGGGCGCAGAGACCCCCAAGCGCGGAAACCGACTCCTTCGGCAAGTGCTTGCGATGCGTCAGCCCCTCGCCTTCGAGATACTCCAGCAGCCGAACCTGAAAGGTCTGGTCGCGCACGGTGACGGCCACGATGTCCTGCCCGTCCGTCGATGGGATAACCCGCGGAACGCGCGGCGCATTCTCTTTCGTGCCGATGTGGTGGATCGCTGCGTTCTGTGCCTCGAGTTCCAACGTCTCATAGGTCACGTGGCATATCTTGAGCACGTAGCGCCGTTCGCCGGTATCCAGGCGATAGTTGCGATCCTGCTGGCTGCCGAGCTCGGCGATCGTTCCCGACAAGCCATATCGCGACTGAAGAATGTCGCCAGCTTCTGCGGCGGTCACGTCCGGGCGTGGCAACGTCGCGCGATAGGCAAGCGTCTCGTCAGTCATGGCATCCCCCGCGGCATGATTCGATTCTGCAGACTAAGCAGATAATCGAATCCTTGCCACCGGCAAGCGAGGGGATCGCAGTCGCTCAACGGCAAAGCCGCCGCAGCTGTCAGCCCATGCGCTCGGAAGCATAGCTGCCCGGGCTTGCGGGGAATACGATGGTGCGGTTGCCGTTCAGGAAAACGCGGCGATGGATATGGGCATGGATGGCACGCGCCAGCACCTGGCTCTCGACGTCGCGGCCGATAGAGACATAGTCGTCAGCGCTCTGAGCGTGGGTGATGCGGGCAGTATCCTGCTCGATGATCGGACCTTCATCGAGATCCGCCGTCACATAATGGGCCGTGGCGCCAATGAGCTTCACGCCCCGCTCATAGGCCTGCTTGTAAGGGTTGGCACCCTTGAAGCTCGGCAGGAAGGAGTGATGGATGTTGATGATCTTGCCCGACATTTTGCGGCACATGGCGTCGGAAAGAACCTGCATGTAGCGGGCGAGCACGATCAACTCGGTGCCGGTCTGATCCACGAGATCGAGGAGCTGTGCCTCGGCCTGCGGCTTGTTTTCCTTCGTCACCTTGATGTGGTGGAACGGGATATCATGATTCACGACGACCTTCTGATAGTCGAAGTGATTGGAAACCACGCCGACGATATCGATCGACAGCGCACCGATCTTCCAGCGGTAGAGCAGGTCATTCAAACAGTGGCCGAAGCGGGACACCATCAGAAGCACCTTCATGCGGCTGGCGCCATCATGGATTTCAGCATCCATCTCGAATTTCTCGGCGACCGGCTTGAAGCCTTCTTTCAGCGCCGCAAGGCCCACACCTTCTTCGGAAATGAAGCTGACACGGGTGAAGAACCTGCCGGTATCGAGGTCGTCGAACTGCGACGAATCGACGATGTTGCAGCCCTGATCCGCCAGATAGTTCGCGATCGCTGCCACGATCCCCCGCGTCGACTTGCACGTCACCGTCAATACATAGCTCGTCATGTGTCCGTCCTTGTTGCGGCGCCTGCTGGCCGGCCTGCTTAGATCATAGCGAAAGTCACGGATAGAACACCGTGCCTTCATTCGTGCAACTATCTGCAGGAGAAACCGTCAGAAGCTTGCAGGCTCTCGCGTCTCCCCGTCGCGACCAACTTACGGCAGAGCGCGCAAAACTCCGTTCCGCTTGCGTCGTCAAGACGCGTATCCCCGCCGTACAACACACGGCAGGGAAATCGCCTCGGCGAAGTCACGCTTTCGAGATGATGGCCGACAGAGCGATCCGATTGCTTGATGTGGATCGCCGCCGCGCCTACATCCGTGGGAGAAGATGAAGTCCAGAAATCTGGCGAGGCGACGAGATGCGGTTCGCAAAGGTGTTGTTGATAGCCACGGCAGCCGGCGCAAGCCTAGCGCCGGGAGCGAGCTTCGCGGCGGACTGGCGGCGTGCTGGCGAAACCCAGGCCCACTCGGTCTATCCCTACGCAAACCTGCCGGGGGTCAAGGCGCAGCCGGATCCGAAGGACGAGGAACAGTATAACTGCCGGACGGAGACGCGGCCACTTCGCCGCGGATACGACAAGATCTTCCGGACTGGCGGGCTGCCGACCCTTGTCTACGTCTGCGATCGTGACGGCGTGGAGAGCACCGGCACGCAGGTGCCGCTACGGGGACACTATCAGCCGGTCCGCTGAGGTTATTGGCTGCTCGGCCAAAATGGCGCGCGATCGGGTAGTCGATATCCACCCTCGGACGCGGCAATGATCGCGCTGACAGGACCGCGGCGGCGACCGGCCCATCGCCTCGGGGCGACAGCCCGCTTTCGTGAATCGCGATCGCAGCTGTTACTACAATCGGCAGCCTGATCGGGCGTCGATGCCTACGCTAGCAATGTAGATCCAGGAAGAAATAGGAAGCCGTTGGTATCGGCTTTCACTTTGCATTTATTAGGGAATGGTGCCCAGAAGAGGACTCGAACCTCCACACCCTTTCGGGTACCAGCACCTGAAGCTGGCGCGTCTACCAATTCCGCCATCTGGGCGACGGAGAGCCATGTACGGGGGTGGCCTCTTGCTGTCAACAGGGTTTTTGAAGTTTTCCTGACAGGCAGCAAAAAAGTCTTTGATGCCGGTGTATGCTGACGACGGCACAATCTGAGGAGGCGGCGATAGTGATCGGCGCAAGGCGCACTATATACGCAGCAAGAAAGGATCGTCCGATGCCAGGTCTTCACAATCTCTGCCTGATCGCGCTTTTCTCCCTGTTGCCCTACGCGGCGGTTGCGATGCCGCTCGGCGTATTTTCAGCCCCCGCCCGCGAATCGGACATCGTCCGTGTGGGGTCGACCATGTGCGATGCGCGCGGCTGCTTTACCTTCGGGCCGGTGCAGTCGTTCCGCCCATCCTATGTGCAGCCAAACTACCGACCGCCGACCGCCACAGGCCCAACTTACTATCGACCGGCCGCACGGGGACCCGCACCGCTCTACTACGATCCACCGCCCGTGCGCACGGTGCAACCGAAGGCACAGGGACGACAGTTCCATGTGGATTGGTGCCGAAATCAGTATCGGAGTTACAATCCTAAGACCGACCGGTTCGTGACGTTTGAGGGCATCTACAAAACCTGCAATTCGCCGTACGACTAGAGGGAGGATTCAGATTCTAGGCCGATGGCCTAAAATCATCCTGATCTAGGCTCAGCTTTCCAGCGAGGCGCGATCGACGTGGCCGAGGTCGCGGCCGGGCTCGATGATATCGCGGACGCGTTGCTTCAGTTCCTTTGGACCTGGAAAGCCGCCGTCGCGCTTGCGCTCCCAGATCAGGTCGCCATCGACACGGATTTCGAAATTACCGCCCGTCCCGGGAATGAGCGCCACTTCGCCGAGACCGTCAGCGAAGGTCTGCAGAAGCTCCTGCGCCATCCAGCCGGCACGCAGCAGCCAGTTGCATTGGGTGCAGTAGAGGATCGTCACGCGGGCTTTCTTGTCGCTCATGTCAGGTTTCCTTTCGTCATGCCGGTTTACGAACTGCCGTTGCGTGGCGCAATCCATATTGCAATCGCGCAGCGCTTGGTGTTCCTCTCCGTGTCGAAGATCGTATTGGAGATGCTGATGCGGGTCGCCGTCATCGAGAACATGAAAAGCACGCCGCTCGGCTCGCTGGGCGTGGCACTGGCGGAGGCCAAAGCAGAGGTCGAGCGCTTCCACCCGTGGATCGACGGCAGATTATCCACCAGTATTGCCGATCATGACGCGCTGGTGGTGCTCGGCGGCGAGCAGAACGCGATCGATGATGAGACCTATCCGTACCTGCCGGCGCTTGCGCAGCTGATGCGCGGCTTTGCCGAGGCAGACAAGGCGGTGCTCGGCATCTGCCTCGGCGCGCAGATCCTGGCGCGTGCCTACGGCGCGGAAAACCATTTGAATGCCGGATTGGAGTTCGGCTGGCACGCGGTCAGCAAGTCCAGGGATGGCCGGGCGGACCCGTTGCTCTCCGGCCTCGCGGATGATTTCACGACGTTCCAGTGGCACAGCGACACCTTCACGCTGCCGAAGGGCGCCAAGCGCCTTGCGCTCAGCAGCCTGACGCAGAACCAGGCGTTTCGCGTTGCACGCGCAGCCTATGGCACGCAGTTCCACTTCGAGGCCAGCGCATCGGTGATCGATAGCTGGAAAGCCGAATTTGCCGCATCGATCGAGCAGATGGAGCCCGGCTGGCATGAACGATACGTGGCGCTTGCCGCCGGCCATGCGAGCGAATCTGATGCGAGCGGCCTTGCCATCGGTCGCAATTGGGTGCGCATGATCCAAGCCGAGGCACGGCCGTCCTTCAAGGAAGTCGCCGCCGCTAGGTAGCACGGGCGACGACCATTGTGAACGAATACGACATGGCCGGCGCTACGTCGCGGAACGGATCCAGACAAGCATTTCGCCTGGCGCGCGATTGTCCCACAGATGGTACGGCACGAAGCGAACCGTCGCCTTCTCGGCCACCGGCGGCTTGGTCCGATAGAGCGTCGCGCCCCAATCCGACTCATCCTTCGTGACTGGAATGTCGAGCGCAACCGCACCGCCGAGCTCGGGGATTTCCGCGGTCTTCGCCGCGATGTCCTCGCCAAGCCGGATGCCGTTCAGGCCCGCGCCATTGTCGGTCGCCTCCACGCAATAGACGAGCGGGCCACGCAACAGTGCAGCGCGTCCGGCATCCTGCCGCACCAGCGGGTTTGCCCAGAGGGCGCGCGCTTCCAGCGGGATGTTCAGATCGATCTTGTCGCCATCGCGCCATTCGCGTTCGATGCGGGCGTAGCCATCGACTTCGACTGAACCGAGATCGATCGTTTCGCCGTTGACGGCCAGTCTCGCGCCCTTTGCCCATTCCGGGATGCGCAGCGAAACTGCGAAATGCGCCGGCTTGCTCGTCTTGACGTCGAAGTGAACGGCGCCGTGCCAGGGGTAGCGGGTCTTCTGCGCCAGCTCGACGTTGGTGCCGGCAATTTCGAACCGCGCGCTTCCCTCGCCGTAGAGGTGAACGGCGATCTCGTCTTCCGCCACCCCATACATGTAAGAGCCGATCGAGGCGAGCAGGCGGGCAATGTTCGGCGGGCAGCAAGGGCAATGGTGCCAGGTCCAGCGATGGTGCTTGCCGGCACTTTCCAGCGGGTTCTCGTAGAAGAACGTCTTGCCGTCGAGCGACAGGCCGGCCATGGCGCCATTGTAGAGCGCCTGCTCCATGATATCGGCATAGCGCCGGTTCGGGCCACGTCCGAGCATGCGGTTCGCCCAGAATACCAAACCGACTGAAGCGCAGGTTTCGGCGTAGGCGCTTTCGTTCGGCAGATCGTAGTAGTCGGTGAAGCCCTCGTTCGCGGCTGCCGGCCCGATGCCGCCGGTGACGTACATCTGCTTGGTCGTCAGGTCGTCCCAGAGCGTCTCGAGCGCCCCGGTCAGGCTGTCGTCATTGTACTCCGTCGCGATGTCGGCCATGCCGGAATAGAGATACATTGCGCGCACGGCATGACCGACGACCTTCTTCTGCTCGCGAACCGGCTCGTGCGCCTGGCCGTATTCATATGTCTTCTGGTGGAAGTCGGCGGCGTTGCGACCATCGCGGATCGCTTCTTCGGTGAAGAAATTGGGCTCGGTGCCACGCTCATCGATGAAGAACTTGGCGAGGTCCAAATACCTCTTCTCGCCCGTCACGCGGGCGAGCTTGACCAGCGCCAGTTCGACCTCCTCGTGACCGCAATAACCAGGGATCTTGCCAGGTCCGTGGCCGAAGACGGAAATCATGTAATCGGCAAAGCGGCACATGATGTCGAGCAGCTTGCGCTTGCCGGTGGCCTGATAATAGGCAACGGCGCCCTCAATCAGATGGCCGGCGCAATAGAGTTCGTGATGATCGCGCAGGTTGGTCCAGCGGCGATCGGGCTGAACCCGCTGGAACCATGCGTTCAGATAACCGTCCTTGTCCTGCAGCTTCTCATACATGTCGATGATGGCGTCGACGCGGGCTTCCAGAGCGGGATTGGCGCGGCGATAGAGCGAGTAGGCAACCGTCTCGATCGACTTACCGAAATCGCTGTCCCAGAACATCTGCGTAGAACCACCCCATGGGCCGATCGGGATCACGATTCCGGGACTCGGCTGGTCGACATCGATCGCACCTAGCATCCCTGCCTGGACGCAACGGTCGAGCAGCGTTTCGGCAGTGGAATCACAGATCGCGTCCTGGCGCTCGCCGAATAGCCCATGCACATCGACATCAGGCACGGGCAGCGGACGAAACTGGCGGTCTCTTTTCAACTTGTTCATGGCGTGATCCATCTCTCTTGGGAAGTCATTTCACCGCGCCGGCCATAAGCCCGCGCATGTAGTAGCGTTGCAGAAGCAGGAAGACGATGAGGCAGGGGATCGTCATGACAGCGACACCCGCCTGCACGGCGCCCCAGTTGATCGCCCCGAGACGGCCAGCGCGAACCGCCATCATCAGGACAGGCAGCGTGTATTTCTCGTTGCTCGAAAGCAGCACGAGCGCGGCCAGGAATTCGTTCCAGGCATTGAGGAACGCAAAGATCGCCACCGTGGCCACGCCCGGCAGCACGAGCGGCAGCAGTACCAAAACCAGCATCTTCAGATCATGGGCGCCGTCGATGCGAGCCGCCTCCTCGATCTCCTTCGGCACGGCGTCGAAGGCATTGCGCATCATGAAGACCGAGAACGGCAACTGCAGCGTCACGTAGACCAGCGTCAGACCGAAGAGCGAGTTGTTGAGCCCGAGCTTGGCGAGGATGATGAAGAGCGGCGTGAGGATCGATTGGAATGGGATCATCAGCGTCGCGATGATCAGGATGAAGAAGACATTCTTCAGCGGGAAGCGATAGCGCGAGAAACCATAGCCGGCGAGCAGGCTGATCACGACCGTCAGCACGACCGTCGCAAGCGACACGATGAGTGAATTGAGGGTGTGCTGCCAGATGCCGGCACCGAAACTGTCGAGCGAGCGATAGGAATCGACGCTGATGCCGTTCGTCGGCCATGGCGGCAGCGGTGGCAGGCGCGCCTCCGTGCCATGCCGGAACGAGGCGAGCAGCGTAATGACAAACGGAGCGAGAAAGAAAATGGCAACGGCTATGCCGGTGCCGTGATAGGCGACCTGACCGCGGATTTCACGGCTTCTCCTGCGACCGGTGACGAGGCTCATGGGCGCTCCTCTCCGACACGCAGCAGCCAGAGCTGCACGACGCTGATGACCACGAGAATGGCAAGAAGCGCAATCGACAGCGCCGCGCCGTATCCGAGATTGAAGGACACGAAAGACTGGTTGAAGATGTAGTAGACGACAGAGATCATACGGTTTTGCGGTCCGCCTGAGGTCATGATGTAAAACTGATCGAAGGCGAGGATCGACCCCGTCACGGAAATGATCAGTGCGAGCGCGATCGTCCTGCGCATCAGCGGCAATGTCAGAAAGCGGAAACGCTGCCACCAGCTTGCCCCGTCGACGACGGCGGCCTCCGTCAGATCGGTGGGGATCGCCTGCAGGCCCGTCAGCAGGATGATCATTGTAAAGCCGGCTATCTTCCACACGACCATGACGCAGATGGTCAGGAATGCACTGTCGAACGTGGCGAGCAGATTGGGGCTCTTCTCGACAAGTCCGAGCGCTTTCAAGGCGGGACTGATGAAGCCGCTGTCGACATTGGCAAGCCACACCCAAAGCAGCGACGCCGACGCCAGACCGACCACGACGGGCAGGAAGATGATGGTGCGGTAGGTACTGACAAATGCCCGCTGCCGCTCGACGAAAAGAGCAAGCGGAAAGGCGACCGCGAAGATGAGGATCGTCACGATGACCGTATAGTAGGCTGTGAAGTTCAGCGCCGCGACGAAGCGGCCGTCATTGAACATGCGAAAGTAGTTGTTGAAGCCAATCCAGCGCGAGGCACCCATCAGCGGCCAGTTGTGAAGGCTCATCCAGGCGGTGAAGCCGACCGGCAGCACAAAGAACACGATCACCAAAAGCATCGCCGGAGCGATATAGAGGAGGCCGGTCCATTCCGGTCGTGGGGCATGTCTGCGCACGCATGCTGTCTGCTTTTGACCCGTCACGGTCATCGAAACACTCCGCATCATTCCTGATAAAAATCGGCCGGAGGACTGCCACCACCCTCCGGCCACGGCCGTTGGGAGATTATTGGCCGCTGTCGATAATCGACTGCATCTCCGACTGCGCGTTCTTAAAGGCGCCGTCGACGTCGTCACCGAAGATGGCGGCGTTCGTAAAGGTCGCCCACGGACCGTTGGCGCTGTTGATCAGATCGTTGAACTGCAGCGTGTAGGGTGTCTTCGCGACCGATATGGCCTTCAGGCCGACCTGCATCCTCGAATCAAGGCCTTCGAGCACCTTGTCGGCGATGTCACCGCGGGTTGGCAGGCTGCCGTACTTCGCCATGATCTTCTGACCGTCCATCGAATAGATGTATTCGAGGAATTCCTTCACGGCATCGATCTTCTTCGTGCCCTTGGTGATGACGAAGTTGTCGCCACCGGCGAAGGAGGACGGATTGCCGTCAACGCCCGGAATGAGCGTCACGCCGAAGTCGATGTCGGGATGCTCGGTAACAAGCGTGCCGATCGCGAATGCGCCGAGGCTCTGTTGGCCGATCTTGCCGTTGGTGAAGCTCAGGAAGTTGGCACCGTTGTCGCTGGCAGCACTTGCCGGGACAACGTCCTTCTTCACCATGTCGCGATAGTAGTCGACGGCCTTGCGCATCTGCGGGGTGTCGAGCGTCGCCGTTTTGCCATCGGCCGACAGGATATCAGCGCCTGCGCCCCAGGTGAGCGGCGTGAACGTGAAGATCATGCAGCCACCGCAACCGCCGCCGGAGAAGTAGAAGCCGTAGGTGTCGTCACCCAGCTTGCGGATCTTCTCGGCGTTGGCAGTGATTTCCTCCCAGGTCGCAGGCGCCTTTTCAGGATCGAGGCCCGCCTTCTTGTAGAGGTCCTTGTTCCAGGCAAAGACCGAGGTTTCGACCGAAAGCGGCAGGCCATAGACGCGATCCTGATAGGTGCCGAGGCGCACGTGCGACGGCGACAGCGAATTGAAATAGGGCAACTTCTTTGCCCAGTCCGTCAGGTCTTCCAACTGTCCCGCAGCGGCAAAGGCCGGATTGTAGATGAGATCCATCGACAACGCGTCCGGCGCCTGGCCTCCAGCGATTGCCGTTGCGTATTTCTGGACAAGTTCCGAGAACGGCACCTCGGTCGCGACAACCTGGTTCTCGTGGCTGGAATTGTAGGCTTCGACGACCTTCTTGAAGGACTCGCCGATACCGGAACGGACCCACATTTCGACGTTCTCGGCGGCCGATGCTCCGGACACCAGACATAGGGTGGCAACGCTTGTCGCAGCCAACAGACGCTTAATCATGGCACTCCTCCCAAAATTGGCGCATCTCCTCCGCGCCGGTTCCTCATCTCCTGGGGCTTTGGGCCCCGCATGACTGCCGCACCACGAGGCGGCACGGCAATTTCCTGACGCCAGGTTCCACCGGGCGCCCCTCGGCCAGCGCCAAAACCGTCAACCCGGCTTGGCGCCCCAGTTCCTTCAACTCCATATCGACGGAGGTGAGCGGCGGCCGCGTCTGGCCGGCGACAATCTCCCAATTGTCGAACCCGACCACGGAAACATCCTCCGGCACGCGAACACCGCGCTCGCGCAGCGCATCGACAGCGCCACGGGCGATCTGATCGTTTCCGCAGAAGATCGCGTCCGGCTTTTCGCCCTCTCCGTTCCAGATCTTCGCGATGGCCTCGTGGCCCCAGGCTTCCGCCCAATGGCCGAACATGACGAGGCCCTCCCCGCCGATGACATCGCGGTAGGCGCCCGTGCGCTCGCGAACCGAGAAGAAGTCTTCCGGCCCCGTGATATGCGCGATCCGCCGACGGCCCATCTTCACCAACCACTCCACGGCGAGCCGTGCGCCCTGCGCGTCGTCGGAGCGGAAGGTAACGCTTGCCGGCGTCCCCTCGGTGAAAGCGTAGACGACGGGGACAGGCAGGTTCGACAGATCGACCGGAAGCTGCCGGTCCAAGCGTTTTCCGGTCGCTATGATCCCGTCCACCTGCTTTTCCAGCATGGCATCGACATGGATCTGACCAAGCGACGGATCGTCTTCAATCGCGCAGAGAAAAACAGATACGCCGTGATCGACGAGCGCTTCGGAAATGCCGGCCAT
Organism: Rhizobium sp. LjRoot258; assembly: GCF_964254185.1. Classification (NCBI taxonomy): domain Bacteria; kingdom Pseudomonadati; phylum Pseudomonadota; class Alphaproteobacteria; order Hyphomicrobiales; family Rhizobiaceae; genus Rhizobium; species Rhizobium sp. LjRoot258. The sequence continues at coordinate 4,023,626 of NZ_CAXUST020000001.1, read as the reverse complement.
CACCGGCAGCGTGAAGCGCCCGTAGGTGTCGTTGGTCAACAGGCCGATGGTGAAACTGCGCTTGCTCAGGAGGCCCCTGGCGAGTGCATTGGGGCGGAAGCCGACTTCGCCGGCAATGCGCTTTACGCGCTCGCGGGTCTCGGCGCTCATGCGGCCGGTTTCATTCAGCGCCTTCGAGGCCGTGGAAATACTGACCCCGGCCGCCGCTGCGACGTCGTGGATGGTGATCCGGCCTCTTTTTCCTCCCGCGACGTTCACCGCGCGTCTCCTCATTTGCGATGAGAAAAGCTTTTCCCAACTTCATCGTCAAGTGGGAAAAGGTTTTCTCATCGCAAAAATCATACGATTGTCATCAAGGTATTCGGGGAACGCTGGCGACAAAGAAAATCGCGACAGACCAATGCCCGCCGCGATCCAAATGCTTTGTCGATGTGCGATCAGCCCTTGATCGTCGCCTTGCCTTCTTCCAGGAGACGTGCCGCGGCTTCGGCCGGAGTTGTCCGCTCGAATGCAAGTTCATCGGCAATCGGACGGAAGACGCGCTGGTCGAACTGCGTCGAGCCGAGCGGTGCAGGCGCCGGATATTCGCCCACCTGATCTTTCAGCAGGTTTACGTACTTCACGGTGTCTTGCTCGGTCGGATTAAGGTGAGGGAGAATCGCCTCCCGCACAGTCGGCGACATGGGCACGCCGCGCTCCACGCCAAGGATCTTGCCGGCTTCCACGTCATTGACAAAGAAATCGATGAACTTGGCCGCGGCCTCGCCGTTCTTCGTCGTCCCGCCAATACTCCAGATCAATGCCGGGCGATAGTAGTGCCCGGACGGGCCGCCCTTCTTTTCACGCGGCAGGAGCGTGATTGCGAGCTTGTTCTTGGAAATCAGCTGATAGCCGACGAGTTGGTTGGAATAGGCCATGCCCATCGCCGACTTGCCGAGCGCAAGGCAGTTCGTGTCGATCGTGTTCTGGTCGAGCGTCTGGACATCGGCTGCGACCGTGCCGCCCTTCTTGCGCAGATCTTCCCAGTAGGTAAACCAGGCTGTTGCGTCATCCACATTGAAGCCGAGCTTGCCATCGGCATAGAGGCTTTTGCCGCGCTGGCGCAGCCAGGCGTCGAAGACGTAGGCGTAGCGCGCGCCGTACGGGCCGCCCCAGTAATTGTCCTTGCCTCCGGCCTTTGTCAGCTCGACCGCGAGCTTGGCATACTCATCCCAGGTCAGATCCGCCGTCGGCACCGGAATGCCTGCCTTTTGGAACGCTGTTTGATCGAAGAACAGCGCGAAGGAGTTGAGGCCGAGGCCGACACCATAGAGCTTGCCGTCCACCGTCGTCAGCTTCAGCATGTCCTTGCCGAAGGAATCGACTTTCAGCGTCGAGGGCACGAACTCGTCGAGCGCCAGGCATGCACCGCGCTTGGAGTAATCCGAGATCGTTCCCGGCTCGAGCTGGAAGACGTCAGCAATTGCACGGCCGGCCATCTGGGTGGAGAGTTTTGTCCAATAGCCATCACCGCTCAGCGACTCGCCGACGATCGAAACGCCGGCGTTCTTGCTTTCATAGAGCTTGGCGACATCAAGCGTGCGTTTGGCGCGATCGTTCGATCCCCACCACATCGCACGCAGCTTGGTATCTTCTGCAAAGGCCGGAACAGAGCTTCCGGCGCCGAAGGCCAGCCCGGCAGCGACACCTGCCGAACCCATCAGAAATGAACGGCGATTGACCAGCATGATTTCATCCTCCTCTTTCATCGCCCCGCCATCCTCCAACAGCTCCATGGGCTTATGCGGCGTAGATTACGCAAAAACTTACCCAATGCAACAAATTATCTTTTTCTTGCAAATTTGCGCTATTTGCATAAGCTTCACTCCATGAACGAGATCAAGACGAAAAGACTGAGACAGGCCGACATCGCCACCATGGCGGGTGTGTCTGTATCTACCGTGTCCCGCGTGCTCGCCAACGAGCCAGGCATCAGCGAGAGCGTACGCCAGCACATTCTCAAGGTGGCGGCCGAAAACGGCTACTCGGCACGCACCGCAAACGGTGCGCTGCGTGGCAGCCTGGCGCTGATTGCAAGCGACGGGGTAACGGGCGGGCTCAGCGTCTTCTACGAAGGGATCGTCGAAGGGTTGCGCGCCGGCGCGCTCGATGCCGGCGTTCCCTTCGAAGTGCGGCTGATCCGCGAGAACAGAGCCACACCCGATGTGGTCCACGAGTATATGCAGACGGCCGGCGCCGGTGGTTTGTTCCTGGTTGGGATCGATCCGAGCGCCGACCTGTGCGCGTGGCTCGAGGTCGCGGCAATCCCGACGGTACTGGTCAACGGCACCGATCCGCAGCTGCGGCTCGACGGCGCTTCTCCCTCGAACTTCTACGGCGCATATGAAGCGACGACGCGCCTGCTGAATGCCGGCCACCGCCAGATCCTGCATCTGACGGGCTCGCACCGCAACACCATCCGCGAGCGCGTGCGTGGCTTCAGGGCTGCGATTGCCGAGGTCGAAGGCGCCGAAGGGCGTCTCGTGTCGATGACCTTTCAAGGCAGCGCGATCCATGAGGCGCATGAACTGACAGCCGGCGTGCTTGCAGAGAATGCCGGCTTCACCGCCGCCTTCTGCATGAACGACTTCATCGCCGTCGGCGTTCTCGAAGCCGTGACCGAGGCCGGGCTGCGCGTGCCCGATGACTTCGCCATCGTCGGCTTCGACGATCTTCCCTGCGCGCTGATGACGAATCCGCCGCTGTCAACCATGCGCGTGGATCGCGTGGCGCTCGGCAGGGAGGCGGTCAGTCTCATGGTTGCGCGCTTCAAGGATCGCGCCGCGCCCGCCCGCCAGATTTGCCACGCCGTCGTGCCTATTGCCGGCGGCACCGTTTTGCACTCCTGATATGACGAGCAATGCCGATGACCTATGATCCCGCCAGTGCAAATCCGCTTGCCGACAATCCGCTGAAGACGCGCGAGGACATGTCGCGTGCGCTTCTCAATCTCTTCGATCCGCTGCTGCCCTACTTCTCGGCAGGGAATGCGCGCGTACGCCTCGACGGTGGAGCCGCCCATTTCGACCGCGCGGCGGCCGACCTCGAAGGCTTTGCGCGGCCGCTCTGGGGATTGGCGCCGCTCGGGGCCGGCGGCGGCGAATTTGCGGAGTGGCATCGCTTTGCCGAAGGCATCGCCAATGGCACGGACCCGAAGCATCCGGAATATTGGGGAACGGTCAACGGCCGCGACCAGCGCATGGTGGAGCTTGCGGCGCTCGGTTTTGCGCTGGCGCTCGTGCCGGAGAAGGTATGGGAGCCGCTTGGCGGGCGGGCGCGCGACAACGTCGTCGCCTATCTCAAGCATGCGCGACAGTTCGACTATGCTGACAACAACTGGAAATTCTTCCGCATCTTCGTCGACATCGCGCTCGACCGCGTCGGCGCCAACTTCGACCGCAGCCTGACACGGCAGTATCTCGAGGAGCTCGAAGGCTTCTACATCGGCGACGGATGGTACCGCGACGGCAATGTGCGCCGCATTGACCATTACATCCCGTTTGCCATGCACTTCTACGGCCTGATCTATTCCAAGCTCGTCGATGACGACTACGCAAAGCGCTATCGCGAACGCGCCCTCCTCTTCGCAAACGACTTCAGGCACTGGTTCGGCGCGGATGGGGCGACTATCCCGTTCGGCCGCAGCCTGACCTACCGCTTCGCCTGTGCCGGCTTCTGGTCGGCGCTCGCCTTCGCCGACCTCGAAGCGCTGCCGTGGGGCGAGATCAAAAGCCTTTGCCTGCAGCACCTGCGCTGGTGGAAGGACAAGCCGATGACCAACCGCGACGGCATTCTTTCGATCGGTTTCGGCTATCCCAATCTTCTGATGTCGGAGAACTACAATTCGGCCGGTTCGCCTTATTGGGCCTTCAAGGCGTTCCTGCCGCTGGCGCTCGCTGAAGACCACCCCTTCTGGACCGCCAAGGAAACGGCACCTGCGGAGACGGCAAGAGTCCTGCCGCAGCGCCATCCCGGTATGGTGCTGATGCGCAATGGCGGCGACGTCGTGGCGCTCTCCTGCGGCCAGGAAAACCTGCAGATGCGGTTCGGCACGGAGAAATACGCGAAATTCGCTTATTCCAGCCGCTACGGTTTCAGCGTCGAATCCGACGAACGCAACTTCGCCGGCGCGGCGCTCGATTCGACCCTCGCCTTCAGCGATGACGGCTTGCACTACCGGGTTCGCGAGACCAATCAGGAAGCCAAGCTTGCGGGCGACGTCCTCTACTCGAAGTGGTCGCCATTCCGGGACGTGGAGGTCGAAACCTGGCTGGTGCCGGCAGCGCCCTGGCACGTCCGCGTCCACCGCATCAATTCGCCGCGGCCGCTGCAGACCGCGGAAGGCGGCTTCGCGATCGCGCGCCGCGATTTCGAACTCGATACACTGGTCGCGGACGGCTCGAGCGCCTATGCGATCGGAGAAGGGGATTTCAGCGGCATTCTCGACATCGGCTCGCAAGTGCCGCGCACGGGCCTGACGCAGAAGGCGCCGCCGAATACCAACATGATTATCGCCAAGACGCTCGTGCCGCAGTTGCGCGCAGCAGTACCGGCAGGCCAGACAATCCTGATGACCGCTGTCCTCGCCGCAAACGACAAAGGTATCGTGACCGGCGCCTGGACCACGCCGCCGCAGGCGCCTGACCTTGCCGAGCTCGAAGCGCTCGTCGCCAGCAAGGGCATCAGGGTCAGCGCGATCGAGGCGCCGGGGCAGGTGCCATGACGCGCCCCTCCATCGCGCTTGCGATGCAGCCTTCACGGACCGAGCATGTCCTGCCTGCCGAGACGCTGCGCCGGCTCGGCGAGCTCGGCCACCTTCTCGATCCCCAGCCGCTCCAAAGCTTCGACGGCGATCGCGCCCGGCGCATTCTCGCCGACACTGATATCCTCATCACCGGTTGGGGATCGCCCTATGTCGGGCGCGAGGTCCTTGCAGCGGCTCCACGGCTGCGGCTGGTTGCGCATGCGGCCGGAACCGTCAAAGGGATCGTCGATGAGCAGATCTTCGATGCCGGCATTGCCGTAACGCATGCTGCCGAGGCAAATTCTGTCCCGGTTGCGGAGTTTACGCTTGCGGCGATCATCTTCGCCGGCAAGCAGGTGTTCCGCTTCCGCGACCTCTACGTCGCTGACCGCAACCGCGACCGGACGCACCCCATGCAGCGGTTGGCGATCGGCAACTATCGCCGCACGGTCGGTATTGTCGGCGCCTCGCGCATCGGGCGACGGGTCATCGAGCTGCTGCGGCCATTCGAATACCGAATCCTCCTCTTCGATCCCACCGTCGACATTGCCGAGGCGAGCAGTCTTGGAACCGAGAAGGCGGATCTGCCGACGCTCATGAAGCAATCCGATATCGTCTCGCTGCACGCACCGTCGCTACCGTCGACGCGTCACATGATCGGAGCCGAAGAGCTGTCGCTGATGAAAGATGGGGCCACGCTGATCAACACAGCGCGCGGTGCTCTGATCGACGAAGCCGCGCTCCTGAAGACGCTTGGCGCCGGACGGATTGACGCCATCATCGACGTGACGGACCCCGAGATACCGGAGGAGGCCTCGGCCTTCTACGACCTGCCCAATGTCTTCCTGACGCCGCATATCGCCGGTGCCGTGGGACTGGAGCGCGGACGGCTTGGGGATATGGCAGTCGATGAAATAGAGCGGTTCGTCAAAGGCGAACCGCTCCTCTATCAGATCCTGCGTCGCGATCTGGCACTCATCGCTTAGCCAGCCTTCAGACTTGCCGGCGCGCTGCCCGTGACGATCTCCGGCATCAGGTCGGAGATCTTCACGACCTTGCCGCTGCGTGAGCTGCTCAGGGCGGCGATGCCGCACAGCACAGACATGGCACCGGCGCGCGTCCCGGCCCGCTGGCCAAGCTTGTCTTCCATGCCCTGCTTGAAGATCATGTTGCGCATCCGGTCGTCGCCACCGTAGTGGCCGCCTGGTGAATGCGGCACGACGATCCGCTCGACGGTATCCTTTCCCTTCGGGAAATTGCGAACGAGCAGGATAGTGTCCTGATCCGGCGTTTCCCACGGCTGCTTCTCGTATTGCCGCAGCTCGATACGCCCGTGGGTGCCGTTGAACGCGATATGGTGGCCTTCGATCGGCTGGAAGGTGTTCAGCGAATAGGAGACATGGACGTTGTTCTTGTAGCGGATGCTGACGACCATCGTGTCGGGGATATCGATATCCTCGCGATAGACGCAGCCGTCGCGGAAGTAGCCGTCGATCTTCGACGGATCCTCGTACAGCGAATCGAGAAATGGATCGGCCTCGAGGTCGAGGAAGTAGTCGCACTCCCCCGTATGCGGACAGAGCTTGCAGCGCGGGCCGCGGAATGGCCCCTTGCGCCCGTAATTCTGGAGATCGGCAAAGGAGGTGACGGCATCCGGGTCGCTGTCCAGATACCAGTTCAAGAGGTCGAAGTGGTGCGTCGCCTTGTGCACGAAGAGACTGCCGGAATTTTCGGTATAGGCGTGCCAGCGGCGGAAATAGTCGGCACCATGCTTGGTGTCGAGATACCAGTGGAAGTCGACTGACGTGACGCGACCGATCTCGCCGGCGTTGAGCAGTTCCTTGATCTTGGCGGCCGTCGGCGAATAGCGATAGTTGAAGGAGACATCCACCCGCTTGCCGGTGCGCTTTTCGGCATCGAGGATACGGCGGATCTTGTCGACCGCTGTGGTCATCGGCTTTTCCGTGATGACGTCGATGCCGGCCTCAAGCGCGCGGACGACGATGTCGTCATGCGTATAGTCGGGCGTGCAGACGATAACGAGGTCGACCTGCTGTTCGGCGAGCATGGCGTCGATGTTCTCATAAATCGGCGCATTGCTGCCGATCATCGTGCGGGCGCGCTCGGCACGCAGCGAATTGGTGTCGACGATCGCGACGAGATCCACATGCTCGCGCCAGCCGGCAAGCAGTTCCTTGCCCCACATGGTGGTGCCGCGGTTTCCCGTTCCAATCAAGGCAAAGCGACGTTTCTCCATCGTATGATCCTCCTTCATGCGTCATGAAACGAACAGTGGTCCGGTGCCCAACAAGGTCGCGGCTCCCCAATCTGCAGGCCGTATCAGGCTGTAACTAAACAGTTACCTGATGCCAGACACCGTCCACTGTCAATAGCCGATCTCGGATTTCGACGATCAGGCGGCGATCGATGCGAGCGTCACATGGACGATGTGGCGCTCCCAGGCATCGAGATTGCCCGGCTCGACCAAGTCGCGGCCGAAGATCGTCGAGAGCGTATACTGGTTGGAAAGATAGAAGTATCCGAGCGAGGCAATCGTCAGATAGACGTTCAGCGGATCTGCGTTTGCGATGAAAACGCCCGCCTTCTTGCCGCGCTCCAGCACCTCGGAAAGTTCTCCGATCAGATGGGAATGCAATTCCTTGAGTCGAACCGACTGGCGCAGCCAGCGCGCACGATGAAGGTTTTCGGTTCCGAGCAGGCTGAGGAACTCAGGGTGCTTGAGAAAATAACGCCAGGTAAACAGCGCCAGCTCGCCAATTCCTTCCTGGGGCGTTTGATCGCCGATATGGAGCTCCCGCTCGGCCGTGCGAATACCGACGTAGGCTTCCTCAAGGACGCGCAGGTACAGTTGTTCCTTATCGCCGAAATAGTGGTAGAGCATGCGTTTGTTGGTGCCGGCGCGCTCGGCGATCGCATCAACTCTTGCGCCGCCCATGCCGTTCTCGGCGAATTCCTTGGTCGCAGCCTCAAGAATTGCCGCACGGGTTCGTTCGGGATCGCGCTGCAAGACACGCTCGGGCGATTGACGCCTTACTCTCTTCTTTTCCCTATTTCCGCCGGTGCCTTCCATCGGCCCACCTTTCTTATTTCCCCATTGCGCTCATAGTACGTTGAGAACAGATTGTAAAAAACGAGAAGCGTGAGGAGCACCATCATATCAGCGCTTGACAGCCTCAACGCTTCTCCATAGCTTGTAACCAATTAGTTATTTGTTGCAAGAGAAACCAGCAAGGAGCGTGTGGAGGCGCTCCCCAAGGGAGGAGGAGAACAGATGACACTTCGCGTAAGCAGACGGAATTTCGTTGCGGGAGGAGCAACGCTTCTTTCGATGTCCGCACTGGGATCGAAGGCTTTTGCCGCCGATGCCCGCCTGCGGCTTCTGTGGTGGGGCTCGCAGCCGCGTGCCGACCGCACCAACAAGGTCTCGCAACTCTACCAGACGAAGAATGCGGGAACGTCGATCACCGGCGAATTCCTTGGATGGGGGGACTATTGGCCCCGTCTGGCAACACAGGTTGCCGGCCGCAACGCACCCGACGTCATCCAGATGGACTACCGCTATATCGTCGAATATGCGCGGCGCGGCGCACTTGCCCCGCTCGAATCCTACATGCCGTCCAAGCTCAATCTTGGCGATTTCGACCCAGCGCAGATCGAGGGCGGCAGCGTTGACGGGCATCTCTACGGTGTCAGCCTCGGCGCCAACGCCGCATCAACGGTCTTGAATACCACCGCGTTCCAGGAAGCCGGTATCGACCTGCCGACGCAAGCAACCACCTGGGAGGAATTCGGCAAGATCGGCGCCGAGATCACCAAGGCCGGCAAGCGCAAGGGCTTCTTTGGTTTTGCCGATGGCAGCGGCAACGAACCGCTGCTGGAAAACTATCTTAGGCAGCGCGGCAAAGCGCTCTATACGGCCGATTCCAAGATCGCCTTCGGCGCCGAAGAGGCTTCCGAATGGTTCGACATGTGGAGCAAATTCCGCGAAGCGAGCGCCTGCGTACCGCCCGACGTTCAGGCGCTCTACAAGGACACGATTGACACCAGCCCGCTCACCCTTGGTAAGGCTGCGGCCGACTACGCGCACAGCAACCAGTTCGTCGGCTTCCAGGCGATCAGCAAGGACAAGCTGGCGCTGACCAACTACATGCGCATCAAACCGGATTCGAAGGGCGGCCACTATCGCAAGCCTTCGATGTTCTTCTCGGTGTCCTCGCAGTCGAAGGTGCCCGACCAGGCGGTCGACTACGTCAACTTCTTCGTCACCAACCCCGATGCGGCTCTGGCGCTCGACGTCGAACGCGGCATTCCCGAATCGAAGGCGATGCGCGACGTCGTGGCCGCCAAGCTCGATGAGACGGGCAAGGTCCCGCTCAACTACGTCAGCGGTCTCGGCGACCTCGCAGGCAAGCTGCCGCCGCCGCCGCCCTCGGGCGCTGGTGAAGGCCAGGTGGTGCTGCGCACCATCGCCGAGCAAGTCGCTTTCGGCCAGCTTACACCCAGCGACGGTGGCAAGCAGCTGGTCGATGAGATCAGCCGCCTGCTCGCCAAAGGCTGACGCGAATGAGTGATGTGATGCGCACGACCGCCCCGGACGCCATCAAGAGTGAATATGGGGCGGCGGCCCAGGGGCGTTTCAAACGCCTCTGGACCGCCAATGCCCCAGGCTATCTCTTTCTCTTGCCGTGGCTGATCGGCTTTTTCGGGCTGACGCTCGGACCGGCCGTCATCTCGCTCTACCTGTCGTTCACGGATTTCGACATGATCCAGTCGGCCGAGTGGGTGGGAGCAGCAAACTACGTGCGCATCGCAACCGCCGACCCGAAATTTGCGGCGGCGATGAGGGTCACGCTGACTTATGTCGTGTTGTCAGTGCCCTTCAAGCTCACCTTCGCGCTGCTGGTCGCGATGGCGCTCAATAAGGGCGTTCGCGGCCTGCCGCTCTACCGCGCGATCTTCTACCTGCCGTCGCTGCTCGGCGGCAGCGTGGCGATCGCTGTCCTCTGGCGGCAGCTCTTTGCCGGCGACGGCCTGGTCAATGCCGCGCTTGCGCATTTCGGGATCGAAGGCCCGAGCTGGATCTCTCACCCGAGCTACTCGATCTACACGCTAGTGGCGCTCAGCGTCTGGCAGTTCGGCTCGCCGATGATCATCTTCCTCGCCGGCCTGCGCCAGATTCCGACCGACATGTATGAGGCCGCCAGCCTCGATGGCGCATCCAAATTCCGGCAGTTCTACAAGATCACCCTGCCGCTATTGACGCCTGTGATCTTCTTCAACGCCGTCGTCCAGACGATCGACGCCTTCAAGGCCTTCACGCCGGCCTTCATCATATCCGGCGGAACGGGCGGGCCGATCAACTCGACGCTGTTCTACACGCTTTATCTCTATCAGGAGGCTTTCGGAAACTTCCGCATGGGCTACGCTTCGGCGCTTGCCTGGATCCTCGTGCTGATCATCGCGATCTTCACGGCCTTCTCCTTCCTGACCTCGCGTTACTGGGTGCACTACGATGACTAACGGGATCACCACCGCCGTCGCGGCGCCGCCATCCGACATCACCAAGCGCAGCCTTCCGACGTCGGTTGCCATCCATACACTGCTGATCTTGGGCTCGCTGCTGATGCTCTATCCGCTGCTGTGGATGGTGTCCGCCTCGGTTCGCCCGGAAAACGAGATCTTCTCGTCGACCTCGCTCATTCCGTCGTCGATCGACTTCTCCTCCTACCTGCGTGGTTGGACGGGGCTCGACATCACCTTCGGGCGCTTTTTCTGGAATTCGCTCGTCATTTCGGTCCTGACGGTCATCGGCAATGTCGTTGCCTGTTCGCTGGCCGCCTATGCCTTTGCGCGCCTGCACTTTGCTGGCCGCAACTTCTGGTTCGCGATCATGCTCGGCACGCTGATGATCCCATACCACGTGACGCTGATCCCGCAGTATGTGCTGTTTCTCAATCTCGGCTGGGTGAACACCATCCTGCCGCTCGTGGTGCCGAAGTTCCTGGCAAGCGACGCCTTCTTCATTTTCCTGATGGTGCAGTTCTTCCGCGGCATTCCGCGCGAACTCGATGAAGCGGCGATGATGGACGGCTGCAGCGCCTGGCGCATCTACTGGAAGATCATGCTGCCGCTGTCGCTGCCGGTGCTGGCGACCGCCGCGATCTTCTCCTTCATCTGGACCTGGGACGATTTCTTCGGTCCGCTGATCTACCTCAATGACATGAACACCTACACGATCCAGCTCGGCCTGCGCACCTTCGTCGACTCGACCAGTGCATCGGACTGGGGCGGATTGTTCGCCATGTCGACGCTGACGCTGGTGCCCGTGTTCTTGTTCTTCCTATTCTTCCAGCGCCTGCTGATCGAAGGCATCGCCACGACAGGCATGAAGCGCTGATGCAGCTACGGGTACAGGTCATATGAGTATCAAGAGAGTTGCGATCGTGGGCTGCGGCATCGGCCGCTCCCACATCGTTGAAGGCTACCTGCCGCATCCCGACAAGTTCAAGGTCGTAGCGATCTGCGACCTGAACGAGGAGCGCCTGCGCGAGATCGGCGATGAGTTCGACATCGCCAAGCGCACGACCTCGTTTGCCGATGTGCTTGGCGACGAGAGCGTCGATATCGTCGACATCTGCACGCCGCCCGGCATCCACCTCGAGCAAGTGGTGGCAGCGCTGGCAGCCGGCAAGCACGTCATCTGCGAGAAGCCGCTGACCGGCTCGCTCTCGGGCGTCGACACGATCATGGAAGCGGAAAAGACGGCCAAAGGCACGCTGATGCCGATCTTCCAATATCGCTATGGCGACGGCATCGAGAAAGCGAAACGGATCATCGACGCCGGCATCGCCGGCAAGCCCTACATGGGCTCGGTCGAAACCTTCTGGCTGCGCACGCCCGAATATTATTCGGTTCCATGGCGCGGAAAATGGGCGACCGAGCTTGGTGGCGTGCTGGTGACCCACGCGTTGCACCTGCACGATATGCTGCTGCATCTGATGGGGCCGGTCTCGAAGGTGTTCGGCCGCGTTGCGACCCGCGTCAACGACATCGAGGTGGAGGACTGCGCCTCGGCGAGCCTGCTGATGGAGAACGGCGCCTTCGTGTCGCTGTCCTGCACGCTGGGCTCGCAGGAGCAGATCAGTCGCTTGCGGCTGCACTTTGAGAACGTGACCTTCGAGAGCAATCACGAGCCCTACTCGCCGGGTAGGGACCCTTGGAAGATCATCGTCGCGAATGATGATGTGCAGGCGCGCATCGACGCCGTCATCGGCAACTGGCAGCCGGTCGCACCGCGCTTCACCACGCAGATGGAGCATTTTCATACCTATCTCAGCGGCAACGGACCGCTGCCGGTGACGACCCAGGATGCGCGCCGCGCGCTGGAACTCGTCACTGCGATCTATCAATCATCCGACACCGGCCGCGAAGTCAGCCTGCCGATCGGATCGGACAGCCCCAAGTACGCCGATTGGCGTGCCCGCACGAAGTAACGGACCAGGGAGGATCCTGAGATCATGGCAACAAGCGTCGTTCTCCAGAAAGTCGAGAAGCGCTACGGCGCCCTGGACGTCATCCACGGCATCGACCTGAAGATCGATCCCGGCGAGTTCGCGGTCTTCGTCGGCCCTTCCGGCTGCGGTAAGTCCACGCTGCTGCGCATGATAGCCGGGCTTGAAGAAATCACCGGCGGCGCGCTTCTGCTCGACAACGAGCGAATGAACGAGGTGGCGCCGGCCAAGCGCGGTATTGCGATGGTATTCCAATCCTATGCGCTTTATCCGCATATGTCGGTCTACAAGAATCTTGCCTTCGGGCTTGAGACGGCCGGCTACAAGAAGACCGAGATCCAGCCGAAGGTGAAACGCGCGGCTGAAATCCTCCAGATCGAGAAACTGCTGGAACGCAAGCCGAAGGCGCTTTCCGGTGGCCAACGCCAGCGCGTGGCGATCGGCCGCGCAATCGTGCGCGAGCCGCGCATCTTCCTGTTCGACGAGCCACTCTCCAACCTCGACGCGGAATTGCGCGTGCAGATGCGCGTCGAGATCTCCCGTCTGCACCGCAGTCTTGGCAATACGATGATCTACGTCACCCACGACCAGGTGGAGGCCATGACCATGGCCGACAAGATCGTCGTGCTGAACGCAGGCCGCATCGAGCAGATCGGCGCGCCGCTCGACCTCTACAACAATCCGATCAACCGCTTCGTGGCAGGCTTCATCGGTAGCCCGAAGATGAACTTCCTACAGGCGCGCGTGGAGCAGACCGGAGAGGCCGAGACGACCATCAACGTCTGTGGCAACTCCGTTCGCCTGCCTCGGCGGCTGAAGGCAGAAGCCGGCCAGGCCGTCACCTTCGGCATTCGTCCGGAGCATCTTTCGGTCCTCGACAACAGCGGCATCACGCTTGCGACCGTGAATATCGACCTCGTTGAAAACCTCGGCGGCGCGACCATGCTCTACGCGAAGACGCCGGACGGCCAGCAGATGACGATCGCGCTCGACGGGCAGCAGAAGGTGGAGCGCGGGACGAACGTGAAGGCCTTCTTCGACCCGGCGCGGTGCCACGTCTTCGACGCATCAGGCGCCGCCATCTAGCGCGCTTGACAGCCGATCCCGCTCTGGCCATGATTTCAATAGGATAGGCCACGAAAGGGAAAAACGTGACGCCTGAAGATCGGATTCATGCGCTCGGCATCTGGCAGGGTCCGATCGAAATTGTGCCGATCGTCGGCGGCATCACCAACCGGAACTATCTCGTGCGGGATCGTGCGGTGCGTCGCGTCGTCCGGCTGGGGGAAGATATCCCCGTTCACCATATCAGCCGCCAGAACGAGCTTGCCGCCAGTCAGGCTGCACATGCAGCCGGGCTTTCGCCGGCTGTTATCCATCATGCGCCGGGCGTGCTTGTTCTCGACTACATCGAGTCGACGGCGCTTTCGCCTGACGACCTGCGACGCTCAGAGATGTTGGAGCGTGTTATCCCGCTGGTGCGGGCCTGCCACCACGATATCGCCCGTGAATTTCGCGGCGCGGCGGCGATCTTCTGGGTCTTTCATGTCATTCGCGATTACATCGCCAATCTGGAAGCAGCCAACAGCCCCTATCGTCAACTTTTCCCGGACCTGCTGGCAAAGGCCGAACGGCTGGAAGCGGCCGGCGGTCCGTTCGAGATCGCCTTCGGTCATAACGACATGCTGGCCGCCAACTTTCTCGATGACGGCAAGCGCCTGTGGCTGATCGACTGGGACTATGCGGGCTTCAACACGCCGCTCTTCGATCTGGGTGGCCTCGCCTCCAACAGCGAGTTCTCCGAGGTGGCTGAGCGATTGATGCTCGAGACCTATTATCAGATGCCGCTGACTGGAGATCTCTGGCGGCGCTACCAGGCGATGAAATGCGCTTCGCTGTTGCGCGAGACACTTTGGAGCATGGTTTCGGAAATCCACTCCACGATCGACTTCGATTACGCCGCCTACACTGCCGAGAATCTTGCGCGCTTCGAGCGCGCCTACGACGCTTTTGAACAGGATCGATAATATGACGAAGGAATTGCCAAAGACCGCCAAGGCGGTCGTTATCGGCGGCGGGATCATCGGCTGCTCGACGGCCTATCATCTCGGTAAGCTCGGCTGGACGGATACCGTGCTCCTGGAGCGCAAGAAGCTCACCTCCGGCACCACTTTCCATGCGGCCGGCCTCGTCGGCCAGCTCCGCACCAGTGCCAACATCACCCAGCTGCTCGGCTATTCCGTCGATCTCTATAAGAGACTGGAGGTCGAGACGGGACTTGGCACCGGCTGGAAGATGAATGGCGGCCTGCGACTTGCCTGCAACGAGGAACGCTGGACCGAGGTCAAGCGACAGGCGACCACGGCCCAATCCTTCGGGCTCGAGATGCAATTGCTGACGCCGCAGGAGGCTTTCGATCTCTGGCCGCTGATGACCATCGACGATCTCGTCGGCGCGGCGTTCTTGCCGACGGACGGCCAGGCGAGCCCATCTGATATCACCCAGGCACTTGCCAAGGGTGCGCGCATGGCGGGCGTCTCGATCTTCGAGGATACCGAGGTGATCGATCTTGAGATCGACAAAGGCAAGATCCGCGCCGTCATCACCGCGCAAGGCCGCATCGAATGCGAGCGTGTCGTCGTCTGCGCTGGGCAGTGGACGCGCGCTTTCGCCGCCCGCTTCGGCGTCAACGTCCCGCTCGTTTCTGTCGAGCACCAGTACATCATCACCGAGTCCTTCGGGGTGCCGTCGAACCTGCCGACGCTGCGCGACCCCGACCGCCTGACCTATTACAAGGAGGAGGTCGGCGGCATCGTCATGGGAGGTTACGAACCCAACCCGATACCGTGGGCGAAAGCCGGCATTCCCGAGGGCTTCCACTACACATTGCTCGATAGCAATTTCGAGCATTTCGAGCAGATCATGGAACAGGCTCTCGGGCGTGTCCCGGCGCTCGAAAACGTCGGCGTGAAACAGCTGCTGAACGGCCCGGAAAGCTTCACGCCTGACGGCAACTTCATTCTCGGCGAAGCACCGGAGTTGAAGAACTTCTTCGTCGGCGCCGGCTTCAATGCCTTCGGCATCGCGTCCGGCGGTGGCGCCGGCATGGCCCTCGCCGAATGGGTCGCCAACGGCGAACCGCCCTACGATCTCTGGCCGGTCGATATTCGCCGCTTCGGCCGCCCGCATTTCGATACCGATTGGGTGCGCACCCGCACGCTGGAAGCTTACGGCAAGCACTACACATTGGCTTTCCCCCTCGAAGAGTATTCAAGCGGCCGGCCCTGCCGTAAATCGCCGCTCTACGACCGGCTGAAGGCGCAAGGTGCTTGCTTCGGTGAAAAGCTTGGATGGGAGCGGCCCAACTGGTTTGCCGATCTCTTCGCCAACGAGGAGCCGAAGGATATCTACACCTATGGCCGCCAGAACTGGTTCGATGCCGTCGGCCGCGAGCACAAGACAGTGCGCGAGGCGGCCGTCATCTTCGACCAGACATCGTTTGCCAAGTTCGTGCTGAAGGGACGCGATGCCGAAGCGGCTCTGTCGTGGATCGCCTCCAACGATGTGACAAAACCGGTCGGCTCGCTGATCTATACGCAGATGCTGAACAACAAGGGCGGCATTGAGTGCGACCTCACCTGCGCCCGCATGGCCGACGACGAATACTACATCGTCACCGGCACCGGTTTCGCGACGCATGACTTCGATTGGATCGCACGCAATATTCCAGATGGAATGCATGCCGAACTCGTTGACGTCACCTCCGCCTATTCGGTCTTGTCGCTGATGGGACCAAACGCTCGCGCAGTGCTGGAGACGGTCACAAGCAACGACGTTTCCAACGCTGCCTTCCCCTTCGGCCGCGTCAAGACCATCGGCATCGCCGGCTGCCCGGTGCGAGCGCTGCGCATCACCTATGTCGGCGAGCTCGGCTACGAACTGCATGTGCCGGTCGAATACGCAACAACCGTCTATGATGCGCTGATGGCGGCGGGCGGTCCGTTGCAGCTTACCAATGCCGGTTACCGCGCCATCGAAAGCTGCCGCCTGGAGAAGGGCTATCGCGCCTGGGGCTCCGATATCGGGCCGGACCATACGCCCATCGAGGCCGGGCTTGGCTGGGCGGTGAAGACCAGAAAGACCACGCTGTTTCGCGGCCGCGAGGCGATCGAGCGGCAGTTGGCCTCGGGCGTCAGGAAGATGTTTGCATGCTTCGTTCCAGAGGACCCCGATGTCGTTCTGCTCGGCCGCGAGACCATCTATCGCGACGGCAAGCGTGTCGGCTGGCTATCCAGCGGCGGCTTCGGTTACACGATCGGCAAGCCGATCGGCTACGGCTATGTCCGCAATCCGGAAGGCGTGACCGAAGACTTCGTGCTGTCCGGCAGCTACGAACTTGACGTGGCGCGCGAGCGCGTGTCCTGCCGGGTATCGCTCGAGCCCCTCTACGATCCTGAGATGGCCCGCGTAAAGGCGTGACAAGGCAATAGAAGGACGGCCTGTGACCCGAATTGCCTCATTCCTGTGCTTGGGGGCCGACGCGCGTCTGCGAAGCGAAGGGACCCCTTTTTGCGCGGTGGGGAGTCTTCCGCGCAGAAGGGATGTCGTGCGCCATCAAAACAACGGCAACCTGTTGTCCTGGATCAAGATCTCCAGCTTGTTCGCCACATCCTCCGTCCAGCCGAGATTGTCGGTCAGCGCAGCCGGGAAAAGGCCCGGCAGCCCGAACAGAGCTTTCGATACAGCGCCCCCATTGCGTGGCACGTCGGCTAGCAGCGCTGTTATCTCGGCGGCGCGCGGGTCGCGCAGTTCGTAGCTTTCACCGTTCCGGTCAGCGCCAAGTGCGTAGCGCATCCAGGCGGCCACCGCGATGGCATAGGTCTCTGCCTTGCCGCCGTCAGCCACAGCTTCGGAGGCGGGTTCGAGAAGGCGCTGAGGCAACTTTTGTGTGCCGTCCATGGCAATCTGATAGGTGCGGTGGGCGATCGCCTTGTTTGCAAAGCGTGCTATCAGCTCATCAGCATAGGCCTCGAGATCGATGCCAGGCACCGGATCCAAGGTTGCGGCTGCTGCGTTCATGTGACGGCGCGCGAGGGCTGCCAGGCCGGCATCATCCATGACGTCGCGGATAAACTCATAGCCGCCGATATAGCCGAGATAAGCGAGCAGCGAATGCGCGCCGTTCAACATGCGCAGCTTCATCTTCTCGTAAGCGGAGACGTCTTCGACCATCAAAGCGCCGGCCTGCTCCCAATCCGGGCGGCCGTTGGCAAAGTGGTCCTCGATCACCCATTGCGTGAAAGGTTCAGTCTCGATCGCTGCCAGATCCCGCCGGCCCGTGAGCCCTTCAGCGTCGCGGTAAGTGGCATCCGTGCTTGCCGGCGTGATGCGATCGACCATGGTCGACGGGAAAGGAACGTTGTCCTCGATCCACTGCCGAAGGTCCGGATCGACTCGTTCGGCGAAGTCGAGCACCAGCCGCTTCAGAACGGCGCCGTTGCTTGGTAGGTTATCGCAGCTAAGCGGTGTGAAGGGTGCGATGCCCTTGGCGCGGCGGCGACAAAGACCTTCGACCAGATAGCCGACGACCCCGCGCGGCGCATGGCGGTCAGTGAGGTCGGCGGCAATGTCGGGATGCTTCAGGTCCAACCCGCCGGTGGCGGAATCGAAGCCGTAGGCTTTCTCGGTGACCGTCAAGCTGACGATGCGGATTGCGGGATCCTCAAGCTTGGCGAGCAGATCGCCGGGATTGCGGGTCGCGACATGGGCGCGCAGGATCGGGCCGATGACGTGCGCCGTCGTGCCCGCAGTATCGCGCACGAGCATGGTATAGAGCCCGTTCTGCTCGTTCAGGTGATCGGCAACGTCGGCTGTGCGCAGGCTCGCCACCTCGATGCCCCAGTCGCCGCCGGCCGCCGCAATCGCGCCATCGGTGAAGGGGGCGAAGTGCGCGCGAAAGAATGCGCCGGGACCAAGATGCAGGATGCCCGGCTTCAACGCATCGCGATCATAGAGGGGAAGCTTGGCTGTCGGCGCAAGGCCGGACAGGCTCGTCAGACGTTCGGTCACAGCTTGTATGCCTTCTTCGCGTTTCCATAGGAGAGTTCGCCGGCGACGATTTCTGCTTCCTTTCGGGACATCCGGTGTTCCGTCACGAACTGGGCCAGGAAGCGGCAGACCTCGCGGCGCCAGACATCGTGGCGTGCCGGGATCGACAGAAGCGCGCGTGTGTCGTCGTTGAAGCCGGCCAGATTGGCAAAACCGGCCGTCTCGACCATCTGGTCGAGATAGCGGCGGATGCCGTTCGGGCTGTCGTGGAACCACCAGGGAGGACCGATCATCAGGCACGGCCAATGGCCGGCCATCGGCGCCAGCTCGCGGGCATAGGTCGTCTCGTCGAGCGTAAACAGGAGCACACGCAGGCTAGGGGCGTGACCATACTTTGCAAGCATCGCAGAGAGCCCACCGACCCAATCCGTCGTGGTCGGGATATCGGCGCCCATGTTCGGGCCGCGGGTCTGGAACAGCTCGCGGTCGGTATTGCGACGCGAGCCGGCATGGATCTGCATCGTCATGCCGTCTTCGGCCGAAAGCCCGGCCATTTCGGTCAGCATCTGGCCACGGAAGAGCTCCGCTTCCTCAGTGCTCAGCGTGCCCTTGTGCGCCTTGTCGAGCAGCCGCTGCTTATCGGCCAGTGGCAGGTCGGCGGTAAACGCCGTCGGAACGCCGTGGTCTGTGGCGGTTGCTCCGTACTGGCGGAAATAGGAACGGCGTTTGCGGTGAGCCTCGATCAGCCCGTCCCACTTCGTCACGTCGCAATCGGTCAGTTCGCCAAGCCGCACCAGGTTTTCGCGGAAGCCGACGGCATCCGGGTCGGTGACGCCATCCGGGCGGTAAGTGGTGCGGACGCGGCCGATCCAGCCGTCTTTTGCCATTTTCTGGTGGTGCACCAGTGGGTCAAGTGCGCCTTCGGTCGTGGCGATCGTCTCGATGCCGAAACGCTTATGCAGGGCGCGCGGACGGAACTCCGGAAGTGCCAGCTGCGCGTTGATATGATCGTACAGCGCATCGGCATTGTCAGGCGTCAGCGGTTCCTCGCAACCAAGCACGGCCGACATCGCGTGATCGACCCACAGGCTGGAGGGCGTGCCGCGGAAGAGATGGTACTGCGCGGCGAAAGCGCGCCAGATGTCACGGCCCTTGGCGACCGGCTTACCGTCGAGGCGCGGTACGCCGAGATCATCGAGCTTGACGCCAACGCTGTGCAGCATGCGGAAGAGATAGTGATCCGGAATAACGAGGAGCGAGGATGCATCGTCGAAAGGCTTGTCGTCGGCAAACCACGAGGGTTCTGTATGGCCGTGCGGGCTCACGATTGGCAGCGTGCGGACGGTCTCGTAAAGGTCCCGCGCGATCGCGCGTGTTGTCGGATCGGCCGGAAAGAGCCGGTCCGGATGAAGAAAGCCGTTTCCAACATCCATGAGAATTCCTCCCTGAAGGGTTACCGGCCTACCCCACAACTTGGAACGCGGCAAGGGCTTTTAGTAACTAAACGGTTCACTTTTGAAAATCGTACTTCCCTACTCTCGAAATGATTGACCGCACGAACTATTTCCGCTTTTCAGGTGCGGATGACATTGGCCGGTTGCGGCAAGGAGGTTCCATGTCCGACGAGACGAGCCGCATGACGAAACTCGAGGAAATCGTCGCCCATCAGGCAAAGACGATCGAGGAATTGTCCGACCAGCTGGCCGAGCAATGGAAGGTCATGGAACAGACGCGCGCCAAGCTTGACCGGTTGACGGAACGATTCCTGTCGCTCGAGGAGCAATCGTTGGAGGCCCCAGCAATGACCCGGCCGCCGCACTACTGAGCAAGCTCAGCCCTTGTTTTCGGCGGCCGGAATACCCATTAAAAGGCCGTGAGGACGACCTCCCCCTCTACGGGCATCACCTCGGGACGACCCGAACATTCCCGCCGGGGGTAAATATGCGTAAGGCCGCAGATCGTATCCGTCACGCCATCAGCTTCGAACTCATCGGACTCGCGCTCGTCACGCCGCTCGGCGCGCTCGCCTTCGGCATGCCGATGGCCGATATCGGCGTGGTCGGCGTTGCCGGCGCGACGCTGGCGACGATGTGGAACTATGTTTACAATCTCGGCTTCGATCATTTGATGCAGCGTCTGACCGGCAGCACGCGGAAGAGCGTCCGCATCCGCGTGGCGCATGCGGTCATGTTCGAGGTGGGGTTGCTGCTGGCGTTGCTGCCGATGATCGCCTGGTACCTCGGCGTCAGCGTCATCCAGGCCCTGATGATGGACGTGTCGTTCGCGATTTTCTACATGGTCTACGCCTTCGTCTTCAACTGGGCCTATGACCGTGTCTTCCCGCTGCCGGATTGGCAGCCCGCAGCGCAAGCATCGCAAGGCTAGGCATCACGCAACCGGAGAAAAGGGACCGCCGCTGCCGGCGATCCCTTTCGTATTGTCTCTGAAGCATCTGAGCCAGACGTCGCTCAGACATTGCCCATGCAGAGATATTTCATCTCGAGATAGTCCTCGGCACCGTGACGCGAGCCCTCGCGCCCAAGGCCGGATTGCTTGATGCCGCCGAAAGGCGCCGTTTCCGTCGACATCAGACCGGTGTTGATGCCCACCATGCCGTATTCGAGCGCCTCGGCGACGCGCCAGACTTTCTTGAGGTCACCGGCGAAGAAATAGGCGGCGAGACCGAACTCGGTGTCGTTTGCCTGGGCGATGACATCCTCGACGGTATCGAAGCGGAAGAGCGGCGCGACGGGACCGAACGTCTCCTCGCGAGCGACCTTCATCTTGCGGGTAACGCCGGTGAGCACGGTCGGCGTGAAGAAGGTGCCGGCACCTTCGACGCGCTTGCCGCCCGTCAGGATCCTGGCCCCCTTCGAGACAGCATCCGCCACATGGCTTTCGACCTTCGCCAGCCCTTGCTCATCAATCAGCGGACCGATCGTCACGCCTGCCTTGAAGCCGTCGCCGACCGCCATCGTCTCGACCTTCGCCGCAAGCTTGGCGGCAAAGGCGTCGTAGACGCCGGACTGGACATAGAGGCGGTTGGCGCAGACGCAGGTCTGGCCCGCATTGCGGTACTTCGACGCCAACGCACCCTCGACCGCCGCATCAAGATCGGCATCGTCAAAGACGATGAACGGCGCGTTGCCGCCGAGCTCGAGGCTGATCTTCTTGATCTGATCGGCGCACTGGCGCATCAGAATGCGGCCAACCTCGGTCGATCCGGTGAAGCTGATCTTGCGCACCTTCTCGTTGCCGCAGAGTTCCTTGCCGATCGCCGGGCCGTCTTCGCCGACGATCACATTGAAGACGCCGGGGGGAATGCCGGCCTGCTCGGCAAGAACTGCAAGTGCCAATGCCGACAGCGGCGTCTGCTCGGCCGGCTTGGAGACAACCGCGCAGCCGACGGCTAACGCCGGTGCGATCTTGCGGGTGATCATCGCTGCCGGAAAATTCCAGGGCGTGATCGTGCCGACGACGCCGACGGGCTGCTTGATGACGATCATGCGCTTGTCGTTCGACGGCGCCGGGATCGTTTCGCCATAGATGCGCTTGGCTTCCTCCGCGTACCATTCGACATAGGCGGCGGCGTAAAGAATCTCGCCACGGGCCTCCGCGAAAGGCTTGCCCATTTCAGCGGTGAGGATGGCAGCCAGCTCATCGGCATGGGCGACCATCAGGTCGAACCATTTGCGCAGGATCCCGGCACGTTCCTTGGCAGGGCGCGCGGCCCAGGCCGGCTGCGCGGCATAGGCGGCTTCGATCGCTTCGCGCGTTTCGGCGGCACCCATGTCGGGCAGCGAGGCCAGAACCTCACCAGTAGCAGGATTGAGGACATCGAAGGTCTTGGTCGCGCCACCGGCTGTCCAGGCGCCGTTGATGTAACCGGCATCGCGCAGGAAGGGCGAGGAGAAGGGAACGTGCTTTGTCAGTGCAGTCGTGAATGCCATGTCATGTAACTCCAGGGCAGAGAAGGCCGGCGAGCCTACTTGCCACTTGCTTCGAGGATCGAGGCTTCCAGAATGTCAAGCGCTTCACCAAAGACACTGTCCTGGATGGTAATCGGGGCGAGGAAGCGGATGACGTTGCCGTGGACACCACAGGTCAGCAGGATCAGGCCCTTCTCAAGCGCGGTCAGGCGGACCTTGTTGGCGAATTCGGCGCTCGGCAGCTTCGTCGTTCTGTCGTTGAATTCGACGGCGTTCATGAAGCCCGGGCCACGGATATCAACGATCTCAGGCGCCCTCTCGCGCAACGATTCCAGACGCTGCTTCAACCGGCTGCCAAGCTGATTGGCGCGGTTGCAGAGATCTTCGTCCTTGATGACATCGAGAACCGCGTGAGCAGCGGCGATACCAAGCGGATTACCGCCATAGGTGCCGCCAAGGCCGCCCGGTCCCGGCGCATCCATGATGTCGGCGCGGCCGGTGACGGCAGCCAGCGGGAGGCCGCCGGCGAGGCTCTTGGCCATCGTCATCAGGTCGGGTGCGACCTCATGATGATCCATCGCGAACATCTTGCCGGTGCGCGCAAAGCCGGTCTGAACCTCATCCGCGATCAGGAGGATGCCGTGCTGGTCGCACAGTTCGCGCAGTGTCTTCATGAACGAGGCCGGCGCCGCATAGAAGCCGCCCTCGCCCTGCACCGGCTCGATGATGATTGCGGCAACGCGTTGCGGATCGACATCGGCGGCAAACAGCTTCTTCAAGGCTGCAAGCGATTGCTCAGGCGTCACGCCATGGAGCTCCACCGGGAACGGCACATGGAAGACATCGCCCGGCATCGCGCCGAATCCGACCTTGTAAGGCACGACCTTGCCTGTGAGAGCCATGCCCATGAAGGTGCGGCCATGAAAGCCGCCCCCGAAGGCGATGACGGCAGAACGGCCGGTCGCCGCACGCGCGATCTTCACGGCATTCTCGACGGCTTCGGCACCTGTCGTGACGAAGATCGTCTTCTTGGCGAAGTCCCCGGGCGTCAGCGCGTTCAGCCGCTCGGCCAGATGCACGTAGCTCTCATAGGGAACGACCTGATGGCAGGTGTGGGTGAAGTGATCGAGCTGATCCTTCACGGCAGCGATCACCCGCGGGTGGCGATGGCCGGTATTGAGGACGGCAATGCCGGCCGCGAAGTCGATATAGCGGCGACCTTCCCGATCCCAGATCTCGGCATTTTCGGCGCGATCGGCATAGATCTGCGTGGTCATCCCGACGCCGCGGGAAATTGCAGCATTCTTCCGGTCTGTAAGGGTGGTCGCTGTCATCGGTGCGCTCCTGCGCTCTGGAATGAATCGAAGCGATCTTGCATAAATTCTGCAAGGCGTATAGAAAATACCTACATTTTTCCTGCAAGAAAGCAAGGGGCATTTTCTGCTTCAAACCGTCGCCGTTTTCGGCGATGGTCGCTCAAGAAAACGAGGGCCGATACGGCCTCAAACGAACCGGGAATATTGGCTTATGAGCAATGGGACGCCCGTGCGCTACAAGGTAGCCGAGGCGGCAAAATCGGCAGGTGTTTCCGCATCGACCTTGCGCCTTTGGGAAAGCCAGGGCCTCGTCGTTCCGGATCGGTCGGCGACCGGACACCGACAATACAGCGCCGAAGACGTGGCACGGCTAAAGAAAATAGCCTGGTATCGAACCGAGCGCGGACTCAATCCGGCGGCCATTCGCGAGGCATTGGAAAGCGAAGAGCCGTCGGACAGTTCCGATACAGCGGCGGATGCCTCCGATCTCGGACGGCGGCTGCGCAGTCTGCGCCATGCCGCCGGCAAGACACTGGACCAGGTCGCAGGCGATGTCGGCATTGCCGCATCGACGCTGTCGACGCTCGAGCGCACATCCCAGGGTGTGAGCTTCAAGACGCTGCACGATCTTGCGGAATATTATAGCACGACGGTTTCCCGGCTTTCCGGCGAGGTACGCGATGCCGTGCCCGAGGTCGTCCGCGCAGGGGCTTGGCGCACCTGGCCGGAAACGACGCCGGGTGTCACCGTACAGCTTTTGGCCGAGGGTCGCACGATGATGGACTGCCATCGTTTCGTGCTTTCACCCGGTGCGGCGAGCGAAGGCGCTTACCGGCACGATGGCGAGGAGTTCATGCATGTGCTCTCGGGGCGGCTGGAACTGGTTCTCGATTCCGACCAGTTCTTCGACCTCGGGCCCGGCGATTCGCTTTATTTCGAAAGCCGCCGCTATCACTCCTGGCGCAATCGCCACGATGGCGAGACGATCCTGATCTGGATCAATACACCGCCGACATTCTGAGCCTTAACGGTATCGCCGGCCATGTCTTTGCGCTATAGCGCCCTGACAGACGTTTTGGATGAGAGACGAGGCAGATGGCAGCCACCATACGTTACCATGAAGGCGATATTTCCGCGGCAGATGCCGCCCGCTACACCGGAGCGATTGCCATCGACACCGAGACGCTGGGCCTTGTGCCGCGCCGCGACCGACTCTGCGTCGTGCAGCTTTCAGCAGGCGACGGCTCGGCCGACGTGATCCGCATCGCTGCCGGCCAAAAGGAAGCGCCGAACCTCGTCTCCATGCTCGCCGATACCTCCCGCCAGAAGATTTTCCACTACGGCCGCTTCGATATCGCCGTTCTGTTTTACACCTTCGGCGTCACCACGCAGCCGGTCTTCTGCACCAAGATCGCCTCGCGCCTTTGCCGCACATATACCGATCGGCATGGCCTGAAGGATAATCTCAAGGAAATGTTGGACGTCGATATTTCCAAGGCGCAGCAGTCTTCCGACTGGGCAGCCGCGACACTGTCGCCGGCGCAGCTGGAATACGCCGCCTCCGACGTGCTCTACCTGCACGCACTGCGCGACAAGTTGACCGAGCGGCTTGTGCGCGACGGTCGCATCGACCACGCCAACGCCTGCTTCGAGTTCCTACCGACACGCGCCAAGCTCGACCTGCTCGGCTGGGAAGAAACCGACATCTTCGCGCACAGCTGAAACGTTCCCGGATTATGCCCGATGTTGACCGGGCGCGGCCCGCCGCGCGCCGGCCATTAGCGATTCCTTAACGCCGTTTCGCTAGGATACTCGTTAATTTTTATGCATTCGACGGTGCGATGGAGCACCGAGTCAGGCAGGAGGAACTGCTGGGGAATGCGAAAGGCCGGATGAGCGCGGCCTTCTTGTAACCTGCTTTCACCGCACTTTACGAAAGAAGGAGCATGACATGTTGACTCCGGTTCGTTCAGCGTCAAATGCAAGCTTACCCTCCCAGGGCCAGACTGCGGCGGTCAGCGCCGACGGCCTCGTGGGTGCTGCCAGTGCAGTCGCTCCCGTGCACCAGATTCAGGGCGCGGATCTCAATTCTTCCGTTGCCGGCAAGCTCAACATTCTCCTGCTGGCTGTGCGGGCGCGCATGGTCGACGCCCTTCTCGATGTACTCAATGCCACGGGCGAGGCGCTTTCAATCCCGCGTGAGGACGACGAAACTGCCCTTGCGTTTGCCTCCCGGCTGGCCGCGGCAATTCAGAAGTTGCCGCCGGCGAAGATGGAACAAGTCGAGCGTCAGCTTGCGATGCAAGGCCAAGCGGTTCCTTTGCGCCTGCTTGCAACCGCACTTCGGAATCCGGCCGGACCGGAAGCCGCCCGCATCGCCACCTATCTCGAAACCATCCGCTACAAGGATCGCGATCTCGCAGCCCGCGCCGTTGTTCGCTCCTACGGCCAGAACGATGCCTCTCCGCTACGCCAGGAGCAGCGGACTGAAATCAGCATCCAGCGGGACAGTCTTGCCGCAGCAGCACGTCCTCTGACGACGAAGCAGGGACCGGAAGCTCCACGGCCGCAGGCATCGCTTGTTGCAGCCGCCTATTTCGATGCAGACGGCGAGAAGGTCCAACTCATCAAAGAATCTGCAGTCGTTGACGAGCCGATCGCGCACTTGACTGTCGAGGCGCCCCCTGAAGAGGCGGGCACCGAGTTCGGCCAAGATTTGCAAGGGGCCATACCGCCTAAGGAAGCCGCAGATCCGGCGCACGCAACCGCACAAGCGGACACACCGCGGGCAGTGTCCAAGGGCGATCCCATCATTCCGAAGCGCTGGCCGGCGATACCAGCCTCACTCTCGGACGATACGACAAAGCTGATCGTTGCAATCATTCAGGACCAGGAATCGGAAGCGTTGCTGGAGGCTGCCGATCCAGATCCCGCAGTCGAAATCGACATCATCCTCGGCGAGACGTTCCTTACTGATCTCCCGGAGGAATTGACCACCCTGCCCGATCGGCACTCGCCGCCGGATGGCGTGGCGCATCAATCGCCACTTGTCGCAGAACAACCGGCGACCGAAGCAGCCGCCACAGCCGCGAAGAAACACTCTGCACCGGAAGTGCCGGTGCCATTGATGGTACAGCAGGCGATCGATGAAACCTATGTACCGGTGCTCATGAAGATCGTCGAGGGCGTGCCTTACGCCATGCAGCCCTACGAATTCTCGAGGGACGAGGCCGACGACAGCGGCGCCCGCGAGATGTATCGCGAAGACCACAACGGCGGCGAGCCGTCGGAGGAGGATGCCGAGCAAGGCGATCCCCCGAATGATAGCGAGGCCGATATCGTCGCGGATGATGAAGCCGCCGTGATGGCCGCCCGGGAAAGCCAGGTCAAGGCTGGGACACCGCCCCACCGTCCGGCGCCGCCCCTACCAATGGCCGCGAGCATGGACGAAGCCTATACGCTCTACCGGCGCAAGGTCGACTGGGAATAGCCAGAGACCGCGACGACAACAGCACAAAAGCAAAGAACCCGCCGGATCGCTCCGGCGGGTTCTTTTATTCTTCAAGCCTGAGGCTAGCGATTATTCGCCGCCGCGGTTCTTCAGAGCCGCGCCGAGGATGTCGCCGAGCGAAGCGCCGGAATCGGACGAACCGAACTGAGCGACAGCTTCCTTCTCTTCCGCGATTTCCAGGGCCTTGATGGACAGCATGATCTTGCGGTCCTTCTTGGAGAAGTTGGTAACGCGAGCGTCAACAACCTGGCCAACCGAGAAGCGTTCCGGACGCTGTTCGTCGCGATCGCGCGACAGGTCTGCGCGGCGGATGAACGAAGTGATGTCTTCGTGGTCGACGAGCTTCACTTCGATGCCGCCGTCGTTGACTGCGATGACTTCGCAGGAAACGACTGCATTCTTGCGCAGGTCGCCGGAAGCTGCTGCTTCGCCGACAGCATCCTTGCCGAGCTGCTTGATGCCGAGCGAGATGCGCTCCTTTTCGACATCAACATCAAGAACGACAGCCTTGACGACGTCGCCCTTGTTGAACTCTTCGATGACCTGTTCGCCCGGACGGTTCCAGTCGAGGTCGGAGAGGTGCACCATGCCGTCAACATCGCCGTCAAGGCCGATGAACAGGCCGAATTCGGTCTTGTTCTTGACTTCGCCTTCGACTTCAGTGCCAGCCGGATGGTTGCGAGCAAAGGCTGCCCACGGATTTTCCAGCGTCTGCTTGAGGCCGAGCGAAATACGACGCTTGGACGGATCGACTTCGAGAACGACGACTTCGACTTCCTGGCTCGTGGACAGGATCTTGCCGGGGTGCACGTTCTTCTTGGTCCAGGACATTTCCGAGATGTGGATCAGGCCTTCGATGCCCGGCTCCAGCTCGACGAACGCACCGTAGTCGGTGATGTTCGTGACAGTACCGGAGATCTTCTTGCCTTCCGGATACTTGGCCTGGATGCCATCCCACGGATCCGACTCGAGCTGCTTCATGCCGAGCGAGATGCGGTGGGTTTCCTGGTTGATGCGGATGATCTGAACCTTGACCTGCTGGCCAATGGACAGGATTTCCGACGGATGGTTCACACGGCGCCATGCCATGTCGGTGACGTGCAGCAGGCCGTCGATGCCGCCGAGGTCAACGAACGCACCGTAATCGGTGATGTTCTTGACGACGCCGTCAACAACCTGGCCTTCTTCGAGGTTCTGAACGATTTCAGAACGCTGCTCGGCACGGGATTCTTCCAGAACCGTACGACGCGATACGACGATGTTGCCGCGGCGCTTGTCCATCTTGAGGATTTCGAAGGGCTGCGGGTTGTGCATCAGCGGGGTAACGTCGCGGATCGGACGGATGTCGACCTGCGAACGCGGCAGGAAGGCGATCGCGCCGTCGAGGTCGACCGTGAAGCCGCCCTTGACCTGGTTGAAGATGACGCCTTCAACGCGCTCACCAGCTTCGAACTTGGCTTCGAGCTTGATCCAGCTTTCTTCGCGGCGAGCCTTCTCGCGCGACAGAACAGCTTCGCCAAGAGCGTTTTCGATGCGCTCAACGTAAACTTCGACTTCGTCGCCGACCTTGAGCGAGCCGTCCTTGGCCTTGGCGCCGAATTCCTTGAGTAGGATGCGACCTTCGACCTTGAGGCCGACGTCGACAACGGCAGAATCCTTCTCGATTGCCGTTACGATGCCCTTCGTGACATAGCCTTCAGCCAGGTCGTGCTTGGCAAAGGACTCTTCGAGAAGAGCCGCGAAATCTTCGCGAGAGGGAGTAGCTACTGACATGTAATCTCCTGCATATCCGAGCCCGGATACGTATGCGCCGGTTGGTTCGTGTTGAACGGGCCTGAACCCAGTCCGCCTCCTGTCAGGAAGCAATCCGGCGCTTGGACGGAATTTCAGGCTTAGTCTTCATAAGCGACCCAGGCAGAGCTTGGGCAAATCGCTCGAATTCAGGTATTTCGGCTCAAAGCTGCATCGATGATCGATTTCGCAGCTTGAAACGCGGCCTCTATACTCATTTCCGACGTATCAAGCAAGTGCGCGTCTTCTGCTGGTTTCAAAGGGCTGTCGGCCCGTCCCATGTCGCGTTCGTCGCGCCGCTTGACGTCTTCGAAAATGGCATCGAAATCGGCAATGCCTCCCTTGCCTCTTATCTCGTCGTAGCGGCGCTTCGCCCGAACCTCGGGACTTGCCGTCACATAAAGCTTCACCGGCGCCGCCGGGCACACGACGGTACCGATATCACGGCCGTCCAGCACCGTTCCGGGCGCCTTTTCCGAGAATCGCCGCTGTGCCTCCACCAGTGCACGCCGCACCGCAGGCATGACCGCGATCTTCGAGGCCGCCTCGCCGATCTCGTGTTTCGAGAGTATATCGCGATCGAGACCGGCCAGTTCAACCTCGCGAGCCATCTTTTCTGCCACCGCCTCGTCGTCGAGCGTCAGGCCGGCGTCCAGCAATGCCTTTGCCGTGGCGCGGTAGGTAAGGCCCGTATCGAGATGATGGAAATCGTAGGTCTCCGCTATGCGGCGCGAAAGTGTACCCTTGCCTGCAGCGGCCGGCCCATCGATGGCGATCGTAAAGTGTCTGGAGGTCATTTGTCCGTTCATTTCTCCGTCAGCCCGCCGTAGCGACGAACGAGATCGACCATATCGGCCTGACCGGTCCCTTCGCCGAGACCGGCAGCAATCCCCTCGCGATCGGCAACCGGTCGGTTCTGGCTTACCTTCCACTTGCCTTCGATCGCGGCAATCTCGATTTCCACGCCGATGATGCCTTTCAGCTGCGCACGAATGAAATCATCCGGCGCGTCGCCGACCACCCAGGGCCTGTCACGCGGTCCTTCCTGTTGCGTGGTGATTGCGTTGATCTGCGCTAGCAGCCAGGCGGCATCGTCGATGACGCGCGCCTTGCCCCTCACCTGCACGATGGCGTAATTCCAGGTCGGCACGACTTTGCCGGTCTCCTGCTTCGTCTGGTACCAGGACGGGGTAATATAGGCATCGGCACCCTGGAAGACGGCAAGCACATCGGCGCCCGCCTCGATATCGCGCCACTGCGGATTGGCCTTGGCGAGGTGAAGACGCAAGATCCCCTTCTCGGATGCTGCGGCATCCAGATGGAAGGGAACCGAATTGGCCATCAGGCCCGAGGCGCCCGCCGTGATCAGCAAGCCGAGCGGATGCGCCCGGATCAAGGCGTGCTGAACACCCAAGTCGTCCTCACGAAAATGCGGCGGCTGGTACATTGTCTGACACCCATTCCGGCAGCCGGCCGCGCGCCGAGCTGCCCTGCAAATGAACAATCGCCGGCTCACTACCACAAATGGCGGCGCCGGTCATCCGGCGCGCATGAGCGATGCATGAAGTTTGGCTTTGACATGCAGTGCTGCAACGATTATGGGGACCGGCTTATAAATTCCGAATAGCACGCCGGTTTTCACGGCATTTGCCGAATCTTGATTCGGCCATTCTCACGAGGCTTACAGTGGCGAAAGCTGAACTTGGAACGAAGCGTACCGACCCGGAAACCGGCAAGAAGTTCTACGACCTGAACCGGGATCCGATTGTTTCTCCTTACACCGGCAAGTCCTATCCCCTCTCCTTCTTCGAGGAAACCTCTGCTGCCGCAGCGGCTGAAGTCCAGGATGAAGAGGAGGTGGCCGAAGTCGATACCGAAAGCACGGAAGTCGAACTGGTTTCGCTCGAGGACGCTGATGAGGGCGCATCTGGCGACGACATTCCAGATATCGGCGATGACGACGTCGAAATCGAAGGCGATGATGACGACGACACCTTCCTCGAAGCCGACGAAGACGACGACGATGACGACATGAGCGACATCATCGGCGTCACCGGCGACGAAGACGAAGTCTGATCCGATAAGTCTAGGCCCGGACGAGAAAATTTCGCCGGGCCGATCTTTTTGGCTTGCTATCTCCAAAAACCGGAAGTAATAAGCCGCCACTCCGCGAGGCAAGCCTTCGCGAAGCATCCCAGGACCGGCCACGCCGGACCGCCTTGATGGGGCTATAGCTCAGCTGGGAGAGCGCTTGCATGGCATGCAAGAGGTCAGCGGTTCGATCCCGCTTAGCTCCACCAAATCTTCCGAACATGTAGTACCGCCTCGTCTTATTCCATTGAAACGCCTGTGCGCGGAACGCGCGCCTGGAAAAGGTCCACCAGACCCTATCCGAATGGATAGGCTGTCTATATGCCTGTGCGATTCATTTCGCGGAGCGATCATGGTCTCCTATCCGGGTGTTCAAAGGTTCTGCGCCACCATCCAATTCTGTGCAGAAGCCTGGCGATTTCGGCAAGCCGGAGGAACCTCCCATGGAAGCCCAGAGATATAGCCTGCACAAGAACCTCAACATCTATTGGACAGTGTTTGACGACGTCACCGGCCAAAAAGCCGTGCTCGACGGGTTTGTCATGGATATGGTTACCGCCGAGGAGGGCGATGAATTGGTGGGCATGCTGAATAGAAACGACAGCGAAGACATTTTTCGTCCCAACACCTACCTCCCAGCCCTCACCGGCTTCGCTTGGACGAAGCGCCATCGCGACCTGGTGGAGCAGAACTATGTGTTGAGCGCGCCGGATGTCACGAGATCGCCAGCTACCGTCAACTGAACGACAGCTTGCCGTAGCGCTTCGCGCGCCATTGCTTTGCCAATTTTTTAGCAACACCGGCTATGGTTTCGATGCCGCCTTGTCCGGCGGAGTGGAGCCTTGGTTCAATGACACGAGAAAAACGGCGGCGGATCATTCATACACGCAGAACGGCAACGGGCCTGACCCTTGCCGGCGCGATCTCCTTTCTGGCTGGTATGACGGATGCGACGGGCCTCGCACTGACAGGAGACTTCGTGTCGTTCATGACGGGCAACACGACGCGCGCCGCCTTGTCGCTCGGCGATGGCAACCTGCGACATGCAAGCATTCTTCTTTTGGCGATCGTAGTCTTCGTGCTTGGAAATGCCGCCGGCATCGTGCTCGCTTATTTTGCCGACCGTCGTACGTTTGTTGTGCTTTCATGCGTCAGCATCGTGCTCGCAACCGCCTCGCTCATGGCGGGCGAGAGCCTGGCGATGCCGCGTTTCTATCTCATCGTTGCCTCGATGGGGATGGTCAACGCGGCGGTAGAGCAGATCGAAGGGTTACCGATCGGACTGACTTATGTGACAGGAGCCCTCTCGCGTTTCGGACGCGGTCTCGGACGCTGGATCGTCGGCGACAGGCGAGTGGACTGGACCATCCAGATCGTGCCTTGGGTCGGCATGCTGGCTGGAGCTATCGTTGGGGCGCTGCTGACACAGATCGCGGGGGCAGCGGCGCTGTGGCTGATTGCCGTTTTTGCGATGTTGGTTGCGCTTGCTACCCTCTTGATTCCGAAACGTACGCAACGCCGGTTCAACGCAGCGCCACGTTCGGCAACACGCATGAAGTGACGGTCGCAATACAGCCCCACCGAATCAGATAGAGGGCGCGCGGAAACCGCTGAAGGAAGGCATCCTTGTTTCTCTTTTCAAAGTTCCTCTGGGTGTTCGGGCAACCTTTGTCGCTCGCTTTTCTTTTCGTCGTGCTTGCCTTGGCGGCAGGCCTTGTCCGCTGGCGCACGACAAGCCTCGTTTCCTCCGCGATTGCGGGCCTCATCCTGTTCGTCACGCTCTACACAACCGTCGGCAACGACCTTCTGCAGGGTCTGGAGGGCCGGTTTGTAAAACCGCAGGATCCGGCCAGCCTGCAGTGCATGATCGTGCTGGGCGGCGCTTTCGAGAACGAAGTGAATACCGCGCGCCATGGTATAGAGCTCAATGCCGGCGCCGATCGCTTCGTTGAGGCGCTTCGCCTGGCACAGAAATATCCACAGGCGCGAATCCTGATTTCAGGCGGCGATGGATCGATCTCCGGCATCTATGAAGGCGACGCGGTGATATCGGCGCGTTTCTTCCCGATGTTCGGCATCACGAGGGAACGCCTGGTTGAAGAAACGACGTCACGGACGACCTTCGAAAACGCCATGAACACCAAGGATC
Source organism: Rhizobium sp. LjRoot258 (assembly GCF_964254185.1). NCBI lineage: Bacteria > Pseudomonadati > Pseudomonadota > Alphaproteobacteria > Hyphomicrobiales > Rhizobiaceae > Rhizobium > Rhizobium sp. LjRoot258. The sequence continues at coordinate 3,990,476 of NZ_CAXUST020000001.1, read as the reverse complement.
TTCTGGCGAGCCAAGGCCTTTCGAACTGCCTGCTGATCACCTCCAGCTATCATATGCCGCGCTCGGTCGGCATCTTTCGCAAGCTTGGTATCGACGTGATGCCATGGCCGACAGACTACCGCACCGACGGGCGGGAGAGGCTTGGCCTCGACTTCACGCAACCGAGCCGGAATTCGCAGAACCTCGCGACAGCAATCCGCGAATGGTTCGGGCTTGTCGGCTACTATCTTGCCGGCCGTACCTCAGAGCTCTATCCGGGCTGAACGAGCTATTTCTTGGAGATCGTCACGAACTTGGTGCCGCGCACACGGGCTGTGACGATGCAGGGCTCCTTCCCCTTGTCGGCATCCGGCCGATCGCAGAAGCGCGGATGCATTTTCATCGCCAGCACCATGTTGCCGAAGCGCTTCACGAAGTCGTAGCCATAGATCTGGGCGGTCGCGATCATGAAGTAGCCACCTTCGGCGACCTGCAGATAGAAATTGTAGGTGCAGCCGTCGTCATTGCACTGTGGGCCCTTCTCGCCGTCGCAGGTCAGCTCGCCCTCGTTCACGACGGCATCGATCAGGCCGTCATTGTTGATATCCTGGCGGATGATGAAGCCATCCGAGAATTCGGCCTTTGTGCACTGCTCCTGGAAGTGCTTCTTCTCATAGATCTCCGGGTCCGAGATAAGGGATTGCTGGGCAAAAGCCGCAACGGGGGCGGCGAGCAGCGCGGCAATGTTCAAAGCGATCAGGAGCGTTTTCACGAGGGGCTTCTCTTTTGGTCGGATAAGGACGCTGTTGGCCGAACAGTTTGCTTGATCCGCCTTGCGCCGCCCTTGCCGCCGTGATTCATATTTCGCAAAGATACGCGTCGGCTCTGGAGGACTGCATGCCGCTGTTCGTCTACGTGGATTATGCCGGCGTCGCGCTCTTTGCGGCCACAGGAGCGCTCGCAGCCTCACGCAAGCAGCTCGACCTGATCGGCTTTCTCTTCTTTGCGATCGTTACCGGCACCGGCGGTGGCACGGTGCGTGACATTGTCCTTGGTCGCGTGCCGGTATTCTGGGTCCTGAACCCCACCTATGTCATCGTCTGCTGCGCCGTCGGCATCCTGGTGTTCTTTACCGCCCACCTTGTCGAGTCGCGTTATCGCCTGCTGATCTGGCTGGATGCCGTCGGGCTCTCCGCCTATTGCGTGATGGGTGCGGCGAAGGGCCTCGCCGCCACGGGCTCGCCTACGATCGGTATCGTCACCGGGACACTGACGGCGACCTTCGGCGGCATCCTGCGCGATCTCCTGGCAAATGAGCCATCTGTGCTGTTGCGGCCTGAAATCTATATCACGGCAGCACTCGTCGGCAGCGGCATATTTACGGCTGCACACGCACTCGACCTGCCACTTTATGCGGCCTCTGCGGTCGGCGTGATCGCAGCATTCTCAGTGCGCGGCGGCGCGCTGTATTTCGGCTGGACCTTTCCAACTTACAAAGCCAAGCCCGGCCGGCACCCTGATGATGTGATGTGAAATCAGCTCCGCTTCGGGCGCAGGCGGATCACCACGTCGACATGCGCGATTTCCAGGCCTTCCGGCGGCTCCGGCAAATTGCCGATGGTCAGATTGCTGACCGGAATATCCAGCACGTCATTTTCGCCTTCGACGAAGAAGTGGTGGTGGTCGGAGACGTTGGTGTCGAAATAGGTTTTGGCGCTCTCCACCGCGAGGACCCGGATCATGCCCGCTTCGGTGAACTGGTGCAGCGTGTTGTAGACAGTTGCCAGCGACACCGGCACACCCGCCTGCACGGCCTCCTCGTGGAGCTCCTCGACGGTCAGATGCCGATCGCCTTTGGCAAAGAGCAGGTCGCCGAGCGCGACACGCTGGCGCGTCGGACGCAAGCCGGCGCTTCTCAGCCGTACCTCAATGGTAAGCGGGGCCTCTGCCACCATCCGTCAAACTCCGGTTAATCTAGCGTCAAGTAATCAGGTTTCATTAGCCATATAACTTTTGCGCAAAAGCGTTTCAATAGTTTCAATGGGGACAAAGAGTGCGAAAGCGCCGCAAAATCGGGCTTTTGGCGCAATTAGTGCTGGCCGGGGGCTTGGCCTTCCTGTATGCGACCACCAAATAAGGCGCGCAGCCGGTCCTCCGAAGGTGGGTGAAGCTCAGTCATGCTTATGCTTCATTTTCCGCTGAACTTGGACTAAACGTTCACATCCATCGGCAGAGTTGCGGGGGGAATTAGAGTTTTCATGGCGACGAAACAATCCAGCTTCAACTACGAGGAAATTCTGGCCTGCGGCCGCGGCGAACTGTTCGGCCAGGGCAATGCGCAGCTCCCCCTCCCGCCGATGTTGATGGTTCATCGCATTACAGACATTTCCGAAACGGGTGGCAGCTTCGACAAGGGCTACATTCGCGCGGAATATGACGTGAAGCCTGACGACTGGTACTTTCCCTGCCACTTCGCCGGCAATCCGATCATGCCAGGCTGCCTTGGCCTCGACGGAATGTGGCAGTTGACTGGCTTCTTCCTGGGTTGGCTGGGTGAACAGGGGCGCGGCATGGCCCTTTCGACCGGCGAGGTGAAGTTCAAGGGCATGATTCGTCCGACGACGAAGCTCCTTGAGTACGGCATCGATTTCAAGCGCGTCATGCGTGGCCGCCTCGTACTCGGCACCGCCGACGGCTGGCTCAAGGCCGACGGCGAGGTCATCTATCAGGCAAGCGACCTGCGCGTGGGACTGTCTAAGGACAAGGCCGCCTGATTGCGCCGGGCGCGCTTGCCCGGCTTTCCAAGTTAGAAAAAACGAAAAGGTCGAAACACATGAGACGGGTAGTTGTCACGGGTCTGGGCGTTGTTTCCTCGATCGGCAATGATGCCGCCGAGGTCACTGCCTCGCTGCGCGATGCCAAGTCCGGCATTTCCTTTTCCAACGATTTCGCCGAACACGGCTTCAAGTGCCAAGTCTGGGGGCGCCCGACACTGGATCCGACCGACCTGGTCGATCGTCGCGCCATGCGGTTCCTGTCGCAGGGCGGCGCCTGGAACCATGTCGCCATGAAGCAGGCGATTGCCGATTCCGGTCTGGAAGAGAGCGACATCAGCAATAACGAGCGCACCGGCATCATCATGGGCTCCGGCGGCCCGTCGACGCGCACGCTGATCGAAGCGGCCGACATCACCATCAAGAACAACAGCCCGAAGCGCATCGGCCCGTTTGCCGTGCCGAAGGCGATGTCCTCGACCGCATCGGCGACGCTTGCTACCTGGTTCAAGATCCACGGCGTCAACTACTCGATCTCGTCGGCCTGCTCAACCTCGGCGCACTGCATCGGCAATGCTGCGGAAATGATCCAGTGGGGCAAGCAGGACATCATGTTCGCCGGCGGCCACGAGGACCTCGACTGGACGATGTCGAACCTCTTCGATGCCATGGGCGCCATGTCCTCCAAATACAACGACACGCCGGCAACGGCCTCGCGTGCCTATGACGTCAGCCGCGACGGTTTCGTGATCGCCGGTGGCGCCGGTGTCCTCGTTCTCGAAGAGCTTGAGCGCGCAAAGGCACGTGGCGCAAAGATCTATGCCGAAATTGTCGGCTACGGCGCGACCTCCGACGGCTATGACATGGTTGCACCATCGGGCGAAGGCGCGATCCGCTGCATGCGCCAGGCGCTTGCCACCGTTAAGGGCGACGTCGACTACGTCAACACGCACGGAACCTCGACCCCGGTTGGCGACAGCAAGGAAATCGGCGCGATCCGCGAAGTCTTTGGCGACAAGATCCCGCACATCCAGTCGACCAAGTCGCTGACGGGCCACTCGCTCGGTGCCGCCGGCGTGCAGGAATCGATCTACTCCCTGCTGATGATGCAAGCCGGCTTCATCGGTGAAAGCGCACATATCACCGAGCTTGATCCCGAATTCGACGGCGTTCCGATCGTTCGCAAGCGCATCGACGACGCCAAGATCGACATCGCGCTTTCCAACTCCTTCGGCTTCGGCGGCACCAACGCCACGCTCGTCTTCCAGCGCTACAACGGACAATAATATGACGGGAATCATGCAGGGTAAGCGCGGCCTCATCATGGGCGTCGCGAACAACCATTCCATCGCCTGGGGAATTTCGAAAGCACTGGCAGCGCAGGGAGCCGAGCTCGCCTTCACCTATCAGGGCGACGCGCTCGGCAAGCGCGTCAAGCCGCTGGCGGCAGAAGTCGGTTCCGACTTCGTCCTGCCGTGCGACGTCGAGGATATCGCATCTGTCGACAACACCATCGATGCCATCAGGGAACGCTGGGGCGCGCTCGACTTCGTCGTCCACGCCATCGGCTTCTCGGACAAGAACGAGCTGAAGGGCCTCTACGCCGACACCACACGCGAAAACTTCAGCCGCACGATGGTTATCTCCTGTTTCTCCTTCACCGAGATCGCCAAGCGCTGTGCGCCGCTGATGAACGAAGGCGGCTCGATGCTGACTCTGACCTATAACGGTTCGACGCGCGTCATCCCGAACTACAACGTCATGGGCGTCGCCAAGGCGGCTCTCGAGGCCTCTGTGCGGTATCTGGCTGCGGATTACGGTCCCAGGGGTGTTCGCGTCAACGCGATCTCCGCAGGCCCGATCCGAACGCTCGCCGGTGCCGGTATTTCCGATGCGCGCGCGATCCTCTCCTGGAACCAGCGCAACTCGCCGCTGCGCAAAACGGTGACGATCGATCAGGTCGGCAATTCCGCCCTTTACCTGCTGTCGGACCTTTCCGCTGGTGTTACCGGCGAAATCCATTTCGTCGATGCCGGCTTCAACATCACCTCGATGCCGACGCTCGAAGCGCTGCGCAGGGCAGACGTCGAGTGAGCATCGACTGATGCGACAAAAAAGGCGGCCGATGGCCGCCTTTTCTATTTCTTCGCCCACAGCACCTTGAAGCGGGCGTTGCGGCAGGTTTCGCCGCTTTCCTTGAAGTTCGCAGCCAGGACCGGCTCGTAGGGCAATCCACGATTGGCAACGAGAAGCAGACGTCCGCCGCCGCGTAGCGCCGAGGCGGCGGTCTTGATCATCGCCTGGCCGAGCGACGGCTCGGCCGCATGGCCTTCGTGGAAGGGCGGATTCATGACGACGAGGTCGTACTTGTCCTTGACCGGCTCGCCCGCCAGATCGGCCCAGAAGAAGCGCGCAGGCACATCAGGGCAGTTCTCCGCCAGATTTGCCTTGGCTGCCTCCAGGGCGGCGTGGTTGGCCTCGTAAAGGTCGAGGCGGCCGACACCGGGCGAGCGCTCGGCCAGTTCGACGGAGAGATAGCCCCAGCCAGCACCGAAATCGGCAACATCGCCGGTGAAATCCGCAGGCAGCCGCGAGGCGAGCAGTTCCGAGCCGTCATCGATGCGGTCATGCGAGAACATGCCGGCGGCCGCCAGGAAGCGGCCATCGACGCGCACGGATGGCTTGGCGAACTTGCCAACGATCTCGCTGACATCGGCCGGCCGTGCGAACCACAGCGCAACGCCGTGATACTTCGGCATATGCTCGATCTCGAGGCCGAAGCCCTCCATGCGCTTGCGGAGCGACTGGATGCCATCCTCCTTGCCGCCGGCGATGACGATCAGGCCGCCCGCCTTCACGCGCTCAAGTGCCGCAGCGATGTTGGCCTCGTTCTCGCCCTTGTGCTTGTTGCAGAGGACCAGCGCGGCATCATAGTCCTCGCCTTCTATCTCAGGCGTGGTTTCGATGCGCTGGGAGAGAAGCTGCCGGTACAGCGGCCGGAAGCCCTGTACGGCGCTTAGCGAGGCGGCAAAGCCTTCCGGCACGGCAAAGCCTGCCTCGGCGCCAAGGAAGAGCACGCGCTCACCCTCGCCGGGCGCTTCGACGGTGCCGCTTGCAAAGGGATGGAACAGGGTCTTCAAGGTTTCGCGGCTCATGGTCTCGTCTCATTCTCGGATACAAAAAGGGCGCGGAAAAGATCCCGCGCCCATGAAGACTTGGGAAGGCGCAGCTTACTCGGCTGCTGCCTCTTCCTTCTTCTTGTCGGCAGGGATTTCTTGGCCGGTTGCCTGGTCGACAACCTTCATCGACAGGCGGACCTTGCCACGCTCGTCGAAGCCGAGGAGCTTGACCCAGACCTTCTGGCCTTCCTTGACAACGTCCTGCGTCTTGGCAACACGCTCGGAAGCGAGCTGCGAGATGTGGACGAGACCATCACGGGCGCCGAAGAAGTTGACGAATGCGCCGAAGTCGGCGGTCTTGACGACCGTGCCTTCGTAGATCTGGCCAACCTCCGGTTCTGCAACGATCGAGTGGATCCACTTGCGGGCAGCTTCGATTTCCTTGGCCGAAGAAGAAGCGATCTTAACGGTGCCGTCGTCTTCGATGTTGATCTTCGCGCCGGTCTTTTCGACGATTTCGCGGATGACCTTGCCGCCGGAGCCGATGACTTCACGGATCTTGTCGACCGGAATGTTCATGACTTCGATGCGCGGTGCGAATTCGCCGAGCTGGCCGCGGCTCTCGGTGATGGCCTTTGCCATCTCGCCGAGGATGTGCTTGCGGCCGCCCTGTGCCTGGCCGAGAGCGACCTTCATGATCTCTTCGGTGATGCCGGCGATCTTGATGTCCATCTGCAGCGAGGTGATGCCGTCGGCCGTACCAGCGACCTTGAAGTCCATGTCGCCGAGGTGGTCCTCGTCACCGAGAATATCGGAGAGGACCGCGAAGCGATCGCCTTCGAGGATCAGGCCCATGGCAATACCGGCAACCGGCTTTGCGAGCGGAACGCCAGCGTCCATCAGAGCGAGCGACGTGCCGCAGACGGTGGCCATCGAGGACGAGCCGTTCGACTCGGTGATCTCGGAAACGACGCGCAGCGTGTAGGGGAACTGCTCGGCAGTCGGCAGCATCGGGCGGATAGCACGCCATGCGAGCTTGCCGTGGCCGATTTCGCGGCGGCCCGGGGAGCCCATGCGGCCGGTTTCGCCAACGGAGTAAGGAGGGAAGTTGTAATGGAGCAGGAAGCGCTCCTTGTACATGCCGGTGAGCGAGTCGACATACTGCTCGTCTTCGCCGGTGCCGAGGGTGGCAACAACGATCGCCTGCGTTTCACCGCGGGTGAAGAGCGCCGAACCATGCGTGCGCGGCAGGAGGCCGACTTCCGAAACGATCGGACGAACGGTTTCGAGGTCGCGGCCGTCGATGCGGCTCTTGGTGTCGAGGATGTTCCAACGAACGATCTTCGCCTGCAGGTGCTTGAAGATCGCGCCGACTTCTTCGGCCGTGTACTCGGCTTCGCCTTCCTCCGGCAGGAAGTGCGCCTTGACCTTCGCCTTGACAGCGTCGACGGCAGCGTAGCGCTCAGCCTTCTGCGTGTTCTTGTAGGCGGTGCGAAGCTCGGCTTCGAAATACTTCAGCATTTCGCCTTCGAGTTCGGAATAGTCTTCCGGCTGGAAGTCGCGCGGTTCTTTGGCAGCCACTTCAGCGAGCTTGATGATCGCGTCGAGAACCGGCTGGAAGCCGCGGTGGCCGAACATGACGGCGCCGAGCATGACTTCCTCGTTGAGTTCCTTGGCTTCGGATTCAACCATCAGAACGGCGTCGTGCGTACCGGCAACAACGAGGTCGAGCACCGACTCGTCCATCTCGTCGAGATGCGGGTTGAGGACGTATTCGCCGTTGATATAGCCGACGCGTGCGCCGCCGACCGGGCCCATGAAGGGAACGCCGGAGAGCGTCAGGGCTGCCGAGGTCGCAACCATCGACAGGATGTCGGGGTTGTTTTCAAGGTCATGCTGGATGACGGTGACAACGACCTGCGTGTCGTTCTTGTAGCCCTCCGGGAAGAGCGGGCGGATCGGGCGGTCGATCAGGCGGGAAACGAGGGTTTCGTTTTCGGACGGGCGACCTTCGCGCTTGAAATAGCCGCCGGGGATCTTGCCGGCTGCGTAGGTCTTTTCCTGGTAGTTGACGGTGAGCGGGAAGAAGTCCTGCCCCGGCTTCGGCGCCTTGGCGGAAACGACGGTAGCGAGGACCACGGTCTCGCCGTAGGTTGCGAGAACAGCGCCATCAGCCTGGCGGGCGATCTTGCCGGTTTCGAGCTTTAGCGGGCGGCCTGCCCACTCGATTTCAACACTATGAGTATCGAACATATGTCTTGTCCTTCAATGCGGGAACATGCGCCTCGCCTTCCAAGGCATCGCGCACGGTCAACCGCAATCGGTGTGACGCATCATGGGCAAGACAACGGGAGGCTTTGCGTCGACGGCCCCGGAAGAGACCGGGCCAAAGCTCCTGAAGCTCTGGCCGAAAGCATCCGGCAATCCTGCCCCATGACAGGTCAACGGTTGGTTTGGCAGAACCGGCCCATCCGGGTCTGCCGGGCAATCCGCCACGTGTGGCGGAATCGGGAAAAGACTTCCCGAAAAAATCCGGCGGGCGTCCCAATGGGAGCGCCCGCCGAAGAATCATTAGCGGCGGATACCCAGGCTGCCGATCAGCTTGGTGTAGCGGCCTTCGTCCTTCTTCTTGAGGTAATCAAGAAGCGAGCGGCGGCTGGAAACCATCGTCAGCAGACCACGGCGGGAATGGTTATCCTTCTTGTGGTCCTTGAAGTGGCCGGTCAGGTTGTTGATACGCTCGGTCAGGATGGCAACCTGTACTTCCGGTGAACCGGTGTCGCCTTCGAACGTTGCGTATTCCTTGATCAGAGCCGTCTTGCGCTCAGCAGTAATCGACATCGGATAATCCTTTCGATGAGAGGAGATAAGGTCGCCAAAAGCCGGGATGTCGTCCAGCATTGGCCGCGAATGCATTCAAGCCCTGCCTGATGCTGGCGCTGCGTATAAACCAAATGTGTCGCGATGGAAAGAGGCATGGCCACAGACGGCTGATTCGTCATTTTCCAGTCATTGCATCCCGGATCATCGAATTGTAACCCTCGGGGTCCTGCAGCATGGCGAAGTGGCTCGCGTCCTTGAGGATCACCAGCTTCGACCCAGGAATCTGTGTGGCCATCATCTCGGTATGGTCGCGCTTGACAGCCTCGTCGTGATCGCCGATCGCCAGGGTGACGGGCACCTTGATCTTGCCGAGGTCGTCGGCCGTCCAGGCGGGTTGGCTCCCCCACATCGCCATCATCTGCTTGAGGAAGGCGCTATAGCCGTTTGGCGTCGGCGACAGCGTCCCGTAGGCCTCGCCGGCGGCTTCGATGTACTCCTTGAACGTCTTGTTGTCCGTGGCGTCAGACTTAACGCCGTCGGTCGTCACGTTCGCGGCTTGCGCAACGACGTGCGTCAGCTTTTCCGGGTTCTTCATCGCCATATCGATGCCAATGATGCCGCCATCCGACCAGCCGACCAGTGTCACCTTGTCGAGCTTCAGATAATCGAGCAACGCGACATAATCTGAGGTCATCAGGTCATAACCGAAAGGCTGCTCGCTGCGCGTCGAACGACCGTGTCCTCGGCTGTCAGCAACGATCACCCGGTGATCCTTCGCGAGATCGGCGACCTGATAGCCCCAGACATCGGCGCTGCCGAGCCCACCGTGGATGAACAGGATCGGTTCACCCTCGCCGTACTCGGCATAGTACATCTTGATGTCGTTGACGGGGGCCATGCCGCTCGTCTTTGCGGGAGGCATCGGCGGAAAGGCTGGCAACTTCGCCCAGCGTTCCGCGCAGTGGACATTGGCGGCCATCAAGACCGCCGAGAAGAACAACAGGATGCCGGCTGCAACTCTGCGCATGACTTTCTCCCTGACCTGAACGGCCCCACGGCCCAGATCAGGAAGCATATCCCAATGGCAAAGGTTGACAATTACGACCTATGGTTAGGCCTGGTCCCTATCGGGGCAAAACCAGAGGTTTAACTGAAAACTCAGCCGAAGACGCGCTTCGGACGGAATTCGCCCTGGCCAATCTCGCCGATTGCGATCAGCTTGCCACGGGCTGTGGCGTAGGCTTCGCTTTCGGCAACCGGCGCATCCCGCCCACGCACGAGGATCGGATTGCCCATCTTCAGCCGGTGTGCCTGGTCGTCGTTGACGACGAGATGCGGCAGCGAAGAAAGCGCTTCGCTCGTGTCGATCAGAAGGGCGTCCAGTGCAGCAAGTCGCTCGTCCGCGTCCTCGATTGCCTCGAGCGCGACGAGATCGGCAAGCGGCACCATTGTTTCTTCGGCAAAGGGCGCAACAAAACTGCGGCGCAGGCCGGAGATGTGGCCATAGCTGCCGAGTTCGCGGCCAAAGTCGCGGGCCAGCGCCCGGACATAGGTGCCCTTGCCGCATTCGACTTCGAAATGCGCTGTACTGGCATCCGGGCAGGCAAGCAGCGTGAGACGGAAGATTTCAACCTCACGGGAGGGGATTTCGACGGCCTCGCCGTCACGCGCCAGATCATAGGCGCGCTCGCCGGCGATCTTGATCGCGGAGAACTGCGGCGGAACCTGACTGATAACGCCGGTATACTTCGGCAGGAGATCGCGGATCTGCTGCTCGCTCGGGCGCTCGTCGGAGCTCTGAGTCACATCGCCCTCGAGATCGTCGGTTGCGCGTTCCTCGCCCCAGGTCACTGTGAATTCGTAGATCTTGCGGCCGTCCATCACGTAGGGAACGGTCTTCGTCGCATCACCGAGCGCAATCGGCAGCATGCCCGACGCCAGCGGGTCAAGCGTGCCGGCGTGACCGCACTTCTGCGCCTTGAACAGCCACTTGATCTTGGAAACGGCTTCGGTGGAGCCGAAATCGACCGGCTTATCAAGGATCAGCCAACCGGAGATCGGGCGGCCCTTCGGTTTACGTGGTTTTGACATCAGTCTCTTCTACTATTCTTCTTCAGTATCGCCTTGGTCGAGATCGCGCTGGACCTCGGGCGAGCGCAGCAACTCGTCGATCTTCTTGTAATTGTCGAAGCTCGTATCGTCGCGGAAGCGGACTTCCGGCATGTACTTCATCTGCCGAAGCTGCGGGCCGAGGCGACCGCGAATGTATTTCGCATTGCGGTTCAGCGCGGCGATCACCGCATTATGATCCGTCACGCCGAGCGGCGTCACAAACGCCGTCGCGATCTTCAGGTCGGGCGACATTCGGACTTCGGAGATGGAAATAACGGTCTTCTCGATCACGTCATCGCGCACTTCGCCGCGCTGCAGAACCTGCGTGATGGCGGCGCGAACCTGCTCGCCGACGCGCAGCATGCGCTGCGAAGGTGCGGAGGTTGTTGGTCTTGTTGCCATTTTTCTTTGCCTCAAAAGGTTCGGGCGCCGGCCTCACATGATCCGGCGCCCGTCCAAATTTCCAATATCACACGATCAGAGCGTACGGGTGATGTGTTCGACGCGGAAGCACTCGATCGTGTCGCCGGCGCGGATGTCTTCGTAGTTCTCGAAAGCCATACCGCATTCCTGGCCGGAATGCACTTCCGAGACTTCGTCCTTGAAGCGCTTGAGCGTCTTGAGCTTGCCTTCATGGATGACGACGTTGTCGCGGATGAGGCGGACGCCAACGCCACGCTCGACCTTGCCTTCGGTGACGCGGCAGCCCGCGACCTTGCCGACCTTCGTGATGTTGAACACCTCGAGGATCTCGGCGTTGCCGAGGAAGGTTTCGCGGCGCTCCGGCGAGAGCAGACCCGACATCGCCGCCTTCACGTCATCCACGAGGTCGTAGATAATGTTGTAGTAGCGAATTTCGATGCCCTGACGTTCGGCCAGAGTGCGAGCCTGCGCGTTTGCACGGACGTTGAAGCCGATGATCGCGGCGCCCGATGCCTCGGCAAGCGAGATATCCGATTCCGTGACACCGCCGACAGCCGAGTGGACGATGCGGGCGCGAACTTCGTCCGTGCCGAGCTTTTCGAGAGCACCGGCGATTGCTTCGATCGAACCCTGCACATCGCCCTTGATGACCAGCGGGAATTCCTTGACTCCGGCGGACTGCAGCTGCGTCATCATCTGTTCCAACGAGCCGCGCTGGCCCGAATGGCGGGCGGCAGCCTTGTCGCGGGCGAGACGCTGGCGGTATTCCGAGATCTCTCGAGCACGGCCTTCGTTTTCGACGACGGCGAACTTGTCACCCGCCTGCGGCGTGCCGGAGAGGCCGAGCACCTCGACCGGCATGGCCGGCGGGGCTTCCTTGACGTGTTCGCCCTTGTCGGTGACGAGCGCGCGAACACGACCCCAGACATCGCCAGCGACGATGATCTGGCCGGGCTTCAGCGTGCCGTTCTGGACGAGAACCGTGGCAACCGAACCGCGGCCGCGGTCGAGCTGGGCCTCGATGACAGTACCTTCCGCCGTGCGGTTCGGATTGGCCTTGAGGTCGAGGATTTCGGACTGCAGCAGGATGGCTTCCAGCAGCTTGTCGAGGTTCAAGCCCGTCTTCGCCGAAACTTCGACGTCGAGAACTTCACCACCCATCGATTCCACGAAGACTTCGTGCTGCAGGAGCTGCGTACGAACCTTCTGCGGATCGGCGCTCGGCTTGTCGACCTTGTTGATCGCCACAATGATCGGAACACCGGCCGCCTTGGCATGGTTGATCGATTCAATCGTCTGCGGCATGACACTGTCGTCAGCTGCAACGACCAGGATCGCGATGTCGGTCGCCTGCGCACCGCGGGCACGCATTGCCGTGAAAGCGGCGTGGCCGGGGGTGTCGATGAAGGTGATCTTCTGACCGTTCTGTTCGACCTGGTAGGCGCCGATATGCTGCGTGATACCACCGGCTTCCCCCGCAACGACGTTGGCATGACGGATGGCGTCGAGCAATGAGGTCTTGCCGTGGTCGACGTGACCCATGATCGTCACAACCGGCGGACGCGAAACGCGATCGCCTTCCTGGTCGGCAACATTGAAGATGCCAAGCTCAACGTCGGATTCGGAGACACGCTTGACGGTATGGCCGAATTCGCCGGCAATGAGTTCCGCAAGGTCGGCGTCGATGACGTCGCCCGGCTTCATCATCTGGCCTTCCTTCATCAGGTACTTGATGACGTCGACCGCACGTTCGGACATGCGCTGCGACAGTTCCTGAATGGTGATGGTCTCAGGCAGAATGACTTCGCGAACAACCTTTTCGCGGGTTTCCTGCATCTGGCTGCGGCGGAATTTTTCCTGGCGTCGGCGCATGGCAGCCATAGAGCGACCGCGTGCCGTGCCGTCGTCGTCGACGCCGGCAGTGCCGATAGTCAGCTTGCCACGGCGACGCTCGTCGTCCGTCTTCGGACGTGTCGTGACCGGCTTTGCCGGCTCGGGGCGCACAACGCGACCTCGAGCGGGAACGCCACGGGGTGCCCCACGATCTTCTTCCTCGTTTTCACGGCGGCCGCGAACGGCCGGGGCAGCGACGCCGCCCGGGGCCGGACGTGCCTGGGTCGGCGAAGCAGCCGCGTCTGGGCGACGTACTGCCGGCGTAGCCGGTTGGACACGGGGAGCTTCTGCCGGCGCAGCTGGTGCCTCTGCCTCTGCCTCTGCCGCGGCGGATGCGGTTGCAGCCGCGCGTACCGCTTCCTCCTCTGCACGCTGCTTGGCTTCTTCAGCTTCGGCAGCCTGACGCGCGGCGTCCTCTGCAGCACGGCGCTTTTCTTCCTCGGCGCGGCGAACGGCATCTTCCGCATCACGAACCTGCGCCATTGCAAGCGCACGACGGCGGGCGTCCATTTCTTCCGGAGACAGGTGGTTCAGGACTACCGGCCGCGGACGATCTTGAGGACGCGAAGATTGCGATGAAGGCTGCTGCGGACGCTGCTGCTGTCCACCCGGCTGATGGATGCGCGGCTGTGGTACCTGCGGACCGCGCGCCTGAACCGGTGCCGCGGGTGCCGGAGAACGGGCGGGTTCGGCTGTGCGAAGCGGCGCTGCCGGCGCTGCAGATGTGATCGGGCGTTCGTCTTCCGGACGCATCGGACGCCGCTTGCGGGTCTCGACAACGACCGCCTTGGTGCGACCGCGGCCCATGTCCTGGCGCACGGTGCCCTGGCTCATTCCCGACGGCTTCAGGGTCAGAGTCTTCTTGCCCGGTCCGTTCAGTGTCTTGTCGTCATTGCTATCGGTCATTCGTTCCCGTTCCTTCGGACAGGGAGCGATGACGTCATCAGGCCCTGTCAATCAAATATGTCGATCAATGATGTTGGGACCGGACAAGCCGGTGACCGTATCATTGTTTTTGCCGGCCAGCGCCGCCCGCTGCCCGGGACTGACCGCCATTGCGGTACTGTTCGAGCATCTTTGCGCGCTTCACTACACCCTCACCCGCCTGCCCTGCAAGCACTGCAGCATGGATAAAAGCGTTCTGGCCCATCAGGCCTTCCATTTCGCTCTCCGAGAAGAGACGGTAGGAAGGTATTTCCTCCTCGGTCTCCATTCCGAGGTGCCAGGCCTTGCGAGCCTGGTCGATTTTTCTCACGCCATCTTCGGCGGCATTCGTCGCGTGGAACACGGCAATCGCCGCTCCACTCCTGACTGCGGCGTCCACTTTCGCAGAGCCTGTAACGAACTGCCCCGCCTTGCGGGCCATGTTCATCATCTGCATCAACTGCTGTTCGAGCAGCGTCTCAACGGTTTGGCCGAGATCGGCTGCCGCCTTCACATCCGCTTTCAAAGCGCGGGCGAAGAGCTTCTTCGCCACGGCCTTGTCGACCAGCGAGCGATCGATCTTGACCCAACAGCCGCGTCCCGGAAGCTGGCGCTTCAGATCGGCGACCACAGTCCCATCGGGAGCGGCGACGAAGCGGATCAGCTCATCCGGCGATCCGCTTTCGCGCGTCACGATGCACATGCGACCATTCACGTCATATCCTGCAAGATCGTCGTCCTCAGGAGAAACGGTCGGCTCCCGCGCGGACATTATACTTCCTGCTCGGCCTCGGGAGCTTCTTCAGCTTCCGCGTCCTTGGCGAGATCTTCTTCGGTGATCCACCCAGCCGCGAGGCGAGCCTGAACGACCATCTGCTCGGCTTCGACGCGCGAAACGTCGAACTTGGAGAACAGACCTTCGAACTTCTTGGTCTCGCCGTTCTTGCGTTCGCTCCAGCCGACGAGATCGTCAGCGGCGCAGCCGGCGAAGTCCTCGATCGTCTTGATGCCGTCTTCGCCGAGCGCGACCATCATCTGAGCGGTTATGCCGTCGATCTGGCGCAGTTCGTCGGAAACGCCAAGCGCCTTGCGCTTTTCGTCCATTTCGGCTTCCAGGCGCTCCAGGTATTCGCGGGCACGGGTCTGGATTTCCTGTGCCGTGTCTTCGTCGAAACCGTCGATCGAGGTGATTTCGTCAAGATCGACGTAAGCCAGCTCTTCGACCGCTGCGAAGCCTTCCGAGGCCAGTACCTGGCCGACCATCTCGTCAACGTCGAGCGAGTCCATGAACAGGTTGGTACGCTCGTTGAACTCCTTCTGGCGGCGCTCGGATTCTTCGGCTTCCGTCATGATGTCGATGTCCCAGCCGGTCAGCTGCGACGCCAGACGAACGTTCTGGCCGCGGCGGCCGATGGCCAGCGACAGCTGCTCGTCCGGAACCACGACTTCGATGCGCTCTGCATCTTCGTCGAGAACGACCTTGGCCACTTCAGCCGGCTGCAGAGCGTTGACGACGAAGGTCGCCGGATCCTGCGACCACGGAATGATGTCGATCTTTTCGCCTTGAAGCTCGCCGACAACGGCCTGAACGCGCGAACCGCGCATACCGACGCAGGCGCCGACCGGATCGATCGAGCTGTCGTTCGAGATCACGGCAATCTTGGCGCGCGAACCCGGATCGCGGGCAACCGACTTCACCTGGATAATGCCGTCGTAGATTTCAGGCACTTCCATCGTGAACAGCTTCACCATGAACTGCGGATGTGTGCGCGACAGGAAGATCTGCGGGCCGCGCTGCTCTCTGCGAACATCATATACGTAGGCGCGGACGCGATCACCATAGCGGACGTTTTCGCGCGGGATCATTTCGTCGCGACGGATGATGCCTTCGCCACGGCCGAGATCGACGATGACGTTGCCGTATTCGACGCGCTTGACGGTGCCGTTGACGATCTCGCCGACGCGATCCTTGAACTCGTCGAACTGGCGATCACGCTCGGCTTCGCGAACCTTCTGGACGATAACCTGCTTTGCGGACTGAGCCGCGATACGGCCGAAATCCATCGGCGGCAGCGGATCGGCGATGAAATCGCCAAGGGCTGCATCCGGGTTGCGGTCGCGGGCCAGCTCGAGCGGGATCTGGGTCGAATAGTCTTCGGCCTTGTCGACAACTTCGAGCAGGCGCTGAAGGCGGATTTCGCCGGTCTTCGGGTTGATGTCGGCCCGAATGTTGGACTCAGTGCCATAGCGAGAGCGCGCTGCCTTCTGGATCGCGTCTGCCATTGCGGCAAGCACGATCTCACGGTCGATGACCTTTTCGCGCGCCACTGCATCTGCGATCTGCAGAAGCTCGAGCCGGTTCGCACTGACTGCCATTGTCTTTTCTCTCCGTCTAGGCGTCCGGGGTTCCCGTCCCTGGAGCCACAAGTTGATCGGTTATTCTTCGTCTTCCGCTTCGTTCTGGTTCGCGGCCTCTGCCTTCGCCAGCTTGTCGGCGCGCAGTGCATCACGGATCAGATCGTCGGTCAGAATGAGCTTTGCATCGGCGAGGGCCGTGAATGGAATAACGATATTCTGTTCTTCGCCCTCGGAAACCTGGTCACGCTCGAGCGTGAAACCGTCGGCGTCGGTCGCAACGATCTTACCACGGAAGCGCTTTCGGTTGCCGACCATGATCGACGTTTCGCACTTCAGAAGATGTCCCTGCCAGCGCACGAAATCGGACTTCCGCACCATCGGGCGGTCGATACCCGGCGAAGACACTTCCAGATGATACTCTCTATCGATAGGATCTTCCACATCGAGAACCGGAGAAACGGCCATCGAGACCTCTTCGCAGCCTTCGACGTCCATCGTTCCATCGTTGCGCTCGGCCATGATCTGCATGGTGGCGCCGTTCTGGTTGAGCATGCGCACACGGACCAGACGGTAACCAAGGTCAACAAGCACAGGCTCGATAATGTCGGCAAGGCGCTGGTCGAGACCAGTCTCCGTGATGAGCCGCGGCTCAAGTTCATTGTCTGCTTTCGTCGAATCCGACAAGCGATGCGCTCCTAGCAATGTCATGCATTTTGGGTGATCGCGGTAATAAAAAAGAGCGGGTCCTTGCGGCCCACTCTTCATCAATGCGATCAAGATTTGAGAGCCATATAGGCCCGTTTTTACAAAATTGCAAGCTCCGTCACTAACCTTCCCAATGAGCTCCCACGCTAGCCAGCGGCATCTTTCGCCATATATTGGCTCAGAGGGACCGGCATCGGGAGGGATCGTGCCATACACTTCGTCGACACTGGCGCCGTTGCGGCACGAAACCTACCGGACGATCTGGTTTGCAAGCCTCGCTTCGAACTTCGGGGGGCTGATCCAGGCGGTTGGCGCCGCCTGGATGATGACAACCATCACGGCATCGGAAAATATGGTCGCGCTGGTGCAGACATCGACGGCACTGCCGATCATGCTCTTCTCGCTCGTATCGGGCGCCCTTGCCGACAGCTTTGACCGCCGCCGGGTGATGCTGACCGCGCAATATTTCATGCTTGCGGTTTCGGCACTGCTCAGCATCTCGGCCTACTTCAACTGGCTTTCGCCCTGGCTGCTCCTCTTCTTCACGTTCCTGATCGGCTGCGGCACTGCGTTGAACAATCCGTCGTGGCAGGCTTCGGTCGGCGACATGGTGCCGCGCAGCGATCTGCCGGGCGCGGTGACGTTGAACAGCGTCGGCTTCAACATCACCCGCAGCGTTGGCCCCGCCATCGGTGGCGTTATCGTCGCTGCCGCCGGCGCGGCAGCCGCCTTTGCCGTCAACACGCTGAGCTACTTCGCGCTGATCTATGCGCTAATTCGCTGGAAGCCGGGCCTCCCGGCCTCCACCCTGCCACGGGAAACGCTTGGCAGCGCAGTGTTTGCGGGCCTTCGCTATGTGTCAATGTCGCCCAACCTGCAGAAGGTGCTGCTGCGCGGGCTCATCTTCGGGATCAGCGCCAGCTCGATTCTCGCACTGCTGCCGATCGTGGCGATCGACCTCGTTGTCGGCGGCCCGCTGACCTACGGTCTCATGCTCGGCTCCTTCGGCATCGGTGCGATCGGCGGCGCGATGCTGAATGATCGGCTGCGCGAACGCTTCTCCAGTGAAACGATCGTGCGGATTTCCTTCGCCGGTTTTGCGCTGAGCGCCACGATTGCCTCTTTTAGCCCGATTGCCGCACTGACCTGTGCCGGGCTGGTGATATCAGGGGCATGCTGGGTGCTGGCACTTTCGCTGTTCAACACGATCGTCCAGTTGTCGACGCCGCGCTGGGTCGTCGGCCGCGCTTTGTCGCTCTATCAGACGGTGACCTTCGGCGGCATCGCCGGTGGCAGCTGGCTATGGGGCGTGGCGGCTGATCGCTACGGCGTCTCGGACACCTTGTTGATCTCCGCCGTCGTCATGCTCTTCGGCATCGTCGTCGGGCTGCGCTTTGCCATGCCGGCCTTTGCCTCGCTCAATCTCGACCCGCTCAACCGCTTCATCGAGCCGGCGCTCGGCCTCGATATTACCCCGCGCAGCGGTCCGATCGTCGTCCAAATCGATTACGAAATCGCCGATGCGGATGTTCCCGAGTTTCTGGCACAGATGGGCGAGCGGCGGCGTATCAGAATTCGCGATGGCGCCCGCAATTGGGCGCTGATGCGCGATCTCGAAAAGCCGGGGCGATGGACAGAGACCTACCACACGCCGACCTGGGTCGAATACATCAGGCACAATCAGCGCCGAACGCAGGCCGATGCGGAAAACATCGAACGGCTTCGGGCACTTCACCGCGGCGAACAACTGCCGCAGGTCCACCGGCTGATCGAGCGCCAGGCCATTCCGCCCGACAGCGACGTCTTCTACAAGACACCGATCGATCTGCACCATTGAGGCAAGACATGTATTCCTTTCGCCCCGCCCGTCCTTCCGATCTGGCGGCAATCATCTGCCTGCTCTCTGATGACGATCTCGGAGCGACCCGCGAGATCATCTCGGATCCGCCAGATACAAGCTATGTTACCGCATTCGAGGCAATCGAAGTCGATGCAAACCAACTGCTGGCCGTCGCGGTGGACGAGGACGATCGTGTCATCGGCTGCCTGCAGCTGACGTTTATTCCCGGCCTGTCGCGAACGGGCATGTGGCGCGGGCAGATCGAGAGCGTGCGTGTCGCCAGAGACGCGCGTGGCTTGGGCCTTGGCTCCGATTTCATCGAATGGGCTGTTGCGCGCTGCGCCGAACGCGGCTGTGGTCTGGTGCAATTGACGTCCGACAAATCGCGGAGGGATTCTATCCGCTTCTACGAGAAGCTGGGGTTCGTCGCGAGCCACGAGGGCTTGAAGCGCAACCTCTAGGCTTACTTCAACTTGCCGATCATCGTTGCCTCGGGATAGCAGGTCGGGTTCATGCCGTTCTTTTCCTGCCACTGGCCGATAGACCGGCGCGTCTTGTAGCCCGGCAGCCCGTCGGAGCCGCCGACGTCGTATCCCTTCTTCTCCAGTGCCTTCTGCATGGCCGCGACGTCGGATCGCAGCATCTTGCCGACATCGCCCCATGCCCCTTGGAAGGCGCCGGAGCCGTACGCAATGCGATCGGCGAGGTTGCCGATATAGAGCGCGTAAAGGTCGGAGTTGTTGTATTCCTTGATCACGTAGAAGTTCGGCGTGACGACGAATTCCGGTCCGTCGCGGCCGGCCGGTACAAGCATTATGCCGGATGCCTTGCCTTCGTCGGAAGGGAAGGCCTTGCCGGACACGCGCGCGAGGCCGAGCGAGGCCCAGTGCGATACGGGCTTGGCGAGATCCGGCCCTTCTTGCGCGCAAGAAACCTGATCAGGAATCGTCACTTCATATCCCCAGCTACGGCCGCGCTGCCAGCCCTTCTGGACGAGGAAATTGGCGATCGAGGCAAGCGTGTCGGGAACCGATGTCCAGATATTGGGGTGGCCGTCACCGTCGAAATCGACGGCATATTTCAAATAACTGGTTGGCATGAACTGCGGCTGGCCAAGCGCGCCGGCCGATGAGCCTTTGAATTCGGCTGGTGTCGCGTCGCCGCGATCGATGATGTGCAGGGCAGCGAGCAGTTCCGTGCGGAACATCTCCTTGCGTGTCGACATAAAAGCCTTCGTCGCCAGCACCTCGATCGCCGAGTTGGGGATCTTGGCCGCCCCGAAACCCGTTTCGCGTCCCCAGACGGCAAGCACGATCGAACCGGGGACCCCGTAGGTTTTCTCGATCTTCTTCAGCGTCGCGGCATATTGCGAGGCAAAACCGCGGCCGGTGCCCCCCAGCCGCTTCAGCCGATCCTCGTTGAAATACGGCCCCGGCGAGGAGAATTCAGCCTGCGTCTGCTTCTGTTGCTTCGGCGGCGGGAAGCCGGGAGGAGCAAGATCGGTCAGGCTCCAGTTGAGTTCGACGCCCGCGAAGGACGCGCGAAACGCCCGCTCCGAAATACCGTTCTTCTGCGCCTCCGGCCAGAGATCAGCCTGCACCCATCTTTCAAATTGCGCTTCGACATCAGCTTTCGATGCGGAAAGAACCGACGAGCATGACAGCGTCAGCAGCGCCGCCGTTGCAATCAAGAGGCGGCTGAAAATGCTCCTGTTCATGCTTCCCCCTAGATTGCCGTACGTGCTCTGAGCGCCGCTTGCAGCGTTCCTTCGTCGAGATAGTCGAGTTCACCGCCGACCGGGACGCCGTGGGCGAGGCGCGTGATCTTCACGTCCAGCCCACCCAGCTGGTCGGTTATATAGTGTGCTGTCGTCTGCCCCTCGACGGTCGCATTGACCGCGATGATTAGTTCGCGGATGCCGCCGGCGCTGGCGCGCTCGATCAGGCCGCGAATGTTGAGGTCATCAGGCCCGACGCCATCCAGCGGTGAGAGGGTGCCGCCGAGTACATGATAGGTCGCGTTCAAGGCGCCGGCACGCTCCAGCGCCCAGAGGTCAGAGACATCTTCGACGACGATGATGACGGATTGGTCGCGCCGGTCGTCCGTGCAGACCGTGCAGGGATCAACTGTATCGACATTGCCGCAATGGGAGCAGATCTTGACCTTCTCATAGGCCTCGCCCATCGCATTCGACAGGGGGCCGAGCAACTGGTCTTTCTTCTTGATGAGGTGCAGGGCAGCCCGGCGCGCGGACCGCGGACCAAGGCCGGGCACCTTCGCCAGAAGCTGAATCAGTTTTTCGATTTCGGGGCCGGTGACTCGCTTTGCCATGAGCGGTTATTAGCCCATATGCTGCAAAAACGGAAACAGGTTGGGAGCGTCGCTCGATGAAAATCCTCGCCGTCTGCATTGGCAGTGCCGAGCGGCTACCCGGCAAGAGCTACAAGACCGGCATCTACAAGCATCCCGTGGGCGGCAACGTGCTCGTCGATGCCGAAGGGCTTGTCGGCGACGCCATTTGTAACCGGAAACACCATGGTGGCGTTGACCAGGCCGTCTATCTCGAGGGTTCGCTGACGCTCGACTGGTGGTCAAAGGAGCTTGGGCGGCCAATTGAGCCGGGCACGTTCGGAGAGAACATGGTGATCGACGATCTCGATAACCGCATTGTCTCGGTGGGTGATAGATTCATAGCCGGCGATCTTGTTCTGGAGGTCACCAGCGCACGCATTCCTTGCGCCACTTTTGCCGCCCGGATGGGCGACCCGCTGTTCATCAAGCGCTACACGCAGGCAGCGCGGCCAGGCATCTATTGCCGCGTTCTTCACGGTGGGGCAATCGCGGCCGGAATGACGGTCGACTATCTGCGCTATGACGGCGAGAAGGTCACGATGCCGGAGATGCTCGCGACCTTCGGCAAGACACTCGCGGCGCAGGATCGCAGCCGCTATCTCGCAGCACCGATCCACTATAAACTGCGCAATATCTTGGCAGTGCAGGCAGGCACCTAGCGCAAGTGCGCCTCAAAGGCCGCCAATGCCGCCCTTCCCTCCGGCCAGTCGCCGAGCCCGCTCTTCTCATTGATGTGACCGCGGGCACCGATACCCATGAACTCGCTACCCCAAGCATCGGCCTTGGTACGCGCATAGTCGAGCGAACCGAAAGGGTCGTCGCTACTGGCTATGACAAGCGACAGGAACGGAAGGGCCGTGACAGGTGGATCGGCAAAGCCGGCAGCCTCCGGGGGGAAAGCCGGCGAGCGTGGGTCCGGTGGCGCGACCAGCAAGGCGCCGCTGGCGCGATGGGCGGCCCGCCGCGCCCAATGGGCAACCAGAAGGCAGGAGAGGCTGTGGGCGACGAGAAACGGTTCGTTCTCCGATTGTCCGACAGCCCGGTCCAGCGCGGCGATCCAATCCTCGAGGTTCGGCTGATCCCAGTTCGAGGGCGAAAACCGCCGCATACGGGGATCGGCCGCCTCCCATCGGGACTGCCAGTGTGCTTCGCCAGACCCGCCAAGGCCCGGCACCATGATGATATCTCGCATCGCTTCCTTCCTGTTGCTCGACGCATAGGCTGCGTGAGATAGTCTGCAAACGACATAGGAAATCATCGGAAAAATCATCGTTCAACCGATGAATTAAAGGCGAATAATGATGGCTGATTTCATGAGCCGACAACTCGACCCGACCGACATGCTGATCGTCGAGATCATGCAGGCGGACGGGCGCATCTCTGTTTCCGAACTCGGGCGCAAGGTCGGTCTGTCGCAACCGGCTGCGTCCGAGCGGCTGAAACGCCTGGAGGAACGGGGAATCATCGAGGGTTACGGCGCCCGCGTCAATGCCGCGGCACTCGGGCTGGGCATGATGGCCGTCGTTCGACTGCGGACCGGCCACGAACATATCCGCGCCTGTCTCAAGCAATTCTCGGAAATGCCACAGATTGTCGAGGTTCTCAGGCTGACGGGAGAGGATTGCTTCGTGTTGAAGGTCCTGGTCCCCTCGCCGTCCGAGCTTGAAATCATCGTCGACAGCATCGCGCGCTACGGCGCAGTGACGACCTCCCTCGTATTGCGCGGCGAACCGATGAAGCCGATCGGCCGCGAACTGGTGAAACTGGCGCGACACCACCTCTAACGTGATTTCGACCACTGCCACTTGCTGACAAGGCCGACGCGCCTAGATTTTCACGCACGGAGTGTAAATCGAAGGAGGCTCGCATGTCTATCGCAAGACTTATCGCGGCGGCAGTCATCGCCGCAACGGCCACTACCTTCCTATCAGCGACGCCGGCGGCCGCCCGCGTCAAAGTCGGCTCGCTTGGCTGTGACATATCTCCCGGATTTGGCGTGATCATCGGTTCGAAGCGGACGCTCAACTGCATATTCACCCCGTCTTCGCCGGGACGGCCGAGCGAACGCTATACCGGTACAATCACCAAGTTTGGCATTGATATCGGCACTCTGGCGGGCGGCGGAATGATTTGGCTCGTCTATGCACCGACCAACCGGCTCGACGGCGCTCTGCAGGGAAGCTACTCCGGCGTCGCAGCCAACGCGACTGTCGGCCTCGGTGTCGGGGCGAATGTCCTTATCGGCGGTTTCGAAGGCTCGATTGCGCTGCAGCCGGTCTCGGCGGAGGGCACGTCCGGCCTCAATATCGCGGCAGGCGTTGCTAACATGATTCTGACCTGGGTGCCGCCGGCACCACCGCCACGGGCTCCCAAGCGGCATATCTCACAGAGGTAGCCTAACGCATCGCGATCGCGACCGCAGCGCCGGCCATCGTTCCGGCGCTGGCCCGATTGGCCACACGAACAGCGCGGCGGCTTTTCAGGAAGCCTCTCGCCTTCGCCGCGAGCAGCGCCCAGCTGATATCGATGACGATCAGCACCAGAAGCATCGTCCCGACGAGCTCGGCCCAGCCGACCATGGTCACGGCGTGGATGTCGATGATCGAGGGCAGCAGCGCCATGTAGAACATCATGATCTTCGGGTTGCCGAGCGTCACCGTCATGCCAGCGAGGAAAAGCCTTAGCGGCGATTGCGTGTCGGGCAGCGATTCGGCCTCACGGTCGGGCGAGGCAAACCACATCCTCCAGGCGAGATAGAGCAGATAGCAGACGCCGAGCCACTTGACGGCAACAAAGGCGTAATGGAAGGTTTCGGCAATCGCGGCGAGACCGGCAACGGCGCAGGTCAGCCAGATCGTCTCGCCGAGCCACATGGCCGCCAGGAAGGGAAGAACGTCACGCGCGCCCTTGGAGATCACGCGGGCGACGAGTGCAGCAACGCTCGGCCCTGGAGAGCCGGCAGCCACGAACAGCGCGCAGGCAAAGACGAACAGGCTGGTCAACGTCATCCGGCTCCCCCCTCACATGACGGAAGCGGTGCCAGGTTCGGCCGGCACCACTTCTTCGGTCTACTGGCCGATCAGAACGGCATCTTGAAGCCGGGCGGGATCGGCAGGCCGGCGGTCAGCGCCTTGGTCTTCTCAGCCGCGGCGGCTTCCGCCTTGTCCTTGGCATCCTTGTGAGCGGCAACGATCAGGTCTTCGAGAATCTCGACATCGTCTTCCTTGAATAGCGACGGGTCGATCTTCAGGCTCTGCATCTCGCCCTTGCCGTTGAGGACCACGGTAACGAGGCCGCCACCCGACTTGCCTTCCGCATGGAGTTCGGCGATCTCCGCCTGCATCTTCTCCATCTTGGCCTGCATTTCCTTGACTTTGCCCATCATGCCCATGATGTCGCGCATCGTCTCGCTCCTTCTTGATACCTCAGAATATTATGTCGTCGCCGGGCAGGATGTCGCCTTCATCGGATTCGGCAGCGGCAGGCGCCTTGACCTCCTCTTCCTCGTCCGGCTCCGGTGCCCGCACGCGCACGTCGATGATCTTGGCGCCCGGAAACTGCGCGAGGATCGCCGCCACATCCGGGTCCTGCCGCGCGTCGCTCACCTGCTGCGCCTTGGCGCTGGCTTCGGCCTCGACGATGGTCGGCTGGCCTTGCTCGCGGCTGAGGCTGACAATCCAATGGATGCCCGTCCAGTCCTTGAGCTTGACCGCCAGTTCGTTGAGCAGCGTGCCGGGCGCGCCTTCGGTCAGATTGACGTCGAGGCGACCGGGTTCGATGCGAACGGGACGGACGAAGTTGCGCACCAGCGCCTTGATCTTAGCATCGCGCTTGTCGCCTGCTAGATTGGCGAGATCGGCGATGGAATTGACCGGCACCAATGGCTTCGGCGCCTCGGTGGGCTTCGTCTCGACACGCCCGACCGGCACGTAATGCGGATCGGGATTGGGAACCGCACGCAGCATGGCGGTCGGCCCCACCGGCTGCGGACGCGGTATCGGGTCCGTCGATCGCGCCGCCAGATTGCCCTGATAGTTCACCGTTGCGCCGCCACCGCTGTTGCCCGACGGCGCAGGCGGACGGCTTCCACCGTTCGCCTCGGAAAACTCCGCGAGGCGACGGGCAGCATCCTCAGGTGCCGGTAGATGCGCGGCATGCGCCAGTCGGATCAGCACCATCTCGGCGGCGCCGGCCGGGCGCGAGGAGCCTTCGGCTTCCGGAATGCCCTTCAACAGCATCTGCCAGATGCGCGACAGCGCCGTCACCGCCACGCCCTGGGCGAATTCCGCAGCCTTTGTGCGCTCGATCTCGCTGAGCGAAGGGTCGTTCGCCGCATCCGGCACATACTTCAGCCGCGTGACAAGATGCGTGAAATCGGCAAGGTCCGTCAGCACCGCAACCGGATTGGCACCAGCTTCGTACTGGCTTTCGAATTCGCTCAGCGCCGCAGCAACATCACCTTTCACGATGTAATGAAAGAGATCGACGATGCGAGCGCGGTCGGCAAGGCCGAGCATGCCGCGTACGGCGTCGGTCAAAACGGCGCCGCCTCCATGGGCGATTGCCTGATCAAGCAGCGACAGACCGTCACGTGCCGAGCCTTCGGCGGCGCGGGCGATCATCGCCAGCGCATCGGGCTCTGCCTCGATGCCTTCCTTCGATGCGATCGTGGTGAAGAGGCCGACGAGATCCGAGGCGCTGATGCGGCGCAGGTCAAAGCGCTGGCAGCGCGACAGGACCGTGATCGGCACCTTGCGGATTTCGGTGGTGGCGAAGATGAATTTCACATGCTCGGGCGGCTCTTCGAGCGTCTTCAACAGACCGTTGAAGGCCTGCGTCGAAAGCATGTGCACTTCATCGATGATGTAGACCTTGTAGCGCGCCGAAACCGGGCGGTAGCGCACCTGCTCGATGATCTCGCGGATATCGTCGATACCGGTATGAGAGGCGGCGTCCATCTCGATGACGTCGACATGCCGGCCTTCCATGATCGCCTGGCAGTGCTCGCCGGGGATGCGCAGATCGATCGTCGGCTTGTCGACCACTGAGGTCTTGTAGTTCAGGGCGCGGGCAAGGATGCGGGCCGTCGTCGTCTTGCCGACCCCGCGAACCCCGGTCAGCATGTAGGCCTGGGCAATGCGGCCGGTCTCGAAAGCGTTGGTCAGGGTCTGGACCATCGGTTCCTGGCCGACCATCAGATCCGTGAAATCCTTGGGGCGGTATTTGCGTGCCAGCACCCGGTATCCGGTGCCCGTCGAGGCGGCATCTTTTGATTGTCGCTCGGTGTCGCTCATCGCCCTGCTTAGCGCCCGGACTAATCGGGCAAAGGATGGAGAGAAGGGTGGGAGGCTGGCACGATGACCCGTGCCGGGCTCGTTAGGGCTGCTTCCTTCCGGACCTGACCCGGTTGGCGAGTGGCTCGTCCACCACCAACCTCCCGGATGCACATATCGGCAATATCGCCATCAAAAGCAAGCCAAGCTCAAAAAAAACTGCTAGCCTCAAGAAAACATGGAGGAATGCCTGTTGGACGATTTCAAGCTCGACCGTCGGTTGGAAAGCGATAGCGACAGAGTTATGCAGACGGGGCTCTGCGATCTCAGGCTGTCGAAGGACGCCCGTTGGCCGTGGCTGATTCTCGTACCGCGCAGGACGGATGTCACCGAAGTCTTCGAACTGACCCCGCTCGATCAGGTGTTGCTGACATTCGAGACGGAGATGGTCGCCTCCGCCCTGAAGAAGATCACCGGCGCCGCAAAAATCAATATCGGGGCCCTTGGCAACATCGTCCGTCAGCTTCATGTTCATGTCATTGCCCGCTTCGAAGGCGATGCCAATTGGCCGAATCCGGTTTGGGGATTTGGCAAGGCTGAACCCTATGCGGCCGACAAGAGAGATGACCTTATAGAGAAGTTGCGGGAAGCCCTTTCATCATGAGCCGTTCGCTTTTCGATTCGGATGTTCCGCATCCGGAACCCAGCAGCCTGACTGCCTTCGCTGCCAACGACCTGATCCGCGATTCCGAACATCGCGACGAGACGTCCGTCGACATGGCGCTTGCGAAGGAAGGAACGCATATCTTCGCTTTTGCGGGCGACAAATTGGTACTGAAGCACGACGGACAGGTGCTCGATCCGCTGTTTGCCCGTTACGAACTGAAAGACCTGCGGCCGAACTGGGACGAAACAGTGCTGCTTGGCTATCGCAAGACCGGCGAGCCCCGGCTTGCGGTTCCCGTCGGCGTCGCGGAAGAGGAATTGGCTAGCCAATACAAGCCCTCGGACGGACGCTCGCTATTTCGCGAGATGCTGCTTGATGAAGTCCTTCTCGGTGAGTTCGCCCAAGGCGCAAGCCTCATCCGTTGGAACCGGGACAACAAGTTCTGCGGCCGCTGCGGCTCGACCATGGAAATCCATATCGGCGGGTACAAGCGCGTCTGCTCGGCCTGCGGACACGAAATCTTCCCGCGCACCGATCCCGTCGTCATCATGCTGACGATCGACGAGGAACGCGATCTCTGCCTTCTCGGCCGCAGCCCGCATTTTGCGCCGGGTATGTATTCCTGTCTCGCCGGTTTCGTCGAGCCGGGTGAGACGATCGAGAACGCCGTGCGGCGCGAGACGCTGGAGGAATCCGGAATCCGTACGGGAAGGATCCGCTACCACGCCTCGCAACCCTGGCCGATGCCGCATTCACTGATGATCGGCTGCTACGCCGAAGCCAAGTCCGAGCACGTGAAGTTCGACAGCCAGGAGCTGGAGGACTGCCGCTGGTTCACGCGTGCAGAAACGCTTGAGATGCTCGAACGCCCCGGCGCGACCGGCAAAGCCCCGCCGCCCAAGGGCGCGATCGCCCATCGGCTAATGCGCGATTGGGTAGAGTGGAAAAAGCAATAAGGCCTGACAGAACGAGGCCCCTGATATGGCACGCTCCGAACGCCTTTTGACGCTGCTGCAAACCCTGCGGCGCTATCGCCGGCCGGTCAGCGGCGCCGTGCTGGCAACGGAGACCGGCGTCAGCATCCGCACGCTTTACCGCGATATCGCCAGCCTGCAGGCACAAGGGGCTTTGATCGAAGGAGAGCCTGGCCTCGGCTATGTACTGAAGCCGGGCTTCATGCTGCCGCCGATGATGTTCTCCCTGGACGAAATCGAGGCGCTCGTTCTCGGTTCGCGCTGGGTGGCGCGCGCCGCCGATCCGCGACTTGCCGCCGCCGGCGCCGACGCGCTGGCGAAGATCGCGGATGTCCTGCCGCAAGAAATGCGCGACGAAATCGAGACATCGCCACTGCTCGTGCATCTCCGACCGCCCGTTGCCGACAAGGCCGATCTCAGTGCCATTCGCAAGGCGATCCGCAGCGAACGAATCCTCAAGCTGACCTATTCGGATGAGAGCGGAACCGTCTCCGTCCGCAATATCTGGCCTTTCGCACTGAGCTATTTCGAGCATGTGCGCGTTGTTGTTGCCTGGTGCGAATTGCGTCAGGATTACCGTCACTTCCGCACGGATCGGATCGTCGAAATGACCCCCCAGGACGGGCGCTATCCGCGCCGGCGCGCAGTGCTCCTCAAGGAATGGCGGGACCAGCAAGATATTGCGCCCTGACCTCGACGCTACTGCCATAAACTGACAGTGGTTAGCGCTATTATCGGTATCAATCCAACAGGAGGACCGATGATGACGAGCCTGAAACTCACCCGATCGACGCGTGGCAATCATCCTGTCGAGGACACCACCGCTCATGCAGGATACCCGCAATCCACGCTCCTGCGGATGATGCTGAACGCGTCGCGCCACATGGCACGGAGCAAGTATCCGCGCCTCGATCTGGAGGCCATGCCCGAGACGATGAAACGCGATCTCGGCTTCGTGGACTGGGGCCGCCCCTGCCACGAAGGATAGACCGCGACAGCGCAACTCCCAAGACGCCTAAACAACCGCCGCCGCTGCCAATTGGTGCAGCGGCGTTTCTTCGCCTGCCACCATCTCACAACGAGGACCATCCGATGAACAGTCCGAACCTCATCATTCTCTACGTCAAGGACCCAGCCGAAAGTGCCGGTTTCTACCGATCGCTGCTTGGCCGCGAGCCGGTGGCCGAAGCTCCGAACTTCGTCGCTTTCGCGCTCGACGGCGGCTTCACGCTCGGTCTCTGGCGGCTGAGCAAGGTCGCGCCGCAGCCCTCTGCCACCGGTAGCCGCGCCGAGATCGCCTTCATGGTTCCCGGCGAGAACGGCGTGTCAACGCTTTACGACGACTGGCGCAAACGCCAGCTACCCATCGCGCAAGATCTGACGGATATGGATTTCGGTCCAACCTTCGTCGTTCTCGACCCGGACGGCCATCGCTTGCGTGTCTGTGAGCCGGATAAGTAAGCTATATCGGAAAAGGGCGCCCGCCCGCAGGCGCCCTTCTCATTTCTGCAACTGGCCCCGCATCGGGTGGCCCTTGTAGACGCCGAGAATACGGACCTTCTCGGAAAAAAACCGCAGTTCCTCCAGTGCCCGCCGGACGTTCGGATCGTTCGGATGTCCCTCGATATCGGCATAGAACTGCGTTGCGACAAACTTGCCGCCGAGCTGATAGCTCTCCAGTTTTGTCATGTTGATGGTGTTCGTCGCAAAACCGCCGAGCGCCTTGTAGAGCGCGGCTGGAATGTTTCGGACGTTGAAGACAAACGTCGTAACGAGCTTCTCCTCGGCGCAACTGCGATGCGCCCATTCCTCGTCGCGCGAGAGGACGACGAAGCGGGTGACGTTGTCCTCGGTGTCCTCGACGTTCTCCGCCACGATGTCGAGACCATAGAGATCCGCAGCAAGACGCGGCGCAAGCGCGGCCATCGAGCGATCCCCGGTCTCCTGGACGAGCTTTGCGGCACCTGCCGTGTCGCCGGCGATCACCGGCTTCCAGCCGTGCGAGCGCACGATCTTGCGGCACTGGCCAAGTGCATGGATATGGCTGTGAACCGTGCGGATTTCATCCTTGGTCACGCCAGGAAGCACCATCAGCTGGAAGCGGATCGGCATGAAATACTCGCCGATGATGTGCAGGCGGGACTCCGGCAGCAGGTGATGAATGTCGGCGACACGACCGGCGATCGTGTTCTCGATCGGGATCATCCCGATATCGGCATCGCCGTTCTCGACCGCCACGAAGGCATCCTCGAACGTCTGGCATGGCAGCGGTTCCATGGTCGGAAACATGTCGCGGCACGCCATGTCGGAGTTCGCGCCGAACTCGCCCTGGAAGGCGATCCTGTTGGTCTTGATGTTCATGGAAAATCCGTCACTTCGTTCTAGCGGAGAGAATGTGCCGCGCCTTCTCAAGGTCGGCGGGAGTATCGACACCGAGCGGAACCGTGTCAACGATCTCGACATCGATACGCATGCCGGCCTCCAGCGCACGCAGTTGCTCCAGCGACTCGCGCTTTTCCAGGACCGATGGTCCAAGCGTTACGAAACGCTCCAGGGCCGACCGGCGGTAAGCATAGAGGCCTATATGGTGATAGAGTGGTCCATCGCCGTAAGGTGCCGTCGCGCGCGTGAAGTAGAGAGCCTTCAGACGGCTTTCGGAGAGTGGTGAACCGACGACCTTGACGATATGCGGTGCAGTCTTGTCCGCCTCGTTATCGATCGCGATCGTTAGTGTGGCGATATCGACGCTCGGATCCTCCAGAGGGCGCAGTGCGGCGCGAACCGTCTCCGGTTCAATCGTCGGCAGATCGCCCTGCACGTTGACGATAAACTTGGCCTGCCTCTCCGGATCCACCTTCCTGAGCGCTTCGTAAATGCGGTCCGAACCGGACTGATGATCCGTGCTCGTCATGATGACCTCGAAGCCCGCCTCGGCAACGACATCAAAGACCCGCTGGTCATCGACGGCGACGACGACGCGGCCAATCTCGGCTTCCTTCGCCCGCAACGCCACCTGCACGATCATCGGCAGACCGCAAATATCGGCAAGCGGCTTACCCGGAAGACGGGTCGATGCCATGCGGGCGGGGATCAGCACGAGCACGTGATCTAAATTTGGACTGGTCATTGTTCGGGCCTTCTAATCCGGGCGGAAAGGTGTCAAAAAGTCTCACGCAGCAGCCCATTTAGACTGTTGCAACGAATAGCCAAAAGACATAGGTTCCGCGCGATTTCAAGATGGTCCGGTTTTATGTCTGCCGGCTGCAAGGGGAGCATTGCAGATGAATTCATACGTGAATACGGCTGTGGGGGCACTGCTCGGGACGGTTTTCGTTCTGATGTCCGTCTCCATCGCGTCGGAGGGGATCTTTCATTCGGAGAAGCCGGAGAAGGAAGGTTTCGCGATCGTAGCCGAAGAGGCACCCGCCTCTGGTGGCGGCGAGGCCGCACCGGCTGCAGCCGTTCCGATCGCGCAGCTGCTTTCGAAGGCAGACGCCAAGGCTGGCGAAGCTGTCTTCAAGAAGTGTCAAGCCTGTCATGACGCGACCAAGGGGGGGCCGAACAAAGTTGGCCCGAACCTCTATGGTCTCGTCGATCGTCCGATCGGCACGCACGAGGGCTTTGCCTATTCGTCGGCCATGAAGGACTTCTCCAAGGGCGGCAGCGAGAAGTGGACCTTCGATCATCTGAACCACTTCCTGGCAGCGCCGAAGAAGTATGTTGCCGGCACGGCGATGGGCTTTGCAGGTCTTCCGAAGGACACGGATCGCGCCAACGTCATCCTCTACCTTCACACCCTCGCCGAGTCGCCGGTTCCGCTTCCGGATCCGAACGCACCGGATAGCGCGACGCAGTAGGCGTGCTCAGTTGCTGAGAGAATCGAAGCCCGGCCTGCGCCGGGCTTTTTCTTTGCGCTAGACGCCAAGCAGCAAGGCCCAGAACGACACGGAGATGGCGCCGAGAGCCGTCGTTAGCGTGATCGTCGATGCCGCCAGGCTGTGGCCGACGCCGAAACGATTGGCGATCAGCCAGGCGTTGACGCCCGTCGGAACCGACGAAATCAGCACGAGGGCCGCCGTCCAGTCGCTGGCGAGCCCCACCAGATGGCTGGCCGTCCAGACGCAGGCCGGCAACAGCAGGAGCTTGAAGGCCGAGGTGACGCTTGCGATGCCGGCATTGCCGGATATCCCGTATTTCTCGAGCGCCATGCCGAGCGAGATCAACGCAACCGGTCCGGCGACGCCGGCAATCTGATCGACGATGGATTCCACCGGCCCGGGCATCGTGAGGCCGAGAAGATGCATGGCAGAGCCTCCGGCCAAGCCGATCACCAGCGGGTTTCGCACGAGGTTCTGGGCAATCTGGCGGACCACTTTGGCGATGCTCCGCTCCTGCTTGCCAGAGATCTTGTGTTCGGCGCGCTCCATCATGATGGTACCGATAATCATCATGACAGGCAGATGGACCGCGATCAGGATCGAGAGCGGCACGAGTCCCTTGTCGCCAACCGTTCGCTGCACGAGTGGCAGGCCGATGAAGATGGTATTGGCGAAGGCTGACGACACGCCGGCGAGCACGCCGATGCGATCATCGCGCCCGAAGAAGCGCGTCGCGGCGATATGGGCGGCGATCCAGGTCACCGCAACACCGGAGAAGTAGGCGATCCAGAGCCTGAACGGGGATGCCCCGTGAAAGTCTGCCGCCGCGATCGTGCGGAACAACAAGAGCGGCACGGCGATCTTGAAGACGAATTCGCTCAGCGCATCGCCGATCTCCGCCTTCATCACCCGCAGTTTCACGGTCAGCCAGCCGATAAGGATCATGATGAAGATGGGAAGGACGTCGAAGATGATGGCTGACATTCAGTGCGGCTGCCTTGCGAGGGAATAAGCATGCGTAGCAGCAAATCGGCCGGGATGACAAACACGCGCGGCACAAAAACAAAAAAAGCGGGCCTCGCCCGCTTTTCCGCATCCGGTCTTGCCGGATAGCCGGCTTGCGATGCTGCCAGTCCATCCGTGGTCAGCGTCGCTCCGGTATCGTCGAAGGGTATCATTCCCTTCTCTATTGGCTGCAGCCCGCGAGCCGCTCATGCCAATCTCGTTGAGGTTGTTTATAGGAGAGGAAAATGACACGGGGATGACGTCAGGACGGCATTTTTGCGAAGAGTCGAGGCAACCCGCAAGCGGCCGATTGTAGCGCATGTGGTTGCGGATCTCACCAGCGCCACCGGCATTTGGGCCCGTGAAAATGCGGACTGGCGATTCGCGCTGTCAGCGCCACCGCCCCGCCCCTGCCATCAACGGCTCTTGTGCCCGCCGCCAAAATCATGCGATGTCCCATTTCGGCTGGGGAGACCAACATGGGGGTGAATTTTGCCAACAGGTAAAGTCAAGTGGTTCAACCAGGACAAGGGCTTTGGGTTCATCACGCCGGATGACGGAGGTACCGATGTCTTTCTGCACATCACGGCCGCTCAAAGAGGCGGAATCGACACCGTGAAGGAAGGCATGGATGTGGCGTTCGAAGTCGCACAGGACCGAAGAACCGGCAGAACCTCTGCCGACAATGTCCGGCAGGGTTGAAATGATCCGTGCGGCCGAAAGGCCGCACTGACTTTGCCGCTCGGAGACAATATGAAGCGTAGCTTTGCTGTCTGGCTCTTCCTGCTTGCGGCCGCCGGGCCGTCATTCGCCGATGACGCGAGCTCCAAGCTTGCGTTCTTCTACGACAGCTGCGTTTCCTCCGGCCCAGACTTCGAGCGCACGTCCGAGCGTGCGAAAGCTGACGAATGGCCTTCGATGGCACAGGATCTGGCGCTGACCTTCACGCCGATGGAAAACCCGGAAGCGCTGGAAGGGTGGATTGTCAGTGGCGGCGAAAGCGAAAGCTTTCAAGCACTGGTGGTCTCACGGGCGAATGTCGCAGGCAAGATCGTCGAAGGCTGCACCGTGGCATTGGGCGACGTCGACGCAGCCGTCTTCGAAAAGGCATTGGTCGAGAAGGTGAACGCAGTCTCGGCAGGTGAAGAGCAAGGGCAGGATCGCGTCTACAAGCGATATACAGCCAGTATCAACGGGCGCAGCGAAGCGATCACCCTGACGCTTCCGCTCTACGCAAAGGGTTCCGATCAGATTATCGTCAGTGCCGTGGCAGAGCAACAGATCGAACACTAGGCGGGAAATGACACGCTCCGTCGGCTCGCGCCTTTTAGGCACTATGAGATTTTAATACCGGAAGCGCGGCGTCCGAATGGACTGCCTATCACCGTTCCCCCCGTCCTTGTGACGAGGCGCCACGAGCGCCGCGGCACGAAGGCACGGAGAGCAGCAATGTACTTCGAACTCAAGGATAAGACAGCTGACGTTCTCGCCCGGTGCCGCAGACGCGAGCAACTGTGCGATCTTGCGCTCGATCCAATCTCCTCGCAGGACGAGGCATACGGCATTCAGGCGATTGCCGAGGATTTGCTCGGCTTCAAGCGCAAAGGCTATGCACTTGTCGGCAGTAGCGAGCCTTCAGGCGCATCCTCGGTTTGACCAAGCCGGTATTTTCCGAAATTCCGGCGTCAGCCCGGATCATGGGAATAAAGCAATTCGGGCTGCCGCCGGGCGCCATCGGTGCTCAATGCGAGTTTGTGTTTAGAATACTGCGACCTTTCCCCGAAGCAGGCGAAGCGATTGACCGGGCATCAGTGGCGAGCGCCGTGCTGGGCTGTCATCCCGCCATCGGCACCCTCGGCCGGCGCACACGTCAGAGCTTTGTCGGGAACAATGCGGCCATTGTCGACTTTGGGCTGCATGTCGCCACGCTCTGCGGACCCTTACGCAGACGCGATTGATCTTGATCGCCTGGCAGATATCGAGGTGAGCGTCTTCCTTTTCGGTGACACCCTGTTCGCCGGCTCGGCAACCTCGATTCTTGGACACCCTTTGGAGGCCGTCGTTTGGCTTGCCAACGAACTCTCAGCGCGCGGAAAGCAACTCAAGCCGAGCGACTTCGTAGCCACGGGCTCCCGCACGACCATTCTTCAAGTCCTCCCTGGTCAACATTTGGCGGCCGATTTCGGACCGCTCGGTCAGGTTGATTGCATTTTCAGCTGACCATCTCGCCAACCATCGGGAACCGTACATGCGTCCCCAATGGAAGCCATTTGTGGTGGAGATCAAGAAAACGCGCCGTCTTTTTTCAAGGCTGCCATCAAAAAGCGACGTTCCTTTGGAGAAGGCCAACCGCGATGAGAAGCGCGTCCGCAATGAGCTTGCGCTGGGCGCACGACCAAACGACGAAAGGCAAAAGGATGGTGAGCAGGAACCTCCCCCACGAATATTTTTTCCTCAACGGCTCCCGTTCCGACGGGCCGGTTATCGGCCATATCGATGGCAGACCAATCCCTGCTCGCGTGATCGACATTCGAGGCAGCCGCTATCGTTTCGTCGGAGTTGCCCGCCGCGATCGACGTGGCAGGCTCGACGTGTCCGCCTTGCGCAAGAACGAGTGGCTTGTCGTACCTGACCTCATCTATGCGGCCGTTGCTTGAAGCACAGCTTGATGAACCGTCACTGTCTTGACGAACGCCTCGCGGCATTTTGACCCGCAGCAGCGCACTTTGCGACGGCATAGATAGGCTCAAACGGCATTTCCGCTTCCCATGCGGCGAAAATTCGCTAAGACCGATCACCGGCTATCACCAAAACCGGGACCTTCCCTTTCATGACCAAATTCGATGTTCTGACTGTCGGCAACGCTATCGTCGATATCATCGCGCGTTGCGACGACCAGTTCCTCATTGACAATAAGATCACCAAGGCGGCGATGAACCTCATCGATGCTGAGCGCGCCGAACTTCTCTATGCACACATGGGGCCGGCGGTGGAAGCCTCCGGCGGCAGCGCCGGCAATACGGCAGCCGGTGTCGCGAGCTTCGGCGGCAAGGCCGCCTATTTCGGCAAGGTCGCCGAAGATCAGCTCGGCGAGATCTTTGCCCATGACATCCGCGCACAGGGCGTTCACTATCAGACGCAGCCGAAGGGTACGTTCCCGCCGACCGCGCGCTCAATGATCTTCGTGACCGACGACGGCGAACGCTCGATGAACACTTATCTCGGCGCCTGCGTCGAGCTCGGGCCTGAGGACGTCGAGGCCGACGTGGTCGCCGAGTCCAAAGTCACCTATTTCGAGGGCTACCTCTGGGATCCGCCGCGCGCCAAGGAAGCGATCCGCGAATGCGCCCGTATCGCCCACGAGAACGGCCGCGAGATGTCGATGACGCTCTCCGACAGCTTCTGCGTCGACCGCTACCGCGGCGAATTCCTCGATCTGATGCGCTCTGGCACTGTCGATATCGTCTTCGCCAATCGCCAGGAAGTGCTGGCGCTCTATGAAACCGACGACTTCGAGGCGGCGCTCAACAGCATTGCCAAGGACTGCAAGATTGCGGCCGTGACGATGAGCGAGCACGGCGCCGTGATCCTGAAAGACACGGAACGCTCCTACGTCGATGCCATCAAGATCAGGGAACTGGTCGATACGACGGGCGCCGGCGATCTCTTCGCATCCGGCTTCCTCTACGGCTATACGCAGGGCCGGACATTGGAAGATTGCGGCAAGCTTGGCTGCCTCGCGGCCGGCATCGTGATCCAGCAAATCGGTCCGCGGCCGATGAAGTCGCTTGCTGAAGCCGGCAAGCAGGCTGGGCTTACTTAAAGGCCTCGCCTGGATAGGCGCCCCAGATTTCCGACTGCGCCACCCAACCCTCGGCGCCGTCGCTCTTGGCAAAGCACCAATCGCCATTGCATTCACCGATGTTCATCATGACGCCGGGCTCCAGCTTGGCAATAATGCTTGCCGACGGCAGGGCATCACGGCGCATGTTGACATAGACGGACTTGCCCTTGCCCTTCATCCATGGGGCAGCGATCGCCGCGCGCGAGCCTGACAGCAACGATTGGTTGACCCAGCCCTCGGTGCCGTCGGCATCGCGGATCTGGCGCCAGTTGTCGTATTCCTGGATGATCTCGACGGGCAGGCCGGCCTTCAGATACATCCAAGAGGCCGCATAGTCCGTGCCAGGGCCGATGCGCAGGTTGACGCGCTTGGACTTCAGCGTAACGAAACGCGGCAGCGGCAGGCCGCTCGGTCCCTTTGCCGCCTGCGCGGAGGCCATTTCGGCCGTTCCCGCCGAAAGCACGAAACCGATCGCAAGGGCGAGGCAAGATTTCAGGACTTTGCTATGCATGGGACTTCCGTTTGCTCAGATGAGGGCAGGACTGCTGCCTGATTCCGGGAATTTGACATTCCTGCGCACGCTGGACGAGTTTTGTTTGTCTTCGCGTGCGGGTCTGGTAGAAATTGCCCGGAACGGGAAAATTATCCCGCGTCTTGGTTAAGGACCTCTGAACAAGTTAGCGCCGGCGCACATGACGACGAAGAAAAAACCGAAGGTCTACATCACGCGGAAGCTGCCCGACGCGGTCGAGACGCGCATGCGCGAACTCTTCGATGCGGAACTGAATATCGACGATATGCCGCGCTCCAAGGCCGAGCTGATTGCCGCCGTCAAAAGCGCCGACGTGTTGGTTCCGACGGTCACCGACCGGATCGACGCAGCCCTGATCGAGGAGGCCGGGCCGCAGCTGAAGCTGATCGCCAGCTTCTCGAACGGCACCGACCACATCGACGTGGAGGCTGCGGCCCGCAAGGGCATCACCGTCACGAACACGCCGAATGTGCTGACCGAGGACACTGCTGACATGACCATGGCGCTGATCCTCGCCGTGCCGCGCCGGCTGGGGGAAGGTGCGCGCGTGCTGACCGATCAGCCGGGTGAATGGGCCGGATGGTCACCGACCTGGATGCTCGGGCGGCGCATTCACGGCAAACGCATCGGTATCGTCGGTATGGGCCGGATCGGCACCGCCGTCGCCCGCCGCGCCAAGGCATTTGGCCTCTCGATCCACTACCACAACCGCAAGCGGGTGAACCCGGCAACCGAAGACGAACTGGAGGCGACCTATTGGGAGAGCCTCGACCAGATGCTCGCTCGTGTCGACATCGTTTCGGTCAACTGCCCGTCGACGCCTGCGACCTTCCATCTGCTTTCGGCCCGCCGTCTGGCGCTGCTGCAGCCGACCGCCTACCTCGTCAACACTGCCCGCGGCGACGTGGTCGACGAGGCCGCGCTGATCAAGAGCCTGCGGGAGGGCAAGCTGGCGGGGGCTGGTCTCGACGTCTTCGAGAATGAGCCGGCGGTCAATCCGAAGCTCGTCAAGCTCGCCAACGATGGTAAGGTCGTACTTCTGCCGCACATGAGTTCGGCGACGATCGAAGGCCGTATCGACATGGGCGACAAGGTGATCATCAACATCCGCACCTTCATCGACGGACATCGCCCGCCGAACCGCGTGCTGCCCGGCCGCTAAACCGAGACCGGCTTGCGCATCTCGATCGACGTCGTGCGTGTGAAGCCCGGATGCGCGTTTTCGGCGGTCTTCTCAAATCCCCAGCGCACGAAGACGCGATGGTTCTCGACGAGCTCGATGCGCGTCTCGAGCCTCAGCGAGGCTAGCGCGCGAGACCGCGCCACCTCTTCCGCAACCGCCAGGAGCCGGCGGCCGATCCCCCGGCCTTGAGCATCCGGGGAAATCGCCAGCTTGCCGATATAAAGGCAATCATCCTCCGGCCGCAGGAAGATGCAGCCGCGCAGGACTTCGCCTTCCGTAGCCGCATAGACGATTTCTAAACGCGCCTTGTCGGCAAGGCTCGGGAGCGTCAGTTTCAGGGCCGAAGATGGTGGATCGATGCGGTCGTTCATATAGGCGAAGGACGACAGGATCAGCGCCAGCAGCTCGTCCCACCGCTGAAAACCTTCGTCGATGCGAACGATCTTCATGACGCGTGGCTTTGCCTTTGGCGCCGTCGCTTGTAGCGAATCGTATCGAAGCGGGCGGCAAGCGCATCGTAGAGCAGCAGTCGGCCGATTAGCGGCTCACCGGTGCCGGTGATCAGTTTGATCGCTTCCATCGCCATCAGCGTGCCGATCACGCCGGTCAGCGCACCAATGATGCCGGTTTCCGCACAGGCCGGGATCAGGCCAGCCGGTGGCTTCTCGGGAAAGAGATCGCGATAGGTCGGGTTCGGTGCGCCATCCTCCGCCGTGTCGTAGGGCTTCAGCACTGTGACGGAGCCATCGAAGCGGCCGACGGCGCCCGTCACCAACGGGATTTGCGCCGTCTCGGCGGCATCGGCTGCGGTATAGCGGGTATCGAAATTGTCGGAGCCGTCAATCAGGAGATCGAAACCCGAGAGATGACGGCGGGCCGAGTCCGTCGAAAAGCGCTCCTCGAAGCGAATCACATTGACGTGCGGGTTCAATCTGGCGATTGCAAAGGCTGCACTTTCCGTCTTCAGCTCGCCGATCGTGCCGGAATCGTGAATCACCTGCCGCTGCAGGTTGGAAAGCGAAACGCGGTCGTCATCGGCAATGCCGAGCGTGCCGACGCCCGCGGCCGCGAGATATTGCAGGACCGGCGCCCCCAGCCCGCCGGCGCCGATCACCAGCACGCGCGCGGCCTTCAGCTTCTGCTGGCCTGCACCGCCGATCTCGGGAAGCAGGATATGACGCTGATATCGCGCGATTTCTTCCGGGCTCAGGGGTTCCATGGGCGCGATGCTACCACGGCCTTTGGATGTGGGGGAAGCGGCATCGGTCATTCGAAAACCTTCCCGTCGGCAACGGTGAAGAATTGCGCGCGCTCACCGAGCGCGGAGAACATGGCGCGGTCCGTACCCGTCATGAAGGCCTGACCACCCAGCGCGTCGATGAGGTCGAAAAGGGCGGCACGCCTGCCTTCGTCAAGATGCGCTGCGATTTCATCGAGCAGTAGGATCGGCGCGTGGCCGGTGAGATTGGCGACCAGCCGGGCATGAGCAAGGATCAGTCCGACCAGCAACGCCTTCTGCTCGCCCGTCGAACAGCGCGCTGCTTCCATCTGCTTTTGCCGGTGGCGGACGATGAGATCG
Organism: Rhizobium sp. LjRoot258; assembly: GCF_964254185.1. NCBI lineage: Bacteria > Pseudomonadati > Pseudomonadota > Alphaproteobacteria > Hyphomicrobiales > Rhizobiaceae > Rhizobium > Rhizobium sp. LjRoot258. The sequence continues at coordinate 3,950,239 of NZ_CAXUST020000001.1, read as the reverse complement.
GCGCGATGCGGACCGACGAGCGTACGGCCGGCTGCGGCATCGCGATAACGGCTTTCGGCAAGCATGGCGGCGTACTCGTCCTCGAGATCGACAGCGGGGCGCGAGAACTGGCCGTCCATAAAGCCAGCGAGTTCGAGCGCCGCAGCCGGAAATGGCGACGTATCGTGCGTTTGCTCTATGAGCCGGGCGAGGAGGCCGAGCATTTCCTGGCGCGCCATTGCCATGGCAATGCCAAGGCTCGCCATCTGCTGCTCGATTCCGGAAAGCCAAGCGGGATCGAAGCGGCGCTCGTCGAGCAGCTTGTTGCGGCTGCGCATGGCGCGCTCGAAATCGCTGGCGCGGCGACCATGAGCCGGATCAAGCGAGAGCACGAGCCGGTCGAGAAAACGACGGCGCTCGGACGAGCCACCGGTGAAGAGGCCATCCATCGACGGCGTCAGCCACAGGAGGCGCAGATGATCGGTCAGTTCATCGGCCGATTTCGCCGGCGTGGCATTGATGCGCAAACGCCGAGAGGCACTGTCATCGGTGGTGTCGACGCCGGTGCCGATCTCCACCTCGCCCTGAATGCCGTCGAGTTCAGCAAAGATCGCAAACCCGCCGCTCGCACCGACGCGAGTGATATCGCCATAGGTGGCGCGACGCAAACCGCGGCCCGGCGACAGCAGGGAAACGGCTTCCATCAGATTGGTCTTGCCGGCACCGTTGTCTCCTGTCAGCACCACATGCCGACCGTCGAGCGACAGCGAGACTGACGCGTAGTTGCGAAAGTCGGTCAGCTTTAGACGGGACAGGGAGACCTTGTGCGGCATTCGATATCCGGTTCGTGGTGCCCGAGAGCTAAGCGCAACGAGGGCGGATGGCAAGGGTAAGAGGCGCGATACGGACACCAAGGCCGCGCATGGGCCTACACCTGGACTTGCCATCGACGCGATAGAAACGGCGGAAGCTGGCACCGATCGCGGGAGGATCGTATGATACGGCCGAGATGGGGGGCGAGTAGGATGCGACGCTTGACGAAAACACGGACAGCGATAGGCGGTGTGGCGGCCATGTTGGTTGCGTATCTGCTTGTCGCTTATTTCTTCATTCCGGAAATATGGATTCACCGCGACGCCGGCCGCATTGGGGAATTTGGCCCAATGGTCACAACCACCGAACAGGACATTCCTGGCGACCCGATCAATGTTGGGCTTGTTGGCCCGAAGGAGGACGTGCTGCGGGCATTCGCATCGGCCGGATGGGATCCAGCTGACAAGATTACGCTGCGTACATCGGCGGAAATCGGCTTGAGCGTCGTGCTCGATCGACCCGACCTCGACGCTCCGGTGAGCGCCTTGCTGTTCGAGGGGCGCAAGCAGGATCTGGCGTTTGAACGGGCAGTGGGCAAGAGCGCCGACGAGCGCCACCATGTCCGTTTTTGGCTCACTAGGAGCACCGGTGCGGACGGGCATCCGTTGTGGCTCGGCTCGGCGAGTTTTGATCGTGGTGTCGGCTTCAGCCACGACACCGGCCAAATCACCCATCACATCGCGCCCGATGTCGATGCTGATCGGGATCTGATCATCGGTGATCTTCAGAAGGCCGGGCAACTGTCGTCGACTTACGAGATCCCCGGCATCGGCGCCACGAAGACCGGCCGCAATGGGGGCGGCGATCCCTATTTCACCGATGGGAAAGCAATGATCGGCGTGCTGCGCGACCGCGCCGCTCCTTAACGCCGGCTTCGCTTCACGTATCTTCATCGTTCCCGATTTGCGGTTCCACACCGCGTCGAATCGGTGAAAGATACGGACCGAATCACGAGAGGTGCGCCGTTGAAGATAGCCGCAGCACAGACCATCGTTTCGCCTGACATTGCCGCGAACGGCAGCGCAATCCGGCGTATGATTGCGGCCGCGGCCGCCAATGGCGCGCGGGTCGTCAACTTCTGCGAAGGCGCACTTTCGGGATATTCGAAATTGCAGATGATGCATCCCGATGATTGGGCCGGTTTCGATTGGCAGCAGCAGGAGGCCGAGCTTCGTGCAATCGCCGATCTCTGCGGCGAGCTTCGCATCTTCGCGGTGATCGGCGGAGCACACCGGCTATCCAAGGGTTGCCCGCCGCACAACAGCCTCTATGTGTTTTCCGACACCGGGGCGCTGCTGACCCGTTACGACAAGAGGTTTCTGTCGAACAGCGAGCTTGGCGGCTGGTACTCGCCCGGCACCGCGCCGATCACCTTCGACGTCGACGGCTATCGTTTCGGCTGCGCGATCTGCATCGAATCGCAGTTTCCGGAGATCTTCGGGGAATATGAGAGGCTTGGCGTCGATGCCGTGCTCTTCTCCTCATACGGCACTCCCGACTATTTCCAGATTGCGCTGCGCGCGCATGCGGGACTGAACTGCATCTGGATCGGCGCTGCAACGCCGGTGCAGAAGGCCGCAAAGGGGCCGGCCGGCATTATCGGCCCGGATGGAAACTGGGTGACGCAATGTCGGGCGGCTCCCGAACCAAGCCTGGCAACCGCGGTGCTAGATCGCGACGACCCAGTCTATGACATTCCGCTGCAGAAGGCCCGGCCGTGGCGACTGAAGGCGCGACAGGGTGACATCTATCGCGAGAAGATGGTCGATAACGCCAGAAGCGAAAACAGAAGCGATTATTGAGGCGCAATGCTGCCTTGTGTCGCAGCCGCTTCATCTTGCGGCGTTGACGGCCTATATGACAACGGTCGCGGATTGCGACGTGCCGGAGTTGACGATGGATACGGAAATACGGGGCCGCGCGGTGCATGTGGCCGCCATTCGCGAGCGCGCCGAAGCCGAAATGAAGGCGATGGGGATCGACGAGGCGTTCATCGATCGACTGGTCGAGACGTTCTACGGTCGCGTGCTCCAGCATCCGGCGCTTGGACCGGTGTTCGACGCCCGGCTCACCGGCCGCTGGCCCGAGCATATGCAGAAGATGAAGAGCTTTTGGTCATCAGTCGCCTTTCGCAGCGGCGCCTATGGCGGAAAGCCGGTACAGGCGCATACAGGCGTCGCGAACATGTCACCCGATCTCTTCCCGCAATGGCTGGCGCTGTTTTCGGAGACGCTCAGTGACATCGCCCCGAACCGGGAAGCCAAGGCCTGGTTCATGGCGACCGCCGAGCGCATTGCCAAGAGCCTGACGCTGTCGCTCTTCTACAATCCGGCGCTCGACGATCCGATGCGCAAGCCGGCCTAAGCTATTTCAAGCAACCCGCTTGTAGAAAAGCGTGGTGGCGCAGAGGCCGCCTTCCGGCCACAGCGCGTAATCCGGGATCACTCCGACCCGCTCCCATCCAAGCCGCGGATAGATCGCCTCGGCGTCGCTGCCGGTTGCCGTGTCGAGCACCAGGATCGTCTTGCCGCGGGCGGCAGCTTCGCGTTCGGCTGCATCCATCAGCAACCGTGCTAGCCCCTTGCCGCGAGCCGAGCGATGTACCAGCAACTTCTTCAGATCGCCGCGATGCGGCTGGTTCGGCATCTGCGCCGCACCGACCTGCACAGTGCCCACGGCCCGACCGTCGATCTCGGCCACGAGAAGCAGCGTTGCGCCCGATGCGACGGCATCGGCGACGACCTGCCAGTAAGGCGCGGCATCGGCATTGCCATAGGGCTGCATGAAGCCGACCGATGCGCCGCCATTCACGCAATCGGTCAGCACCTCGCAAAGGTCGGGAATTGCCGCGCGGGCTTCTGCCGCGTCGAGAAGGCGGATCGTGGCTATCATCATTCTCTCCTGAAATGAATTAGCGCCCGCGACGGTCGAGCACGACGCAGTAGCGAGCGGGTATGTTGCCGGGGTTGTGAAAAACGTGACCCTCGCTGACGGGCATGAACAGGCAGTCACCGGGCAGGAGTCGGTGGACCGTGTCGCCCGTCGTCATCTCCATCTCGCCGTCGAAAAGCCAGATATGCTGGGTCATGCCGTTGCTTGCCGCATGCGGAGGGAAACTGACGCGGGCACCGGCCGGGAATTCGACGTCGACGATATCGACATCCGAGGTGGTTCCAGGCGGTGAGACGGAGCGGCGCATGTAACCCGTCTCCGGATCCCGCCAGATCTGCTGGTCCTTCCGGCGCGACAGCGGCGAGACCTCGCCCTCCTCGGCAAAGAAGGCCGAGAGCGACAGGCCGAGCGCTGCACAAACCCTGGCAAGCAGCGACGCCGTCGGGCTCGCTTCGCCACGTTCGATCCGCGAAATCATAGCCCGGCTGACGCCGGAGGCGTTGGCAAGATCATCCAGCGTCAAATTCTTCTCGATCCGGAGCTTGCGGATGCGAAGGCCAATCGCCGTTTCCAGTTCCTGTTCCATCATCCGATCCAACAATTCCACTATAATAGAAAATGCACACTCTGGTGATGGAATCAAGCGCTATGTTTAGACCTACGAAACAGCGATTTATCGTAAACGAACCCCTGCTTTTCCGCTTTGCGGCAAGGGGCGGCACTGCTATATGGCGCCCATGAGCACCAATCCAACGACTCCGCTTTCCCATATCCGCAACTTCTCGATCGTGGCCCACATCGACCACGGCAAATCGACGCTTGCTGACCGCCTGATCCAATCGACCGGCGGGCTGGCCGAGCGCGAGATGTCCGAGCAGGTGCTTGACAACATGGATATCGAGCGCGAGCGCGGCATCACCATCAAGGCCCAGACTGTGCGCCTGCACTACGTGGCCAAGGACGGCGAGACCTATATCCTGAACCTGATCGACACGCCCGGGCACGTCGACTTCGCCTATGAAGTCTCACGCTCGCTCTCGGCCTGCGAAGGTTCGCTGCTCGTCGTTGACGCCAGCCAAGGCGTCGAGGCTCAGACGCTTGCCAATGTCTACCAGGCGATCGACAACAACCACGAGCTGGTCACCGTTCTCAACAAGATCGACCTACCGGCGGCCGAGCCCGACCGCATCAAGGAGCAGATCGAGGAAGTGATCGGCATCGATGCGTCCGAAGCGGTGCTGATTTCGGCGAAGACCGGCCTCGGCATTCCCGATGTTCTGGAAGCGATCGTGAAGAAGCTGCCGGCGCCGAAGAGCCCGGGCGGCGAAAAGGCACCGCTGAAGGCATTGCTCGTCGATAGCTGGTACGACACCTATCTTGGCGTCATGGTTCTTGTGCGCGTCATCGACGGCGTGCTGACCAAGGGTCAGACGATCCGCATGATGGGTACGGACGCCAAGTACCAGGTGGAGCGCGTTGGCGTGCTGACGCCGAAGATGGTCAATGCCGACAGCCTCGGCCCCGGCGAGATCGGCTTCATCACAGCTTCGATCAAGGAAGTCGCCGATACCCGCGTCGGCGATACGATCACCGAGGACAAGCGCCCGACGGCGCAGGCCCTGCCCGGCTTCAAGCCGGCGCAGCCGGTGGTTTTCTGCGGCCTCTTCCCGGTCGACGCGGCCGATTTTGAAGATCTGCGCGCTGCGATGGGCAAGCTGCGCCTAAATGACGCCTCGTTCTCCTTTGAGATGGAATCGTCAGCCGCCCTCGGCTTCGGTTTCCGCTGCGGCTTCCTCGGGCTGCTGCATCTCGAGATCATTCAGGAGCGTCTGGAGCGCGAATTCAACCTCGATCTGATCGCGACGGCGCCTTCGGTCGTCTACCAGCTGACGATGACTGATGGTAGCGAGCGCGAACTGCACAACCCGGCCGACATGCCCGATGTCGTCAAGATCGACGAGATCCGCGAGCCCTGGATCAAGGCGACGATCATGACGCCGGACGACTATCTCGGCGGCATCCTCAAGCTCTGCCAGGACCGTCGCGGCATCCAGACCGAACTCACCTATGTCGGTACCCGCGCGATGGTGACCTACGAACTGCCGCTGAACGAAGTCGTCTTCGATTTCTATGACCGGCTGAAGTCGATTTCGAAGGGTTACGCCTCCTTCGACTATCACCTCGAAGGCTACCGCGCCGGCAACCTCGTGAAGATGTCGATCCTCGTCAATGGCGAGCCGGTCGATGCGCTGTCGATGCTGGTACACCGCGCCGCCGCCGAGAAGCGTGGCCGCGACATGTGCGAGCGGCTGAAGGAACTAATCCCGAAGCACATGTTCAAGATCCCGATCCAGGCCGCGATCGGCGGCAACGTCATTGCCCGCGAGACCATCTCGGCGCTGCGCAAGGACGTGACGGCGAAGTGCTACGGCGGCGACGCCACCCGAAAGCGCAAACTTCTGGACAAGCAGAAGGAAGGCAAGAAGCGCATGCGCCAGTTCGGCAAGGTGGAGATTCCGCAGGAAGCCTTCATCGCCGCACTCAAGATGGGCGACGAGTAAAGCAGCATTTTAGCCCGGCCGGCACACGACGCATGGCCGGGCTGCTATCTGGATACCGCTCTGCTTCAGCTGCAGGCCATATATTCCTTCACCAGCCCTTCATAGGCGTCCATCTCCGGCAGCGCCTCATAGCTGCGGGCTGCGCCGGTCACTGCGAAGGGCAGCTTCTCGCGCGTCCAGGTCTCGATGAATGGCCGGAACCAGCGCGGATCGTCCAACATCGTCGGACGCAAATTGACGAACCAGTCCATCCCCTCCGACCGTGTGAACATCCAGGTCATGCAGTGGTCGCAAAAATAGTGGTGCGCCTCAGCACCGTGCAGACCGCCGATCACCGGCTCCCCCTCGGTGATCTCGAAGCCTTCCGCTGGAATGGCGGCACTCAGCGAATAGGCGCTCGACGACATTTTCTGGCAGCCCGTGCAATGGCAGGCCATGGTCAGCAGCGGCTTGGCGCTGATCTTCAATCGCACACGCCCGCATCGGCAGCCACCCTCCCAAGGCAGATCTACTTCGGTCATCACGGCCTCCTTTTCGTCATGCTCAATCTAGTGGCGGGCGGCGCGGCGTCAAATCAGCCAGCTTCCGACCACAGACAAGCCGACGGCGGCGTGGCCTTTTAGAGCATCGGGAAGTGACGATCTCGCTCTGACATCTGCGCGACGGGCAGCGGCCAGGCGATCGAGATCCTGGGATCGAGCGCGTTGACTCCGCCTTCGGCTCCGGGCGCGTAAGGCTTGTCGTGCAGATAGATCAATTCGCAGTTTTCCGTCAGCGTCTGGAAGCCATGGGCGAAGCCTGGTGGGATCATCATCGAACGCGCATTCTCGGCGGAAAGAACCTCACCATGCCACCTGAGATAGGTTGACGACTGCGGCCTGAGATCGACGGCGACGTCGAAGACGGCTCCGGAGAGGCAGGAAACGAACTTCGCTTCGTCATCCGGGGGCCGTTGGAAATGCATGCCGCGAATGGCCCCCTTTGCCTGTGTCATCGTGTGATTGATCTGCGCGATGCGGCCGATGCCGAAATCGGCAAGCTCCTCGGTGCAGAAGAAGCGTGAGAAGAAGCCGCGCTCATCGCCAAGCCTGTGACGCTCGATGACGAGGAGGTTGCTGAGGGCAGTGGGGATGCGGGTGAAACGGGACATGCAACTCGATCGGAATGTTTTCAGGATAGCCCGGCGAAACGCTCTATCGACTTGTTCCGGTCGACGCAAACTTGACCTGACACTGAAAAAGGGCTCATTAGCAACCACTGTTCGAGAGCACTGATTTGGGCAAAGTACTTATCACCGGGGCCTCCGGATTTGTAGGCCGACACCTCCTGCGCACACTTGTAGCACAGGGAGCCGATGTGCGCGCCGTCCTTCGGCCGAATGCCGTCGAAAAGGTGCAGACCATCGCAGCAATTGAGGTTGTAGAGAGCCCTTCGCCTTTTTCCGAGAGCGAAACCTGGTGGGCTGATGCTCTTGGCGGGATCGATACAATCGTTCACCTGGCGTGGTACGCGGAACCTGGAAAATATCTGACGGCACCGGAAAATCTGGACTGCCTCACCGGCACGCTGACGATGGCGAAGGCTGCAGCAAAGGCAAGCGTACGCCGCTTTGTCGGGGTCGGCACGTGCTTCGAATACGACGTCAGCTTCGGAAAGCTCTCAATAGAAACCCCATTGAAGCCCCTTACCCCCTACGCAGCGGCCAAAGCGGCGGCTTTCATGGCGCTGTCGCAGTGGTTGCCGGCGCAAAGCGTGGAGTTTGCGTGGTGCCGACTTTTCTATCTCTATGGCGAAGGCGAAGATGAGCGTCGCTTCGTGCCGTATCTTCGGAAATCGCTGGAAGCGGGGCAACGGGCCGATCTCACCGAAGGAAGGCAGGTTCGTGACTTCATGGACGTCCGCGATGCAGCCGCTCGCATATGCGAGGTCACCTTCGGAAAAGCCACGGGCGCTATCAACGTTTGCTCCGGTGTTCCTGTGACCGTGCGGGAGCTCGCGGAGCGAATCGCCGATCAGTATGGTCGACGAGATCTTTTAAACTTTGGAGCGCGGCCCGATAATCTTGTCGATCCGCCCTTCGTCTTGGGAGTGCCATAGTCTTGGATACAGCACCAACGGATGTCCGCGTGCTTTACGAGCAGCGGGGCCTGCCGATCTTTCAAAATCGAATGTATGACACCTTGGAGGACGCGCTGGCCTCGCCGCGAGGTGACATATGTTTGGTGGAAGATCTCCGCACGGGTCTCGTGCGCAACGCGGCGTTTCAGCCCGATTTGATGATCTATGATACATCCTACCAGAACGAGCAGGGCCTGAGTCCGATGTTTCGTCGCCATCTGGAAGAGGTCGCTGCGATCATCACGACGAACATGGGGCGGAATAACCTTGTCGAGGTTGGCTGTGGCAAGGGGCTTTTCCTGGAGATGCTGGAAGAGCGCGGTGTCGAAATCACCGGTTTCGACCCTGCCTATGAGGGAACAAACCGCCGAATTCGCCAAGAGTATTTCCAACCTGGCAGCGGGATTGAAAGCGATGGCCTAATCCTCCGGCATGTTCTGGAACACATTCCGGACCCGGTCGCATTCCTTGGGCAACTGAAGGAAGCCAACGGCGGGCGTGGACACATCTATATCGAAGTTCCCTGTTTCGATTGGATCTGCGAGCAGCGGGCATGGTTTGACGTCTTCTACGAACACGTCAACTATTTCAGGCTTTCGGATTTCCACCGAATGTTCGGGACGGTTGTCGCGAGCGGTCGGATCTTCGGCGGTCAGTATCTCTACGTTGTCGCCGATCTGGCGACATTGCGTGATCCGACGATTGACCAAAACGACCGCGTAAAAGTCCCCGAGGATTTCGTCGCGAAGCTGGAAAGCATCAGCCCTGGCGAAACGCACACGGCGGTGGTCTGGGGTGGTGCCTCGAAGGGCGTCATATTTTCGCTTCTGAGACAGCGAAAGGGCCGTCCCGTCACGGCCGTGATTGACATCAATCCTTCAAAGCAAGGCAAGTTCCTGCCTTTGACTGGATTGAAAGTTCAATCCCCGAGCGAGGTTCTGCCGGAACTGCCGCCAGGCTCCGATATCTACGTGATGAACCGCAATTATTCTGAAGAGATCAAGAAAATGTCGAACAACGCCTACAACTATGTCGAGGTTGACCGTGGTTGATTTCAAGAGCGAAGTCGCCGACCGCATTGTCGCGATCCAGGGCAACGAAGACTTCAAAAGAAGCGCTTCCGATTTCCTGCGCAAGTCCGTCGAACCGAAGTACTCCTACAACTACTTCTGGATGGGTCGCCCGATTATCCAGTACCCCCAGGACATGGTCGCCATGCAGGAGATCATCTGGGAGACACGTCCCGACCTGATCATTGAGACAGGGATCGCGCATGGCGGCTCACTGATCCTGAGCGCGTCCATGCTTGCTCTCCTTGATATGGCAGACGCGATGGAAACTGGCGCCACCTTGGACCCCCGCAGCTCGAACCGGCGTGTTCTCGGCATCGATATCGATATCCGGGCGCATAACAGGGCCGCAATCGAAGCGCACCCGATGGCGTCGCGCATTCAGATGATTCAAGGGTCGAGCATAGATCGGGGCGTCGTCGATCAAGTCCATCAGATCGCCAAGCCGTTCAAACGCGTTCTGGTGTGCCTGGACAGCAACCACACGCACGATCATGTACTGGCCGAGCTTGAAGCCTACGCGCCGCTGACTTCGGTCGGCAGCTATTGCGTCGTTTTCGACACCCTGATCGAAGATATGCCCGCGGACGCTTATCCTGACCGGTCGTGGGGACCGGGTGACAACCCCAAAACGGCTGTGTGGAAGTATCTCGAAACGCATCCCGAATTCGAGATCGACCGATCGATCGACCAAAAGCTTATGATCACCGTGGCACCAGACGGCTTTCTGAAGCGACACAGATAGAACTCTCTGGAATCGGAGTTCGTAGCCCGGGAAATACCATATGAAAATCGTCATTCTCGCGGGTGGATACGGTACCCGCATCTCCGAAGAAAGCCACCTGCGGCCAAAGCCGATGATCGAGATCGGGGGTCGTCCGATTCTCTGGCACATCATGAAGATCTACAGCCATTTCGGCTTCAACGACTTCGTGATCTGCCTCGGCTATCGTGGCTACATGATCAAGGAATATTTCGCCAACTACATCCTGCACTCAGCGGATGTTACCTTCGACATGGAGCGCGGCGAGACGACATACCATGCGACCAAGGCCGAGCCTTGGCGCGTGACGCTTGTCGAAACGGGTGAAGGTTCGATGACCGGCGGGCGCCTGAAACGCGTCGCGAACTATCTCGACGACACGTTTTGCCTCACCTACGGCGACGGCGTTGCCGATGTCGACATCAAGGCGTTGACCGAATTTCACCAAAGCCACGGACGCGAGGCGACGGTGACCAGCGTGGTGCCGCCCGGACGCTATGGCGCGTTGCTGACCGAGGACGGGCAGGTGACGAGCTTCACCGAAAAGCCGGCGGGCGACAACGGACGCATCAACGGCGGCTTCTTCGTGCTCAGCCGGTCGGTGCTTGATCGTATCGAGGGGGACTCCACGCCATTCGAGGGTGCGCCGCTCGAAGGACTTGCCAGCGACGGCCAGCTGATGGCCTTCCCGCATGACGGCTTCTGGCGCCCGATGGACACGCTGCGCGACAAAAACCAGCTCGAAGAACTCTGGCAGAGCGGCCATGCGCCGTGGAAAGTCTGGTCATGAGCCGGCTGCCGGATCAGCGTTTCTGGTCAGGCAAACGCGTCTTCCTGACGGGCCATACCGGCTTCAAGGGGACGTGGGCGCGGATATGGCTTTCACGGCTTGGCGCTGAGGTGACCGGCTATGCGCTTTCGCCGGCGACGACGCCGTCGCTGCATGCGCTGGCCGACACCTGCGGGATGGCTGCTGAGACGATCGCCGATATCCGCGACGGGGCGAGACTCACGGATGCTCTCAGCGCCTGCAACCCCGACATCATCCTGCATATGGCGGCGCAGCCGCTGGTGCGACGCAGCTATCTCGAGCCGGTCGACACGTTCGACGTCAACGTCATGGGGACAGTGCGCCTGCTAGAGGCGGCACGTCCGCTGCAAGTACTGAAGGCCATTCTCGTCGTGACGACCGACAAGGTTTACAGCAACGACGAAAGCGGGCGGCATTTCGTCGAAACCGATCGGCTTGGCGGACATGACCCCTACTCCGGCTCTAAGGCCGCGGCCGAGATCGCAACGGCGACCTACAGGGACTCCTTTTTCCGTCCGAAGGGCGTGCATGTCGGCACCGCGCGCGGCGGAAACGTGCTCGGTGGCGGCGACTTCTCGGAGGACCGGCTGGTTCCCGACATCGTCCGCGCTGCCATAGCCGGGCAGATTCTTGATATCCGCAGCCCGCTTGCAACGCGGCCGTGGCAACATGTCCTCGACTGCCTGAACGGTTATTTCCTGTTCTGCGAGGCGCTGTATAGCGGGACTGCGTCGGTGGAAGCGCTGAACTTTGGGCCATCCCCTGACGAAGCGCAAATTCCCGTCGGCGTTGTCGCCTCATCGGTGCAGGCAGCCATGGGGCTCGGGCACACCTGGCAGGATACCTCGGCGTCAGACAAGCCGCGCGAGATGCACGCGCTTGGTCTCGATCCTGCCGAAGCCTATCGTTGCCTCTCCTGGCGGGCAAGGCTGAGCCAAGCCGAAGCGATAGACTGGGCTGCACGCTGGTACGATCAATGGCGCCGGGGCGAAGATGCGCTCTCGCTCGTCGCTGGCCAGATTGATGCTTTCACGAAAGGCTCCTAACCACATGTCTCACCAATGCCGTTTCTGCTCAGCGCCGTTGACGACCGTTGTCGCGGATCTTGGATCGACACCGTGGTCGAACTCCTTTCTGCCAGATGCAGCCGCGATCGCCAAGGAGCGCTCCTTTCCGTTGAACGTCATGGTTTGCGCGCAGTGTTTCCTGGTTCAAACGACCGAGAACGTGCCGGCGGACGAAATTTTCAACGCCGACTATGCCTACCTCTCATCGTTCTCGACCAGCTGGCTCGAACATGCCAAGCGCTACGCCGAGATGATGACCGAGCGCTTCGAACTTTCGGCAGCTTCGACAGTGGTCGAAGTCGCCTCGAATGACGGCTATCTCCTGCAATATTTTGCAGCCAAGGGCATTCAGGTGCTCGGCGTGGAACCGGCCGCGAATGCAGCCAAGATCGCGGAAAGCCGCGGCGTGGCGACCAAGGTGGCGTTCTTCGGCAGGAAGACCGCCCAGGCGCTGGTCGAGGGCGGCGTGCGCGCCGACGTGACGGCCGCCAACAACGTCCTAGCGCATGTGCCAGATATCGCCGATTTCGTCAGTGGCTTTGCCACCCTGCTAAAGCCGGACGGCGTCTCGACATTCGAATTCCCGCATCTTCTGACGATGATCGATGGCATCCAGTTCGACACGATCTATCACGAACACTACTCGTACATGTCGCTGCTCGCGGTCGAGCGCATTTTCGGCGCTTGTGGGCTGAAGGTCTTCGATGTGGAGGAGATTCCGACGCATGGCGGATCGTTGCGCGTCTTTGCACAGAAGGCGGAAGGCGCACGCGCCGTGACAGACAGGCTGCTTGCGCTCCGCGCAAAGGAAGAGGCCTTCGGCCTCAAGGAGATGGCGACCTACGAACGGTTCGGGACGCGGATCGAAGGCGTATGCGAAGAGTTCAAGACCTTCCTTCGTCAAGCCAAGGTCGCAGGAAAAACGGTCGCCGCCTATGGCGCCGCAGCCAAGGGCAACACCTTCCTGAACGTCTGCGGCGTCAACGCCGACGACATCGTCTTCGTCGTCGACCGCAGCGACATCAAGCAAGGCAAGTTGCTGCCGGGAAGCCATATTCCTGTCTATGCACCGAGCCACATCGAAATCGCGAAGCCGGACTATCTCGTCATCCTGCCGTGGAATCTGACAGAAGAGATCGTCAGATCGAACGATTATATCCGGGCATGGGACGGACGTTTCGTCGTGGCGATCCCGACGCTACGGATTCTTTGAGATTGATGAGGCAGAGCAGTGCTGGTTGGCATCGCTCCGCCTTTCCGGGCTCGTACGCCTGTCCTACGAAGGCGCTTGGTAAACCTGCCGTCAGCGACGTGGAGGTCGTGGACTCGTGGAGTTCAGGTGTGGATATCGTTCGGGCGGCGCCCGTTTTACAGACAAGCGGTGCCTTGTTCGGATCATGATGCGCTCCCACAGTCTGCCTTTCGCGCTTCTCTGGGTCCCTTTGCGTGATCTGGCCCGGTCTTTCACGAGACCTCCGGAGACAACGCAACATTTCAAAAATCGATGGCGACCACATGTCGCAAACAGACAGCAAATAGACGCAGTGGCCATTGATTTATCAGCGCAATTCACCGCAAACGCGTCGAAAACTAAGCCGGCTAGAGTCAGTTTATTCAACCATTGATTGACTGTGGTGCGGCATGCCCATTTGAGCGAAACGCCCTCGCAGCTGCGAAAAATCGCCCATTCTGTAGCCAGGTGATGGAATGGAGGCCAAAAGTCATGGCCTCAGGAAGCGTCGCTCGCCGTTTCATTTGGGGGCTTGCAACGCCAGACCTTTACGATAGGTTGCGCGTTGACCTGAACGTAACTGGTCACGGGAACAAACGACTAATAAAAGGCGCAAAGCCTAGAAAGGTGGCCCCCATATGAGCTTTCTTACGAAAAAATTCCTGGCTTCAGCAGTGTTTGGCTCGCTGCTGGCCATGTCGGCGCACGCAGCGACGCTCAACATCCACAATGGCGGCGACCCGCAGTCGCTCGACCCACAGAAGCTGTCGAGCGACTATGAGAACCGCATTGCAGGCGACATCTTCGAGGGCCTCGTAACGGAAGACCCGAAGGACGATCCGATCCCGGGGCAGGCCGAAAGCTGGACCGTCTCGCCTGATGGCAAGGTCTATACCTTCAAGCTGCGCGACGGCATCAAATGGTCGGACGGCCAGCCGGTGACCGCAGGGGATTTCGTTTTCGCCTTCCAACGCCTTCTCGATCCGAAGAATGCCGCCGAATACGCCTATCTGCAGTTCACCATCAAGAACGCGGAGAAGATCAACAAGGGCGAGATCACCGATTTCAGCCAGCTCGGCGTCAAGGCGATCGACGACAAGACGCTCGAGATCACGCTGGAGAACCCAACCCCCTACTTCATCAACTCGCTGATGCATTACACTGCCTACCCACTGCCGAAGCATGTGGTTGAGGCGAAGGGCACTGACTGGGTCAAGATCGGCAACATCGTCACCAACGGCCCGTACAAGCCGACCGAATGGATCCCAGGCGCGTCCGTCACGACCGTCAAGAACGACCAGTACTACGGCGAGAAGGACCTGAAGATCGACGGCGTCAAGTTCTTCACGCTCGAAGACCAGGAAGCGGCTCTGAAGCGTTATCGCGCCGGCGAGTTCGACATCATGACCGACTTCCCGACCGATCAATACGAGTGGATGAAGAAGAACCTGCCGGGTCAGGCGCACGTGACGCCGTTCCTGGCCAGCTACTACTACGTCCTCAACGCCCAGAAGCCGCCGTTCAACGACAAGCGCGTCCGCCAGGCGCTGTCGATGGCCGTCAACCGCGAAGTGATCGGCCCGAAGATCCTCGGCACCGGCGAACTGCCAGCCTATTCGTGGGTTCCGCCGGGCACCGCCAACTACAGCGATCCGGCCTATGTCAGCTGGAAGAACATGCCCTACAAGGAGAAGGTGGAAGAGGCGAAGAAGCTGCTCAAGGAAGCAGGTTTCGGACCCGACCACCCACTGAAGGCACAGCTTCGCTACAACACCAACGACAACCACAAGCGCGTGGCAGTCGCCATCGCCTCGATGTGGAAGCCGCTCGGTGTCCAGATCGAGCTCTACAACACCGAAACCAAGGTGCATTACGACGAAATGCAGCATGGTCAGGTCGAAATCGGCCGCGCCGGCTGGATCGCCGACTACAACGATCCTGACAACTTCCTCGGCCTGCTCGTTTCCGGTGTTTCGATGAACTACGGCCGTTGGAGCAACGCCGATTACGACAAGCTGGTCAAGGAAGCGAACGCCCAGACCGACCTGAAGACGCGCGCGGAAATCTTCAAGAAGGCTGAACAGCTCGCGCTCGACGACAGTGCCGCCATTCCGCTGTACTATTATGTCTCGAAGAACGTCGTCTCGCCGAAGGTCCAGGGCTTCGAAGACAATATTCAGGACATCCACCGTACGCGCTGGCTGTCGGTCAAAGAATAAGGAACACCGGCCCTTCCTGCCTACTGCAGGAAGGGCCGATCCACGACCATGATCAAATATGCACTCCGTCGCCTGCTGTCGACGATCCCCGTCATGTGGATCGCCGTGACACTCAGCTTTTTTGTCTTGCGCCTTGCTCCCGGCGGCCCATTCGATGGCGAGCGGCCATTGCCGCCGGTGATCCTGAAGAACCTCGCGGCTCACTACAATCTCGACAAGCCGCTTATCGACCAATACCTGATCTACATCTACGACGTGTTGAAGGGCGACCTTGGTCCTTCCTTCGCCAATGAAGACTTTACCGTCAGCCAGCAGATCATGATCGGCCTGCCCTACACCTTCACGATTGGCGGCCTCGCCTTCATCCTTGCCATCCTCATCGGTGTGACGGTTGGCTGTCTTGGGGCGCTTTATCAGAATAAGGCGCCTGACTATCTCCTCGGCTTGCTCATTCTCGTCGGCCTGGTTCTTCCGAACTTTCTGATCGCGCCCATCCTACAGCTGATTTTCGGCATCCATCTCGGCTGGCTGCCTGTCGGGGGATGGGGTGACGGCTCGTTCAAGTATCTCGTCATCCCGATCGTCGTGCTGGCATTGCCGCATGCGGGCCGCATCTCACGCATGACACGCGGCTCGATGATCGAGGTGATGAACCAGAATTACATCCGCACCGCCAAGGCCAAGGGCATCGGTCCGCGGCTGACCGTCATGCGCCACGCGCTGAAGCCTGCCATGATGCCGGTCGTTTCCTATCTCGGCCCGGCGGCGAGCTACCTTCTCACCGGCTCGCTCGTTGTCGAGAGCATCTTCGGATTGCCCGGCATCGGCCGCTATTTTGTCAACGCGGCGCTGAACCGCGACTACGGCATGGTTCTCGGCACGGTCATCTTCTACATGGTCCTGATCGTCTTTCTGAACCTTCTCGTCGACATTGCCTATGCGTGGCTCGATCCGAAAGTAAGAAACCGATGATCCTCAATCCCGCAAAGAGAGAGCTGCTCGCGGCTGAACTGCTGGCGGCTGAAGGGCTCTCGCACAAGAGCCGCTCGCTGACCGGCGATGCTCTGCGTCGTCTTTCCCGCAACAAGGCAGCCGTTGTTGCCATCGTTGTGATCCTCCTCCTGATCCTGGCCGCATTCCTCGGCCCGTACCTCATTCCGTTCGACTATGAGGAACCGGATTGGGCGGCGTTCCGGATGCCCCCTGACATGGAGAGCGGCCACTATTTCGGAACCGATCCGAATGGCCGCGACCTGCTTGCGCGTGTTCTTTACGGCACCCGCGTCTCGCTCGCCGTCGCCGCGACGGCGACCATCGTGTCCGTGGTAATCGGCGTCCTATATGGCGCGATTTCCGGCTACATTGGCGGCAGGCTCGATGCGATCATGATGCGCTTCGTCGATATCATGTATGCGCTGCCCTACATTCTCTTCGTGATCCTGCTGATGGTGGTGTTCGGCCGCAACGTCTACCTGCTGTTTGCAGCAATCGGTGCGCTGGAATGGCTGACGATGGCCCGAATTGTGCGGGGACAAACGCTCTCGATCAAGCAACGCGAGTTCATCGAAGCGGCACGCGCGTCCGGCCAGAAGCCGTTCAAGATCATCCTCAAGCACATTATCCCGAACCTCGTCGGGCCGGTGGTGATCTTTGCTGCGCTGACCGTCCCGGAAATCATCGCGACCGAGAGCTTTCTGTCCTACCTTGGCTTCGGCGTTCAGGAACCGCTCACCTCGCTCGGCACGCTGATTGCCGAGGGCACCGACGCCATGGAAAGCATGCCGTGGCTGCTGATCTTCCCGGCCTGCTTCCTCGTTGCCCTGCTGATGAGCCTGCTTTTCATCGGCGATGGCCTGCGCGACGCGTTCGACCCGAAGGATCGATAGAATGCACCCAGAAACAAAAAACGATGCACTTCTCGAACTGAGAGACTATTCGATCACCTTTGCGACGCCGGATGGCGAGGTGAAGGCCGTCTCCAACATGAACCTTTCGGTCCGGCGCGGCGAGCGCGTCGCGATCGTCGGTGAATCCGGATCCGGCAAGAGTCAGACCTTCCTCGGTGTTATGGGTCTGCTTGCCAAGAACGGCCGCACCAGCGGCCAGGCACTACTTGAGGGAAAGGACGTGTTGGCGCTGAAGTCGCGCGAACTCGACCGTGTCCGCGGAAAGGACATGGCTATGGTGTTCCAGGACCCCATGACGGCCCTCAATCCGTCGCTGCGGATTTCCCGACAACTGACGGAACAGCTGGAAGTCCACCGAGGCTTTACGGCGCGGGCAGCCTCTGCCGAGGCCCTGGACATGCTCAAACGTGTCGGCATCCCCGACCCGTCGCGACGCTTCAACCTCTACCCGCACGAGCTTTCGGGCGGCATGCGCCAGCGCATCGTTATCGCCATGGCGCTGCTGACCAAACCGAAGCTGCTCATCGCCGACGAGCCGACGACGGCGCTCGACGTGACGATCCAGGCGCAAATCCTTGATCTCTTCAACGACCTGACGGCGGAAATGAACACGGCGCTTGTCATGATCACCCATGATTTGGGTGTCGTCGCGGGCCTCGCGGACCGCGTCGCCGTCATGTATGCCGGGCGGATTGTCGAGGAAGCACCGGTCGACGAACTCTTCGAGGTGCCGGCGCATCCCTATACAGCGGCGCTGCACGCCTCCATCCCGCGGCCCGACCAGGACGTCGACCAGCTCGCCGTCATCCCCGGTCGCCCACCCAATCTGCAACACCTGCCAAAGGGCTGTAGCTTCTCGCCGCGCTGTCCCATGGTCCAGAACGATTGCATCGACGTGTCGCCGAAGCTCGAGATTCTGGCGGACCGTCATTCCGCGGCCTGCTTCCATCCCTTCCCGCGCCGTGAGGAGGTTTTGAACCATGGCTGACCGATCCCTTTTGAGAGTCGAGAACCTCACCACCCAGTTCGAGCTGCCGTCGAAGAGCTTCTTCAAGCCGCCGATGCTGTTGACTGCTGTCAACAATGTCAGCTTCGACCTGAGAGAAGGCCGGACGCTTGGCATCGTCGGCGAGTCCGGTTGCGGCAAGTCGACGCTCGGCCGTTCGATTTTACGTCTCCTCAAGTCGCAGAAGGGCCGCATCCTTTGGCAGGGGCGGAATCTGCTCGACCTATCGGACGAGGAAATGCGTGCGGCCCGCCGCGACATGCAGATCATCTTCCAGGATCCGATCGCCTCTCTTGACCCGCGCATGACCGTAGGCGACATCATTTCCGAACCCCTCACCGTCTTCGAGCCGAAGCTTACGAAAGCGGAGCGACAGACGCGCGTCCGGGAGATCATGGCGGCCGTCGGCCTGGTGCCCGAAATGATCAACCGCTATCCGCACGAATTCTCGGGCGGCCAGGCACAGCGCATCGGCATCGCCCGCGCGGTCGTGACGCGACCGAAGCTGATCATCTGCGACGAGCCCGTCTCGGCGCTCGACGTGTCGATCCAGGGGCAGGTGATCACGCTCTTGCGCAAGCTCCGGAAGGAGTTCGGGCTGACACTGATCTTCATCAGCCACGATCTTTCAGTTGTCCGGCTGATCTCTGACGACGTTCTGGTGCTCTATCTCGGCAAGGTGGTCGAGGCCGGCGATTGCGCCACCGTGTTCGACCGCCCGGCGCATCCCTACACGCAGGCTCTTTTTTCGGCCGCGCCGGTACCCGATCCGAAGCTCGCCCGCAACCGGCAGCGCATCCGGCTGCAGGGCGACCCACCCTCGCCGCTCAATCCGCCGCCAGGCTGCGTGTTTTCTCCGCGCTGCTGGAAGGCCACGGATATTTGCCGCACGGAAATGCCGCCGACCGAACAGGTTCGGCCAGGACAGTCCGCCGCTTGCTACCACATGGACCGCTAAGCCGGTTCCAACGAAAATCCCGAACGGCCCGCTGATTGTCCAGCGGGCCGTTCGGCTTTTATAGCGCACAAGCAAAGGTGCTCGAAGGAACCTTGAGAAGATCCTATCCGCACCGCTCAAAGCTGATTGGGCAATCAGCGGGCGCCCCAGGTGTCGGTGAGACGGTAGCCTTCCGGCCAGGGGTCGGAGGGGTCAAGCATGTGCTGGTGCGTGCCGGTGATCCAGGCGCGACCGGAGATTTCCGGCAGGATCGCCGGATGACCGCCGACTTCGGTGGTGCCGAGAATGCGGCCGGTGAAAGTGGAACCGATCAGCGAAACGGCGGTCAGTCTGTCCTCGAAGGTCATTTGCCCACGGGCGTGCAGCACCGCCATGCGGGCTGACAGCGCCGTGCCGGTGGGCGAGCGGTCGACCTTGCCGGGCTGGATCGCGACAGCAGCGCCGGCACGGAGGCCGTCCGTTGTGAGCTCCAAGGGGCCGGCGAAGAGGCAGAAGGAGAAGTGCTTCCAATCCGGATTCTCGGGGTGATGGAATCCGAACGCGGCATTGGCCGCGTTGGTAATCCGTACACCGAGCCGCGCAATGTCATGCGCCTCGTCCGGTGACAGGCGGAAGCCCATGGCTGCGGCGTCGACGATAACGAAACTGTCGCCGCCATAGGCCGTATCGACGGTCAATGTGCCCAGTCCCTCGACCTCCAGTTTTGCATCCAGCCGTTCTGCGAAGCTCGGCAGGTTCTGGACGAAGATGCGCTCGGCCTTGCCGTTGCGGCACTCGGCGCGCACACGAACCAGGCCACCGGGAGCCTCCAGAGTGATTTCAGTGACCGGCTCCTGCATCGGCAGGATGCCGCTGTCCAGCAACACCGTGGACACGCAGATCGAATTCGAGCCGGACATGGGTGGCGTGTCTTCCGGCTCCATGATGATGAAGGCGGCATCGGCATCGGGATGCTTCGGGGGCACCAGCAGGTTGACGTGACGGAAGACGCCGCCGCGCGGTTCGTTCAGCACGAAATTGCGCAGCGTCTGGTCACGGGCGATCCAGCGGCTTTGCTCCCAGATCGTTTCGCCGGGCGGCGGCGTCACGCCGCCAACGATGACATCTCCCACCTCACCTTCGGCATGGGCGGAAATCACATGGATGGTCTTGGTACTGCGCATGATACCTCCTCAGGAAAGCCAATCTGGCAACTGCGCCGGAACACGCCCAGTCAGAGCCGCGGTAACGCAATCGGAAAGACTGCCGAAGCGAACGGCACGACCGGAAAGCCCGGGGCCGTAGTGGGCATACTTGCCCGAATTCGTCATCAGGGCGCGGGTCCGCGTCGGGAACACAGGCTCGGAAATCGAACACCAGCAGAGATCGGGCAACACCTGTACGCCGGCGTCCTCCAATCTGCTTAGTAGGCCTTCGTTGCGCGCCTCGCTGATGACCTGCCGTCCGGCGGTGACGATCACCGTAACATCCGGGTGTCGGATGCCCTCGGCAAGCATATCTGCCAAGGCACGGCATTCGCTGAGGGAGGCATGAGGGCTGCCGATGGCGACGAGTTCTACTTCCTCCGGCCCTTCATTGAGAGCCGTCCAGGCCGCGGCCATGTCGGCGCGCAAGATGAAGGCGCGATCGGCGCCATCGGGTGCCGCGTCGGCGGCCTCAGGAGTGACGCCCTCCACATGCAACATGGGTGCTGCGGACGTGGTACCAAAAGCGGCGCAAAGGGCCTTGAGATCGTCCTGCGAAGGCTGCGCGGGACTGAGACCGCGCAGAAGCGGAATGCGGTCCGGTGCTGCGCGACCGGCGAGATAGCCGATCAGCGGCCAGAAAGCGTCATCGACGTGCTCAGGCAGTTCGACATCGACGATTAGCCGCGCCTTGCGGTGCTCGTCGAGATAGACACCGGATAGCGGCGCGCGGGCCGTCAGCGCTATGCAGAGATCGAGGAAGTCGGGGTGCTTTGCAGTCCTGGCCCCGAGGACCGTGTTGGCGAAGATCACCGCATTGGATTCCGCCCATGCAATGGATTCGCCTGCCTTTGGCGCGCTGTCGAGCAGGTAGGGAGAGCAGGTGAAAGTCGGCCGACAGCCCATGCGGACATAGGCGTCGGCAAGCCGCGATGCCGGGTCGCCGAAGGTCGACGGTACGCCTTGCGCTTGCCAATTGGCGCGATCCACGGAAATGGCGTTCATGGTCGTCGGCACGCGAACCTGCGCCCCCATATCCGCCATCTTCTCCGCAAAGGTGAGATTTGCCGGGCTGGCGTAGATACAGCCGTCAATATGGCCCTGCGTGACATCCACGAGCCCATGTGCACCTTGCTGCGCCGCCATGGCGCAGATGATGCGCATGGCCTGCTGCACGGCGACACCTTGCCGTCCGTCAAGCATGGCGCGATCGGCGTCGGTGAGGTCGAGCGTAGCGGTCGCCGGAGGAGCGATCGAAATCTCCAACCCGTCCGCCACAACCGCCGTATCGCCGATCTCAGCCGTCTTTGCGCGGGAGAGCGCCGCAAAGGCTTCCGGCCCAAGCCTCAGGACCGGCAGCGGCTTGCCGAACATTTCGGATGCGATGAGCGCGCCGAGCGTCAGCACATCCTCAGCCTCGGAAAAAACCAAGGCGGCCGGTGCACGCCCTGTCAGGACAAGATCAAGGAGCACGCCGGAACCCGTGCAGGACCCGCGGCTCGACGGCATCATCAGGATGCCGTCTGTCAGGCAGGTCCCGTGAAGCGGGTGGTGCACGTCGATCACGCTGCCGGTCGCCGGATCGACCCCACCCCAGAAGCTCAACGCCTCCTTGGTGGCGATGACGGGACCTTTGGCGGAGCCTGCGAGAATGCTGCGATCGAGTGCGGATTGTTTCATGTCACGCGAGCCTTGAGCGGAGAGATGACGGTCACCAACGGGGCGTTGCGAACCAACATCGCGGTTGGCACGCTGTTGGCCTCCGTCAGAATCTTTGCGGCGAGAAGAACGCGATGTCGATGGCGGGCTTCTTGCCTGTCAGCAGATCCGCGACGATCCGCGCGGTCCCTGCCGACTGAGTCAGGCCGAGATGGCCGTGACCGAAAGCATAGACAACCCGCTGACTGTCGCGGGCATGACCGATGGCGGGCAAGCTGTCGGGCAAGGATGGGCGGAAGCCCATCCACTGAACGCCACCTTGCGGCTTCAGGCCGGGAAGGAAACTCCCGACCTTCTCCAGCATCGCCTCCGAGCGACGGAAGTTCGGCGGGAGCTTGAGCCCCCCGAGCTCGACGGCACCGCCGATACGGATACCCGTCGATAGCCGGGTAACGACAAAACCGTGACCGCCGAAGGTAACCTGGGTGCGCAAGTCGAAAGCCTCGGGAGGAAGCGTGGTGTTGTAGCCCCTCTCCGTTTCCAGCGGAATGTTCTCGCCGATGGTGCGGGCCACTTGATGGGAAAAGGCGCCTGCCGACAGGACCACGCGCGCGGCGCATCGCGAACCGCCGCCGGTGCTTACAACATCGACGCCTCCCTCTACGGGATGCAACGCCGTTACCTCCGCGCGCTCGATTGTGCCGCCCATGGCGCGGAGATGGCCCGCCAAGGCAAGGGTATAGAGCTTGGGATCAGCGATGGAGTACCAGCCCGGCGTGAAGGTGCCATGGGTAAAGCGCGGCGCGAGGCCGGGCTGGATCTCAGCCATGCCGACCGCATCGAGGTGATGGAACTCAACGCCGTGCGCTTCCCGCGCCTTCCAGCCGGGAAGCGAGGCGTTCAGCTCCGCTTCGCCCTCGTAGACCTGCAGATTGCCGTCCTTGCGCAGCATGGCTGCCGTGCCGGTCTGCTGCAGAAACGGCTCGAGCTCTGCCTTCGAAAGATCCATCAGCGCTGTTTGCGCCGCTGTGGAATGTGCGACACGGCCCGGCGCACAGGCACGCCAGAACCGGAACATCCAGGGTGCGATCTGCAAGGCATAGGCAGGCGGGACCGACAGTGGACCGAGCGGATCGAGAAGCCACTTCGGTGCTTTCTTCAGAATGCCAGGCGAGGCAAGCGGCAAGATGTCGGTGAAGGCGAAGGCGCCGGCATTGCCTGCCGATGCTCCAGCAGCGGGACCCTCTCGGTCGAGTACGACCACCGAAAGCCCTCTTGCCTGTGCTGCGATCGCCGCAGATAGCCCAACGACCCCCGCGCCGATCACGATGACATCAGGTCCGGCCATCAGCGCACGCTCGCCAGGAACTTCTGCGTTTCAGGATGTTGCGGCGCGCCGAAAATCTGATCGGGCGTACCGATCTCGGCCATGATGCCCTGATGGAAGAAGGCAACACGCTTGGACACGTCCCGAGCAAAGGCCATCTCGTGGGTGACACAGATCATCGTCATTCCTTCTTCGGCAAGCATCTTCAGTGTGTCCAGCACTTCGCCAACGAGCATGGGATCCAGCGCCGATGTCACCTCGTCGAACAGCATGTATTCCGGCGACATGGCAAGCGCACGGGCAATCGCCATGCGCTGCTGCTGGCCGCCCGACATGCGGTTCGGATAGACCTCCAGCTTCTCGCCGAGGCCAACATGCGTCAACTGCTTGACGGCAATCTCCTCGGCTTTGTCCTTCGACAGGCCGAGAACCTTGCGGGGCGCCAGCATGACGTTTTCCAGTACGGTCAGATGCGGGAAGGCATTCCACTGCTGGAAGACGATCCCGACCTTGCGACGAAGCTTGTTGAGGTCGGTGCTCTTGGCATGAACCTCGGTGCCGTCGATGACAACGCGCCCCGAATCGACAGGCTCCAGCCCGTTGATGCAGGTGAGCAGCGTCGACTTGCCCGAACCGGAACCGCCGATGACGGTGACCACTTCGCCTTTTTGGACGGTGAGGTCGATGCCTTTTAGAACCTCCAGTGGACCAAAGGATTTGCGAACGTTTTCAATCTCAATCATTGGGGGACCACCGTTTTTCGAGATACCCGCCAATCCGGGCGATGGGGAAGCTGATGATGAAGTAGACGGCGCCGCAGATCATCAAGATGAACAGCGGCTCCTGCAGCCGGGTAACGAGAATCTGCGAGGCGCGCAGCAACTCGATAAGGCCAAGCCAGAGCACCAGCGCGGAATCCTTCATGACGCCGAGCGTCAGACCAATCCAGGACGGCAGCGAAACGCGGGTGGCAAGAGGCGCAACAATATAGCGCATATCCTGCAACCAGGTCATGCCGAGCGAGCGGGCCGCACGACGCGTGGTTGGTGGCACCGAGGAAATGCCGCCGCGCACGATCTCCGTGCAATAGGCGGCGGTGTAGAGCGACAGCACCACACAGGAGGTCGTGAACGGAGGCCAGCCAAGCCGCATGATCGACTGGAGTGCATTGCCAAGCACAAGCTGGATCAACAAAGGCACCGAGCGGAAGACGTCGAGCGCGAAGGTCAGCGGTGCGGACCAGTAGGGCCCGAGTTCGACGCGGATCATTCCGAAAAGGATTCCGAGGAGGGTGCCGGCAGCGACCGAAACGGCAGTGACAGCAAGCGTCATCCCCGCGCCTTGCGCCAGGAAGGCCAGATCACCCCAGGTGAGGGTAGCATTGAACATCTCTCACCTCTCTTAGTAGCGAAACATACGCCAGGCGAGCGCCCGGGCAGCAAGGGTCAGAACCTTGGCGATGACGTAGTAGATCACGGCAGCCAAGGCGAAGAATTCAAAGGTGCGGAAGGAGCGTGCATTCAGTTCCTGGGTCACGCCGGCAAGATCGGTGTTCATGCCGACGGTCACGCCAAGCGAGGTCATTAGAACTGCCCAGACCATTTGGTTGGTCGCCGGCAGAAAGGCCACGCGCAGCATCTGTGGCAAGACGATCAGGCGAAAGGTCTGCATCGACGTCATGCCAAGCGAGCGCCCGGCCCGTGTCTGCGTGTCCGGGATCGCCTTCAGCGCGCCGCGGAAATTTTCAGCCAGGTAGCCGCCGTTGTTGAAGGCAATGCCCACCAAGAGCGCGGTAAATGGAGTGAGGTGAATGCCGAAATTGCCAAGGCCAAAATGGGCCATGTAAATCTGGAACAGCGCAGGCGTATTTCGGGCGATCTCGACCCAGGCCATTGTGAAGCCGCCAAGGATGCGGTTGCCAGATAGCCGGAACAAGGTCAGCGCGATCGCGCAAGCCAGTCCGATGACCATGGACAAGAGCGCAATCTGCAGGGTGACCAGCGCACCATCAAGCATCTGCGGCAATGCTTTGAGGGCTTGGTTCCAGTGGAAGGTGTAGTTGAACATGACCGTCTCACCTTGTTGTAAAGCTGCGGCGCGGGGGATCGCCTCGCGCCGCGGGAGAAACGGTCAGATCAGCGGTATACGCCATTGACCGCGAGAGACGGTACCTCGCCGCCGACCCACTTCTTGTAGAGTTCGTCGTAGCGGCCGGTGCGAACCTGCTGGTTGATGAACAGGTTCAGGTAGTTGATGAGGCCGTATTCCTCACGGTTGGTGAAGAGCGCGACGTAGTCGATGTCGAAGGGCGCCTTGCCGACCACTGAGATGCCCGCGAACTTGCCGGTCTTGACGTTCGCCATCGCCACGGTCGAGGTGGAAACGGTGGCATCGAGCTGACCCTGGCTCAGCGCCAGGAATACGTCGGCCTGCGTCTGGTAAGGACGGAACTCGCCGGTACCCCACGCCTTGACTTGCTGCTCGAGCGCGATCGCTTCATAGGTGCCGGCCGTGGCGCCGACGACCTTGCCCTTCATGTCTTCGAAGGACTTCACGCCCGACTTCTCGTTGGCGGTAACAGCCATCTCGAAAGCAAAGTAGGGAACCGTCATGCCGACGGTCTTGGCGCGTTCGAGTGTGTCGGACGTAGAGGCAACGCCCACGTCGACGCGGCCCGACATCAACGCCGGAATACGTTCAGGGAACGGGGTCTCAACGATTTCGGCAGTGACGCCCAGCGCCTTGGCCAGATCGTTGCAGTAGTCCACGTCGAAGCCAATCGGATTGTTGTTTTCGTCGCGCGAACCCATCGGCGGGAAGTCCAACACGACAGCGCAACGCAGCGTGCCCGAACCGATGATGTCGTCCAGCTTGTCGGCCTTGGCCGGGCTGGTCAGGAGGGTGGCGGCGGCCAGAAGGCCGAAGGCGAGGACCGAGGATTTCATCTTTTCTCTCTCCCAGAGTTGGATTGTCCATTGACGGATGAGGCGCACTATTCCCTGTCAGCGCGCGCAAATCAATGTAAAAATACATCCAGTATACAAAAAGTATAAGATTATCGATATTCATGTCGACAAAAAAGGGCGGCCAAGTCGTGGCCGCCCTTGCTTTTTCTATCGGCAGTAGGGATCAGCCGAGAAAATCTTCCGGCAGAAGCTCTTCGGACATGTTCTGGTACGAGACCGGACGCAGGAAACGCCGGATCGACATCGTGCCGACGCTGGTGGCCCCGAAGTTGGTCGACGCCGGATAGGGCCCGCCATGGACCATGGAATCGACCACCTCGACCCCAGTGGGGAACCCGTTAACCAGCACGCGTCCAGCCTTGCGCTCCAGCACGGGACGCAGGCGGCGCGCGTCAGCAAGATCCCCCGCATCCATATGGATCGTGGCCGTCAACTGGCCTTCGAAGCCGCGCGCAAGCTGCTCCATCTCATCGATTGTCTCCACGCGCACCACGAGACCGAGCGGTCCGAAGACCTCTTCGCCCAGTGCGTGATCGGCGAGGAACTGCGCGCCCGTCGTCTCGAATAGGTTCGGGGCGGCAGAACGGTTGGAGGTTTCGCCGACGAACAGCGGCTTAACGGTATTGCGGGTTGCAAAGCGCGCCTGCCCATCCTGATAGGCCTTCGCGATCCCATCTGTCAGCATCGTCTGCGGCGCCACCTTGCCGAGTGCCTCGACCGTCGCGGCTACGAAGCGATCGGCGTCGGCACTCTCGGTCACTACAGCGATCCCAGGGTTGGTGCAGAACTGACCGGCGCCCATCGTCAGCGACCCCGCCCAGCCCTGGCCGAGCGTCTCGGCACGCGCCTTCAACGCTTCGGGCAGCAGAAACATTGGGTTGACAGAACCGAGCTCGCCAAAGAACGGGATCGGTTCCGGTCGCGCGGCGCAGAGATTGAAGAGTGCGCGGCCGCCGGCGAGTGAGCCGGTGAAGCCGACCGCCTTGATCCGTGGGTGCTGCACCAGCGCATGGCCAACTTCGCGGCTGCCGCCCTGGATCAGCGAGAATACCCCCGGATGGACACCCGTCTTGCGGATGGCCGCCTCGATGGCCTGCGCGACAATCTCACCGGTCCCTGGATGCGCCGAATGGCCCTTGACAACGACAGGGCAACCTGCCGCCAGCGCGGCCGCGGTATCGCCACCAGCAGTTGAGAAAGCCAGCGGGAAGTTCGAGGCGCCGAAGACGCCAACCGGGCCGATCGGGCGCTGGATGAGCCGGATCTCCGGCCGCGGCGCTGGTTGTCGGTCGGGCAGCGCGGCATCGAGACGGCGGTCGAGATATTCGCCCTTCTCAATATGATCGGCGAAAAGCCGCAACTGGCCGGTCGTGCGACCCCGTTCGCCCTGCAGGCGCGCTTCCGGCAGACCGGTTTCCTGGCTACCGATCTCTGTGATCGCCTCGGCGCGAGCCTCGATCTCGTCAGCAATGGCACGCAGGAACGCCGCTCGCTGCGCGCGAGTGGAGTAGCCGTAGCTCCAGAATGCATCTTCGGCAGCTTCACATGCGCGATTCACCAGGTCTACCGTGCCGACGGCGAACTGATGCACTGGACCATGCGCCGGCGCGGATGCAAAAGTACCAACTCCGTCGAGCCATTCGCCAGCGACGAGGTGTTTTCCATTGGGAGTGAAGACCATCTGCGATTCCTTTCTTGAGAGCCCGGAGTGCTTTACGCGAAAATCCATCCGCAGGCGAATTGCACGCGTCGGATCTTTGTATACTCTATGTATTTACAACATCAACACTCGATCGCCATTGGCGGCCGGGACATCCATGAGAGACACAAGATGAGCGATAACACCACCCTGACCGTCCCGGCACTGCAGGAGCGGGTCGATGCGATCTTCCGCAAGGCCGGCCTCAACGAGATCCAAGCCGGCGCACTCGCTCGCGTGATCGTGGCTGGCGAACGGGATGCCTGCAAATCGCATGGCATCTACCGGATCGAGGGTGCGCTGCGCACCGTGAAGGCGGGCAAGGTGAAGCCGGATGCGGTGCCGGAACTGCTGCTGCAGGAAGGCTCGGCGATTGTGAAGGTCAATGCTAAGGGCGGCTTTGCCAATCCGGCCTTCGAACTCGGCCTGCCGGCACTCGTGGAGCGTGCCCGTTCCTGCGGACTTGCAGCACTCGTCATCAACGACTGCACGCATTTCTCCGCGCTGTGGTCGGAAGCTGAAGGACTGACCGAACAGGGACTTGCCGGCCTGGTCATGTGCCCGAGCTATGCAACCGTTGCGCCGACCGGCGGCAACAAACCGCTGCTTGGCACCAACCCCTTCGCCTTTGCCTGGCCGCGCGTCGGCCAGCCGCCCTATGTCTTCGATTTTGCAACCTCGGTCGCCGCACGCGGGGAAATCGAGCTGCACCGGCGGGCCGGCAAGCCGTTGCCTGAGGGCTGGGCGATCGATGCCGACGGCAATCCGACGACCGATCCGGAAGCCGCACTCGCCGGCGCCATGCTCCCCTTCGGCGGACACAAGGGGTCAGCCATCGGCACGATGATCGAGCTGCTGGCCGGCATCATGATCGGCGACCTGACGAGCCCCGAGGTGCTCGACTATCTCGGCACGACGACACTTGCCCCTTTCCACGGCGAGTTGATCATCGCCTTCTCCCCCGAAGCCTTCGCCGCCGGCCGGCCAGGCAATCCATTTGCGCGGGCAGAGACACTGTTCGAGGCGATCGTCGGCCAGGGCGCCCGCCTGCCCTCGCAGCGCCGCTATGTGGCGCGCGCAAAATCCGAAGCCGATGGCATCACGCTCACCGACACCGAAATCAAGCAGCTCGCTCGGTTGTTCGCACTCGGCTTGGAGGCGGTGGCCTGAGCCACGGCTTCATATGCCGAAAATGCAAAAAGGCCCTGCAAACGGAGGGCCTTTCAGTTGAGAGCCTTTGAAATCAGGCCTTGTATTTCTCAACAGCACCGGAAAGCTTGCTCCATTCAGCATACCAGGTGTTGAAGAGCTTGAACTGAGACTCGACATAGCCGCGCTGGCTGTCCGTCAGGACGTCGGTTTCGTTGAAGTGCAGTGTGTATTCCTTGTCTCCCTTCAACACCATCATGTGCTTGAAGAAGAGGACGAGGTCCGGACCTTCGTCGAACGAGGAGAGAACGGCAAGCGCTTGCTCGAGCTCCAGCGCCCGCTGGCGGGCATCGGCATTGCCGGCAGCGGCGGCTTGGGCGAGGTTGCAGAGATGCAGTACTTCCTTCGGCAGGACGTTGCCGATGCCGGTGATGGCACCCGTCGCACCGCAGTTTACGAAGCCGTGGAAGACTGCCGTGTCGACGCCGATCATCAACGAAACGCCATCATCTCGGCTGGTGATGTTTTCTGCGGCATAACGCATGTCAGCGGCGCCGCCGAATTCCTTGAAGCCGACAAGGTTCGGATGCTCGGCACGCAGCGCGAAAAACAGATCTGCGCGCGTGGCGAAGCCATAGTAAGGGCTGTTGTAGATGACCGCCGGAAGATCCGGAGCAGCCGAAAGGATTGCCTTGAAGTGCGCCTTCTGGGCCGCAATCACCGGGCCACGCGACAGGACGCGTGGGATGACCATCAGGCCCTGCGCCCCAACCTTCTGAGCATGGGCCGCGTGCGCAACAGCAGAGGCGCTGTTGACGGCGCCGGTACCAACGATGACCGGGATGCCGGCCTTAACCAGGCGCTCGACGCCTTCCATGCGCTGCGCGTCGCTCAGGAGCGGCCAGTCACCCATGGAGCCACAGTAAACGACGGCCGACATGCCCTGCGCGATCAGCTCTTGGCCCTTGCGAACGAGGGCATCGAAGTCGGGGGTACGATCTTCCTTGCAGGGGGTCATCAGAGCCGGAATCACACCGGAGAAAATCTTGGCCTTCATTGCGAAACTCCTGTTGCCTGGCGGACGGACAGGGATCGACGCGCCACCACTGGCGCCGGTCCCCGCGTCTTCGAGAGCAGTTATAGCACTTGCATATTATTTGTCGACAAAAATTATGCAGTCGATCAAAGGGTGATATCCAGCTTTCCGCCGCGTGCGAAAAGCCTCTGTATTTGCTGCACGATCTGCTCGGCATGGATCGTTGCCAAGCGATCGGCGGCCTCGCTGTCGCGCGCGGCGATGACGGCGATAATGTCCTCATGCTCATCAACAAAACGCTGCGGCAGGCGATCCTCATAGGATTGGTAGTAGAGCCGCAGGATGCGCCGCCCCTCATCGAGAAGGCGATTGAAGAGGCCGGTAAAATAGGCGTTGCGTCCGGCCTCGGCGATGGCCGAATGGAAAGCGGCGTTGGTGGCAATCATCGCCAAAGCATCCTGCGCCGCCACGGCGGCGGCAAAGTCGGCCTGATGCGCGCGGATCACCTGCAAATCCTCAGCGCGGTGATACTGGGCGGCCAGACGCGTGGTCACGCGATACATTAGTACCAAGGCATCGAAGAAGGTGTGCATGTTGAGGAAATCAATGTTCGAGACCATGGTCGAACGATTGGGCAGCGTGTCGATCAGCCCTTCGCCCGCCAGTCGCACCAGCGCCTCACGGATCGGAGTGCGCGACATCTTGAACCGCTCGGCCAGTTGCACCTCATCGATCGGGCTGCCGGGCGGCAAAACCAAATCAAGGATCTCATCACGTAAGAGGTCGTAGACCATCTTGACGCCGGAGCCGCGCTTGCGTTCGGGAGTGGAATTCGTGTCGGTATCAGTCATCCTAAAATCCTGTTGTCGACAAAAGGAATACTTTTTCTGGCGCTCGGGATCAATAGCGCCGGCAACCCCGGCGAGTGAATGGGCACGACGTCACGGGAAATAGACAAAAGGGGCGGCGGCTGCCATTGACAACGTGATAGACTGCCAGCGACGCTTCCGTTGGCGCCAGCCTTGCGTTTCGGCTGGATAGTCTGAATTAAGTGCTCATTTATCGCTCTAGTTTAGCATCGCAGGACGCCCACTCAGGCGAACCAAGTGTCGCGGAGTACGAGACAGGATGCGGATCAGTACGATCACCAACTGGGCATACGCCGTCACGGTTGTGCTCACCATTCTCTCAGGCGGGGCGTTCATTTTGTCCGCCCATAGCGCCGTTCGCGAACGAACCGCGGTCGAGACCCGCCAGCAGCTCGACGAGCTTGTTGATCAGCTGGCCATAGCAGCCGAACAGACCACCGAGGACGCTCGTTTGTTCGTGATGCGAGGAGAGGAGCGCCATCTTCAGGCATTTCGCAACGCTGAAGAAGAGGAACGCGCTCGCGAACACGCAATCAAGGGCTTGAAGTCGACCGACCTGTCGCCACAGGAACTCGTTGCGCTACGCCGGCTGGAAAGTGATGCGGAAGCACTGGACCAGATCGAGGAAAAAGCGATTGCTGACTACGGAAACGGCAATCGCGACGGTGCGCGGCAAACCCTTTTTGGACCGGAGCACGAACGCTTGCAGACCGACCTCCTCGCCAGTGTTCAGCATTTTATCGATCTTGTCGCGACCCGCGCCGACGACGAGTTCACTGGCGCAAGAGCGCGAACCGATCTCTGGGATACCATAGCCAAGTCCATGTTAGGGCTGACCGCCGCCGTCTTCATCGGCGTTCTGTATTTTGTCTTGAAGCGTCGGGTGGCAACGCCGCTGCTCCGAATGACCGGGATCGTCAATCGACTGGCGAAACAGGATTACGACGTCGAGGTGCTTCCTGACACTCGCCGCGACGAAATCGGCGAGATGAACGAGGCGATCCAGATCTTCCGAGACAATGGCCTGGAACGAGAGCGCCTGGATGCGGAGCGGCGCCGTGACCAGAAGACGAAGGATCACATCCTTCACATGATGCATCGGCTTCAGGCCTGCCAGCAGCAGGAAGAACTTGCCGAGGTCGTTTCGCTTTTCGCGCCCCAGATCTTTCCGCACCTCGCCGGACACTTGTACCTCATGAACGGCGGCCGGTCGGCGCTGACCTCCGCCAGCCGTTGGCTTCAGCCAAAGCGGTCGCACGACTTGCTGGCGCCGGCGGAATGCTGGGGATTGAGACGCGGCAGACCCCATGTCAGCGACCATTCGCGCGACGATGTGCCCTGCCAGCATCTGGAGGAGGGGGACGATGCTTGCATCTGCATACCGCTGTCCGCCCACGGCGATACGGTCGGCCTCCTCTATTTCGAGGGAACGGATGGCGGCAAGGCCATGGAGACTGCAAGGCTCTACATCGAAATCATCGCGGAGAATATCGGACTGGCGATCGCCAATCTGCAGCTTAGAGACCGACTGACACATCTTGCCATAAGAGATCCCCTCACAGGTCTTCTGAACCGCCGCTCGCTGGACGACGAAATGAACCGGCTACGCCGAGACACCGTGGATCGCCCGACGGCCTGCTTGATGGTCGACATCGATCATTTCAAGCGCTTCAATGACGAGTTCGGACACGATGCCGGCGATCATGTGATGCGGCAGGTGGCGACACTCATGGCCGACACGGCCGGCAAGTCCGGTTCGGTCTACCGCTTCGGCGGCGAGGAATTCACGATCGTTCTGCCCGAGGCAACGGGGGAGTCTGCCATCGATGTTGCAGAGAAGCTTCGTAGCGCAGTTGAGGCCGCGCCCGTCACCTATCAGGGGCGGCCGCTGGGGACTGTAACGGTGTCAATCGGGATTGCGTCGACGGAAGATGGCAAGCCGGCCGCCACTCTGTTGCAAAGAGCAGACGCTGCCCTGCTTCGGGCGAAATCGGAGGGCAGAAACATTACCCTCGTCGACGGGTCCGATGGATCACCCAATCGCCGCCTTGCCGGGTAGGCCTTCACGGCCGTCCGCTGCGGCAAGAACACACCTCCGCCTCCCACTGAAGGTGGCACAGCTGTTGCAAGCCCGATACCAGAGCGCACGATCCTGAGGCCGACTCAGCCGGCGATACTGCTTGCCCGGCGCGCCAGGTGTAACCAGTTTCCCCTCTACTGAAATCATCGCGAAACCGCGCCCTCCCACACCGCGAACCTCAACGAGCCTGATGTGGGTATCAGCCTGTCGGCGTTGAACGAAGAGGTAGACAATGAGCAATTGGTCTTTGGAATCCCATGCTCCGCTACCTTTCAGGGCGGCTCCGGTGCGGGCGGTGTCGACGACAATTCGTCAGCTATTTGGGTACGTGGCGCACCGGCACCAGATTCGACAGGACACCAAGCGATTGGAATTGGACGACCGGGCGCTTGCCGATATCGGCGTCAGCCGCGGGGAGATCATGTACGCCATGCGAACGGGCGCATGCCGAAGAGCGAGAACCGCCGCATGCTCCGCTCCAGTCAGCGAACTCAACCTGCTCTTTCTCACCTGACGCCGCCGTCATAAAAAGGGGAGGTTCAGCGGGTGTTTTTGAGCGCAGCCTCCTAGGAAACCATCCGCTGCTGTGCGGCGGCTATTAAGTCGGCAGTTCGTCGCCACGCTTCGCGCCCGCCCGGAAGGCGCTCCTATAGCGATCGGTATGGGATCTCGGATGGCCTTGAAGCTTCAATGGTCAAGTGCTTAGTGGCGATCGAAGCTGCCTGGAGAATTCGCTCCTTCTGCAGGCTGGGGCCGACGACCAGGGTATCAATCCCAATGTTCGTCCGTCCATGGCTATCTTGACCCAGATCGAGGTCGACCTCAAAGTACGGCACCAGCATCGTTGCCGTCCCACGGACTTTCACAGACTGATGGTCAAGCGGCACAAACTTCGAAATGATGCGCCATTCGCACTCCTCGCGAAAGGAAGGATCCTTAAAGGCACATGCCAGTTGCTGGTAGCGGGTGACGATCTGGTTTGCGAACTCCTCGACCCGCTCGTCGTCCAACGTGGTGGCGGCATCGATCGTCGTCAAAGAATGTACTATGAATTCCTTAGCGAGTGCTGCTTTCTGGCTTTGCTCATAGATGCACTTAATCAGGCGGAAACCCGACCTTTTCGCAATCTTTTGCAGGTCACCAACAACAAACCCCAGGCATACTCCCCCTCCGGCACCATAGCCCCTCCACTGGCTCAGGAGGTCATCGTCCTCCGCAAAGGACGCGGTGTAGACATATCCCTGCTTGAAGTAATCAACGAGAGAGGCAACCCGAAGCAATATGGCCTGATGTCCTGAGGATGCGTTTTTTGCGCGGGCTTCCGCTTCTGTCCTTAGATAGCCGAGGCCGTAGGCGAACTCCTCTGAATCATTCAGATAATGGATATTTGTCGCCCAAATCACTTTCGAGCTGACAATACCGAGAAGCCCTTGAAGCGTTGTGTAGTGGAAAAGGCGCGGCTGCCTTGTCGCACTACCCCTGCCGGGTGATGTCGGCAAAAGGGACAGGTGATTGTCAATCAGGTTTGGCATCGGTCGAGCTCCGTTGAGGGCAGAACCACTCTACTCGTCCCGGGTCGGAATGTGCGTCCGCATCTT
This sequence comes from Rhizobium sp. LjRoot258, assembly GCF_964254185.1. NCBI lineage: Bacteria > Pseudomonadati > Pseudomonadota > Alphaproteobacteria > Hyphomicrobiales > Rhizobiaceae > Rhizobium > Rhizobium sp. LjRoot258. Next base: position 3,915,217 of record NZ_CAXUST020000001.1, on the reverse strand, counting down.
ATCGGCGAAGCGACCTGGTTTAATCTTCCGGATCAACATGTGACGATCCCGACATTCCCAGACAGGATTGCTTGCCCACACCGAGCAACCGCCTGCCGGCAGTTCGCCTGCCTATTGTAAAGGATACTCTACTCTAAGAGACTATCGTCCCACAACCAAGACAAGAAACATTGATTGAATGCTGTCAGGCTTGCCCAGCATGTAAGGAAGAAGTGTGTATGGAACTTCCAGACCCTTTCATGACTGCAAAATTCCTATGTGTCGGCACCGCCGTTGCAGGGCGTTGCTGGTGGGCCTCCTCAGTTCGCCAGTCATGCGCAAATTCGCGGAAAACCCTACATTGCCGATCGAGGTCCAGTCTCGATAGCATTACCTTTGTCAGCAATGATCGACTTGCGACGATAATCGGGAACACAAATGCCACCCCAAGCAGAGGGCAGAGGCGCTACATATCAACACGCAATAGAGGCTGTTGGCGTTGAAGATCGGATTGCTGATCCGTGGCTGGTCTCGCTCTCTTGGCAATGCCGGCCGGTCGGCTTCCCAACCGTCAGCCCGGGGAAATTCCGGAAGGCTGAAGGCAGTCGTGGCTGCCCGATCGCGCCGCAGATCTAGGGCGGTGGTGGTGCCGCGTCGCCCTCGCCACCGGCTCCAAACAGCTCAACGACCCATTGGCTGGATGGATGATGACGACAAAACGTCAGCAAGGCGATCGAGATCGGGACGCCGATGAATGCACCGAATATTCCCCAAAGGTAACCCCAGGCGAATACGGAAAACAGCACGATGACGGGCGAAAGGGACAGCGCGTTGCCCGAGACACGTGGCTCGATGTAGCTGCCGACGGTGAATTGAATGAGATTCAGTCCCAGGAAGATCGCCAGTACCGACTGCCAGCTGTCGAACTGAATGAGGGCAAACATGGTGGGGAACAGCGTTGCTACCAGCGGTCCAATAAACGGGATATAGTTCAGGGCGAATGCTATGGCACCCCATTCTTCGGCGAGGGGCAGACCAACCGCGCGTGCGAAAAGCCATACAAGCAGCCCGGTTGCGATGCTCATCACCGTCCTGATAGCCATATAGCGTCGAAGTTTCTGCGCCGTTTGGCGGCTGCCGTCCAGGAGGAGTTTTCTCGCGACCTGACTTCGCATTCCGGCAATCCTGCGCTCGAAATCCTCGACCTCCATTATTCCAAGCAGAACGTATGTCAGCGCGATCAACCAGAAACTGAAGGCGCTGTTGACGCGGCTGCTGACGGTCTGAACGGCACGCAGGATGGAAGCCGCTGAGAAGCTGTCGGCCGAGAGCACCGCAACGACGATGCCGTGGTCCTCCAGCCACAGACGGATTTCCTCATAATGCTGCTGGAAGCGCGACGCGTCGGCTATGACCCACCGCCCCACCTGCCCGAAGGACCAGGCCACGATCCATGCGAAAACCACGAAGGCCAACACGACGACGAGCAGACTAACGAGGAGCGCGACATATCGCGGAACAATCCTCTGCATGCTCCGCTGCATAGGCCACAGAAGAGCAATCACCAGGAGGGCAAATGTCAACGGAGCAAGAACGGTATTTGCCATCGAGAGCATGGCAACGAGAAGAAGCACCGCAATCAGAACCGGGGTTGCAGGAACCGTTCTCCTTGCCAGCATCGTTTCCTCGTCGCCTAGGGTGTATTCTTGAAAATCCGTCCATCCTTGATGAGCTGACCAGATCGTCGCTGGAGAAAAGGATGCGCGCAGCCGCAACCGGCGCCATGAACAAGGTGCCGACACTTCTTGCCCAATCGGAACATGGCATCCCTCCGAACCAGCGGCCCCTGGAATACAGGAACCTAGCACTGTAGATTAGTGAAATCTACTACTTGACCGTTTATAAATCTCCGTGCCCGATCTCAATCGGTTGACCTGCAGTCGGTCGATCTCGCTTATCATAGGTGCCGATGAGCGCCGGATTCATCACGCACTAGGCCAGGCCGACAATCAGGTTCACTCGCTTGTTTCCGATGTCAGAATGTGATGGACTGGCCAGACGCAAATCCGAGCTTTCGTCGCAAGCGTTCACCCTCACAGGAATGGTTGCATGCGCAAACTGGCTGCTGTTCTCTGCATCGATATCGCCAGTTACAGCAAGCTGATGGGGCGCGACGAGGCTGGCACGCTTGCCCGCGTCAAGGCGGCGTTTGCGGCATTCGATCCTGTGCTAGAACGACACCATGGTCGCATCGTCAAACTCATGGGCGACGGCGCCCTGATTGAGTTCGCAAGCGCCGTTGATGCGACAGCGGGCGCTATCGCGCTGCAAAGCGTGGCTTCGGCAACCGACCCAACCCTTCGCTTCCGCATGGGCCTCAATCTGGGAGATGTGATCGTCGAGGACGGCGATCTCTATGGCGAAGGGGTCAACATCGCAGCGCGGTTGCAGGCCCTCGCCGAGCCGGGTGGTATCATACTCTCGGAGACGGTGCGCGAGCACGTAGGCGGAAAGTTGAACGTTGCCCTTGAAGATCTCGGGCCAATGTCGCTGAAGAACATTGAGCGGCCCATCCGTGTCTTCGCCATCCAGGGTGGCTCGCCGGCGGAGGCCAGATCCAGCCGCGAGCGGATCGGGATCTGCGTCTTGCCGTTCGCCAATATCAGCGGCGATCCGGAGCAGGACTACTTCAGCGCGGGCGTCACCGAGGACATCATCGTCGATCTGAGCAAGCTCTCGTCTCTCACGGTCATCTCCCGCGCGACGTCCTTCAGCATGAAGGCCCAGAGCGCGCGAGCGATCGCGCAGCAGCTCAATGTAGCCTATGTGCTCGAAGGCAACGTACGCAAGGCAGGTGAACGAATCCGCCTTTCCGCGCAGTTGGTCGACGGGACAAACGATGCGACCGTCTGGGCCGAGCGCTTCGACCGGGATATCAAGGACGTCCTGGCGCTGCAGTCAGACCTCGCAAAGGCTGTCGTTGAGGCGCTCCGGCTTCGCCTGCTGCCCGCAGAGCGCCAGGCGCTCGAGCGCTATGCACCGACCGACCCCGAGGCGTACAAGCTGTTTCTTCTGGCGCGGCAATACAACATCACGGGATCAGAGCGGCACTTGCCGCTGATCATCCGGCTCTGCCGCCGCGTGACCGACTTGGAACCTGGCAACGCGCGTGCCTGGGCACTTCTTGGCGAAACACTCAATCGCCTCAGGCGCAGCATCGGTGGCACCGAGACGGGCGAAGCGGAAATCGACCGCGCCCTCGAACTCGATGCCGGCCTCGCCAGCGCCCACGCTGGAAAGGCGCTGCTGTTTCTATACAGGGGACAATTTGAGGAGGCAGAGCGCCGATGTGCGATCGCCCTGCAACTTGAGCCGGACGACTATGCCGCCAATCTGGCCGCTGGGCGGACCTTTGTCATGCAGCGCCGGTTCAACGACGCCATTCGCTATTTTGAGCGGGCTGCAGCGCTGGCGCCCGCAGACTACAACGCCGCCGCGATGGTGATCCAATGCTACCAGGGCAAGGGTGACGAGCCGGCGGCGCTTGACGCCTGTCGCCGTGCGCTAGTGCGGATCGAGCGCATCGTCACTGCCGAACCCGACCATAGCGGCGCAATCGGGCATGGGGCCGGTATCCTTGCGCTCCTCGGTGATCGCGAGCGAGCCCGCGAATGGGCGTCACGCGCCAGCCTGCTGGAGCCCGACAACATTCAGCTCCAGTCAAATCTTGTTTGTGCATGGGCAATAAGCGGTGATGCCGCATCGGCGCTGGACGCACTCGAGCGCATTGCACCGAAGATGAGCCCTGAATTGCTGGTGTGGATGGAAAACGACAACGACTTGGACAGCTTGCGATCACTGCCGCGTTTCGCTCAAATCATACTTGCAGCAAGATCTCGCTTCCAGGATGGGGCCGCCTCGCCGCACTACGGCCCTCTAAAGTAGCGCATTTGGTCGCAAGCATCGTTGGCTTTGGGGACTCCGCCGCTGCAGAGCGGAGCCCGGCAGCGCGATCGGGGATGATGTCGCTGGCCGTCACCTTTGTCAGATCGACTTAACCTCACCGCCATCCGTGCGTAGCGCCGGCCGGTCATCCACCGGGCTGCCGGCGAGACCAGGAAGGCTATGAGAGCAGCGATCTCTTCCAGCGCGCCATAGGGCAACGCCGGCTTCCTGCGGAAACTTGCCCCAGACCGCCAGGAAGCGCGGCTTATGCCTGCGCGGATAGGTTTGAAACGTCGGGCAGAGCCCGACATGCTCTTGTGGCTTTTTTGGTTGCCTCTTGTCACAGCAAAAGGTCCGCCTCCAAAGAGACGGACCAATCTCAGCCTAGTCGATGTTGCCTGTCGCGACCTATTACTTCTGCGACACGATTAGCCTGCGTCGCAACGATTAAGAATATCCTAATGCAGGGTCGCCTTATGGCAAAAATCGCCGTCCGTTGAGGCCGACGGGCGCGCCGTGGTGGTGACAGTGATAAAGGTCGCCTATCGGGCCGGCGCGCATGGCACGCCCCTAAAATTCGTTTCCGATCCAACTTGTGTAAAGTAGCCTGTCGATTACACTTCGGCCATCCATGTATGACTTACTGTCAATGTCGAAGCGGAAGGTTGTCTTCTTCAAACCGCGCGGCAATCGGTGTCTAGCGACCGGGCTCGTTTCTCTTGCGTCTTACAGGTCTCGACGCGCGAACCAGAGCTAAAGGCGGCGCGTCGTAAAACGACAAATAAATGTCGTACATTAGATATCACGAAATTAAATGAAAGTTAAAGTGCGGCGTAACGAAATAAAACGCGCGCAAATCGCGCCGGGAACGCATCAAATGACTCCGTCCGAATACAGGGCGGCGCTGGCTGTCACTGGTTTGACGGCAAGCGTCGCCGCAGAGCTTTTTGGCGTCGATGAACTCACGAGCCGCCGGTGGGCGTCGGGTGAACACCCGGTACCCCGTGCGGTCGCGCTCAGCCTATGGCTGATAGCATCTTATGGCGTTTCCATAGCCCAAGCACGAGTTCTGTCCGAAAGTCCGAGGTTACCAAAATCGGCTTGAACGCTGACGTGCCGAATTCTCGGTGAGTGCCGCCCTCAATAGCTGCAGGAGCGGCCGTTACCGGGTCTGAATCCATCCGCGCAGCCTGGGTTTAGCGGATAATCTCTGCCATGTTGATATGCTGCAGTAAAACCCTGACTACCCCGGCTTGTAGGCGTTGCACAGGCCGAAAAGATGGTAGAAAGCCCGATCAGCCAGCCGCTAGAAATGCCAGAAATCGGGTCATCAGGTCATCATGCCTCTCCTTGAGAGGCGATTTCCTACCCCGAGCGCAATCTATCACACCATCCCAAGTGCACGGGATGGTTCACTGGATGAATGCTTACAGGAGTGCGTGTGGCGGGCGTAGAACGCAACAAAGCCCTCCGACGAGGGAGGGCTTTGTTGATGATGTCACTTGTAGAATTTGGTTGCGGGGGCAGGATTTGAACCTGCGGCCTTCAGGTTATGGTCCGCAGGACGAGGAGCTACCATCGCCAGCGAAGATGAAGTCTTCGCGCCAGCGATATCGCTCTGGTCTCTGTCGGAAAGTTTTGGTTGCGGGGGCAGGATTTGAACCTGCGGCCTTCAGGTTATGGTCCGCAGGACGAGGAGCTACCATCGCCAGCGAAGATGAAGTCTTCGCGCCAGCGATATCGCTCTGGTCTCTGTCGGAAAGTTTTGGTTGCGGGGGCAGGATTTGAACCTGCGGCCTTCAGGTTATGGTCCGCAGGACGAGGAGCTACCATCGCCAGCGAAGATGAAGTCTTCGCGCCAGCGATATCGCTCTGGTCTCTGTCGGAAAGTTTTGGTTGCGGGGGCAGGATTTGAACCTGCGGCCTTCAGGTTATGAGCCTGACGAGCTACCGGGCTGCTCCACCCCGCGCCAAGGGGACGTTGTCCCCGGAAGTATACGCTCTGCGTTGTGTCCTTCAAAGCAGAAAGGACCGCGTTGGGCGGCCCTTTGTTTTCGGCTTGGGCCGTTGGTCGTGATGAGAAGATTGTTTGTTGCGTTTTGCAGACCTGGCAGCGACCGACTCTCCCGCGTCTTAAGACGAAGTACCATAGGCGCTGGGGCGTTTCACGGCCGTGTTCGGAATGGGAACGGGTGCAGCCGCCCCGCCATGACCACCAGGTCAGCGAAGCGCAACATTTGAGAAGCTGGTGAGACGTTTCCGTCTCGTTTTTACCGGACGAAGGCTTTGCCTTCGCCGGGGGAACACGTCTTGGCGTCATCTCCCGACACTGAAGTGTCGGACATGAGCATTGATCAATGAGAACGATCAAGCCAATCGAGCTATTAGTACCGGTAAGCTTCACACATTGCTGCGCTTCCACACCCGGCCTATCAACGTGGTCGTCTTCCACGGCTCTGATAGGGAATACTCGTTTTCAGGTTGGTTTCCCGCTTAGATGCCTTCAGCGGTTATCCATTCCATATGTAGCTACCCTGCTATGCCCTTGGCAGGACAACAGGTCCACCAGAGATATGTCCATCCCGGTCCTCTCGTACTAGGGACAGATCCTGTCAATATTCCTACACCCACGGCAGATAGGGACCGAACTGTCTCACGACGTTCTGAACCCAGCTCACGTACCGCTTTAATTGGCGAACAGCCAAACCCTTGGGACCTGCTCCAGCCCCAGGATGCGATGAGCCGACATCGAGGTGCCAAACAACCCCGTCGATATGGACTCTTGGGGGTCATCAGCCTGTTATCCCCGGCGTACCTTTTATCCGTTGAGCGATGGCCCTTCCACGCGGGACCACCGGATCACTATGACCGACTTTCGTCTCTGCTCGACTTGTCAGTCTCGCAGTCAGGCGGGCTTATGCCATTGCACTCGACGACCGATTTCCGACCGGTCTGAGCCCACCATCGCGCGCCTCCGTTACTCTTTCGGAGGCGACCGCCCCAGTCAAACTACCCACCATACACTGTCCCGGATCCGGATAACGGACCGCGGTTAGACATCCATGACGATAAGGGTGGTATTTCAAGGATGGCTCCACGGAAACTGGCGTCCCCGCTTCAAAGCCTACCACCTATCCTACACATGCCGACACGAATGCCAGTGTAAAGCTATAGTAAAGGTGCACGGGGTCTTTCCGTCTGACCGCAGGAACCCCGCATCTTCACGGGGAATTCAATTTCACTGAGTCTATGTTGGAGACAGCGGGGAAGTCGTTACGCCATTCGTGCAGGTCGGAACTTACCCGACAAGGAATTTCGCTACCTTAGGACCGTTATAGTTACGGCCGCCGTTTACTGGGGCTTCGATTCAAAGCTTGCACCTCTCCTCTTAACCTTCCAGCACCGGGCAGGCGTCAGACCCTATACGTCGTCTTGCGACTTCGCAGAGCCCTGTGTTTTTGATAAACAGTCGCTACCCCCTGGTCTGTGCCACCCCACAATACTTGCGTAGCATGGGGTCACGCTTCTTCCGAAGTTACGCGTGCAATTTGCCGAGTTCCTTCAACATAGTTCTCTCAAGCGCCTTGGTATACTCTACCTGACCACCTGTGTCGGTTTCGGGTACGGTCTATACGGTGGAGCTATTTCCTGGAACCGCGTCCCTGCCCAGACAATCCAATAAGTCTGAACAAGTTGAGCAATCCGTCACTACCACCAGGCCCACGAATATTAACGTGGTTCCCATCGACTACGCATTTCTGCCTCGCCTTAGGGGCCGGCTAACCCTGCTCAG
>NZ_CAXUST020000001.1:3380000-3902500 GCF_964254185.1 Rhizobium sp. LjRoot258 | reverse complement strand
CTCTCCGGTGTCTCGACCGTCATCTTCGACGAGTTCCACGAGCGTTCGCTGGACGCCGACTTTGGCCTCGCGCTGGCGCTCGACGTGCAATCCGCCTTGCGCGATGACCTGCGCGTGCTTGTCATGTCGGCGACCCTTGACGTCGCCCGCGTCGCGGCACTTCTCGACCAGCCGCCCGTGATCGAGAGCATGGGGCGAAGCTATCCAATCGACATCCGCTATCAGGATCGGCCGGGCGGCGAGCGCATTGAAGACGCGATGACACGCGCCATCGCGGACGCGCACGCCAGGGAGAGCGGATCGATCCTTGCCTTCCTACCCGGCCAGGCGGAGATCGCCCGCACCGCGGAGCGGCTCGACGGGCGCTTCGGGCCACAGACGCTGATCGCACCGCTTTACGGCAATCTGACACAGAAGGAACAGGACGCTGCAATCCGACCGGCCGAGTCCGGTATGCGCAAGGTCGTGCTCGCCACGTCGATTGCCGAGACGTCGATCACCATCGACGGCGTGCGGATCGTAATCGACAGCGGCCTGCAGCGGCTTCCTGTGTTCGAGGCATCAACCGGCATCACACGGCTGGAAACGGTGCGCGTCTCACGCGCCTCGGCTGACCAACGCGCCGGACGTGCGGGGCGAACCGAGCCCGGTATCGCCATCCGTCTGTGGCACCAGGGGCAGACGGCCGCATTGCCGGCATTCACGCCACCGCAAATTCTCTCCAGCGATCTTTCCGGCCTTGTCCTTGACCTGGCGCATTGGGGCGTTCAGGACGCCCGCTCGCTGTCCTTTGTCGACCAGCCGCCGGAGACGACGCTTTCGGAAGCGCGCGCGCTGTTGCTGCAGCTCGGCGCGCTCGGCAAGGACGGTGCATTGACTGCGCGCGGAAAGATGATGCGCGACCTTGCGCTGCCACCGCGTCTGGCCGCCATGGTGATCTCGGCCGGCGAGACCGGGCATGCAAGGGATGCGGCGGCGCTTGCCGTGCTGCTGACCGAACAAGGCCTCGGCGGCCCGAGCCTTGATCTGGAAGAACGGATGCGACGTTTCCGGTCGGAGCGCGGCGATCGCGCCGAGGGCTCGCGTCAGCTGGCGGCTCGACTGGCCAAAGGTCTCGATGTCGCAAAGGCAATGGAACCCAGCCAGACGGGAAGGTTGCTGCTGCACGCCTTTCCTGACCGAATCGCGCTCCAGCGCGGCGGCAGAGGCCGGTTCCTCATGACGAACGGGCGCGGCGCGGAGCTGCCGGAGACCGAACGACTTGCCGGCAGCCAGATGCTCGTCATCGCCGACCTGACGGGCCGCGCAGCGCAGGGGCGCATCCTGGCGGCAGCAGAGGTTTCGCGCGCTGACATCGAGGAAGAGCTACCCGATGCCATTTTGACTGGCGACCAGACCTTCTTCGACCGGCAGAACCGGCAGGTCAGAGCCAGACGGGCGACGCGGCTCGGTGCCATCGTCTTCGACGAGACGCCGCTGCCCCGTCCGACCGGTGAGGCCGTTAGCCGCGCTCTGGCGGAAGGCGTGCGCGAGCTGGGGTTGGAACAGCTTCCCTTTTCCACGGAGGCCATGCAGCTTCGCGAACGCATGGGCTTTCTTCACCGCAGCATCGGCGACCCGTGGCCTGACCTCAGCGACGAAGCGCTGCTTTCGCGGCTGGACGAGTGGTTCGTTCCCTATCAGACGGATGCTCGGGGGATTTCCGATATCTCCCCATCCGGTCTTTCGAACGGTTTGATGGCATTGATACCGCACGGGCTGCAGCGCGATCTTTCGCGCCTCGCGCCGACGCATTTCGAAGCGCCGACGGGACAGCGCCATCCGATCCAGTATCACGGCGAAGAGCCGACTTTGACGATCCGTGTGCAGGAACTCTTCGGCCTCAAGCAGCATCCGGCGATCGGTGACGGCCGACTGCCGCTGCTTCTCGAGCTGACATCGCCCGCACATCGGCCGATCCAGACCACCCGCGACCTGCCCGGCTTCTGGGCCGGCTCGTGGAAGGATGTGCGCGCCGACATGCGCGGCCGCTATCCCAAACACCCCTGGCCTGAGCGGCCGGACGACGCCATGCCGACGACAAGGGTAAAACCTCGTGGTACATGAGCCCCAGCACGGTTCAAGGGATGCCAGATGGTTGATAATGTCGAGAGTTCGCCCGAAGAGGACAGGCACAGCAGCAGGCGCCTGAGACTGCAGACGCTGGTTCGGCTGAGATGGCTTGCCGTCGGCGGCCAGGCAGTCACAGTGTTCATCGTTGCCTTTTGGTTGAAATTCCCCCTTCCGCTGGTGGCGTGCGCGGTGCTGATCGCGGCGCTGGCGGCTGTCAATTTCTACCTTATGATCCGCTATCCGCCGACGCACCGCCTCTACCCGGGCGCGGCCTTCGCGCTGCTGGGCTTTGACCTTCTGCAGCTTTGCGCACTGCTGTTCATCACCGGCGGTCTTGCCAATCCCTTCGCTGCCCTCGTCTGCGTTCCTGTCATCATCTCCTTCGCGTCGCAGCCGATCCGCTTCAGCACGGTGCTCATCCTGGTCGCGATGGTCTGCATCACCATCCTCGCCTTCTCGCCCTTTCCCTTGCCGTGGTTCGACGGGGTCGAGATCAATGTGCATACCGTGATGCAGTTTGGCGTCTGGTGCTCGATCGCATCGACCATGGCTTTCGCCGCCTTCTATGCATATCGGGTCTCGATGGAGGCGAGCCAGCTGGCCGATGCCCTGGCGGCAACCGAACTTGTGCTGCAGCGGGAGAAGCACCTTTCGCAGCTGGACGGTCTTGCCGCCGCTGCCGCGCACGAGCTCGGAACTCCGCTCGCCACGATCAGCGTCGTTGCCAAGGAAATGGAACGGGAACTGAAGGATGACGATCGCTTTCGCGAGGATGTGCAGCTGCTGCGCAGCCAGAGCGAGCGGTGCCGCGACATCCTGCGGCGCCTGGCGACGCTCTCGGCGGAAGGCGAGGCACATCTTCGACGCCTGCCGCTGTCATCCATGATGGAAGAGATCGTGGCACCGCACAGGGAATTCGGGATCAAACTCGAACTCATCGAGAAAAGCCCGCGCAAGGGCGAGCCGGTCACCGACCGCAATGCCGGCATCATGTATGGGCTCGGCAACCTGATCGAGAACGCCGTCGACTACGCGCGTGATAGGGTAACGGTGACGGTCGAACACGATCCGAGAAAAGTCCGCATCACGGTCGAGGACGACGGCGAAGGCTACTCGTCCGATATTCTGACCCGGATCGGCGAACCCTATGTCACAAAGAGACAGCGGGAGGACCGCGCCGGTGGGCTAGGACTTGGCCTCTTCATCGCCAAGACGCTTCTGGAGCGATCCGGCGCGTCGCTTGTGTTCGAGAACCGCATGCCAGAGACTGCCGGAGCACGCGTCCGTGTCGAATGGCCGCGCATGCTGATCGATGTAAATTCGACAAAATGACGCTATCGGCATAATGAAAAGCGGAAAACTTGACTTATATCAGGCAGGCGGTTGCCGGGATTGACGAATATGAACGAGCTTGACCACGAATCCTCTCTCGCAGATGCGGATCATATCGGTCCGGACGCTAGCCTGCTGATCGTCGACGATGACGGGCCGTTCCTGCGCCGCCTGGCACGCGCCATGGAGACGCGTGGCTTCAAGGTCGAAACTGCCGAGTCGGTCGCGGAGGGTGTTGCCAAGTCGAAGAGCCATCCGCCGAAATACGCTGTCGTCGACCTGCGGCTTGGCGACGGCAACGGGTTGGATGTGATCGAGGCAATCCGGCAGCGTCGGGACGACACGCGGATCATCGTTTTGACCGGCTACGGCAATATTGCGACAGCCGTCACGGCGGTGAAGCTCGGCGCTGTCGATTACCTGGCAAAGCCTGCCGATGCCGACGATGTCTATGCAGCGCTGACGCAGCGGGCCGGGGAGAAGGCGGAGCTGCCGGAAAACCCGATGTCGGCTGACCGGGTGCGGTGGGAGCATATCCAGCGGGTTTACGAGATGTGCGAGCGCAATGTTTCGGAGACGGCGCGACGGCTCAACATGCATCGCCGTACGCTGCAGCGGATCCTCGCCAAGCGCGCGCCGAAGTAAGCTCAGATATCGTCGACATCAAACGGCTTGCCGTTTGCCCATTCGGCCATCAGCAGGCGCTGAGCGGCTACGCGGGAAAAATTCAGCGTGACGGATTTGCGCGTGGCGGGCGCCAGGCGATGCTCGGGCGCTTCCCGCATCATATGCGCACCGTAGCCATCGGATAGGAACAGGCCGCAGTCCTCGGGGAAAATCTCGAGCGGAACGTCCTTGTGGGTGGCGAAGAACAGGCGATCGCAATGCAGGCGATACTCCGGCCACTTGCGGTCGACGCGAAAGTCCTCGATCGACGTCTTGATCTCGATGATCCAGATTTCGCCCTTCTCCGAGATCGTGATCAGGTCGGCCCGCCGCCCGCTCGCAAGCGATAGCTCCGGCAAGACCGCGTGACGCATTTCATGAAGTAAAGTCTGAGTCCCGCGACGCACGAGCATAGCTCTGTCCGATTGCCGGCCATCTATTAACGGATTGTTATTGTAAACATTCAAAATCGTCATGGATAACCGTGGGCGTGGTGCGCGCGTTGTTGCAAAAAAACCATGCGCTTCTAATTTGCCGCTGCGTATTGGTTTTGCCGCACTGCAACAGCTTGCAAAGGCAAAGTTAATCGAAAATAAACCATAATCAAAGATGGTTCAAAAGACCGTTCCCCTTGCCCATTTCCTAAGAGACATCCATGCGCATCCGCAATGCATTTCCTGTATTCGGCCTGATGGCGACGCTCGCTCTGGCCGGTTGCTCCTCGACTACCGAAAGCGCCTCCGTCGAAGACAAGGGCACCCCGGGGCCGACCGTTCAGACCGCGCAAATCTTCGACGACGCCTACGGCGTGACGACGGATGCGGGATATTCGCTTCCGGCGATCCCGATCCAGAAGGTGAAGCCGCAGTTCCGCCGGCAGATCGTCTCTTACGAAACCACCGAACGCCCGGGCACGATCATCGTCAACACGCGCGAGCGCTTCCTCTACTACATCCTGCCGGGCGGCAAGGCGATGCGTTACGGCATCGGCGTCGGCAAGCAGGGCTTCGCCTGGGCCGGCACGGCCTATGTCGCCTGGAAGCAGGAATGGCCGACCTGGCACCCGCCGAAGGAAATGGCCGAGCGTAAGCCGGAAGTCGCCAAATACGTCGAGGAGGGCATGGGCCCAGGCCTCAGCAACCCGCTTGGTGCGCGCGCCATGTACCTCTTCAACGAAAAGGGCCAGGACACCCTCTTCCGCCTGCACGGCACGCCGGAATGGGCTTCGATCGGTACGGCCGCCTCGTCCGGCTGCATTCGCCTGATGAACCAGGACGTTATCGACCTCTACAGCCGCGTGCGTCCGGGCAAGACGACCTCGAAGGTCATCGTTATCCAGTAAGCTGCCGCTGAAATCGGGTATTTAAAAGGCCGCCGGAACGTTGTTTCGGCGGCCGTTTCTATTGATTTGTCCTCGTCAGGCCGCTTGCTCGGCCTTCAGTTCGAGGCGGCGACGATGCAGGACTGGCTCGGTATAGCCGTTCGGCTGCGCCCTGCCCTTCAAGACGAGATCAAGGGCCGCCTGGAAGGCGATCGAAGCGTCGAAATCGGGCGCCATCGGAGTGTAGGCGGGATCGGACGCATTCTGCTGATCGACGATGGCGGCCATGCGCTTCATCGTCTCGACGATCTGCGCTTCGGTCGTGACCTTGTGGTGCAGCCAGTTCGCCATATGCTGGGCGGAAATGCGCAGCGTCGCCCGGTCCTCCATGAGGCCGACATTGTTGATGTCGGGCACCTTGGAGCAGCCGACGCCCTGATCGACCCAGCGGACAACATAGCCGAGAATGCCCTGGGCGTTGTTGTCGAGTTCCCGCTGGATTTCCTCCGGCGTCCAATTCGGGCGGACCGCGACGGGGACCGAAAGGATATCGGAGAGCTTGGCACGCGCGCGATCCTTGAGGCCCTGCTGGACGCGGGCGACGTTGACGCGGTGGTAATGCGTGGCGTGCAGCGTCGCGGCCGTCGGCGACGGAACCCAGGCGGTATTGGCTCCAGCCTTCGGGTGCGCGATCTTCTGCTCCAGCATCGCCGCCATCAGATCCGGCATGGCCCACATGCCCTTGCCGATCTGCGCGTGGCCGGATAGGCCGCATTCGAGGCCGATATCGACGTTCCAGTTTTCGTAGGCCGCGATCCAGGCGGCCTGCTTCATGTCGCCCTTGCGGATCATCGGCCCGGCCTCCATCGAGGTGTGGATTTCATCGCCCGTACGATCCAGAAAGCCGGTATTGATGAACACCACGCGCTCGCGAGCCGCACGGATGCATTCCTTGAGATTGACCGTCGTCCGTCGCTCCTCGTCCATGATGCCCATCTTGATGGTATTGCGCGCCATGCCGAGGGCATCCTCGACCCGCGAGAAGATCTCGGCTGCGAACGCGACTTCCTCGGGGCCATGCATCTTCGGCTTGACGACGTAGACCGAGCCAGTATGCGAATTCTTGCGGCGGCCGTTCGCGCCCACGTCGTGGAGCGCAATCGTGCCCGTGATCATCGCATCCATGATGCCCTCCGGCACTTCATTGCCGTCACGATCAAGGATGGCGGCATTGGTCATGAGGTGGCCGACGTTGCGCACCAGCATCAGCGATCGGCGATGCACTTCGAAGGGCGTACCTGTCGGACCGTTGTATTCCAAATCCGGATTGAGCTTTCGGATGAAGCTCGAACCGCCCTTCGATACCTCTTCCTGAAGGTCGCCCTTCATGAGGCCGAGCCAATTGCGGTAGATGACGACCTTGTCTTCAGCGTCGACGGCTGCAACCGAATCCTCACAGTCCATGATCGTCGTGATCGCCGATTCCAGCCAGACGTCGGAGATATGCGCCGGATCGCTCTTGCCAATCGCGGTTGAGGCATCGATGACGATGTCGATATGGATGCCGTTGTTCTTCAGCAGGATGTGAGTCGGCGCCGCGGCATCGCCTTGATAGCCGGCAAAGTGCGCCGCATCGGTCAGCGAAACATGCTCGCCATCGGTTGAGGTGACGGCCAGAGCACCATCCCGCACAGCAAACGTCGCAACATCCTTCCAGCTCCAGCCGTCGAGCGGAGCGGCGGTGTCGAGGAGATCGCGAGCCCAGGCAATGACCTTCTCGCCGCGTTTGGGATTGTAGCCCTTGCCCTTCTCGGCACCGTCGCTCTCGGAAATCGCGTCCGTTCCGTAAAGCGCATCGTAGAGCGAGCCCCAGCGGGCGTTGGCGGCATTCAGCGCGTAGCGAGCGTTCATGAC
This sequence comes from Rhizobium sp. LjRoot258, assembly GCF_964254185.1. NCBI lineage: Bacteria > Pseudomonadati > Pseudomonadota > Alphaproteobacteria > Hyphomicrobiales > Rhizobiaceae > Rhizobium > Rhizobium sp. LjRoot258. The sequence continues at coordinate 3,895,155 of NZ_CAXUST020000001.1, read as the reverse complement.
GGGAACGACAAGCTGTGGGCCCGCTATCGAAGCGATCTCCGGATCGACATTCGTGGTCGTCACCTGGAAGTCGGAGCCCTCCGGCAGGATATAGCCGATGTCCCGAAGAAACGCCTGATAGGCTTCCATATCGGTCGGCGCACCGTGTTGGCGGTACCAATCATCGATACGAAGCTGAAGCGCATCGCGCTTGGCGAGCAGCTCCCGATTGCGCGGCGCCAGATCGTGAACGATGGCCGAGAAATCGGCAAAGAACTTGTCGGCATCGATCTTCAGCCCGGGCAGCGCTTCCTTGGCCAGAAACTCATGAAGGACGGCTTCAACAGCAAGACCGTTTTTATCGATGCGGCTCATTCAATGTCTCCTAGGACTTACGCAGTTTTTCGCACGCTGCCACTTTGCCTGGCTTTCATTCATAGTCAATTATGCAATAGTTCGAAAGATTTATGCCGATTTAGGCAAAGACCGAGGCGTGACGCACATCGGTAGCCCGTTTTGCGGCTGCGTCGTCAGCTTTTGCACCGGCCAGGGCTTCGTCTGATCCGTCAGGTCGAAGCGGAGACGGTGCATCAGCACCGCTAGAGCGATAACTGCTTCCTGCAAGGCAAAGGTTGCGCCGATGCAGACACGCGGGCCCGCGCCGAACGGCAGGAACTGGAAGCGACCGATCTTGCCGCGATTCTCCGGTAGGAACCGTTCCGGCATGTAGGCGCGCGGCTTGTCCCAATAGAGTTCGTGGCGATGCAGCGTCCACGGCATGATGAGAACGGTGACGCCGGCCTCGATCTCGACCGTTTCACCCTTCGCGTCGGTCCACCGATCGGCGGCGATTGCGGCGCGATTGATCGACGGCGCCGGCGGATAGAGCCGCAGCGCCTCCTCGAAGGCCGCGCGGGTGTAAGGCATCAGATCGAGCCACTTGACCGGCTCGACATCCTGCGCCAGCACGCGATCAATCTCCTCCTCCATCGCCTCGCGGATATGCTGCGTGTTCGCGACACAGTAGAGCGTCCATGCGAGTGCACGCGCCGTCGTCTCGTGGCCGGCACCGATGAAGGTAAGGATATTGTCTTCGATTTCGTCATTCGTCAGCCCGCCGCTCGCGGCCTGATCGAGGAGCAAGGTCAGGAAGTCGTCCGGCGCGGCGGCGCGATTGGCCTGCATGCGCACAAGCCGGGCATGCATGGTCTGGCGCACGATGTTGCGAAACTTGTCGAGCACCTTCTGGCCACCGATGCGGGTCAGGCGCGGAACCCAGGACGGCGCGCGCAGGAGGTCCATCGGATCGACGCGCCCCATACGATGCAAGAGCGCGTTGACGTCATCGGCAAAGCTGTCGGAGGACGTGACTATCTCACCCGAGAACAGCGTATCGGCAAGAATGGCGAAGGTCAGCTCCGTCATGTCGGCGGCGATCTCGAAGACCTTGCCCTTGCTGCCAGCGGCCTCGTATTTTCTCGCATAGTCCTCGGACTGGCGAAGCATCTGGCCGGCAAAGCCGTTTGCATGGCGCGGTGTGAAAACCGGCGCGACCGCCTTGCGGGATCGCTTCCAGACTTCTCCTTCCGCCGTCAGCAATCCGTCGCGCAGGATGGGGCGCAGAATGAGCTGGCGAATGTCCGACATACGGTAGTTTGCGGCATTGTCGACGAGAACATGGCGGATCAGGCCGGGGTCGTTGACGATCAGGGTTCTTTCCCGAAAGAACCGCGTGTGAATCCACGGCAGCGTATAGGAAGGCTCTCCCCAGAGTTCCAGCGGGTTGCGCAGGATCGTTCGGATGATCTCAAGGCGTCCCGGCGGCACTGTTCGCGGCAACGGCGCTGGGGGCTCGAAGGGATGCGGACGCATGTCCATGAGAATTCAGCCTTTCGCGGAAGATCTCAAGCTCTTCCCGGCAAGGCAAAAACTAGAGCAGGCGCTCCAGCTCGTCCAGCTTATCGTTAACCAGCCAACCGTAATAGTTCTCTTCCGGCCAGACAGTTTCGCCCGAAGCACGATTCTTGGCAGCAAGAGCAGCCGCGCGCTGGCGCGAATTGCCGACATTATATAGCGTGGCGGTCAGGCCTGGATTCCTGGAAATATCCATGTCGGCGATCTCCTTGTAATCGTCAATCGACCGGCGGATCGAGGCGGCGACGAAAGCGAGCGAGATATCGGGCTGCATGATCGCCTTGTAGACGGAACCGGCGTCCTTCTCGTTCAGCTTCTCATAGCCCGACACCTTGGAGACGAGATCCGAGAGCATCAGCGCCGTCAGCGGGTTGATCTGGCCGAGGCCGAAGGTCTGACCGGCATAGAAGGGCTGGAAGAAAACGGCGCTGAATCGATTGTTCGGGAAACTCTTGCCGTCCACGGTCTTGCCGCGGAAATCGCTTTCCCAGATATCCTCGCGGCAGCTCCAAAGCGTGTAGGCATCGCCCTTGCCGTTGCATTCGGAAAACTGCGGCCGCTTGATGAAGTCGTCCACGTCCTCGCCATTGTAGGCGAAGCGGAAGCTCTCGCCGGCATAGGATGCAGCCTTCACATAATAGGACTGCAAACGGTCGTAAGCGTCGACATTATACGTGTGCTCGCCGACGATCGCGCCGATCACATGAATCGGATCGATGCCGTAAGCGGCCGAAACCTTCTTGATCTTGGCCATCAGCTCGTGATCCGAGGCGAGGAGATCATGAACTTTCTCGTACTTGCGATCGAACGAGGTCTTCGTGCCTTTCGTGCGGCGGACCGAGGCGCCTGGAACATCCGGTTGCTCGGCATGACGGTTTCCTGGCGGCACCGCCTGCATGGCAAAAGCGGGAGCCGAGGTCAGCACGGCAGCAGCAATCAAGAGGCTTGTCAGAAGGCGTCGCACGATCAGCGTTCTCATCGGTTCATGGCATTGTCGCGAAGCGCGCTGACTGGACCACAATCTTGGCCGAATGATGCTGGCGCTGACAACAAAACGGGCCTTTCACTAAAAAGTAAAAGGCCCGCTGTCGAGAGTTCAAGCTGACAAAATCGCGTCATTACATCAATGAAGACATGACTGGATGCTTGTTCATCACAGGATGAAGCGGGACAGATCCGTGTTCTGCGCCAGGTCGCCGACATGCTTGCGTACATACTCGGCATCGATGGTCACAGCCGTGCCGCCGCGATCGGGTGCGTTGAACGAGATCTCGTCCAATACACGCTCCATCACCGTCTGCAGGCGGCGGGCACCGATGTTTTCGACCGACGAGTTCAGGTGAACGGCGACATCGGCCAGAGCATCGATGCCGTCATCGGTGAACTCGAGGGTGAGGCCTTCGGTCTCCATCAGCGCCTTGTACTGCCTGATAAGGCTCGCCTCGGTTTCCGTCAGGATGCGGCGGAAGTCTTCCTTGGTCAGCGGACGCAGTTCGACGCGGATCGGCAGGCGGCCCTGCAATTCCGGCAGGAGGTCCGACGGCTTGGAGACATGGAAGGCACCCGAGGCGATGAACAGCACGTGGTCGGTCTTCACCGGGCCGTACTTCGTCGACACCGTCGTGCCTTCGACCAGCGGAAGCAGGTCGCGCTGCACGCCTTCACGCGAAACGCCTGCACCCATGCCGCCGTCGCGAGCGGCGATCTTGTCGATCTCGTCGAGGAAGACGATACCGTCATTCTCGACCGCACGGACCGCCTCGCGCTGGATGACTTCGTTGTCGATCAGCTTGTCGGACTCGTCGCGGATCAGATCCGTGTAGGATGCCTTGACCGTCGTGCGGACCTTCTTGGTGCGGCCGCCCATCGCCTTGCCGAACATTTCGGAAAGGTTGAGCACGCCGATATTGGCGCCCGGCATGCCGGGAATGTCGAAGCCGCCCATGCCGGTGGCGGTGTCGGCGATCTCGATATCGATCTCCTTGTCGTCAAGTTCGCCGCTGCGCAGCTTCTTGCGGAAGCTGTCGCGCGTCGCCGGCGAGGCCGTGGAGCCGACGAGCGCATCGAGAACGCGCTCTTCCGCACTCATATGCGCCTTGGCCTGCACTTCGCTGCGCTTCTTCTCGCGGGCGAGCCCGATGCCGACCTCGACGAGATCACGGATAATCTGTTCGACGTCGCGGCCGACATAGCCGACTTCAGTGAACTTCGTGGCTTCGACCTTGATGAATGGCGCACCCGCCAGTTTGGCGAGACGGCGAGAGATTTCCGTCTTGCCGACACCGGTCGGACCGATCATCAGGATGTTCTTGGGCATGACTTCGTCGCGCAGATCCGGATCGAGCTGGTGGCGACGCCAGCGGTTGCGCAACGCGATTGCCACCGCGCGCTTGGCCTCATGCTGGCCGATGATATAGCGATCGAGTTCGGAAACGATCTCGCGGGGGGAAAAAGTGGTCATGTGTCCGTTACTCCGGGTGCGTCCAACGCCATGAAATGCGCCGGACCGTAAATGGAAGTTCTTGTATCGACGTAGTGGAAGCCTGCTTTTTCGTAAGCCCTAATCGCCTGGCGGTTTTCGGGATCCGGATCGATCACGATGCGCCTTGCACCGTTCGCGAAGAGTTCGGCCGCGAGCTGACGGATGATCGCAGTACCGTGACCCTTGCCTATCAGTTCGGCAACACCGATCGAGATATCGACGCCCAGCGTGCCTTTCGGCTGGTCCTGATAGGGATGACCGTCTTGCGAATGAGGATCATAGCTTTGAAGGTAACCTATCGGATGCCCGTCCAGCTCCACGATCATCGGCCTTGTCTCGATACTGTTCATCGCCTCTTCGATCGACGCAAGCTCTGTCTCGGGCGCGCGCCACCACTTCGCGACATGTGGCTCTGCCAACCACTTTGCCACGAGGCCAAAATCCTCGCGGCTGATGTCGCGGAAACGGTATTTCGGGGCGTGCTCAGCCTTCGGCATCCAGGGTTTCCACCACCACATTATGGTTCGTGTAGACACAGATATCGGCGGCAATATCCAGCGCGCGACGCGCCACGTCTTCGGCTGATTTGTCCGTATCCATCAGGGCGAGAGCCGCAGCGAGTGCAAAATTGCCGCCCGAACCGATCGCCATGGCGCCATGCTCCGGCTCAAGAACGTCACCGTTGCCTGTTATCGCCAGTGTCACCTGCTTGTCGGCGACGAGCATCATGGCTTCGAGGTTGCGGAGATACTTGTCCGTGCGCCAATCCTTGGCGAGCTCGACGGCTGCGCGCATCAGCTGGCCCGGATATTGTTCGAGCTTCTTTTCAAGACGTTCGAGGAGGGTGAAGGCATCCGCGGTGGCGCCTGCGAAACCGGCAATCACTTCGCCCTTGCCGATGCGCCGGACCTTGCGGGCATTGCCCTTCATCACGGTCTGGCCGAGGCTCACCTGACCGTCGCCGGCCATGATGACCTTGCCGCCCTTTCGAACTGTAACAATCGTTGTCATCTATTCACCTTTGCCCGTCTGCCGGGCTCGTTGCGTCGGGCCGAACGCCGGCCCTGTCGAGCCCTATGTAAGTGCGTGAATGCCGATTGCAAATGGCGTCGTTTTCTGCTGCCGCGGTTCTGGATATTTCACGGCTTGCCTGATAAGGAACGCCCGTATTTCCTGATGGAGCAGCCATATGGCCGAGACCGCAGCAAGCCGCACGGGCACCGTATCCCGCAAGACGAACGAAACTTCGGTTTCCGTTTCCGTCAATCTCGACGGTACCGGAAAATCGAAGATTTCAACGGGCGTCGGCTTCTTCGACCATATGCTTGACCAGCTGTCACGACATTCGCTCATCGACATGGAGATCGAGACCAAGGGCGACCTGCACATCGACGATCACCACACGGTGGAAGACACCGGCATCGCGATCGGCCAGGCGATTGCCAAGGCGCTCGGCGATCGCCGCGGCATCGCCCGCTACGCATCGATCGATCTCGCCATGGACGAGACGATGACGAAGGCAGCCGTCGACCTTTCCGGTCGTCCCTTCCTCGTCTGGAACGTCGCCTTCAGCGCGCCGAAGATCGGCACGTTCGACACGGAGCTCGTTCGCGAATTCTTCCAGGCGCTTGCCCAGAACGCCGGCATCACCTTGCATGTCCTCAACCATTATGGGGCCAACAACCACCATATTGCAGAGACATGCTTCAAGGCCGTTGCCCGCGCGCTGCGTACGGCAACAGAGATCGATCCGAGACAGGCGGGCCGTGTTCCCTCGACGAAGGGCACGCTCGTCTGAGCCCCCTAAGGGAGCTTGACGATATGACTTCCAGCTATCTGGTTCTGACTGCGCCTGGTGGAACGGACTCCAACCACGAGAAGACGCGCTTCATTCGCGACGGCTTTACCATGCTCGGGTTTCTCTTCCCCTGGATATGGCTGGCCTTCCATCGGCTGTGGCTCCACGCCATCGCGGCATTCCTCCTGCAGAGCCTTGGCGGTGCTCTGGCCGACCGGGCGGACCTCTGGCCAGTCGGCGTCGCGATCACCTTCGGCACCAGTCTGTTGGTGGCGCTCGAGGGGCAGAATCTTCGTATCCGCAATCTGGTCGCGAAGGGCTGGGACGAAGCCGACCTCGTCTCTGCCGATTCGCTGCAGACCGCTGAAGAAATCTACTTTTCGAATGTTCAGACCGACACCGGCGACAGCCGTCCGGCGCCCTCGCCGCAATGGGACCCCACAGCCCATGCCCCGCGTCACGGCAACGCCACCTCGCTCGATCTCTTTGGTTTTGATGGAGGACGCTGATGCGCGTCGCAATTATCGACTACGGTTCCGGCAATCTGCGTTCGGCGACGAAGGCCTTCGAACGAGCCGCGCGGGAAGCCGGCATCGATGCCGTGATCGACCTGACTGACAAGGCCGAGACCGTCGCGGCCGCCGATCGCGTTGTGCTGCCAGGCGTCGGTGCCTATGCCGACTGCCGGCGCGGGCTCGATGCCGTTCCCGGCATGTCGGAAGCGCTGATCGATGCGGTCGAGAAAAAGGCCCGACCTTTCCTCGGCATTTGCGTCGGCATGCAGCTGATGTCGTCACGCGGTCTCGAGAAGACGGTCACTGATGGTTTCGGCTGGATCCCCGGAGACGTCGTTGAGATGACGCCCGGTGAAGCCAATCTAAAGATCCCGCAAATCGGCTGGAATACACTGGACCTAAGATCCCCTCACCCGCTGTTTGAGGGTATTCCCACGGGGCCGAACGGGCTGCATGCCTATTTTGTGCATTCCTATCATCTGGCGGCGAAGAACTCTGGCGACGTGATTGCGACGGCCGACTACGGCGGGCCGATCACTGCTTTCGTTGGCCGCGACAACATGGCCGGAGCCCAGTTCCATCCCGAAAAGAGCCAGAAGCTCGGCCTGGCCCTAATTGCCAATTTCCTGCGCTGGAAGCCTTAAAGCTCGCGCATTGCAAGGACAGACAGAATGATCCTATTTCCCGCAATCGACCTCAAGGATGGCCAGTGTGTTCGCCTCAAGCTCGGCGATATGGACCAGGCGACCGTCTACAATCCCGACCCTGCCGCGCAGGCGAAGGCGTTTGAAGATCAAGGGTTCGAGTGGCTGCATGTCGTTGATCTGAACGGCGCCTTCGCCGGCGAAAGCGTCAATGGCGCGGCCGTCGACGCAATCCTGAAGGCGACGAAGAACCCCGTCCAGCTTGGCGGCGGTATTCGCACACTCGACCATATCGAGAGCTGGCTGTCGCGCGGCCTCGCCCGCGTCATTCTTGGCACGATCGCCGTGCGCAATCCGGCACTGGTGATCGAAGCCTGCAAGACGTTTCCAGGCCGCGTGGCTGTCGGCATCGATGCCAAGGGCGGCAAAGTCGCCGTCGAGGGCTGGGCCGAGGCCTCCGAGCTCGGCGTCATCGAGCTGGCGAGGAAATTCGAGGGCGCAGGCGTTGCAGCAATCATCTATACCGACATCGACCGTGACGGCATCCTCGCAGGCATCAATTGGGCGTCAACCCTCGAACTTGCCAAGGCGGTGTCGATCCCGGTGATCGCGTCCGGCGGCCTGGCTTCGATCGAGGATGTGAAACGGATGCTCGAGCCCGACGCACGCACGCTCGAGGGTGCGATCTCGGGCCGCGCGCTGTATGATGGACGCATCGATCCCAAGGAAGCGCTGGCGCTGATTGCAACCGCACGCGCAAAGGAGATAGCGCAGTGACCCTGAAGGCCCGTGTCATTCCCTGCCTCGACGTCAAGGACGGCCGCGTCGTCAAGGGCGTCAATTTCGTCAACCTCGTGGACGCCGGCGACCCGGTCGAGGCGGCCAAGGCCTACGATGCTGCCGGCGCCGACGAGCTCTGCTTCCTCGACATCACGGCTTCTTCGGACAATCGCGAAACAATCTTCGACGTCGTCGCACGCACGGCCGAGCAGTGCTTCATGCCTGTCACCGTCGGCGGGGGCGTGCGCACCATCACTGATATTCGCAAGTTGCTGCTCTGCGGCGCCGACAAGGTTTCGATCAATTCGGCGGCAGTCAACAATCCTGATTTCGTTGCGGAAGCGGCGGACAAGTTCGGCGACCAGTGCATCGTCGTCTCGATCGATGCCAAGCGCCGGCGCACGCAGGCGGTCGGCCAGGACAATCTGAGCGCCTGGGAGATCTACACACATGGTGGCCGCAATGCGACCGGCATCGACGCCGTGGATTTCGCACGGAAAATGGTCGAGCGCGGGGCCGGCGAACTGCTCGTCACGTCGATGGACCGAGACGGAACGAAAGTCGGCTACGATCTCGAGTTGACACGCGCCATTGCGGATTCGGTTCGGGTGCCGGTCATCGCCTCGGGCGGCGTCGGCGACCTCGACGATCTCGTGGCCGGCGTCAAGCAGGGGCATGCCAATGCCGTTTTGGCCGCATCGATCTTCCACTTCGGCACCTATTCCGTCGGCGAGGCGAAGCGCTATATGTCGTCCTGCGGCATCGACATGCGTCTGGACTGATCAGAAAGCAGAATCATGAGCGAATTCACCCTTGCCGACCTGGAAAAGATCGTCGATGCGCGATCGAAAGCCTCGCCGGATGAATCCTGGACCGCAAAACTCGTTTCCGCAGGCCAGCCGAAAGCTGCCAAGAAACTCGGCGAAGAGGCAATCGAAACCGTGATGGCAGCAATCGCCAACGACCGGGAGAACCTCACCTATGAAGCCGCCGACCTGCTTTATCACCTATTGGTCGTATTGAAGGTGGCGGGCGTTCCGTTGCACAGTGTCATGGCGGAGCTTGAGCGGCGTACCGCTCAATCCGGCCTGACAGAAAAGGCGAGCCGGCAAAGTTCATGAGTATCGCAAGACAGCTCATCGGAGCGCCCGAGGCGCTCGATCATTTCCAGGCGAATGCCTATTCGCCCTATCACTTTTTTTCTTCCGAGGAATGGGCGCGCTTCCGCGCGGATACGCCCCTGACTCTGAAGGGGGACGAGGTCAAGCGGCTACGCTCCATGGGCGACCCGATCGACCTTGATGAAGTGCGGCGGATCTATCTGTCGCTTTCGCGCCTTCTCTCAGCCCACGTGGAATCGTCGCAGCTGCTTTTTGAGCAGCGCAACCGCTTTCTCAGTCTCTCGAATGTCGCGAAAACGCCGTTCGTCATCGGCATCGCCGGCTCGGTGGCCGTCGGCAAGTCGACGACCGCCCGTATCCTGAAAGAGCTGCTGACGCGCTGGCCTTCCAGCCCGAAGGTGGATCTGGTGACCACCGACGGCTTCCTGCATCCGAACGCCGTGCTGCAGCGTGAAAATCTGATGCAGCGCAAGGGCTTCCCCGAGAGCTACGACACCGGCGCGATCCTGCGCTTCCTGGCGGCGATCAAGGCCGGGCAGCCGAACGTCAAGGCCCCGTCCTACTCGCATCTGGTCTATGACGTCCTGCCAAACGAATACAAGATCGTCGATCGGCCGGACATTCTGATCTTCGAGGGCATCAACGTCCTGCAGTCACGCGACCTGCCGGCCGGCGGTAAGATCGTGCCGATGGTCTCCGACTTCTTCGACTTCTCGATCTACATAGATGCGGAAGAAAGCCGGATTCACGACTGGTACGTGACGCGCTTCATGCGGCTCCGCGAAACGGCGTTTCGCGATCCTCATTCCTTCTTCCACCGCTACGCCTCGATCAGCGAGGAGGAAGCGCTGTCGATCGCCGAAGGCCTCTGGGAAAACATCAACCTCAAGAATCTGCGGGAGAACATCCTGCCGACGCGTCCGCGCGCTGACCTGATCCTGCGCAAGGGCAACAATCACCTGATCGAACAGGTGGCCCTGAGAAAGCTCTAAGGTGTTATCCGACGAAGCGTCAGGTTGATACGACCGCCATTCTTTAGCAGCGTCGAGGTCGACGGATAGATTTTGTCGACGCCGTGGAAACATAGCCGCCCTTCCGCACCCAAGACAACGACATCGCCACTCGACAGCTTGAAGGAGAGTGTGCGGTCGTTGCGCGCGAGGCCGCCGACGCGGAAGAGGCAACCATTGCCAAGCGATATCGACACGACGGGCGCGGCGAGATCCTGCTCGTCCTTATCCTGATGCAGGCCCATGCGCGCCTCGTCGGAATAGAAGTTGACAAGACAGGCCTGTGGAGGCTTGCCGTAGCCGGACACGTCGTTCCAGATTTCCAGCAACTCCGCGGGCATATCCGGCCAAGGCTTGCCCGTGACAGGGTGGGTCGGCTGGTAGCGATAGCCGCGCTCCTTGTCCGTGACCCAGCCGAGAGGCCCGCAATTCGTCATGCGCACCGACATCGGCTTGCCGGTGCCGGGCATGACGGGCACGAAAAGCGGCGCGTCCGCCACGATCGACCGGATAATATCGACCAATCCCTGCTGCCGCGGTCGGTCCAGATAGTCCGGAAGGTGACTGACGCCGTTCGGCAGCTTCAGCATATCAATCTCCGAGCGGGCGCCCCCGCATCTTCTTCACCTCGGCGCGGCCCGATTTCGCCTTCAGCCGGCGTTCGATCGATCCTTTTGTCGGCTTGGTTTTCTTGCGGGGCGGCGGCGGTGGTTTTGCCGCCTCGAGAATCAGCTCTTTCAGCCGCTCACGCGCGTCTTCGCGGTTGCGATCCTGGCTGCGGAAGCGGCTTGCCTCGATCATCAGCACACCTTCTTTCGACAGGCGCTTGCCAGCAAGCTTCACGGCATTCACCTTCACGCGCTCGTTCAAGGAGGGTGAGTTGGGAATGTTGAAGAACAGCTGGACTGATGTCGAGACCTTATTGACGTTCTGTCCGCCGGGGCCACCCGCCAGGACGAACTGCTCCGTCAGCTCCCATCCGGCGATGGTGATTCGATCGTTGATGTAAAGCGGGTCGCTGGCCATGCGATTTCTATCTCATATCGGCCGGCGCTTGGGAACAGACAAAGAAACCCGGCGAACGCCGCCGGGTTTCACGTGAATCATCAATGTTTTGGCGCGTCACTCAGCCGCGGCACGAAACCCCGGGGCCGCATCGCGCACCCCGCCATCGACGTGGCCTTCGAACTTGGCGAAGTTCTCGATGAACATCGTCACGAGCTTGCCGGCCTGTGCGTCATAGCCGATCGGATCCTGCCACGTGGAACGCGGATCGAGGATGGCCGTCTCGACGCCCGGCACCGCGACGGGAACCGCGAAGCCGAAATTTGGATCAACGCGGAAATCCGCCTTGCCGAGTTCGCCCGAGAGCGCTGCGGCAAGCAGCGTGCGTGTCGCCTTGATCGGCATGCGCTTTCCGGTGCCGTAGGCCCCGCCGGTCCAGCCGGTGTTGACCAGCCAGCATTCGACCCCATGGCGGCCGATGAGATCCTTCAGGAGATTGCCGTATTCTGACGGATGGCGTGGCATGAACGGCGCGCCGAAGCAGGTCGAGAAGGTCGCTTCCGGCTCGGTCACGCCCCGCTCGGTGCCGGCCACCTTGGCGGTGTAGCCCGACAGGAAGTGGTACATGGCCTGATCCGGCGTCAATTTGGCGATCGGCGGCATGACGCCGAAGGCATCCGCGGTCAGCATGATGATCGTCTTCGGGTGACCGGCAAGACCGGTCTTCGAGGCGTTCGGAATGAAATCCAGCGGGTAGGCGCAACGCGTGTTTTCCGTCAGCGAGCCATCGTTGAAATCAGGTTCACGCTGATCGTTCAGAACGACGTTTTCGAGAACGGTGCCGAAGCGCTGCGTCGTTGCATAGATTTCCGGTTCCGCTTCCGCCGACAGACGGATGGTTTTGGCGTAGCAGCCGCCTTCGAAATTAAAGATGCCGTCCTCGCCCCAGCCATGCTCGTCGTCGCCGATAAGCGTACGGGCTGGATCGGCCGAGAGCGTCGTCTTGCCGGTGCCAGAGAGGCCGAAGAAGACCGCGGCATCGCCATCCGGGCCGACATTGGCCGAGCAGTGCATCGGCATCACACCCTTTGCCGGGAGCAGATAGTTCAGCACAGTGAAGACCGACTTCTTCATTTCGCCGGCGTAGAAGGTGCCGGCGATCAGCACCTCACCATTTGTCAGGTCGCAAGCGATGACGGTTTCCGTGCGGCAGCCATAGCGCTCGGGGTCGGCCTTGAAGGTCGGCAGGTTGATGATCGTCAGCTTCGGAACGAAAGATTCGAGGGTCGAGCGCTCCGGGCGGATCAGCAGGTTGCGAATGAACAGCGAATGCCAGGCCAGCTCGGTCACGACACGCGTCGGCAGCGCATTGATCTCATCGGCACCGCCGATGAGATCCTGAACGAACAGGTCCTTGCCGTCGGCGTGCGCGAGCATGTCCTGCTTCAGGAGCGCGAAGTTCTCCGGCGACATCGGCTTGTTGTTGTCCCACCAGATCTGACCGTCGGTGTTGGCATCACGAACGACGAACTTGTCCCTCGGCGAGCGACCGGTGTGCTGACCCGTCAAGGCGCGCAATGCACCATGGGCGGTGAGTTCAGCCTCACCCCGGCGAATCGATTCTTCATAGAGGGAGGCGGCCGTAAAGTTATAGCGAGCGCTGTTTGCACTCCCCAAACCGATCGTCGCCAGCTCTATCGCCGGGTTGTGGACTCCGAACAGCTCCATGGTCTTTCCCTTCCCTTGAGGCTCGTGCCGTTAAGAACTGAGGGTGACCGTACGGGCGGTTTTTTTAAAACGCAATAGCAGAAAATCAATAAAACGTAGTAATATCAAACTATTAATCGATTTAAATTTTCCCGTGATATTTTAAATCGTTTGAATCAGAAGTGGCCGGATCAAATGGCGACACCACTTTTGGTTGCCATCAAAACTTTACAGCAATCTCACCCTTTATCTTTGCCACAATTTGTTCCACCTTTATCCCCATAAGCGCATCCGGTTCACAAAGGCCGCCTGGGGACCTTCTAAATACCTGGAGACGCGCATAGATGACGGAGACGAATACCATGCCGACAATCGCGCTCGTTGACGACGACCGCAATATCCTCACCTCGGTATCGATCGCACTCGAGGCCGAAGGATATAAGGTCGAGACCTATACCGATGGCGCCTCTGCCCTCGACGGTCTCCTCGCCCGCCCGCCGCATCTTGCCATTTTCGACATCAAGATGCCGCGCATGGACGGCATGGAACTCCTGCGCCGTCTGCGACAGAAATCTGACATGCCGGTTATCTTCCTCACCTCCAAGGATGAGGAAATCGATGAGCTGTTTGGCCTGAAGATGGGCGCCGACGACTTTATTACCAAGCCGTTCTCGCAGCGTCTGCTGGTCGAGCGTGTGCGCGCTGTCCTGCGCCGCGCATCGAGCCGCGAGGCTGCCGCCGCGGCCGGCGGTGCTGTTCCAAAACCGGGCACCGCACAGCAGCTTGCTCGCTCGCTGGAGCGCGGCCAGCTGGTCATGGACCAGGAACGCCACACCTGCACCTGGAAGGGTGAGCCGGTGACGCTGACGGTGACCGAATTCCTCATTCTGCATTCGCTGGCCCAACGTCCGGGCGTCGTCAAAAGCCGTGACGCATTGATGGATGCGGCTTATGACGAGCAGGTCTATGTCGACGATCGCACCATCGACAGCCACATCAAGCGGCTGCGCAAGAAATTCAAGATGGTCGATACCGACTTTGATATGATTGAAACGCTCTACGGAGTGGGGTACCGCTTCCGCGAAGCAGCCTGACGCCGAAGCGGCGCGGCATCTGAGAATTGTCGAGAGCTGGTGATCGCGAAAGCAGTCCGCTCTCCGAAAGGGCCTGTCGTTGGCACAGTTGGTGCAGGAAAGGGATCTGGATGAGGCGGAAGGCGTAAGTAGTCGCCGCGTCAGGGGACGACGCTGGTCGCATCCCTTCACGATCATCCGCCGCATCTTCGGCAATGCCGTCTTTTCGAGCCTGACACGCCGCATCCTCTTCTTCAATCTCGCGGCGCTTGTCGTTCTCGTCGGCGGCATTCTCTACCTCAATCAGTTCCGCGAAGGGCTGATCGACGCCCGCGTCGAAAGCCTTCTGACGCAGGGGGAAATCATCGCGGGCGCCGTCTCGGCTTCCGCTTCGGTCGACACGAACTCGATCACCATCGACCCGGAAAAGCTGCTCGAACTGCAGGCTGGTCAGAGCATTACCCCGGTGCCGAACGACGAGGACCTCGAGTTCCCGATCGACCCGGAAAAGGTCGCGCCGGTCTTGCGCCGCTTGATTTCACCGACGAGAACCCGTGCGCGCATTTTCGATGCCGACGCCAACCTGCTACTCGACTCTCGCCACCTCTATTCGCGCGGCCAGGTCCTGCGTTTTGATCTACCGCCGGTCGATGACGAGGAGCAGACCTGGAGCCAGTGGTTCACGACGATCTTCAACAAGGTTCTGCAGCCTGGAAACCTGCCGCTGTACAAGGAAGCGCCAGGCGGTGATGGCTCCATCTATCCCGAGGTGATGAACGCGCTGACCGGGGTGCGCGGCGCCGTGGTTCGCACCACCGAGAAGGGCGAGCTGATCGTTTCGGTCGCCGTTCCGATCCAGCGCTTCCGCGCTGTTCTCGGTGTGCTGCTGTTGTCGACGCAAGCGGGCGATATCGATAATATCGTCCACGCCGAGCGCCTCGGCATCATGCGCGTGTTCGGGGTCGCGACGCTTGTCAACGTTCTGCTGTCTCTTGTTCTGTCTTCGACAATCGCCAACCCACTGCGGCGTCTATCCGCCGCCGCCATCCGTGTTCGCCGCGGCGCAAAGGAACGCGAGGAAATTCCGGACTTTTCCGCACGTCAGGACGAGATCGGCAACCTCTCAATTGCGCTGCGCGAGATGACAACGGCTCTCTACGACCGTATCGATTCGATCGAAAGCTTTGCGGCCGACGTCAGCCACGAACTGAAGAATCCCCTGACATCGCTGCGCAGCGCCGTCGAGACACTGCCACTCGCCAAAACGGACGATTCGAAGAAACGGCTGCTTGATGTCATCCAACATGACGTTCGCCGCCTCGACCGCCTGATCAGCGATATTTCCGACGCCTCCCGTCTCGATGCCGAGTTGGCGCGGGTGGATGCAGGTTCGGTCGATCTGGAAATCCTGCTTCGCGACCTCATCGACGTATCTCGGCAAATCCGCAGTCGCAAGAAAGAAGTGCAGATTGAGTTCGCCATCGAGCGCAAGCCGGGCGTCAAGACGCGCTTCGTAGTGAACGGCCACGACCTGCGCATCGGCCAGATCGTTACGAATCTGATAGAGAACGCGCGCTCCTTCGTACCGGAGCACGACGGCAGGATCACGGTGCGACTGGTTAGAACACGCTCCCGCTGCATCGTTTACGTCGAGGACAACGGGCCGGGCATCCAGGCCGAAAATATCGATCGTATCTTTGAGCGCTTCTATACCGACAGACCGGAATCAGAGGGCTTCGGGCAGAATTCTGGCCTCGGTCTGTCGATCAGCCGCCAGATCGCCGAGGCGCATGGCGGTTCGCTGCGTGCGGAGAATATCATCGATCCGGAGAGCGAAAGGCTGCTCGGAGCGCGCTTCATCCTCGCCCTTCCCGCCAATACCACCGCATGACGGACGCGCCTTCGAACATCCACGCAACCGCTATCGTCGTCGGCAGCACCGGTCTTCTTTTCATGGGGCCTTCGGGATGGGGAAAGTCGATGCTCGCCTTTGCCTGCATCGCCCAAGCACAGCACATCGGCATGCCGGCGATGCTGGTTGCCGACGATCAAGTGCTAATCTCCAAACAGGATGGAGCCGTGATTGCCACTTGCCCCACCTCGATTGCCGGTTTGATCGAATTGCGCGGCACCGGCATCGTCCGCGTGCCATACGTCGCAAGGGCGGCGATGCATTATGCTGTCCTTCCGGGAAGCGTGTCCGGAGAGAAACGGCTGCCGCCGGAGGGTGAGCGAATGACTATTGCCAACGGTATGGATCTGCCGATCATTCGGTTGCTGGCAAACACGCCGTTGCCGCTGGCGGTGTTGATGGCAAAAGTGCCCGATATCGGACAGTAATGCCTGCGAAATCGGCAAATCCCGCCCTAAAAGTCGTATTTTTGTCTTGCACTTCGGCTTTTCATCGCCAAGATGTGCCCCCACGGTGGACGCGATTGCTGCATTGCGATATTGGCCCATCGTTTGCATACGCCACTAGGAGCAGTAATATCATGATCGGACTTGTGCTTGTCACTCATGGCAAGCTGGCTGAAGAGTTTCGTCATGCGGTCGAACACGTCGTCGGTCCTCAGAAATTCATCGAAACGGTCTGTATCGGTCCCGAAGACGACATGGATCAGAGACGACAAGATATTCTGGAAGCAGTGTCCCGCGCCGACGACGGCCATGGGGTCGTCATCCTGACCGACATGTTCGGCGGCACCCCCTCCAACCTGGCAATATCCGTCATGAGCAGTGGCCACACGGAGGTCATCGCTGGCATGAATCTGCCGATGCTGATCAAGCTTGCCGGCGTACGCGGTGAGAACAACATGGAAAAGGCTCTCGTCGAAGCCTCCGAAGCCGGACGGAAATACATTAACGTCGCGAGCCGCGTCCTCAGTGGCAAATAGTGAGCACATCGCGCCCATGACGGCACTCTCCCGAGAAATTCTGATTATCAACAAGCGCGGCCTACACGCGCGCGCTTCGGCCAAATTCGTTCAATTGGTCGAGAATTTCGATGCCGCGATTACCGTTTCGAAAGACGGGATGACGGTCGGCGGGACTTCGATCATGGGCTTGATGATGCTGGCGGCGAGTCCCGGTTCAAGCGTCCTTGTTTCCGCCAGCGGCAACCAGGCAGCCCAGGCGCTCGACGCGCTCGACGAGCTGATCCAGAACCGGTTCGGCGAGGAAATGTGAGCCTTTCGCGACTCATATAAACATATAAAGACTTCTTTATATCATTATTGCCTTCGTCATAGAAGCCTGCTAAACGGCCATCATAGCCGCGCATGCCGCGTGGACGCTATCTGGCGCATGCACTTGCGCTTTCGAATTTTGAGCCGCTTTTCAGCCTGGAGAACCCAATGAGCACTGAAAAAGACTATGTCGTCGCCGACATCGGCCTCGCGGATTTCGGCCGCAAGGAAATCACGATCGCAGAAACCGAGATGCCGGGCCTGATGTCCTGCCGCGCCGAATTCGGCGAAGCAAAGCCGCTCAAGGGCGCGCGCATCACCGGTTCGCTGCACATGACGATCCAGACGGCCGTTCTCATCGAAACGCTGGTCGCGCTCGGCGCCGAAGTCCGCTGGGCGTCGTGCAACATCTTCTCGACGCAGGATCATGCCGCAGCCGCAATCGCTGCCGCCGGCGTTCCGGTTTTCGCCATCAAGGGCGAGTCGTTGGAAGATTACTGGGTTTACACCGACAAGATCTTCCAGTGGGCTGACGGCGGCCTTTCCAACATGATCCTCGATGATGGCGGCGACGCGACGATGTACATCCTGCTGGGTGCGCGTGCTGAAGCCGGCGAGAACGTGCTGTCAAACCCGCATTCTGAAGAGGAAGAAATCCTCTTCGCACAGATCAAGAAACGTCTGGCCGCATCGCCGGGCTGGTTCACAAAGCAGCGCGACGCCATCAAGGGCGTGACCGAAGAAACCACGACAGGCGTCAACCGCCTCTACCAGCTCAGCCAGAAGGGCCTCCTGCCCTTCCCGGCGATCAACGTCAACGATTCCGTCACCAAGTCGAAGTTCGACAACAAGTACGGCTGCAAGGAATCTCTGGTCGACGGCATCCGCCGTGGCACGGACGTGATGATGGCCGGCAAGGTCGCCGTCGTCTGCGGATACGGTGACGTTGGCAAGGGCTCGGCCGCTTCGCTTCAGGGTGCTGGCGCCCGCGTTAAGGTGACGGAAGTCGACCCGATCTGCGCACTTCAGGCTGCCATGGACGGTTTTGAAGTCGTCACGCTTGAAGACGTCGTGTCTTCCGCAGACATCTTCATCACCACGACCGGCAACAAGGACGTCATCCGCATCGACCACATGCGTCAGATGAAGGACATGGCGATCGTCGGTAACATCGGCCACTTCGACAACGAAATCGAAGTTGCGGCGCTGCGTAACCTGAAGTGGACCAACATCAAGCCGCAGGTCGACCTGATCGAATTCCCGAAGGGCAACCGCATCATCCTTCTCTCCGAAGGTCGTCTGCTCAACCTTGGCAATGCTACCGGCCATCCGTCGTTTGTCATGTCGGCTTCGTTCACCAACCAGACGCTGGCGCAGATCGAGCTCTTCACCAAGCCCGGCCAGTACCAGAACCAGGTCTACATCCTGCCGAAGCACCTCGATGAGAAGGTTGCGCGCCTGCATCTCGACAAGCTAGGCGTGAAGCTGACGCAGCTTTCTGAAGAACAGGCTGCCTATATCGGCGTCACGCCGCAAGGTCCGTTCAAGGCTGACCACTACAGATATTAATCGCTAGATCAATATCCACAACATCTAGAGGGCGCCACATTGACAAATGCGGCGCCCTTATTTTTTGACACACACCTTCCCGCCGATTCCCTTCCGAAGTATTGTTTTAACACTCGATTCGTGGCCACGGACGTGTCCGTTTGCTTCGAAAATGGGATGTCTTGTCGTGATGCGGCACATTAAAGGACGGAGACATACCGCGCATGTCGGAAATGATGCACAGCCTGGTCGAACAGGCGGAGGGCGGCACTCACGCTGACTCCTGCCCGCTCTATTCAGGTGAACTGAAACCCGTCGGCAGCTCAAAGGCCACGACCGAGAAGCCGGGCATACTCGCTCGCGTGGCGCGAGTCTTTGCTGCCGGCACCGCAATGGCAGCGATTGCGCCTCCGGTGTTCGCCCAGGTCGAAGCCGAGGCTATCGCGTCCGCGCATCTTTTCACATCATCGCAGGTTGTCGGCCTCTCCGTCGTTATCGGTGTGATCTCGGCCGCGTTACTTTCGACCCTTTGGGTCGTGCGCCAGCGCGGCAATCTTGAAAGCGAAAGCCGCGAGATCCGCTCGGCTCTCTCCGACGCGCAACAGCGCATTTCGCAATATCAGGCGCTGATTGCGGACAAGAATCGCCGGATCGTCATCTGGGATGGAAATGAGCGCCCTGAGCTGATCGGTCAGCTGCCGGCGGAAACCGGAGCGCCGCAGGATAGCGAGTTCCTTGCCTTCGGGCTGTGGCTGAAGCCGCGCTCTGCATCCGAACTTGAGCGTGCAATCGACCGCCTGCGTGGGTCAGCCCATAGCTTCGACATGGTCGTTGAAACCCACCGCGAGGAAATCCTTGAAGCGCAGGGCCGGGTTTCCGGCGGCCGCGCATTCGTCCGGTTTGTGGCGCTGAACAATCTTCGAGCCGAGCTTGCCGAGCTTAAGATCGAGCGGGACAGATTGTTGTCCTCGATCTCGGCGTTTCAG
Source organism: Rhizobium sp. LjRoot258 (assembly GCF_964254185.1). NCBI lineage: Bacteria > Pseudomonadati > Pseudomonadota > Alphaproteobacteria > Hyphomicrobiales > Rhizobiaceae > Rhizobium > Rhizobium sp. LjRoot258. Next base: position 3,875,408 of record NZ_CAXUST020000001.1, on the reverse strand, counting down.
AGCATGCTCGATGCAATCGATCTCCCAGCCTGGCAGCGTGATACCGAAGGTCGGCTGACCTGGGCCAACCACGCCTACGGCGAAGCTGTCGAGGCAGCCACGCCGGAGCAAGCCGTCGACGAGGGGCGGGAATTCCTGACGACAGTTGCCCGCGAGCGCATCCGCGCCACGGCCACCACCGAGTCGCCTTTCCACGACAAGATTTCGACCGTAGTGCGCGGAAACCGCACCTTCTTTGACGTTGTCGATGTGAAAGTCCCGGGCGGCTCCGCCGGCATAGCCGTCGATGTTTCAGGCATCGAAGCTGTTCGCGCAGAGCTCGAGCGGACGCTGAAGAGCCACGCCGAGACACTCGATCATCTCGCAACGCCCGTCGCGATCTTCGATGGCGACCGCCGCCTGCAGTTCTACAATCAGGCCTTCGTTTCTCTCTGGGAACTCGACATCGCCTTCCTCGAAAGCCGGCCCGACAATGCTGAACTGCTGGAGCGCCTGCGCGCTGCCAAGAAGCTGCCCGATCAGCTGAACTGGAAATCCTGGAAGGAAACCGCACTTTCGGTCTATCGGGCGCTCGATACCCAGTCGGACCTCTGGCATTTGCCAAACGGCCAGACGCTGCGGGTCTTCGCAACAGCGCATCCGCAAGGCGGCGCCACGTGGGTGTTCGAGAACCTGACCGAGCAGGTCGACCTTGAGACACGCTACAATACGCTTCTCAAGGTTCAGGGCGAGACGATTGACCATCTCTCGGAGGGTGTTGCCGTCTTTGGCCCCGACGGGCGTATTCGCCTCTCGAATCCTGCATTTCGCGCACTCTGGGGAATCACTGAGGCCGAGGCGAAGCCCAGCACGCATATCCGCGCCCTTGGCGAGGCATGCTCTCAGTCCTATGACCGTCCGGACGGATGGAAGACCTTCGCCGAGCTGATCACCAGCTTCGACGACGAGCGACGTTCGAGCCAGGGAACGCTCGAGCTGTTCTCGGGTCTCGTGCTCGACTATGCCGTCATTCCGTTGCCGAATGCACAGACGATGCTGACCTTCGTCAACATGACTGACAGCGTCCGTGCTGAGCGCGCGTTGACGGAAAAGAACGAAGCGTTGCGCAAGGCGGACGAGCTCAAGAACGACTTCGTCCAGCATGTTTCATATGAGCTACGCTCGCCGCTGACCAACATCATCGGCTTTACCGACCTGCTGCGCACCCCGGGACTCGGACCGCTGAACGACCGGCAGGCGGAATACATCGATCACATCTCGACCTCCTCTTCGGTACTGCTGACGCTGGTCAACGATATCCTCGATCTTGCCACGGTCGACGCCGGCATCATGCGGCTCAATTACTCGCCAATCGATCTTGGCGACTTGCTCGACGACGTATCGATGCAGATTGCAGACAGGCTACAGGAAAGCGGTGTGACGCTGGAGATTACCGCACCGGCGCATCTGGGCTCGATTGTTGCCGACCCGCAAAGACTGAAACAGATACTGGTGAAGTTGCTTTCCAACGCAGCCAACTTTTCACCGGAAGGCTCGTCAGTCTCGCTCGAATGCCGGCGCGAAGGGACGGATTTCGTCTTCTCCGTCAGCGATCGCGGCCCGGGTATTTCGCAGGAGATGATCGCCAACGTGTTCGACCGATTCGCCACCGGTGCAAAGAGTGGGAAGAGGGGCGGCGCCGGACTAGGGCTCTCGATCGTCGACAGCTTCGTCAGTCTTCACCACGGGACGGTCACCATTGACAGTCAGCCAGGCAAGGGCACGATCGTGACCTGCCGGATTCCTTCGGTCGATCTCCCGACGTCCGTCGCAGCCGAATGATGACGGGCACACCTGTCATTTCTCTCTTCCTGAAGGACGAGGCGGAAACAATCCGCTTTGGTGAAGATCTGGCGCTGGCGCTGAAGCGAGGCGACTGCCTTGCCCTGTCGGGCGACCTCGGCGCCGGGAAATCGTCACTTGCCCGCGCATTCCTGCGCGCGATGGCGGATGACGACGAGCTCGAGGTGCCGAGTCCCACCTTCACCCTGGTGCAGGCCTATGACCTGCGCATACCGGTCGCGCATTTCGACCTTTACCGTCTCGGCGATCCGGCCGAACTGACCGAACTCGGCTTCGACGAAGCGCTCGAGGACGGCATCTGCCTCGTGGAATGGCCTGAGGTGGCGCGTGACGAACTGCCGGCAGACCGCATCGCCGTCAAGCTGGAGCAGGAGGGCGCGGGTCGACGTGTGACCATTGCGGCGCCGGAAAAGCAGGCGGCCCGAATCGGCCGCGTCCTTGCCATTCGGGCTTTTCTTGGCGATGCAGGGTATCCCCGGGCGAAACGTCGTTTCCTGACAGGAGACGCATCTCTTCGAGCCTACGAGGCCGTCTATGCCGATGACGAGAAACGACGGATTCTGATGGATTGGCCGCCGCTGCCGGAAGGGCCGCCGGTCCTGGACGGCAAGCCATATCCGAAGGTCGCGCATATCGCGGAGAATGCCTATCCCTTCGTCGCCATTGCGAATGTGCTCCGACAGGAGGGCTTTGCTGCACCTGAGGTCTACCAGGTCGACTACGACCGAGGCATTCTGCTGCTGGAGGACCTTGGCGCCGACGGCGTTCTGGACGCGCAAGGTCAGGCCATCTCCGAGCGTTACCGGGCGAGCGTCGCTTGCTTGGCGCATCTCCACAAGCACGCGATCCCGCAGGACATCCGCGTCACGGATAGCCATGTCCATCACATCCCCGATTTCGACCGGACGGCGATGAAGATGGAAGCGCGTCTCGTTCTAGACTGGCATCTGCCCTGGAAGCGTGGGGGCGTCGCTGCCAGCGATGCCGAGCGCAACGAATACCTCGCCATTTGGGACAGCCTGATCGACGAATTGGAGACCTCCGAGAAGAACCTCCTCCTTCGCGATTTCCACTCGCCGAACATCATCTGGCGCGAGAGCGAGACCGGTATCGCGCGCGTCGGATTGATCGATTTCCAGGATGCAATGATCGGTCCTACGGCCTATGACCTGGCTTCGATCGTACAGGATGCGCGTGTCACAATCGCCCCCGAGCTATTTCAGCAATTGATGGACGACTATCTGTCGCTGCGCAGAGCGGAACGCGGCTTCGATGAGGCGCGCTTCCTGAAGAGTTGGGCGATCATGTCGGCACAGCGCAATTGCAAGCTCGCCGGCCTCTGGGTTCGCTTGATGCAACGAGACGGAAAGCCTGGCTACATGAAGCATATGCCCCGCACGCTGTCCTATCTTTCCGTGGCGCTGCAACACGAAACGCTTGCCCCCTTGCGCGAGTGGTGCGTAAGGGCTGGAATAGTGACAAGCGAATCATAATTTTTCGGATCAGATGAGCATCAAGCAAGCCATGATACTCGCTGCGGGTCTTGGAACCCGCATGCGGCCGATCACCGACACCATCCCGAAACCGCTCGTGACGATCGGCGGCAAGGCGATGATCGACTACGCGCTGGATTCGCTTGTAGAAGCCGGTGTGGAAAGGGTGGTGGTGAATGTTCATCACCACGCCGACCAGATGCTCGCCCATTTGGCATCATACAAAGACCTCGAGATCATTATCTCCGACGAACGCGAAAAGCTGATGAACAACGGCGGTGGCCTTGCAAAGGGCCTGAAGCTTCTTGCTCCTGGCAAAGTTTTTGTCACGAATGCCGACCTTTTCTGGATCGGAGAACGTCCAGGCGTTCCGAACAACCTGACACGCTTAGCCGGATTCTTCCAACCGGAAAGCATGGATATGGCCATGCTTTGCGTGAAATTGGAAGACACCACCGGGCACAACGGCAAGAACGATTTCAATATGGCAAAGGATTTCAGGTTGACGCGCTTTGCCGATTCCGGGCCGAGCCCCGTCGTCTACGCCGGCGCCATTGCCATGGACACGTCGTTCCTGGATGACGCTCCGGCCGATCCGTTCAACCTCAATATCTATTTCGACAAGGCAATCGCCCGCGGGCGGCTGTACGGCACGGTGCTCGAAGGACACTGGCTTACAATCGGCACGCCCGAGGCTATCGGTGAAGCTGAGGAAACGATCCGGCGCTACCGGACGTTTGCATGACGGATGGCCGAGCAGCACTGGCCGAGGGTCTTGAGCATCCCCGCAGGGCTTCCCTTCCTGAAGACCCTTGCCGAAAGCCTCTGTGACGGCAGGCTGACACCGCATTTCCGGTACGACCCCGGCGATCCCCTATCGCTTTCAAAAGCCACGATCTATCTGCCGACAAGGCGTGCCGCACGCGTGCTCCGCTCCGAATTCGTCGACCTTCTTGGTGGGCGATCAGCAATCTTGCCGGTCATCCGCCCGCTTGGTGAAACCGACGACGACAGCGGGTATTTCGACGAAGCCCTGCCAGCGACATTGGATCTTGCGCAGCCGCTATCAAACACCGCCCGCCTGTTGGAACTCGCGCGCCTTATCCTTGCCTGGCGAAACAGGCTGCCGGAGATCGTGCGCAGCATCCACTCCGATTCGCCGCTCGTCGCACCCGCAAGCCCCGCCGACGCCATTTGGCTTGCCCGCAACCTCGCGGAATTGATCGACGCCATCGAGACTGAGGATCGAGACTGGAGCGAACTGTCCCGCCTGAACGCGAAAGACTATGCGCTCTGGTGGCAGCTGACGGCCGAATTCCTGCAGATCGCCAGCGCCTTCTGGCCGGAGCGACTGAATGAGCTCGGCAAATCGTCGCCAGCAAGGCACCGCAACGCCATCCTTCGTGCCGAAGCAAATCGTCTTGCGACAGTCCCGCCGATGGGACCCATCATCATTGCAGGATCGACGGGCTCGGTGCCGGCGACGGCCGATCTGATCGCGGCAGTCGCCAACCTTAGGGAAGGCGTCATCATTCTGCCGGGCCTGGACCTCGGCATGCCGGATGAGCATTGGCGGATGGTAGCGCCGGACGATCGGAAAGATCAGCCTGCAAATCCGGCGAGCCGCAGCCACTCGCAATATGGCCTCGCTCAGCTGCTGAGGCGACTGAACCGCACCCGCGAGGATGTGGTGCCGCTTGCAGAGCCAGCCGAGGCGTTGCAGCAGCGCAGCGAAATCCTCTCGCATGCGCTGTCGCCAGCCGAAGCCACCAGCGATTGGGGCGCGTGGAAGGCAAGGCTATCCGATGTGGCCATTTCAACGGCATTCGCAGATGTGTCGCTGATCGAGGCGGGCAATGAGCGAGAGGAAGCCACAGCCATCGCAATTGCCCTGCGCTTGGCTCTTGAGCGTCCCGGCAAGGACGGTGAAAGCCGGGCGGCGCTGATAACGCCTGATCGAAATCTAGCTCGCCGCGTGACCACGGAGTTATCGCGTTTCGGCATCGTTGCTGATGACTCCGCAGGCACGCCGCTTTCCGCGACGCCACAGGGAACATTGCTGCAACTGCTGCTCGAAGCAACACTTCGCCCGGGTGATCCCGTCGCGATCGTAGGCTTGCTCAAGCATCCCCTAGCGCGCTTCGGCCTGGAGCGCAGCGCACTTGTCGCGGCAGTCGCGGCACTCGAGCTGCTGGCGCTGCGGGGTGGCGTCGCCGACGTCGACATCGCCGCGCTAGAACCGCTCCTTGAACAACAATTGTCGGAGCAGGCCCTGGATCGTCACGCGCCGCAATGGCGCAAGGCGCTCCCCGCCGATGCAGTCGATCGCGCGCGGGATCTTGCCCGCCGCGTTGCCGGAGCCACTGAATCGCTTGCCTCCGCGCTTGTTCGAAACCTATCCGAAGAGCGAGGCCGGACGACCAGCTTTGCACTTTCCGACTGGGCCAGGCGCACCGGGCGCGCACTGGAGGCAGTGGCAGGCGACGAGCGTGGTGACCTTGCCGGGCTCTGGTCGGGGGAGGCAGGCGACACGCTGGCGTCAATGCTCGGCGAAGTCATCGAAACCGAAGGACGGATCGACGCCGACGGTCCACAGTGGATCGATATCATAGCAGCGCTCTTGGCCGGCCAGGCGGCAAAACCGCGGGCGCTGAGCCATCCAAGACTGTTCATCTTCGGCACGTTGGAAGCGCGCCTCCAGAGCGTAGATACTCTCATCTTGGGAGGGCTAAACGAAGGATCATGGCCGGGGCAAACATCCAACAACCCTTTCGTTTCTCGCACAATGAAGACGGAGATTGGGCTGGAGCCACCGGAGCGGCGAATCGGCCAGCTGGCTCACGATTTCGAAATGGCCAACGGCACGCGTCACCTCATCTATTCGCGGGCACTCCGGCAAGGTTCGACACCGACCGTTGCATCACGCTGGCTGCAGCGGCTGCTTGCGTTCGGCGGGAAGGAGTTCGAGGCCGAACTCAAGGGCCGCGGCGACAACTTTGTGCAGTGGGCAAACCTGATCGACCAAGGCGACCGCCAGGCGTCTGCGCAGCGTCCAAGCCCAACGCCGCCACTGGAAATGCAGCCGAAGTCGTACTCGTTCAGCGAGGTTGGACGTCTCCGTCGCGACCCCTATGCGATCTATGCGCGGCGCGTTCTCCGCCTCGATCCGGTGGCTCCCTTCAACCGAGACCCCGGCGCCGCAGAGCGGGGAACGCTCTATCACAAGATCATCGACCGCTTCGTGCGTGAAGGCCACATTGCCGGAACACAGGCGGCGGAAACGGCGATGGAGGTCATTCTGACCGAGCTCTTTGATATTGAGCAACTTCCGGCGCACGTCGATGCCGTCTGGCGTTTGCGCTTTCGGGAGGTTGCCCGTTCGTTTCTCGAGTGGGAGGCGCAACGACAGCCGGGCATTCGAAGAACGCTGACAGAGGTGCGGGGCGGTGTGGAGCTAAAGCCCATCAATGTCCGGCTAAGCGGTGTTGCCGACCGGATCGACATCACCGGAACGGGCATCGCCGACATCATCGACTACAAGACCGGGCACAATCCTTCTCCGACTCAGGCGCGCACCCTCCTCGATCCCCAACTGGCGCTGGAGGCAGCCGCGCTCCACGCGGGCGCTTTCCGGGAGGCAGGCAGTCTCGTTCCGCAGGATCTCCTCTATGTGCGTCTGCGGCCGGGAGATCGCTTCAAGGTCGACACCGTCAACAACGAGACATCGACCAGAAACGACAAGGCGAAGTCAGCCATGGACCTGGCCGCGGACTCGATCGATCAATTGATAAAGTTTGTCTCGCTTCTGCAGTCGGGCGAGAAGGGCTTCACCTCGCGGCTTGTGCCGGCACAGCAGTTCGACTTTGGTGGCGACTACGATCATCTGGCACGCGTTTCCGAATGGTCTGCCGCAGAGAGCGATGAGGCAACCGGCGATGAATGACGAAGCAACACTGCCCGAGGGCGACGATCCCCTCGCCTGGACGAGTTGGACGACCATACAGCAATCGATCGCATCCGATCCGCAACGCTCGGCCTGGGTTTCGGCCAACGCCGGCTCCGGAAAGACGCACGTCCTGACGCAGCGCGTCATTCGGCTGCTGCTGGCCGGGGCACGCCCGTCAGCAATCCTCTGCCTGACTTATACGAAAGCGGCAGCCTCAGAGATGTCCAATCGCGTGTTCGAGCGGCTGGCCGAGTGGGCCGTCCTGCCCGACGCGGAATTGGAAGAGCGCATCGCGCGGGTCGAAGGCAGGGCGCCGGATGCGTCAAAACTCGCGAAAGCGAGACGGCTCTTTGCGAAGGCGCTCGAGACGCCGGGTGGTCTGAAGATCCAGACGATCCACGCCTTCTGCGAAGCGCTCCTGCACCAGTTTCCGCTGGAAGCGAACGTCGCGGGGCATTTCTCCGTGCTCGACGATCGCGCCGCCGCGACCCTTCTGGCGGATGCACGGCGGTCCCTCCTCACGGCGACGACGCCAGAGGACGATCCGACGCTCGCAGAGGCCTTTGGCTACGTACTCAATCTGGGCGATGAGGCGGGTCTGGAAAATCTTTTGGAAGAGATCATCGCCAATCGCAATGCAATTCGAGCCTTTACGCAAGATTCGGAACGCAAGGGTGGCGTCGATGCCGTGTTGCGGAAGAAACTTCGCCTCTCCGCCAATGCCACCACAATTGGAATTACCGAGGAGTATTGGCCGCTCCCTGGTCTGCGTGGCAGTGCACTCGACCAATATCTAGACGTCGCTGACCAGAAGGGTGGCGCCAAGGCACATGATACTGCAACCGGCTTACGGTCGGCTGCGCGCGAACGTGACCATGCGCGCCGTGCGTCGCTGCTGGAGAAGATCTTCCTTACTGTAAAGGGGGATCCAAAGGCCGACTCGCAGTTCTTCGTGAAGGGGATGCTAAGCGAAGCCCCCGGACTCCCAGACGCAGTAGCAACAGCACGAGCGCATGTTGTGCTATGCCGAGATCGGCTGAAGACGGCGCGCATGTACGAGGCCACCCGCGCTGCACTGATGCTCGCCGACCGCCTCAACAAAGACTACGACGACCTCAAGAAGCAACGCAGCCAACTCGACTTCGAGGATCTCATAACGCGAACTGCCGAACTCTTGAACAAGAGCGACGTTGGCCCGTGGATCCACTACAAGCTCGATCAGGGCATCGACCACATTCTCGTCGACGAGGCGCAGGATACGAGCCCGATCCAATGGAGTGTCATCCAGTCGCTGGCTGGGGATTTCTTTTCGGGCGAAAGCGCCCGCCATGCGGTGCGGACCCTTTTTGCCGTTGGTGACGAAAAGCAATCCATCTATTCGTTCCAGGGCGCCCGTCCCGAACGCTTTTCGGAAGAAAGCCAGCGGACGCGCCGGCGCGTCGCCCAGAGCGGGCTTGCCTTCTCGACGGTGCGGTTACCACTCTCGTTCCGATCGACCTCGGATGTCCTAGCCGCCGTCGACCATGTCTTCACGCCCGCCGAGAATGCCCGTGGACTGAGCGCGACAGGCGAGCCCGTGGTTCACCGTTCCAATCGCATTGGGCATCCCGGCGCCGTTGATCTCTGGGAGATGGTGGCGCCTGAGGCAATAACAAAGGAAGAGGACTGGACCGCACCTTTTGACGCCACGCCGGAGAGTGCGCCCGCGTCCATTCTCGCGCGTCGCATTGCCCACACGATCGGCGATCTGGTCGGCAAGGAAACGATCGTGGAGAAGGGTAAGGAGCGCCTCATCGAAGCCGGCGATATCCTCGTGCTTGTGCGCAAGCGCGACGCCTTCGTTAACGCTCTGACGCGCGCCCTGAAGCGACGCGGCGACATACCTGTGGCCGGCGCCGACCGCCTGCGCCTGACGAGCCACATCGCAGTGCAGGACCTGGTAGCGCTCGGCCGCTTACTGCTTTTGCCCGAGGATGACCTCTCCTTGGCTGCGCTCATGAAGAGCCCGCTACTCGATCTGAGTGAAGACGACGTGTTCGCAGTTGCCGCCCTTCGTACGGAGGGCGAGAGTGCCTGGGCTCACCTGCAGAAGTTCGCCGACGACGGCAATGCGCGCTTCGAAACGGCCGTCTCACGCCTCAAGCTCTTCCTGGATGAATCCAAGACGCTGTCGGTTCACGACTTCTATGCCCGCGTTCTGGGGTGCCACGGCGGCCGACGACAGTTCCTTGCTCGGCTCGGAACCGAGGTCAGCGATATCCTCGATGAATTCCTGACTTTCGCGCTCGACCATGAAAGCTCGGGCCTGCCTGGACTGCAGTCGTTCATTTCGACGCTCGAGATCGAAGCGCCGGAGGTAAAACGCGAGCAGGACAAGGGACGCAACGAAGTCCGGATCATGACCGTCCACGCGTCAAAGGGTCTGGAGGCGCCGATCGTGTTCCTGGTCGATGGCGGGTCCAAGGCCTTTACCCATTCGCATATGCCAAAGCTTCGGCTGCTTGAGCAGGAGCCTGGCGAACCAAGCCTGCCCGCATGGGTTCCGCTCGGCGATCTCAGCAACTCCCTCACCCAGGCCGACGCGACGCGCATCCAGTTGCTGGCGGAACAGGAGTATCGGCGGTTACTCTATGTCGGGATGACCCGGGCTGCCGACCGGCTAACAGTTTGCGGCTACAGAGGCATCCGGCCGAACACCGACACCTGGCATACGATGATTTCCACTGCGATGACGGACAGCCATCCGCATGTGTCGGCTGCGACATTTTCCGGGCCGGACGGTACCTGGACTGGTATCAAATGGCGGGTTCCACGGATCGCGCGCAGTTTTGAGCGTCTTGGACGCACAGAACAGACTTCCAGGCAAGCGTCCATCCCACCCAGCCTCGGCAGGCCGCTGCCGCCGCGCAAGCAGCTACCTCGCCCGCTTAGCCCGTCCGGTGCCGGAACGATCGTTGATGACGGCGCAGATGACCTCCTTGTCGCCTCTCCGCTTTTCGCCGAAAGGGACAAGGCGGATCGTTCGCTGCAAAAGGGTCGGCTTCTCCACCGCATGCTGCAGACGCTGCCGGATGTTCCGCGCGGCGAGCAGGCGGATGCGGCCGTGCGCTACGCCAAACGCGCCGCGTCGTTCTGGCCGGAAGCGGAGCGGCAGCAACTCGTCGATTCGGTATTGAGACTATTGCGAGACCCGAGCCTTGAACCCGTGTTCTCAACCCATGCACAGGCGGAAGTCTCGGTCATGGGCACGCTGACGATCGGCGGAGTCGACCACGCCGTTTCGGGCCGCGTCGATAGAATGGCGGTCTTCGACGATCGCGTTGTCGTACTCGACTATAAGACCAATCGTGTCCCGCCGCAGACGGCAGAGGTCATCCCTTTTGCCCACAAGGCGCAGCTAGCCATCTATCGTGAAATCCTGACGCCGCTTTACCCCGGCAAGCGTGTCGATTGCGTCCTCGTCTACACGGAAAGCGGCTTCGTTCACACGCTGACGCCGGACGCATTGGCCTCGGCGCTTGCGCGACTCGAGACAAAGTGAAATACCGGGCATTGAAATTCCCGCACCGCACGCTCACATGTGTTTCAACAGGAATCCGTAAAGGAGCAGCCTATGGCTACCGTAAAAGTCGATATCAACAACTTCCAGTCGGAAGTTCTGGAATCCGCAGAACCCGTCGTCGTCGATTTCTGGGCTGAATGGTGCGGCCCGTGCAAGATGATCGCCCCCAGCCTCGAAGAACTCGCCGTCGAGTTTCAGGGCAAGGTGAAAGTCGCCAAGCTCAATATCGATGAGAACCCGGAACTTGCCGCCCAGTTTGGCGTCCGTTCCATTCCGACACTTGCCATATTCAAGGCCGGCGAAGTTGCTGACATCAAGGTTGGCGCTGCCCCGAAGACCGCTCTTTCGAGCTGGATCTCAAGCGCCGCTTAATTCACCCATAAGCAGATACGAAGAAGCCCGGCATTGACCGGGCTTTTTTCATGTCGGGGGCGTGCCATTGTCTGCAAGCACATCGCCGACGAGATAGAGAGAGCCACCTATCAGGATGCGCGGCGGATGGGCCTGTTCAAAAGCACCCTCCTTGATTGCCTCCAACGCTTCGCTGACAGTCGACATCGGTTCTGCGACGAGGCCCGCATCATAGGCAGCGTTTGCCAGGATGACCGGGTCGACCATCGCGTCGCTGCCGCGAATCGGTACGCAATAGACCTTCTCCGCCAATCCCTTGAAAGCCTTGAAGTAGCCAACCGGATCCTTGGTGTTGATCATGCCTATAATCAGGAAGAGGGGCCGCGGCTGCTTTTCTTCGAAATTCGCCATGGCTTCGGCGATGACTTCGCCGGCACCGGGATTATGGCCGCCATCGACCCAGATTTCCGCCTTGGCCGGAGCATTGGCCATTAGATGCCCGTCGTTCAGACGCTGAAGGCGGCCCGGCCACTCGACTGAAAGCAGCGCCTTTTCCATCATCGTTTCGGTCACCGTGAAGCCCGCAGCCTTGACGGCACGGATCGCCGCGGCGGCGTTGGCATATTGGTGGCGGCCCGGAAGCCGCGGCAATGGCAGGTCGGCGAGACCGAACTCGTCCTGATAGACGAGGCGCCCATATTCCTCGTGCGCCATATAATCCTGACCGAAGACGGCCGTCGGGCAGTTCAGCCGTTCAGCGGTCGACATCAGAACGTCGAGCGCAGCATCATACTCCTGCTTGCCGATGACAACGGGGTGCCCGCGCTTCATGATGCCGGCCTTTTCGGCCGCGATCAGTTCGACCCGATCCCCGAGATAGGGCTGGTGGTCCAAAGAGATCGGCATGATGACCGAGACGGCAGGATCGGAAATGACGTTCGTCGCATCGAAACGTCCGCCGAGGCCAACCTCGATGATAGCGGCATCGGCGGGATGCTCTGAAAACAGAATGAAGGTGACAGCCGTCAGGATCTCGAAAACAGTGATCTTCTGCCCGTCATTGGCGGCTGCGACGCGACGCACCGCCTCGGCGAAAACGGCATCATCCACGAGCTGCCCGCGGCCGCCCTTGACGCCGATTCGGTAGCGTTCATGCCAGTTTACGAGATGCGGAGAGGTGTGGACATGAGCACTGTAACCGCCAGCCTCCAGCAAGGCCCGGCAAAAGGCTGTCACAGAGCCCTTGCCGTTTGTGCCCGCCACGTGAATGACGGGCGGCAGCTTCCTCTGCGGATCGCCGAGGATGGAAAGGAGCCGGGTGATGCGATCCAGGGACAGATCGAAGCCCTTGGGATGCAATCCCATAAGCTTGTCGATTTCCTGCGCTGCTTCACTCACTGCGGCTTGGCCCCTGGGTATCATCGCTCAACCCGCCTGTGACGGTTTCTGTCAGGCGCTAGCGGCTATCGCAAGCGTCCCGCTGTTTTCCTTGGAGAGGTTCGCCGCAGGCTTCTTCGTCAGGATTTTCAGGACACGTGCCAGCGTATCCGGAATATCGTGGCGTTTGACCACCATATCGACCATACCGTGCTCCAGCAGGTATTCCGACGTCTGGAAGCCTTCCGGCAGCTTTTCGCGGATCGTCTGCTCGATGACGCGCTTGCCGGCAAAGCAGATTTCCGCGCCGGGCTCGGCCAGATGCAGGTCGCCGAGCATCGCGTAGGATGCCGTGACGCCGCCAGTGGTCGGGTTTGTCAGCACAACGATGTAAGGCTGCCCCGCCTCCTTCAGCATGTCGACGGCAACGGTCGTGCGCGGCAGCTGCATGAGCGACAGGATGCCTTCCTGCATGCGAGCGCCACCCGAAGCCGGGAACATGACCAGCGGGCACTTCTCGGCGATGGCGCGCTCGAATGCCTTGACGATCGCCTCGCCAGCGGCAATGCCGAGTGAGCCGCCCATGAAGTTGAACTCATGTACGACAGCGACGAGCTTCAGACCGCGAACCTTGCCGACGCCGGCCACGATCGTGTCTTCCTGGTCGGTCTTGATGCGGCTGTCGCGAAGGCGATCCGTGTACTTCTTGGAATCGCGAAACTTCAGCGGGTCCTGCGCGACCTTCGGCTGTACGAGCGCTTCATAAGCGCCGTCATCGAAAAGATCGGCAAGTCGTGCCTTCGCGGGCATCTTCATGTGATAGCCGGAGGCCGGGATGACCCACTTGTTGTCTTCCAGATCCTTATGGAAGACCATCTCACCCGTTTCCGGGCACTTGATCCAGAGGTTCTCCGGCACTTCGCGGCGGCCCAGCATGGAATTGATGCGGGGGCGGACGTAGTTGGTGATCCAGTTCAAGTCGAAAACTCCTGATTGACTCTTGTCAATGTGGGGAAACTATTCGGCAGCAACAAGGCGCGCCGAACGTGTCCCCGTTGACAGTCCACGAACGAGCGTGGCGACGGCCTGAACGGTATCGGCGGTTGCCTTCCCGTCCTTGGTGAGGCTCGTTGCCACCTGATTGACGATTGCAGTACCGACAACAACACCATCCGCCGAGCTGCCAATGACCTTTGCGTGGTCCGCGGTCTTGACGCCGAAACCGACGCAGACGGGCAGCTTGGTGTGCTCCTTGATACGCTTGACGGCACCCGATACGAGAGAGGGGTCCGGCAGGGCCGAGCCGGTTATGCCATTCATCGAGACATAATAGACGAAGCCGGAGGTGTTCCGCAGAACGGTCGGCAGACGCTTTTCGTCAGTCGTCGGGGTCGCCAGACGAATGAAATTGATCCCCTTCTTGAGGGCGGGGATGCAGAGTTCGTCATCCATTTCCGGCGGAAGGTCGACGACAATGAGCCCGTCGATGCCGGCCGCCAGCGCGTCGTCCAAAAACTTGTCCACGCCGTAGATGTAGATCGGGTTGTAGTACCCCATCATCACGATCGGCGTGGCGTCGTCGGTCTTGCGGAAATCGGCGGCAAGTTGCAGCGTCTTCTTCAGCGTCTGGCCGCCCTTCAGAGCGCGCTGGCCTGCCATCTGGATCGCAGGACCGTCGGCCATCGGATCGGAGAACGGCATGCCGAGTTCGATAACGTCGGAGCCGGCCTCCGGGAGAGCCTTCATGATCCCGAGCGAGGTTTCGTAGTCCGGATCACCGCCCATGAAATAGGTGACGAGTGCCGGCCGGCCTTCCGCCTTCAGATCGGCGAAGCGTTTATCCATACGTGCGGTCATGACTTACTCACCCATTCCCAGAATTTTGCCGACAGTGAAGATGTCCTTGTCGCCGCGGCCGGAGAGGTTCATCAGGATGATCTCGTCCTTGCCCATCTTCGGGGCCCGCTTGATGACTTCGGCCAGAGCGTGCGACGGCTCCAGTGCCGGAATGATGCCTTCAAGGCGGGTGAGCGTCTGGAAGGCTTCCAGTGCCTCATGGTCCATGATCGGCACGTATTCGACGCGGCCGATGTCGTTCAGGTAGGAATGCTCGGGGCCAATGCCGGGATAGTCGAGACCCGCGGAAATCGAATGGCCCTCCTTGATCTGGCCGTCGCCATCCTGCAGCAGGTAAGTGCGATTGCCATGCAGGACACCAGGCGAACCTGCCGTGATCGAGGCGCAGTGCTCGTCGCCATTGAGGCCCTTGCCGCCGGCTTCGACACCGACGATCTTGACGCCCGCGTCATCGAGGAACGGATGGAAAATGCCGATCGCGTTTGAACCACCGCCGACGGCAGCGATGATGAGATCCGGCAGGCGCCCTTCGGCTTCCAAGATTTGCTGACGGGCTTCGGTGCCGATGACGGCCTGGAAGTCGCGAACCATTTCCGGGTAGGGATGCGGGCCGGCGGCCGTGCCGATCAAGTAGTAAGTGTCGTCGACGTTCGTGACCCAGTCGCGCAGCGCCTCGTTCATGGCGTCCTTGAGCGTGCCGTGGCCGGCAGTCACGGGCTTCACTTCGGCACCGAGCAGCTTCATGCGGAACACGTTCGGCGCCTGGCGCTCGACATCGGTTGCGCCCATGTAAACGACGCAGGGAAGACCGAAACGGGCAGCGACCGTCGCAGATGCAACGCCATGCTGGCCGGCACCGGTTTCAGCGATGATCCGGGTCTTGCCCATGCGCTTGGCAAGCAGGATCTGGCCGATGCAATTGTTGATCTTGTGCGAACCCGTGTGGTTCAGCTCCTCGCGCTTGAAGTAGATCTTCGCGCCACCGAGTTCAGCCGTCAGGCGCTCGGCGAAATACAGCGGGCTCGGGCGGCCGATATAGTGAGCGCCGAGATGCTTCAGTTCAGCCTGAAATTCCGGATCGTCCTTCGCCTTGTTCCACTCGTCCTGCAGGTCGAGGATCAAAGGCATCAGCGTCTCGGCGACGAAACGGCCGCCGTAGATACCGAAACGGCCGTCTTTATCAGGGCCGGAGCGGAAGGAATTCGGTTTTGGCGTCTGGTTCACTCTCAACTCCCTGAGGCCGTTTCGGGTTGATTGGCCCTCTCGACCGCATCGAAAAACTCATCGATCATTGCGACGTTCTTGACGCCGGGTGCGCTTTCGACACCGGAGGACGCGTCGATCCCCGGCGCCTTCGTAATGGCAAGCGCCTCGGCAATGTTACCTTTGTTCAAGCCACCGGAAAGCATGTAATCCACATTGTCGTCAAGCCAAGTGAGGAGGCTCCAATCGAAGGAAACGCCATTGCCACCGGGCAAATCCGATCCTTTCGGCGGTTTCGCATCGAAGAGGAACCGATCGGCGATGCCGATATAGGCCTCGACCCGCTTCAGATCATCGGCCGTCCGCACAGAAAACGCCTTCATGACAGGTAGCCCGTAGACCGCCTTTATGGTCAAAACGCGCTCCGGGCTTTCGTCGCCATGCAACTGTAAGATATCGGGCTTCAACAGCGCCACGATCTCATCGAGATCGTCGTTGGTCGGGTTGACGACGACAGCAACGATCTTTGCCTTGCCGCGTGCCGGCTCCGCAAGCTTGCCGGCAATGTCGGGCTCGACGTAGCGAGGGCTCTTCTCAAAGAAGATGAAGCCGATATGCGTGGCACCCCGCGCCAGGGCGCGATCGATTGTTTCAGCCGTCTTCAGCCCGCAGATTTTGATATCCGGTTTCATGGCAGCGAAGTGACACGAAATGCGCTTGGAGTCGAGCCAAATCGCGACAGAAGCTGAATTTCGCGAGGCTTCGATCAGTCGAAATCGATGGCGTGCAGCTGGCTGCCGTGGCGCTTCAACCAGGCCTTCGCCTCTTCCATGTCAGGGCAGAGCTTCTTGCAGAGCGCCCAGAAGCGTGGTCCGTGGTTCATCTCCTTGAGATGCGCGACTTCATGTGCCGCGAGATAGTCGACGACGGACGGTGGCGCCATCACGATGCGCCAGGAAAAGCTCAGATTTCCCTCAGACGAGCAGGAACCCCATCGACTGCGGGTATCCTTCATGGCGATCGACCTGATCGGTGCATTGATCGAGCGGGCATGCAGTGTTGCCAGCCTCTCGAGATCGGCCCGCGCTTCCTTTTTCAGGAACGTCGCAATCCGGCGCCCGAGATGCTCAGGCATGCCGCTGACCTTCAAGACCGGCTTGCCATCAACAACGATCGCTTCCGTCAGCCCGCGAAGGCTGCCCGTGTGGTGAATGCGATGAGATGCGCCACGAAATAGTATGGTGCCACCGTCGCGCAGGCCACAGTCGCTCGAGAATTTCGCAAGTTTGGTGAGCAGCCAGCCCTGATGGCGGTCGAGGAAGGCGTTCACTTCACGCTGCGCCAACCCACTCGGGATCGTCATTTTCAGGCCCCGGCCGCCTGGTTCAATCCGCAAGGTGATGCGGGTCGCTCGCTCGTGCTGCTTGATCGTAAGCGGCATCAGGCGCCCAGCCACGTCAAGCGTTCGCGTCTCGGGCGGAGCCGGTTTTCGAACGCTACGGCGTGAATTTGCGAGGAGCGGGAACATAGGCATTTTCTATATGATTCGCGGGAATTCTTTGCAAAGAAAAGCCGGCATCGAGGATGCCGGTTCGAAGTTTCAGTGCTGAACAGTCCTGGGGATCACGGAGTCTGGTATTCTGCTACCGGACCGTTGTCGTCGCGCTTGGCGTTCTTGCGATCGCGCATGAAGCGGTCGAACTCTTCCTGATCCTTAGCGCGGCGCAATTCGCGTACGTAGGAATCGAATTCCTCGCGCATTTCATCAAGCTTGCGACGCTCTTCTTCCAGCCGGTCGAGCTCGGCCTTCCGCCAATCGTCGAAGGCAACATTGCCTGTCGAGAAATGAGGGCGATAACGGCCATGCGAACGTCGGCAGCCGGCGAAGAATCCATCGGCGGTGCTGTTTGCGTCACGCTTGAAACCGCGCAAACGCTCCCCAAAGATGATGTAGGCGAGCATGGCGAGACCCAGAGGCCAGAAAACCACGAAGCCGAGGATCATCAGGGCAATGGTAGCCGGAGTCCAATCCGGCCGAAGCAATGCTGACTGGTTCATCGTGCGGTGTCCTCGCATTTTCCGCGCCCGGCGAGATGCCGAACGCTGGAATCGATGTGGTTACACCCCCAGCCAGCTTCAAGGCAGCCTGCCCCCAAATCGGACAACGCTTTGAAATGAAATCACTAATTCAGACGCGCCGAAATCAGCCGGACTTTCCGCCCTTGATAACCCTCTTTACCACAGGCTTTCCCGTCCGCGCATGTTCCCTTACGAAGTTAACGATGCGCGGCGCGATTTCGCGACGGAAGCGCGATCCGTTGAAGACGCCATAGTGGCCGACATCGGGCTGCAGGTAGTGCATGCGCATGTTCTCGGGAATGCTGACGCAGATCGTCTGGGCGGCCTTTGTCTGGCCGACGCCGGATATATCGTCGTTCTCCCCCTCCACAGTGAGAAGTGCCACATTGCGGATCGCAGCGGGGTCGACAAGCCTACCACGGTGGAGCAACTCACCCTTCGGCAGCGCGTGCTTGATGAAGACTTGATCGACCGTCTGCAAATAGAATTCGGCGGTCAGATCCATGACCGCGAGATATTCGTCGTAGAAGTCGCGGTGTTTCTCGGCCGGCTCGCCGTCGTTCTTCACCAGATGCATGAAGAATTCCTTGTGGGCGATCACGTGTCGATCGAGGTTCATCGACATGAAGCCGGACAACTGCAGGAAGCCGGGATAGACCGGGCGCATGAAGCCCGGCTGCGGCCACGGCACATTCATGATCACATTATCGGCAAACCACTCCAGCGACCGTTCCTTGGCGAGTTGGTTCACGGCTGTCGGGTTGATGCGCGTGTCGATCGGCCCACCCATCAGCGTCATCGACGAGGGCGAGAACGGGTCGTTTTCCGCCTCCATGACGGCAGCGGCGGCCAGGACCGGCACGGACGGCTGACAGACGGCAATCACATGTGTGTCCGGACCGAGGAAGCGGAGCATCTCGATGACATAGTCAACGTAGTCGTCAAAATCGAAGGTGCCTTCCGTCATCGGCACCATGCGCGCATCTATCCAGTCCGTGATGTAGATGTCGGCGCTAGGCAACAGCGCTTCGACCGTACCGCGCAGCAGCGTCGCATAGTGGCCGGACATCGGCGCAACGATGAGAATGCGTGGGTCGGCCGCATGGCCGCTTGGAATGTTGCGCGCGAAATGGAGTAGATTGCAGAAGGCGCGTGACCATACGATCTCTTCCCGCACGGCAACCTTTCGGTCGCCGATCACGGTGTCGTTCAGATCAAACGACGGCTTGCCGTAACGGCGGGTGGTGCGCTCGAACATTTCGAGACTTGCCGCCATCGTCCGCCCCCAGGGCGTCTGCGAAATCGGATTGAGCGGATTGGCATAGACCATGCGCATGATATCGGCGAAAGCACGATAAGGCGCCAATGCGGCATGGTTCAATTCATAAAGCTGGTAAAACATGAGATGCGCCACCTTTCTCTAATCTGGAAGACGACGCCGATTGAAAGGCATCGGATTCTTTCCAACGACGTGCTGGCACCTCAACGGAGATTAACAGGTTTTTGTTGCGCAGCAACATCGCCATCCGCACCGCAAAAAGAAATGCCGAGGTTTTATCCCCGGCATAATGGTGCGCGCGAATGCTTAAAGATCGCAGAATGGACGTCAGCGATCCGCCAGGAAGGTCTGCTTCTGCGTGCCCAAGCCTTCGATACCGAGCTCGACCACGTCGCCCGCCTTGAGGAAACGCGGCGGCTTCATGCCCATTCCAACCCCCGGAGGCGTGCCGGTCGAAATCACGTCACCCGGCTGCAGCGACATGAACTGGCTGAGATAAGACACGATGAAGGCGACGCCATAGACCATCGTCCTCGACGAGCCATTCTGCATGGTTTCGCCGTTTACCTTCAACCACATGCCGAGGTTTTGCGGATCGGCTATTTCGTCCTTGGTGACCAGCCAGGGGCCGATCGGACCGAACGTGTCGCAAGACTTGCCCTTCGTCCACTGGCCCGCGCGCTCGGTCTGGAAGGAGCGCTCCGAGACGTCGTGTGAAACACAATAGCCGGCAACATAATCAAGCGCGTCGATTTCGCTGACATACTTCGCCGTCTTGCCGATGACGACGCCGAGTTCCACTTCCCAATCGGTCTTTTCGGAACCGCGCGGGATCAGGACATTGTCGTTCGGCCCAGCAATTGCGGAGGTCGCCTTCATGAAAATGACAGGCTCCGGCGGGACGGTCGCGCCGGTTTCAGCGGCGTGATCGGAGAAATTGAGGCCGATGCAGATGAACTTTCCGGTGCCTGCAACGCAGGCGCCAATCCGGCCGGACGCGAGTTCCGGCAAGCTCTTCGGATCGAGAGCCTTGAGTTTCGACAGGCCTTCGGGCGAAATCGCGTCACCGCCAATGTCCGAGACGTGCGCCGAAAGATCGCGGATCTTGCCATCGGAATCGAGCAAGGCTGGCTTCTCGTGACCGAGCTCTCCAATACGCATAAGCTTCATAACATTTCCTCCTCAGCAAGGCCGACGTTTTGATCACCTATGAACGAGATATTCACCGGTGTCATTATTGCTTTTTGCCGAAGCGGTACGCTGCTTCAGAAAATTTCCGCCAGATTAGGCCCCGCGGGCACGATCCTCGTCGGGTTCAGGCGTTCGATCGAGTAATAACCGCGCTTGATATGATCGAAATTGACCGTTTCGGCGACACCCGGCCAGTCGAGCATCCGTCGGCAAAACTGGCGAAGATTGGGGTAGTCGGAAAGACGCCTCAGATTGCATTTGAATAGGTCGTGATAAGCGGTATCGAAGCGCACCAGCGTCACAAATAGGCGAATGTCGCCTTCGGTCGGATGGTCGGCGAACAGGAAGGACTGATCGCCAAGCTCTTTCTCCACCAAATCGAGGCACTCGAACACGCCTGCGAAAGCTTCCTCATAGGCAAGCTGCGTGCTGGCAAAGCCTGCGCGATAGACGCCATTGTTGAGGCTCGGATAGATATGCTCGTTGAAGGCATCAATCTCAGGGCGGCGAGCGGCGGGGTAAAGGTCGATCGGATTGCGAGCAAGATCGCCGAAACCTTCGTTCATCATCCGCAGGATGTCAGCCGACTCGTTGTTGACGATCGTCTGCAACTGCTTGTCCCAGAGCACAGGCACCGTCGCGCGGCCGGTAAAATCGGGCGCAACGCTGGTATAGATCTCGTGCATATGGGTTGCGCCCAGGATATGATCTTGCGTAGCACCTGGATAGTCGCCGAACCGCCAGCCCTGTTTCGTCAACGCCGGCTCGACGACAGAAACCGAGATGGCCGATTCGAGCCCCTTCAACTTTCTGCCGATCAATGTTCTCGACGCCCAGGGGCAGATATAGGCCACATAGAGGTGATAGCGTCCCACCTCGGCCTTGAACCCACCCTCTCCCGTCGTGCCTGCAGCGCCATCCGGGGTTACCCAATTGCGGAAGCTGGACGTCTGGCGGACAAAGCCGCCCTTCTCGTCCTTGGCCTGTACGGGCTGCCAATCTTCCGTCCACCTACCATTTACGAGCAAGACGCTTTTCCTCCGATTGTGATATTGGCAGAACGTAGCCTGCCTTTGCGCGCGTGGGAGGCCACTATTGTTGAAACAGAGTGTACACCGCCCGGCACAGCGAAGGTTGCTTGCCAATTCCATCCGACGGAGCCTAAGACAGGCGAGATGGAGTTCGATATGCCTGTTTCAACTTCTACCGTCGCCACCGCACACGCCAGCAAGTATCTTCAGCAACTCTGCAAACACTGGAGCCATGGGTTTGCCGTGGAATTCACCGCAGAGAGTGGCCGCGTACCCTTCAGCGACACCGCCGAGCTGACCTTTGCTGCCGATGCCCGTGCACTCCACCTGACGCTGTCGGCAGCCGACCCGTCACAGCTTGAGCGATATGAGACTGTCGTCGCCGATCATCTGAAGCGATTCGCTTTCCGCGAAGAGCTCGACATTACCTGGAATGCCTGACAAACCGCACTCGGAAAAGCCATGACAAAGAGCAACAGCCGCGAATCCCAGTACCCGATCAATCCGTTGTTCCTGGAGCGGTGGTCGCCGCGTGCCTTTACCGGCGAAGTGATCGATGAATCGGATCTCCTGACAATTCTGGACGCCGCGCATTGGGCACCATCGTCTGCTAACCAGCAGCCGTGGCGTTTCATCTATGCGCTCAAGGGCTCCGAGGACTGGGACAAGTTCGTCGATCTCCTGGTCGAATCCAATCAGGAATGGGCGAAGAACGCTTCGGCACTGATCTACGTTGTCTCAAGGGGTTTCAACGGCGATTTCTCAGAAGGAAGGACGAGCTACACGCATTCCTTCGACGCCGGCACCGCTTGGGGCTATCTCGCGCTTCAGGCTCGGCTTTCCGGTTTCTACGCCCACGGCATGGGTGGCATCAAGCACGGCGAGATCCAGCAAACCTTTTCCATTCCCGAAGGCTACCGGGTCGAAGCGGGCGTGGCGCTGGGGCGCCTCGCAGACAAGAGCACGCTCTCGGAGCGGAACCAAGAACGGGAAGTTCCGAGCCACCGCAAGCCTCTTTCAGAGGTCGCCTTTCGAGGCAAGTTTATCGTGAACTAGTCTCTATGGGCAAAGCCCCGCGTCGAAGCGCGGGGCCTTGGATACAACATCTCGTGTCCCGCACCTTAGATATCGAGGTTTGCGACGCTCAGCGCGTTGTCCTGGATGAACTCCCGGCGAGGCTCGACCTCGTCTCCCATCAGGCGCGCAAACAAGCCATCGGCATCGGTCGCGTCGTTGACCTTGACCTGCAGCAGCGACCGAACATTCGGATCGAGCGTCGTTTCCCAAAGCTGTTCGGCATTCATCTCGCCGAGACCCTTGTAACGCTGCATCGTCAGACCCTTGCGGCCGCTTGCGAAAATCGCGTCCAGCAGAGCCCGCGGGCCGGAAATTTCCAGGTCACCGTCGCGTCGGGAGAGTGACGGGGGTGTCTGGTAGATCTCCTTCAGTCGAACCGAGAGCTGATCGAGAAGCCGCGCGTCCTGCGAACCGATCAACGCCATGTCGAGCACGACGACTTCCTTCACGCCACGCACCATTCGCTCAAGCTTCAGACCGCCTTCACTCGTCAGGCCGCCTTCCCAACCACGCTCGGTTTCTTCGGCAATCAGATCAAGGCGTCTGGCGACTTCACCGACGAGCTGTTCTGCCCTTGAGCGGTCGCTGACCGCCTCGGCATTGAGAGCGCCGGCAATCGCTGCCTGTTCGACGGCAGCGCGATTGTAGCGCGAGTGCAGATTGTCCAGGAGCGCGCGAAGGCGCAATGCATCACCGATCACTTCGCCAAGGTCCTGGCCGGTCCGCACTTCGCCGCTGCCGAGCTTCAAGGCAGCATCGTCCAGGCCTTGCCCGATCAAATAGTCCTCGAGGGCCTTCTCGTTCTTCACGTACTGGATCGATTTGCCGCGCGAGACCTTATAGAGCGGCGGCTGGGCAATATAGAGGTGGCCGCGCTCGATCAATTCCGGCATCTGGCGGAAGAAGAAGGTCAACAGCAGCGTACGAATGTGGGCGCCGTCGACGTCAGCGTCCGTCATGATGATGATCTTGTGGTAGCGAAGCTTTTCGGCATTGAATTCGTCCTTGCCGATGCCTGTACCGAGGGCGGTAATCAGCGTGCCGATTTCCTGACTCGAGAGCATCTTATCGAAGCGGGCGCGCTCGACGTTGAGGATCTTTCCGCGCAATGGGAGGATCGCCTGGTTTTCACGCGAACGTCCCTGCTTGGCCGAACCACCTGCCGAATCGCCCTCGACGAGGAAGACTTCAGACTTGGATGGATCGCGCTCGGAGCAATCGGCGAGCTTACCGGGCAGAGAGGCAATGTCGAGAGCGCCCTTGCGGCGTGTCAATTCCCGCGCCTTGCGAGCAGCTTCGCGCGCCGCGGCAGCTTCAACCACCTTGCCGACCAAAATCTTGGCTTCCGCCGGGTGCTCTTCCAGCCAAGTGCTTAGCGCTTCACTGACGAGGTTCTCTACAACGGGGCGAACCTCCGAAGAAACCAGCTTGTCCTTGGTCTGCGACGAAAACTTCGGGTCCGGCACCTTGACCGAAAGAACGGCCGTCAGGCCCTCGCGGCAATCGTCACCGGTCAGCGTCACCTTTTCCTTCTTCGTGATGCCCGACGTATCGGCATAGGAGGTGATCTGGCGCGTCAATGCGGCGCGGAAGCCGGCCATATGCGTGCCGCCGTCGCGCTGCGGAATGTTGTTGGTGAAGCAAAGGACGTTCTCGTGGTAGCTGTCATTCCACCACATCGCGACTTCGACGGTAATTCCGTCCTTCTCGCCGTGAATCGCCACCGGCTTGTCAACAAGCGGCTTCTTGGCGCGGTCGAGATAGGCGACAAAGGCTTCAAGGCCGCCGTCATAGATCATCTCTTCCTGCTTGATATCCGAGTGACGCTTGTCGCTGAGTAGAATGCGGACACCCGAGTTCAGGAACGCGAGCTCGCGAAGACGATGCTCCAGCGTGCCGTAGTCGAATTCTGTCATCGTAAAGGTTTCGGTGCTCGGCATGAAGCTGACTTCCGTGCCGGTCTCATCGCCTGCCTCGCCAATCACCTTCAGCGGCGCATCGGCTACGCCGTGCGTGAAGCTCATCTCATGGATCTTGCCTTGACGGCGGATCTTCAGCTTCAGCCAGACGGAAAGCGCATTGACAACGGAAACGCCGACGCCGTGCAGGCCGCCGGAAACCTTGTAGGAATTCTGGTCGAACTTACCCCCGGCATGCAGCTGCGTCATGATGACTTCAGCCGCCGACACGCCCTCACCGGTATGGATATCCGTTGGGATACCACGGCCATTGTCGGTGACTGTGACCGAACCATCGGGATTGAGCGTCACCGTCACGATATCGGCGTGGCCTGCGAGTGCTTCATCGATCGCGTTGTCGACGACTTCGTAGACCATGTGATGAAGGCCCGAGCCATCATCGGTGTCACCGATATACATACCCGGGCGCTTGCGCACCGCATCAAGGCCTTTCAAAACCTTGATCGAGTCTGCGCCATATTCGGTGCTAACGCCGTTTTCCGTCGTGGGTATATCGGTCATACTTTTCGAGAATTTCCCTGTTGTCGGGGCTGAAGCGAGACTTGCGAATCACCGGCCTTTTACATGCCAGAATATAGGGTTTTTGGTCAGAGTTCCCAATGCCGGCGCGCTCAAACTGGCCATAAATCAGGGGATTATGACCGTTTTCCGTCCGCTTTTCTGCCGTTTTCTATAATGCTCGTCAGTTCGCCAAGCGTCGCACGATCAAGATCACGAATGCGACCCGCCAGAAGGTTCGCAAATGCGGTATGTTCGGCCGATAAACCCGACGTATCGACGACCACACGAGGGTCCGAAGAACGGGCCAAAAGGAAGAGTTCCTCTGCTTCATCCCAGATGATGTTGAAGTAGCCGGCGATCCGCTGGAGCAGATCGAAGGTCGGCAAGCCGCGCCGTCCATGTTCGAGTGCCGATAGGTAGGCCGGGGAGACATTGAGAGCCGCGGCCATCTGCTTCTGCGATACGCCCTTGCGCTCGCGCAGCTTGCGAACAGCCTCACCGAACGGCGTCACGACCGCTCTCCATGGCGACGCGACAGCCTGATGTAGAGGGCGCCCTCGCCCCCGTGATGGTGGGCTGCCGTTTCATAGGACGAGATGAAGTACCGGAACTCGGGCTTCGAAAACCACATCGGGACGGCGCGCTTCAGGGCGCCTTCGCTGCCAAGCGAACTGCCCTTGCCGGTAATCACAAGGACATGCCTCATTCCCCGCTCATGGGCTCGCATCAGAAACTCGAGAAGCAATATGTGAGCGTCGCTCTGGACCAGCCCATGCAGGTCGATACGGGCCTCCAGCGGCAGGCGGCCCTTGGCGATCTTACGCTTGACCGGCCTTTCGAGCGGGTGATGAACACCGGATCGTGTTTTGGGAGACGCCGGCGTAACCGCCTCGGCCCCACTTTCGGAAGGTCGTTTCGGGCTTGCTGCCGTTTGTTTCTCAACCTCTGCCTCTGTCAGAAAGGCATCGAGTTCAGCCAGCTCATCCTTCCTGCCGGGCATTGGACGCGTGCTCCGTGCCACCTTGCCCCAGAGTATCCTTTCATCCGTGTCGAGCTTCCGATCTCGTGCCATCAGGCGAACCTCGCCGCGGCGGCGTTGGGAAGCAGGATAGCGAAGTCGGCGTCATGGCGTACCGTTCCGGCAAGCTCTCCCGCCTGATCGCCAGATCCGGTGAAGATATCACCCCTCGCCGGACCGACAATGGCAGAGCCTGTATCGAGAGCAAGCATTAGCCGTGCGAACGGCTTGCCATCATCGAGATGGACAAGGTTTTCGGAGCAAATGAAAAACGGGAAGCCAAACGTGTGAATGAGCCGATCGACGGCGAGCGAACGTCCAGGGATCAATGGCACTTTTGCCGCCGCAACAGGGCCGGCGTTCAGGTTGGATGTTGGAACCTCACGGAAGAAAATGTAGGAGCGATTGTGCCAAAGAACCTCATCCACCTGACGTGGGTGCGCGCCCAGCCATCGCCGAATGGCCTGCATCGAAATTTCGGATCGTTCGATTTCTCCACGTTCGATGAGCAACTTGCCGATCGCCGAGAACGGGTGCCCCGCCTTCGCTGCATAGGTAATCCGCCCGATCGTGCCGTCCAGGTAGCGCAGGCGCGCGGCACCCTGAACGTGGACGAAGAAGACATCGATCTTGGACTTTGCCCACGCAATCTCCAATCCCCTGCCCGCCAGGCTCCCCTCATCGATCGAACGCCGATCTGGATATGCTTCAATCCGGCTGTCGTTCAGCCTGCCGAAGACGTAGCTATCTGGCAAAGAGGCGGGACGATTGCCCTCATCAAGATCGACTAGGTCGTCGGGACGACGGTAAAATGGAAAGCGATATTCAGCATCCGCCACGGCCGAAACCATAATTTCAGGCTCGTAAAAGGCGGTAACGAAACCCGGATTGCCATCCGTGCGGTGAATTCTGAAAGGTCGACAGTGGGACTGGAAGAAGGCTCGGGCATCGGCTGCCGACGATAGGTTCTCACGCTGCGCTGCTTCGAGCAGCGGCAGCAGATCCTGCGCCGTCAGTCCGATTGAGCCGGTCCGATACGGCTTGATCTCAATGATCTGCCGCCGGCATGCCTCCATCGCTTCAAAAAGGCCGGAGGGATCGTCATCCTTCCAGCCTTCCAGATCATCGAAGCTTATTGCTTGGAGGGCAAAGCCCAGGGTGTCTTCACTCATGTTCCGATTCAGTGGCCACGAGTTTCCAGTTGGGATCGCGGGAACGGGTATCACGCGCAAACGTCCAGAGATCATTGACCTCAGCGACATTCTCCGCATCGCCATCAATCAGCTTGTCAGCCTTGTCGTAGGTGGCCGAAATCAGCTGACTGACGATACGGACCGTAATTTGGACTTCCGTGGCCTTGATCTCGGCGCTGGTGATCTCAGTCTTGTCGATACCGACAAAGGTCGATTTCACCTTCTCACCCTTCGATTCGCGATCCGTGATGGCAGCGTCGAAGCCGTCATAGACCTCGCGCGACAGAAGATTCTTCAGTGTCTTACGATCACCATCCGCAAACGCCATAACGATCATTTCGTAGGCCATTCGGGCGCCGTTCACGAATTCCTTCGGATCGAACGAGGCGTCGGCCTTGTTGATTTCGCGGAGCGATTCGTTGAGCGACGTGCCGGCTGGAGCGAAAGCATCGATTGCGGCGAAACGGTCGTCTTCTTCGCTCGACGCGTCGCGACGCGGCAAGGTTACCACTTTTCCAGCGTCCGGAGACTCAGGTCCCGCAGCGTCACGCGGCGTATAAAGGTCGCGCGGGGGCTTCTCATTTCCCGTACGGCGACCGAGGACGCTGCGCAGCTGCAGAAAAATCAGCACCGCCGCCACAAGAAAAAACAATGTGATGAAGTCGTTCGAACCCATATCCCGCCGCAGCCGCTGTTAACATCTCTGATTTGTACTCCCATATAGTCCGCCTATACAGATGATTCAAATGGGGTCGGCAACGCGACCCTCCAACGGGGTCCGGCTCAGGTCGGAATAAGACGATGCCCTTGAAGATCCTGCCTGGTTTCCTGCTGCTGCTTCCACTTGCCGAGATTGCCGGTTTCGTGCTTGTCGGAAAGGCGATCGGACTCTGGCCGACGCTGGCGCTTGTCATCCTGAGCTTTATGTTCGGCATGGCCTTGCTCAAGCGCCAAGGCATCGGGATCCTCCGCCGCATGTCGGCAGAAGGGCGGAATGGTACGGTGCCGGGGCGTGAACTGCTCCGTCCGGCGATGTTCGTGATCGCCTCATTGTTGCTGATCGTTCCGGGCTTCATCACCGACATCATGGCACTCCTGATCTTCATTCCCGCAGTTCGCAATCTCGGCTGGAAATATGTCAGCCGGCGTTTCGTCGTTGTGGGACCTGCAAGCGGCTTCAACGCGTCAGGGCGCACCAAGGACTCCGAGATCGTGGACCTTGACGACGAGGATTATCGACGTGAGCCCAATGGCAATTCGCCGTGGTCGGGGAAGCATCTTAGCGACTGACACAACGCGCAAGCCGGCCAATTGGCTCAGGGTTGTAACACCCTCCTCGAAATGATAGATGCGGCACCATCCAATGCCCTCGAGGAAAAGCCAATGGCCGACGAAAACAGCAATAACGGTGCGACGAGCCCGAGTCTTACCATCCTTGCCCAATACACCAAGGACCTCTCCTTCGAAAATCCGGGCGCTCCGCGTTCGCTGCAGGCGCGCGACAAGGCCCCGGCCATCAATATCAATGTCAACGTCAACGCCAATCCGCTCTCCGATACGGATTTCGACGTCGTCCTGTCTCTGAATGCCGAAGCCAAGGATGGCGACAAGACGGTATTCCATACCGAACTCGTCTATGGCGGCGTCTTCCGGATTGCCGGTTTCCCGCAAGAGCACATGCTGCCGGTGCTCTTCATCGAGTGCCCACGCATGCTGTTCCCGTTCGCACGTCAGATCATTGCCGACGTCACGCGCAACGGTGGCTTCCCGCCGCTGATGATCGACCCGATCGATTTCTCTCAGATGTTTGCGCAGCGGGTTGCCGAAGAACAGGCGCGTGCCAAGGTTCAGGCGACCACGAACTAACAGTTCGCACATAGCGCACTGAAACGAAATGAGATGCCCGGGTCACGCCCGGGCATTTTAGTTTGCAAGATCGTATTTTCCCCAAACACCCTTCGCGCCGAGTTTGGCGATCAGTGCGTCATGGGCTTGCTGCTCGGCTTCGCTGAGACGTGACGCAAGGGGCCGTGGCCGTTCGAGCGTGCCGATGTTGATTTCGTCGACTACCACTTCCTGACCGGCCGAGTTGCTCGCGGCATTTCCAAGCCCAAGTGCAGCCTGGCGGCCGCCGATCATCTCGATGTAGACATCGGCAAGCAGTTCGGAGTCGAGGAGCGCGCCGTGCTTCGTTCGATGCGCATTGTCGATGCCGTAGCGGCGGCAAAGCGCGTCGAGCGAATTGGGACCCATTGGATGCTTGCGGCGCGCCATGGAAAGCGTATCGAGCACCCGGTCGGGCAAGATCGGCGGCAGCTCAAGTCGAGCGAATTCAGCGTTTATAAAGCCCATATCGAATGTGGCGTTGTGCGCAATCCACCTCGCATCGCCAAAGAAATCGATAATCCGCT
The DNA here is from genome assembly GCF_964254185.1 of Rhizobium sp. LjRoot258. Taxonomy (NCBI): domain Bacteria; kingdom Pseudomonadati; phylum Pseudomonadota; class Alphaproteobacteria; order Hyphomicrobiales; family Rhizobiaceae; genus Rhizobium; species Rhizobium sp. LjRoot258. The sequence goes on along the minus strand of NZ_CAXUST020000001.1, from coordinate 3,846,018 downwards.
GCGCAACATCAGCAAACGAAGGCTTGTCCTTCAGAAACTCATCTGTAATCCCATGCACAGCGAGTGCGTCGGGGTGTACCTTATGGTCCCCCGGATTTATGTAGATGTGGATCGTATTGCCGGTCGGGAAATGATTGAAAAGCTCGATGCCGCCGATCTCGATAATACGGTCCACGCGGTTGTCCAAACCCGTGGTTTCCGTATCGAAGATGATTTCACGCATTCAGGAATTCCCCACTGGCGAGCCGCCGTCTCAAATCCGAGACAATCTCCGCGACCCGTCTTCTGGCCATTTCGATGCTGTGTCCGGTATCGATCACATAGTCGGCCCTTGCGCGCTTTTCCGCGTCCGGCGTCTGGCGGGCAAGAATCATGTTGAATTTTTCCACTGTCATACCCGGCCGCGCAAGTACCCGCTCCCGCTGTATCTGTGGATCACAGCTGACAACCACGATCACATCGACCCTGCTGTCAGCTCCGGTCTCGAACAACAGTGGGATATCGAGCAACACCATATCCGCGCTGCGTTGCTGCTCGCGTTCGATGAACTCTGCCTCGCGTTTTCTGACAAGTGGGTGGACGATTGCTTCTAGACGCTTGAAGCCATCCGGACTTCCGGCCAGCTGGCGGCCGAGTTCCTGACGATCGACGGCACCGCTCTTCAGTGTGCCGGGAAAGGCAGCATCGACCAATGGCGCGGCCTCCCCGGCATAGAGATCATGTACGACGGCATCGGAATCATTCACGGGCACTCCCGCTTCCGCGAAGAACTTTGCCATCGTTGATTTACCCATGCCAATCGAGCCGGTCAGTCCAATCCGCAACATCAGTGCTTGTCCATGTCCTCAATAATAAGCGCACGCAGCTTTTCGTCGACCACCGGGCGACGCCCGAACCACTTCTCGAAACCAGGTACGGCCTGGTGCAGCAGCATGCCAAGCCCATCGACAACAGGAAATCCTTGCTGAACAGCCTGTGTTAAGAACGGCGTCTTCAGGGGGACATAGACGATATCCGTTACAACTGCATCGGGCAGCAGGGGCGAGAAATCAATCCGCGGTGCCTCCTCGCCATCCATGCCCAGAGAGGTCGTGTTGACGAAAAGACCGGCTCCGCACATGACTTCCGGCAAGGCTGCCATCGAATGGGCATATACTTTGGGGCCAAACCGATCTGCCAGTTCCTGTGCCCGCTCGACCGTCCTGTTGACCAGATGTATTTCCCTGACGCCGCGATCGCGCAGAGCCTGGACGATCGCGCGGCTGGCGCCGCCGGCGCCAAGCACCACCGCCGACTGGGCACTATCCCAGCCGGAATGTCGTTCATCCAGATTTGCGGTGAAGCCGCGTCCATCCGTGTTCGTTGCCTTGAGCCGGCCGTCCTCCATCCAAAGTGTGTTGGATGCACCAAGTTCTTCAGAAAGTTCGTCCGGATCGTCGGCGAGTTTGAACGCCATCTCCTTGTGCGGGATGGTGACGTTGCCGCCTACGAAGCCGGCTTCGCCGCTCTTCAAAGAATCCACAAAGACCGAAAAATCGGCGGGCGCGACCTCGTGGGCGCGATAGGATCCCTGCAATCCAAGCGTCTTCAACCAATAACCGTGGATAAGAGGCGACCGGGAATGCTTGATAGGAAAGCCCGTGACGAAGGCCTGCGGCCCCAATGTTTCACGTGAATCATCCATCAATAGCACTCAACTCTCTCAGTTTCTGCAACAGCGGCAGCATCGGCAGCCCCAGAATTGTAAAGTAGTCGCCGTCGATTCTCGAAAACAATTGAAGGCCCTCCCCCTCAAGTTGATAGGCGCCGACGCTGCTAAGTGCCCTCTCTCCTACGCGGTTCAAATGTCGCGCGATAAAATCAGGACTTAGTGGCCGCATAGTCAGCTCGGCGTGCGAGACATGCTCCCAGACGATATCGCCGTCGTAAGCAATCGCGATGGCGCTGTTCAGCCGGTGCGTCTTGCCCGACAGCACCTGAAGATGATTTTCGGCATCGGTCATGTCCTTCGGCTTATGGAAGGTCTGCGGCCCAAGAGACATCGTTTGATCCGATCCGATGACGAAGCGCGCCGGAAACCGGTCGCTGACCTCCTTCGCTTTGGCCTTGGCGAGGACGAGCGCGACTGTATCCGGGGTTGCTCCCTCTCGTTCGAGGGGCTCTTCGAGCGCACGCTCGTCAATATGGGCTGCATGCGCCTCGAAAGCGAGACCGGCATTGTGCATCAGCAGGCGGCGAAACGGGCTGGAGGATGCGAGAATGAGCTTAGGTGTCATATGGCCTCGAACATATCTGATGCTGCGCTTATCGTAGCTTCGGACGGAGGGCAACAATTGCTGCCGCTGTCTCTTCGATGGAGCGGCGTGTCACGTCAATGAGCGGCCAATTGTGCCGAGCACAAAGCGACCGCGCATATTTCAGCTCCTCCGAGATCGCAGCTCTGTCTGTATATTGCCCGTGGTCAAAACCCGGTGTTGCTCCCAAGATGCGGTTTTCGCGGACCTGAGAAATCCGGTCGGTCGTGGCGATCAGGCAGACGATCAAGGGTTTGGTCGCGAGGAATAGGCTTTCCGGGAGCGGCACGCCATGAACGACTGGGATGTTGGCCGTCTTGATACCGCGATTGGCGAGGTAGATACTCGTCGGCGTCTTCGACGTCCGACTGATGCCGATGATCACGACGTCAGCATCATTGTAGTCATCAGGCATCTGGCCGTCGTCATGATCCATCGTGAAGTTGAGGGCTTCGATGCGCGCGAAGTAGCCGGCATTCATCACGTGTTGCGCGCCGACCCGGCGACGCGAGGGTGCACCGAGATAGATCTGGAATGCGTTCATTACAGGCTCCAACACGTTCACGGACGCAACACTCATCTCCGAGCAGCGTTGATCAATGAGGGTCGCGAGCTCGCGGTCGACAATCGTATAGAGAACGATGCCAGGCTGACTGTCGATCGACTGGAGAACCTGCAGGAGCTGCTTGCGATTGCGAACCAGCGGATAGACATGCTCGATTGGCTGGGCGGATTTGAATTGCGCCGAGGCAGCGCGCCCGGCTGAAATCAGTGTTTCGCCAGTCGAGTCAGAAATCAGATGCAGATGGAAGAAGTTCGTGCGGTTCTCCACGCTATTTTCCGCGACTTGTTGAAAAGACTGGACAAAGCAGAGCTAAGAGACGCGGCACGGGTAAGGCAAGGGAAAACATGCCAGCTTTTCCACAAATCGGATTTCGTGTCAGCCAATGAGCGTGCCTTGTTGATTGTGTGGATAACGGACGACAGTTCGACCGACATCGATCTCTTTTCCACAGTTCAACCTCAGCCGGCAATCCTCTATCTGCTTGGAATGATTTTCATTTTCTTACTTATCCACGATTTATGCCAAACGACTCGACGTTCGATCCTTTCGGATCAGCGGTGGCGCGACAAAACGCTCGGGGCGTGGATAGATTTTAATCCTTGATAGAAACAGACTCTAAGAAATAGAAACCTTTTAAAATATCTTTGATTATTTATAGGGAAGAAGCACGTGGGTGAAAACCGCCGGAAAATCATGAGGGTGTTGGACGGCGAGACGCTCAGCCCTCCGCCAATCTGGCTGATGAGACAGGCGGGGCGATACCTGCCCGAGTACCGGGAAACGCGCGCGAAGGCCGGAAGTTTCCTTGACCTCTGTTATACGCCTGAGCATGCAGTGGAGGTCACTCTCCAGCCCATCCGCCGCTACGGCTTTGACGCCGCGATTCTCTTTTCCGATATCCTTGTGATTCCGGATGCGATGAAGCGCAACGTTCGCTTCACCGAGGGGCATGGCCCGGAGATGGATCCAATCGATGAAGCCGGAATCGCCCGGATCGAGACCGATCGTGTCATCGACTACCTGAAGCCGGTTCTAGAAACAGTTGGGCGCCTGCGAAGCGAGTTGCCGGTCGAGACGACCCTGCTTGGCTTCTGCGGCGCTCCATGGACGGTTGCCACCTATATGATTGCCGGCCATGGTACGCCCGATCAGGCTCCGGCCCGGCTCTTTGGCTACAAGTATCCGAAGGCCTTCGAACGCCTGCTCGCGATATTGGCTGAGGTGTCAGCCGACTACCTGGTTGCGCAGATCGATGCAGGGGCCGATGCGGTCCAGATCTTCGATTCCTGGGCTGGTGTTCTCGGTGAGCGGGAATTTGAGGCATTCGCAGTGAAGCCTGTTGCGCGGATGATCGCGTCTATCAAGGCGCGGCGGCCGAACGCGCGGGTCATTTCCTTCGCCAAGGGAGCCGGGTTCCTGCTGAAGGACTACCGCCAGAAAACGAAGGCGGACGCGATCGGGCTCGATTGGTCAGTGCCTCTGGATTTTGCTGTGGAACTGCAGAAGGACGGAGCCGTACAAGGCAATCTCGATCCGATGCGTGTGGTCGCCGGCGGCGCAGCGCTTTCGGAGGGAATCAACGATATTCTCGACAAGCTCGGCGACGGTCCGCTGATATTCAATCTCGGGCATGGGATCACGCCACAGGCCGACCCTCGGAATGTCCAGCTGCTCGTGGACCACGTCCGCAGTCGGAGGCGCTAGCTCATGGAAAAGCAGACCGATGAGAAGCCCGGCGCCTATGCGCGTCGCCGCGCCCATTTCGCGATCCTGTTTTTCGCGCTTCTGGCCGTGGGGCTGTTTCTCTGGAATCCGGATGATCTCTACCTCTGGATCAAGGCTCTTCATGTCATCGCGGTGATTTCGTGGATGGCCGGTCTTTTCTACCTGCCGCGGCTTTTCATCTATCATACCGATGCTGAGCCGGGTTCCATGCAGTCGGAAACGTTCAAGGTCATGGAGCGGCGCCTGCTGAAGGTGATCATGAACCCGGCAATGATGCTAACCTGGATCTTTGGGCTTTATCTTGCTTGGTCGGTCTATGGCTTTCATGGTGGCTGGCTGCACGCGAAGATTGGTCTCGTTGTGCTCTTAACGGCCGTGCACGTCTTTTTTTCCCGCGCAGCCAGAGCGTTTGAGTGCGATGAGAACCGCCGGCCGGCGCGCTACTGGCGTTTCATGAACGAGGCGCCGACCCTGTTGATGATCGCGATTGTCATTCTGGTCGTGGTCAAGCCCTTCTGAGAAAACGCTGTTCGGTTAAATTTGCTTCATTTTAAGCAGCCCCCTTGCGGCGGTGATCCTTACTCGCTATTTTCGCTCCACCTCATCCTTGTGGCATGTATGTAAAGTTCGATCGTCTGCGATCTCTTCGCAGGACCGGTTACAGCCTCGACATCGCCTCCCCCCAGAATTATAGAGTAATGGTCACTTCATGGCTGAAATGAAGCTTCAAGAACTTAAGAGTAAGTCCCCGACGGATCTGCTGGCATTTGCCGAATCGCTCGAGGTCGAAAATGCAAGCACAATGCGCAAACAGGAATTGATGTTTGCGATACTAAAGGTGCTTGCGAGCCAGGATGTGGAGATCATCGGAGAAGGCGTTGTTGAAGTGCTTCAGGATGGTTTTGGCTTCCTGCGGTCCGCCAATGCCAACTATCTTCCGGGCCCAGACGATATCTATATCTCGCCTTCCCAGATCCGCCGTTTCTCGCTGAAGACCGGCGACACTGTTGAGGGTCCGATTCGCGGGCCGAAGGAAGGCGAACGCTATTTCGCGCTCCTGAAGGTCAATACGATCAATTTCGACGATCCCGAGAAGATTCGTCACAAGGTGCACTTCGACAATCTGACGCCACTTTATCCGAACGAACGCTTCAGGATGGAGTTGGATGTCCCGACGTCCAAGGATCTTTCACCGCGCGTCATCGATCTCGTCGCACCGCTCGGCAAGGGCCAGCGTGGACTGATCGTGGCACCGCCGCGCACGGGTAAGACTGTTCTGCTCCAGAACATCGCGCATTCGATCACTGCGAATCATCCCGAGTGCTATCTCATCGTACTTCTCATCGACGAACGTCCCGAGGAAGTAACGGACATGCAGCGTTCGGTCCGCGGCGAAGTCATTTCGTCGACGTTCGACGAACCTGCTGTGCGCCACGTCCAGGTGGCTGAAATGGTGATCGAGAAGGCAAAGCGTCTTGTGGAGCACGGCCGCGACGTTGTCATCCTGCTCGATTCGATCACGCGTTTGGGTCGCGCCTACAATACTGTCGTCCCCTCCTCTGGCAAGGTTCTCACGGGTGGTGTCGACGCAAACGCCCTGCAGCGACCGAAGCGCTTTTTCGGCGCTGCGCGTAATATCGAGGAAGGCGGCTCGCTTACGATCATCGCGACCGCTCTTATCGATACCGGCAGCCGCATGGACGAAGTCATCTTTGAAGAGTTCAAGGGAACCGGCAACTCTGAAATCGTTCTCGACCGCAAGGTTGCCGACAAACGCATTTTCCCGGCAATGGATATCCTGAAGTCCGGTACACGTAAGGAAGATCTGCTGGTGCCGCGTCAGGATCTTCAGAAGATCTTCGTGTTGCGCCGAATTTTGGCTCCGATGGGGACGACCGACGCGATCGAATTCCTGATCGACAAGCTGAAGCAGACGAAGAACAACCCAGACTTCTTCGACTCGATGAATACGTAGTGCTTAGCCGGATTCTGTAGATCAAGCCGGTCACAGTGTGGCCGGCTTTGTCGTTTGTAACAGATGTTCTCTTCAGCCTTGAACTGGAGAAGGAAGATGCTGCCCAACAAGGAAACAATATTCGCACTGTCGAGTGGCGCGGTTCCCGCCGGCCTCGCCGTAGTTCGAATCAGTGGAGAGGATACGCCAGCAGTTCTTGCCTCTCTCGTCGGTGAGTTGCCCCGGCCGCGGCGGGCAGCATTGCGATCGATTCGGACTCGTAATGGTCTCGTCATCGATACCGGCCTCGTCTTGTTCTTTCCGGCGCCGCATTCCTTCACCGGCGAAAATGTAGCAGAACTGCACCTTCATGGCGGCCGCGCGGTTGTTGATGCCTTGCACCGCGAACTCGCTGAATTCCAAAACCTGCGGCTTGCAGCACCAGGAGAATTCTCGCGGCGAGCCTTTGAGAATGGGAAGCTGGATCTGATCGAGATCGAGGGCCTGGCGGATCTCATCGCAGCCGAAACGGAGATGCAGCGACGTCTTGCTGTGGAGCAGAGCTCCGGTGGCCTTTCATCGATCTATTATGGCTGGTCCGACCGACTGACGCGTGCCAGAGCGCTGATCGAGGCCGAGCTCGATTTTCCAGATGAGGAAGATGTACCAGGCTCTGTATCCGACCAAGTCTGGACGGACGTGGCGGGTTTGATAGAGGAGATGGCGAGCCATCTTGAGCAACTGGAGGCCGGCGAGATCATCCGCGATGGATTCAAGGTCGTCATCGCAGGAAGGCCGAATGCCGGCAAGTCGAGCCTCATGAATGCCCTAGCAAGGCGTGACGTAGCGATCGTCACTGATATCGCCGGTACAACGAGAGATGTGCTGCACGTAGACCTGAACATGGACGGCTACCTTGTCAAGCTCTACGATACAGCGGGCCTTCGCGACACGGACGAAATCGTCGAGCGCGAGGGGATTCGGCGAGCAGAGAAAACGATCGCGGAAGCGGACTTGGTGATCTATATCGAGGACCTTTCGGTGGATACCGCAATCGACGAGAGCCTCAATGGCGCAGTGTTGGTGGGCACGAAATGCGATCTGCCTCGTCGAAGTGTGAGACAGTACGACCTCGTCATCTCGACAGCAGATGGGACCGGGCTCGATGCGCTTCGAGCCTTGATCGTGCAGCATCTCAAGGCGAAAGTACATCCGCACTCAATGGCGATCCCGAGCCGCGCGCGCCATAGAGATTCGCTGACGAACTCATTGATGGCTCTGCGGGCGTCCTTGTATGCTCCGAATCGAGGCCTGGATCTGCGGGCAGAGGATCTCCGCGCGGCCGGCGACGCCTTGGGACATGTGACAGGGCGTGTCGATGTCGAGAACCTGCTTGATGTAATCTTCGGCGAATTCTGTATCGGAAAATGATTCACGTGAAACATCCAAATACCACCCTGGCGCTTGGTTTCACGTGAAACGCCTTGACTCGCCCGATGACATCGCTCATCACCTGACGATCTCAGGAGCTTGAATATGAACACCTCACGGTTCGATGTCATCGTCATCGGTGGCGGGCATGCGGGATGCGAAGCGGCTGCCGGCGCAGCGCGCCTTGGCGCTACGACGGCGTTGGTGACCCATCGGCGCGATACCATCGGAATCATGTCGTGCAATCCAGCGATTGGTGGACTTGGAAAGGGCCACCTCGTTCGAGAGATCGATGCCATGGATGGACTCATGGGTCGGGTCGCCGACGCAGCTGGTATTCAATTCCGGATGCTGAACAGGAAAAAGGGACCAGCTGTTCGCGGCCCGCGCACGCAGGCTGATCGAAAGCTCTATCGACAGGCAATGCTCGCGGAAGTTGAGAGCATTGGAAACCTCACCGTGCTCGAGGGTGATGCGTGCGATCTATCCATCAGGGATGGTCGGGTTGCGGCTGTTATCATGAAAGATAGCCGGATTCTCTCCTGCGCATCGGTCGTACTGACGACCGGCACTTTCCTACGAGGGCTCATTCATATCGGCGATCAGAAGATACCAGCTGGTCGCGTTGGTGAGGAGCCATCCGTTGGTCTTTCCCAGACACTCTTGAGTTTGGGTCTTCGTCTCGGACGTTTGAAGACCGGTACGCCGGCGCGGCTAGAAGGAACGAGCATTGATTGGGAAAGTGTCGGCCGGCAGGGCGCGGATGAAGAGCCCGTCCCTTTCTCGTTCATGACTGATCACATCTCGAACCCTCAGATCGAATGCGGCGTTACGCGCACGACCGAGGCAACCCATCGTATCATCGTCGAGAACCTGAAACGCTCGGCAATGTATTCAGGGCAGATTGAAGGGGTTGGACCGCGTTATTGCCCATCAATCGAGGACAAACTCGTCAAGTTTGGCGAGCGCGATGGGCATCAGGTGTTTCTTGAGCCGGAAGGCCTCGACGATGACACAGTCTATCCGAACGGCATCTCCACGTCCCTGCCCGCTGAGATACAGAATGCATTCATTCGCACGATTCCCGGGCTCGAACGTGTTCGGATTCTGCAGCCGGGCTACGCCATCGAATACGACCATGTGGACCCGCGCGAGTTGAAACCATCCCTTGAAGTGAAAAAGATGCCGGGGCTGTTCCTGGCCGGCCAGATAAATGGGACCACCGGCTACGAGGAGGCAGCGGCTCAGGGCCTTGTCGCAGGCATCAATGCGGCGCGTTTGGCTGGCGGCCAGGACGAAGTGCGCTTTAGCAGGACCGATTCCTATATCGGGGTGATGATCGATGATCTGACGTCTCGTGGTGTGGCGGAGCCATACCGTATGTTTACATCTCGTGCCGAGTACCGGTTGTCGCTGAGAGCGGACAACGCGGATATCCGTCTGACTCCGCTGGCAATTCAGATAGGCACGGCCTCTGCAGCCCGGCGGGATCGCTTTCAGGCATATTGCAATGCGCTGGATGCGGCCCGCGCCAGACTGACGGCTCTCTCCGTGACGCCGAGCGAGGCGGGCCGTTTTGGTCTCAAGCTGAACCAGGACGGGCAACGACGCTCGGCTTACGATCTTCTGTCCTATCCGGATTATAACCTGGAGGATCTTAAACAGATTTGGCCGGAGTTGGCAGAGATTGGAAACCGCGTGGCTGAAGCCTTGGAGATCGAAGCGAGTTATGCCGTTTACATGCAGCGGCAATCTGCTGATGTCGCTCATGTGAAGCGGGATGAAGATCGCCTGATACCGGCCGATTTCGATTTTGACGTGCTTTCTGGCCTATCCAACGAGCTGAAGCAGAAGTTGCGCAGCGTCCGCCCCTACAACGTTGCGCAGGCGACAAAGATTGATGGGATGACTCCTGCTGCTATTTCGCTGCTGCTTGTGCACCTGCGACGCCGGTCTATGGACGTTGCGACATCCGCCTGACGTTACCTGATTGCAATCTGCGAGAGTCCTATCATGCATCTGAACGGCCGGCGTGTTTCACGTGAAACACAGGAGCGCCTCGAACACTTCGTGGCCCTCTTTCAAAAATGGGCAAGGTCGATCAATCTGACCGCACCCTCGACGCTAGATGATGCTTGGAACCGGCACATCGCGGACTCTGCGCAGATCTTCCAGCTTCAACCGGCACCTTTCATCTGGGTCGATCTGGGCAGCGGCGGCGGCTTTCCGGGTATCGTAACGGCCATTCTGTTGGCGGAGCTCGGCGACGGATGGGTCCATCTAATTGAGAGCAATCACAAGAAAGCAGCCTTCCTGCGGACAGCTCTTCGTGAGACCGGTGGTAGGGGTTCTATCCACGCCGTTCGAATTGAGGATGCTCCGTCGATTGTCGAAAATTGCGACTTCGTTTCGGCACGGGCACTTGCCGACCTCGGAAAGCTGTTGGCATATATTGAGCCGTGGGCACAACGGAATGCAGGTCTCCGCGCCTACTTTCATAAAGGCCGGGATTATCGCGCCGAGATTGAGAAAGCGCATGGTGGCTGGGGATTCGATCTGTTAGAACATAAGAGTGCTGTCGAGCAGGATTCCGTTGTCTTGGAAATCTTCAATCTCCAGCGCGTGGCTTAACAGATCGGGCTTTGGCTATGGCTGGCGAACGAAATCGTATAATCACCATTGCAAATCAGAAGGGCGGCGTCGGGAAGACCACGACTGCCATCAACCTCGCCACGGCTCTTGCTGCGATCGGCGAACGGGTCTTGATCGTAGACCTTGATCCGCAAGGCAATGCAAGCACGGGGCTGGGGATCGATCGTAAACATCGCCGGCTATCTTCCTATGATCTTTTGCTGGGTGATTACGGCATCGATGAGGTATCGCAGGAAACGGCTGTTCCAAACCTTTATATTGTGCCGTCGACAATGGACCTGCTGGGGATCGAGATGGAGATTGCGACCCAAAACGATCGCGTCTTTAAGCTGAAGAAGGCGCTCGCCAGGGAAGAGGCTTTCCGCTTTTCTTATATCCTCGTTGACTGCCCGCCTTCCTTCAATCTCCTCACCATGAACGCTATGGCCGCGGCACATTCCGTGCTTGTGCCATTGCAGTGCGAGTTTTTTGCGTTGGAGGGTCTGAGCCAGCTCCTTGAGACCGTCGATCAAGTTAGGCGCACCGTCAACCCTCGCCTCGATATCCAAGGCATCGTACTGACGATGTTCGATTCCCGCAACAATCTGGCGCAGCAGGTTGTCAACGATGTTCGCACGCATCTCGGGGAGAAGGTCTACCACACGTTGATTCCGCGAAATGTTCGCGTATCAGAGGCGCCATCCTATGGCAAGCCGGCAATCCTGTATGATTTGAAGTGTGCGGGGAGCCAGGCATATCTGCAGTTGGCGTCGGAGGTTATCCAGCGCGAGCGCCAACGTCTCGCGGCTTGATTTGAAGAAGATAATGGCGAGTTAGACATGAACGATGACGTCTCGAAGAGAAGACTTGGTCGCGGCCTGGCTGCATTGATTGGTGAGATGGATCAGCCGATGCCGGTTGATACTGCGAGACCGGGCGTCAGTGCCGATCGGATGGTGCCGATCGAGTTCGTCAGCCGCAACCCACGCAATCCTCGGCGGTTCTTCGATGACGGCGAACTGCATGAACTTGCGAGTTCCATCCGGCAGCACGGTATCGTGCAGCCCGTTGTGGTTCGCACAGTGGCGATCAGCCAGTTCGAGATCATAGCCGGCGAAAGGCGGTGGCGGGCAGCGCAGCTCGCCGGCCTCATTGAGATCCCTGTCATCGTGCGCGATGTCGATGACAAGACGGCTCTCGAGATTGCGATTGTTGAAAACGTTCAGCGCTCGGATCTTAACCCGCTTGAAGAGGCGCTGGGCTACGAGCAGCTCATGGCGGAGTATGCCTACACGCAGAACGATCTCGGCGAAATTATCGGTAAAAGCCGCAGTCATGTGGCGAATTCACTCCGTCTTCTGAAGTTGCCGGAGCCTGTTCGAGACCTCTTGGCAGCTGGCAGCCTCTCGGCTGGCCATGCCCGCGCCTTGGTGCCGACATCTGACCCGATCGCCCTCGCCCGCGCCATTGTATCAAAGGGCATGTCTGTGCGTGACGCTGAGCGTTTGGCCCAGAACGACATTAAGGCTCAGTCCGAGCCGAAGACGCTGGCGCATCAAAAGGATCAGAAGGATTCAGATACGCTCGCCTTGGAACGCACGCTGTCGGATGCACTCGGCCTGGACGTGGCGATCAACCACAAAGCGAGCGGCGGCCAGATCAGAATTTCCTATAAGTCATTGGAACAACTGGAAGAAATCTGCCGGCTGCTCGAGCGCCGCTGAGAGTGCTATCGACGCGCCGATTGCAGCGTCGTTGAAAGCAGTGTTTGGAGTGCGATGCTATCTTCCAGGGATGCGCGCCTGCGGGTCTGGAGGATTGCGGCCTGAAGACGATTTGCCTCTCGTGCCACAGCTTCGGCGGACCAGGTGCGTAGCGCTTGCTCGATGATCGGCTTTCGTCGAAAATGCAGATGACGACCCAGTGTCTGCATGACCTGTGCGGCCGGCAAGCGTTTTTCTTCCATCTCCGTCTTCATGGCGTCAAGTAGCTGAAATTGCTTCAGGCAGGCCTGAATGACGAGAAACACAGCAGTCTTCGACGATATGATCTTCTGCATCGCGTGCAGGAAGCTGCTGGGATTGCCGCTTAGTATGGCATCGACGGCGTCGTCCACCGAGATTGCGCTGGCGTCGCCTATAATTTCCGTAACATGGTGCTCTTCGATCGACGATTTACCGCGGCAATAGAGCGCGAGCTTCCGCAGCTCGTTGCGAGAGGCAATACGATCCCCACCGATAAGTTCCAGTAAAGCTTGGCGCGCAGCGGGTGTAATGCCAAGGCCAGCGCTGGAGAGTTCGTTATCTATCAGGCTGTTGAGTGCGCGGGTATCGTCCGCATAGCAGGGTATTGCCATGACATTGCGCGCTGTTTCGGCGCCCTTGCGTAGCAGCGAACCCTTCTTGAGGTCTCCAGCTTCGATGACAACGAAGGTGGCCTCCGGCATGCTCGCTGAAAGAGCCAGTAGGGAATCGACGAGATATTTTTCGTTGGATGCCCCCCGGATCCAGATAAGCTTGTCCCCACCAAAAAGGCCGATCGCGCCGGCCTCGTCCAAAAGACGCCCTTGATCCCGCTGCAAATCTGCAATGTCGAGCTTTATCAGGGAAAAGGGATCGTCAAGCGAAACGCCTGTCTTGGCGGCCAGCAAGGACGCGCGCTCGGAGACAAGGCCGCGATCCGGTCCGTAGACGACGAATAGCCGGTAGTTGCGGGCGGAGCGCTCGAGGAAGCCTTCAAATTCGTGCGATTTGATTTCTGCCACGGATCCGCTCCTCAGCGGCCGAGCGCAGCCGCAATATCGGCACCAACGAACTCGGCAGCCTGCCGCGCGGCGCGGTTTTCTGCGTCCCGGATCGCACGCTGCTTGGCAAACTCCTGGGCCGGGAAGTCAAGCAGGGCTGTGGCGTAGCGATTGCCGGCCTTGATGACATGGCCATCTTTCGTCGACTTCAGGGTGTAGTCAACGCTGACGGTCGCGCGGCCGGCCAGTGATTCATCAGACGACGGCACAAGAAGAGTGCTGATGACATTCGAGCGAGCGCTGAACTCGACCTTGTACTCCGGGTTCGCAGGCTCGCCAGCGCCGCGTGAAGCGATGAAGATCAGCCGATTGCGGACCTCCTGTCCAACCCGGGAAGTCGCCTCCGAGAAGCCCACGGAAGCGAGTTTACCCGCGACGCCCGAGCTTTCGGAATAGAGAGGGCGAACCTGGCAGGATGCGAGAAAAGCCGTGGACGCAAGGATTGCGGCAATGCCAGTGCCGCGCACCAGCTTGAAAGCGATATCAAACGACAATGTTCACAATCCTTTGCGGAACCACAATGATCTTCTTGGGCGTCTGACCGTTCAGAACCTTCTTGACGTCATCCAATGCGAGTACAGCCTGGGTAACAGCATTCTGATCTGCGTCGCGGGAAATTGTCAATTCGGCGCGCTTCTTGCCGTTGATCTGAACCGGCAAAACCACATCGTTTTCAACCACTAGGGCCTCGTCGTAGTGCGGCCAGTCCGTCCGCGCCAGCAATGCGCTGTTGCCCAGCGTTGTCCAGCACTCCTCCGCCAAATGCGGCGTCATCGGCGCGACCAGCTGGATAAGGATTTCTGCAGCGTCACGCACGGCAGCGCGATACGCCAGATCACCCTCGCCCGCGGCAACCGTGGTCAGCGGCGAGGCGAGTGCATTGACGAGTTCATAAATTCGCGCGACAGCCTTGTTGAACCATAGGCGGTCATAGTCATTCTGGACGGCTTTCAGTGTCTTGTGCGCAACCTGCGAAATAGCCTGAGCCTCGCCGTTCTTAGCCGGCATCGACGTGACGTCCTTGAGGTTTTCTGCCGCCTCGGCGATCAGGCGCCACAGGCGCTGCGTAAACCGGTGCGCGCCCTCGACTCCTGCTTCCGACCAGATGACGTCACGTTCCGGCGGTGAATCCGAAAGCACGAAGAAGCGGGCGGTGTCTGCGCCGTAAGATGCGATGATATCGTCCGGATCGACGACATTCTTCTTGGACTTCGACATTTTCTCGATCGATCCGATGGCGACTTCTTCGTCATCGGACAGGAGATAGGCGCGGCGTTTTCCATCCAGTTCCTCGATCCGAATGTCTGCCGGCGCGACCCATTCCCGGCTCATTCCAGAGCCGCGGCTGTACGTCTCGTGCACAACCATCCCCTGCGTGAAGAGACCTTTGAAGGGCTCCTTCGCGTCGACATGGCCTGTTTCGCGCATCGCCCGGGTGAAAAAGCGGGAATAGAGCAGATGCAGGATCGCGTGCTCAATGCCACCGATATACTGATCGACCGGCAGCCACCGATTGGCAGCGCTCGGATCGGTCGGCTTATCCTCCCAAGGCGCCGTAAAGCGCGTGAAGTACCAGCTCGAATCGACAAAAGTGTCCATCGTATCGGTTTCACGTCGTGCATCCTTGCCGCATTGCGGGCAGGCAACATGCCGCCATGTCAGATGACGATCGAGCGGATTGCCGGGCTGATCAAAGGTTACGTCCTCCGGCAGCTTCACCGGTAGGTCCTTCTTCGGGACTGGAACGACGCCGCAGTCATCGCAGTGGATCACCGGTATCGGGCAGCCCCAGTAGCGCTGGCGCGAGATGCCCCAATCACGTAAGCGGAAGTTAACCTTGCGCTCGCCCTGGGGAGCATTGCCAAGCGTCATCGATGACAGTCGGTCCGCGACAAGCTCGAGTGCCTCGCTGGTGGTCTTGCCGTCGAGGAAGCGCGAGTTGATCATGACGCCGTCGCCGTCATAGGCAACATCGGCGACGCTGAACGTCGCAGCATCGCCATCTGCCGGCATGACGACCGGAACGACGGGCAGACCGTACTTGCGTGCGAAATCGAGGTCGCGCTGATCGCCTGACGGGCACCCAAAAATCGCGCCAGTCCCGTAGTCCATAAGGACGAAGTTCGCAATGTAGATAGGCAGTTCCCACGAAGGATCAAGCGGATGCTTTACCCGTACGCCGGTATCGATGCCTTTCTTCTCCGCGGTTTCCAGCGCGGCGAGCGACGTGCCGGCACGACGGCATTCTTCGCAGAAAGCATCGATGGTCGGATTCTTCTCTGCGGCATCCTTCGCCAGCGGATGGTCGGCCGCGATCGCCAGGAACGAGGCGCCAAATAGCGTGTCCGGGCGCGTCGTATAGACCGTAATTTCGGTTTCCCCGGCTGGAGCTGTCTCTTCAACAATCTCCCAGCGCAGCATCATACCTTCGGAGCGGCCGATCCAGTTCTTCTGCATCAGTCGGACCTTCTCAGGCCACTGGTCAAGCGTGTCCAACGCCTCGAGCAGGTCCTGGCTGAAGTCGGTGATCTTGAAGAACCACTGCGTCAATTCGCGTTGCTCGACGAGTGCGCCCGAACGCCAGCCGCGTCCGTCGATAACCTGCTCGTTGGCCAGGACCGTATTGTCGACCGGATCCCAATTCACCTTCGACTGCTTGCGATAGACGAGCCCCTTCTCGAGGAAATCCAGGAAAAGATGCTGTTGGTGCTGGTAGTAGGCGACATCGCAGGTCGCGAATTCTCGGCTCCAATCCAGTGAGAGGCCCATCGCCTTCAACTGGGACTTCATCGACGCGATATTCTGGTAGGTCCAGGATGCCGGATGTACACCGCGCTCCATTGCTGCATTCTCGGCCGGCATGCCAAAGGCGTCCCACCCCATGGGATGCAGCACGTTATAGCCACGGGCGCGCTTATAGCGGGCGACGACGTCACCCATCGCGTAGTTTCGCACATGGCCCATGTGGATGCGACCGGATGGATACGGAAACATTTCGAGGACGTAATACTTGTCGCGCGGATCGTTGTTATCGGCCTCGAAGACCTTCGCCTCGTTCCATTTGTGCTGCCAGCGAGGTTCAGCATCGCGCGGGTTATAACGTTCGGTAGCCATGGTATTCGTATTTCCGAAAAATCAGGGGAAGTTGGTGGTGACCTTCACCATGAAACCACCGTAGCGTCAAGTTTTACGGGCGCAGCAAGCGTCCGATCTCGGTCTGCTGGCCACGATTTCAGACGTGTGGGCCTTGGCAAGCACAGCCCGGGCGTTTAGTGCATTGCAATCTTCTCATGCGGTCATGTCGAGGCAAGTGATGGAACTTCAAGAGCGATTGAACGATGTGCGCTCGCGTATCGCTGCAGCCGAGCAGCAGGGCGGGCGATCGGCGGGTTCGGTTCAGCTTGTCGCCGTCTCAAAGACATTCGACGCAGACGCAATCGGTCCAGCGCTTCAGGCCGGTCAACGGATCTTTGGCGAAAACAGGGTTCAGGAAAGCCAGGTAAAATGGCCCGAACTGAAATCCGAAACGCCTGGCATCGAACTTCATCTCATCGGCCCGCTGCAGTCAAACAAGGCGGCAGAGGCAGTCGCGCTATTTGATGTCATTGAAACCATCGATCGAGAGAAGATCGCCCGTGTGCTGGCTGACGAGATGAGGCGCCAAACGAAGATTCCTCGCCTCTATGTCCAGGTCAATACGGGGCTTGAGCCGCAGAAAGCGGGGATCGCGCCGAATGACGTCGCGCTGTTTGTCGCTTTCTGTCGCGACGAACTCGGCCTCGCAATCGAGGGATTGATGTGCATCCCGCCAGCAGACGAAAATCCCGGCCCACATTTCGCGTTGCTTGCCAAGCTCGCAAAGGTTTGCGGCGTCGAGAAACTGTCGATGGGAATGTCCGGGGACTATGAAACGGCCATCGCATTCGGGGCGACCAGCGTTCGCGTAGGCTCCGCGATCTTCGGCGCCCGCTGATACGCTGCTTTCGTCGGGCTTCCTCTCCTGGCCTACCTTTCCTAGATTGATAAGGACAACTTGCATGTTCTGGGGAGGAGCAAATGCAGGGAAACTATCGAAAGACCTATGCCAGATGGAAAAGCGATCCGGAGGCCTTCTGGCGCGAGGCGGCGGCGGAAATCAGCTGGTTCAAACAACCGGAGCGGACTTTCTCACCGGAGGGTGGCCCATACGGCCGTTGGTTCGCTGGAGGCGAAACCAATACCTGCTTCAATTGCCTTGACCGCCATGTTCTGGCCGGCCGCGGCGACGATACCGCATTTATCTACGATAGCCCGGTTAGCGGTGCGAAGGCCGCATTTAGCTATGGCGAAGTCCTTGCCGAAGTGAGCGCCATTGCAGCGGCGCTGCGACAACGTGGGATCGCGAAGGGCGACCGCGTCATCATCTATATGCCGATGGTGCCGCAAGCCATCTTTTCAATGCTTGCCTGCGCCCGTATCGGCGCGGTTCATTCCGTGGTGTTTGGCGGCTTTGCGGCAAACGAGCTCGCCGCGCGCATTGACGATTCGGGAGCGAAACTGATCGTCACGGCAAGTTGCGGGCTCGAACCGGGACGTGTCGTTCCATACAAGCCGCTAGTCGATCAGGCGATTTCAATCGCCAAGTCGAAGCCTGCCCATTGTCTTGTGTTGCAGAGGCCGCAGCTTGCGGCCGAGCTGATCGATGGTCGCGACGAGGATTTCGAAACTGCCGTTGCGAGAAATCGCGGCGTGAATGTTGAATGCACCCCCGTCAGTGCAATGGACGAACTCTATATTCTCTACACATCCGGGACGACGGGCCAGCCGAAAGGCGTCGTGCGCGACAATGGCGGTCACATGGTCGCCCTCGCCTGGTCAATGGCCAACATCTTCGGCGTCAAGCAAGGTGAAGTGTTCTGGGCAGCTTCCGATATAGGTTGGGTCGTCGGCCATTCCTACATCGTCTACGCACCGCTTTTAGTAGGCGCTGCCAGCGTGATTTTTGAGGGAAAGCCGGTTGGCACACCGGATGCCGGCGTTTTCTGGCGCATCGCTTCAGAGCATGATGTCCGCGTTCTTTTCACCGCACCCACCGCTTTCCGCGCCATTCGCCGCGAAGACAGTGATGGTATTCACATCAAGGCCTATGCGATGCCGAATTTCCGTGCCCTGTTTCTGGCGGGAGAGCGCGCGGATCCGGAGACACTGAAATGGGCCGAGCGAATGCTAGACGTTCCGGTGATCGATCATTGGTGGCAAACGGAAACCGGATGGCCGATGGTGGCGAACCCGCTCGGTCTTGAGGTCATGCCGGTGAAGCATGGCTCACCATCGGTGGCCATGCCCGGTTATGCTATCCACGTGCTTGATGATGCCGGCCACTCGGTTGCGTCAGGGACGCTTGGGAATATCGTTGTCGAGCTTCCCCTGCCCCCCGGTTGCCTACCCACGCTGTGGAATGCTGATGAGCGCTTCCGTTCGGCTTATCTGGCAGAGTTTCCTGGCTACTACAAAACTGCGGACGCCGGCTATATCGACGAAGATGGCTATCTCTTCATCATGTCGCGCACCGACGACATCATCAACTGCGCTGGTCATCGACTGTCCACGGGGGCAATGGAGGAGGTTTGCGCTACGCATCCAGATGTTGCCGAATGCGCTGTTGTCGGAATTGTTGATCAGCTGAAGGGCCAGGTACCTTGTGGCTTTCTCGTCCTGAAGAAAAATGTTTCACGGGAAACATCGGCGATCGAATCGGAAGTCGTGACGCTGATCCGCGAGGTGATCGGCCCGGTCGCCGCATTCAAGACCGCAATAACCGTCGACCGCCTTCCGAAGACCCGCTCCGGCAAGATATTGCGCGGCACAATCCAGAAGATCGCCGACGGCGTGCCGTGGAAAATGCCAGCGACGATCGACGATCCCACTATTCTCGAGGAGATAGCCGAAGCGCTGCGCAAGCGTGGGTTCGGTTCCCTACCGATGTAGGCGCAAAAGAAAAGGCCCCGCCTACGCAGGGCCGTGTGTGTCGATCATCAAAGACGATCAATACTGATCGTCTTCGTCCTCGTCTTTCGGAGAAGATTTCAGAGACTTGAGCTTAGCGAAGACGGCATCGGCATCGATTTCCTTCTCCTCTTCCCGCTCATGCGGCGTCAGGCGCTCTGTCTCGTGCGCCGACTGCAGGGTCGCACCAAGCTCGGCGGCGGTCGGCAGCGGACGGCCCTTCGCCGCCTTCTCGACTTCCATGTCGAGGTCGATCTGGCTACAAAGACCGAGCGTTACCGGGTCCATCGGCGCGAGATTTGCAGAGTTCCAGTGCGTGCGTTCGCGAATCTGCTCGATCGTCGACTTCGTGGTGCCGACTAGGCGAGAAATCTGAGCATCCTTCAGTTCCGGATGGTTGCGCACCAGCCAGAGAATGGCGTTCGGGCGATCCTGGCGCTTGGAAACCGGCGTGTAGCGCGGGCCGCGGCGCTTGGATTCGGGCACGCGAACCTTGGGCTCGGAGAGCTTCAGCTTGTGCGCCGGGTTTTTTTCAGCGCGGCCGATTTCGTCGCGCGAAAGCTGGCCGGTCGCAATCGGATCGAGACCTTTGATGCCCTGCGCGGCTTCGCCGTCGGCAATTGCCTTCACTTCGAGCGGATGCAGTCTGCAGAACTGAGCGATCTGGTCGAAAGACAGGGCTGTGTTGTCGACGAGCCAGATGGCAGTCGCCTTCGGCATGAGCAATTGTTGAGCCATGGATATAGTCCTTCTGTCGTCCGCGCCGGTGTCGCGGTCCGTGGATTGTCACCACTATGTCCGGGAAATATGGCGCTATATAACCGCAGTGACGCAGAATTGCAATTGATCACGAATGAAATGACCTTTGTCTAATTGCCGGGCAAATGTGACCTGCTATGAATGCCTACAGTCAGTCCGGGCTGCTTCGCTTTTTTGGTCGCCCGGGGTCCGAGTGAGGAGGAGTTCCATGCCCGAAAAGATCTATCCGGTGCAAAAGCCGGTGAAGAACCATGCGCTTATCGATAAGGCCAAGTACGAGCAATGGTACGAGGAAAGCGTCGAGAACCCCGACAAGTTCTGGGGCAAGCATGGCAAGCGGATCGACTGGTTCAAACCCTATACGAAGGTCAAGAACACGTCTTTCACCGGCCGGGTCTCGATCAAGTGGTTCGAGGACGGGCAGACGAACGTTTCGTACAACTGTATTGACCGGCACCTGAAGACCAACGGCAACCAGGTGGCTATCATCTTCGAGGGCGACAATCCTTACGTCGACAAGAAGATCACCTACAACGAGCTCTATGAGCATGTTTGCCGGATGGCGAACGTGATGAAGAAGCATGGCGTCAGGAAGGGTGATCGCGTCACCATCTATATGCCGATGATTCCTGAGGCGGCCTATGCGATGCTCGCATGCGCCCGCATTGGGGCGGTCCATTCAGTGGTGTTCGGAGGGTTTTCACCGGAAGCCTTGGCCGGCCGTATCGTCGATTGCGAATCCACTTTCGTGATCACTTGCGATGAAGGCGTGCGTGGCGGCAAGCCGGTGCCGCTGAAAGACAATACCGATACCGCAATCCATATCGCCGCTCGGCAGCATGTCATCGTCGACAAGGTTCTCGTGGTACGGCGTACCGGTGGCAAGACCGGCTGGGCGCCGGGCCGCGACCTCTGGTACCATCAGGAAACCGCTGCGGTTAAGCCGGAGTGCCCACCGGTGAAGATGAAGGCGGAGGATCCGCTGTTCATCCTCTACACCTCTGGTTCCACCGGAAAGCCGAAAGGTGTCTTGCATACGACGGGTGGCTACCTCGTCTATGCGGCAATGACCCATGAATATGTGTTCGACTACCACCCCGGTGATATCTACTGGTGCACCGCCGACGTCGGCTGGGTGACCGGACACTCCTACATCGTCTACGGCCCGCTTGCGAACTGTGCGACGACGCTGATGTTCGAAGGCGTGCCGAATTTTCCGGATCAGGGCCGGTTCTGGGAGGTTATCGACAAGCACAAGGTCAATATATTCTACACCGCGCCGACAGCGATTCGCTCGCTGATGGGCGCCGGCGACCATTTCGTCACGCGCTCGTCGCGCTCAAGCCTGCGCCTGCTCGGAACGGTTGGCGAGCCGATCAATCCAGAAGCCTGGGAATGGTACTACAATGTCGTTGGCGACAAGCGCTGCCCGGTGATCGATACGTGGTGGCAGACGGAAACCGGCGGCCACATGATTACACCGCTGCCGGGCGCGACCGACTTGAAGCCAGGCTCGGCGACGCAGCCATTCTTCGGCGTCAAGCCGCAGCTCGTCGACAATGACGGCAAGGTGCTGGAGGGTGCCGCCGACGGGAACCTGTGCATTACCGACAGCTGGCCGGGGCAGATGCGTACTGTCTATGGCGACCACGAGCGCTTCATCCAGACCTACTTCTCGACCTACAAAGGCAAGTATTTTACTGGCGATGGCTGCCGACGGGATGAGGACGGCTACTACTGGATCACCGGTCGCGTTGATGACGTGCTGAACGTGTCGGGTCACCGTCTGGGCACCGCCGAGGTCGAATCGGCGCTCGTTTCGCACAATCTTGTCTCGGAAGCGGCTGTCGTCGGCTACCCTCACCCGATCAAAGGCCAGGGCATCTATTGCTACGTCACCCTCATGGCCGGCAATGAAGGCTCGGACGATTTGCGCCAGCAACTCGTCAAGCACGTTCGCAGTGAAATCGGCCCGATCGCCGCTCCTGACAAGATACAGTTCGCGCCGGGTCTTCCGAAGACCCGTTCGGGCAAAATCATGCGCCGCATTCTGCGGAAGATCGCCGAGGACGACTTCGGCTCTCTGGGCGATACCTCGACGCTTGCCGATCCGGCTGTTGTCGACGACCTGATTGCCAACCGCCAGAACAAGGCGACCGCCTAAGCAACAGGCCGCTCCGAGCCATCGGGGCGGCATTAGTTCTCTTTGGGACAGATTTCTCGTGGATATCGGCCGCTGTCGTAGAGCCGTAGGATCCCTTCTTCTAAGGGATCCTGAGCCGGATTCCTGCAATCCGAAAGGGTGGCATTCGCAAGGATACGGCCGAAATACTTGTCACCGGCAATCTGCGTAGGCTGGATCTCGGGTGATCTGGATGTCACGGTTCCAGTGCGTGGTGAGCACCGATCGCCGCGCGCATTTCGGCGCGTCTGGAGTGCATCTCCAGCGCGTCGATGCCGCGAATCTGCACGTGGACTTCCATCGTTTGGTGCGGCCAAGGGCGAGCTTCAACCAGCAGCCTGTCGCCATCGATCGCCCTCAGGATTCTAACTTCCGATTTGAGAAAACCAAATAGGTATATTTACTTAGAAATCGATCGCTCTGCCGTTGATTTCCCAGTCCCCGAAGCGGGAAGGATCTGCACCGCCGCGGCCACCTATCTCAGGCGGCATTTCTACCGGCTTCCCGTTTCGGCGACGCTCTTCGGCCTCGGCAAGCGCGCGCTTGGCAGCCGGTGAGAGCAACTTGCGGGGAGGCTCGGCGGCTTCAGTCGCCAGGGTTTCGTTGTTGTCATTATCCGCTGCCTGCATCACGCGATTCCGCCCGAAAAACATTGAAAATGGCTGGTGAATGACCAAATCATAGTGCGCCGGCGCCGCAATTGAAACCCTGTAGCCTTGTGCGGTCTGCTTAGGGGTATTTTGGAGATAGCGATGAACCTCATCCGTACAGCCATGTTGCTCGCCTTCATGACCGCTTTGTTCATGGCCCTCGGCTTTCTGATTGGCGGGCGCGGCGGCATGATGATTGCGTTCGTGATCGCCGCTGGCATGAACTTCTTTTCCTACTGGAATTCCGACCGCATGGTGCTTTCGGCCTATCACGCGCAGGAGATAGACGAGCGCAATGCGCCGGAGTTCTTCGCAATCATAAGGGATCTGGCGCGTAATGCCGGCCTGCCCATGCCGAAGGTCTATCTTTACGACAGCCCGCAACCAAACGCCTTCGCGACGGGTCGCAATCCTGAGAACGCTGCCGTTGCTGCCTCCACCGGCTTATTGAGCGCGCTGACACCGGAAGAGGTCGCCGGCGTCATGGCGCATGAGCTCGCCCACGTGCAAAACCGCGATACCCTGACGATGACGATCACGGCGACGCTCGCCGGCGCGATCTCCATGCTGGGCAATTTTGCGTTCTTCTTCAGTGGCAACCGGGAAAACAACAACAATCCGCTCGGTTTCATAGGGGTGTTGCTGGCGATGATTGTCGCGCCGCTTGCCGCGATGATGGTTCAGATGGCCATCAGCCGGACGCGCGAATACTCGGCCGATCGCCGTGGCGCGGAGATTTGCGGCAATCCGCTGTGGCTTGCTTCGGCACTTGGCAAGATCGCGCGGAGCGCCTCGCATGTGCCGAACTACGATGCCGAGCGCAACCCGGCAACCGCCCATATGTTCATCATCAATCCGCTGACCGGCGCCGGCATGGATAACCTGTTCTCCACACACCCCAACACGGAAAACCGGATTGCGGCGCTGCAGGAAATGGCACGCAGCGGGATGAATGTCTCGACGCCGCCGGCTCGCGCTGATAATCCGATGCGCAAATCGCGCTCGGTTCCGGATACCGGTCTTGATCGCGGTGGTTCACAACCGCCGAAAGGTCCGTGGTCTTGAATTCAGACGGCAAGAAAAAGACATTTCGTAAACCAAGGCCTTCCAGCTCGGGGCCCGTCTTTGGGCCGGCAAAACCTGGATTGCAGGTTCGTGCCGCCGCCGCCAAGATCCTGGCAGCGGTCGTTGACCGGAAGCTCCCGCTCGACGGCGCGTTGGACAATGAGCATGGCAATCCGGCTTACAAGGCTCTCAACGAGGGTGACCGCGCATTGGTGCGCGCCATTCTCAATACGACGTTGCGCCATTTGCCACGCATAGATGCCGCGATCTCCCGCCTGCTTGAATCGCCGCTTCCCGAAGGCGCGCGGGCATTGCATCATGTTCTCGCGATCGCCGCGGCGCAGATCCTCTACCTCGATGTGCCGGATCACGCCGCGGTCGATCTCGCGGTCGAGCAATCACATCAAGACCCGCGCAATCGTCGCTTTGCCAAGTTGGTAAACGCTGTCCTACGCCGTCTTGGCCGCGAGAAAGAGGAGGTCCTTGCGACGATCAACGCCATTCCGGTGATGCCGGACTGGTTTCTTCAAAGGCTCGAAAAGGCCTACGGCAAGGAGAAGGCACAGTCGATTTCTCAATCGCAGCTCGAGCCGGCAGCGATCGATCTTACTGTCAAGGCCGATGCGCAAGGCTGGGCGCAACGTTTGGGTGGTTTTGCGCTGCCGACCGGCGGTGTGCGGCTGGCCGCCTTCGAGGGCAGTATTCCCTCCCTCGAGGGATTTGCGGAGGGCGCATGGTGGGTTCAGGACGCAGCCGCCAGTATCCCCGCTCAACTCTTTGGTGACCTGACAGGGAAACGGGTTGCCGATCTATGTGCGGCCCCTGGCGGAAAGACGGCCCAACTGGTGTTCGCTGGCGGCGACGTCACGGCGGTCGAGCAATCCGAAAACCGTATCAAGCGTTTGCGGGCCAATCTCGATCGGCTGGGACTGAGTGCCGAAACGGTCGCTAGCGACCTGACGAAGTACGAGCCGGCGGAGCTTTTCGACGCGATACTACTGGATGCGCCTTGCTCATCGACGGGGACGACGCGCCGGCATCCGGATGTTCTCTGGGCCAAGGGACCGGCAGACATAGCGAAACTTGCAGTGCTTCAGGAGCGCCTGCTGCGCCACGCACTCACCTTGCTGAAGCCGGGTGGAACAATCGTCTTTTCCAATTGCTCGCTTGATCCCACCGAGGGAGAAGAGGTCGCAGCCCGCGTCCTTTCGGATACACCGATGGTCGAGCGCGTTGCAATTGATGCCAAGCGTTGGCCGGGGCTCGAGTCTGCTATCAGTCCCCTCGGCGAATTCCGCACGACACCTGACATGCTGGAGGTGCCCTCCGGTTTTGCGGGTGGTCTCGATGGCTTCTACG
Organism: Rhizobium sp. LjRoot258; assembly: GCF_964254185.1. Classification (NCBI taxonomy): domain Bacteria; kingdom Pseudomonadati; phylum Pseudomonadota; class Alphaproteobacteria; order Hyphomicrobiales; family Rhizobiaceae; genus Rhizobium; species Rhizobium sp. LjRoot258. The sequence goes on along the minus strand of NZ_CAXUST020000001.1, from coordinate 3,820,615 downwards.
CCGTCGTCATGCGCCGTGTTGCCTGATCGAAAGGCAACTGGCATAGTTGAGCACCTGTCATAATTTGATACGTAAGTGTCACTGATTCCGGGCTTATTCACTTATTCTTAACGACGCGGGTCAATAGACGATAGATATGTGGTCCGGGTTCTCGACTCTTTACGTGGGAGAAGCTTGGCGGCGCACCCTGTGCCGCGGAGCAATCCTGCGGCTGCGTATCTTCCGCCATACGATTCACGCTCCGGAGCGCTTAATCGTCGCTCCCACCGATCTGCGTGCGGTTGATCCGCATGTGGCCGAAGAGATTTTGAACGGCCGCTTCCCGCTTGCCGGACGCCTTCTCGAAACAGGCGGCAAGTCGCCTTTCAATTTCAGTCTTCCGTCCCGATCCTTCGCGCTGCGACTTCATAACTTCGGCTGGCTTCGCCACATGCGGACCAAGAAGAGTGACCTTCACTCGAGCGTTGCCCGCTCCATCGTCAACAACTGGCTATCGCTGCATGGCGGCCGCATCGAAGGTATTGCCTGGGAGATCGATGTTACAGCGCAGCGCGTGATTGCCTGGCTCTCGCATTCTCCCGTTGTTCTTCACAATGCCGATCGCGGCTTCTATCGCCGCTTCTTGCGCTCACTTGCCTTTCAAGTCCGCTTTCTACGGCGAATTGCAAAGTACGCTCCGCCCGGAGAGGTTCGCTTCCGGTTGCGGATTGCCCTCGCGATGGCCTCCATTGCAATGCCGACACGTGCAGGTGCGCTCCGACGCGCCGCTGAAGCATTGGACCACGAGTTCGACAGCCAGATTCTGCCTGACGGAGGCCATGTCTCGCGCAATCCGCGAGTCGGGTTGGAATTGCTCCTCGATCTCCTTCCGCTGAGGCAAACTTACGTCAATCTGGGCCATGACCTGCCGCAGAAGCTGATCTCCGGCATCGATCGGATGTATCCGGCTCTGCGCTTCTTCAGGCATCAGGATGGCGATCTCGCGCTTTTCAACGGCGCGACGTCGACCCTCGCGACGGAACTGATGTCGTTGCTGCGGTATGACGAGACTGCGGGCGATCCCTTCAAGGCGATGCCCCATTCGCGCTATCAGCGGCTGGCCGCGGGAAGAACCGTGGTCATTGCCGATACCGGTTTGCCGCCCGCTGGAAATTTGTCCAGCACGGCGCATGCCGGTTGCCTGTCGTTTGAGATGTCCTCGGGGCGTCACCGCTTCATCGTCAATTCGGGATCGCCGAAATTTGCCGGCCGGCGTTACGTGCAGATTGCACGAACGACTGCCGCGCATAGTACCGTGACGGTTAACGACACGTCGTCCAGCCGTTTTGCACCGTCCGACTTCATCGCGAATGTGATCACCGATGGCGTGAAGACTGTGAGTGTCGATCGCGCGCTCGCCGATGATGGACGCGACGTGATCAAGGCGAGCCACGACGGCTACCTCAACGCCTTTGGCGTTCTGCATGAGCGAGAGCTGACCCTGAACGCCACGGGATTGATCGTTACCGGCTGTGATCGGCTTGTCGCGCCGGAAGGCAAGGTCGATGAGGCCGTGCGTGCCGTGGCGCGCTTCCATGCCCACCCCTCGATCAATCTGAAGCAGCTCGACAAAGAGTCGGTGATGATGACAGCGCCCGATGGCGAGACATGGCTGTTCTCCTCGCCCGGCAACGAGGTGTTGATCGGCGAGGACGTCTTCTTCGCGGACGCCTCGGGTATCTGCGGATCCGATCAGATGGAGATCGCCTTCTCCTACCCTGACCGGCCGGAAATACGCTGGTTTTTATCACGCAAGAGCTAGTGACTGTTTTCGCGGACGCAAAGCTGTGCTAACGCGGCGCCATCATCCGCTTATCCCTCGCCGGATATCTCCTGAAGACGAAAACGGAGAAGCCTCATGGCCGTTGTTTCCAAGAAAATCCCCGCACCCGACAAAGTCGACGTCAGGACTGCGTTGCTTTCGGTATCTGATAAGACCGGTATCGTCGAGCTCGCGCGCGCACTTGCCGATAGGGGTGTTCGCCTCCTGTCGACCGGGGGCACTCATAAGGCAATTGCAGCGGCCGGACTTGCGGTGATCGATGTCTCCGACGTCACAGGTTTTCCCGAGATCATGGATGGTCGCGTCAAGACGTTGCACCCGAAAGTGCATGGCGGCCTGCTTGCCATCCGCGACGATGCGGAACACCAAGCGGCGATGAAGGCGCACGGCATCGAGGGTATCGATCTCGTCGTCATCAATCTATATCCGTTCGAGGACGTCCGTGCCGCCGGCGGGGACTACCCGACGACCGTCGAGAATATCGATATCGGCGGTCCGGCGATGATCCGCGCGTCGGCCAAGAACCACGCCTATGTCACCATCCTGACCGACCCAGCGGACTATCCCGAACTGCTCGAGCAGCTTACTTCCGGTGGCGGCCAGACGGTACACGCGTTCCGCCAGCAGATGGCAGCCAAGGCCTTCGCGCGCACGGCGGCCTATGACGCAATGATCTCCAACTGGTTTGCCGAGGCGCTTTCGATCGACACGCCGAGACACCGCGTCATTGGCGGCGTCCTCAAGGAAGAGATGCGCTACGGCGAGAATCCGCACCAGAAGGCGGCGTTCTATGTTACGGGCGAACGCCGTGCCGGCGTTGCCACGGCGTCACTGCTTCAGGGCAAGCAGCTCTCCTACAACAACATCAACGACACTGATGCGGCTTACGAGCTTGTCGCAGAGTTCCTGCCCGAGAAATCCGCGGCCTGCGCGATTATCAAGCATGCAAACCCCTGCGGCGTGGCGACTGCTTCCGGCCTGCTTGAGGCCTACAAGCGCGCGCTTGCCTGCGATTCCGTCTCTGCCTTCGGTGGCATCATCGCGCTTAACCGGACGCTTGACGCTGAAACGGCCGAAGAGATCATCAAACTCTTTACCGAGGTCATCATCGCGCCCGATGTGACTGAGGAGGCAAAGGCCATCGTCGCGCGCAAGGCAAACCTCCGCCTGCTCACGGCAGGCGGCCTCCCGGATCCGCGGGCTGCCGGTCTCACGGCGAAAACCGTCTCCGGCGGCTTGCTCGTGCAGAGCCGCGACAATGGCATGGTCGAAGACCTGGAACTGAAGGTGGTCACCAAGCGGGCACCGACGCAGCAGGAACTCGAAGACATGACGTTTGCCTTCAAAGTGGCCAAGCATGTCAAGTCGAACGCCGTGGTCTATGCGAAGGACGGGCAGACGGCCGGCATTGGGGCAGGCCAGATGAGCCGCGTGGATTCTGCGCGCATCGCCGGCTTGAAAGCCGAGGAAGCGGCGAGGGCCCTTGGCCTGGCAGAGCCGCTGACGCGCGGTTCGGCCGTAGCCTCGGAGGCATTCCTGCCCTTCGCCGATGGTTTGCTGTCAATGATTGCGGCTGGTGCGACGGCGGTCATCCAGCCCGGCGGGTCGATGCGCGACCAGGAAGTGATCGACGCTGCCAATGAGCACAATGTCGCGATGGTCTTTACCGGAATGCGGCACTTCCGCCACTGAGCGGTAGCCCTGCCGCTACGCCCTGTCTGCAGGATAGGGCGTTCGGACAAGCAGGACGAGCCCTGCGGCCAGGAAGAGCACAAGCGTTGCCATTCCGAGCCGCGACGAGCCAGTCATGTAGGTCACGGCGGAAAACAACAGCGTCGCCATGAAGCTCGTGGCGCGTCCCGAAAGCGCATAGATGCCGAAATAGCGGCCCGCCTCGTTCAGGCTTACGCTCCGCGCGAGGTAGGACCTCGACGATGCCTGCACCGGGCCGAACGCAAGGCCGATCAGCAGGCCGTAGGCAATGTACGCTTTCTCGGCCGCCGTCCCGAAGAGGCCGCCGGAATCGACGGTTGGCAACTCGAATAAGCCGAAGAGCGTATATCCCGGCCCCGTTGACACAATGCCAATAGTCGCGAGCAGCAACATCGTCAAGCTGATGATGATCGTCGATTTGGAGCCAATGCGCCGGTCCACCCGACCTGCAATGATGCAGCCGAAAATCGCAACGATGTTAAGAATAATCCCGTAGATCCCGATCTCGATCGTCGCCCATCCGAACATTCCGGCGGCAAACGCTCCACCGAGTATCAGCAGTCCGTTGACGCCGTCCTGATAGATCATTCGCGCTATCAGGAAGTGAAGGATGCCTCGGCGGTGCCTTAGCTCGCCAAGCGTGTTTTTCAGCTCGGCAAGGCCAGTACGGACGGCGGCGCCGAACGGAAGGCCCTTGCTTATGTCCGGCGTGAAAAAGAACATCGGAAGAACAAAGATCAGGTACCAGACGGCCGAGATCGGCCCGGTGATGCGGGCATCCTCGCCCTGGTGTGGATCGAGACCAAACAAGGGCTCGAGACCGAGAATCGTTTTGCCGGATTCGAGACTTCCCGCAAGCAGGACCACCACGGCGATCAGTACGATCATCCCGCCAAGATAACCGAGACCCCAGGCCGTATTGGATAGTTTGCCGACCTCGTCTTTGCTGACAAGCCGCGGCATCATGGAGTCGTTGAAGACGATTGAGAACTCGGCTGCGATCGACGCCAGGATCATGAAGGTGACTGGATAGATCAGCGGCGAACCCGGTGCCGCAAACCAGAGGCCGAAGAGGCTTGCAATCTTGATGACGGCAAAGAAAGCGATCCACGGCTTTCGCGCGCCGGACTGGTCGGCGATCGATCCGAGGACGGGCGATAAAATGGCGATGATCACCGAGGAGATCGTCGCCATGTTGCTCCACATCGCCTGGGCGGAGACCGGATCTGCTGTCAGGCGTGACACGAAGTAAGGCCCGAAGATGAACGTTGTCACGACCGTGAAGAACGGCTGGGCCGCCCAGTCAAAGAGCATCCAGCCCCAGATGCCCTTTTCCGATGCCCTAGCCGGCTGAGTTCCCGTCCAGTCGATCCGATTCACAATCCGCTCCTGATTCCGAGCGGAACTGTGTCACCTCGTCCCGTCGCGCGCAAGATCGGTCAACAGACCTGCGGCGACAGTGATCCGGGCAAGATTCGGATCGCCGCTGTCACTCAACCCGGATAGTTCTTCTGCAATCCGGTTGATCCTGACGCGATCGCTGGCATGCCAAGCCTGGACCGGAAGCTTGTCCTTCCCATGGTTGGCAAGTGCCGAAATGACGATATCGCGCCTCGCACTGGCGATCTGGTCGATACTGCGTGCCAGCGCCAGGTTCTCGTAATGGTCGGCTGTGATGATCCGCGATCCGGCGGCGAGCAACCGCCCGATCCGGAAGGTCTGGGACACGGCAAAATAGCTTTCCGCGGCGCGAGCCAGCGGTTCGCCCGTGCGTTCGGCGATCTGCATGATCTCGGGCACGAGCGCAAAGCCGAGCAGCCCCGAGATCTCGCCGGCCAGCTTATCCGGCACGCCGGCGTCGCGATATTCCTGCTGGCGCGCCTCGAGCTCTGGCACCGTCTGGTTGGCGAAAATCGGCTTGAGCTTCTTCAGAGCAGTCTGAAGTCCTTCAATCGTAGCGGCCATATCGCCCTTGACCATCTGTGTCTTCAGAAGGAGGCGCGTCAGCAGCGTGAAGGTGTGGCTGATTTCCTCGTAGATGCGGTTCTGCATCTGGCCGCCAATCTTGCCGTCCAACGCATCCGTTTCCGTCCAAAGCCGTCCAAGATCAAAGCCGTCACGGGCGATGATTGCCGCCCGAACGACCTCAGGCGCGGATGCTGCGGTGGCATCCATCATGCTGACAGCAAAGCCGGGGCCGCCTCGGTTGATGGCCTCGTTGGCGAGCACAGTCGCAATGATCTCGCGTTTCAGACGATGGGCGTCGATGTCAGACGCGTTCGTCTTCCGCATCTTTGCGGGGAAGTAGTTCGAAAGTGTTGCAGCGAAATAGGGATCGTCAGGCAAATCGCTGGCTGCCAGGGCATCGAACAATACGATCTTTGCATAGGAAAGCAGAACGCCGATCTCGGGTCGGGTCAGTGGCTTGCCTGCCGCATAGCGCTCGGCAAGGACCGTATCGTCGGGTAGCGTCTCCACCTTGCGGTTCAATTGCTTGGCGCCTTCGAACACCGTCATGAGCCGGGCAAGTTCCAGCCCGTTGGCTGTGCCCTTGCGCTCAATCAGCGAAATCGCCAGAGACTGCAAATAGTTGTTCCTGAGCACCAGCTTTCCGACTTCCTCCGTCATCGATGACAGCAGCTGGTCGCGCTTTGCCCGCGTGAGGCGATTATCGTGCATCGCAGCGGCAAGCGCGATCTTGATGTTGACCTCGACGTCCGACGTGTTGACGCCGGCCGAATTGTCAATCGCGTCGGAATTGCAGCGCCCGCCCCTGAGTCCGTAGGCGATACGGCCCTTCTGCGTGACACCAAGATTTGCGCCCTCGCCGATCACCTTGGCGCGCACGTCTTCCGCCGCTACCCGAATGGGGTCATTGGCACGGTCGCCGACCTCGGCGTCTGTTTCCGACGGCGCTTTGACGTAAGTGCCGATACCGCCGAACCAGAGCAGATCGACCGGGCTCTTCAAAATGGCCGTCATGATCTCGAACGGCGTTGCCACGGCCTTGTCGATGCCGATCGCAGCCATCGCTTCGGGCGTCAGTGTGACGGACTTTGCCGATCGCGAAATGATCATGGCGCCCTTCGAAAGGACACCCTTGTCGAAATCCTGCCAGCTCGACCGCGCCAGATTGAAAAGCCGCTGCCGTTCGGCAAGGGTCTCCTCCATGTCCGGATCGGGATCGATGAAGATGTCGCGGTGGTCGAAAGCGGCGACCAACCGGATTTTTGGCGACAGCAGCATGCCGTTGCCAAACACGTCGCCGGACATGTCACCGACGCCTGCAACTGTGAACGGCGTGGTCTGGATGTCGATGTCCATTTCACGGAAATGTCGCTTCACCGTTTCCCAGGCGCCGCGTGCAGTAATGCCCATCTTCTTGTGGTCGTACCCAGCCGAGCCGCCTGAAGCGAAGGCGTCGTCAAGCCAGAAGCCAGCTTCCTGCGCGAGAGCGTTGGCAGTATCCGAGAAGGTTGCGGTTCCCTTGTCGGCTGCCACGACGAAATAGGGGTCGTCGCCGTCGAGCCTTACCGTGTCCTTCGGGGGCACGATATCGGCGCCACTGATGTTGTCGGTGATCGACAGCAGCGTGCGAATATAAGTCTTGTAAGCTTCGCGACCGGCGTTGAAGATCTCGTCGCGGCTGCCGCCGACCGGGAGCTTCTTCGGATAGAAGCCACCTTTCGCGCCAACCGGCACGATGACCGCGTTTTTGACCTGTTGCGCTTTCACAAGCCCCAGCACTTCGGTTCGATAGTCCTCAGCGCGGTCGGACCAACGCAGGCCGCCACGGGCCACCTTGCCGAAGCGCAGGTGTACGCCTTCGACTTCGACGCCATAGACGAACATCTCGCGGAATGGCCGTGGTTCGGGCAATCCGTCGACCAGATTGGGGTCAAGCTTGAAAGCCAGCATCGCTTTCGGTGAGCCGTCTTGATTGCGCTGGAAGTAGTTGGTCCTCAGTGTCGCGTCCACGACGTTGACGTAGCGGCGCAGGATTCGATCGTCGTCGAGGCTAGGCACGTCGGAAAGCGCCGCCTCTATCTTTTCATGCCGTTCGCTCGCCTTCTTCATCCGCGTCTTGTCGGTGATCTTGGGATCGAGCGTGTCGTGGAATAGCCGGAAGACCATCGCCGCGATTGCCGGATATTTGTCAAGCGTCGTTGCGATATAGTCCAGCGAGTAAGGAATACCCGCTTGGCGCAGATAACGTGCGTAGGCGCGAAGCACGCTGGTTTCGCGCGCCGTCAGTCCCGCAGAGACGATCAGCCGGTTGAAGTTGTCATTGTCGATGACTCCGCTGAAAGCTGCGAGGAAGGCTTCCTCCAACGTCGCTCCATGTCGGTGGAGGTCGATTTCAATGCCGCCTCGAGCTTCGAGCTCCATATCATGCAGCACGACCAGCTTCTCCGAGCCGTCGGGCAGGGTCACATCGATATCGAAGGTTCCTTCGCTGATGACGTTGAAACCCAGGTTCTCAAGCAATGGGACGCGGCGGGACAAGGCGAGTTGGCCGCCAGAGTGGAAGATCTTCAGGCACAGGAGTTCAACGCCGTCCTTTTCTCGCGTGTAGAAAGCGATACGGATCGGTTCTCCAGCTGCGCATGCAGCAATGTCCCCCAGATCGCCAAAGGTCTCTTCCGGCGTGAAGAGATCCTGAAAGGCGTGACTGACCTGCAGGCGTGGCGCCTTCGGCCCGGCAAGGGTTTCGAAGCGATCATCCCAGCGTGCGGTGATGGCGCGAATAGCTTCCTCTAGCTTTGCCTGTGGCACGCGTGGCGTCTTGCCCCAGGACCGGCCAATGATGAAGTGTACGCGGGCAACGCCGCCTTCAGGAAAGGCCGGGTAATAAGCCGAGACACGGCCATCATAGACGGTCTTCAGATAGGCTCCGATCTTCTCACGCACGATCGAATCGTACTCTTCGCGCGGCACGTAAACGATCACTGAAACGAAACGGTCGAAATGATCGATGCGGGGCAGGACGCGAACGCGCGGCCGGTCGGCGAGATCGTTGATCTGCTCGGCGAAGCCGGCCAGAAGCATCGTGTCGATCTGGAAGAGGTCGTCGCGCGGATAGGATTCCAGCGTATTGTCCAGCATACGGCCCGAGTGGCTCATCGGGTCGAAGCCGAAGTGTTCCTTCACCCGCTCGATTTTGGAACGGAGCAGCGGGATATCGCTGGCGAGGGATGTGTAGGCGGTCGAGGTGAAGAGGCCGACAATGCGCAACTCGCCGGTCACATTCCCGTCGGCGTCAAAGCGCTTGACCCCGACATAGTCCATATAGGCGCGACGATGGACGATCGACTTCACGTTGGCCTTGGTAACGATCAGGAAATCCGGGCCATCCAGGAATGCCAGGATTTCCGGTGTTGTCGTAACAGCGTCCTTGCCGGTGCGCAGAACAAGCACGTCGGGGTTCGAAAGAATGCCGAGACCGGTGCCCTTGTCACGCTCCACCTTCGCGCTGGCGCCTTTTCCGGAATAGACATACTCACGCATCCCCAGGAACGTGAAGTTTGCATCGCGTAGCCACGTCAGAAAGGCAAGCGCTTCATCCCGTTCCGCCTTCCTACGGCTGGCATTGTAGGCGGAAAGCTCATCGATCACCGTTCCGAGCTTCTCCAGCATGGGCCTCCAATCGGACACCGTCACGCGCACCTGCTCGACCACGGTCTTCACCCGCTTGATGAGGTCGGCGGCCTGGGCCGCCGTCAGAGGCGCAAGGTGCAGCTGGATATGGCTGACGCGATTGACCGGCTCGCTCGGGAGATCAGCGGAGTAAAGTTCCGGCGCTTTGCCTTCCTCCAGCACTAGGATCGGGTGCACGGCCATATAGAGGTCGCGATAGCTGCTGGTGACCTCGCCCATCACCGATTCATACAGGAACGGCATGTTGTGGTCGGTGACCGAGAGAATGGATACGGCAACACCGTCAGGCTCCACATCGGCGATGGTATCGATGGTGATGCGCGCCGAATTGCCCGCCCAGGCTGCTAATTCCTTCGCCGAATGCACGGCAGAAAGCGCCAGCATTTCGGGTGTGTAGTGTTCCAGATCGTCGCCGCTGGCGCGGCCGAACAAAAACTCGGGATCGAGAGAGGTTTCCCCGGTTGCCGCCGCGATTTTGGTCGCGCTTTCGAGCTGTTTTTCTCGTTTCGGATTGTTTCGACCAGCCATCGCAGATACTCCTCATCTCCTCGATTTGGCGCAAAATAGCAGAAGATTTGACGAAAGAATCTCTAAAAGAGCGCATTTCGGGGCAGCTTTCATGCGTTTTTGGCCACCGGAACGCAGATTCTCGAAAGATTTTGCTTCGTCGTAGACATGTGGAATTTCTCGGAGCCGACGTTTTCATGCCTGTGTGAAGAGCAGTTGACAGTGAAGCCGCAAAAAGGGGATCAACGTTCATCGAAAGCCGAGTGGAGCATCATGTCGGAAAACGCCGCAGGAACTGTCATCGTTATCTCGAGCCACGTTGTCCGCGGTTCCGTCGGAAATCGTGCGGCGGTCTTTGCATTAGAGACTCTAGGCCATCAGGTCTGGGCACTGCCGACGATCGTGCTTCCGTGGCACCCCGGCCACGGCCCGTCGACAAGGCTCACATTTGCGCAAGCCGATTTTGATGCGGCGATCGACGATCTCATCCGCGCGCCCTGGATCGGCGAAGTGAAGGCTGTTCTCTCGGGGTATTTCGGCAATGCCGCGCAGGCGCGCTCGGTTGCCCGGCTGGTGACGGCTTTGCGGGAGCGGAAGCCGGAGCTGCTGTATGTCTGTGATCCGGTCATGGGGGATCTGGGCGGTCTATACGTGCCGCAGGCAACGGCCGAGGCAATCAGGGATCATCTGATACCGCTCGCTTCGCTTGCAACGCCCAATCGATACGAACTCGCCTGGCTCGCTGGTGCTCCGCTGGAGGACAATACAGCGATCATGGATGCTGCCCTATCGCTGGGACCGTCGCGCATGCTGGTGACCTCCGCCGTGCCCATGATGGCTGGCGGCACAGGGAATCTCTATCTCTCGGGGCGCCATGCGCTGCTGGCGGAACATCGCCTTATCGACAAGCCGCCGAATGGCCTTGGTGATCTTCTCGCGGCGCTGTTTCTATCGCGGCTTCTCTCCGGCATGGAGGATGAGAAGGCGCTTCAGCTTGCAACGGCGAGCGTCTACGAGGTGCTTGCCCGGGCAGTGAAGCGGGGCAGTGATGAATTGACACTGGCAAGCGACTCGTCGAGCCTGGCAACGCCGATGGCGATGGTCCAGATGCGACGCTTGTTACACCCGGCACAAAGGCGCAAGAGGTAGCGGTCACGCACCCGCATTTGCTATCTTGCAGTGCGATATTGATCTTGGGGGGCGTAGGCTGTAATCGAAGATCATGCAGCGTTTTCCAAACACCCTTCTGGACGGTTATCGCAACTTTATGAACGGGCGTTATGCGGACGCCCGCGATCGCTATAGGACACTGGCGGAGCACGGCCAGAATCCAAATACGCTGGTGGTCGCCTGTTCGGACTCGCGCGCTGCCCCCGAACTGATTTTCGACGCAGGCCCCGGTGAACTTTTCGTCATCCGGAATGTTGCCAACATGGTGCCGCCCTATCAGCCGGATGGCCATTTCCACGCGACGTCGGCAGCGCTGGAATTTGCGGTCCAGGTGCTGAAGGTTCAAGATATCGTCGTCATGGGTCATGGCCGTTGCGGGGGTATTCGGGCGGCGCTGGACCCGAATGCTGAGCCCCTGTCGCCGGGCGACTTTATCGGACGCTGGATGTCGCTCGTCAGGCCTGCGGCTGAGCAGATCGGCGCAAATGACGTCATGACCCTCGCCGAGCGCCAAACCGCCCTCGAGCGCGTGTCGATCCGCAATTCGATCGAGAATCTCAGGACGTTTCCGGACATCAAGGCCTTAGAAGACGCCGGCAAGATAGCGCTTCACGGTGCCTGGTTTGACATTTCGACCGGAGAGCTGTGGGTTATGGATGCTGAAACCCGTGACTTCATTCGCCCTGACGTCTAGGCCAAAATAAAAAGCGCCGAACTTCCGTTCGGCGCTCTTGGCGTACGTTGAACTCTTTTCAGTTGCCGTCGATCTGCTGGCCGATGTAGGCGATTGCCTGCTGGTAGACCGTCGCCGCGTTCCAGCCGGCAATGGCTGCGAAGTTGGGCTCGCCTGGCTGATAGCCGGCACCAGCCTGCCAACCATGGCCGTTCAGGAAGTTGGCAGTCGAGGCAAGCGCGTCAGCGCGTGAGCCAACCATATCGATGCGGCCGTCGCCATCGCCATCGGCGCCGAAGCGCACGACATTGCGCGGCAGGAACTGCGTCTGTCCGATCTCGCCGTGGGCTGCGCCGCGCGCCTGCGGGCTGAGGTAACCCTCCGAGACGAGTTGCAGCGCTGCGTATAGCTGGTCGGTGAAGTAATCAGAGCGCCGGCAATCATAAGCGAGCGTCGACACGGCCGACAGCGTGTGCTGGTTGCCCATGTAGCTGCCGAATCCAGTCTCCATGCCCCAAATCGCGATCAGCGGGCCGGCTGGAACACCAAAGCGGCGTTCGATCGATGCAAAGAGGGCTGCATTGGAGCGCTTCATCCCCTTGCCGCGTGAAATGATTGTCGCGCCGCCACGCTTCTGCATGAAGGCATCGAAGGAAAGCTTGAAGCTCTTCTGGCCGCGGTCGGCGGCAATTGTGGGCCTGTTATAGGCGACGTTCGCGAAGGCGCGATCAAGAATCGAGGGGCTGACACCGTGTGTCGCAGCCTCTTGTTTGAACTCGCCAACCCAGGCCTCGAACCCGGCACCGTTGTTGCCGCACTGGGCGGCCCTGGCGGCTGCAGGAACTGCGTGGAGAATGCAGGCGGCCGCAGCTACCAGCAAAAATTTTGTCATGCGCATGGAGATACCCCGATCCCGATCTGACTAGCCTTCAAACCGGGCCAGCGGCCCGCTTTCGGCAATGTTGTCACCATCTTTGAATTGGCAAGCGCGGGAAGCCAAAAACAGCAAACCCGCGCCAAGCAAGCCCTATCTTAATAAGCGGGACTTAACAAATCACAGTTAACAGTTGGTTAGGCTGCCTTCTTGCGCGGCTTCACAAGTCCGCGATTGATAAGCAGCTCGGCGATCTGTATCGCGTTGAGAGCAGCCCCCTTGCGGAGGTTGTCGGAAACCACCCAAATATTCAGGCCGTTCTCGACCGTCGCGTCCTCGCGGATGCGCGAGATGTAGGTCGCGTCTTCGCCGGCAGACTCGTACGGCGTGATGTAGCCGCCGTTCTCGCGCTTATCGATGACGAGGCAGCCGGGAGCTTCGCGCAGGATGTCGCGAGCCTGATCGGCGGTGATCTCGTTCTCGAATTCGATGTTGACCGATTCAGAGTGGCCGATGAAGACCGGAACGCGAACTGCCGTGCAGGTCACCTTGATCTTCGGATCGAGCATCTTCTTGGTCTCGGCGAGAACCTTCCACTCTTCCTTCGTGTAACCGTCTTCCATGAAGCTGTCGATGTGGGGGATGACGTTGAAGGCAATGCGCTTCGTGAACTTCTTGTTCTCGATCGGATCCGCGACGAAGACGGCGCGCGTTTGGTTGAACAGCTCGTCCATGCCGTCCTTGCCGGCACCGGAAACGGACTGATAGGTCGAAACGACCACGCGCTTGATCTTGGCGAAGTCGTGCAGCGGCTTGAGTGCCACGACGAGCTGCGCAGTCGAGCAGTTCGGATTGGCAATGATGTTGCGCTTGTTGAATTGGGTAATGGCGTCCGGGTTCACTTCCGGAACGATCAGCGGCACGTCCGCGTCGTAGCGCCATGCCGACGAGTTGTCGATGACGACGCAGCCTTGGGCGCCGATCTTGGGCGACCACTTCTTGGAAACCTCGCCGCCGGCCGACATCAGGCAGATGTCGGTATCGGAGAAGTCGTAGTTTTCAAGGTTGGAGACCTTCAGCGTCTTGTCGCCGTAGGAAACTTCAGTGCCCTGCGAACGCGCAGACGCAAGCGCTACGACTTCGTCCGCCGGGAAACCGCGCTCGGAGAGGATGTTGAGCATTTCCCGGCCAACATTTCCGGTCGCTCCCGCAACTGCAACTTTAAAACCCATTTCTCAAGCTCTCTTTCTCTTCTCTCCTCTTATCCGGTGAGGGGGAAGCGCGAAAACATCGCGGCTTCCTTGTCCCCAGCCGGGCCGGGGAGAGAGCGGCAGGCCAGAGACGTCAGACGGTTTTCGTCGTCGTTTTGGCCTTGGTTTTGGAAGAAACCGGAACCGCAATACCCATCCCGGCACTTTGTGCCCGGTCATTGCATGCAGCAATGGAGTGTTCGTCGCGAACCATGGATATCCCTTTTCCGCCGTTGCTCTTAAAAGGTTTTCCACAGGAGTCAAGGTTTTTGCGATCAGATACGGCAGCTTGGCGGCGAATGGACGGTCTTCCAGCAGCCCTCATGCCGCCGGCGTCTAGCGCCGATCCCGCGAACGATCGACGCGCACGGGAACCGGAACCATGCTTCGGTCGGGCAATCGCCTATGGCTCCCCGTCTCAAGCCTGCGCTTGCGCTCAAGATGGTAGGCGTAGGCGAACTGGATCGCGATGCCGATGACCACGAAGACTGGGCCGACGATCTGATCGTGGTTGTTGATGTAGAGCACGACCTGACCAACCATCGCCAGAATGGTGCCGGCGACGAAGATGCTCAGCGAATGGCGACCGAGGACGGTCAGTGGATTGTCCGTGGACCGTTGAAGCAGGCGTGATATTACCGGAATATTGATGACGAGATAGGTCAACGCCAAAACGTGCAGCAGCCTCGGTAGCGACAGGAACGTCTTGTCGAAGCCCGTCAGTACGGGCGGCAGCCCGAGCGATGTCAGTGCGATTCCGAAGCTCCAGAGCTGACCGACAACCCAGGCAAAGGACAACACGATATAGGCAGCCGCGAGCGCAAAAAGAATTGGGTGCTGCGGCAGTTTGCCGCCGCGGCGCACATGCATCATTCCGACGATGCCGATCGTAAAGAGGAACTGCCAGGACAACGGATTGAGGAACCAGTAGCCTTCGATCAGCATGTTATGCGGAGCAATCTCGTAAACGCCGGCAAACAGCCAGACAGTGCCCGAAACGGCGAGGGCAAGGAGGGGGCTTGCCGCGTTGAGCAGAAGGATGATCGGGATCATCAACATCAACGCGCCATACATCGGCAGGATGTTGTTGTAGCCGATCTGATGCCCGAGCAGCAGCAACGAGGGGATCCCGGCCTTCAAATTGGTGAGGACGGCAAGGATGTTGATCTCACACAAAAGCCCGGGCCGATGGAAGATCCATGCGCCGGTAAGAAACAGGGCGAGCGTCATGAATGTCGTGATCATGTGAGCCAGGTAAAGCGTGAATGCTCGCTTCGTGGCTTTTGTTGCCGTCTGCAGCCACGCGCCTGGCTGAAAGCGCGATCCGTAGGCAAGGCCGACGGCAATGCCCGAGATCAGGACAAAGCCTTCGGCCGCATCGGAGAAGCCGAAATTCTTGGTTGTGAGGTTCTCGAAAATCTGACCGGGAACATGATTGATGAAAATCGTGATGAGCGCGAGCCCGCGCAGAACGTCCAATCGCGTGTCACGTTTCGGCGTCGCTACCGTCACAGAACTTTGCTTGGCGCTGATCGTTCCTTCGAGCGCTATTGCCATGGACTTCTCCTGCTTTCCGATTTGCAAACGCAGTTGCGGCCAAAAGCGTTCCCTTTTGGCCGCAACGAATCGCCGGATGATTAGCGTGGAAAAATGCTGTTATCCGACCGGATATCCCTCGTCGGGATCGGTGACTTCGCGTCCGTTGATGGTGACACCGTAACCTTTCGGATGGGACGATTTTGAGACCGAAATGAGATATTTAGCACCCGCATGCTCGATCTCGGCAGAGAAGCCGTCCCATGTGCTCGGCAGTGCCGGACGTACGTACAAGCGACCGTCCTTTACCCGGATACCAAGGATGCCCTCGGTCACCGCCCGGTAGAGCCAGCCGGCTGAGCCCGTGTACCACGTCCAGCCGCCGCGCCCGGTGAGCGTGCCCTCGCCGTAGACATCAGCCGCGATGATGTAGGGTTCGACGCGATAGCGCTCAGCCGAAACCGGGTCACGCGCATGGCTGATCGGATTGAGCAGTTCGAAACAACGCAGAGCGTCATCGCCACGGCCAAGCTCGGCCAGCGCCATGACGACCCAGGTCGCGGCATGGGTGTACTGACCACCGTTTTCGCGAACACCTGGCGGGTAGGCCTTGATGTAGCCCGGATCCTTAGCCGAGTTAGCAAAGGGCGGGGTAAAGAGGCGGATGATCCGCGCTTCGGGATCGACCAGCTTATCCAAGACCGAGTTCATCGCCTTCGCGGCATGCGCTGGATCTCCTTCGCCGGATAGCACGCTCCAGGACTGGGCGATCGAGTCGATCTGGCATTCGAGGCTTTCCTTCGAACCAAGCAAGCTGCCGTCGTCAAACGTACCACGCCTGTAGTAGGCGCCATCCCAAGCGGCAGTTTCAAGCGCAGCCTTGAGCTCGGTCAGGTGCTTGGTCCACCGCTCGACCCGTGCCGTGTCGCCACGCTCCTGCGCATAGGCGGTGAACGAGCGCAGCGCGCCCGCAAGGAACCAGCCGAGCCAGACGCTAGTTCCCTGGCCGCCGATGCCGACGCGGTTCATGCCATCGTTCCAATCGCCGCCAAGGAACAACGGCAGCCCGTTCTTTCCCTTCCGGGCGATCGCGAGATCAAGCGCGATGGCGGCGTGTTCGTAGACGCTCGCCTTGTCGTCGGAGACCTCCGGCAGATAGAAGGAATCGTGCTGGCCCTCGAGGAGCGCCGGCCCTTCCAGGAAGGCGAGTTGCTCGTCAAGGACGCTCTTGTCGCTCGTAACGCTGCAGTAGTGATGGATCGCGTAGGCGAGCCAAACAACGTCGTCCGAAATCAATGTCCGGACGCCGGCGCCGGTGCCGGGCAGCCACCAGTGCTGCACGTCACCTTCACGGAACTGACGCGAGGCGGCGTTCAGGATCTGCTTGCGGGCAATCGACGGCTCATGGATGACGAATGCCAACGTATCCTGCAACTGGTCGCGGAAGCCGAAGGCACCGCTCGCCTGATAGAAGGCCGTACGCGCCATGATGCGGCAGCCAAGACTCTGGTAGGGCAGCCAGGTATTGATCAGATTGTTCATGCTCTGATCGGGCGTGAAAACCTGCAGCTTCCCAGTGAAACCCTGCCAGAAGGCACGGTTTGCCTGGACAACGTCCTCGAAGGCGATCTTGCGGATATCGCTGATCAACGCCCTCGCCTCGGCCTTCGTCGTGGTATCGCCGAGGAAGAAGCAGACATCCCGCTCCTCGTCGGGTCCGATCTCGATATCGATCGCCAGAACCGCTGCCGGGTCGCCGTCGAGTTCGGTCGTGCCGGAAAGGTTGGCCCCCGAACTCAGTGCCTGCGGTGTCTGGATCGTACCTGTTTTGCCAATAAATTCTCGACGGCTGGCGGTAAAGCTCGACGGCTTCTCGCTGGCCACAAAGAAAGTCACGCGACCGGAATAATCGATGCTGTAGTTGTTGCTCGCCAGCAGCGCGCCCGTCTCCTCGTCGTGCTCAGAGAGGATGAACGGTGCAGACTTCTGCGCGTTGTTGCCCAAAACCCACTCGACGTAGCCGTAGAGCCGCAGCTTTCTTGGTCTGGAGCCGGTATTGCGTAGCCGGATCCGCTGCAGCTTGACCGGTTTCTCGCGATCGACGGTTTGCGTGACCTCAAGCGCGATTTCGTTCTGGACGCTGGAGAATACGGAATAGCCCAGACCATGTCGTGCTTCGAAGCGAATATCCTGCCGCTCCGAGAGGCTCGCGAACGGGGTCAACACCGCGCCGCTCTCGCGATCGACGACGTAAATCGCTTCGCCCGGGCGGTTGATGACCGCGTCATTCGACCACGAGGTCAACTGATAATCGCGCGAGTTTACACTCCACGTGAAACCCGCTCCTTCCGCAGACACGTGGAAGCCGAATTTCTCATTCGAGATCACATTGATCCACGGATGAGGCGTCGCGTGACCCCCAGGAAGACGCACGACATATTCGCGACCATCGACGGCAAAGCCGCCGATGCCGTTCCAGAAATTAAGGTCGCCTTCCTCCTCGATCACCACCTTTGACGGCCGTGAGGCGGGTGCCGCGGCGACCAGCTTGACAGGCGTCTTTGCCCGGTCGGCGCGTTCCAGTTCCTGCTGCTCTTCCTTGCTTGGGGAAAAGAGCGCGACGGCGCGATTGATCTGATCGATGATCTTGCCGTTCTTGGCGTGGAAGGTCACGCGCGAGGCGGAGATGAGGGCGTGATATGTCGATTCTTCCATCAGATCCTTGCGGACCGTGAAAATGTGCTGACGCAAGCCATCGGCCTGACCCATACGGCGAACGTTCTCTGCCATCTGGTCGACGGCGTGCTGCATGTCCTGCGCATAGGATGAGGCGCGCTCGTTCATGATGACCAGATCGGCGGTGACGCCACGCGAGCGGAGGTATTCCTGCGCAAGCAATGCCTCTCTGACAATGTCGAGATCCATGTCATCGTTGACTCGCAGGGTGAAGATCGGGAAATCCCCCGAAATTGCCAGCGGCCAAAGCGACGACTGCGACTGCATGCCGGCGGCGACTGCGGCCGCATCGGCGCGCAGATACATATCCGGATAAACCAGGTGGCGGCCGAGATGCTGGAAGGCTGCCGCCTGCTGCGACGTGACGCCGACATGGCGCATCTGCACCTGCGTGCGGGTCCATGCCTGGACGAGCTCGTGGTTGAAGGCGTCCGCGTGGCGATACCGATCAACCGCCTGGTCCACCTCATTGCGGCTCGGGGCAGCAATAGTCCAGAAGATGACGCTGACTTTCTTGCCGGGCGGCACGCGGACCGTGCGGCGAAGGGAGAGAACCGGATCGAGCACGAAGCCGTCGGTGCCGGAAAGGGTCGCGCCTGGGTCGAAAGCGGCAGCATTGGAGAGGGGGCGTCCCCGTCCGAGGAACTTGCGGCGGTCGGTCTCGAACTCGGTGTGGCGCGAAGAACCGGAGTTGTCGACGATAAGGTGGGCAACGGCCATGTTCGGTTCGTTCGGATCGCGCTTGTTGCGCTCGACGCGGATGACGTCACCGCGTTTGCCGATTTCCGTCCTGACAAACATCCGGGCAAATGCCGGGTGTGCGTTGTCGACATCATCCGTCGCCAGAACCGGTTCGAGATACGAGGTCACCTCGATGAAGCGATCCTCCGTCCCGGTGTTGACGAGCGTCAGGCGTCGGCCTTCGGCGTCGTGCTCAGTGGCGACGATGCACTCGACCTCACTGGTAAGGTCACCGACGGTCTTGGTGAACTCCGCCTTTTCGTCGGCGAGGAGAACCCTGACCTGCTCGCCTTCGACGCTTTTTGGCTCCGCGGTCGCCGACCACCATTCGTTGGTTGCGGTATCGCGCAGGAAGATGAAGCTACCCCAGCGATCCTCGGTTGGATCGGCTTTCCAACGGGAGACCGACTGGCCGTTCCACCTGGAATAGCCGGCGCCGGTTGCGGTCAGCATCAGCGAGTAATGGCCGTTCGAGAGGAAGACCAGCTCGCGGTCGCGCGATGCCGGATCATAGATCTTGCGCAGTTCAGGACGCAACAGGTCATCCTGGATGCTGGCTGGCGTATCGGACTCGTGCTTGCCACTCATGACCGGAATATCCCGCGGTGCCTTCTCCTGGAGAAGGAGCTCGGCAGCCTCGATCACCGGATCCGAGTGGAAGAGTTCGCGCAAGTGGCCGTTGAAGGCGACGTTCGCGACGGCCGCGATCGACATGCCATGATGGTGAGCATAGTAGTTGTAGACGACCGCGCAAGTCTTGCCTTCGGGCACGCGGGTCGGCGTAAAATCGACGGCGTCGTGGAAGCCGAACTTGCCGAGCGCGCCGAGCTTGCGCAGGCGCTGAAGGTTCTCAAGCGCCGCGTCAGGATCGTACTGGCTGGCGAGGATCGAAGCATAGGGCGCGATAACCGCGTTGTGGCCAAGGCCACGCTTCAGGCCGAGCGACGGTACGCCGAAGTTCGTGTACTGGTAGTTCAGGTTGTGGTCTCGTGCATTGAACGCCGCTTCCGAAATACCCCACGGAATCCCCAGCTTGCGAGCATGGTTCATCTGCTCGACGACGACCAGATTGTTGGTCTGGTTGAGGATGCCTCCGCCACGCTCCTGCATGACGAGCGGCGGCATGAGGTACTCGAACATCGAGCCGGACCAGGAGACGAGTGCACCGCGCGAGCCAACCGGAACGACCTGGCGGCCGAGTCGGTACCAATGCTCGGTCGGCAAGTCGCCCTTGGCGATACCGAACAGGCTGGTGAGGCGGCATTCCGACGCCAGCAGGTCATAGCACGCCTGATCGAGTTCGCCGCTTTCCACACGGTAGCCGATGGAGAGCAGGCGCCGCTCGGGTCGGAACAGGAAACCGAAGTCCATCGAGAAGGCGAGGTCGCGTGCCTTGTCGCGCAAGGCAGTCAGGCGTGGGCGCAACGCGTCGATGTTGGATAGATCAAAAGTGCTGTCGGAGATGTGGGCTTCGCAGATCTTGACCAGAGATTCCGCCCAGCGCGTGACTTCCACGCTCAAAGCAGACTTTACTTCGTGGTCGAGGTTGGCAGCGAGCTTCTGGATATCACGTGCCAGTACGGCAAGGTTGATGATGCGAATGGATGCGAACTCGTGCTCGCGCTTGACTGCAGCCAGCGCGTTCTGGAAGCCGATGATGCGTTCCTCCAGGCGACGGCGCAGCGGGCGAACCGTCTTGCGATCGTCTGGCAGCTCGGACAGCACTTCTGCAAGGATGCCGGCAGTATCGCCGACGCCGTCGAGGTTGCCCTGCATATGAGCTGACGGCGCTTCCGCCCAGTCGCGGCAGGCGGACGAGATCGCGATGAGGTGGCCAGCAAGGTTGCCGCTATCGACTGCGGAAACATAGCGCGGTCCAAGCGTCTCGAGCGTGTCGGTGTGATACCAATTGAACAGGTGCCCGCGAAACTTCTCCATCCTGTCGATCGTTGCGATCGTCTGTTCGAGCCGCTCGATGGTTTCCTCGAAGGAGAACCATCCGAAATGGCGGCCGGAGACGACGGATAGCAGGTAGACGCCGATATTGGTCGGAGATGTGCGCGTCGCCACGATCACATGCGGCGTTTCCTGAACGTTGTCCGGCGGCAGGTAGTTCTGGTCGGCGGTCGTGAACGTCTCGAAATATCGCCACGTGCGGCGGGCAATCTTGCGGAGTTCGCTGGAAACGGAATCGGCGACCTCCAGCCGGTCTTCGGTCTCGGCAGACTGGCTGACATAGTAGGCGACCAGTGGCGACAGGAACCAGAGAAGAGCAAAAGGAACGCCGACGAGATAGGCGTTGTCGCCGGAAAGTGCGGCAAAGCCGAGCGCGAGCAGGGCCAGCACCGGGGCGTGCCACATTGCCTTGTAGTAAGACCGGATCGTTCCCTGCTTGCCGGCCTGGACACTGGCTGCCGTTCGCCACTGCAGCATCAGCTTGTGGCTGAAAAGCAGGCGATAGAGCGAGCGACCGATGGCATCGGCCATCATGCAAGCGGAATCGGCGATGAAGACGATCCGCAGGGCCACTTGGGCATTGGCCGCGCGGATGTCGGACCAAACGGTGTAAAGGTGAGCCGTCGCGACGATATCGCTGGTGCGCGGAATGATGCCGTGGATCAGCGAGAGCGTGGGAGCGACGAAGAGGCAGAAAATTAAGAAGATCTGCCAGACGAGCGCGCCAAGTGGGCTCATGAAATACCAGCCGAGCACCGAGGCGAAAAACCAGGCGATCGGCGTCAGAGAGCGGCGGAGGTTGTCGAACATCTTCCAGCGGCCGAGCCCGGTCACGCCGTGCTTCGGATTGAACATGTACGGCAACAGCTGCCAGTCGCCACGCGCCCAACGATGTTGGCGCGAGGTTTCGACCTCGTAACGGATCGGGAAATCTTCGACGAGCTCCAGATCGGTGACCAGCGCGCAACGGGCCATCGAACCCTCGAGCAGGTCGTGGCTGAGCACCGCGTTTTCCTCGATGCGCCCCTTCAGCGACGCTTCAAAGGCATCGACGTGATAAAGGCCCTTGCCGGTGAAAGTGCCCTCACCCGCCAGATCCTGATAGACGTCAGAGACGGTGAAGACGTAGGGGTCGAGGCCGCGGTTGATCGAGAACACGCGCTGGAAGACCGAAGCGTCCTTGCCTGTTGTCAGGGATGGGGTAACGCGCGGCTGCAGCACGCCATAGCCGCTTTCGACGCGACCCGTAGCCGGATTGATGACCGGACGGTTGATCGGATGGTAGAGCTTGCCTGCGAGCTTCGTGACCGCATCGCGCATGAGGCGTGTGTCGGCATCGAGCGTCATCACGTACTGAACGTTTGCCGGTACGACATTTGCACCCGGAAGGTAGGTCGTATCGCGGTCGCCGCGAAGCAGTACGTTCAATTCGTGCAGCTTGCCGCGCTTGCGTTCCCATCCCATCCAGGCACCTTCGGACGGGTTGTAGAGCCGGCGGCGATGCAAGAGATAGAAACGCGTCTTGCCATCAAAAGCATAGCGCGCCGAGAGGTTTGCGACTTCGCGGCGAGCGTAGTCCAGAACCTCGAGATCGGCAGGGGTTTCCTCGACCTGGCTGTCGGGCCAGTCACTGAGCAGCGCGAAGTAGATTTCGCCGCGCGGGTTGGCGAGGTAGTGGACCTCGAGATTTCGGACCAGCTCATCGACGCTGTCACGGTTGGAGATAAGGCAGGGAACGACCAGAAGCGTGCGGGCTTCCTCGGGAATGCCTTCCTTGAATTCATAGCCGACCAGTCGAGCCGGTGTGACGAAGAACGACAGCACGGTGTTGAAGAGACCGGTCGCTCCTTCGGAGGCCGGAAGCGAGAACATGATCAGCAGGATCGCGATTTCCAGCGGCCCCATGCCTGCATTGGCCATGAACTTGCCGACGATCGCCATCGCGATGATAGTGAGCAGGATCACCGGAGCGGCGATCGACAGCCAATTGAATCGGCGAACAGCGCGGACAAAATGCTGCGTCGGCGTTGGGCGGTAGTTCGATTGCGCCTCGAGTTTTGGCCGTTGGGCACCGGTGAGGAAGCCACCGACGTTTGGTTCATGTGGCTGCGTCTCGCCGGAGGCCTTGGCCTCCTCAGTCATATCGAGCGCCAGCTGGGCAATTTCCATTTCCGACAGTGGCGAGCGCTTGGCCAGCTTTTCGATCTGCTTGCGGTATTTGTTGCGCGAGCCGGAATCAAGGTCACCGTAGTCGGAATGGTCCCACAGCAGCTTGTCAACATGGCTCACCTGCTCGACCCAGACCGACCATTCGGTGTCGTCGATCTCGCGAAGACTGCGGATGATGTTGCCCATCGTGACATTGCCGGAGGACAGGCGGCTATGCTCCGCCATCGTCGCCTCTTCGGTGTCACGGCCGAGGGCTTCAAGACGCTCGTCCAGCCATGTGATCGCCACGCTGGACGCTTGCGAGCCGTCGCGCATGCGATAGAGGAACTGCGTCGCAAAGGTGTTGTCTTCTGCAAGAGACTCGAGCGACTTAAGATACTCGGCCGCCTTTGCCGGGTCCGTCAGCCGCACAAGCTCATCTGCAGCCTCGTTGGCGCGCCGACGCAACCGACGGCTGCGCTCGACGCGGATCGAAATGCGACGCAGGTTTTCCACGAGCACATAGCGAACAAGCGACGGCAGTGCCCAGAGTTCACCGATCCTCAGCGTTTCGCTCTGCTGGAAGCCATCGACGAGGGCCGTCAGGCTTTGCTGTGAGATCGTGCTGTGGGTGTGGGCGACATAAAGCCACGCGAGTGCCAGGGTGCGCGGAATCTGCACACCGCTGATGTCGATCGTCGGCAGTTCCCGATAAAAGCGCCGCGGGAAGTCCCGACGGATTTCCTGGATCGCTTCCTCGACAATGTAGTGGTTGTCGAGCAGCCATTCCGCTGCGGGAGTGATCGTTTCACCCGATTCCACGTCCGTTGCCGTGGTGCGGTAGACCCGCAGGATTTCCTTCTCGTTTTCCTTATGCCGCGCGAAGAAATCGAAGGGCGCAAAAGCGGGCAGGAAATCGACGCCGCGGGCGGCGACGGAGGCGCCTATTGCCTTGATATCCTCGATGGAAAGATAGGTTGAGCGGATCGAGTCGTTATGATCGATCTGCTTCGTTTCGGACTCGCGGGACGGGCTCGGAGACGTGGCGGAAATGGACATGGGTTCGGTTCTGGATCCAAACAAAGTTATGATGATTTTGCGTAGCCTTTTGCACTGCCAAATATGACTGCCGCATGAACAGCGCCGAGGTTTCCTGATCCCGGACAGCAAGATCGAAGCGGCATTCAACCGACGGTGCGAAACGGTCTAAACGCGACCTATGTGGGCGATGTGCGAACACGGCTCCGTTGCGCCCTCCACCCTTTCGGAGCCATTCCGGGAAAGTTGGACACCATTGCGATAATTCAAGTCAAGATGTTTCAAAGGATGCAATCGGGCAGCGTGCGGATATTTCCTGCGGTCGGAAAGAAACCGGCGCTTGGGCAAGCGCCGGTTTCCAATTTTGCGCCAATGTTTTTGTCAAGCGCGTCGCATGAGGCGCATAACCAGCGAGACGACGAACAGGATCAGGAACAGGAAGAAAAGAACCTGAGCGATTGACGCCGAAGCACCTGCAATGCCGCCAAAGCCCAAAACGCCGGCGATCAGCGCCACAACGAGAAATACAAGTGCATAGTAAAGCATGGCGATCTCCTTTGTCTTTGCTGACGAAATAACGGGAGGTCGCCCTATTGGTTCCGTTGGAACTCCAAGGCCGGGTTCAGCCAATAGAAAAGACGCGTTCAAATCGACGCGCCTTTGCAATACCGGCAGCCGAATGCAGTCTTAAACTGCATGGAAGAGACAGAGCTGAATAATCACCGGGATCAACCCAGAGAATGAGCCGGGATGGTTCCGACAGGCCATCTTCCGACTGCTACGTGTCCTTGCCTTATCCTACGATGCCAAAGACGAGGGCTGCGACGAAAAGAAATGCCGCCGTGACAAGCGTTGCGTGAACGACAAGCTGAATCTTGCCGCGTGCCGTGACAGGCTTCTTGGTCTGGACGGAACCATATTGATTCACATGAGCGTGCGAGATACCCAAGTCTGCCATGTGCTGCCTCCGTTTCTCCGCGCTTCTTTTTTGTTAGAGCGTGTTTTCGTATTTTCTCTATCTGAGAAGTAGAGATAAAATTCTGTCCTGCTAGGGGGCGTTAAAAAATCCGTCCGTTTGTGGCTAGACGAGAGTTCGCCACGCCCAAAGCAGGGAACGCTCGTTCCCGGCACCATAGCGCGGCCTCACGGCTGCTTCTGGCGTTTCCAGCAAGCGCCGGTCTTTCTCTGCGGGAATGGATGTCGAGATTGCAGCTTTTCTATCGGTTTTGGCCGGTGGCTGCAGGTATCCCATAGTCATGCCGCCGAGAAAAAACATGCCTGATCTCCATGATCACGAAAATTAACGGGCGTTAACCGGATCATGACAGAAGTAAGGCAGGTGTCAATAGTCTAGTCGAATGGTCGTGTTTTAGTTGATCGTTAAGGCTGAGGTCCAGCGTGCCTCAGCGAAGTCAATTCTTTGCAATGATTGCCCTTCAAGCTTTTACGAAGCCCTTGCTGGCGATCATCAAATTTCGCGTGTACTCCTCCGTCACGGCTGCCTGCGCCAGCTGGGTCGCAGTTAGTCGCTCGACGACCGTGCCGTCGCGCATCACTGCCAGGCGATCACACATATGCGTGACGACGCCGAGGTCATGGCTGACCATAACGAAGGTCAGCTTGCGATCACGTCGAATCTGCTCGAGCAGGTTCAGAACCTCCGCCTGCACCGAGGCGTCAAGAGCCGAGGTCGGCTCGTCAAGCAGGAGAATCGACGGCTCGACGATCAATGCGCGGGCAATCGCAACTCGTTGGCGTTGACCGCCAGAAAGCTGGTGCGGGTAACGGAAGCGGAAGCCGTTTCCAAGCCCCACTTCATCGAGGGCGCGGGCAATGCGCATGTCACTGTCACCGATGCCATGTATCGCCAGCGGCTCGAGCAGGAGGCGATCGATGGTCTGGCGGGGGTGCAGGGACCCATAGGGATCCTGGAAGACCATCTGCACCTGTCTGTAGAAGGCCTTGGATCGCTTGGCGCCGACGAGGGGATCGCCATGGATTGTGATGCTGCCGCTCGCCACCGGCGCTAAGCCGGCAACAGCACGGAGCAAGGTCGACTTTCCGGATCCGGACTCGCCCACTAGGCCGAATGACTCGCCGGTCTCGATATCGACGCTGACGTCCCTTAGCGCGTGGTAGTGATCATAGATCACACTCAGCTTGTCGACTGACAGTGCGATGGTCATGCGGCCCACTCCGGCTTGCGATCGAGGACTGGCAGGGGATGCCTGCTTTCGCCAATTTGGGGCATGCAGTTCAACAGACCCTGCGTGTATGGGTGGCGCGCGTTCTTGAGTTCCGATGCCTTGAGTTCTTCGACAACCTTGCCGGCATACATAACGATGACACGGTCACAGAAGGACGAAACCAGGCGGAGGTCGTGGGACACGAAGATCAGCCCCATACCGCGTTCCGACACGAGTCGGTCCATGATCCTTAGAACGTCGAGCTGGACCGTGACGTCCAGTGCGGAGGTCGGTTCGTCGGCGATCAAGAGCTCCGGATCGGCAATCAGCATCATGGCGATCATGGCGCGCTGCCCCATGCCGCCCGAAACCTCATGCGGATAGAGGTCGAATACCCGCTTCGGGTCGCGGATTTGAACCGCCTCCAGCATCGCCAGCGCGCGATCGCGCGCCTCCGCATTGCCGACCCTTTCATGGGTTCGCAACGTTTCGCAAATCTGCCGGCCGATCGACATGACGGGATCGAGCGAATATTTTGGATCCTGCAGAACCATCGCGATGCGTTTGCCGCGCAACTGTCGGCGCTGCTTGGCGGATGCGGCGAGAAGATCGATGCCGTTGAAGTCGAGCTTGTCGGCCGAGACGATGCCGTGTTTCGGGGTTAGTCCCATGATGGCGCGCCCCGTCTGGGACTTGCCGGAGCCGGACTCGCCGACAATACCCAGGCGTTCCTTTCCAAGCGCAAAGGAGACGCCGCGGACGGCTTCGATCACGCCGGTGCGCGTGGGATAGCTGACTTTGAGGTTTTGAACGGTGAGGAGCTCGGTCATTGGCCGCTCTCCTTCGGGTCAAGGGCATCGCGCAGGCCGTCGCCGAGCAGGTTGAAGCCGAGGCTGACGATCAGGATAGCGAAACCAGGCATTGCGGCGACCCACCACTGGTCCAAGATGAAACGCCGGCCGGAGGCGATCATCGCGCCCCACTCGGGTAAGGGAGGTTGCGCGCCGAGACCGAGGAAGCCGAGACCGGCGGCTGTCAGGATGATCCCAGCCATGTCGAGCGTGACGCGCACGATGAGCGAGGAAAGGCATAGCGGCATGACATGCCGGACCACAATGCGCAAAGGCGACGCGCCCATCAGCTTGACCGCCGAAATATAGTCGGAGCGTCGCACGGTTAGCGTCTCCGCGCGTGCAATGCGGGCGTAAGGCGGCCAGGAGGTGATGGCAATGGCGATGATGGCGTTCTGAATCCCAGGCCCGAGCGCCGCGACGAAGGCGAGGGCCAGAACCAGCTTCGGGAATGCCAGGAAGATATCGGTGATGCGCATCAGCGTCGCATCGACCCAGCCGCCGGCGTAGCCCGACACCGTCCCGACGATCAGGCCGATCGGCGCCGAGATGGCTGCGACGAGAACGACGACGAGCAGCGTCAGACGAGAGCCATAGATGAGGCGGGAATAGATATCGCGTCCCTGATCGTCGGTGCCAAGCCAAAAGCCCTCTGAGCCCGGCGGCAGCAATCGCGCATTTTTCAGGTCACCCACAACAGGCGAATGGGTTGCAAGTACA
Organism: Rhizobium sp. LjRoot258; assembly: GCF_964254185.1. Taxonomy (NCBI): domain Bacteria; kingdom Pseudomonadati; phylum Pseudomonadota; class Alphaproteobacteria; order Hyphomicrobiales; family Rhizobiaceae; genus Rhizobium; species Rhizobium sp. LjRoot258. The sequence goes on along the minus strand of NZ_CAXUST020000001.1, from coordinate 3,793,036 downwards.
CTCGCAAAGGCTGCCACAAACAGGAGCGCAATGATGATCAGCAAGCCGACGACGGCGAGGCGGTTTGCGCTGAACTGGCGCCAGGTCACGTAGGCTCGGCCCAATCGCGCCTGCGTGCGCGACTGCGGCCGATCGGAAAGCAGCCACTCGCGGCGGCTCAGCGGCGCTGATTGATTTGCGGGAACCGTCATCGGCTGCGCGTCCTGGGGTCAAGCGTCCGGTAGAGAAGGTCGGACAGAAGATTGATGCCGATGAAAACCGTGCCAATGATGATGGTGCCACCGAGGACGGCGTTCATATCCGCGTTCTGAAGGGAATTGGTGATATAGAGCCCTATGCCCGGCCAGGAGAACACAGTCTCGGTGAGCACCGAACCCTCAAGCAAGCCGGCATATGAAAGGGCAATGACGGTTACCAGCGGCACCGCGGCGTTGCGCAATGCATGACCCCAGATGACCCGGGTTTCCGATAGTCCCTTGGCGCGCGCTGCGACCACATACTCCTGGCTCAACTCGTTGAGCATGAAACTTCGGGTCATGCGGCTGATGTAGGCCAGCGAGAAATAGCCGAGCAACGAGGCAGGCAGGATGATGTGGCGAAAAACGTCGTAGAAGACGTCCCATTGCCCCTGCATGGCGCTGTCGAGGAGATAGAAGCCGGTTACCGGCGTGAAACTGTATTCAAAGACAATATCTATGCGGCCCGGGAAGGCCACCCAACGCAATTGGGCGTAGAAGATGACAAGCGAAATGAGTGCCAGCCAGAATATCGGCACGGAATAGCCAATCAGGCCAATGACGCGGACGACCTGGTCGACGGCGCTGCCTCGCCGGACTGCAGCGAGTACGCCCAGCGGGACGCCAATTGCGGAGCCGATGATCGTCCCGAGCGTTGCGAGCTCGATCGTCGCGGGAAAGACGCGCCTGATGTCGACCATGACAGGATTGGTGGTCAGCACCGAGGTTCCGAAGTCACCCGAAAGGATGCTCTTCAGATAGATATAGAACTGCTGGTAGAGCGGCAGGTCGAAACCGAGCTCGTGACGCACACGTTCGACGACATGTGTTGGCGCGCGGTCGCCGAGAATCGCAAGGACCGGATCGATCGGTACGACGCGGCCGATGAAGAAAGTCACGGCCAGGAGGCCGAGATAAGTGGTGACGGCGGCGACAAGAAATCGCCCGACCGCCTTGGCAACGGGAACAGCACGGCCCTGTTTGGGCCGTGCCTCCGTCTTTGTCTCAACGATGCTCAACGGATCAATCCTGCCGGATTATTCCTTGCCGATCGGGCCGACATAATTGGTGTCGAAGCTCGGGCCGAGCTTGAAGTCCTTCAAGCTCTTGCGAGCGCCTGCGACTTCGATTTGCTGGAAGATGATCACAAAGGGGCTGTTGGCAAGGAACTTCTTCTGGATGTCCTCGTACATGGCAGCGCGCTTGGCGCCGTCACGCTCCAGCAATGCAGCCTTCGTTTCCTTGTCGAGCTCTGGCGCTTCCCAGGTGTTGCGCCATGCGAGCGTCTTGACCGTACCAGCGTCCGAGTTGTCTGGGTTGGTGGTGAAGGTGTCGGCATTCGAGTTCGGATCGAAATAGTCCGAACCCCACTGGCCGATGTACATGTCATGCGTGCGTGCACGGAACTTCGTCAGGGTCTGCTTGCCGTCGCCCGGGATGATTTCCATCTTGATGCCGGCCTGGGCGAGCGACTGCTGGATGGATTCGGCAATACCCGTTACCGGCTGCGTATTGCGAACGTCCATCGTCACCGAGAAGCCGTCCTTCAGGCCGGCCTTCGCAAGCAGTTCCTTCGCCTTGGCCACGTCGAGCTTATAAGGGTTTTCATCGAGCGCACCGAGCTGGCCCTTCGGCAGGAAGGTCTGGTGGATTTCGCCGATGCCCTTGATCAGCGTCGAACCGATCGCATCATAGTCGACAAGGTACTTGAAGGCTTCCTGGACTTCCGGCTTCTTCAGGTTGTCGTTCTTGGAGTTGAGGCTGACGTAGTAGACCGTCCCCTTCGGCGCAGCGACAGTCGTCAGGTCGGCATTCTTGGCGATCGCATCCAGATCGCCGGGCTCCAGGTTGCGGGCGATATCGATATCGCCTGCTTCCAGCGCCAGGCGCTGTGCCGAGCTTTCCTTCATGAAGCGATAGATGACACGGTTGAGCTTCGCCTTGTCGCCATAGTAATTGTCGTTGCGTTCCATCACGACAACTTCATTGGCGCGCCATTCGCGCAGCTTGAAAGCGCCGGAGCCCGCATAACCGGTCTTCAGCCATTCGTTGCCGAAGTCGTTGTCGTACTTGTAGTCGGCGCTCGGCGTCACGGACTTGATGTGCTCCATGACCAGCTTCTTGTCGACGACCGAGGCAACAGTTGCCGTCAGGCAGTTCAGGACGAAGCTCGGCGCGTAGGGCTTGTCGACTGTGAAGACGAAGGTGTTTTCATCTGTCGCCTTTGCCTTCTCGGTCACGTTGTCGCCATTGATGCCGAACTGGGTAATGATGAACGCCGGGCTCTTGTCGAGCTTGACTGCGCGCTCGAAGGACCAGGCAACGTCTTCGGCGGTGATCGGATTGCCGGAGGCGAACTTCAGGCCGGATTTGAGCTTGAAGGTGTAGGTCAGGCCATCATCGGACACCGTCCAGCTGTCGGCGAGATCGCCCTTGACCTTCGACGTGTCGCTCATGTCGAGACGGACGAGCAGGCTATAGGTGTTGCTCGTAACTTCGGCCGTCGACAGTTCGAACGCCTCACCCGGGTCCATGGTGATGATGTCGTCGATGGCGAAGCCTTCGACCAGCGTGTCCTTCGGCGTTTCCGCGAAGGCAGCCGGTGCGGCGGCCATCATGATCGACAGAGCGGCGCCTGCCGAAAGCAGACGGAAGGTGCGGTTGAATTTGCTGATTATCATGGTTTTTGTTCCCCTGTTTTCCATTTCAATACAAAGCAATAGGCAAGCTTAGGCGTACTCTTCTCCCCACGCCGAAGCCAGAATTCTCAGCCAGTTCCCGCTGGCCAATTTTTCGAGATCTCGTGCACCATAGCCAGCGCGCTGGAGCGCGGCAATCAGCTTCTGGTTACCAGCGGCATCCCCTATTTGTTCGGGAATGGTTGCGCCATCGAAGTCCGAGCCGAGAGCCACACAATCGATGCCGAGGCGCTCGACGAGAAAATCGATATGGCGCACCATGTCGCTGAGCGGTGTGTCGCCATCGGAGCGACCGTCGCTGCGCAGCATCGCGGTCGCATAGTTCACGCCGACGAGGCCGCGGCTTTCTCTGATGGCGTCGAGCTGCTTGTTAGTGAGGTTGCGAGCAACGGGCGTTAGCGTATGAGCGTTGGAGTGGCTGGCCACGAGCGGCTGATCGGTTGTCTTTGCAACATCCCAGAAGCCTTTCTCGGTGATGTGCGCCAGATCGATCAGGATGCCGAGCCGGTTGCATTCGCGCACAAGGGCTAAGCCTGCCTCGGTCAGGCCGGGCGCGGTGTCCGGCGACATCGGAAAGGCGAAGGGCACGCCGTGGCCGAAGACATTGTGCCGGCTCCATACCGGTCCCAGTGACCGCAGGCCGGCGGCATGAAACACTTCGAGCGCTGCGAGATCAGGGCCAATGGCCTCGCAGCCTTCCATGTGCATCACAGCTGCAAAGACGCCGTCGGCCATCGCTTGGCGAATCTCCTTGACGCTGCGGCAGAGGCGCCAGGCGCCTGCGCGGTCGAGGCGAAGCGCGATCGCGGCCATTTCCGTCGCGATCCTCAGAGAGGGAAGCGGTTCGAGGGGCGCGGCAAGCGGGGTGACATAGTGGCCGTTCTTGTCGGGATCGGCAAAAACGAGATCGCCGGAGGGCACGTAGATTGCGCAGAGGCCGCCGGCCAGCCCGCCAGCCTTGGCGCGCGGGGCATCGATATGGCCTAGATCTGTTCCGTTTGAAAATTCAGCGACTGGATCGCCACCATCCCGTTCATGTGTCCAAAGCCGGAGGAGGACGTCGTTATGGCCGTCGAATACGAATTGCATCTGCGTTCCTGTGTGCCCGGGCGGGCGATATGAAGAGCGCAGAATAGAAAAGCTGGCGGAATACGCTACCCCTTTTTTCAGAAATTTTGCGCTTCCGCATCAATGGTTAGCGGAAACGAAAAACGGGAGCCGAGGCTCCCGTTTTGAAGTGCTTTTCGTCAGTGCTTGGCGCGTTTCTTTTGCCGGTAAACGTCGATCACGACGGCAGCCACAATGATCAGCCCCTTGACGATCTCCTGGTAGTAGGCATCAACCCTGAGAAAGGTGAAGCCCGAGGTCATCACGCCGAGAATGATCGTGCCGATAACCGTTCCGGTGATGCGGCCGACGCCACCGGTCAGAGACGTACCGCCGATAACAGTCGCAGCAATGGCGTCCAGTTCGTACATAACACCCATGCCGGCCTGCGCGGTCTGGGCGCGGGCTGCCGTGACCACGCCAGCAAGACCCGCCAGGAGACCGGCGATTGCGTAAACCTTGATCAGGTGGGCTTCGATGTTGATACCGGAAACCCGCGCGGCCTGCACATTGGCGCCGATGGCATAGGTGAACTTGCCGTAGCGGGTATAGCGCAGCGCAATGTGGAAGATCAGCGCGACGACGAGGAAAACGATCACGGGCCAAATGCCGGTGCCGATGAAATTGAACTGATCGGTGAGCCCCGAAACCGGCTGGCCCTTGGTGTACCACTTCGAAATGCCGCGTGCCGAGACCATCATGCCCAGCGTTGCGATGAACGGCGGGATCTTGGTCTTTGCGATCAGCTGTCCGTTGATGAAGCCGGCTGCGAGGCCGATGAGGAGGCCGACGCCGATCGGGATGAAGAAGGGTAGGTCGGTCAGCGAAGGATAGAGCGCTCGTGGCCAGGTCGATGCCTGCGCGAAGCTTGCCGCAATCATCGCGGTCATGCCGACGACCGAGCCGGATGATAGGTCGATGCCGCCGGTGATGATGACTTGCGTCACACCCACCGCAATGATGCCGATGACGGCGACCTGAAGGATCATGATCGTCAGGCGCTGCGAATTGAACAGGAAGCTCTGGCCCACAAAAATCCAGCCCAGAATTTCATAGATGAGCGCAATGCCGACCAGGACGAGGAAAATGCTGAGTTCAGGCGGAACACGTCGTCTCCGCGCGCGCGTTGCGAGGGGGGCTGCCGCCTCAGCTGCGTCTGTATTCATGATATCCTCCCTTCGGTTGCCGGAGGCCGCGCGTCACTGCGCGGCAAGCTCCATAACCTTGATCTGCGTTGCTTCGTCGCGATTGAGAAAACCGGTTACACGCCCTTCGTGCATCACCATGATGCGGTCGCTCATGCCCAAGACTTCCGGCATTTCGGACGAGATCATGATTACTGCTACTCCATTTCTCGCCATCTCCGTCACCAGACGATGGATCTCGGCCTTGGCGCCGACATCGATGCCGCGTGTCGGCTCGTCGAGAATGAGGATCTTCGGTTTCGTAAGCAGCCAGCGACCGATCAGAACCTTCTGCTGGTTGCCGCCGGAAAGGTTTTCCACGCGCTCATCGAGGTTGGGGGTCTTGACCCGGAGTTTCTTGGCCATGTCTTCGCAAGTCGCCTCGATCGAGCTTTCCTGCACAAAGCCACCCTTGACGAAGCTATCCTGGAGAACGGCGATCTGCATGTTCTCGAGAACGCTGAGGATCAGCAGACAGCCTGTGTCTTTGCGGTCCTCGGTCAGGAATGCCATACGATGCCGGATTGCGACGGTCGGCGAGGCGATGTCGGTCTTCTTGCCGAAGAGCTCGATCGTGCCTGACGTCGCCGGCGTCACGCCGAACAAGGTCTCGGCGACGTTCGATCGGCCTGATCCCACGAGGCCGGCAACGCCGAGGATCTCGCCCGATCGCACGTCAAAGGAAACATCATGGAAGACGTTGTTCAGCGAGAGGTTCTTGACCGAGAGGACGACGTCGCCGATCGGCACCTCCTCCTTCGGGAACATCTGGGTGATTTCGCGGCCGACCATCATGCGGATGATGTCATTGCGGGTGACGTCCGTTGACGCATGTGTGCCGATATAACGGCCATCACGGAACACCGAGAATTCGTCGGCAATCTCGAACAGCTCGTTCATCTTGTGCGTGATGTAGACGATGCCGATGCCTTGAGCCCTCAGGTCGCGAATGATCCTGAAGAGATGCTCGACCTCGCGCTCGGTCAGCGCCGATGTCGGTTCATCCATGATCAGCACGTCGGAATTGTAGGAGACAGCCTTGGCGATCTCGACCATCTGCCGGTTGGCGACCGAAAGCTCACGAACCTGGATCTCGGGGTCGATGTCGATATTCAGCCGTCGAAACAGCTCGTCCGTCTGGCGGAACATTGCCGCGTGATCGACGAAGCCGAACTTGTTCTTCGGCTCACGACGGATCCAGATGTTCTCGGCCACCGTCATGAACGGCATCAGGTTCAGTTCCTGATGGATCATGGCGATGCCGTTTTCCAGCGCGTCGAGCGGTGATTTCAGCTGAATCTCCACGCCCTTGAGGCGCACTTCGCCCTTATCGGGAATATAGATGCCGGCGAGGATTTTCATCAATGTCGACTTGCCGGCGCCATTCTCGCCCATCAAAGCGTGCACTGTGCCGCGCTTCAGCCGGAACTGAACGTCATCGAGCGCGACGACACCCGGAAACTCCTTCCGAACACCTTCTGCGCTCAGCAGGTATTCCGCATTCGGAACAGCGCCACTCTGACGCACTGCAGCCATTGTAGACGGGCTGACAACCATCTCATCTCCTCCGGACAGGGACTGAAGAAGGATGCGGAACCATGTCCCGCATCCTGGCTCTCCAAAGCGTTAGTTCTTCGCGACGAAGTCCTTGACGTTCTCAGGCGTGACGAGCTGGAAAGGAATGTAAACCTTCTTCTCCACCTTCTCGCCCTTTGCAAGCTTCAGAGCTGCATCGAGCGAGCCCTTGCCCTGCCCGGCAGCGTCCTGGAAGACCGTCACGTCGAGGTCACCGGCCTGCATCGCGGCAAGCGCATCTTGGGTGGCGTCAACGCCGCCGATCACGATCTTGCTGAGATCCTTGCCGGCCGCCTTGAGGGCCTGGATGGCGCCAATTGCCATTTCGTCGTTGTTCGAGATGACGGCGTCGAATTCGATGCCGCTAGAGAGCCAGTTGGTCATCAAATCCGAACCTTCTGTGCGCGACCAGTTTGCCGTCTGTTCCTCAACGATCGCGATACCCTTGCAGTCGTCGGTTGCGACAACATCATGGACATCCTTGGTGCGCATGCGAGCAGCCTGGTTGGAGAGTTCGCCCATCAGGATGACAGCCTTGCCCTTGCCGCCGAGCAGACGGCACACTTCCTTGGTCTCAAGCGTGCCGGATTCCTGCTCGTTCGAAGCGACGAAAGCCTGCTTGTCCGGAAGGCTGTCAACGTTGACCGGCTCACGGTTGACATAAACCAGCGGAACGCCGGCTTCAGCTGCGATCTTCGACATGGCTGCGGTAGCGTCGGTGTCAACCGGGTTGACGATGATCGCGTCGACCTTGGAAGCAATGAAATTCTGGATCTGACTCTGCTGCTTGGCGACGTCGTTCTGGGCGTCTTCGACCTGCAGTGTCACGCCGTTCAGCGTCTTGGCATAGTTCTGCATGCCGTTGCGCAGAACGGTCAGGAAGTTGTCGTCGAACTTCGACATAGAGACGCCGACGGTCTCAGCGTGAGCGGCCGTCGACAGGACGAGCGCCATAGCAGTGCCCATGATAAATTTCTTCATTTTCTTTCCTCCACAAAGCGGTGTCCGGCTGCACCCTCCTCACGCCGGAGCTTCGGGCAGTGCCCAAAAGCCAGTATCTGTTCGCTGTGTGCCATCTCCCGTTGGCCGTCCGTCAAGAAACGGAACAAACGAACCGTAAAATATCTATTGCGGAATATTCATTCCATTTTCTGCCGAGGGCGTCAAGTCCAATTCAAGGATGAGGCCGCCGACGCCTTACGAAAATCTCGCGGGACAACCGCATGGCGCTGAAAAGCGCGCTGTTGCGAACTATATAAATGCGCCAACGGCAGCAGTTCGCTGCCTCCCATGGAGAAACCGATGCCCATCTCGATGTACCGATTGACAGTTCCCGTCTTCCAGCACGGTCTTGGAACCCTCAAGACCTATCTCGATAAAGCCGAAAACTTCGCGAAAGAAAAAGGCATCGACGGAGCGGATCTCGTTGCCGCGCGGTTGTCTTCGGACATGCTGCCATTCTCGGGTCAGTATCAACGCGCGACCGATAGCGCCAAACTGGCGATCGCGCGGCTGACAGGTAGCGAAGCGCCGAAATTCGAGGACAATGAAGTGACGATCACCCAGTTGCGCGAGCGTGTCGCCAAGACGGAAGCCTATCTCGCTACCGTCGAGCCTGCTGCACTCGAGGGAACGGAAGCGCGGGAAATCACTCTTTCGCCGGGGGGCAACAAGATCACGTTCCGCGGCGACGAGTATGTCATGACCTTCGCACTGCCGAACTTCTTCTTCCACCTTGCGACGGCACACGCGATCCTACGCAACCAGGGCGTTCCGGTCGGCAAGATGGACTATCTCGGACGCCTCGCCTGATGGAACTTACGGCCGGCGGCTGACCCCGTTTCGTGAGTTGCAGGTGGCGCGCTCGGCGTCCCGACGCACGCATGCCCGGTCGCCGACAGACAATCACCGCGCCACTGGTCCGCGGTGATCAGCAGGATGTTCGGTCGACCGGTCATGGATGCATTTTAGTGCTGGTTTGATTTTGCGTGCCAGTTCCACGCCGAACGGATGATCTCAGACAAGTCATATTGCGGCGTCCAGCCGAGAATCTCCCGCGCCTTGTCATTGTTGGCAACCAGCGTGTGCGAGTCGCCCTCGCGACGACCCGCATATTCCACAGGAAACGGCCGCTCCGACACACGCTCGATAGTGCTGAGCAGTTCCTTCACCGTGGTTCCCGTGCCGGTGCCGAGATTGAGAGCAATCGACTCCCCGCCCCGCAGCAGATGCTCCACGGCGCGGACATGGGCGTCGGCGAGGTCGAGCACATGGATGTAGTCGCGGACACAGGTGCCATCACGCGTCTCATAGTCGGTGCCGAACACCTTGAAGCCTTCACGGCGACCGAGGGCGGCATCGATCGCCAACGGTATGGCGTGGGTTTCCGGCTGATGCCACTCGCCGATTCTACCTTCGAAATCGGCCCCGGCCGCATTGAAGTAGCGAAGCACGACAGATCGAAACCCCGTGTACCTGTCATAGTCGGCAAGCGCCTGCTCGACGATGTATTTCGTTCGGCCATATGGGTTGATCGGCACCTGACGATGCGCTTCATCAAGCGGCACGCTCTGCGGCAAGCCATAGGTTGCGCAGGTGGACGAAAAGACGAATGCCTTGACGCCAGCCGCCTGAGCGGCGGCCAATAGCGTCAGCGTGCCAATGACGTTGTTTTCGTAGAAAGCAACCGGGTCTTTTACCGATTCACCGACCTCGATGAGCGCGGCAAAGTGTAGGATGGCGGCCGGTTTGTGCTTGGCCAGAACCTCGTCAAGACGAGCTCGATCCCGGATATCGCCTTCTTCCGCAGGTCCCCACTTCACGAACTCGCGATGTCCGTTGGAGAAATTGTCAAAAACGACAGGCTTGAAGCCCTTGTTCGCAAGATCGAGACACGTGTGCGAGCCGATATACCCAGCGCCGCCCACGACCAGAACCGTTTCACCTGCCATGCACCACCTTCAATTCCCGTTTCGGATGAAGGTAGACTTAGGGCAGGTCGATGGCGAGAAAAAGAAAGAAACGTACGGGGCGGGGCGTTGCCTTCATTTTGTCGATGACGGCATTAGCAAATTGTTCGACCGAAGTTTTTCTGATGAATTTGCTGTTCGTGAAACGCCCGCAACGGCTATGTCTTGAAGTAACGTAGCCGCGGTTTTCGGATTGTTCTCGCGACAGAATATATTTCTATTGTATTATTTTAAACAGAATTGACTCGCATTCGTATTTTTTGCGAGAGGAGTTTAATCTGGTAATATCTTCGATAAATCGGGAAGCGTATCTCTATGACTTCGTCGATCAGAAAGTTCATATTCCATGATCTTCAGGCGATCGAGGGATACATTGATCCGCCCGACGCGCTGGTATTTCTCGCCGTTTTGCGGTCCCAGCAGGCGCAATCCTTGCAAGGCGGCTTAGCCGAGATAGGCGTTTACTACGGCCGATCCTACTTCCTGTTGCGAAAAATCTGCGGAGACGCGGAGAAGATCGTCGCTATCGATCCCTTCGATATCGTGAAGCCAGATCACGGTGCCACGCAGTATGACCGTTTCGTGGCGGGCGGGCGCCAACTCGGCCTTTCCGTGGATGGAGCGCGCGTCATCAAGAGCGACAGCACGCTGCTCAGGCCCGAGGACATTTTCGAAAGAGCCGGCATGGTCCGCTTCTTCAGCATTGACGGCGGCCACATGCTGCATCACGTCGAGGCCGATAGCCGTCTTGCTGCCGCGTCGCTTGCCGAGCATGGCATCATCGTTTTCGACGACACCTTCAATCCGGCTTGGCCGGAGGTCACTGCCGGGGTAACCGACTTCCTGCGCGAAGAGGCCGGTCGCTTTTCGGTTTTCTGCCTGACGAAATACAAGACGTATGTTTGCCGCCAGCCGTTCCACGAGTTTTACTCGCGCACGATCAAGACGTCGCCCGAGCTCAAGGCATTCGATCACCTTGAAACCGAATTCCTCGGCTCGAAGGCGATCCGGTTACACAATCCGATGCGGCGCCGCATCGCCTACGAAGTGATGGTCGGGCTCGGCATGCGTGCGTTGTCTGAGCGTGCCTACCGATGAACCAAGTTAGACCGGCGGCGGGTCTGCTTCTTTCAGCCTGTATCCGACACCGGTTTCGGTCGTGATGTATTGCGGCTGGTCCGGGCTCAGTTCGATCTTCTGGCGCAGCTGGCGAACGTAGACGCGCAAATACTGCACGTCGGCAGCCGGTCCCCAGATCTGCTTCAGCAGGAATTGATGGGTCAGGACCTTTCCTGCGTGCTGGGCGAGGACCCTTAGAATGTCGTATTCCTTGGGAGAGAGCTTGATTTCCCTGCCATCGATTTTGACGATGCGCTTGACGAGATCGATGGACAGGCCTCCGGCCTGAAAGATCGCCCGCTCACCCTGTTGTTGTAACCGATGACGCAAGGCAACACGCAGCCGGGCGCCGAGTTCGTTCATGCCAAACGGCTTTGTCAGGTAGTCGTCGGCCCCAGCCTCGAGCGCGTTGACGATACCCGTTTCGTCTGTGCGGCTGGAGAGGATCACGATCGGCAAGGTAAGGCCGGCGTCTCTCCACTCCCTCAACAGTTCGTGGCCTGATTTGTCCGGCAGGCCAAGGTCGAGCACGATCAGATCAGGTGGCACGTCCTTCGCCGACTGTAGGGCCGCAGCGCCGTTCGGCGCCTCGTGCACCTCATAGCCTTGCGCGGTGAGGCCAACGCGAAGCAGCTTGCGGATCGGAGGCTCGTCGTCGACGACAAGAATTTTTACGGCTGAACCGGTCATTGGAGCTCATCCAGTTTCTGAATCTCATTTGGCTTTGGAAGACGGATGGTGAAGACGGCACCGGAGCGATCGGAGCGATTTCCGGCTGTGATCGTCCCGCCCATCGCCTCGACAAAACCTCGACAGATTGACAAGCCGAGGCCCGTTCCCGCTCGAACCTGATCACCCTTGCGCACGCGATAGAATGTATCGAAGACGCGATCCACGTCAGCCGGCGGAATACCGGGTCCCTCGTCCGAAACCTCAATCATGACATTGTATCCGTCCGCCCACCCATCGATACGGATCGATGATCCTTGCGGCGCATACTTGGCAGCATTGTCGAGCAGATTGAAAAGCACCTGTTCGAACAATACGGGGTCCACGCGAACCATCGGCAGGTCTGCCGGAATTGTCATGACGGTCTTGTGGTGTGCGAGAATTTTCTCGGCGCGGCGCAACGCGCTGCCGGCAATGTCGCCCGGGTAGTGCAGCGCATAGTTCGGCTCCATCGCCCCAGACTCGATCTTCGTCATGTCGAGCAGGTTGGCGATAAAGCGGTTGAGCCGTTCCGATTCGTCGATGACGGTCGAGAGAAGATCGACGCGATCTTCCTCAGACATGGAGTCAAGATAGTCGCGGAGTGTGCCCGCAGCGCCAAGGATGGCCGCGAGCGGCGTCTTCAGGTCATGCGAGATCGAGGTCAGCAGGGCAGAGCGCAAACGGTCGGCTTCGGCAGCAAGTCTTGCGCGATCAACATCTGCCACGAGTTGAATGCGCTCGATCGCCAGCGCCGCTTGGTCCGCCAATGCGTCGAGAAGACGTTGCTGCTCGGGCGTCAGGAGCGGGCCGTCGCGTCGGTCATTGTCCAGGCCAATCACGCCCACGGCTGCGCGTCCGGTTCGCAGCGGCACATAGAGGCGCTTGGCGCCGGGCAGGGTGTCGGCGCCGCGACCGGCAGCGTGATTATGCTCCCAGGCCCACCGGGCGGCCGCAATGTCTGCCTCGTCCAGCGTGTCATCCGGCGGATAGCCGGCTTTAACGGCGATGGTGCCTTCTTCAGGGAGCAGAAGGACGACGCGCACCTTGAGCATCGAGGCCAATTGGAATGCTGTGGCCCACAAAACATCATCAAGCGTGCCGGTGCCGGCCAGTTTCTTGGAAAACAGGTAGAGGTCTTCCGTCGTTCTGGCGCGCTGCCGGGCCGCCGCGGCCTGGCGTTGGACCGTTGCGGTCAGGTTGCTCGCGATGACGGCGACGCCCAGGAAGAAGAACAGCGCAAGCACGCTCTCCGGATCGCTGATCGTCAGCGTGTAGCGGGGCGGCAGGAAGAAGAAATTGAAGGATAGCGCGCTGAGGATGCAGGTGTAGAGCGCTGGACGAAGGCCGTGGATGACGGCTGAGGTCAGCACGGCCATCAGGAACACGAGGGCAAGGTTGCGGACATCAAGAACTTGATCGAGCACGACCCCGGCGATGAGCGCGATTGCAACATAGGCGGTGGCGGAGAGATAGGCTTGGATATTGAATGCCGGCGAAGAAGGAGCGGCTTTGACGCCGCGCGTGGATGCCCCTTCGCTCCCACTGCCCGAAATCACGTGAACGCTGATATTGCCAGACTTTCTGATCAGATCGTCGGCTATGGAACGGTGCAACCAGTCACGCCATGACGGCTTGCTGGGTGCGCCGATGACGATATGCGTGACATTGTTGGCCGCGGCGTGCCGGACCAGTTCTTCGGAGACCTCGCGGCCGGGAATGGTGATTGCCTCGCCGCCCAGCTGTTCAGCCAGCCGAAGCGTGGCTGCAATCGTGTCGCGGTCGGCCTCCGTCAGATTGATCGCCCGGTTGGTCTCGACATAGACGGCTGCCCATGGCGCACGCAGTCGCGCAGCCATTCGAGACGCGTAGCGCACCAGCGAGGTGGAGCGCGGATGCTGATCGACAGACACAAGAACCCTTTCACCCGCGGCCCAGGGGCCGGGGATGGCATGCGCTTGCATGTGGGTCAGAAGCTGGTCGTCGACACGCTGCGCGGTTTTGCGCAATGCGAGTTCGCGCAGCGCAGTCAGGTTGCCGGGAGTGAAATAGTTGGTCAGAGCCCGTTCGGCAGTCTTCGGGACATAGACCTTGCCGTCATGCAGTCGCTTGATCAGATCATCTGGCGTCAGATCGATGATCTCGACGTCGTCGGCCATGTCTATGATCGAATCCGGAACGGTCTCGCGGACGCGGATGCGGGTGATCTGCGAGACGACGTCGTTCAGGCTTTCGACATGCTGGATGTTCAGCGTCGAATAGACGTCGATGCCGCGGTCGAGCAATTCTTTCACGTCGAGGTAGCGCTTCGGATGACGGCTACCCTCGGCGTTCGTATGTGCCAGTTCGTCAACGAGAACGAGGCTCGGATGGCGTGCGAGGATGGCGTCGATATCCATCTCCTCGAGAGGGCGGCCCTTGTAGTCGATCTTGGCGCGGGGAATGACTTCGAAGCCGTCGACCAGCGCCTGGGTTTCCTTGCGCCCATGGGTCTCGACGATACCGATCACCACGTCGACGCCATCGGAGATCTTGGCGCGGCCCGATTCCAGCATCTCATAGGTCTTGCCCACCCCGGGCGCGGCGCCGAGGAAGATTTTCAGACGGCCGCGGGTCTCCTGACGCGCCTTCTCAAGCAGCGCATCGGGCGAGGGCCTGCCGACCTTGTCGCGGTTGTCTTCCGGCATGCGTGTCATCTTTCCCTGACGAGCAAACCCCGGGCGCACGCGGGCGCCCGGGGCTCTCAACCTTACTGAGACATAGAAGCATCAAGGGACTGGTTCAATGCCAGAACATTGACGGTGGCTTCACCGAGAATGCCGAGTTCGGGGTGATCGATGGCAGCATCGACAATCGCCTTCAGCTTGGCTTCATCCGTGCCGCGGGCCTTGGCCACGTGCGGTATCTGGAAGTAGGCAGCCTCAGGTGAAATATGCGGGTCGAGGCCACTGCCCGAGGCGGTTACGAGGTCGATCGGTACCTCCGCATTCGGATTGGTCGCCTTTGCTGTTTCATAGTCAGCCTTTACGCGATCAAGCAGCTTCTGGCTGGTCGGGCCAAGGTTCGAGCCCGAAGATGAGGCGGCGTTGTATCCATCGCCCGCGGCAGAAGGACGACCGTGGAAGTATTTATCGCTCGTGAACGCCTGGCCGATCAGCGTCGAACCGATCACCTTGCCGTCCTTTTCTATCAAGCTGCCGTTTGCTTGCGCCGGGAAGAGCGCTTGCGCAGCACCCGTCATGGCGAGCGGGTAGAGCAGGCCGGTAATAGCCGTGGTGGTAACGATCATAACGATTGCCGGACGAAGTTCTTTCAACATGATGTCAACTCCTTAGGCGAGACCGATGGCCGTGATGACCATGTCGATCGCCTTGATGCCGATGAACGGGACGATGATGCCGCCGAGGCCGTAGACGAGTAGGTTGCGGGAAAGTAGCGCGCCGGCGCCGATCGCGCGGTATTTCACGCCTTTAAGAGACAGTGGGATCAGCGCGACGATGATCAGCGCGTTGAAGATGATGGCCGACAGGATGGCGCTCTGCGGTGTCGCGAGTCCCATGATGTTCAGCACGCCGAGCTGCGGATAGAACGCCAGGAACATTGCCGGGATAATGGCAAAATACTTGGCGATGTCGTTGGCGATCGAGAAGGTCGTCAGCGCGCCACGCGTCATCAGCAGCTGCTTACCGATCTCGACGATTTCGATGAGCTTCGTCGGGTCGCTGTCGAGGTCGACCATGTTGCCGGCTTCGCGGGCGGCGACGGTACCTGTGTTCATGGCGACGCCGACATCGGCCTGGGCGAGTGCGGGGGCGTCGTTCGTGCCGTCGCCGCACATGGCAACGAGCTTGCCCTTGGCCTGTTCCTCACGGATCAGGGACAGCTTGTTCTCAGGTGTGGCCTGCGCGAGGAAGTCGTCCACGCCGGCTTCGGCGGCGATTGCAGCCGCTGTCATCGGGTTGTCGCCAGTGATCATGACCGTGCGGATGCCCATCCGGCGCAGTTCAACGAAGCGCTCACGAATACCGCCCTTGACGATATCCTTCAGCTGGATGATGCCGAGAAGGCGTCCGTCGCGGGCGACAGCCAGCGGCGTGCCACCTGCCTTGGCGATTTCATCAGCGATGGCCTGCAGTTCCCGCACGACCTCTGTGTTGCTGCGGATGGCGACAGCCGCATTGCCGGAAACCGGTGCCAGCGCGGCGCCGACATAGGCAAGGACGGCATCGACGGCGCCCTTGCGGATCGACGAGCCTTCGACATCCACGCCGCTCATGCGCGTCTGTGCAGTGAAGGGCACGAAGGTAGCCTTCAGGCTCGCCATGTCGCGGCCGCGGATGCCGTATATCTCTTTGGCGAGCACGACGATCGAGCGGCCTTCCGGCGTTTCGTCGGCGAGCGATGCAAGCTGCGCCGCGTCGGCGAGATCCTGTTCGGAAACGCCGCGAACCGGGCGGAACATCGTCGCCTGACGGTTGCCGAGGGTGATCGTTCCGGTCTTGTCAAGGAGCAACGTATCGACGTCACCGGCTGCCTCAACGGCGCGACCCGACATGGCAAGCACGTTGAAGCGCACGAGACGGTCCATGCCCGCAATGCCGATCGCCGAGAGAAGCGCGCCGATAGTGGTCGGGATCAGTGTCACGAAGAGAGCAACGAGGATGATGATTGGAATAGACCCGCCGGCATAGCTTGCAAAGCTCGGGATCGTGGCGGTTGCCAGAACGAAGATCAACGTCATGCCTGCGAGCAGGATGTTGAGCGCGATTTCGTTCGGCGTCTTCTGGCGCTCCGCGCCTTCGACAAGAGAGATCATGCGGTCGAGGAAGGTGGACCCGGCAGCGGCGCTGATGCGGACGCGAATCCAGTCGGAGAGAACCTGTGTGCCGCCGGTAACCGCTGAACGGTCACCGCCGGACTCGCGGATAACAGGGGCGGATTCGCCGGTGATTGCGGCCTCGTTGACCGAGGCCACGCCTTCGACCACCTCGCCGTCGGAGGGAATGATGTCGCCGGCCTCGACGAGGACGAGATCGCCGACCTTAAGACTCGTGCCCGGGACTAGGCGGTAGCCTGTGCCGTTATTGGCCGTCAGCAGTTTTGCCTGGGTCTCGGTGCGGGCTTTGCGCAGCGAGTCCGCCTGCGCCTTACCTCGCCCCTCGGCGACTGCTTCGGCGAAGTTGGCAAAGAGCACGGTGAACCAGAGCCAGAGGTTGATCTGGAAGGAGAAGCCGAGATTTTCACCGCCGGTGACGAGATCGCGGATGAAAAGGAGGGTGGTCAACGCCGAAACCGTGGCCACGACAAACATGACCGGGTTTTTGGCAAGGGTGCGCGGGTTCAGCTTCTTGAAGGCAGCGCCCACGGCCGGAATGAGAATGCGAGAATCCATGATGCTCGCTGTTTTTGCCTGGCTCATAAGAGACTCCAGCTTGAAAGAGTAAGGCGACCGTTGTGCGATCAGCCGTGTAGGATCCGAAGTACCGCGACGATGACGAGGAGACCGGCGAGCATCACGAGAATGATGTCGGAGGCGCGGGCCATCCGCTGGCTGTCACGTCCCGGCGAACCGGGACGTGGATCGAAAGGATTTGCGAAGCCTGTGACGGAGGATCATGCTTCACCTCAGAAGGTTTGGCCGGCGATCATGACCAGGTGCTCGATGACCGGGCCAAGCGCCAGCGCCGGGAAGAAGGTCAGGCCGCCGACGATCAGGATCGTACCGCTGAGAAGGCCGACGAAGAGTAGGCCATCGGTCGGGAACGTACCTGCCGAGGCGGGAACCGTCTTCTTGGTAATCAGCGAACCTGCGATCGCAAGAGCCGGAACGATGACCAGGAAGCGGCCCATCAGCATGCCGATACCGAGCGTGATGTTGTACCAGGCAGTGTTACCCGTCAGGCCGCCGAAAGCCGAGCCGTTGTTCGCCGCAGCGGACGTATAGGCATAGAGGATTTCGGAGAAACCGTGCGGGCCAGCCGTGCCGATCGAGGCGACTGCGGAGGGCAGCACACTGGCGATCGCGGTGAAGACCAGCATGGCGAGCGGCAGGCAAAGGATGGCGAGAACGGCCATCTTCATCTCCTTCGCCTCGATCTTCTTGCCAAGATACTCCGGTGTGCGGCCGACCATGAGGCCTGCCACGAAGACAGCGACAATGATGAAGAGGATGATGCCGTAGAAGCCCGCGCCAACGCCGCCAACGATGACTTCGCCGACCTGCATGTTGATCAGCGGAATGAGCCCACCGAGCGCCGTGAAGCTGCCGTGCATGGCGTTGACCGCGCCGCAGGAAGCCGCTGTCGTGATCACCGCAAAGAGCGAGGACATGGCGACGCCGAAGCGCACCTCCTTGCCTTCCATGTTGCCGCCCTGCAGGCCAAAGGCATGCATCAGCGGATTGCCAGCGGCTTCAGCCCAGTAGGTGACAGCCACGCCGGCAATGAAGAGGATGCCCATGGTCGCAAGAATGGCCCAGCCCTGGCGCTGGTTGCCGACCATCCGGCCAAAGACGTTGGTGAAGGCGGCGCCAATTGCGAAGATCGAGACCATCTGGATCATGTTCGAGATGTTGTCGGGGTTCTCGAACGGATGCGCAGAGTTCACATTGAAGAAGCCGCCGCCGTTTGTGCCAAGCATCTTGATGGCGAGTTGCGAGGCGACCGGGCCGAGGGCGATTGTCTGCTTGGCGCCCTCGAGGGTTGTTGCATCGACATAGGGACCCAGGGTCTGCGGGACGCCAAGATAGACATAGACCAGCGTCAGCACGATGCAGATCGGCAGCAACACATAGAGCGTGCTGCGGACCATATCGACCCAGAAATTGCCGATGGCCTTGCCCGAAGCGCGCGAGAAGGCGCGGATGAGGCCAATCGCGATCGCCATACCCGTCGCGGCAGACACGAAATTCTGAACGGTTAGGCCCGCCATCTGGCTGAGATAAGACATCGTGCTTTCGCCGCCGTAGTTCTGCCAGTTGGTATTGCTGACGAAGCTCGTGGCGGTGTTGAAGGAAAGCTCCGGCCCGACGGCAGCCATGCCGGCCGGGTTATAGGGCAGGACAGCCTGCAAGCGCAGCAACGCATAGAGAACGACGACGCCGAGCAGGTTGAACATCAGCATCGCAAATGCGTAGGAAGTCCAGTGCTGGTCCTCGCGCTCACTGGTGCCTGCAAGCGCGTAAAGTCCCCGTTCGATCGGGACGAGGACCGGTGAGAGAAACGTGCGTTCGCCGCTGAAGACGCGAGTCATGTAACCGCCTAGCGGTCTGACGAGCACGATGATGATCCCGCAGTAGAGCAGAATCTGAAGCCATCCGTTGAGGGTCATGGGAGGTAACTTTCAATACCCGATTGGTTCCGCCTGTCGCGCAATGGGAGAGGGCGCGATACTAGAAGCGCTCGGGGCGAATGAGAGCGTAGGTGAGGTAAACCGTGAGAAATACGGTGACGGCACCGCTGAGAATATAGTCGATGGTCATGGCGTTTCCTCCGGTCAAAGCCGGTCGCAGGCTTTGGTGTAAGCAAAGCAGAGGGCGAAAAATACGATTGCTGTCGCGAGTAGAACTATGTCCATCATCGATCTTGACTCCTGTTGTTCTTTTGGAGTCAGACAAGACAAAGGGCGCCATCCACCGGACGGCACCTTTCATGCTTTCTGGCGTGGAGATATCCTTGGATCTCTCGGACGTTAATATGCGACCGAACCGCATAAGCGTTCGAGATCGGCGGCGGGCCGCGGATATAAAAATCTTATAAATGCAGATGGAAGAAAAATGCCTCGCCGAAGCGAGGCTAGTCCTAGGCCGCTTCGGGGAAAAGAAGAAGCGGCGCGGCTGTTCTATTGCCCGGCCATTCGGCTGCAAAGCGCACTTTCGGGCTTTTCGGTACGCCTGACGATGACAAAAGGAAATCTGTCAGTTGTGGGTGTGCCCCGCTTTCAGGTTCCGAACGAGGTTTTTGCTCCGCCGCATGGCCGTGAACGCGGCGCCGACGGCAATCAGCCAGAGGGCTGCGACCAGGATTTGGTTGTGCCCGTTCCACAGTGGCTCGAGAACGGAGAGAACCGCTGCGGCCGTGATTGTCGCCATTCGGTGCTGCTTTGCCATGGGACCAGAGAAGTCGCTCGCCGTTCCCGTTGCTCGACCGAGCTCGCGAACATACGCCGTCAGCACGGCAAACGACGCCGCTGCCCATCCGAGCCCGGGCGATCCGATGCCATACCCCACAGCGGCCAGGATCAGGATATCCGCGACACGGTCGGGGAATTCGTTCCAGAACGGTCCGTCGGCTGCACCTTTGCCACCTTCGACGGCAACCATGCCATCGAAGAGATTGCACAAGAGACGCAGCTGGCAGAAGGCGGCCGCGAACACAAGGAGAAGAGCCCGCGCCCATCCCACTTCAGATCCGGCAAGGAAGAACGAACCGCCCGCCAACGCCGCCGCGACCATGCTTGCCTGAGAGATTTGGTTCGGAGTGACCGACTTCGTTGCCAGCCATTGTGCAATGCGCCGCGCCCATTGGGTGTCTCTGCTTGCCAGCGGCCGCCGATCGCCCGTTTCCGTCATGCCCTGATCCTCTTTCGATAGAGAAGGTAGTTGTAAACCGCCGCGTAGCTCGTCGAGACGGCCAGCGGCACCGCAATGGTTCTTAGAATCTCCGGCGTGCCGCTCAATGCGTGGATCGAGATCAGCACCGCAGTCGACGCAATACATGCGATCAACGGTGGCGCCCAGAGACCGGCGCCTCCTTTGAACTGCTTCGAGAGCCGTTCGATCACCGTCTTGAGAAAGAGGGTGAGACAGGCTGAGAGTGCGCCCTGCACGATACCGGCAAGCAGTGCCCGTCGCGCAGAGTGATTGCTGTTGGCAAGGACCGCCCAACCGCCCATCGCGACGAACGCGAAAAGCACGTGCGTAACACTGCTTTGGGCAAGCCGGCGAACGGGTGCCATCATGTGGTCGACCACCAATAGCGGACAATGTGGAAGAAGATCGGCGCGGAAAAGACCACGGAGTCGAGCCGGTCGATCAATCCGCCGTGGCCTTCGATCAGATGGCCCCAGTCCTTGACCCCGCGATCTCGCTTGATTGCCGACATGACGAGACCGCCGAAGAAGCCCATCATCGTGATGACGAAGGCCAGGACCCCAGCTTGAAATGGCGTAAAAGGCGTGATCCACCACAGGGCGGCGCCGATCAATGTCGCACTGACGACGCCGCCGACAAAGCCTTCCACAGTCTTCGACGGAGACAGGCTTGGCGCGATCTTGGTTCGACCGAGCAGCTTGCCCCAGACATATTGCAGGACATCGCTAAGCTGCACGATGATCACCAGGAAGGCGATCAGAAGAACGTTGCGGCCTTCGTAGCCTGGGATCGTCAGCGTCAGCAATGCCGGAACGTGTGAGGCGCAGAATACGCAGATCATCAGTGCCCATTGCACTTCGGCAATGCGTATCAGGAAACGCTCGGTATCGCCGCGCAACACGGAGATGATCGGCATCAGCAGGAACGCGTAGACGGGGATGAAGATCGAGAAGATACCGTATTGCTTCTCCCACAGCAGCCAATACTGGATCGGCAGCACGACGAAGAAGGCAGCCGCGAGCGCCCAATGATCGGCACGTTTGGTGTCGGTCAGGGTAATGAACTCGCGCAACGCCGCGAAAGAACAGAAGCCAAAAAGCAGCAGCACGCCGATCCGACCGGCGAGAAAGGCAAGGCCGATCAGGATGACCATGATCCACCATGCCTTGATGCGCGCGTTCAGGTTTTCGATTGCGGCATTTGACTTACCGGCGGGCAGGCGTCGCTGCAGCAGGTAGCCAATGGCCGAGGAAACGACGAGGAGCGTGAAGATACCAAGGACAAGCGTCCACAGGTCGGAGTTTGCTGCATTCATTCGTTACCGCCTGGGTGTTTTGGTGACAGATCGAGCAGCGCCGTGCGCGCCCTGTCGAGGAAGATTTCCTTGCTCTCGCCGGCTTCGATTTGCATGGAGTTGCCGAAGGTCACGGTACAGATAAGGGGGATCGGGACTATCTCGCCCTTTGGCATGACGCGATTGAGATTGTTGATCCAGACCGGCACGAGGTGAATGCCCGGCCGGGTCGAGGCGAGATGGAAAAGCCCGCTTTTGAACGGCAGCAGCTGCGCCTCTGTCTGGTTGCGCGTGCCTTCGGGAAAGAGAATCAGTGACGCCCCGGAATCGACCACCTCGGCCATGACTTCAATCGGATCGCGGGTGCGCTTGTCGCGATCCCGCTCGATAAGCACGGCGTCGAAGACGTCGCGGCCGATGAAACGGTTGATCGACGACTTCAGCCAATATTCGGCGCCAGCGACAGGGCGTGTTCGGCGTCTCAAGCTCGGCGGCAGGACGGCCCAGACCAGAATGAAATCGCCATGGCTGGAATGATTGGCAAAATAAACACACTGCCCCTCGGGAATGCCGTCATTCGGCCAGATGGCGCGCACGGCAGTAATTGCACGGGCGAACACCACGATGGCCGCCGCGACAGGCTTCGCGATCACACTTCTCACCGATTTCAGCCCCCCGCTGCACCGACAAAGCAGCTTGCAGAAGCCTAACGGCATTTTTGACGGTTAGGAAGTCCCGCTTGTGGCGGAAGACGGTGCTCAAAGTACCCGCGTCTGAGCGTGTCAGCGACGGCTGATGCGACTTGCGGTGAGCCGAAGTGATGCGTTCGCCTGACGTGATGGGGAAAGCGTTAACCATGGTCAGCTAGGTATGAGTCGGACACAACGGAACGAGTCGATGCCAGTACAGTCAAACAAAACTCTGCAAGCAATGACGACAAGCGAGATCGTTATTTTCCCGGTCGCTTCGCGCGCCGGTGACATTGATCGGTGCGCGGCCGAGTTGGATCGCAGCCACGGTGAGGACGCAGTGCGCTTCTGGAAGACCGAATGCCGCCGGCTGGCAGACGAGCTGACGTCGCTTGGCTGCTCCGAAGCTGAGGTCCGCGACCAGGTCATGACATTTCAGGCTGAGGTACAGGCCGAGCTCGTTCGCCGCCATCAGGTGCGCGCACTCTCTGAAAGCCGCAGCGGCCGCGCCATAAAGCGCTGATCCCACAGCCATCGGCTCTTGCCGCCCATTGGGTTGCCTGACTTCATCGGGCGGCCCGATCAGGCGAACTTGTCGTCCAGGCGGCCAATTCCTTTCCATAGTTTGCGCAAGACGAGCCTTCTTGGTTCAGAAATTCCGCGCGCCCGGTGCTAGCATCCTCATATTGCGTGCGGATCTCCAAAGACCGCCTGCGTATTCGAGTCGTCGCCTATCTCGGGAGGAAGGGCAGATGCCGGCGGAAGATCTATCGAAGATCCACCAGAGCAAACTGGCGGCCAGGTCGGACCGGCCGACCGGAAATGCTTGCCATTTTCGCGTTCTTCAACGAAATTTATCGAGCCGACCGGCAGTGGAGGAGCTGCCGACAAGATACGCGCGTGAAAAACAATGACGGGGGAATAACGACACACGCATGCCGGACGCCGCGGCAACCGCGCGCCGGACTTGGGAGGGAAGGCATGTATTCAGGTGGTTTGAGATTTGGTCTGGCGGACGAGATCGAGGCGCTTCGCGACAGCGTTCGCCGGTTTGCGACGGAGCGTATTGCGCCGCTCGCCGCCGAGACGGACAGCAGCAACAATTTCCCGACGCCGCTCTGGCGCGAGATGGGCGACATGGGGCTGCTCGGGATCACGGCCGAGGAGGCCTATGGCGGCGCCGGCCTAGGATACCTGGCCCATTGCGTCGCGATGGAGGAGATTAGCCGCGCTTCGGCCTCAGTCGGGCTCAGCTACGGCGCCCATTCCAATTTGTGCGTCAATCAGATCAGCCGCAATGGAACGGCAGAGCAGAAGTCGCGGTATCTGCCCAAGCTTATCTCCGGCGAGCATGTCGGCGCACTTGCGATGTCGGAGCCGGGCGCCGGATCAGACGTCGTTTCGATGAAGCTTCGGGCGGAGAAGCAAGGCGAAAGTTACGTTCTCAACGGCAACAAGATGTGGATCACCAACGGCCCGGATGCCGATGTGCTGGTGGTCTACGCAAAGACAGACCCGGAAGCAGGACCGCGCGGCATCACCGCCTTCCTCGTCGAGAAGGCATTCAAGGGCTTTTCAACCGGCCCGAAGCTCGACAAGCTAGGCATGCGCGGTTCCAACACCTGCGAACTGATCTTCGAGGACTGTGAGGTTCCCGAGGCAAATGTGGTCGATACTGTCGGCGGCGGCGCACGCGTTCTGATGTCGGGACTCGACTATGAGCGCGTCGTTCTTTCCGCCGGGCCGATCGGCATCATGGCGGCCTGCATGGATGTCGTCGTGCCCTATCTTCATGAGAGAAAGCAATTCGGTCAGGCGATCGGCGAGTTTCAACTGATGCAGGGCAAGCTCGCCGACATGTACGTGGCCATGAACACAGCACGTGCGTACGTCTATGCGGTGGCCGCCGCCTGCGATCGCGGCGAGACGACACGCAAGGATGCTGCCGGCTGCATCCTCTATGCCGCCGAGAAAGCGACGCTTCTGGCCCTAGAGACGATCCAGGCACTCGGCGGCAATGGCTACACGAACGACTATCCCGCCGCCCGGCTGCTGCGCGACGCAAAGCTCTACGAGATCGGTGCCGGAACCTCTGAAATCAGACGCATGCTGATCGGCCGCGAGCTATTTGCTGAAACGGCCTGATCTGAAAGTTCATCCGACAACCATCCTGGTGACAAATGACGGTTTTGAAGTCGCAGATTTCGACGAATTCGGAGAGCTTCAGGACAAATCGCGCGGCGATGGCCGAAGCGATCCGCGCCATCGAGGAAGCAGCGGCGAGTGCCGCAAACGGCGGCGGAGCGACAGCGCGTGAGCGTCATGTTGCCCGCGGCAAGATGCTGCCGCGCGATCGCATCGCGGGCCTCCTCGATCCAGCCACACCGTTTCTCGAGGTCGGATTGACCGCGGCCCACGGAATGTATGGCAACGAAGCACCGGCTGCGGGCCTGATTACCGGCATCGGCCGCGTCTCGGGGCGCGATTGCATGATCGTCTGCAACGATGCGACCGTCAAAGGCGGCACCTACTTTCCACTGACGGTGAAGAAGCATCTGCGAGCGCAGGAAATTGCCGCCCAGAACAATCTGCCCTGCATCTATTTGGTGGATTCCGGCGGCGCGAATCTGCCGAACCAGGACGAGGTGTTCCCGGATCGCGATCATTTCGGCCGGATATTCTACAATCAGGCAAATATGTCGGCAGCGGGAATTCCGCAGATTGCCGTGGTCATGGGCTCGTGTACGGCGGGTGGCGCCTATGTGCCTGCCATGTCCGATGAGGCGATCATCGTCGAAGGCCAAGGGACGATCTTTCTTGCCGGTCCTCCATTGGTCAAGGCTGCGACCGGCGAAGTTGTTTCGGCGGAGGATCTCGGCGGTGGCGATGTGCACACAAGGCTCTCCGGCGTTGCCGACCATCTCGCTCGTGACGATGCCCACGCACTGGCCTTGGCGAGGCGCGCTGTCGCCAACCTCAATCGGTGCAAGATCCGCGGCATCGAGCGGCAACCAGTCGAAGCGCCGCTGTTTGATCCGGCCGAAATTGCGGGTATCGTCCCCGCCGATCTGCGCGTGCCCTACGACGTGCGCGAAGTCATTGCGCGTGTCGTCGACGGCTCCCGCTTCGATGAGTTCAAGACACGCTACGGGACGACGCTGGTCTGCGGCTTTGCCCATATCCACGGTATTCCCGTTGGCGTTGTCGCCAATAACGGTGTGCTGTTCTCGGAGTCGGCTCTGAAGGGTGCCCATTTCGTTGAGCTCTGCTCGCAGCGCAGGATACCGCTAGTCTTCCTGCAGAACATCACCGGCTTCATGGTTGGCCGCAAATACGAGACGGAAGGCATCGCAAAGAATGGCGCCAAGCTCGTTACCGCGGTCGCAACGACTGCTGTGCCGAAGGTGACGATGCTGGTTGGCGGTTCCTTTGGTGCGGGCAACTACGGCATGGCGGGGCGCGCCTTCTCGCCGCGCTTTCTCTGGACATGGCCGAACAGCCGCATCTCGGTCATGGGTGGAGAGCAGGCGGCCGGTGTCCTTGCGACCGTGCGGGGAGAAGCGCTTTCCCGCGCCGGCACCCCCTGGACGCCGGAGGATGAGGCTACTTTCAAGCAGCCGGTGCTCGATCTCTTCGAACGGCAGAGCCATCCGCTCTATGCGTCGGCGCGCCTTTGGGATGATGGGGTGATTGATCCAGCCAAGAGCCGCGATGTGCTCGGTCTCTCGCTGTCTGCGGCGCTGAATGCACCGATTGAAGCGACGCGCTTCGGCCTATTCCGGATGTGAGGTAGGGATGTTCCAGAAAATTCTCATCGCAAACCGTGGCGAGATTGCTTGTCGGGTGATTCGAACGGCCAGGCGCATGGGGATTGCCACAGTGGCGGTCTATTCGGATGCTGATGTCGGGGCGCTGCATGTCGAGATGGCCGACGAGGCCGTCCGCTTAGGCTCCGCCAGCGCACAGGAAAGCTATCTCTCGATCGAACGGATCTTGGCTGCGGCGGAACGGACCGGCGCTGAAGCCATTCATCCCGGTTACGGTTTTTTGTCCGAGAATGCCGATTTCGCAGCAGCCGTCGAGGCCGCGGGCATCGTCTTCATTGGACCGCAGGCATCTTCCATTCGCGCCATGGGATTGAAGGATGCGGCAAAGGCGTTGATGGACCAATCCGGGGTCCCGGTTGTTCCGGGCTATCATGGCGAGGAACAGAACGACGGGTTTATGGCCGATCAGGCGACCTTGATCGGCTACCCTGTCCTTATCAAGGCCCGCGCCGGTGGCGGTGGCAAGGGAATGCGACGGGTCGACAGCGAAGAGGATTTTCCAGAGGCGCTCGCTGCCGCACGACGGGAGGCCATGGCCGCCTTCGGTGACGATGCCGTGTTGATAGAGCGGTGCCTTATTCGACCTCGCCACATCGAAGTTCAGATCTTCGGGGATCGGCATGGCAACGTCGTTCATCTTTTCGAGCGCGATTGCTCGCTCCAGCGCCGCCATCAGAAGGTGATCGAGGAGGCGCCAGCGCCCGGCATGACGCCAGAGATGCGCCGCGCGATGGGTGAGGCGGCCGTGCGCGCGGGGCGTGCCATCTCCTATCGTGGTGCCGGCACCGTGGAGTTCATCGCGGATGTGTCAAACGGCCTCTGGCCGGATCGCTTCTATTTCATGGAGATGAATACCCGCCTTCAGGTCGAACACGCCGTCACTGAGGCAATTACCGGGGTCGATCTGGTCGAGTGGCAATTCCGCGTGGCGGCTGGCGAAGCCCTGCCGAAGAAGCAGTCGGAGCTGGAAATCTACGGCTGGGCTTTCGAGGCGCGAATTTATGCCGAGGATGCGGCCAAGGGTTTCCTGCCCGCGACGGGAACGATCAGGCATCTAGATTTTCCTGACGTTACGGCGCGGATCGATGCCGGGATCCGTCCCGGCGACACGGTCTCCGCTCATTACGATCCTCTGATCGCCAAGATGGTCGTGCACGGGCCCACTCGGAGTGTCGCGCTGTTGCGACTGACCAGGGCCTTGCAGAGCTCGCATGTCGTCGGCGTCACCACCAATCTCGACTTTCTCGCCAGACTGAGCGCACAGGAGGAATTTACCGCTGGCCATCCAGATACCGGGCTGATCGATCGCAACCTTCGATCGCTGACCGCTATCGAGCCGCCGGTGGACACCGTCGTTGCGCTTGCCGCCGTCCTGTCGTTGGGCGCGCTTATGCAATCATCGGATGGCGACCCGTGGCTGACGCTGGGGCACTGGCAGCTTTGGAGCGAAATGCAGCGCATCGTGGTGCTAACCTACGAGGGCGGGCATTCAACGCTGCGGGTTGCCGCCAAGGGATTCGATTTCTTTGCGGTGCACGATGGCCGGCGAGTCATTCCCGTGAAGATCGTCAGCCGGCAGGATGACGGATGCCGGGCGGAGGTCGATGGCCGGCAGGTGCAGGTCAAGGCGAGTCTAGCGGCGCATCATCTGGTTGTCAGCGTGGATCACAGAACGCATGTGTTTCATCTCGGCAACCCGCTCGATTTCAATGCGACGGATGTGGCTGACGGCAACAGGCTGATCGCGCCGATGCCGGGCTTTATCAAGATCGTGCGTACGAGTTCGGGGTCGGAAGTCTCCGAGGGTGACGCGCTTGTGGTCATGGAGGCCATGAAGATGGAACTCACGCTTGTCGCAGCCCGCGATGGAACGGTGGAATCCGTCGAGGTGAGTGAAGGGCAGCAGGTCGACGAAGGCGCGGTACTTCTGACGCTGCGGGTAGAGGAGACGTGATTGTGCAGGCCGGAGAATCTTCACTGCTGCCGCGGGACGTGTCGATCGTCGAGATGGCGCCTCGCGATGGTCTCCAGAACGAGAAGGATCTGATCCCGACGGCGACGAAGATCGCCCTGATCGACATGATCTCGGAATGTGGTTTCGAGCGGATCGAGGCGACGAGCTTTGTCAGCCCGAAGTGGGTTCCCCAGCTCGCTGATGCTGCCGAGGTGATGGCCGGTATCAAGCGCAGACCGGGGGTCCGCTACGCCGTTCTGACGCCGAATATGAAAGGCTTCGAGGCTGCAATGGCGGCGGGCGCGGACGAAGTCGCGATCTTTGCGTCTGCCTCAGAAAGCTTCTCGCAGCAGAATATCAACTGCTCCATCGCCGAGAGCATCGAACGTTTCAAGCCGGTTGCCGAAGCAAGCCTTGCGCGCGGCGTCCCCATGCGCGGCTACGTCAGCTGCGTGGTCGAATGTCCCTATGAGGGGGCCGTCTCGCCCGATGCGGCGGCGCGGGTCGTCGAAAGCCTGCATGCATTGGGCTGCTACGAGATCAGCCTCGGCGATACAATCGGCCGAGGACGCCCTGACGAGGTCGACCAGATGCTGGTGACGGTCCTTTCCTATGCACCGGCGACGATGCTTGCCGGTCATTTCCACGACACCGACGGCTGGGCACTCGAAAACATCGACGTTTCGCTAAAGCACGGGCTGCGGGTTTTTGATGCGTCGGTCGGCGGATTGGGCGGCTGCCCTTATGCGCCGGGCGCTAAGGGCAACGTCGATACTTTGGCTGTCGCGCAGTTCCTTGCCCGCAAGGGCTACCGGACCGGGCTCTCGGCGGAGAAGCTGGAACAGGCCGCCCGTTTCGCACAGGGCCTAAGGAGCGCAGGATAATGCCGGAAACGCTGATGATCTCGATCGACGAACGCGGTGTCGCGCGGCTTACGCTTGCCCGCAAAGACAAGCACAATGCAATGTCCGCGCAGATGATCGACGAGTTGACCGAAGCAGCAAGCGCACTTGGGTCGGATAAGAGGGTACGCGCCATCGTGCTTGCCGGGGCCGGCAAGAGCTTCTGTGCAGGGGGCGATCTGGAGTGGATGAGAGCGCAGTTCCAGGCGAGCCGGGCGGAGAGAATTGCAGAAGCGCGACGGCTGGCTATGATGTTCAAGGCGCTGAACGAGGTGCCGAGGCCGCTTATTGGTTGCGTCCAGGGGAGCGCTTTCGGCGGCGGTATCGGGTTGATCAGCGTCTGCGATACCGTGATTGCGTCGGAGGCAGCGCGTTTCGGCCTGACGGAAGTCCGGCTTGGGCTAATACCGGCAACGATCAGCCCCTATGTCGTAGCGCGGATAGGCAGTTCTGCAGCGCGGTCCCTATTCGTCTCCGGTCGAATGTTTAACGCTGCCCATGCCAAGTCGATCGGTCTGGTCGCTTCCATTGTCGCGCCCGCCGATCTCGATCGCGCCGTCGACAGGGAGGTCGACGAATTCATTGCGGCCTCGCCGCAGGCTGCAGCGCGCGCCAAAGCCTTGGTGCGTTCTCTCGCCTCGCCCATCACGGACGAGATCGTCGAGAGCGTGATTTCTCAGCTCGCGGATAGCTGGGAGACGGACGAGGCACAGGCCGGCATTGCCGCTTTCTTCGAAAGGCAGCGTATGACGTGACTGAATGGCGAGCTCCCGAACTGTTGTAGATGGAGCTACCGTTTCAAGCGCTCGTTTCTGAACGACGAGATGTCCTGCGGTGAGAGGCCAACCATCGTCCGGTATGCGATGTCATGATGTTTGAGCGTTGGATCTCCTGGACCGATCCGCGTTTCGTCGGTGAGACCTCCACCTTATAGCGCTCCAGCAGCTCGCTGAGCGTCGTCGACGCAAGGATCCGCGTGTCTGGAGCTGCACCGAAGCGATCGACCTAGGCTTCGAGATCTCGTGCCCACTTCTCTGCTTCAATCTTGCTATCGAACGATTTGCAACGGGGCTTCATGCCACGCCGGCGGACCTGTGCTTGCCAGCGTCCCCTGAGTTTCCTGATAGTTGCCATGTGATCTCCAGCGGGTGTTGAAGATCACGCTGCCCCTGGCGGGGGTGCCAAGGTCTATCCCGGCACACATCGATGTTTCGTCCACGGAGGGTTGTCGAGGTAAAGCTCAACCCGCTGTCGCCCTGAATGCTACCGGCGTATATGGTTCTCAACGACGGAAATCTTGGAAAAATGCATGGCACCGAAAACGACGCTGAACGCCAAAAACCTGGAGGTGCTGGGCGCCGAGAGGCTGGCTGAGTTGCTGATCGAGATCAGCACGGGCAGCGCCGCGACCAAACGCAGGCTACGGATCGAACTCGCCGGAAAGCAGAGCAGCGCTGAAGTTGCAAGGGAAGTAACAAAGCGGCTTTCATCGATCGAGCGCTCCCGCTCCGTGATCAACTGGCGCCGGGTGAAGGCCTTGAAGAGCGATCTGGAGACACAGCGGCACGTGATCCTTGATACGATCGCCAGCAGCGATCCGGACGAGGCGCTGGAGGTGATGTGGCGCTTCATGGGCCTGGCGCGTTCGATTTTCGAGCGATGCGACGATGGCAACGGCACAATCATGCATGTCTTTCATCGAACCTGCGTCGATCTGGGCACGATAGCGAACGCGGCAAAACCGGACCCGCGCCTTCTCGCAGAACAAACCTTTCGCGCGTTGCAGGGCAATGACTACGGGCAGTATGATCGTCTGATCGAGAACCTGTCGCCAGCGCTGGGTGCGGAAGGCCTCGATCGGCTGAAGTCGTTGTTCGACGATTGGGCAAAAGCGCCGGTCGATACGCCGCCTGAGGCAGGCCGTGTCGTGATCGGTTGGGGAAGCAGTCGTCCAGTTTACGAAGACGAAATCAATCTCCGCCATCGCAACAGAACCATCAGGTCAGCATTGGAGCAGATCGCCGATGCCCAGGGTGATGTTGATGCCTTCATCGCGCAGCAGAGCGAGCAGGCGAGATCCGTGCCAATGATTGCGGCAGAAATCGCCCAGCGTCTGCTGAAGGCGGACCGGGCCGGAGAGGCATGGGATGCCATCAATCGCGTTGAGATGAAGGCCAGACCATCCCCGTTCGAGTGGGAAGAGGCCCGCCTCGATGTGCTTGAAGCTCTCAGCCGGAGGGACGAAGCGCAGGCCTTTCGCTGGCAGTGCTTCGAACAATCGCTGAACGAGCGGCACCTGCGAGCTTTTCTGAAGCGCCTACCGGATTTCGATGATCTCGAAGCAGAAGAGAACGCCTTCAACTATGTGAGCCGCTTCCAGGATGTCCACCAAGCGCTCGCCTTCCTGGTGTCATGGCCGGCGCTCGACAAGGCTGCGACGCTCGTCCGCACGCGTGCAGCCGAACTTGATGGCGATCACTACGAACTGTTGACACCGGCGTCCGAGCATCTCCGGGAGAAGTATCCGTTGGCAGCCACCATCGCCCTGCGGGCTATGATCGACTTTACGCTCGATCGAGCGAAATCCAGCCGCTATCGCTTTGCCGCGCGACATCTCGTTGAATGTGAGCGGCTGTCGACGAAGATTAGCGACTTCGACACCTTTACGTCACATCCTGGCTATGTTGCAGAGCTGAGGGGCAAGCACGCGAAGAAGACCGCATTCTGGACGGCCGCAGGACCGTGACGAAGGATCATCTGGATCTGCACGGGCCAAGGCCGCCTCTTCGTTTTCTGATCATCGCCATATGATCTCCCACCGCTGTTGATGATCCTGCGCAGACGCCCCCTGGAGGTGAGCCAAGGACTATCCCGGCGCATCAAAGCTTTGGCGAAAGCCTGAGCTCCTTTCGCGCCACGAGCGCGGGTAGTCGTGTTCACCGTGAACGATTCCATTGTCGTAGCGGCGGCCATTCAGCGCGCCGATGGAAGCGGCAGAAATCCCGCAAGTCAGAAAATCCAAATCTCCCAGATCCCGATGCGTATGGAATAGGGAAGCGCGCGTTACTTACTATCGAGCCGCTAGCCTTTGTAGAATTCGAGATGGCTGCTTCGCATAATGAGTGATGGTATCCAGAGCCGCCAAAGAGACGGATCCCTTTCTCTCGGCAAAATCCCAGGTAACGAAGCACGCCAGAATAAACGCAGCGATGACGTATCTCATGGTATTCTTATATGCTGAGGTGCTTAAAGCAACGTAAAGCACGGCCTCGTCGACCCGCTTGGCGGGCATGAGGCGTCGCTGAGAGCCACATATGCACGAAAAAGGAGGATAGAAATGCGAATGATGCTCAAAGTTTCGCTTCCCGTTGACAAGGGAAACGCAGCAATCAAAGACGGCAGCCTCGTCACCAAGATTCAATCCATCCTTGCTGATCTCAAACCCGAAGCGGCCTACTTCACTGAATTCGACGGGAAAAGAACGGGCCTTATTTTCTTCGACATGACGGACACCTCGGAGATACCGGCCGTTGCTGAGCCATGGTTTCTTGCGTTTGATGCCAGTGTTGAGATCAAGGCGGTCATGAACCGCGATGACCTGGCGAAGTCCCAGCCCGGGATCGAGAGGGCAGTCGAGAGCTTCGGCTGAATCATATCGCAGCGGCTTGCGTAGCGCCCAACTACCAAGGAAGCGCCGTCAGCGTGGCCCTGCGATGTTGGTCGGCTTTAACATGTGCGCTCAATGAGTTAAAAAGAACGCATTTTCTTAACACGTCTGAGCCTCATGTTAGACTCGCGAACATTCGCTTACATGCAGCCAGACATCGGCAGCTGGTCGATCCTGAGTATTGGGATGCGCGGCAAATACTTGGCCGTGCCGAGAATGTGGCCCTAGCCAATTTGGGCGACGAGATCCAAACTTGACGAAAACCAGAGGCTGCGGGAAAACCTTGGAACGCAAGGGATCCAATGGCATCGTCCTGCCCGACGGCAATCTCAACAATCCGTCGCTGACATGGCTGTGGCGCTGGTGCGAGGGCAAGGCTAAAATCCTCGCTGTAGTGGGGCTGCCGGAAGAAACTTTCCGCTCAGCCGATGCGACGGTTAAGGCCTCGCTGGTCTTCCTGAAGCGCTTCAGCAAAGACGATCAGAAGGCCTGGGACGCGGATGGACCGCCGCGAAGGCCACGCATGACGCAGCCTTCGAAGCGGAACGCGACAAGCTTTGTGACGCATTCGGCACGCGCATTATTTCGGGCGACGACAAGGACGCCGCACGCGTGCTGAAGGAGCTTTCGGCGATCGGCATCGAGCGCGTGCCGCCCGCATGGTTCTCGGCCGATGCGCCGCCCTATCCCAAAGGCATCGGCGCGACGAAGCTCACGAAAGTGGGCTGGGCCGATAGCGCGAAGGATCGCAAGAAGGCGGCGGCGCTCGTGATCACCCGGCGATTATGGGAAACGTCGGACCACTTCAGTCCCAGGATCTCCCCTCGGCGCATCCCGGTCTCGATGGCGAGAATGACGATCGTCTTGAGGAATGGGATCTGTCCGGCGTCGCAGCCATCGAGGAGACGTTGCTCCTCGTCACCGGTCAGGCGCCGGCTGCGCTCGTTTCGGATTACCCGACGGCGGACGAGCTTCACCACATTGCGACTAAGCGGCAGCCCCCAATGGCGGCTGGCAACCTCGATGTTTCACGTCGTCGGCATCTTGTCGAATTTCGGCAGTGCCGGATCGAGGTGATCCCAGGCATGTCCGGCTGCGGTCCAGGACACCAGCTGTGGCTTATAGCGGCTTGGGTCGTCGAGGCTTGCCGGCGTGACGATGAACACATCCGGCATGTCGGGAAATGTCATGTGGACGGACGAACCGCATGTCGGGCAGAAGGCACGTCGCTTGACGGTTCCGCCATCGCCGACGGTCTGCCAATGCGATGCTTCTCCCTCGACCTTCACCTCAGCCGCAACAAAAGTCAGGTGCGATTGATGTCCGGTGCCGCTGTCGCGCTGACATTGCCGGCACTGACAGTCAACCATGACGGCCGGTTCGCTTGATATCTCGTAGCGGATTTCGCCGCAGGCGCAGCCACCGGTATAGGGCGTGTTCATGTCGTTCTCCTGTTGCTTCAATGCAGCCTCTTCGGCGACCACTCTGTCGAGATTCTTGACCACTTTTTTCCAGCCTTCGCTCATGTTGCGGTAGGCGGTGTCGTTCTTCGGAAGCACGAAGCCGGAATGGGTGAGGCGCAGGCGCGTGCCCGTCTCGGCCGTGGAGATGGTGAAGGTGACCACGGTCTCCAGTTTCGAGCCGTAGCCGTCATTGCCCTCATGGCCGCCCTTCCACGCATAGGACAGACGCTCATTCGGCACGACCTCCAGCACCTCGCAATGAATGGTGCCGTCCCATTCGCCTGCAGGCTTGGTTTGAAAGGTGAAATGGCTGCCGACCGCAGGCTCGAAGCCTGTCGGCGCCATCAGCCAACGGCCGATGAGCTCGCCGCTCGTCAAGGCTTTCCAGATGACTGCGGGCGCGTGCGGGAAGACGTCGTCGACCACAATGGCCTGCGTGTCCGGATTCACGGCTTGGTTCATGGGTCAATTTCCTTCAGCAGGTTTCTCAGATCGGCGAAGCGTTCGCGCCAGAATACGCCATAGTCGCTCATCCAGTCGGCTAGCGGCTCCAGACCGTCGGGTTGGGCGCGATAATAGACATTGCGCCCCTCGGGGCGCTCGCAAACAAGGCCGGCCTGTTTCAAGGACTTGAGATGTTGGGAGATAGCGCCCTGCGTCACACTGCTGCCGCGGGTCAACTCAACGACGGTGATCTCGTCGGAATTGACGATGCGCTCGAACACGGCCCGCCGCGTGGGATCAGCAAGGGCGCGCATGACAGCAGTTATGGTTTCAGCCTCGGTCATGAGCAATCAAATAGCCAACACTAATCAATTAGTCAATGCTATTTGAATTAACCTGTGCGCCAATGCACGAAGGGACGGCTCTCGCCGCCCTTCCGCATCGCAGTAGTGGCTGCCCCAGCCTGCATGTTAGGCAGATGCATGGCTACCCCGGACGAGCAACGAGATCATCCGCACTGAGGTGTGCGTATCTCCGGAGCATTCGCAGTTCCTTGTGCCCGCTGATCGTAGAAACCTCGATTACGTTGAGACCGCGCTCGAAAAGACGACTTACGCCCTCGTGGCGGAGATCGTGGAAGCGCAGAACCTTGACGTTCGATCGCGCAAGGAGACGTCGCCAGGCTTGTTCGAGCGAGCTCGCGAACAGTGGTAGATGGAGCTACGGTGCGGAGACGCTCGTCGCGGAACGAGGCGATGTCTTGTTGGCTCAATCCGATCATCGTCCGGTAAGCAAGCTCATGGCGCCGCAGGACGTCGAGCCTCGCTTCGTCGGCGAGACCTCGCGCTGGTAGCGCTCCAGGAGCTCACCGAGCGTTGTGCTCTCCAAGATCCGGGTGTCGGGCGCGACACCGAAGCGATCGACCTGGGCCTCCAGGTCACGCGCCCACTTCTCCGCTTCCAGCTTCGTATCAAAGGACTTGCAGCGGCGTTTCATGCCGCGCCGCGCTCACCATCTTCGGCCCCAGTGCTTCGTCCACTTCTCCACGAGCGGGATGAGTTCCGGATCGGCGTCGTCATCTATTTCCTGGAAGTAGGACACCTCCGGCCTACCCCGTCACTGAACCGAAGCGTCCACAGGACGATGCCTTCTCCACGCGGCTTGAGAACAAATAGCACAACGATCAAATGGCCGAAACGACGACGAAAGCGCCTCAAGTGTGGCCCTTGGACTGCTCATGCACGCGCACGCGCCTGATGCGAGCACTTGATATGGTCAGCGTATTGCGCATCTACTTGAAACACAGAGTGCCCGACCTGAGAGATAGGTGACGTTTTGTACCGGAGACAGGGGTAACACTTTTCGCCTTTTTGCGGGAGGTGTTGATGCCGTGGAGAGAGACTTCGGTAATGGAGGAACGTCTACGTTTCGTCGCCCGGCTGCTTGAGGGCGAAGGCATGAGCGATGTGTGCCGGGAGTTCGGCATCTCGCGCAAGACCGGCTACAAGATCTTCAATCGCTACAAGGACGACGGCCTGGAGGCGCTGACGGATCGCTCGCGGCGGCCGGTGCGTTACGCCAACCAGTTGCCCGCGCCGGTGGAGGCAATGATTGTGCGGCTCAAGAAGGAGAAGCCGCATTGGGGTGCCAGGAAGATCAGAGAACTGCTGGTGAAGCGTCTGGCCGGCGATGTGCGCGTGCCGTCGAAGAGCACGGTGCATGCCGTTCTTGACCGGCACGGGCTGGTCGCCCATGCCCGTAAGCGGCAACGACACCGAGCCGAAGGAACAGCATTGTCTCAGGCATTGCTGCCGAACGACCTGTGGTGCGCCGATTTCAAGGGCGAGTTCAAGCTCGGCGATGGCCGCTACTGTTACCCGCTGACGGTCACTGACCAGGCGTCACGCTACCGGCTTGCCTGCGAGGCCTTCGAATCGACAAAGGAGGTGGGTGTGTTCGAGGCGTTCCGCCGATTGTTTGCCGAACATGGCCTGCCGCTCGCGATCCGGAGTGACAACGGCCTGCCGTTCGCCAGCCCCAACGGCCTCTACAATCTGTCAAAGCTGTCGGTCTGGTGGCTGCGGCTCGGCATCGCGCTCGAGCGCATCAGGCCGGGCCATCCGCAAGAGAATGGCCGGCATGATGCGCATGCACCTGACGCTCAAGAAAGAGGCGACCAGGCCACCTGGCGGAAATATCCTGCAGCAACAGGCCCGCTTCGATGCGTTCGTCAGCGAATTCAATACCGAGCGGCCGCATGAAGCCGTGGCGATGAAGACGCCGGTCGATCTCTACAGCCCATCGGCGCGCCGATATAACGGGCCTGCCGGAGATCACCTATCCGTTCCACGACCGTGACGCACTGGTGACCCATTGCGGCCGCATCTGCATCTACCGCAAGAAGATCAATATCTCGACCGTGCTGGCCGGACAGAAACTGGGAATCAAGGAGGTCGACGACGGTATTTGGCTCGTCAGCTTCATGCACTATGATCTCGGATATATCGGCCTGGAGCAGAGGACCTTGCAAACCATCGACAACCCGTTCGGCACGAGGTTGTCACCCATGTCTTAGGTACGCTCTGTTACCTATGTCTCCGGTATGGACAGAGGATCCAATGGCGGAGAGGGTGGGATTTGAACCCACGATACCCTTGCAGGTATGCCGCATTTCGAGTGCGGTGCATTCGACCACTCTGCCACCTCTCCGCGGTCTGGTCGGCGCTTGTTCGGCGCGGGCGTTCTCTTAGCGAGAGAATGACGGGCTGGCAAGACGAAATCTCAAAGCTTTTCATCCTTTTGCCTTGACAGTGTTTTTGGCCTCGCGTATCTCGGCTTCGCAATAGGTGTGGATAAGTCCGCGCCTTGCCAGTCTCGCGTTCGCGCGGGGCCGATCACCGGCAGCGAGAGTTCTGGGCGAAAGCCTCTGAAATCCCTGCTTAACCTCGACTGATAAAAAGACGGCCACCTGCTTACTGCGGGTATGAGCCGGAACGAACATGAAAGGATAAAAAATGTTCGCAGTCATCAAGACCGGCGGTAAGCAGTACCGTGTGGCAGCAAACGACGTGCTGACCATCGAGAAGCTTGAAGCAACCGCCGGCGACGCAATTGAATTCACCGAAGTCCTCGTAATCGGCGAAGGCGCCGACGCTGCGATTGGTGCTCCCTTCGTCAAGGGCGCTTCCGTCAAGGCCGAAGTGGTCGAGCACAACCGCGGCAAGAAGGTCATCGCCTTCAAGAAGCGCCGCCGTCAGAACTCGAAGCGTACGCGCGGCCATCGCCAGCATCACACCGTTGTCCGTATTACGGACATCGTGGCTGCTAAGTAAGATCACGGGACTTTAAGGTTTAAAGGAGAACTCCAATGGCACACAAAAAAGCTGGCGGTTCATCGCGCAACGGTCGTGATTCCGAATCCAAGCGCCTTGGCGTGAAGAAGTTCGGCGGCGAAGCCGTCATCGCAGGCAACATTATCGTGCGTCAGCGCGGTACGCAGTGGCATCCGGGTTCCAACGTCGGCCTCGGTAAGGATCACACGATCTTTGCTCTTACCGCCGGCAATGTGAACTACCGAACGAAGGCCAACGGTCGCGTATACGTGTCTGTAATGCCGAAAGCGGAAGCAGCGGAATAAGCCGGTAGCGCTCTAAAACAGCCGGCGTCTCATCGACCCGGCTGAGCGTATCAGGTTCAGTCCAGAAAACAGGGGAGATGGGGCGCCATCTCCCCTTTTTTCTTGTCCAACGAAGGAGGACTGAACATGCAAGGCGAATTGTTGAGGGAAGGCCAATCGCGGTCTCCCCGGGAAGACCAGCGGTCTCCCAAGGAACGGCTGAGGCCGGAACGGTTAAGGACCGATTGCCCTGTCTTATTGTCGGAACGGCTCGTCATGCGCGCGCCGCACGAAGAAGACATCGACGCCCTTGCCCATCTTGCCAACAACGCCAAAGTCGCCACCATGGTGTCGCGCATGCCGCACCCGTACACGGCCAATGATGCCGCCGACTTCGTGCGTCGCACGAAAAACGGCGAGATCGGCAAGTGCGTCTATGCGATTACCAAGGCGGAGAACGGCGCATTTGTGGGTTGCTGTGGGGTCGAACCGCATCTCGACGGGCGGACTGTCGAGATTGGTTACTGGCTTGGAGAACCTTACTGGAATCAAGGCTTTATGACCGAGGCATGCCATGCTCTGGTCGATATGGTCTTCCGTACGAGGCAGGATGTCGATCAGATCGATGCCCGTTGCCGGGTCATGAACGTCGCTTCGCGGCGGGTGATCCAGAAGTGCGGTTTCCAGTTCCAGGGATCGGGGCTGGCGGCATCACTGGCGCTCGGCAGCAACGTGCCGGTCGAGTGGTACAGGCTCGATCGCAAGACCTGGATGTCGTTGAGAAGCTGGGGGAGCGTCTTATGAACGCGATCAGTCTTCAAAGACCCAGGAGCCAGTCGATGACGCCCGGCCCGCTGCCGGTCATCACAACCGATCGGCTGGTGCTGCGCCCGCACAGGCTGAGTGACGCGGATGCGATCGCAGACACGTTGTCCGATTTCGCCGTCACCCGGATGCTCGCGCGCGTTCCTGCTCCCTACGACAGGCAGGACGCGCTCGACTGGCTGGTGCCGGTGACGGCGGGCGGCATGCCCGATTGGCAGTTTGCCATCACGGCCGGCGACGATGCTCATATCGGCGTCGTCGCGGTCGAGCTTCGCCATGGCCTTTGGCACCTTGGCTATTGGCTGAACCGCTACTACTGGCGGCGGGGCTACATGAGCGAGGCCGTATCGGCTGTGTTGGGGCGCTTTTCGCGCCGCATGCCTGAGATGGCGGTCCATTCCGGCGTCTTCGCCGACAACCCGGCGTCGCTGAAGCTGCAGGAAAAGCTCGGCTTCCGGATGACCGGTTGCAGCGAAATCTACAGCTTCGCGCGCAACACTATGGTGACGCATGTCGAGACGATGCTGAAGCCAGGTGCCCTACAACAGGCCGGGATCGCTTGAGATGAAAAGGAGGCGTCCCGATACATCGGGACGCCTCGACCCCTACGCGTCGATCTCGACCCAGACGGGAAAGTGATCGGAGCCGACCGAATTCGTATCGATCTTTGCCGATTTTAGGCGGCCTGCAACGCCGCAGCTGACAAAGCAGTAATCAAGATGCATGCGTTTGCCGTGATCCTTGGGATCCATCCAGCTATAGCTGCCGGGCGTGTAGGGCTTCAGCGCCGCAAGTGCGTCGATGGGCGTGCCAATACGCGGGACGCGGCCGTAATAGCCGTCGCAGGCGCCGGCGAAAATGCAGTATTCCGGCGATTCCGGCGTCATGTTGAAGTCTCCCAGGACGATATAATCCTCCGGCAGCGGTGGATCGCTAATATCGAATTCTGCGGAACCCGTGAGCGACCCGCCCTCGGTAACAAAGGCATTGATGCGCTCGTTCAGGTGGGAAAGCTGCCGGCCGCGCTCGTCGATGGAGACATGATCGAGATGCACCGAATAAACACGCAGCGCGCCGGCAGGCGTCCCGATAACGGCCTCAGTCGCCCCACGCTGGAGATTAATCTTGGAGATCGTTCGGCTGCGCGGCAGAAGCAGTGTTCGGGTCGACAGGATCGGCCAGCGCGAGAGCACCATGTTTCCGAACTGGAAACGGGTTCCGCGCGGCGGCCAACCGTCGGAAGCCTCCTCGACATGCAGATCACAAGCCGGTCCATAGGCCCAGAAATGGTTGGGAAAAAGTGCGGCAAGGTCCGCAACCATGTCGGCATAATCGTTGCGAACGAAGCCTCGGGTCACCTCCTGGAGCGCGATGATGTCGCCGCCTTCGAGGCTCGCAGCGATTCGGTCGAGGTCGTAGATGCCATCAAGACCGAAGCCGTACTGTATGTTATAGCTCGCAAACTTCACGATAACCCTTTGACCTCCGATTGAACCGCCTATATCGAAAGCGGCAAGAGGGGCGATGAGCTGCCACTGGACAATGGAAGTAAAATGAAATTTCTCGACGAAGCAAAGGTCTATATCAAGTCCGGAGACGGCGGCGGGGGCAGTGTCTCCTTCCGGCGCGAGAAGTTCATCGAGTTCGGCGGCCCCGACGGCGGTGACGGCGGACGCGGCGGCGATGTGTGGGTCGAGGCGGTCAATGGCCTCAATACGCTGATCGACTTCCGCTACCAGCAGCACTTCAAGGCTAAAATCGGCACGCACGGTATGGGTAGAAACCGCACCGGCGCCAACGGCGATGACGTCACACTCAAGGTTCCGGTCGGCACGCAGGTTCTCGAAGAGGACCAGGAAACACTGATCTGCGACTTGACGAGAGAGGGGCAACGGTTCCGGATCGCGACGGGCGGCAATGGCGGTTTTGGCAACGCGCATTTCAAGTCGTCGGTCAATCAGGCGCCGGATTGGGCAAATCCGGGTCTGCCCGGCGAAGAAAAGACGGTCTGGCTGCATCTGAAGCTGATTGCTGATGCCGGCCTCGTCGGTTTGCCAAATGCCGGCAAGTCGACCTTTCTTGCAGCTGTAACGCGTGCCCGACCGAAGATCGCCAACTATCCCTTCACGACGCTTCACCCAAATCTCGGCGTGGCCACCATCGACGGGCAGGAGTTTATTCTCGCTGATATTCCCGGGTTGATCGAAGGCGCGCATGAAGGTGTGGGCATTGGCGATCGCTTCCTCGGACACGTCGAGCGCACGCGCGTGCTGCTGCATCTCGTGTCTGCGCAGGAGGAAAAAGTCGGCAAGGCTTATACGACGGTGAAGACGGAGCTCGAAGCCTATGGCAACGACCTGACCGACAAAGCCGAGATCGTTGCGCTTTCGCAGATCGACGTGCTGGACGATGCAACACTGAAGAAGAAGACGAAGGAACTTGCCAAGGCTTGCGGCAGGACGCCGTTCCAGATTTCGGCGGCGACTGGCAAGGGCATGACCGAAGTGTTGCGTGCCTTGCGGGATATCATCGTCGAGGCGAATGCCGGTGCGGCGGAAAAGCTTGCCAAGGCACCAAAGCTTCGCCACCGCGACATGGTGTCGGATGATGAAGGCGAGGCGAATGACGACGCGTAAGTCGCTCCAGCGCTATCGGCGCGTCGTCATCAAGATTGGCTCGGCTCTCCTCGTCGATCGCAAGACAGGTCTGAAGAAGGCATGGCTGGACGCAATGTGCCGCGATATTGCGGCGCTGAAAGCCAGGGGCGTTGACATCCTCGTCGTTTCCTCGGGCGCAATCGCGCTCGGCCGGTCGGTCCTCGACCTGCCTTCGGGCGCGCTGAAGCTGGAGGAAAGCCAGGCGTCGGCGGCCGTCGGCCAAATCGCCCTGGCGCGTGCCTGGTCAGAAAGCCTGTCGAGGGACGAGATCGTTGCCGGCCAAATTCTCCTGACGCTCGGCGACACCGAAGAGCGCCGCCGCTATCTGAACGCGCGCGCCACCATCAATCAGCTTTTAAAGATCGGTGCCGTGCCGATCATCAACGAGAACGACACCGTTGCCACCAGCGAAATTCGCTACGGTGACAATGATCGTCTGGCTGCGCGTGTCGCGACGATGACCGGCGCCGATCTGCTGATTCTGCTATCCGACATCGATGGTCTCTATACGGCGCCGCCGCATCTCGATCCCCAGGCGGAGTTTCTCGCCACGATCGCTGAGATCACGCCTGAGATCGAAGCCATGGCGGGTGGCGCAGCGTCGGAGCTGTCGCGTGGCGGAATGCGCACCAAGATCGATGCCGGCAAAATTGCCACGACAGCCGGCTGCGCAATGATCATTGCCTCCGGTAAAACGGACAGTCCGCTCTCTGCAATCGAGAGTGGGGCGCGTTCCTCATGGTTTGCGCCGTCAGGCACGCCCGTCACAGCGAGAAAGACCTGGATTGCGGGTCAGCTGCAGCCGGCAGGCGAACTTCACGTCGACGAGGGCGCCGTTGCTGCGCTCGGTGCCGGCAAGAGCTTGCTTCCCGCAGGCGTGCGCAAGGTTGTCGGGCTGTTCAGCCGTGGTGATACGGTGGCGATCGTCGGCCCCCACGGCCGCGAGATCGCGCGAGGGCTTGTCGGCTACGATGCCGAAGAGGCGCGCCAGATTACCGGCCGCAAGTCTGCGGAGATCGAGGCGATCCTCGGATACGCGGGACGTGCGGCGATGATCCATCGCGACGACATGGTGATGACCTCGCAGATCAAATCAAAATCAGAAAGGCAGAAGAAGGACGCAAGCTATGCTTGATACCGTTGCGCAGAGCCCTGACATTGACGTGCTGATGAACGACATCGGCCGCAAGGCCAAGGCCGCGGCGCGACCGTTGGGCTTTGCATCCACCGAGGCGAAGAACAGGGCATTGAATGCCATGGCAGATGCGATCCTCGCCGGCAAGGATCACATCCTCTCGGAGAATGCCAAGGATCTTAAGGATGTCGCCGGCACTGATATGCTCGAGTCCTTCGTCGATCGTTTGACTTTGACCGAAAAGCGCGTTGTCGACATGGCCGAAGGTATCCGCGCGATTGCCGCCCTCAAGGATCCGGTCGGCGAGGTGGTCGCAGCCTGGGAGCGGCCGAATGGCTTGAAGATCGAGCGCGTTCGCACACCGCTCGGCGTCATCGGGGTGATTTTCGAGAGCCGTCCGAACGTGACGGCGGATGCGGGTGCGCTTTGCCTGAAAGCCGGCAATGCGGTTATTCTGCGTTGTGGCTCGGACTCTCGGCGTTCATCGCAGGCGATCCATGCCTGCCTCGTACAGGGCTTGAAGGCCGCCGGACTTCCAGAACATGCCATTCAGCTCGTGCCGGTGACCGACAGGGCCGCCGTCGGCGCGATGTTGCGCGGACTGGATGGTGCAATCGACGTTATCGTTCCGCGTGGCGGCAAGAGTCTTGTGGCGCGCGTTCAAAACGAGGCCCGAGTGCCCGTCTTCGCGCACCTCGAGGGGCTTTGCCATATTTATGTGGACGCGTCCGCCGATCTCCGCATGGCGAAGGAGATCGTCGTCAATGCGAAGATGCGGCGCACGGGTATCTGCGGTGCAGTGGAGACGATTCTCGTCGATAGTGCTGCAGCCGATACGCATCTTCGTCCGCTGCTGGAAGCCCTGGCGGGAGCCGGTTGCGAGATCCGCGGTGCGGCTGCCGTTGTTCAGGCAATGCCTGGCGTGAAACCCGCCACGGAGGAAGACTGGTCGACAGAGTATCT
Organism: Rhizobium sp. LjRoot258; assembly: GCF_964254185.1. Taxonomy (NCBI): domain Bacteria; kingdom Pseudomonadati; phylum Pseudomonadota; class Alphaproteobacteria; order Hyphomicrobiales; family Rhizobiaceae; genus Rhizobium; species Rhizobium sp. LjRoot258. The sequence goes on along the minus strand of NZ_CAXUST020000001.1, from coordinate 3,749,413 downwards.
GGATGCCATCGTTTCGGTCGCCGTCGTCGATGGCATTTCTGGTGCGATCCAGCATATCCAGACCTACTCCTCCAACCACACCGAGGCCGTGATTGCCGACGATCCAACCGTGGTGGAGAGGTTCTTCACCGAGGTTGATTCGGCGATCCTGCTGCACAATGCATCGACGCAGTTTGCCGATGGCGGCGAGTTCGGAATGGGTGCCGAGATCGGCATCGCGACCGGCAAGATGCACGCTCGCGGCCCTGTGGGCGTCGAGCAGCTGACATCCTTCAAATACCGCGTGCACGGCACCGGACAGACCCGGCCCTGACGTGATCAACGACGAAATCGACCGACGTTTCTTTCGCATGCCGCATAGCGAGCGGGGCATGGTGGTCGGTCTTTTCGGCGGTTCCTTCAATCCGCCGCATGAGGGACACGCGCTCGTCGCCGAAATCGCAATCAAGCGCCTCGGCCTCGACCAGTTGTGGTGGATGGTCACTCCCGGCAATCCGCTGAAGGATCGGCGGCATCTGCTGCCGCTTGCCGAACGCATCGTTTTGAGCGAGAGGCTTGGCCGACATCCCTCGATCAAGATCACCGCGTTCGAGCGCGATTTCGCCACGAGCTTCACGGCGAACACCTTGGCGCGCGTCAAAGCGCGCAACCCGCATGTCCATTTCATCTGGATCATGGGGGCGGACAGCCTGAAGACTTTCCATCTGTGGCAACGCTGGCAGGACATCGTCAACACATTTCCGATCGCCGTTATCGACCGGCCGGGCTCCACGCTGTCGTTTCTGTCGTCGAAGATGGCGAGGACGTTTGATTTCGCTCGCATCGATGAGGACGATTCCCGCGCTCTCTGGAAGCGGCGGGCACCAGCCTGGACGTTCATACACGGTCCTCGATCCGGCCTTAGCTCGACCGCCATCCGCGCCACGAACGGTGCCTTGAAATAAGTTCGATTTTCCGGGAGAGCGCAAATGAAAAGCCCGACGGGGGAGGAGATCCGTCGGGCTTCATAAACTTGATCGACAACTGGGAGGAGGAGTGTCGCCGATCCATATCCAACGGCTTTGGGAGGAGGAGATCGCCGTTCGATGAGTGTGTTGTACCATAGTCTCCGGATTTTTGAAGCGAGTCCATTGCATTGCAGCAATGCGCCATGAGCATAGCTCTAACTCGAAACCGTTTCCAGTTTGCTCATTTCTTTTGCATTCTCAAACGATTTCTGCCGAAGCCTCGCGCTCTCTGCAAGCATTCCCTTAGAATTTAGGGTCGTTTTCGCGGTTTCGAGGAGTGGCATTGCTCAGCCATGCACTTCACGAATGCGTGAAGTCCGGGGTTGGCGAGCGACCCGATGGTTATGCTTGCGAAAATATAACGCTAGCCAAGTCGCTGGCAACGTTATATTTCTCCGGATATTTCGAAAATTCAGGGAGAGATCATGCGCAGTCACCGCCAATGGATCAAATTTGCCGCCGCTGCCATTTCGGCAGTCTTCTTGGGTGTTGCCGCAACGCCTGGCGCAGCAGCGGAAAAGGTCACTGTTTTTGCGGCGGCCAGCTTGAAGAACGCGCTCGATGCAGCGAACGCCGCGTGGGCAAAGGACGGCGGTAAGGAAGCCGTTGCCTCCTATGCTGCGAGCTCGGCGCTTGCAAAGCAGATCGAAGGCGGCGCGCCTGCCGACATCTTCATCTCCGCCGACTTGGACTGGATGGACTATCTTGCGAAGAACAGCCTGATCAAGGTCGACGGCCGGTCAAATCTGTTGGGTAACCGGATCGTACTTGTCGCAGCCAAGGATCACGCCAAGCCGGTCGAGATCAAAAAGGGTTTTGACCTCGCTGCTCTGCTCGGTGACGGCAAACTCGCCATGGGCGAGGTGAAGTCTGTGCCGGCCGGCAAGTACGGCAAGGCCGCACTCGAAGCGCTTGGCGTGTGGCCCTCAGTTGAGGCCAAAGTCGCCGGTGCCGAGAGCGTTCGTGCCGCGCTCGCCCTGGTATCGCGCGGCGAGGCGCCTTATGGCATCGTGTACCAGACCGACGCCACCGCGGATACGGGCGTTGCTGTCGTCGGCACGTTCCCGGCGGACTCGCATCCACCGATCATTTATCCGATCGCCATTCTCTCCGAGAGCCAGAACCCGGATACTACGGCTTACCTGGAATTCCTGAAATCGGAAAAGGCGGCTCATTTTTTTACCGAGCAGGGCTTCACCATCTTGAAATGATTGCGAATTTTCGCATGAAGACATAGCGTGAGAAGGCCCGTTCGACCGGGTCTCCTATTTTTGGAGAAAACAGCTTGGATGCGCTCGGCCTGAGCAATGATGAATGGACGGCGATCTTGCTCAGTCTGCGCGTGTCAGTGGTGGCGATGCTGGCGAGTCTCCCGTTCGGCATCGGGGTCGCCTTTCTGCTCGCGCGCGGGCGGTTTTGGGGTAAGTCGGTTCTCAATAGTGTCGTTCACCTGCCGCTGATCCTTCCCCCTGTCGTCACGGGCTTCATTTTACTGATCCTCTTCGGGCGGCGCGGGCCGATCGGCAGTTTTCTCGATCAGTATTTTGGCATCGTATTTTCTTTCCGCTGGACAGGTGCAGCACTTGCCTGCGCGGTCATGGCCTTTCCCTTGATGGTGCGCAGTATCCGGCTTTCGATCGAATCGGTTGATCGAAAATTGGAGGAGGCAGCCGGCACGCTGGGAGCCAGTCCAATCTGGGTCTTTCTGACGATCACGCTACCCCTGACGCTCCCTGGGATCATTGCCGGCATGATCCTTTCCTTTGCCAAAGCGATGGGAGAGTTCGGGGCGACGATCACGTTCGTCTCCAACATTCCGGGCGAGACGCAGACGCTTTCGTCCGCGATCTACTCCTTCACGCAGGTGCCGGGCGGTGATGCCGGCGCTTTGCGATTGACCCTCGTCGCCATCGCCATCTCGATGGTCGCGTTGCTTGCCTCGGAATTCCTCTCCCGCATCGTCGGTCGGAGGATCGATCCGGAATGACGCTCGTCGTGAAAGCAAAGCAGCGGCTTGGTGCCTTCGCGCTTGATGCCGCCTTTACGTCGGAGTGCGGTATCACAGCGCTTTTCGGTCGTTCCGGTTCCGGCAAGACGTCGATGATCCGTATCATTGCCGGGTTGGCGCGGCCCGACGATGGACAGGTGATCCTCGACGGCGAGGTCGTCACGGATACCGACCGTCGAATCTTTGTTGCGAAGCATCGCCGCAGGTTCGGTTATGTCTTCCAGGAGGCGCGGCTGTTTCCGCACCTCAGCGTCCGTCACAACCTTTCCTATGGCCGGTGGTTTGCCAAAGCCGCCGGTCCGGCGGAGAGCCTGGATCGAATTGTTGCATTGCTCGGCATCGAAAACTTGCTCGAGCGCAGGCCCGAAAAGCTCTCCGGTGGCGAGAAGCAACGCGTGGCAATTGGCCGGGCGCTGCTCTCGGCTCCGCGTCTGCTATTGATGGACGAGCCGCTGGCGGCATTGGATGATGCCCGAAAGGCTGAGGTCATGCCCTATCTCGAGCGGCTGCGCGACGAGATGGACATTCCGATCGTCTATGTCAGCCATTCGATCACCGAGGTAGCGCGCCTCGCCAATCAGGTCGTGGTCATGCAGGATGGCAAGGTGGAGGCGGTCGGTTCAGCCTTGGATGTGCTGAGCCATCCGCCCGCCTCGTTCGAACGGCGTGACGCTGGTGCTCTCCTCGAAGGTAAAGTGGAAAGCGTCGACGCACAGCATCGCATTGCGACGATTGTGTTAAAATCGGCCCAGCTTCGTGTCCCGGGAGCGATGCTCACACCTGGCAAGGCCGTTCGCGTCCGGATCCCGTCTCGTGATGTGATGCTCGCGATGAGAGAGCCCGAAGCACTAAGCGCGTTGAACATTCTGAAGGGCACTGTTCAGAACATGACGCAGGCTGATGACGCGACGGTCGATGTTCTGATCGATTGTGGCGGGGATATCATTCTTTCCCGGATTACAAGCTTTTCGGCAGAGCGGCTGGGCGTGTGCATCGGGGCGCCGGTCTTCGCCGTCATAAAGACGGTCGCCCTGGAACAATGATCAGCGACTACTGTTGGCCTCCAGCCACGCCAGATCCTCCGCAAGCGTGGACTTCATCATCCGCTCCATTTTTCGAAAGCGGGCAAGGAGTTCATCGCCAAACGGCGTCAGAGCCGCACCCCCTCCCTTCTGCCCACCGCGCTGGGATTCGACTACAGGGTCCCGGAACATCCTGTTCATGTCGCTGACAAGCAACCAGGCGCGACGATAGGACATGTCCATCGCTCTGCCGGCGGCGGAAATCGATCCCGTGTCCCTGATATGTTCGAGCAGCTCCATCTTGCCGCGCCCGAGCCGGTCTTGATGGGGGAAGCTGATGCGGAGAATCGGAGTGAGTGTGTCTGCGGCAGGGCTTTTCATCGGACGGGTCTTTTGCAGTCGGAAACGGAACCCACTTTACGTGTGGTCATAGGGGCTGTACACAGCCGGCGACATGCAGTCCTCCATTCAACAAAGGTTTGTGACTAAGACGGACATTCACGCTTTGTGATTGTGCGCGTCTTGAAACGTTAATGGTTTGGTGCCTATCTTAACTATGATTTGGTCACCAAATCAGTGATGTGCATGTTTTGTCATTCGGAGAAAGGGAAAGCACTGACAACAGTACACGCCAAGGGAAAAACGCTTGCCGTTGTCCCAAAGAGCCCGGAACGTGGCGCCGATGCTGCCGCCCGCGCCCTGCACGCCGTCCTCACAAGCCTCGAGGACTCTAAGGCTGAAGATATCGTCACCATCGACATCGCTGGAAAATCAGCATTGGGAGACTTCATGGTCGTCGTCTCCGGGCGCTCGAACAGGCATGTCATGGCGATCTCTGACCACCTGCTGACTGATCTCAAAGACGAGGGCCTTGGAAGCGCCCGTGTCGAAGGTCAGGAAGGCGGCGATTGGATCCTGATCGACACCGGCGATGTCATCGTCCATGTCTTCCGTCCTGAGATACGCGAGTTCTACAACATCGAAAAGATGTGGGCCGCGCCTGATATGGACGAGGAAACGGTGCACTAACAGGCTGCCTGGACGCTGCGTCCGGCGCCTGATAGACGGCATTTTATTGGCCGGATGATCGAACCCGGCCGGCGGCATGTGTGTGTCGCCTTATGCCGAACTGCGGGAGCGGATGATGCGTGTTGGTCTTTTTGCAGTGGGGCGGCTGAAGTCCGGCCCGGAGAAAGATCTTGCGGCCCGCTATTTCGATCGCTTTGCCAAGGCCGGCCCCGCGGTTGGCCTCGAATTTTCCCGCGTGGCCGAAGTTGCTGAAAGTCGTGCCTCGAATGCCGATACCCGTAAGCGTGACGAAGCGGCGATGCTGCAAAAGTCGCTGGCCGACGGGAGCGTTCTCATTCTGTTGGACGAGCGGGGCAAGGCCTTGGATAGCGAAGGATTTGCCAGCCTCCTTGGAAAGTATCGCGATCAGGGAAAGCGCGACCTGACGATTGCTATCGGCGGTGCCGACGGTCTCGATCCGTCGCTATACGACCTTGCCGATGCCACCCTATGTCTCGGCAAGATGACCTGGCCGCATCAGTTGGTTCGCACGCTGATCGCAGAACAGTTGTACCGTGCCGTTACGATCCTTTCGGGCCATCCATATCATCGCGCCTAGCCGGTGCGGTATGCGCGAAGCATCAATCGATCTGGCAAAGCATGCCAAATCAGCTTAATCTCCGCGCGATTTTAAAGGATCTCGCAGCTCGTATGCCGACACGTGCGTTCAAGCAAAAATACGTCATTCTGTCGGCCTTGGCCGCAGGCTTGAGCGTCTCTGTGACGGCAATTGCGAGCCGACCCTTCGCCGCCAGCGCCTTCGCGCAGGACGCGTCGAGAGATACCGGACCGCCGGCCTCGACAGCAGTGGAGGCGGCTGCCGCGACGACGACCACGGTGGCACAACCGCCCGCCGATCCGGCGGCCGAGCTGGCGAAAAAACGGGACGAGACAAGGGCTCAGCTTGAAGCCTTGTCGAAGACGATTGGCCTCTCATCCGATAAGGTTGCCGAGCTTCAGAAGAGCATCGCCGATTTGGACAAGAGCACCAGCAGTGTTCGTCAGGCGCTGATCGATTCGGCGACGCGGCGTAAGTCGCTCGAGAAACAGATCCTGGAGAGCGAAAAGAAGCTTGCCAATCTGGGCGTAAAAGAAGATGCGGTTCGGGGGTCGCTGCATGAACGGCGCGGCTTGCTGGCCGAGGTGCTGGGTGCCTTGCAGCGCATGGGGCGTAATCCGCCGCCGGCGCTACTCGTCACGCCTGATGACGCGCTTGCCTCGGTACGGAGCGCAATCCTGCTTGGCGCGGTGGTTCCCGGCATCCGAAGGGAGACCGACAAGCTCGCCGCCGATCTCGCCAACCTTTCTTCATTGCAGGCCGCAAGCGCTGCCGAGAAGTCCAGCCTCACCGCAACGATGACGAACAGCATCGAGGAGGAGCGCCGCATGGACCTGCTTCTCGCCGAAAACGAAAAGCTGAGCCGCAGCAGCGCCGCGGAACTGGATGCGGAGAGGAAACGCTCGGAAGATCTTGCCAGCAAGGCGACAAGCCTTGAGGGTCTGGTCGCATCGATGGAAACCGAGATCGCATCGGTTCGCGAAGCCGCCGCTGCAGCCCGCCAGGCCGAGGAGAACCGCAAGCTCTTGACCGACGAGCAGCGCGCCCAAGCCAAGGCGCTCGCAGAGAGCGGTGTGCCTGATAAAAACCGCATTGCGCCGGCATATCCCTTCGGAGAATTGAAGGCGAAGCTGGAATTGCCTGTGGCAGGCGATATCCTCCGCCAGTTCGGCGATGCCGACGGAACCGGCCATGAGGCGATGGGAATGACGCTTGCCACCAATCCGGAAACGGTGGTTACCGCTCCCGCAGACGGGCTTGTTGTCTACGCGGGTGCATTCCGCAGCTACGGCCAAATGATCATCCTCGACACCGGCGACGGCTACCACCTCGTCCTCTCCGGAATGGAGACGATCAGCACGCGCCAGGGCAAGTTCGTTTTCTCCGGCGAGCCGCTTGCTGCCATGGGCGCAAAAAGAGTGGCGAGCGCAACAGCATTGGCGCTGGAAACCAACCGTCCAACGCTTTACATTGAATTTCGAAAAGATGGAAAACCGGTCGATTCCCGGCCTTGGTGGACCGCTAAAGACACTGGAAAGGCACGCAATGATTCGTAGGGCTTCTCTTGTTCTGGTCGGCGCATTGATGGGTGCGACCGCGATGAGCGTTATCTATTCGGCGGGTGTTCCCGCGGAAGCGGCTGGAGCCTCCACTTACAAGGAGCTTTCCGTTTTTGGTGACGTCTTTGAGCGCGTGCGCGCGCAGTATGTGACACCGCCGGCCGAGGACAAGCTCATCGAAAATGCCATCAACGGCATGCTTTCTTCGCTGGATCCGCACTCGAGCTACATGAATGCCAAGGATGCAGCCGATATGCAGACCCAGACGAAGGGCGAATTCGGCGGCCTCGGCATCGAGGTCACTATGGAAGACGAGCTTGTCAAGGTCATCACCCCGATCGACGACACGCCCGCGGCCAAGGCCGGCGTGCTTGCTGGTGATTACATCTCCGAGATCGACGGTCAGTCGGTTCGCGGCCTGAAGCTGGAAGATGCAGTCGAAAAGATGCGTGGCCCGGTCAACACGCCGATCAAGCTCACTCTGATCCGCAAGGGTGCCGATAAACCGATCCAGTTGACGATCGTTCGCGACGTCGTCGCGGTTCAGGCCGTCAAGTCGCGCGTCGAGGATGATGTCGGCTACCTGCGCGTCATCTCATTTACGGAAAAGACCTATCCCGATCTCGAAAAAGCGATCGAGAAGATCAAGAAAACGGTTCCGGCCGACAAGCTGAAGGGCTACGTCCTCGACCTGCGTCTGAACCCTGGCGGTCTGCTCGATCAGGCAATCCAGGTATCGGATGCCCTGCTGCAACGTGGCGAAGTGGTTTCCACCCGTGGCCGCAATGCGGATGAGACCCGCCGCTTCAACGCGGGGCCGGGCGACCTGACCGATGGAAAGCCGGTGATCGTGCTTATCAACGGCGGTTCGGCATCTGCTTCGGAAATCGTTGCCGGTGCGTTGCAGGATCTGCGCCGCGCTACCGTTCTCGGTACGCGCTCGTTCGGCAAGGGGTCGGTTCAGACGATCATCCCACTCGGCGAAAACGGAGCGCTGCGACTGACGACGGCGCTGTACTACACGCCATCGGGCCGCTCGATCCAAGGCACAGGCATCACGCCTGATATCAAGGTTGAGGAGCCCCTTCCGGATGACCTCAAGGGCAAGATGGTCACGGAAGGCGAGTCCAGCCTGCGCGGGCACATCAAGGGTAAGAGCGAGACGGACGAGGGCTCCGGTTCCGTTGCCTATGTTCCACCGGATCCGAAGGACGACGTCCAGCTCAACTATGCACTTGACCTGCTTCGCGGCAAGAAGACTGATCCGTCCTTCCCGCCCAATCCGGACAAGGCCGTCAGCGCCAAGTAATTGCAATTTCAGGCGTCAGGCCGGATGGTGTATCCGGCCTGGCGCCTTTTTGCTGTCCTGATTCTGAAGCGGAAAAGAAGTTTGAATACCGATTTGCACGCACCTCTGGGACAGAACCGCAAGGCCAGGCGCCAGCGGCCCGGTATTCTGCGTACGGGTCGTGTTGTCGCCGGGATTTGCCTCGTCCTGATCGGGGCTTCGTCTCTCTATACGGCGTTTCGCGGCGACGGGTTGAAGCGGGAGACGCCGTCGGCGCAAGATCAGACGGTCGCGCCACCTTCAGACACCGTTCAGAACCAGGCGCCGCCGCAATCTCCATCCGCTGCTGCTCCCAATGGCATGGTGTCTTCAAATCCAAGATCGGGTGCGAATGTAGAGCAGATGGTCACCGGCGACGGATCTGTCGTCACGAAATACTCTCCGAGACAACGCGACGGAAATGGCCCGGTGTTGGTCGATGCCTCGCAGGTCGGGCAGGATCCACGGATGGCGGCGATACCGAATGACACCCTTCTGGAAGAGACGCCGTTGGGACGGCTGCCGATCGTCGGGCCGGACGGGCGTCGCCCGATGGACCAGTATGCGCGACCATGGTCCGGTGCGCACGGAACACGCATCGCTATCGTCGTGAGTGGCCTCGGACTTAGCCAGACCGGTACACAGCGGGCCATCCAGCAATTGCCGGAGGAGGTCACGTTCGCGTTTGCCGCCAGCGGCAACAGTTTGCAGCGCTGGATGCAGGAAGCGCGCCGCAGTGGCCACGAGATCCTGCTGCAGGTTCCATTCGAGCCTTTTGATTACCCGGCGAACGATCCGGGACCCGACACGCTTCTGACGTCGAAGTCGGTTGCGACGAATCTTGAAAGCCTGCACCGGGCGATGGGCGAGATCACCAATTATACGGGCATCATGAACTATCAGGGTGGCCGCTTCCTTGCCGACCCCAACGCCATGGAGCCGGTCATGCGAGATATCGGAAAGCGCGGGCTGCTGTTTCTCGACGACGGAACGTCGGCCCAGACCAAGACCGCGGTGATCGCAAAGGGGACGGAAATCCCCTATGCCTTTGCCGATGTGCAACTGGACAAGCAGATTGACGTGAACGCCATCATCCAGAAGCTGGACGAACTTGAACGCGTCGCAAAGCGCAATGGCCAGGCAATCGGCGTTGCGGCCGCCTTTGATGAGAGCATTGATGCCATCGCGCAATGGACGCAGGAAGCCGCAATGCGAGGAATTGAGATTGTCGGTGTTGCCGCGCTGACCAATGATCCCAAAAGGCCTTGAATAGAGAGAGCCGATGAGCAAGCCGATCGTCAAAGCCGAGGACCTTCCGTATCGCCCCTGCGTCGGCGTTATGATCCTCAACCGCCAGGGCCTCGTATGGGCGGGGCGAAGGATTCCGGAAGAGAATTCCGAGTATGATGGATCGCCGCAGCTTTGGCAGATGCCGCAGGGCGGCATAGACAAGGGCGAGGATCCGCTCGAGGCCGCCTACCGCGAACTTTACGAGGAAACAGGAATTCGCACTGTGACGCTGCTCGCGGAAGCCAAGAGCTGGATCAACTACGATTTGCCGCCGCAATTGGTCGGCATCGGGCTGAAGGGGAAGTTCCGCGGCCAAACACAGCGCTGGTTCGCGTTCCGTTTCGATGGAGACGAGAGCGAGATCGCGATCAATCCGCCGCCTGGCGGCCATGCCGCTGAATTCGATGCTTGGGATTGGAAGCCGATGGAAAGCCTGCCCGGTCTCATTGTGCCCTTCAAACGGGCTGTCTACGAGCAGGTCGTCGATGAGTTCAGGCACCTGGCTGACCTAAGTGCTGCAGAGTGAACGACCGGCGGCCAAGGCTGCCGGTCATTGGCAATCTTATTCGGCCTCGTTGGCGGAGTCGGCGTTGAGCTGGCCGTACTTCGATTCGCCGATCTTGCCGAGCAGATCGAGCTGCGTTTCGAGGAAGTCGATGTGACCTTCCTCGTCGGCCAGAAGTTCCTCGAACAGCTTCATCGAGACATAGTCGCCGGCCTCATGACAGATGTCGCGTGATTTCTTGTAGGAGGTACGCGCATCGTATTCACCGGCAAGATCGGCTTCGAGAACTTCCTTGACGTTCTGGCCGATGCGAAGCGGTGCAAGGGTCTGGAGGTTGGGATGACCTTCGAGGAAGATGATGCGTGCGACCAGGCGGTCGGCGTGATGCATTTCCTCGATGGATTCCGCCCGTTCCTTCTTGGCAAGCTTGGTATAGCCCCAATCTTCAAGAAGCCGGTAGTGGACCCAGTATTGGTTTACGGCGCCGAGTTCGAGAAAGAGGGCCTCGTTAAGCCGCTCGATGACTTTTTTGTCGCCTTTCAATGTCCGCTCTCCTGCTTTCTTCATGGAATTTTCTCAGGCGGGACATGAAATCAAATAATTCGTCTTCCGTCGAGTGGTGACGGGCGTGATATTCCTCGGTTGTCTGGATGATAATATCGACCACGTTCGGGAAGCAGCCACAGCAGCGGCCCCGTTTTTCCATGGCGTGGTATACCTTTGCAGGCACGATGAGCTGCCAACAGTCCTGCTCGAGAAGCTCGTTGATGACTTCCCGGATTTCGTGATCAGTTATGTAGTTGCAGCTGCAGACAAGCACGGCGTCATTCCAAACATGACATTCACTCTCGTCTTTTCTGCAAAAGAAGACGGCGAGTGTCAAGAAAAAATTGAACCGTGGACTAGGCCATTCGTCGCATGTTGCGAAAATGAAAAGGACGCTTTTCAGGTGTGATGCAATCCAGTAGGTCGCAGCTTGATGAGCTGTCCTCAATGAAAATTGCGGCCTTTCGGCATGACTTGAATTGTTTCTCCAGAATGGCCGCTTGTCAGCCTCTTCTCCATGACGGCCCTTTCAAGTGAGTTTGCGAGTTTCCTTTGGCGGGGATCCATCGTCGGATTCAGCGCTTCATCCGAACGATCGCTAACGCCGAATCGACGGGCTTCCTTCTGCAGGATTCCAAGCGCATGCGTCATATCCTCGATATGGTCAACGACAGTATGGATCACGCCGCTCTGGCTCTGAAGCTTGCCATGAATCTTCACGAGCCGTGCCCCCATGACGATCGCGCGGTATCTTTCGAATGCGTCCTTCCAGACAATGGCGTTGGCAACGCCCGTCTCGTCTTCCAATGTCATGAAGATGACGCCCTTGGCCGAGCCCGGTCGCTGACGCACCAAAACCAGGCCGGCGATCGTCACCCTTCTGCCGTTCGGGACGGTGAGAAGATCGACATTCCGAACGACCCCGGCTTTGCGGAATTCATCGCGAAGGAATGAGACGGGGTGGCCCTTCAAGGAGAGCGAGAGATAGCGGTAGTCCTCAATGACCTGTTCGCCTGGCAGCATTTCCGGCAGCTGTGTCTCAGGCTCGACCTGCAGGTCGATGTGGCTCACTTGGTCGAACAGAGGGAGCTTTTCGGCAGCACTCTTCGCATCGAGCGCCCGCACAGCCCAGAGTGCCTCCCGCCGCGACAGTCCGATGGAATGAAAGGCATCTGCATCGGCAAGTCGCTCTATATCTGCCTTTTGCAGGCCCGAACGCAGCCAGAGATCGCGGATCGAGGAATAGCCCTTGCCTCTGTTGGCGACCAACTGCTGCATGTTCACTTCCGACAGCCCTTTTATCTGCCGAAACCCAAGCCGAACCGCTCGCTTTGTCTGGACGACTTCCCGCATGGCGGCATGCCGGAAATCAATTGCGCCTTTGTCGAATTCGGCCTCTTCCAGCAGACAATCCCAGTTCGACTCGTTGATATCGACCGGCCTGATCTCAACGCCATGTTCCCGGGCATCCCTGACGAGCTGGGCGGGGGCATAAAAGCCCATCGGCTGCGAATTCAGCATCGCGGCGCAGAAGACGTCGGGATAGTAAGCCTTTACCCAGGAAGAGGCGTAGACGAGTAGGGCAAAAGAGGCGGCGTGGCTTTCCGGGAAACCGTATTCGCCAAAACCCTTTATCTGATTGAAGCATTGCTGCGCGAAATCGCGCGGGTATTGTTTCTTAACCATGCCCTCAATGAATCGCTTCTCGAAATTGCCGATGGTGCCCGTCCGTTTGAAGGTCGCCATGGCCCGCCTCAGCTGATCGGCTTCGGCCGGCATGAAATCAGCCGCTGTGATGGCGATTTGCATCGCCTGTTCCTGAAAGAGCGGTACGCCAAGCGTTCGCTCCAGGACACTTTCCAACTCCTTGCTTGGATACGCTATTGGGATACCGCGCGCCGTTTCTTCTCTTCGTTTCAGATAGGGGTGGACCATGTCGCCCTGGATGGGGCCGGGCCTAACGATGGCGACCTCGATGACGAGGTCGTAGAATTTTTTGGGCTTCAGGCGCGGCAGCATACTCATCTGCGCCCGGCTCTCGATCTGGAAGACGCCAAGCGTATCGGCCCGGCATATCATCTCGTAGACGGGCTCTTCGTCTTCATGCTTGTCGTTGCCGAGATCGGCGAGCGTCTTCTTGACGTCGTAATGCAGGAGAAGCAGATCGAATGCCCGCTTCAGTGCGGTCAGCATTCCAAGCGCCAGAATGTCGACCTTGAGGATCTTCAGATTGTCGAGGTCATCCTTGTCCCACTCGACCATGTAGCGCCCCGGCATTGCCGTCTTCATGATCGGAACGACTTCATCCAGCCTGTCCCTGGTGATGACGAAGCCTCCGACATGCTGGGTGAGGTGGCGGGGAAAGCCAAGAAGCTCGGATGCGTATTTCAGCACGTTCTTGGTCATGGGGTCGAAAATGTCGAGCCCGGCGGCCTTTGCCTCCCGCTCGGATAGTTTCTCTTCCGACCAACCCCAGACCAGACTGCCAATCGCGGACTGGACGTCCTCCGAGAGGCCAAAGGCCTTCGAGACTTCGCGTCCGGCGGACCGGGTGCGGTAGGTCGTCACCCCTGCCGTCAGGCCGGCATGTTCCTTGCCGTATTTCTCGTAGATATGCTGGATGACTTCTTCGCGCCTCTCGTGTTCAAAATCGACATCGATATCCGGCGGCTCGTCGCGGTCCATCGACAGAAATCTGTCGAAGAGCAGCGTGCTCTTCTGTGGATTGACCTCCGTTATTTCAAGGCAATAGCAAATGACCGAGTTTGCCGCAGAGCCGCGACCCTGGCAGAGGATCTTCTTCTCATGGCGAGCGTGTTGGATGATCCGGTGGACCGTCAGGAAGTATGGTTCATATTGCTTCTGGCGAACGAGGCTCAGTTCATATTCGATGTTCTGCTGGACTTTCTCCGGTATGCCGCCGGGGAAGCGTTTTGCCGCGCCGGTTCTGGTAAGGCGCTCCAGGGTTTCATAAGGCGTCTCCCCCTCGTCATTCTCGGGGGGATAGTTGTGTTCCAGTTCGTCAAGTGAAAACGAAAGGCTGCCAAAGAACTTTTCCGTGTTCGTTACGGCATGCGAATAGTCTCTGAAGAGGCGCAGGATTTCGCCCCCCTCCTTGAGATAGCGCTCGGCATTCGGCGCCAGATGAAAGCCGGCCTGGGGAATCGGAACGTGTTCCCGGATCGATGTTACGATGTCGGCGAGGGGGCGACGGGTGGCGTCGTGGTAGAGCGGCTGGTTGGTTGCGATCAGCGGGATGCGTTTGCGGTCGGCCAGCATGGAGATGGTCGCGAACATGCGCTTGTCGCGGCCGTCATAGGCGGGGGCGAGCGCCATGTGGATTTTCTTTCGGAAACGCTTTCGGAAGCGTTCCAAGCACGCTTCGAACGCCGCGTGATTGCCATCATCGGCAATGGACGGATCGGGAATGAGCGCGAGCATCATGTTGTCGCCCCATTCCGTCAGATCCGCTTCCGTCAGGATGCACTTTCCCTTTTCGGCTCTTAGGTTGCCAGCGCTCAGCAATCGGCAGAGATGTGCCCAGCCTTTGCGATCCTGCGGATAGGCAAGGATCTCCGGCGTTCCATCCGCGAAGACCAGGCGGACGCCCGGCTGAAAACGGATCGGATCGAGAATGGCGTCCTTCTTTTCATGCTCCTCCAGAAGCCCGGCTTTCATTCGCTCGAATTTCTGTTGGATCGCCTTTGACTGGGCATGCGCCCTGACAACGCCTGCAACCGAATTGCGGTCGGCGATGCCAAGTCCTCCAAGCTTCAGAACTGCAGCCTTGACGATCATTTCTTCGGGCTTGGATGCACCTTCCAGAAAAGAGAAATTGGTCTTGGCGCCGATCTCGAAGAACGCGGGCATCAGGCAATAACTCCATGCATGTACCAGCTCTGTGCTGCGTCACGCTCATAGTGACCATGGCGATAGATCCAGAAGCGGCGTCCTTGATCGTCCTCGATACGGAAATAATCCCTATCCCGCGCATCCGATCCATCGAGCCACCATTCCATTGCCAGCCGTTCAGGCCCTTCGCTCTTCAGGACCCGATGCTGCATGCGTCGCCAGCAAAAGCTGGCGGGTGCACCATCGGGGACTTCGACGGCAAAGGCGTCCATTCGTTCCGGCTTGCGCAGCAATCGGATGGGCCGCTCGCTCCTGGCCGGTGGAGGATGTCCTTCCCTGGTCTCCGGAGCGGATAGGTGATCGATTGCGGGTACGGCAATGACGGCTCGTTCCGGCACGTGGCTTTCCCGCAATTGAAAGGTCTGCAGGCAATCTTCCCCAAGGCGGGCGGAAACCCGATCCACGAAGGCAGCAAGCGATGCATCCTTTTGCTGGCGGGCTTCGAAGTCGCCTTGCGACGTCACGAAATCTTCGTGAAGGAGCACGTTGAGACGAAGGATCTCGAATCCGTAGCCTGCATCGAAATCATCGTGGATTGCCTGCAGGCGCTCAGCAAAAAGAGTGGCGATACGCTTGGGCTCTCTGAGGGGCTGGGCCGTCCCCGCGGAAATACGGAACACCTTTCCATCGACGCGGAACAGGACCAGTTCGAAGATACGACCTCCGACGCCACGGGCTTCCAGCGAGGGCTTCAGCGAGACAGCGACCTGAGCGGTGAGCGCGAGAATATCGTCTTCGGCTGCGATCGGTTCGATCAGGCGACGTTCGACCGAGAGGCTCGCGACTGGCAGCCGCGGAGATACCGGCTCTTCATCTGTCCCAAGCGCCTGATCGAGCCTCAAGAGCAAGGCTCCTCCGAAGCGGCGGGCAAGCGGGGCGCGTGGTGCGTCCAGCAGATCGCCTACATATTTGAGCCCCATTTTATTCAGGGCGCCTACGGTTTCTTCTTGGAGGCGGAGGGCCGCGACCGGCAAAGGCGCCAGAGCCTGCTCGGCTTCCCCGTGTTCGATGATCCTGCCTGGACCGAAACGGCTGATAGCCCAGGACAATCCCGGCGACGAAGAGACGGCGCCGCGTGCATCAAGCCCCATCTGGAAAAGTCTGGCGAGAATATCCTTGAGAAGTGCCGTCTCGCCGCTGAACAGATGGGCACAGCCGGTGATGTCGAGAAACAGGCCGTCAACCCCGTCGAGAGCGACAAGCGGGGTATAGCGATCGCACCAGTCGGCGATCGCTTCCAGGAAGCGTCGGTTGGCGGCCGGGTCGTCCTCAATCACATCGAGCTTGGGGTGGATGGCGCGGGCCTCGGCGACGCCCATACTCTTTCTGAGATTGAGGGCTTCTGCCGCCTCATCCAGCGCTGTCAGCCGCATCGTATTGTTGAGGCGACTGGAACAGACGATTGGCGGCGCCTCAGGACGTCCGCGCGAACGCCAGGAGAGACCCCATTTCTTTCTTGCGATCCGGTCGGTCGGGAGATGCGGAAAATGGAGCGCCAGAATGCGCTGCGCATTCGTCTGGAAGGCGAGGGTCGGCTGATTGGGAGACGGCAAAAAAACGGCGGTCATGGGGGTTCCACTCCAGTAGAAAGGAGAGGAGAGCCGGATTGCGGCTCTTCTCCAGGGTGAGATGAAAAGCCGGATTGCCGATGCTACCGCCCAGCATCGTGCCATCCGGCAAGGGGCGCGCCTGTGCCGGCGCGGGTGCTGCAAGGAGACGGAAATGAGCGCTGCTGGCTTCTTCCTCTCCAGCCTGCCGCAACAGGAAAAGCGGGCGTTTGGATGCCTTTGCCCGCAAACTTAAACGACGGCTCTCCGTCAGGCCGAAGAGCTTTGGGTTGCCCCGGACTTCCAGAATCGTCGCGGGAAAGACGCCGCTTTCGACTGCCGCTTCCGCAAGCCAGAGGGCGTCCTCAAGCTTGCGCGGACTGGCATAGAAGAACAGGTCCGGCTTCAGGCCAAAATCCCGCAGGCCAACGGCGTAGGGCGCTCCCGCCTCCATCGTGCACACCGTGTCGGCGATCCAGAGGATCGGTAGCGAGGCATTTGGGCTCTCTTTGGTTTGACCCTGCAGCATGGCGGCGAGCGCCAGCACAAAGCCGCTGCCAGCACCGGCCTCCCGCAAGAGAGCGGAGCGAACCTCGGTAATTCCATCGAGCGGCAAGCCGCCATCAATTGCCTCGTCGAGCGCGGGTATTCCAAGGGGAAGACGTAAGACACCGTTTCTTTTCGCGGCCAGGCCGCTTTCAGCCAAGGCCTGGCTTTCCGCTGCTGCCAGAGCCGGCGCGGGCTTTCCTTCAAGCTTTGCAATGGTTTCGCGGAGTGCAAAAAGCTGCTCGCGCGCCACGGCCGGCTGTGCCATGACGTTCTCCAACTCTTGAATGTTCCTGTTATGTTCTTATGGATTCCAGAGGCAGATGAAAGAGTCAACAGGCATTTGATGTGAATTTATTCCTGCCTTTGATTCCGCTCTCGAAAATCGTGCGCAAAGGTTCTATATGGGCCGCAAAGGAAGGAATATTTATGGCCCGCATAGACCAGAGCGAGGATTGGCGGGATCGCCACGCGCCGACGATCAGCACTTTCGAGTCGTTGGCGATGGAGGCATATAGCCACCTGCCGGAAGAATTCCGCTCGCTGACCACCAACTTAACCATCGAGATCGAAGATTTCCCTGATGACGACGTGTTCGAGGACATGGCGTTGGAAACGCCGTTCGACCTTCTCGGCCTCTTTGAAGGCCGGGGCATCTCGGAGCGTTTCACAATGGAAACCGGCGAACTGCCGAACCGCATCCGCCTCTACCGGCGGCCGATCCTCGACTATTGGGCCGAGAACGACGAGACGCTGGGCGATATCATCACCCATGTCCTCATCCATGAAATCGGCCACCATTTCGGTCTGAGCGACGACGACATGGAGCGGATCGAGGCGAGCGCCGAAGAGGCGGCAGAGCGCTAAGCTCCCAGCTCGCGCTTATTGTTCGGACAGCTTCATGTCCGGGTGGTAGTCCTTGCCTTCGACTTCCTTGACGATCGCCTGAGCGCACATCACCTGGCCGGTCTGTGTATTGAAGGTCAGCGACGGCGAGCCGTTCAACGACCAACCCTTGTTGAGGGCGTCGGTCACGCGGTGGCAGAAAGCGGCATCATCCTGGCCGGTCAGAAGGCGATAAAGCTTCATCTAAAGTCGTCTTTCACTTCGCCGTTTGGCGTTCTGCAATCAGGCGGGCTTTATGAACCAGACCTTCCGCCTGGACAAGATGCAGCCGCTCGATCATCCGGCCATTGACATTGATGACGTTGAGGCCTTCGGCAGCAGGGTCGGCAAAGGCGGCGATGATCGCCTCCGCCTCGGCAATTGCCGACTCGTCCGGGCCAAAATGCCGGTTTGCCGCTTCGATCTGGGCCGGATGGATTAGCATCTTGCCATCGAAGCCCATGGCCCGGGCATGCGCGCATTCGGCATCGAAGGCGTCGGCGTCCCTGAAATCATTGAAGACACTGTCGATTGCGTCGAGGCCATAGGCACGGACAGCAAGGACGACCTGCATCAGCCAGGGCACGAGATAGGTGCGGCCTGGCTGCGGCAGGACGCCCGTTTCCTTGCGAAGATCGTTGAGGCCGAGGACAAAGCAATCGAGCCTTGAACCCTGGGTGCGTCCCGCCTCGGCGATGGCGGCGGCATTCAGGATGCCGCGCGGCGTTTCGATCATTGCCCAGATGCGCAGGCTCTCCGGCGCATCTGCATCAGCGAGAAGATCGCCGACCGACATCACGTCCTGCGGCTCGTTCACCTTCGGCAAAAGAACGGCATCAGGTTCCAAGGTTCGCACCAGTTCCATGTCGGCATGGCCAAAGGTCGAAGAGAGTGTGTTTATTCGGATGATCCGCTCTTTGTTTGCGAGCGGTTTGCCGGAAAAGAAAGCCTTCAGCTTCTCGCGCGCTTCCACCTTTTTCTCGGGAGCTACGGAATCCTCCAGGTCGAAGATGATCGCATCGCAATCCAGTTCATGGGTCTTCTCCAAGGCACGGCTATTGATGGCGGGGACACTCAACACCGAACGACGCAGGCTGACGGAGCGGGGCATGGAATTTGAGCTCATCACGCATCTGTGCCAAGCTTTGCGGCAAGTAGCAAGACAACAAAAAGCCATGCTTATCTTGCAGAGAAGAAAGTGAAGGACCACATTCCTTTCTGAAGAAAGGTCTAAAGCTCATGCAAAGCATCCGTTCCATCTTCCTCCTGCTCGCAGGCATCACCGCCTTCGTCGCGCTGGCAGTCCTCACCTTTTCGGTGACGCTTGCCGTCGGCGGCATTCTGACGGTGCTTATGGCCGGCCGCGCGCTTTCGCTGAAGATGAAACCTGCCCCGGTCCGCGCTACTCCCAAGACCAAGCCTCATTCCGGCGAGAACATGCGCATCTGGAATGACGGTCGCGGCACAATCATCGATCTCTGATCGGCGGATAGTTTTTCCAGAAAAATTCTCGGCATCGCTGTCGGCTCGTCTGATCTTCCTGCGTCTTTGAAAGGCCAGGGCTTCTGCCCGAACCAAATCAAACAATGGAGGACAGCATGGATACCACAACGGAAACCGGCACAATGAAGATGCCGCCGGTCAAGAATGGCTTGCTGCCGTATATCACGGTCGATGGCGCGTTGAAGGCCGCGGAATTTTACAAGCGTGCTTTCGGCGCCGAAGAGGCGTTTGTGGTCCCCGTGGACGAAAACGGGCGGACGATGCATGTCCATCTTTACATCAATGGAAGCTCGTTGATGTTGTGCGATGCCTATCCCGAACATGGTCATCCCTTCGAGACGCATCAGGGCTTCACCCTTCAGTTGGTTGTCGACGACATCGATTTCTGGTGGGACCGTGCCGTCGCTGCCGGCGCCGAGGTGATCCTGCCCGTCCAGCTGATGTTCTGGGGTGATCGATATGGCCAGCTTCGCGACCCGTTCGGGGTTCTCTGGGCGATGAATGCACCAGCGAATGCAAATTGATCTCACAATGACCATGGCTGGCTGCGCGTCGAATCCGCGCGCGGCCTCTCCTACGATGCAAATTTTCCTTCATTTCGGTCGAAATCTGGACTAAACGCTGATCAACAAAACTACGTCTGCTGACATTGGAGCCAGGCCATGGACAAATTCGTAAAGCTGACGGGCGTCGCTGCCCCTCTGCCGGTTGTCAACATCGATACCGACATGATCATTCCGAAGGATTACCTGAAGACGATCAAGCGCACCGGTCTTGGCAAGGGCCTTTTCGCCGAAGCCCGCTACAATGAGGACGGTTCCCCGAACCCGGATTTCGTGTTGAACAAGCCGGCCTATCAGAATGCGAAGATCCTCGTTGCCGGCGACAATTTCGGTTGCGGCTCCTCGCGCGAGCATGCGCCGTGGGCTCTTCTCGACTTCGGCATCCGTTGCGTCATCTCGACCAGCTTCGCCGACATTTTCTACAACAACTGTTTCAAGAACGGCATTTTGCCGATCATGGTCAGCCAGGAAAACCTCGACAAGCTGATGGACGACGCCTCGCGCGGTTCCAACGCGATCCTGACGATCGATCTGGAAAATCTTGAGATCACGGGCCCGGACGGCGGTTCGATCAAGTTTGACCTCGACGAGTTCAAGCGCCACTGCCTGCTGAACGGCCTCGATGATATCGGCCTGACGCTCGAGAAGGGCAAGGCGATCGACAACTTCGAAGCGCAGAACGCGGCGTCGCACCCCTGGGCTGCGTAAGTCTTAAAGGCGCAAGCATTGGTCAAAGCCGGGCTTTTGCCCGGCTTTTTCTTTGGTGGCTTACAGCAGCCGTTCTTTCCAGGCTTTCAGCTTCTCCAGCGAGACGCCGATGCCGCCGCAGACTTCGACCAGCGGGTTGTTGAATCTTGCGAGAATGTCGGCATGCACGTCGGCGACTGCCAGCGCAGCCCCGCAGGCGGGCTCAACCAGAATGCGATAGGCATCGGCGAACTTGAGGCAGGCGGCGAGCGCCTGTGCATCCGTGACCGTGACGCTTTCGATCACGTGGTGCTTCGGCAGATCGAAGGCATGCTGCGCCACCTGGCGCGCACCGAGCGAACTGGCGATTGAGGTGATCGCCGGCAAGATGATGCGTTCGTTGGCCGCGAGGCTCGCATGAAGCGACTCGGCTCCTTCGGTTTCGACGGCTATGACGGGCACATGCGACAAGCCGTTTCGCTTGAGACCGGCAACGATGCCCGCAAGCAAGCCGCCACCGCCGACGCTCGTGATGACGCAATCAAAGACGGCGCCCTTTGCGACAACCTCGTCGATCAATGTGCCGTGCCCTTCCCACAGAAGCGGATGGTCGAACGGGTGCACATAGGCTGCCTTCCTGGCATTCGCGCGTTCGATTGCATAGGCATTGGCTTCGTCGAACACTGATCCATGCACGAGGACAGTCGCGCCGGTTGCCTCGATCGATTGGCGCACTTCTGGCGATGTCGTCTCAGGCACGACGATCGTAACCGGAATGCCGAGTGCACGTCCGGCATAAGCGGCGGCGATCCCGGCATTGCCGCCGGAGGCGCAGAAAATCTCGCGGGCGCCGTTCTCGATCTCATGCTGACAAAGCCGGCCGACACCGCGGAGCTTGAAGCTTCCAGATGGCTGCAGCGCATCGAGCTTCAGCCATAGCGGCTTGTTGCTCGCGCTGTAGCTGGCTGATGTGCGGAAAAGCGGAGTGTCGAGATGCAGGGGCGTAGATGGCATGATGGTATCCAGGTGAGCGTGTCGATAGAGGTTCTCCTTGTGTGGACCCTCTTGCGCCGATCGGTCAACGCGAGATGTCGGCAGTAATTCCGCAACCGTACCGAATCGGCCTCCCGCTCGCTTGAAATGCCGTTTTTGCGGGTCTAAGAAGCCGCAACTTGTTTTTCCGCGGAGGGTTTCATGACAACGCGCAATCTTTTCCTGTTGCCGGGTGACGGCATCGGCCCAGAAGCCATGGGTGAGGTCCGCAAGATCATTGCCTATATGAACGAGGCAATGAATGCCGGCTTCGTCACGGACGAAGGTCTGGTCGGCGGCAGCGCCTATGACGCGCATGGTGCCGCGATCTCCGAAGCCGACATGCAGAAGGCGCTTACAGCGGACGCCGTTCTCTTCGGTGCCGTCGGCGGCCCGAAGTGGGATAGTGTTCCCTATGAGGTGCGCCCGGAGGCCGGCCTGCTGCGCCTGCGCAAGGATTTGCAGCTGTTTGCGAACCTGCGTCCGGCCATCTGCTACCCGGCACTTGCATCAGCTTCGTCGCTGAAGCCGGAGCTGGTTGAAGGTCTCGACATCCTCATTATCCGCGAGCTGACCGGCGGCGTCTATTTCGGC
Source organism: Rhizobium sp. LjRoot258 (assembly GCF_964254185.1). Classification (NCBI taxonomy): domain Bacteria; kingdom Pseudomonadati; phylum Pseudomonadota; class Alphaproteobacteria; order Hyphomicrobiales; family Rhizobiaceae; genus Rhizobium; species Rhizobium sp. LjRoot258. The sequence goes on along the minus strand of NZ_CAXUST020000001.1, from coordinate 3,727,253 downwards.
GAGCCGAAGGAGATCATCGATCTTGGCAATGGCCAGAAGCGCGGCATCGATACGCAGGTCTACGATACTTACGAGATCGAGCGGATCGCCGGTGTCGCCTTCGAAATGGCGCGTACCCGCCAGAACCGCGTTTGCTCGATGGAAAAGCGCAACGTCATGAAGTCGGGTGTGCTTTGGAACCAGGTCGTGACGGAAACGCACAAGGCCAAGTATTCGGACGTCCAGCTTGAGCATATGCTGGCCGATGCCGGCGGCATGCAGCTCGTTCGCCAGCCGAAGCAGTTCGATGTCATTGTTACCGATAACCTTTTCGGCGATATGCTGTCCGACGTTGCCGCCATGTTGACCGGTTCGCTCGGCATGCTGCCGTCGGCCTCGCTCGGGGCGCCGGACGCCAAGACCGGCAAGCGCAAGGCGCTCTACGAGCCGGTACATGGGTCGGCACCCGATATCGCCGGCAAGGGCATTGCCAATCCGATCGCGATGATTGCTTCTTTCGCCATGTGCCTGCGCTATTCCTTCAACCTCGTGAATGAAGCCGACAATCTGGAAAAGGCGATCGCCAACGTGCTCGACAAGGGCATCCGCACCGGCGACATCATGGCCGAAGGCTGCAAAAAGGTCGGCACGACGGAGATGGGCGACGCGATCCTCGCTGAGTTCAGGGCGCTGTCTATCTGATATTTCACGTGAAACACGTTTCGAGCCTTCCGCACCAATTGCTGCGGAAGGCCTTTTCTTGAAGGCGACTGATGCCGTTCCTATTTCCGTTCTGCACTGAGCAAAGAGCGGGAGCAGAATGAACGAAGTCATCGATCGCAAGCCGAACTGCCGGAGCTATCTGCGAAAGCGCTACGATGCGCGGCGCTCGATCCATCGACGGGTCCCCTGGAAGGGCTTCACGCTTTTCGCCGTCAACGCGGTCGCCATCGCCTTCTTTGTCTTCGACCGGCCGCTGGGCAAGGCGGCCACAAGTCTTTCGCCTCCGCTGGTATCGATCGCCGGCGATGTCACCGACATTGGCAGGCTCGTCTGGATCCTGGTGGGACTTTCAACGATCCTGGCTACGGGCTATTTCGTCCGCCGGCGATTATGGAAGGTCCGCCGCCGCTTCCGGCTCGTCCATTTTGGACAGATGACCGCTTATGCCGGTCTGTCGGTGTTGTTTGCCAGCATCATTTCCAATCTGCTGAAGTTTGCCCTCGGCCGCGCTCGACCATTGCTTTATGATCAGGAGGGCATCTTCAGCTTCTCGCCCTTCAATATGGACTTCCTGCACCAGAGCTTTCCGTCGGGCCATTCCTCCAATATCGGCGCGTTGTTCATGGCCCTGGCGCTCCTCTTTCCTCGATTCCGGCTTGGTTTCATCGGTATCGGCCTCTGGCTTGGCGCCACGCGCGTCATCATCGGTGTGCATTATCCGAGCGACGTCGCAGCCGGCCTCGCATTGGGGGCCTGGCTGGCTTTCGCAACGTCCATCCTGTTCGCGCGCTTCGGACTGGTGTTTTCGATCGGTCGTGATGGTTGGCCGACACCGCGGCTCAGCCGCCTTCTTTAGGTCATTGTCTGGCACGAAAAAGCCCGGCGCTTTGGGCGCGCCGGGCCATTGTTCAGATCTCGAGTGCTCGGATCAATCCATGGCGTGGATATCGCGGTCCTTCGTTTCCGGCAGGAAGATGAGACCGATGACCAGCGTGATCGCTGCGAAGACGATCGGATACCAGAGGCCAAAGTAGATATCGCCGGTTGCGGCACTCATTGCGAAGGCCGTCGCGGGCAACAGACCACCGAACCAGCCGTTGCCGATATGATACGGCAGTGACATGCCGGTGTAGCGGATGCGGGTCGGGAAGAGCTCGACCAGAAGCGCGGCGATCGGACCGTAGACCATCGTCACGTAGAGGACGAGCACGAACAGAATGGCGATCGTGCCGATCCAATTGACACGGGCCGGGTCGGCCGTCATGGCGAAGGTGCCGCCCTTGGCAAGGTTGTAGACCGCCATGTCGGTGACGCCCTTTGCCTCATCCGCCGTCAGAAGCTTGCCGGCCACGAGCTTGTCGGCAGGCATGGTTTCCTTGGTGCCGGCGCGGATCGCATCTGCGTTTAGCGCAAGCTCGGGATTGGCGGAAATGAAGGCTTCCAGTTTGGCATCCGGAACCTTGACGGCGCCGCGGTTCAGCGGATAGCCGCCGTCATGAAGGGCGATATTGATGCTCTTTTCGAAAGCTGACGTCAGGGCCTTTGCCTTGTCGCCGGCCGCGATGGCGTCGAAGCTGGCGATGGTTTCATCGCCGATCTTGACGGTTGCCGGCTGACCGGCCGGACCGGGCACGACATCGTAAGGCACCGAGTTCTTGGTCAGGAAGGCCGTCGCCACGTCGCAGGAGCTGGTGAACTTCGACGTTCCTGTCGGGTTGAACTGGAATTTGCAGTCAGCCGGGTCGGCCGTCACAGTTGCGCGGACCGATGCTTGGGCTTCGGCAAGTGCCGGGTTGGCCGTCCAGGTCATGGCCTTGAACAGCGGGTTGTAGGTTACCGCTGCAATCAGCAGGCCGGCCATGATGATCGGCTTGCGGCCGATCCTGTCGGAGAGGCCGCCGAAGACGACGAAGAAGGGCGTGCCGAGGATCAGGGCAATGGCCACCATGATGTTTGCCGATTGCAGATCGACCTTGAGCACGTTCTGCAGGAAGAACAGTGCGTAGAACTGGCCGCCATACCAGACGACTGCCTGACCCATGGTGGCGCCGAGAAGCGCGATCAGCGCGATCTTGGCGTTCTTCCACTGGCCGAAGGCTTCGGTGAGCGGGGCTTTGGAGCCCTTGCCTTCCGCCTTCATTCTCTGGAACGCAGGTGACTCGTTCATCTTCAGCCGGATCCAGACGGAGACGCCGAGAAGCACGACGGAGACCAGGAACGGAATGCGCCAGCCCCATGCGGCAAAGGCTTCTTTGCCCATCAGGAACTGAACACCGACGATAACGATCAGCGACAGGAACAGGCCGAGCGTTGCAGTGGTTTGGATCCATGACGTGAAGTAGCCGCGCCGCCCATTTGGCGCGTGTTCTGCCACATAGGTTGCCGCACCGCCATATTCACCGCCGAGCGCAAGACCCTGCAGCAGGCGAAGCCCGACCAGGATGATCGGCGCTGCGATGCCGATCGTCGCCGCACCGGGAAGAACGCCGACGAGGAACGTCGAGAGGCCCATGATGAGGATCGTCACCAGGAACGTGTATTTGCGGCCGACGAGGTCGCCGAGGCGGCCGAAGACGAGCGCGCCGAACGGGCGCACCAAGAAGCCGGCGGCAAAGGCCAAAAGCGTGAAGATGTTTCGCGTTGCTTCCGGATACTGGGTGAAGTAGGTCGCGCCGATATAGGTGGCGAGCGAACCGTAAAGATAGAAGTCATACCATTCGAAAACCGTGCCGAGCGATGAGGCGAAGATAACCTTCTTCTCCTCGCCCGTCATCGGACCGGCCTTGGCGCCGTCGACGCTTGCGATATTTGCCATTTTCTGTCCTCCACAGAATGATTTGAAACGCGGCGCGCGCCCATGCTCTCCTCAAAGCATACCCCGGGGTCGCGGTTCGCCCGACGAGAGTGTGACAGAAAAGCTCATCCATACAGAGAGCGGCTTTGGGATTATGACTTTAGTCTAACGCCCCTGCACGGATTGTCGCTGGATGGCGGCGGCCTCGCAGTACCGCCCGATTGGTCGGGGCAATTCCGGCTTCACGGCCTATGCGAAAGAATATTTACGATTGTTCCGAAGGGGTCGCGCACATAGAAGCGTCGAACACCCCAAGGCTCGTTGGTCGGCCCGTAGACGATTTCGAAGGCCGATGCACTCATGGCTGCGAAGACCTCATCGACATCATCGACCTCGATCGAAAGGCCCGGAACCGGTGTGCCCGAGCCGCCCTCGCTTGCGAAGCTTACCTGGATCGACATCTGCTGGCTTGAGCCATAGGTCGCGATCCAGCCGTGATCCATGAGGAGTTCCAGTCCGAGGATACCCTGATAGAATTCCCTTGCGACAGCCGGATCAGGGGTTTCGAGATTGACGACAATTCGTCTGACTTGCATGCGACCTCCCGCGTCTTCGCTTCAGATATATTAGGAGATGGCGCTCGCCGGCCAAGAAAAAAGCCGGATGGCAGAACCATCCGGCTTTGATCGATTGGGCTACATGCCTTGATCAGGCGGCTTCAGTCGTATGTGCCTTGCGGACTTCCTCGTCGGTGAGAATGCCGCTGGCACGGAGCAATGCCGCGAAGCGGCCGTTGCTATGGCTGAGTTCTTCGAAGCTGCCTTCTTCAACCACCCGGCCACCGTCCAGGAACAAGACCTTGTCCGCTTCACGAACCGTCGAAAGACGGTGGGCGATAATGAAGGTCGTGCGGTTCTGGCGCAGATTGTCGATTGCGGCCTTCACGCGGTTTTCCGTTTCGACGTCGAGCGCGCTTGTGGCTTCGTCGAGTACCAGGATCGGCGCATCCTTGAGGATGGCGCGCGCAATCGCCACACGCTGGCGTTCACCGCCCGAGAGCTTGTTGCCGCGCTCACCGACATGGGTGTCGTACTGATCTTCGCGTGTCTCGATGAAGTCGGCGGCAGCAGCGGCTTCTGCGGCGCGACGCATGTCTTCATCAGAAGCACCTTCCCGGCCGAGGCGAATGTTGTCGCTGATCGAGCGGTTGAGCAGGCCGGCATCCTGGAACACGGTTGCGATATAGCGGCGAAGCGACTTGCGGGTGATCTTCGTCGTATCGTGGCCATCGACCAAGATCTGGCCGCTGTCCGGGTCATAGACACGCTGCAGCAGGTTGATCATCGTGGTCTTGCCCGAGCCGGTCGGACCGACGATCGCAACCGTCTGGCCAGCCTTGGCGGTGAAAGACACGTTGTGCAGGCCCTGCGCGGTATTGCCGAAGCGGAACGACACGTTGCGGAATTCGACTTCACCCTTGACGTCGGCGATATCGGAATTGCCGGCCGGTTCTTCGCGTTCACGCACCGAGTCTTCGAGCGAGTAGAAGTCCTCGAGTTTCGAGCGGGCCTCGAAAATCTGCGTTGCGAACTGGCGCATCTGGTCGAGACGCGAGATCAGCAGGTTGGCAAAGCCGATGAAGGCAATGACGTCACCGATGCGGAGTTCGCCGGACTGAACCATCAGCGTCCCGATCACCAGAATGATCATCATGGCGATGGTCGATGCCATGCGGTTCATGGCGCCAGCCAGAGCCCACCAGTCGAGAACCGGATACTGAGCCTGCAGCAGGCGCTCCGCAAAGGACTTCAGCGCCTTGGTTTCCGCTTCGATGCGGTTGTAGCTATGCAGGACCGATACGTTGCTGATCGAGTCGCTGACATGCGAAAAGACCGAATGGTAGTGGTTTTCGACCGACGCCTGGCCATCCTTGGTGCGGCTCATGACAAGACGACCGATCAGCCAGTAGGCCACGCCGAGCACGACGAGCACGCCCGAAAGACGAAGGTCCATCGATATCGCGGTCGGGATGAGGATGACGATCGCAACGGCGGTGGCCAAGTGATTGCGCATGAATTCCAGCCAGAGGCCGAACAACGTTTCACATGCACGAAGAAGTGTGTGCAAAGCATTGGAGGTGCCGCGCTGGTGATGCCAGGAAAGCGGCATCGAAATGATACGGCCGAAGGCTTCAGTCAGAAGCGTTGCGCGGCGACCATGCGCCAGCCGGTCAGCCTCACGAGCGACGAGAACAAATGCTATCGTGTTGAATACCGCAAAGCCGGCCCAGATGAAAAGGATGGGTTTGACTTCGCCCTTGCCGGAGATCGCATCGATGATGCGGCCGAACAAAATCGGTTCGGCAATTGTGATCGCGGCAAGCACGATGTTCGCGACAACGACCAGGGATACGCGGAGCTTGTAGGCGCCAAGATAGCGCAAAGCTCTTGCATAGACCTTGAATAGCGACACGGTGATACCTCTTGTGCATGTGCGAAATAAGGGACACTGCAACGCTACAAAAAGATACCTGAACCAGCGATTAACGGAGCGTTCAGGCAGACAACGGTGGCCCGATTATTTTGCGCCTGCAGCGCCCGTAGTGATCCATTCCAAGGGAACGTTCTGAAATTTTTTGGGGCGTATCGTGAATTTCGCAATTTTCACTTGCGCTGCGGGGCCGCGTTGGCACACCATAGATTGACATTTTGATTGCGTCGAAGGGCGCCCAAACCAGGCACGTCCATTAGTCGTGACCATTCGGCACGGAGCCCAATTGGGTAGGGGCATTTCTGTGAATATTCATTCATTAATTCAATTGCTTGTCGTTCTGGAAGAGTGTCGGAGACCCGAGCGAGTCGTCGGCGAACTGGAGCATATCATCCGCTCCTACGGCTTCCAGTACTATGGCCTTTTGCGACATCTGAAAGCGACTGAAGATCCAATCAGTCTTATGTTGGCCGGCCATTGGCCAGAGAAATGGCCGCAGATCTATATTTCGAAGAAATACGTTCTGACCGATCCGACGGTACGCTATCTCGCATATGCGCAAAGACCATTTCGTTGGAAGGACAGTCTGGCGGCTTTTCGCAAGGATCCGCACCATCACCGCATGGAGCAAATGATGGCGGACGCACATAGCCATGGCCTGAAGGACGGCTACATTTTCCCTATCCATGGCCGAAACGGCATCCTCGGCAACATGAGCGTCGGCGGAACGCCGGTGGACCTCTCTCCTGTCGAGATCTCCCTTTTTGATGCCGTTGCCCGAAAGGCGTTCTGGCGTCTGCTTGATCTGAAGGGGGAGGCGCAGACACTTGAAGAAGTCTCAGGCATCGACACGCGCTTGACGCGCCGAGAGATGGAAATACTTCAATACCTTGCGGAAGGCATGACCTCGGTGGAGATCGGCAAACGCCTCAAGATTTCAAACCACACCGTCGACTGGTACATGAATGGCCTGCAAGACAAGCTGAAAGCCAAAAATAGGCAGCATGCAGTTGCTGTCGCCTTCCGGCATGGGCTCATCACCTAGTCTTAGAGAAATTCTATTTGGGGCGGTTCAAGAAATTGAACTTTCCGTGACAGCGCGTTAAGACTTCTCTTCGCGGGTGCAGCATTGCCCGTTTCGATGCCGTGAGGAGACTGCATTGCCCATTTCCAAGATACTTGTTGCCAACCGTTCAGAAATTGCCATCCGCGTGTTTCGCGCGGCCAACGAGCTCGGGATAAAAACGGTCGCGATATGGGCGGAAGAAGACAAGCTGGCGCTGCACAGGTTCAAGGCCGACGAGAGCTATCAGGTCGGCCGCGGGCCGCATCTTGCCCGTGATCTCGGGCCGATCGAGAGCTATCTGTCGATCGATGAGGTGATCCGCGTCGCCAAGCTTTCCGGTGCCGATGCGATCCATCCGGGCTACGGCCTGCTGTCTGAGAGCCCGGAATTCGTCGATGCCTGCAACAATGCCGGCATCACCTTCATCGGCCCGACGGCCGATACCATGCGCCAGCTCGGCAACAAGGTCGCGGCGCGCAATCTGGCGATCTCCGTCGGCGTGCCTGTCGTGCCGGCAACGGAACCGCTGCCGGATGATATGGCCGAAGTCGCCCGCATGGCCGCCGCGATCGGCTACCCCGTGATGCTGAAGGCCTCCTGGGGCGGCGGCGGGCGCGGCATGCGCGTCATTCGCCGGGAGGCCGATCTTGCGCGCGAGGTGACGGAAGCCAAGCGCGAGGCAATGGCCGCCTTCGGCAAGGACGAGGTCTATCTGGAAAAGCTCGTCGAGCGTGCGCGCCATGTCGAAAGCCAGATCCTTGGCGACACGCATGGCAACGTCGTGCATCTCTTCGAGCGCGATTGCTCGATCCAGCGCCGCAACCAGAAGGTCGTCGAGCGTGCGCCGGCCCCCTATCTGAGCGAGGCGCAGCGCCAGGAACTGGCGGCCTACTCGTTGAAGATTGCGGGCGCCACCAACTACATCGGGGCCGGCACCGTCGAATATCTGATGGATGTCGACACCGGCAAGTTCTACTTCATCGAAGTCAATCCGCGCATCCAAGTCGAGCATACGGTCACCGAAGTCGTTACCGGCATCGACATCGTCAAGGCGCAGATTCATATTCTCGATGGCTTTGCGATCGGGACGCCGGAATCGGGCGTGCCGCAGCAGAAGGACATTCGCCTCAACGGCCATGCCCTGCAGTGCCGCATCACCACCGAAGACCCGGAGCACAACTTCATTCCGGATTACGGCCGTATCACCGCTTATCGTTCGGCGTCCGGCTTCGGCATCCGCCTCGATGGCGGCACCTCCTATTCCGGTGCGATCATTACGCGCTACTACGACCCGCTGCTGGTCAAGGTCACGGCCTGGGCACCGAACCCGTCGGAGGCGATCGCCCGCATGGACCGGGCGCTGCGCGAATTCCGCATCCGCGGCGTGGCCACCAACCTGACCTTCCTGGAAGCGATCATCACGCATCCGAAGTTTAGGGATAACAGCTACACCACGCGCTTCATCGACTCGACGCCGGAGCTCTTCCAGCAGGTCAAGCGACAGGACCGCGCAACCAAGCTTCTGACCTACCTCGCCGATGTGACGGTCAACGGTCATCCCGAAGCCAAGGATCGCCCGAAGCCATCGGCAGATATCGCCGAGCCGATCGTGCCCTATACCAACGGCAACGGTATTCCCGACGGCACGAAGCAGCTTCTCGATACGCTCGGCCCGAAGAAGTTCGGCGAATGGATGCGCAACGAAAAGCGCATCCTGATGACCGATACGACGATGCGCGATGGCCATCAGTCGCTGCTTGCGACCCGCATGCGCACCTATGATATCGCCCGTATCGCCGGCACCTACGCGCACGCCCTGCCGAACCTGCTGTCACTCGAATGCTGGGGTGGTGCGACCTTCGATGTGTCGATGCGCTTCCTGACGGAAGATCCGTGGGAACGGCTGTCGCTGGTGCGCGAGGCTGCTCCCAACCTGCTCTTGCAGATGCTGCTGCGCGGGGCAAACGGCGTCGGCTACAAGAACTACCCTGATAACGTCGTCAAATACTTCGTCCGGCAGGCGGCCGCAGGGGGCATCGATCTTTTCCGGGTCTTCGACTGCCTGAACTGGGTCGACAACATGCGCGTCTCGATGGATGCGGTGGCCGAAGAAAACAAGCTCTGCGAAGCCACGATCTGCTACACCGGCGACATCCTGAACTCTGCGCGCCCGAAGTACGATCTCAAGTACTACACCGATCTCGCCGTTGAGCTCGAAAAGGCCGGTGCGCATATCATCGCCCTCAAGGATATGGCCGGTCTCTTGAAGCCGGCTGCCGCCAAGGTCCTGTTCAAGGCGCTGCGCGACGCGACCAGCCTGCCGATCCATTTCCACACGCACGACACCTCGGGCATTGCCGCGGCAACGGTTCTCGCGGCCGTCGATGCCGGCGTCGATGCTGTCGATGCGGCGATGGACGCACTATCCGGCAATACGTCGCAGCCCTGCCTGGGCTCGATCGTTGAGGCACTGCGTGGCTCCGAGCGCGATCCCGGCCTCGATCCGGAATGGATCCGCCGCATCTCCTTCTATTGGGAAGCGGTCCGTCACCAGTACGCTGCCTTCGAAAGCGACCTCAAGGGGCCGGCATCGGAAGTCTATCTGCACGAAATGCCAGGCGGCCAGTTCACCAACCTCAAGGAGCAGGCCCGCTCGCTTGGCCTGGAAACCCGCTGGCACGAAGTGGCGCAGGCCTATGCCGATGCCAACCAGATGTTCGGCGATATCGTCAAGGTGACGCCGTCCTCCAAGGTCGTCGGCGACATGGCGTTGATGATGGTGTCGCAGGACCTGACCGTTGCCGACGTCGTCAGCGCCGACAAGGAGGTCTCCTTCCCGGAATCGGTCGTTTCGATGCTGAAGGGCGACCTCGGCCAGCCGCCGTCGGGCTGGCCGGAAGCGCTGCAGAAGAAGGCGCTGAAGGGCGATGCACCCTATACGGTCCGCCCGGGCTCGCTGCTCGAAGATGCCGATCTCGATGCCGAGCGCAAGACGATCGAGACCAAGCTGGAGCGCGAGGTCAGCGACTTCGAATTCGCGTCCTATCTGATGTATCCGAAGGTGTTCACCGACTTCGCACTGGCCTCCGACACCTACGGCCCGGTCTCGGTGCTGCCGACGCCTGCCTATTTCTACGGCCTTGCTGATGGCGAGGAACTGTTTGCCGACATCGAGAAGGGCAAGACGCTTGTCATCGTCAACCAGGCGATGAGCGGCACGGACAGCCAGGGCATGGTCACGGTCTTCTTCGAACTCAACGGCCAGCCCCGCCGCATCAAGGTTCCGGATCGTGCGCATGGCGCCACCGGCGCCGCTGCCCGCCGCAAGGCCGAGCCGGGCAATGCCGCGCATGTCGGCGCGCCGATGCCGGGCGTCATCTCGCGCGTCTTCGTCTCGCCGGGCCAGGCGATCAATGCCGGCGACGTGCTGGTTTCGATCGAGGCCATGAAGATGGAAACGGCAATTCATGCCGAGAAGGACGGCACGATCGCGGAAGTGCTCGTCAAGGCCGGCGATCAGATCGATGCAAAGGATCTGTTGGTCAGCTACGCCGGCTGACCAACATCGGAATGACCGAAGGGCGGCCTTCGGGCCGCCCTTCTATTTTTCATGAAAGGGTTGATATGAGTAAGCTCAAGATTGCCGTTGTCGTCGGAAGCACACGGATCGGCCGCTTTGCGGAGCACCCCGCCAAATGGATTGCCGAAATTGCCGTAAGCCGCCCCGAACTCGAGGTTGAAGTTCTCGACTTGCTGGACTACCCGATGTCTTTCCTCGGGCAGGCGAGCGCGAGCTCGGCCGAAAACGAAACGGCGGAGCGCTGGAAGAAGAAGCTGCGCGAGTTCGACGGCTATATCTTCACAGCCGCCGAGTACAACCATGGCCCGACCGCAGTTCTCAAGAATGCGATCGATCTCGGGGAGTTCGTGCATAAGCCAGTCGCTTTTGTCGGCTACGGCGGTGTCGGGGGCGCCCGCGCAGTCGAGCAGCTGCGGCTGATTTTCGTGGAAATGAGCGCCGTTTCCGTGAAGACGGGCGTTCACATATCTTTCCCGGAATATCTCTCGGTCGCCAAGGAGGGAAAGAGCCTGAACGACTACGCGCATCTCGTCGAGGCCGCCAAGAACCAAATCGACCAGCTTATCTGGTGGGGCAAGGCGCTGAAGGCGGCGCGCGCGGTCTAAAGCATCCTGTCGCCGCGCATGCCTATATGTCGTAGGTATGGGCGGCGTTGATCGTCGAGATGAAGCGCTTGGTGCGCTCGCGCTCCGGCGCCGTGAAGATGTTCCTTGCGCTTCCCGTCTCGACAACGCTGCCGGCCTCGAGGAAGACCACGTCGTTGGCGATCTTGGAGGCGAGGCGCAGGTCATGCGTCGCCATCACCATGGTTGTGCCTTCGCTGGCGAGACGACCGAGAACGTCAACGACTTCGGCGGAGAGCTCGGGGTCGAGCGCCGATGTCGGTTCATCGCAGAGAAGAACGCGCGGAGACGGGGCAAGCGCGCGGGCGATTGCAACACGCTGTTGCTGACCACCCGAGAGCGTCGAGGGCCAGGCATCGGCCTTGTGCGCCATTCCGACCTTCGTCAGCAATTCCATTGCCCGCTCCCGTGCCTTCTCCTTCGGCCACCTCAGAACGGTGACGAGCCCTTCCATCACATTCTCGATGGCTGTCTGATGCGGAAAGAGCTGGAAGTTCTGGAATACCATGCCGGTCTGCCGGCGGATCTTCTGGATCGCCTGCCAGCCGGTCTTCTGGCCCGGCGTAAAGCTCAGCTTCTCCGCGCCGAGGCGGATCATCCCTGCTGTCGGGATCTCGAGCAGGTTGATGCAGCGCAGCAGCGTGCTCTTGCCGCCACCTGACGGGCCGACGAGGGCCGTAACACTACCTTCCGGAATGCGGATGCTGATATCTTTCAAGATGACGGCGTCGCCGAAGCGCTTTTCGATATGGGAAAGCTCGATCATGCGTTTGCCTCCAGCATACCGCCGTAGCGCGCAAAGCGACGCTCGAGGCGGACCTGCAGCGCTGATAGGACGGAGCTCAAAGCAAGGTATATCAATGCAGCCTCGATGTAGAGGATCAGCGGCTCGTAAGTGGTCGCGACGATTCGCTGCGCAGCCTGGAACAGCTCCGGGACCGTAATGGCGGCTGCAAGCGAGGTGTCCTTCACCAGCGAAATGAACGTGTTGGAAAGCGGCGGCACCGCAACGCGCCCAGCCTGCGGCAGGATCGTGCGGCTCATTGCCTGACGCCAGCTCATGCCGATCGAGTAGGCTGCTTCCCACTGCCCCTTCGGCACGGAGGAGATGACGGCGCGGATGATCTCGGAGCTGTAGGCGCCGATGTTGAGGGTGAAGCCGATCAGTGCTGCGGGAAAGGCATCGAGCAGGATGCCGATGCTTGGCAGTCCATAGAAGATCACGAAAAGCTGCACCAGAAGCGGCGTGCCTCTGATAGCCCAGACATAGAAACGGGCGATCGTGGCAACCGGCGCCGGTCCGAAGAGCCGCCCGATCGCGGTGATCAGCCCGAGGATCAGGCCGAACGCAAAGGAAAGGAGTGTCAGCGGGATCGTGAAGATCAGGCCGGCCCAGAGGAGCGGTCCGAGCGAATCCGCCATCAATTGAAGCCAGTTCGGCAAGGTGCAATCCCCAAAGAAAGACGCGTCCAGCGAGATTTCGCTGAACGCTTTTCAGGCACATATAAAGGATGTGGCGGCGGCAGCAAGCCGCCGGCAGTATGACTACTTCGAAACGTCCTGGCCGAAGTATTTGTCGGAGATCTTTTTGTAGGTGCCGTCAGCCTTGATGTCGGCGAGCGCCTTGTTGATTGCTTCCAGCAGTTCCGGCTCGCCCTTGCGGATGATGATGCCGGAATAGTCGGCATTTTCCTGCTGGGCGACGATCTTCACCGGAGCTTCCGGCTTGTGCTTTTTGAAGTCGAGGAAGGAAAGGCTGTCGTTGATCGTCGCATCTGCGCGCTTGGTCAGCACGAGTTGGATCGATTGGTCGAAGCCATCGGTGCCGACGAGTTCGGCGCCGGACTGCTCGGCGAGCTTGCCGAAGTTGCTGGTCAGCGACTGAGCCGACTTCTTGCCCTTGAGGTCTGCAAAGCCCTTAATGCTGTCGTCGCCATCGCGGACGATGAGGACAGCCTTTGACGCAATATACGGCTCGGAGAAGTCGTATTTCTGCTTGCGCGCCTCGGTAATACCGACTTGGTTGATGACGGTGTCGTAGCGCTTCGCATCGAGACCGGCGATCAACCCGTCCCATTTGCCTTCGACGAATTTTGCCTTGACGCCAAGCTTGGCAGCAACCGCTTCGCCGATCTCCACGTCGAAGCCGACGAGCTTGCTGCTGTCGTCATGATAGGTGAACGGAGCGTAGGTTCCCTCGGTGCCGATCTTGAAGACGCCTGATGATTTGATGGCGGCGAGGTTTTCGCCAGCAACGGCAGGAAGAAGCGCGGCGGCCTGAATGAGGGCTGCGGCAGCGATGGTCTTCAGAAGGTTCATTTTATTATCCAATTCACCCGGTGTGTTCGATGCTGCGAAAATCGCAGAAAAGCATGTGAGAGGAAGCGTAGAAAACTGCAAAGAAAATGGGCACGTGCGAATATTTTTCTCATTTATGGCGAGTTTGGCGCGGCTTGTTTCAGGCTGCGAGGAAATGTGTCCGGGACGAGTCTTGCGTGCGCGATCATACTTGTTTATGCGTATTTTTGCACGATTGACGGCGAGATCGACAGAACCGGCACGAACATGAACGAACTTCTGATGCAAGAGCGGCAAAGCGCCATTTCCCGCAAGCTGCAAACCCATGGGCGCGTTCTGGCTGCCACACTGGCGGTAGAGTTCGGCGTGTCCGAGGATACGGTACGCCGCGACCTTCGCGAGATGGCGGCTGCGGGCCTTTGCGAACGTGTATACGGGGGCGCGTTGCCGGTTTCTTCGGCTGGCGGCAGCATGAAGCATCGCATGGGTGTCGCAAGCGATCGGAAACGCGCGCTGGCGCTGGCTGCAGTGTCGCAGATTGCGCCCGGTTCAATGGTTTTCTTCGATGCGGGAAGCACCAACCTTGCCATTGCGGCCGCATTGCCGCCGGACATGACGCTGACTGCGGCGACAAATGCACCCGCAATCGCCGCGGCGCTGATCGAGAAGCCTGCGATCAGTGTCATTCTCATTGGCGGGATGATCGATCGACAGGTTGGCGGCGCGCTGGGCGCCAAGGCGATGCGCGATATGGAAACCCTGTCGCCGGATCTCTGTATTCTTGGAGCTTGCGGCATCGACCTGGCTACCGGAGTGACCACATTCGGCTTCGAGGATGCCGAATTCAAGCGCTTTGCGACGTCAAGGAGCCGGAAGGTTATGGTTGCCGTCACGTCAGAGAAATTCGGGACGGCGGCGCCTCATGCGGTGCTGCCGGTGGCGCATTGCGAATGCCTGGTTGTCGAGCGCGATGTCGAGCCTGACGTGCTTGCGCAATATCGCGACCGTGGGTGCAGAACGATTGTCGCTGGCGAGGCGGCGTAATTCATTCAAAGGGGCAATCGGCCTTAAGCCGGGTGCTCGGGGGATATCGGAAGAAGAGATGGATACTCAGACGAAAATGGCGTCGGCCGTCAAAACCGGTTTTGTAACGAAGAATAGAGCGGCCGTTTCGCTGCTCTTCCTGATGAACGGTTTCCTGGTCGGCTGCTGGGCGCCAAAGATCCCGGAGTTTGCTGAACGCCTGCAGCTGAGCAAGTTCCAGCTTGGACTCATGATCCTGGTCTTCGGTCTGGGCTCACTGACAATGATGCCGATTGCCGGCGCGCAAATCGCACGCCATGGCTCGCGGCTCGTCGTGCAAGTGGCCGCCTTTTGCCTGCTGCCAATCCTTCTGGCGCTCACTCTGGCGCCCAATATTGCGACTGGAGCGGTTTCGCTCTTTCTGTTCGGTGGCTTCATCGGCGCAATGGACGTTGCTATGAATGCCAATGCCGTCGCCGTCGAGAAATCGATGCGGCGCGCGATCATGTCGTCCTGCCATGCCTTCTGGAGCCTGGGCGGCTTGATCGGTTCGGGCCTCGGTGGCCTGGTGATCGCCAAGCTCGGCGTGCTCGGGCATGCCGAGCTGGCAACATTGCTTGCGGCAATCTTCCTGGGTGTCGCCTGGCCGATGATCCTTGCCGATCCGCCGCATCCTGACGAGAAGAAGGAGAAGGCACGGCTGCCGCTTGTACCGCTTCCTTGGCTACTCGGTCTCATGGCGTTGTTTTCAATGGTTCCGGAAGGCGCAGTGCTCGATTGGGGCGCTCTGTATCTTCGGCAGGAGCTGGGTGCCTCGATTGCCCTTTCCGGCTTTGGCTTTGCGGCGTTTTCGCTGACGATGGCCGTCATGCGATTTGCGGGGGATCTCGTTCGTGATCGGCTGGGTGGAGTCAAGACGTTGCGCATCTGCACGCTTTTCGCCATCGCGGGCATGTTGCTTGCAGCCTTTGCGCCCGATGCCGAAATGGCGATCGTCGGCTTTGCCCTGTGTGGCATCGGCATTTCCAATATGGTGCCGATCGCCTTTTCCGCCGCCGGCAACATTCCAGGTCTGAAAGCCGGGATCGGGCTCTCTGTCGTCACCACCATGGGCTATTCCGGCATGCTGGTCGCGCCGTCTGCAATCGGCTTCGTGGCCGAGCATATCGGCTTCAGCGTCGTGTTCATGGCACTGCCCGTGCTCTTGGTGGTCGTATTGCTGTTTTCCAATCTGGCGCGCTATGCTGACGGCATATCGGGCGGCGGGCACTAAAGCAGGCTCCAAGCAAAAGTGATGCGTGGGGCGGTTGACAACAAAGCGGGCATGATCCACCTGAAAGACACGAATTTCAGGGGTTCAAGAACTCTATATGTCTTCTGCTGCAGATTTTGATCCGAAACCGCGCCGCGCATCCGTCGCCGTCGATGTTGGCGGCGTCATCGTGGGCGGCGGCGCGCCCGTTGTCGTCCAGTCGATGACGAATACCGATACGGCCGATGTCGACGCGACCGTCGCGCAGGTGGCGGCTCTCTTCAAGGCGGGTTCGGAGCTTGTCCGGATCACCGTGGATCGCGACGACAGTGCGGCCGCGGTTCCCAAGATTCGCGAGCGGCTGTTGCGGCTTGGCATCGACGTGCCGCTCGTCGGCGATTTTCACTACATTGGCCACAAGCTTCTTGCCGATCATCCGGCCTGTGCCGAGGCGTTGGCGAAATACCGTATCAACCCGGGCAACGTCGGCTTCAAGGACAAGAAGGACAAGCAGTTCGGCGACATCATTGAGATGGCGATCCGCTACGACAAGCCGGTGCGCATCGGCGTCAACTGGGGTTCGCTCGATCAGGAGCTACTCACGACGCTGATGGATCAGAACGCGGAAGCTGGCTCACCGCTTTCGGCGCGCCAAGTGACCCGCGAAGCGATCGTGCAGTCCGCGTTGATTTCGGCCAATCTTGCCGAAGAGATAGGTCTGCCGCGCAACCGCATCATCCTGTCGGCCAAGGTTAGCCAGGTACAGGATCTGATCGCCGTCTATTCGATGCTCTCCGAACGCTCTGATCATGCGTTGCATCTCGGTCTTACAGAGGCCGGCATGGGCAGCAAGGGGATTGTCGCCTCATCCGCTGCCATGGGTTATGTGCTGCAACAGGGCATCGGCGATACCATCCGCGTGTCGCTGACGCCGGAGCCGAATGGCGACAGGACGCGCGAAGTACAGGTCGCCCAAGAGCTGCTGCAGGTGATGGGCTTCCGCCAGTTTATCCCTGTCGTTGCCGCTTGTCCCGGCTGCGGGCGCACGACCTCGACCGTTTTCCAGGAATTGGCGCAGAACATCCAGAACGACATCCGCAAGAACATGCCGGTCTGGCGCGAGAAATATCCGGGCGTCGAAGCGCTAAACGTTGCGGTCATGGGCTGCATCGTCAACGGGCCGGGTGAAAGCAAGCACGCTGACATCGGCATTTCATTGCCTGGCACCGGTGAGACGCCGGCTGCGCCTGTGTTCATCGATGGCAGCAAGGCATTGACGCTGCGCGGACCGAACATCGCTTCCGACTTCGAGGCGCTTGTCGCCGACTACATCGAAAAGCGATTTGGGCAGAAGACGGCCGCCGAATAAGGCGCGGTCGAAAGCACTCAGATTCGGCTGGCCAGCAGCTTCAGCCCCGCAACACAGTAGAAGGCGGCCATAGCCCCTTCGATCCAGCGGCGCAGGTTGCGGTAAATCTTCAGTGCGTGCGGTGTCGAGAACAATACTGCGTAGCCCATGAAGATGGTAAAGCCTGTTGCCATGCAGACGCCGATGATGAGGCCGGCGACGGATGCCGGGGCGCCCTGCGGCATTCCGAGCGCTATGATCGCCAGCCACGCAAAGATGGCCTTCGGATTGGTAACGTGAATGCCGTAGCCGCGCAGCAGCAGGGCGCGCGCCGTAAGGCTCTTTTGCACGACAGCCTGCGGCAGGTCATCGTTGGCGCGGACGGCCTTGAAGGCCTTGTAGGCGAGATACAGCAGATAGATCCCGCCGAAAATCTTCAGGATCTCGAGCGTGATGGCGTAGGTCTGGAGGATGGTTGCCAGGCCGAGAGCGGCGGCACAGGCCCAGGTGAACGAGCCCGCAAAGATGCCGAGCGAGATGGTCATGCCTGCCTTGCGGCCATGCGTCATCGACGTCGACACGATTGCCATGATTGCCGGGCCGGGGCTGATGACGGCGATCAAATAAGCGACGTAGGCAGGCAGGATCTGCGGTAGGTAGGTCAGGATCTCATGCATCTTACGTCTCTTATTCGGTCGGTTGGATCTTGGCCTCGTTTCTTAGGCGCGGTTCCGGGCGATCGACAAGAGACTGTGTCTCGTGTGTTGGCGGAAATATTGTCCCGGTGACGCTTTTTCAGCTCTTGCGTCCGGCAATGAAGCGAGCAGCTTCGGCGAGAATGATGCTGCGCTCGGCGTAAGCAGACAGCAATGCTTCGGCTTCGCACACATGCTCAGCAAGCTTGGTTTCGGCCCATGCGATACCATGCAGTGCCACCAGCGTGCCTTTTCCGCGACCGGCATCCTTGCCTGTCGCCTTGCCCATTGTGGCGGCATCAGAAGTGAGATCAAGAATGTCGTCGGCGAGCTGGAAGGCGAGGCCGATCCTCTCGCCGAACTGGCGCAATCGCGCGCGATCCTCTGCCGACGCACCGGCGATGATGGCGCCTGCCTCGCAGGCGAAGCGGATGAGTGCGCCTGTCTTCATGGCTTGCAGCGTAACGATGCCCTGTTCGTCCGGGACCTGTTTTTCGGCAGCAAGGTCGAGAGCCTGCCCGCCTGCCATGCCTCCAATGCCGGCGGCGCGCGCCAGGGCCAGCGTCAACGCCACTTTGGCTGTGTCCGGCAAGGTCGTTTCAGGCGCTGCGATGATGTCAAAGGCATAGGTCAGCAGGCTGTCGCCCGCGAGAATGGCAGTCGCTTCGTCGTAAGCGATGTGCACCGTCGGCTTGCCTCGGCGCAGGTCGTCATCGTCCATCGCCGGCAGATCATCGTGAACGAGCGAATAACAGTGCACGCATTCGAGTGCCGCTCCCACCCTCAGCGCCACGCTCCTGTCGCCGCCGAGCAACGATGCCGTTTCAACGACAAGGAAAGGCCGCAGTCGCTTGCCGCCGTTCAGGACGGCATAGTGCATCGCCGAACACAGGCCCTCCGGCCGGGCGATTTCGTCGTTCAGCGCTGCCGGCGACAGCAGGATGTCGAGCACAGCCTCGATCTCGCGCGCGGTGGCGGCCAGTTTGGCTTCGAATGTTTCAGAGCTTGCGTCCATGGCGCGCTGTTTGGCATGAGCCGCCTTCTGCTTGCAACGGAATTGTCGATGGTGCGGCGAAGATTTCCTTTGTCTCTGGCAATGCCAGTTCGCAAACGGTATGGAGGAGGAAGGGCAAGAGACTGGGTCGGGGAATTGGACATCACGCCGGAGAGAGAGGATCGCATGACCGTGCCGTTTCACAGGCACGTGTTTTTTTGGCTTAAAGGTCGCCCTGTGATCATGCGCATCGTTCTCGCGCTGGCGGCGCTCGTCATCCTTCCGTACGTCTTGATCGTCCTTTACCTGCTGCCCTTCATCCACCCGGTTTCCACGCTCATGCTTCGCGATCTGGTGCTGCTGCGCGGTTACGACCGGCAATGGGTCTCAATCGACAATATCTCACCGGTTCTTGTTCAGTCGGTAATGATGTCCGAAGACGGACAGTACTGTTTCCATGGTGGCGTCGATTGGGGTGAGATGCGCATGCTCTTGGAGGATACACTAGGCGGTCACTCCACCCGTGGCGGCAGCACGATCCCGATGCAGACGGTAAAGAACCTGTTTCTGTGGAATAGCCGTTCCTTCGTTCGCAAGGCGCTGGAGCTGCCATTGGCTGTGACGGCAGACTTTATCTGGTCAAAGCGACGGCTGATCGAAATCTACCTCAACATTGCCGAATGGGGCCCCGGGATCTATGGCATCGAGGCTGCGGCGCGCCACCATTTCAAAGTGCCGGCATCGAAGTTGACCAGCCGGCAGGCTGCGCTTCTCGCCGTGTCGCTTCCCAACCCCTTTGATCGCCATGCTGGCAAGCCCGGGCGAGGATTGCGACGGCTCGCCAGCCTCATCGAGCGGCGCGCGCGAGGGTCGGGCGATTACATCAGATGCATTTATGATTGATATCGCAATAAGTCGTTGGTGTTCATGAGTGTCATCTGGCATTCGTGCTTCAAAAGTATGGACGGAAATCCCGCCACCAACGACTGGACTACCAGCGATGATCTCTGCCTTTTCGCCCGCACTTCTGACTTATTCCGCCACCCGTAACCCTACTCCGCCAAGTCATTTCGGGACGCGATACGACGCAACCGGCACGTTTCTGCGCGAGCCGGGCAATACGGTCGTCTGCCATCTGATCGAGGGATCGCCGGCGCAGCAGATGATCATTGAAGCGCGCCGGCGCTTTCTAGAGATGCCGGAAGCATCTTGGTTCGCCTTCACTCCGATCTCCAGTCTGCACATGACGCTCTTTCAGGGCATCATCGAGTATCGCCGCAGGTTGCCCTACTGGCCGCAGGATGTAGCGCTTGATACTGCGATCGAGCGCATGAGCGAGAACTATCTGGATCGATTGCAATCCTTCGAACCGCTCGGACCCTTCGATGTTGAGGTTACCGAAGTGACGCCGGTGGGGCTTACCGTAAATGGTGCTACGGTCGCAGATCGGCAAATCATGAAGGAATGGCGTGACGCTCTTGCGCATGTCTTCGGCTACCGGCACCCGGACCATGATGCCTATGCGTTCCACATCACATTCTGCTATCCAATCATTCGGCTGCCGGAAGCAGTACTCCCGGCATGGCAGGCGATGATCGACAGCACGCTCGCCGCGCTGCGCGAAAACGCTCCGGTGATAAGATTGAAGCCGCCGGCCTTCTGCACTTTCGACGATATGAACCATTTCGAGGAGCGGCTTGTGCTCGCGCCCGCAACGTAAAAGGAAGACCCTATTGGACAAGCTGAGGCTCTATATCGGCAACAAGAACTATTCGTCGTGGTCGTTTCGGCCATGGATCGCCATGACGGCCGCGGGCGTTCCCTTCGAGGAAGTGCTTGTCCCTTTCGATTTCGCGGCCGGCAATGTGCACTTCAAGGAGTTTTCGCCAACGGGTCAGGTGCCGGTGCTCCAGCACGGCGACGTTCGTGTCTGGCAGTCGCTGGCGATCATCGAGTATGTTGCCGAGCTTTTCCCGGAAGCCGGGATCTGGCCAAAGGAGCGCGACAAGAGAGCGGTGGCGCGCGCTGTTTCCATGGAGATGCTTTCGGGTTTCAGGGCCTTGCGCAACGCTTGCCCGATGAATATCCGGCGGCCGAAGGGCAAGATCGCGCTCGCTGACGGCGTCATGGCCGACGTCGCCCGCATCGAGACGATCTGGCGTGACCTGCGCGCTCACTCCGGCGGACCGTTCCTTTTTGGCGATTTTTCCGGCGCCGATGCGATGTTCGCACCGGTTGTCAACCGCTTCGACGTCTACGACCTGGTTTCTGCCAGCGATACTCTGAGCTATATCGCCGCCGTCAAGACGCATCCGGCCTGGAAGAAGTGGGAAGAGGCGGCGCGGGCCGAGGCCTGGATCGTCGAGGAAGACGAGATCTGACCTCTGAATCGCACGAATCTCAAAAAATAAGCTTGGGGACTGGTCAAGCTCCCCCAAGGCATGTATAAGCGCGCAAAATTTCCGAAATCGCGATCCGTCGTTTCGGCCGCCAGTCTGGCCGTTGGATGTGTTTGCCCGTGAAGTGGAGTAATTAAAATGGCTGTACCGAAGAGAAAAACGAGCCCGTCCAAGCGCGGTATGCGCCGCTCTGCAGACGCACTGAAGGCTCCGACCTACGTTGAAGACAAGAACTCCGGCGAACTGCGCCGCCCCCACCATATCGATCTGAAGACCGGTATGTATCGTGGCCGTCAGGTTCTGACGCCGAAGGAAAGCGCATAATACATTTGCGTTCTGCCTGAGTAGGATTTGCGAGGTCGGCCCTGTGCCGGCCTTTTGCTTTTTCCCGCGACAAATACATTCTTTTGATGCCTTGAAGTCATGCGGCTGTTTACGGCACTATTCTCTCGCTGAGGGGAGATATGCCAGATGTTCAATGCTGTGCCGCTGATGATTATTCCATTCATTCTTTACAATATGTCGATGCTGGGCTTGATGGGCGGCGGCGGGCTTCCCTCGCTGCAAAACGACGTCATCGTTTTGTCGATGATTTCGGGGGCCATGTGGAGCATGTCGCTTGGCGATCTTTTCATCGTCATCGCACTTGCGGTGCTATTTTTCGAAATACTGAAGGCGACGCGCAATGGCGGCGGCAGCCTGGCCAATCACATGCTGTCAATGCTCGTCTTCATAGCCTTCCTGGTCGAGTTTCTCCTCGTCCAAGATGCTGCCACCCAGGTTTTCTTCATCCTGATGACGATTGCGTTGATCGATGTGATTGGCGGCTTTGCCGTGTCTATTCGCACCGCCGGGCGCGATGTTTCGATCGGGCTCTGAAGCTCATAGATTGTCGAGTTTGTTCTGAAGCGCGCGCAGCTGTTCCTTCAGCTCGTCGATGTCTTTTGCCTCCGCCTTGCGGCTCTCCTTAGCCGGCGGTGTCATGAACGGCGAGAACATCTGCATCGCTTGCTGGAACATCTCGGTGTTGCGACGGACCTGGTCTTCGACCATTTGCATCGGTAGTTGCAGGTTCTTGCCGATGGGCGTTTCGCCGAAAGCGCGCGTGACCTGCTCGCGCATCTGCGCCTGCTGTTCGGTAAAGGCGCGCATGGAATGTTCCAAGAAGCTCGGGACGACCATCTGCATCTGGTCGCCGTAGTAGGTAATCAGTTGGCGGAGGAACGAGATCGGCAGGAGCGTGTTGCCCGTCTTGGATTCCTGTTCGAAAATGATTTGCGTCAGTACCGAGTGGGTAATGTCGTCGCCGCTCTTTGCATCCTGGACTGTAAAATCCTCACCCTTCTTCACCATCTCTGCCAGGTCTTCCAACGTCACGTAAGTGCTGGTGCCTGTGTTATAGAGGCGGCGATTGGCGTATTTCTTGATTACGATCTGCCCGTCATTCTTCGCCATATCAGTCTCCCGAAGCCCGTCTGATTGTTATGGAAATTCCTCCACTGAGGAATGTAGACGCAAACGAAGCCCAGTGACAATCTCTTTGTGCGATGCGGCAACCCCTTTTAAGGCAGAGATAATTTGCCTCAGCGTAAGCAATCCCTAAAATTGAATGGTAGAGTCTTGTCGTTTGACTTGACAATGAAGCTTTGTCAGTTTCGCTATATCTGGTGGAGTTAACGAGGAGATCGTCATGTCGAGTTCATCCATCGTCATCGCTAGTGCAGGTCGCACTGCCGTTGGCTCATTCAATGGCGCCTTCGCCACCGTTCCGGCCCATGAACTGGGTGCGGCTGCGGTCAAGGGCGCGCTGGAGCGTGCAGGTGTCGAGGCCGGCGAAGTCGATGAAGTCATTCTCGGCCAGGTTCTTGCGGCTGGCGAAGGCCAGAACCCCGCCCGCCAGGCGGCCATGAAGGCCGGCGTTCCCAAGGAAGCGACCGCATGGGGCGTCAACCAGCTCTGTGGCTCGGGTCTTCGCGCCGTCGCGCTCGGCATGCAGCAGATCGCGCTCGGTGATGCAAAAATCATCGTCGCGGGCGGCCAAGAGTCGATGTCGATGGCGCCGCACGCGGCGCATTTGCGAGGCGGCGTGAAAATGGGCGACATGAAGATGGTCGACACCATGATCAAGGACGGCCTGACGGATGCCTTCTATGGCTATCACATGGGCATCACCGCCGAGAACATTGCGCGCCAGTGGCAGCTCTCCCGCGAAGAGCAGGACCGATTTGCCGTCGCGTCGCAGAATAAGGCGGAAGCCGCGCAAAAGGCCGGCCGATTCAGCGATGAAATCATCCCCTTCGTCATCCAGACACGAAAGGGCGACGTGACCGTTGATGCCGACGAGTACATCCGTTACGGCGCGACGTTAGACTCGATGGCCAAACTGCGTCCGGCTTTCGACAAAGAGGGCACGGTGACTGCAGCAAATGCCTCCGGCCTGAACGATGGCGCCGCCGCAGCCGTGCTGATGACCGAGGCCGAAGCCTCTCGTCGGGGCATCCAGCCGCTCGTGCGCATTGTCTCCTGGGCGACAGCAGGCGTTGATCCGCAGGTCATGGGAACCGGCCCGATCCCGGCGTCGCGCAAGGCGCTGGAGAAGGCGGGCTGGTCCGTCGGCGATCTCGATCTCGTCGAAGCGAACGAAGCCTTCGCCGCGCAGGCCTGTGCCGTCAACAAGGACCTCGGCTGGGATCCTTCGATTGTCAACGTCAACGGTGGCGCGATCGCGATCGGCCATCCAATCGGCGCTTCCGGCGCGCGGGTGCTCAATACGCTCCTTTTTGAGATGAAGCGCCGTGGCGCGAAGAAGGGATTGGCGACGCTCTGCATCGGTGGCGGCATGGGCGTCGCAATGTGCTTCGAAGCTCTTTGAATAGCAGGCAGCCCAATTAGAACCTGAGCCCCGCAGTATAGCGGGGCCTTCAAACAAGGGAGCGGAACATGAGCAGGGTGGCTGTTGTCACTGGTGGTACCCGCGGCATTGGCGCCGCGATTTCTCTCGCGCTGAAGAATGCCGGCTATACGGTTGCCGCCAACTACGCTGGCAACGACGAAAAGGCGAACGCCTTTCACGGCGCTACAGGCATTCCGGTCTTCAAATGGGATGTTTCCGACTACACGTCATGCGGCGAAGGCATCGCGAAGGTCGAGGCCGAACTGGGTGTGATCGATGTCCTTGTTAATAACGCCGGCATCACGCGGGACGCAATGTTCCACAAGATGACACCGCAGCAGTGGCACGAGGTCGTCAACACCAACCTCACCGGTCTCTTCAACATGACACACCAGGTCTGGGGCGGCATGCGCGACCGAAGCTACGGGCGGATCGTCAACATTTCCTCGATCAACGGCCAAAAGGGTCAGATGGGACAGGTGAACTATTCGGCTGCGAAGGCCGGAGACCTCGGGTTCACCAAGGCGCTTGCGCAGGAAGGTGCTGCCAAAAACATCACCGTGAACGCGATCTGCCCAGGCTATATCGGTACGGAAATGGTTCTTGCAGTGCCGGAGAAAGTGCTGAACGAGCGGATCATTCCGCAGATTCCGGTTGGCCGTCTCGGCGAACCGGAAGAGGTGGCGCGCTGTGTCGTCTTCCTGGTTTCCGACGACGCAGGTTTCATCACCGGATCGACGCTAAGCGCCAATGGTGGTCAGTTGTTCGTTTAGCGGATGGACGCCGTAAGGCCGTTATCGTGGCTCTCGATCTGCTGCGAATAGCGGCCTTGCTGGCTGCGCGTATCGTATGGATTCAAGTATGCCGCATAGGCCGCCATGGCGATTGTCAACATTGCGGCCGCACCGATAATTCTCGTCATTGCCCTGCACTCCAAATTCCCCACGACGCATTGGTCGTTCAACCCGGTGTCGATATTGGGGCCGATTTGAGGAATTATTTGGCTGTCTTTCAGCCCTTTGGGTGGCGCTTTGTTTTAGCCCTGACCGGCACCTTCTGCATTGCACGGCCTTCGCCGCGAAGAGCGGCGGTGGCTGTGGTTACGAAGGCGGCCGCAATGAGGATGGCAACCGCTGAATTCAAGATGATCTGAGTCATGCGACGGTTCCTTTCAAAGTCTGGCGGGGCTTGGCCTCCGCCGCTGTTCTTGAAAGAAATATGCGCCTCGCCCTCACGGCCCGGTAGATTGAACTTTGACGACCGACTGTCAGCGTGGCGTTGACAATCGGGGCTCTTAGAGATGGGGATTGCGCGGTCGATATTTCGTCACCAGTCGCTGATTGACCGCGGCAGCGCCAGGCATATTGGCACTGAGATAAATCGGTGCGTCGCCGCCTTTCGACAGCTCCAAAGCGACGTCAGCGAAGATGGCGTTGAGGACCGTCGCGCCGATAGCGGTCGAAACCGGGCCGACTTTTAGCTCCGTGCCTGGGAGCGCAATCACTGCATCGCCGGGAGGAAGACCGTTGTCCAACACGATATCGGCGATGTCGGCAAGGCGTCGTCGCCCGTTCGCGACCGCACTCGAATAGGAGACCGACGTGATCGCGATCACCTTGGCGCCGATCTCGTGGCCATAATCGGCGGCTTCGATCGGCGCTGCATTCACGCCGGAGTTCGACGCGATGATGATGACATCGCCCGGCTGCATGCCGTAGCGTTCCAGCACCGGCCGCACCAATCCTTCTGTCCGCTCATAGACGGAGCTGATCACCGCGCCCTCGTGCAGCATCGCGGAGCCAACGAGAACCGGAACGGTGAAAGCGAGGCCACCTGCCCGATAGTGCACCTCTTCGGCCAGCATGTGCGAGTGTCCGGTGCCGAACACATAGACCCGCTTGTCATTGCGGGCGGCTTCTAGGATCGCATTGGCCGCCAAAGCCATGGGCTCAGCGAGCTCCGTCTTCAAAGTCTCGAGTCGGCCAATCAGATTGGAGAAGTAAGCATCGGTGATCGCTGTCATCACGTCCTCGATTTCTAGGCCGCTTCGCCGCTGATGAAGGTCCGAGTGACCTGGAGAGCATCGGTCAGATGCACCAGATCGGCTCGGGCACCCGGCGAAAGGTGGCCGTGGTCTTCAAGGCGCAGGAAGCGCGCCGGGTAGAGCGTCGCCATGCGAAGGGCCTCTGCGAGCGGCAGTTCCAGATAGGTAACGCCATAGCGGATGGTCGACACCATATCCACGTCGGAGCCGGCAAGCGTGCCGTCGGACAGAACCAGCTTCGAGCAGAAGCCACCTCTCTCGCGTCGGACGGTGCGGCCATTCAGCGTGAAGGAGTCTTGCTCCGATCCAACCAGCGACATCGCGTCGGTGACGAAAAATAGCCTGCCTTCACCCCGTTTGGCGCGAAGAGCGGTTCGAAGCGCCTTCGGATCAACATGATGGCCATCGGCAATGATGCCGCACCAGACCGAAGGATGATCGATGGCGGCACCGACGAGGCCGGGCGCCCGGTGGCCGAGTTGGCTCATGGCGTTGAAAAGATGGGTGACACCCCGCGCGCCGGCGTCGAAGCGAGCCTCCGCCACCTCGCTGGAACAATCGGAATGGCCAATGCTGACGGTGACGCCGGCTTCGCTGAGTTCGCGTACCTGTTTTGAGGTTACTTGCTCGGCCGCCATCGTTACCAGCAGGGTACCGATCGCTTCCTTGGCCGCAATGAAGGCTGTCACGTCCTTGTCTTCAACGGGGCGCATGAGTTCGGCAAGATGTGCCCCCTTGCGTGCCGGCGCCAGATGTGGGCCTTCAAGATGGAGACCCGACACGCCGCGATTCGTCTTGACGGCTTCCTTGGCCGCCTCGATCGCCGCCGCCGTCGCGTCCGCCGTATCGGTGATTAGCGTCGGCAGCAGCGCAGTCGTGCCATAGGGCCGATGACCCTCGGCAATCATGTACATGGAGGCTGCAGAGGGCTCGTCGTTGAGCATTCGCCCGCCACCCCCATTTACCTGCGCATCGATGAAGCCTGCCGAAAGAACCCCACCTTCGAACCGCGTGTGCTCGCCCTCCGGCAGTTCGCTTGCCGTCGCAATGGCCTCGACGCGCCCGTCCGACACAATGAGCGCCTTATCGTCGTGGAAGCGTTGGCCGTCGAAGATCCGGGCGCCGGAGAAGATCTTGCGAACCATCACATCGTCTCCGTGACCTTGAGGAGATTGGCCGGCTTGTCCGGGTCGAAGCCCTTGCGCCGTGTGACTGACTCGATCAGGCGATAGTAGACGAGCAGCGAAACGAGCGGGTCGAGCAGACCGCTGCCCGTCGTCGGCACCTGCAAATTGATGCCGGAGACCGGCTGGCCCGAGAACGGCACGGTGGTTGCGCCGAGCTTCCGCAGCCGCTCAAGCGCTTGGACGTTGTTGCTGAATGCCGGATCATCAGGCGTGAAGGCGACGATTGGGAAGCCCGGCTGAACAAGACGCATCGGCCCATGCATCAGTTCGGCAAGCGAGAAGGCTTCCGCGTGCAAGCTGGCCGTCTCCTTGGCTTTCAATGCTGCCTCGAGCGCAATGGCGAAAGCGGGGCCGCGACCGGCCGTATAAAGAGAGCTGGCGTCGAAAAGAACGTCCTCTGCCGCCTTCGTATCGATCCCACTGGTCGCCTGGAGGGCTTCCGGCAGCTTTTCCAAGGCGGCATGCAGATCGCGCTTGCCGCTGATGGCTGCCGTGACACCGGAAAGCGCGGCAACCGAGGCGATGAAGGACTTGGTCGCTGCCACGCTCTTCTCCGGGCCAGCATTGAGGCCGAGAACGATGTCGGCCTGCTTGGCGAGCGGGCTGTCGGTGACGTTGACGACGGCGATCGTCGTTGCGCCGCCATGCTTTGCCGCATCCTGCAAGGCAATGATGTCGGGGCTTGCGCCGGATTGCGACACCGTGAAGTGGATGCCCCCCTTCAGATGCAGAGACGCACCATAGACTGACGCGATCGATGGGCCAACCGATGCGACCGGCACGCCACAGGTGATCTCGAACAGGTATTTGAAGAAGGTCGCGGCATGGTCCGACGACCCGCGCGCTGCCGTCGTCACCACGGTCGGAACGCCTGATGCAAACAGCTTCGCAATTTCGTCGAAGCCGGACTTTTCTTTCTGAAGCAGGGTTGCGACGACCTCCGGCGATTGGTCGGCTTCCTGCAACATTAGCGACTGGGTTTCACTCATAGGTCATCTCCAATTCTTAATTCCGCAACAAAATCATATGCATCGCCACGATAGTGGGAGCGGGTGTATTCGACGACACGCTGGTCTTCCAGGCGCGAGACGCGTTCGATGAGTAGCGCGGGCGCGCCGGCATTCACGTGCAGCGCGGCGGCCGATGACGGATCGAGCGTGACCGCCGTCAATCTCTGCAGCGCCCGAACGGGGCGGTGGCCGTTTGCCGCGAGTGCTTCGTAAAGAGATCCTTCTCCACCACCATTTTCTCCAAGGAATTTTATCGGCACGACAGCGCGTTCGATCGCAAGCGGCAGCCCGTCGGCAAGACGCAGACGATCGAGGCGAAGGACGGGTTCATCAAGGCCGAGGCCAAGCAGGAACGCCTCATCGGGAGATGGCGTATTGACCGTCCGAGACAAGATCCTTGCGGCAGGGGCGCGACCGCGCGAGCGCATGTCGGCAGAAAACGAGGAGAGCCGCCACAGCGATTGTTCCATGCGTTCAACCTTGCTGGAAACGAAGGTGCCGCTCCCGTGCCGAGACTCGAGCGTGCCAGCGTTCATCAGGTCACGATAGGCGGTTCGAACAGTCACGCGTCCGACCTTCAGCGCTTCGGCCATATCGCGCTCGCCGGGGAGTGCCGTTCCAGGCTTCAGTAATCCTTCCTGAATCAGGCCAGTCAGGGCCTGCGCCAGCCGCTTGTAAAGCGGTCCCGTCAACGCCTCGTCGCGCAGACCACGGCTGTTCAGCTCAGCTATCAGACTGGTTCTATCCATGTTCCAGTAATAGAACCTATTTAGAACCAATCGCAAGCGAGAAATAACTCTAAAAAGAAAAACCCTCGCAGGCCGACTGCGAGGGTTTGTTCATTCGAGCACAAGATGAGAGCGTCAGCTCTTCGAGAAAACGTAGTCCGTTTCCTGACGCAGGACCTCGCCCGGGCGCAGAACGGCGTTCGGAAATCCCTCGTGATTGATTGCATCGGGCCAGATCTGCGTTTCCAGGCAGAAGCCGGCGAACGGACCATATTTGCGTCCGTCGAGGCCGGGCACAGGCACGTTGAGCTTGAAGGCGGCATAGAACTGGACGCCGGGCTCCGTCGTGCGTACTTCCAGCGAAACGCCCGAGTTCAGGCTGCGCGCAAGCGCGACGGACCGCTTGGCGGTCCGGTCATCGGAAAGGCAGAAATTGTGATCGTAGAGCGCCTGCTCGCTGCCGTCGAACCGCTTCATCGGCGACATCTCGCGGAAGTCGAAGACAGTTCCGGCGACGGGTCGGATCTCACCCGTCGGGACCTGCAGTTCATCGGTGACGAGGTAGCCGTCGGCTGCAATCATGATGTCGTGGCCGAGCGCATCGTCACGGCCGTCGAGGTTGAAATAGGCATGTTGGCAAACGTTGGCGATCGTCGGCTGATCACTGGTCGATTCGTAGACGACGGAGAATTCGCCGTCGCCATGCACCCAGTAGGTTGCCTGGATAGTGCAGTTGCCCGGATAGCCGGCGCGGCCGTCCGGATCGACGATCTTCAGCACAACGCGGTCGACATCATGCTCGACGATTGTCCAGTTCTGCTTGGCGATGTTGTCGCTGCCGCCATGCAGGTGGGTCACGCCCTTCTCGTTGAGATCGAGCTGATAGGTCTTGCCATCCAGCGTGAACTTGCCGCCGCCGATGCGGTTTGCGCAGCGTCCGGGCGTTGCGCCAAAGTAGGAGGAGTGAGCGGGGTAGCTGTCGAAATCGTCGAAGCCGAGCAGAAGCGGGGCATCGTGGTCGTCGAGGCGGAGATCCTGAATGACGGCACCCCAGGTGATGATCTTGGCTGTCAGCCCGCCACCCTTGATCTCGATCCGATAGACAGTTTCTCCCGACTTGGTCTGCCCAAAAACTTCCCGTTTCAACACTTCCGCCATAACGACCGTCCAGATATATCTTCGATTGAGGCAGGGACCCTGCCCCCATTTGCCGCAAACCGCAACGGGTGTGCCGCAAAAAAGAAACGCTACCAGACCGGGGACACGCTCCGCCCAGCCGCTTGGCGTTGCTCGTCTCAGTCGCTCTTGCCGATATCGTTGAGATCGTAAGGCGTGGTCTGGTAGATCTCGTTGATCCAGTTGCCGAACAACAGGTGCGCGTGGCTGCGCCAGCGGTTTTGCGGCGTCAGCGACGGATCGTTGTGCGGGAAGTAGTTGTGCGGCATCTTGATCGGAACGCCGGCATTCACGTCGCGGAAATATTCGTCGGAAAGCGACGTGGAATCATATTCCACATGATTGAACATATAGAGCCGCTTGCCCTTCCGCTCATGCACGAGGCAGACGCCCATTTCGTTGGACTCCATCAGGATCTCAAGGCTTTCCGACTTTTCGATGTCGCCGCGGCGGACTTCGGTCCAGCGCGACACCGGCACTTCGAAATTGTCCGAGAAACCGTTCAGGTAAACGGATGACGGCTTCAGGTTCCGGTGCCGGTAGACGCCGAAGGCCTTCTCCTTGAGCTCGTACTTCGGAACACCGTGGAAATGATAGATCGCGGCCATTGCACCCCAGCAGACGTTCATCGACGAATGGACGTTGGTTTCCGTCCAGTCGAAAATCTGCTGCATTTCGCCCCAATAGTTCACGTCCTCGTAGGGCAGCGTCTCGATCGGCGCGCCGGTAGTGATGAAGCCGTCGAACTTGCGGTGCTTCACTTCCTCCCACGTCTGGTAGAAGGCGAGAAGATGGTCTTCCGAGGTGTTCTTTGCTTTGTGGTTACCCACGCGGATCAGCGAAAGTTCCACCTGCAGTGGAGACGCGCCGACCAGGCGGGCCATCTGCAATTCCGTCTTGATCTTGTTCGGCATGAGGTTGAGAAGCCCGATCTGCAGCGGTCGGATGTCCTGACGGATAGCCACCGTCTCGGTCATCACGCGCACGCCTTCCTGAACCAGGGTTTCAAATGCAGGCAAGGTATCGGGGATCTTGATGGGCATTGCGGTCACTCGATCAAAACAACGAATACATCGCTATCGGTCCGCACGCGGCCCTTTAGCGACTTCTTTAACGTGGCTGCAAGCCGGCCGGCCAAATCACCACGGAGCGTTCTAAATAGCGTTAGTCGACCTGCGAATCAATTGCCCAAACGAACGGAGGGGTCGATGCGAGGTCACTCCCACGTTAATGGCTGCTAGAATCTGTTGGTGGACACAACGAATCGCGATGTTTATTGAAGTAGAATGACGGCTAGGGACGCGTAATGGCAGATGACCTCGAAGGCAGGCCAAGCATTCAACGGCAGGACAGAGTAGGATACGATCTGAGCCTGGGCTATCGCATGAAGGTCATGTTCTCGGCTTTCTGGCATTCACCCGTGCGGGGACGGGTCTTGCTGATCGCAACGGCGCTGATCGCCATCATTCTCGCCACCGCCTATGCGACCGTCATCCTCAACCAGTGGAACGCGCCCTTTTACGACAGCATCGCTCGGCGTGATTTGCATGGGTTCTTCCATCAGCTGAAGGTCTTCGCGCTGATTGCGGGCATGCTGCTCTTGCTCAACGTCGTGCAGGCCTGGCTGAACCAGATGACCGCGCTCTACATGCGCGAAGGTCTGACGCGCGATCTCGTCAACCAATGGCTCCAGCGCAAGCGTGCGCTTCGGCTTTCGGCCAGCGGCCTCATCGGCGTCAATCCCGATCAGCGCCTACACGAAGATGCCCGCAACCTCGCGGAAAGCACGACGACCCTGATGATCGGGCTGGTGCAGGCGACGATCTTGCTCATCAGTTTCATCGGCGTGCTATGGGAATTGTCCAGCGGCTTTGTCTTCCGTTTCGGCACCTATGCCTTCTCCATTCCGGGCTATATGGTTTGGGCCGCAATCTTCTATGCGGCGTCCGCATCTATTCTCAGCCAGCTGGTAGGCCGCAAGCTCGTGAAGCTCAATGCGGATCGTTTCTCGAAGGAGGCGGAACTTCGCTTTGCGCTGATGCATGCCAACGAGAACATGCCGGCGATTACGGTGGCGCGCGGCGAGGAGAATGAGCAGCAGCGGATCAATACCGACATCAGCGCGGTGCTCGCCGTCATCAAGCGGGTGGCGATGGCCAACGTCAACCTTACCTGGGTGTCAGCCGGCTACGGCTGGCTTGTCGTGGTCATCCCGATCATTGTAGCCGCACCGGCATACTTCTCCGGCGGCCTGACGTTTGGCGAGCTGATGGTATCGGTCGGTGCTTTCAACCAGGTCAACACGGCCCTTCGCTGGTATGTGGCGAACTTCGGACCCATTGCCGAATGGCGCGCCACACTGATGCGTGTCACCGATTTTCGTCAAGCGCTCACCACCATGAGCGACGAGATCAATCTCAGGGGCACGATTAGCTACGAGCGCAGCCCGCCCGGGACACTGACCCTGGACCATGTACGGATCGCTTCTAAGATTGGCGAAGAGATCGACCAGTGCGGCGGGTTCCGCGTGCACGAAGGCGCCGTGACGATCAAGGTCGGCGAAAAGGTCATGATCAACGGCGATCACAACGTGAACCGCAAACTGCTCTTCCTTGCACTCTCCGAGCTTTGGCCGTGCGGGGGCGGTAAGATCGGCTTGCCGCCCGCCGACGACATGCTTTTCGTCGCGCAATCGGCTTACATCCCCGGGGGTTCGCTCCGCGAAGCGCTGGCGTTTCCTGAGTCTGCGGACACCTATGAGAATGCCGACGTCGTGGCAGCACTGGAAAAGGCAGGACTCCACCATCTGGTTTCCCGGCTCGATGCCCGGGCCCGGTGGGACAAGCTGCTCGATTCTGACGAGCAGCGTGCGATCGGTTTTGCTCGCCTGCTTCTCGTACGACCGAAATGGATCGTGTTCGACGAAGTGCTGGAAGGCATGGAGCCGGAATGGCAATCATCGATGATGGGCGTCCTGGCTTCGATGCCTGACACCACGATGATCTACATCGGTCGCTCAGACGCCTTCGTCGACACTTTCAAGCCGCGCGTGCTGCATCTGGAAGCTCTGCATGCGAAGCCGGAAGTGAAGGTCGTGGCAAAAGCGCCAAACGCACCCGCACCCGCGCTCTGACGGCTTACATCGGCGGCACGACGCCGTTTTTACCGACTGTGACGTTTGCTGCCGACACCGTGCCGTCTGCAGCTCTTTCGCCCATCACGATCACGCGCGCTCCTGCGACAAGGTCTGCCTTTCCGGCAGGGGCGAAGGTGACGATCGGTGTATCGTCGGCGATCGATATCGTCTTTTCCTTGCCTTGATATGTCAGCGTGATGGTGTGGCCATCGACTGCCTTGACGGCTTTCGCGACCGTCGCGTTGGTCATCGTGCTGTTTGGCCTCAAGTCCCAGGGGCGACTGCCTTCTCCGGTGCCCTTCATCGCTCCCGGAAAGATCAGCACTTCGAGAGCGCCATCGCCGCCATCAGCTTTTGGCAATGATGCAACGCCAACGAAATCGCCCGGCTTGATGTCTTCCACGGCGGCCTTCTTGATGCCGCGGACCTTCCAGTCTGGCTTCAATGTCACCGTTTGCTTTGTGCCTTCTCGTGTTTTGACCACCAACGTGTTGCCGCTCAGGCTTTCAATCGCGCCGCGCACGCGTTGCGCTTCCTGGGCAAGCGCGCCGTGCGACGTAATAACGAGGAAACCCGCGGCCCAGACGAGCGCGGTAGATGCTTTGAGATTGTGTGGCATAGTCTGCTTTCCTTGCCGTCGTGCAAGCTGCGGATACGGCGCGCAGCTTAGTCCTGCCGGTCGAAAGCTGACGAATCAATGAAACGTGAAAGCCAGGTCGCGCGGCAGAGACGGGTCGGATTGAAAGGGCGCGAGAGGGCCTTAGCCCTCCAATTCCTCCCGCAGCATCTCGAGTTCCAGCCATTCCTCTTCCATTTTCGTCAGGCTGTCCCGGAGCTTCTCCATCTCCGCTGCCAGACGGTTGAATGTGGTGGGGTCCTTGGTGAACAGGCCGGAGTCCGTCATCCGCTCCTCCCGTTTTGCGATCTCGGCTTCGGCCTTGGCCATTTCCTTCGGGAGATTTTCGAGCGCGAACTTCTGCTTGAACGAGAGCTTAGCCTTTCCTTTCGCAGTCTCGGCCGGGGCTGCTGCATCCCGCGGTTTCGATCGTTCCGCCGCCTTCTCGGCCTTCCTTCGCTCGTCGGCGATGCCCTTTCGTTGCGCGAGCATGTCCGAATAGCCGCCTGCATATTCGATCCAGCGTCCATCAGGTGCATCCGGGACCGCCGGGGCGATCGTCGACGTTACCGTGCGGTCGAGAAAGTCGCGGTCGTGGCTGACGAGGATGACGGTGCCGGGGAAGCCTGCAACGATTTCCTGCAGCAGATCCAGCGTCTCGATGTCTAGATCGTTGGTTGGCTCGTCGAGGATCAATAGGTTTGCCGGACGCGACATGATCCGCGCCAGCATCAGTCGCGCGCGCTCGCCACCGGATAGATTCCTGATCGGCGTCCGCGTCTGTTCAGGCTGGAACAGGAACTCCTTCATGTAGCCGGTCACGTGCCTCTGTTCACCGTTGACGAGCAGGTTCTCGCCGCGGCCATCCGTCAGGTAGTGGGCGAGCGTTTCGTCTGGATTGAGGTCTTCGCGCTTCTGATCCAGCGTCGCGATTTCCAGATTGGTCCCGAGTTTTATCGTGCCGCTGTCCGGCGCGAGTTGTCCGGTCAGCATCTTCAGGAGCGTCGTCTTGCCGGCGCCGTTCGGGCCGACGAGACCGATGCAATCACCGCGATGCACGCGGATGGAGAAGGGTGCGACAATGGGCCTATCCCCGAAGGTCTTCGTGATCTTGTCGGCCTCGACAACGAGTTTGCCGGATTCCTGCGCGTCGGAAACCGTGGCCTGCACGGTCCCTTGCGGGCCTTTGTGGCCGCGATATTGCGTGCGCATGGTCTGCAGTTCGCCGAGGCGGCGCATGTTGCGCTTGCGCCGTGCGGTGACACCGTAACGCAGCCAGTGCTCTTCGCGCTCGATTGCCTTGCCGAGCTTGTGCTGTTCAAGTTCTTCCGCTTCCAGCACCTGGTCACGCCAGGCTTCGAAATGGGCGAAGCCCTTGTCGAGCCGGCGCGAGGTGCCGCGGTCCAGCCAGACGGTCGCCGTCGAAACCTTCTCGAGGAAGCGCCGGTCGTGGGAGATCAGGACGAGCGCACTGCGGCTCTTCTGCAGTTCGCTTTCCAGCCATTCGATGGTCGGCAGGTCGAGATGGTTGGTCGGCTCGTCGAGGAGCAGGATATCGGGCTCGGGCGCTAGGACACGTGCGAGGGCGGCGCGGCGCGCCTCGCCTCCTGAGAGGTTGTTGGGATCCTCGTCGCCGGTGAGCCCGAGGTGCGAGAGGAGATAGGTAACACGGTAGTGGTCGTCGCCGGGACCAAGCCCCGCTTCGGCATAGGCCTGCACGGTCTTGTAGCCTGCGAAATCAGGGGCCTGTTCGAGGTAGCGCACCGTTGACGACGGGTGGCGGAAGACCTCGCCCGACTGCGCTTCGGTGATGCCGGCGGCGATTTTCAGAAGCGTCGACTTTCCAGAGCCGTTGCGGCCGACGAGACAGATCTTGTCTCCAGGCTCCACCTGCAGGGCGGCGCCGGCAAGCAATGGGGTGCCGCCGAAGCTGAGAAAGACGTCATCGAGTTTCAGAATGGGAGGCGCCAAAGATCAGACTCCGGAAAGGTCATAGGGGCGGGCGAGCACAATGGCTCGGCCGCTCTCGAGCGAAAAGCGCACCTTGCCGTTCGCGACATTGGAAATGGTGCGCGACGAGCCGAAGGGCAAATGGAAATCGGCCAGCGGGTAGCGCGCGTTTTCGATCGTCAGCCCGTGAAGTTCGCTGAGACCGGGAACCGAAAAGAGACTGTCAGGCGGCAGGTCCAGCTCGATTTTGCCGGCAATCAGTGGCACAGCCTCCTCCCCGCCCGACGTCAGAAGCATGTCATAGCCCTGTTCTGCAAGGCTGACGGCATAGAGCAGGTGCTGGATGGCATGGTCGGAACGCTCACCCGCGAGGGCACCTGCCAAAATAAGACGTTTCGCCCCACGTGCGATCGCTTCTGAGACCGCAATCTCACCATCGGTGGAAGCCTTTGCGGCGGGGTAGGGTTGTCTCGGCACAGCCGGAAAGGCGCCCGCAAGATCAGTTGGCGTCGAGTCGAAATCACCGACCCAGAGCTCCGGAACGACGCCGAGCGCAGCCGCATGACGCATTCCCCCGTCGGCCGCAATGAAACGGCTGTCCGAGATGGCGTCGCGCAGACGATCGGTTACCTGCAACTCGCCGCCAAGCAGAATGGTGAAGGTGGATTGGCTCATGCGCATTGCCCATAGCGCAAAGCGGGGGGGAAGGGAAAGGGCCGCCGTTCAGGCTTCGCCGACGATATCCTTGATGCGCGCTTGAAAAACGTCCTCGTAGCCGGAAATGAACTTCTCGAACAGCTCCCCGAACGCCTCGATCTCTTCCGGTTTCCAGTCTTTGACCACTTCGGAAACGAACGTGAGCTTCTGCGCGCGTATCTCCGACAACAGCCTCTGTCCGAGTGGCGTCATCACCACAATGATCCGTCGCGCATCGGTCTGTGATGCCTTTCGCCGCAGAATATTGCGTCCGACCATATCCGCGACGATGCGGCTCGCGCGCGACGGATCGATCCGCATCATCTCGGCGATCGTCCCGACTGTTACTTCACCGGTCTCCTGAGCGCGCCGCACAGCGTCCAGTACGTCAAGGTGCGATAGCTCAAGACCGGGAGCCACACTCTGGATGGCGAGCCGCCCGATCAGTCGGCGCCCGGTCATGAGGCGCATGCGTGTCATGCTTTGACCGATGCGCACAATGCCCGGCTCGTTGGTGGTGGGGTCCGTGTTGGTGAGGTTCATCAAGCTCTCGTTCATTCCGGAAATATAGCATGTCATGTGTCGATTGAGAATATGCCGAGGTCAATCAAGTGACATTGACAAATATATGCTAATAGCACATAAGTTGTTTCAACGCCTCATTCGGAACGACACTTCATGGACACTCAAATTGCCGCGGCGCCGCTTGTGACAGATCATCGTCGGCGGTTCATCCTCTTCCTTTTCCTGATGGCAGCCATGTTCATGGCGACGCTCGACAACCAGATCGTTGCAACGGCCCTGCCGACGATCGTTGGCGAGTTCGGCCATCTCGAACGGTTTGGCTGGATCGGCTCTGCCTATCTCCTCGCTGTGAGCGCAGTGATGCCGCTTTACGGCAAGCTTGGTGATCTCTTCGGCCGCAAGTATGTGATGATGGCCGCGATCATGATCTTCACGGTCGGCTCAGCCGTCTGCGGACTGGCTATATCCATGAACACGCTGATTGCGGCCCGCGTGCTGCAGGGGCTTGGCGGGGGTGGGATCATGGTATCGATCTTTGCGGTCAACGCCGATTTGTTTGAGCCCCGCGAACGCGCGCGTTACCAGAGCTATTCGAGCCTTGTGTTGATGGCGTCCGGCGCTATCGGACCGGTGCTCGGTGGTGCGATGAGCGATCTCTTCGGTTGGCGCTCGATCTTCCTCGTCAACGTTCCGATCGGTTTTGTTGTCCTTGTCGGCCTGGCACTGATGCTGCCTTACCGGAAGCCGAATCGTCGTCCGAAGATCGATTATGCCGGCGCCCTGCTGCTCGCCTTGACGACGGCAAGCATCGTGCTGGCCGCCGATGGCGCTCAGCTCTTCGGTTCGCTGGTGGCACCGCAGAACCTCGCCATGGTGGCGCTTGGTGTCGCTGCAGTCATCGGATGGATTTTCGTCGAGCGTCGCGCCGCCGAGCCGATTGTTCCTCTGTCGCTGTTCCGCAATTCCACGTTCAGCCTGTTGCTTGTGATGTCGATCATGAGCGGCGCGATCGGCATTGGCATGGTCAATTATTTTGCATTGTTCCTGCAGACAACGACCGGCCTTTCACCGTCGGCGGCCGGAGCATTCTTTATTCTCTTGACCGGCGGCATTGTTTGCGGGTCGCTCTCGGCCGGGCGCATCATCTCCATCACCGGGCGCTATAAGCCGTTTGCAATAGCAAGCTTGACCTGCAGTGCCATCGCATTCGTGCTGCTCACTCAGGTTCATGCAGGAACGCCGGTCTTGCTTATCGGGGCGGTGATGGCGCTTCACGGCTTTGGTGTCGGCCTTGCACAGCAGGTGCCCGTCGTTGGCGTTCAGAATGCGGCGCCCGCCCGCGATGTCGGCGCGGCGACCGGGTCGGTAACGCTCTCGCGCATGGGCGGCGCATCGATCGCGATCTCCATTTATGGCGCGATCGTTGGCTCACAACTCGGCAAGACGGGACTTTCCATTCCCGGCGTGACCGATATCGAGCAGCTGACGCCGAAGATGCTGGCAGCTTTGCCGGAGGTTGCGCGTCAGGCTGTGGCCGAAGCCTATGCCAATGCCTTCATTCCGCTGTTCATGGCTTCCTGCGCGATCGCTCTTATCGGCCTTTGCACCGCCTTGATGCTGAAGCCGACGCAGTTGCCTCGCGCGGCCGAGGTGCGGCCGGCAGCCAGTGCCGAAGCAGCGGAGTAAATGCCGGTGGCGGACCGAGGCCGCCACTTGCAAGAGACCAAGCGTGGCGATACACCTTCAAACGCTCTAACGGGGTGCCTCGTGCCATTCGGTGCGCGGCTGAGAGGCTGAAAGCCAACCCGCGGAACCTGATCCGGCTAACACCGGCGGAGGGATTAGACGCGTGACATCTGGCACCGCCCTTTTCCCCTTCAAGCAAACCAGAGGAGAGGTGCCATGTTCGAACACATATTCACGAGCCGTTCGCTGCTGACCGCGGCCTTTGTCGCGGCTGTCGGCCTTGCCGGCGTGGGCGCGCAGGCGGCGGACAAGACACTCACCGTCTACACCTACGAGAGCTTCACATCCGAATGGGGACCGGGGCCGAAGGTCAAGGAAGCATTCGAGAAGACATGCGGCTGCAGCGTCAATTTCGTCAGTGTGGCTGATGGCGTGGCGCTGTTGTCGCGTCTCAAGCTCGAAGGCGCTGCTACGAAGGCAGACGTCGTGCTCGGCCTGGACACGAACCTGACTACGGAAGCGAAAGCAACCGGCCTGTTCGAGGCAAGTGGTGTCGATGTCGCTGCGCTTAAGGTGCCGGGCGACTTCAAGGACGACGTGTTCGTGCCTTATGATTATGGCCACTTCGCCGTCATCTACGACACGCAGACAATCAAGAACCCACCGCAGAGCATGAAGGAGCTGGTCGAAGGCGACCCTTCGCAGAAGATCG
This sequence comes from Rhizobium sp. LjRoot258, assembly GCF_964254185.1. Lineage (NCBI taxonomy): Bacteria > Pseudomonadati > Pseudomonadota > Alphaproteobacteria > Hyphomicrobiales > Rhizobiaceae > Rhizobium > Rhizobium sp. LjRoot258. The sequence continues at coordinate 3,687,630 of NZ_CAXUST020000001.1, read as the reverse complement.
TCATAGAGGATCCGCGCACCTCGACGCCCGGGCTCGGTCTCTTGCTGTGGGTAAAGGCTATTTACGGCGACAAGTCGCCCGAAGCTTGGGCAAAACTCAAGAAGCGCGTGCTGACGGTAACTCCCGGCTGGTCCGAGGCCTATGGGCTGTTCACCAAGGGCGAGGCGCCGATGGTGCTCTCCTACACGACCTCGCCCGCCTACCATATGGTCGCGGAAAATACGGACCGCTATCAGGCTGCCGCATTTTCAGAGGGCCATTACATACAGATCGAAGTGGCCGGCCTGCTGAAGAATGCGCACGACAAGGAGCTTGCGCGCGATTTCCTGAAATTCATGGTGACGCCGGGGTTCCAGGATACCATCCCGACCAACAACTGGATGATGCCGGTTTCGGCGACATCGCAACCGCTGCCCGACGCATTCGGCAAGCTTGTGAGCCCCTCAAAGACCTTCCTGATGAGGTCGGATGAAGTCGCCGAGAACCGCAAGGCCTGGATCGACGAGTGGCTGGCCGCCATGAGCATGAACTGATGCTTTTGACAAAGGCTGAGATGCGACAGGTGATACTGGGCGGGGCCGTGAGCCTCGTCGGCATCGCTGGTTTCGTGGGCCTTGCAACCTTTGCCTTGCTTCTTTCGAGCGGAGCTTCGTCTATTCTGACGGCGATGTTCGAACCCTACATTTTGCGGATCCTGCGGTTCACCTTGCTGCAGGCTCTGCTTTCGACAGTACTGTCCGTCGTTCTTGCCATTCCAGTCGCACAGGCCCTAGCACGTCAGCGGCATTTCCCCGGCCGTACTTGGATCATTCGCCTCATGGCTGTGCCGATGGGGCTCCCTGTTCTGATCGGAGCGCTCGGATTGATCCGAATCTGGGGGCGGCAGGGGATACTGAACTCGTTGTTGCTCGAGCTCGGCATGGCGGAACCGATCAGCATCTACGGGCTTTCCGGGATCTTGCTGGCGCATGTGTTCTTTAACATGCCGCTTGCGTGCCGCTTGATGCTGGCGGCACTGGAGCGTGTGCCAGCGGAATATTGGCTGATGGCGAGTGGTCTCGGCATGCGGCCTGGTTCGATTTTCCGCTTCATCGAATGGCCAGTTCTGCGCTCGGTCATTCCTGGTATCGCGGGCCTGATCTTCATGCTGTGCGCCACGAGCTTCACGCTCGTGCTGACATTGGGTGGCGGGCCTGCGGCAACGACGGTCGAGGTTGCCATCTATCAATCGCTTCGCTTTGATTTCGACCCAGGCAGGGCCGTCGCTCTCTCCCTGCTCCAGATCGTCCTGACCGCTGTCATTCTTGGCGGCTTGTCGCTTCTTCCCGCTCCGCAGGACGAAGGCATGACGGCAGGTAAGGCCGTCAGGCGTCCGGATGGCCAGCTGCCGGCAGCGCGGCTTGCAGATGGCAGCGTCGTGATGCTCGCCGCGCTGTTTCTGGGGCTACCTTTGATGTCCGTCGTCGTGGCGGGTCTTCGGTCCGATCTGATGAAGCTCCTGAGCGAACGCATTTTCTGGCAGTCGGCTGCGACCAGCCTTGCCATTTCGATCTCCGCGGCGGTTCTCGCTTTGCTGGTCTCGATGACACTGGTGAGCGCGCGCCGCGCCGTCCTTCTCCGGGGTTCGGCGGCCTCCGGCGCGAGAGCATTTTTTGCTGCCGCGGGTGGCGCGTCGTCGCTGGTGTTGCTGGTGCCGCCGATCGTCCTTGCGACGGGGTGGTTTCTTGCACTGACAAATTTCGGCGACGTGAGCGTGTTCGCTCCGCTGCTGATTGTCGCGATCAACGCGTTGATGTCCCTGCCCTTTGTGATGCGTGTGCTCGAGCCGGCCTTCATCGTTCACAAGCGCCGGACGCAGAAACTCGCGGCGAGCCTTGGTGTCACCGGCTGGGCGCGGCTGCGCCTGGTCGACATGCCGGCGCTATTCAAGCCGATGCTCACGGCATTTTCGTTCGCGATGGCATTGTCGCTCGGCGATCTGGGCGCCGTTGCGCTGTTCGGCTCGGATAGTTTCGTCACACTGCCTTGGCTCGTTTATAGCCGCATGGGGAGCTACCGGACCAACGATGCGGATGGGCTGGCATTGATCCTTGGCCTCGTCTGCCTGCTGCTCACGATCGCCGGGACCATGGGGCCTGCGCGGCGCGAGGGGGCTTTCCATGCATGATCCGCAGTTCTCGATCGAGATGCGCGATGTCAGTCTCCAACTCGGGAGGCAAGCCTTTCATTTCGATTGCCGGCTTCCCGCCGGCGCCGTGATTGCCGTGACGGGCGCGTCCGGGGCCGGCAAGTCGACCTTTTTGAATCTGCTCGCCGGCTTCGATGTGCCCGCCCGCGGGCGGATTCTGATCGCGGGAAAGGACGTGACCGACGAGTACCCGGCGAGACGAGCCGTCTCTCTCGTATTTCAGGACAACAACCTGTTTGCGCATCTCGATATTTTCACCAACATCGGCCTTGGTATCAACCCGGCGATGAAACTCACGGCCGCCGATCGCCGATCGATCACGTCTGCGCTTGAAAAGGTGGGGCTTGCCGGTTTCGAACGGCGAATGCCGGGTACGCTGTCCGGCGGGGAGCGGCAGCGGACCGCCTTTGCGCGCGCGCTTGTTCGCAACCGTCCAGTGCTCCTGCTGGACGAGCCCTTCGCGGCGCTCGACCCCGGTTTGCGAAACGGAATGGCGGCGCTGCTGCTCGATATGCATCGCGAGACCGGCAATACCGTCGTCGTCGTGTCGCATGATCCGGACGAGGTCAAACGCATCGCAGATTTCGGCCTCTTCATCGAAGGCGGTAGGATTGTCGTGGCAGCTCCGATTGGTACGTTTCTGGGTTGCGAGGATCATCCTGGATTGACGCAATTTCTCCGCAGTTGACGAATTTGACAGTCACAACGGCACTTTCGCCATAATTTGAGGCGACCGAGGAAACTCCAAAAAGCACGTTAGGCTTGCTAAAATACAACGGCGCCACATTTAGTCAGAGTCTCGCTATGCATCCGATGCGGAAATCAGTTACAGCAAAGACTTGTGTCCCCGATTGTGCAGTGCAAGAACGGGGACGGACGCCTGTTGAATCACCATGAGACCGACCGGGTCGCGCAAGCGGGCCGGCCGACAAGCAAGATGACTTGGAGAGCCAGACTGGACAGCATGACGACGTGGAAATTGCCCGCGCCTTCCAGTGATGTGCTCTCTTCAGCGTGCCGTCTGGTCCGACGGACCTTGTTCATCTGTGCCACAAGCATGGCGCTAAACGGCTGCCAGTCTATTCTCGAGCAATCCTATCAGCCAAGCGTTGCACCATCCTCCAATCCGCAGATCGTCGATGAGGTGCAGAAGAACGATCCGCGCGCTGCCATGGGCGCTCGCGAGCATCCGCGCATCGTTGCAAGCTATGGTGGCGAGTACAAGGACCCAAAGACCGAGCGCCTGGTTGCCCGTATCGCAGGCGCGTTGACGGCCGTCTCCGAGAATCCGAGCCAGTCCTACCGCATCACCATCTTGAATTCGCCAGCTATCAACGCCTTTGCCCTGCCGGGCGGCTATCTCTATGTAACGCGCGGCTTGCTGGCACTTGCAAACGACGCATCCGAGGTCGCTGCCGTTCTCTCGCATGAGATGGGCCACGTCACGGCAAACCATGGCATCGAACGGCAGAAGCGTGAGGAAGCGGAAGTTATCGCCAGCCGCGTCGTTGCCGAGGTGCTGTCCAGCGACATTGCCGGAAAGCAGGCTCTGGCTCGCGGCAAGCTCCGATTGGCCGCTTTCTCGCGCCAGCAGGAGCTGCAGGCAGACGTCATCGGCGTTCGTATGCTCGGAGAAGCGGGCTACGATCCCTATGCGGCGGCTCGGTTCCTGGATTCGATGGCCGCTTACAGCCGCTTCATGTCGGTCGATCCCGAGGCCGACCAGAGCCTCGACTTCCTGTCCAGCCACCCGAACTCGGCGCAGCGCATCGAGCTCGCGCGCGACCATGCGCGCGCCTTTGGCCAGGAAGGCAAGGTTGGCGACAACGGCAGGGACTATTATCTCGACGGGATCGATGGCCTGCTCTACGGCGACAGCCCGGAGGAGGGCTATGTCCGCGGCCAGACTTTCCTGCATGGCGGGCTCGGTATCCGCTTCGACGTGCCACCTGATTTCAAGATCGACAACAAGGTCGAGGCGGTCATGGCGACCGGCCCGGGCGATGTCGCGATCCGCTTCGATGGCGTCGCCGATAATCAAAACCAGAGCCTGACCAACTATATCTCCAGCGGCTGGGTCACCGGTCTCGACCCCTCCACCATCCAGCAGGTCACAGTCAATGGGATGGAGGCGGCAACGGCCCGCGCGAGCGCAGATCGTTGGGATTTCGACGTCACCGTCATCCGCAACAATTCGCAGATCTTCCGGTTCCTGACGGCGGTGCCGAAGGGGAGCCCGACACTGCAGCAGACAGCCGATGTGTTGCGGGCAAGCTTCCGCCGAATGACGCCGGAAGAGACGGCTTCGCTGAAGCCTCTGCGCATAAGGGTCGTCAAAGTCCGGCCGGGCGAAAACATCACGACGCTTGCTGCGCGGATGATGGGAACGGATCGAAAGCTCGATCTCTTCAAGCTTATCAACGCTTTGCCGACCGGCGCCTCCGTTTCTCCGGGCGACCGCGTCAAGATCATCGCAGAATAAGAACAGGCCCGGTTTTCACCGGGCTAGTTGCATCACTGGGGGAGTAAGCTCTCTCAGGCCGATGCGGCCATATAAGGGTCAGCGCTGACGAGTGCGCTGCGGAGTTTTTCCATTGCCCGGCTTTCGATCTGCCGGACGCGCTCCTTGGAAATACCGAGGTCGGCGCCGAGTTCCTCAAGCGTAGCGCCGTCTTCGGCAAGTCTTCGGGCGCTAATGATCTTCATTTCCCGCTCATTGAGGTGCTTCAGGGCGGAAGCGAGCCAGTTGCGTCGGCGCTCGCCATCAATCATGTTCGATACCTGCTCGTCAGGGAGAGGATCATCGCTGACGAGGAAGTCCATCTTCTCGGCGCTGTCGGCATCGCCTGAAACCGAGGGCGCTTGAAGCGAAGCGTCGTTGCTTGAAAGCCTTGCATCCATCGTCTGGACGTCGGAGAGGCTGACGCCGAGAGCGGCGGCGATCTCCTGGTGGATGGATTGGAGAGTAAGCTGAGTGTCACCCCTAGCGAGCTTGGCGCGCAGACGACGAAGATTGAAGAACAGGGCCTTCTGAGCAGAGCTCGTACCGCCGCGAACAATCGACCAGTTGCGAAGGATGTAATCCTGGATGGAGGCGCGGATCCACCAACTTGCATAGGTGGAGAAGCGGACATCACGCTCGGGCTCGAAGCGTGCTGCGGCCTCCAGCAGACCGACGTAGCCCTCCTGCACAAGGTCGCTCATCGGTAGGCCGAAATTGCGAAATTTTCCCGCCATTGAGATGACGAGACGCATATGGGCCATGGCTATCTGATTGCGGGCGCCACGGTCATCATTGTTCTTCCAGCGGATTGCGAGATCGTGTTCCTCTTCGCGAGCAAGGTAGGGAGCCGCCATGGCGATTTTAATCATGCGCCGGTCTGCTGACATGTTCTTCATATCGGTCTCCTGAATTCGGGCGTCACGCCAAAAAAGGGCAAAGAATGCTTGCTTCCGGACATTGCTGCCCAGACCAAATTCATGTCTTGAACGTATAAAGGCCCCGAACTCTGGACGTTTCCAGATGGGACCCTAGCTTAGCGTTATGCGCCGGTAATACGGCCGGGTAGGACCTGTTTCTTCAAGTTGCCGGATAGGCAGAACGTGGAAGGCATGATCCGCTCCTCATCGAACGTTTACAGGAATGCGAGCGTTCGAGGGTGATGTCAGTTCCCGACGCGGTCCGCAGCTACATCGTTAAAACGCACCAGGACGGAAAAAGTTCCAATAAAAAACCCGGCGCGAGGCCGGGTTTTTTGCAAGAAAAACAAGGAGCTTATGCAGCTTCGTCCTGAGATTCGTCTTCCTCGATTGCCTTGCCGCGCTTCGGACCCTTGTTGAGGTTGGTCTCTACGAGACGGACGGCTTCCGTTTCCGACATCTTGTTCACGGCAGCGATCTCGCGTGCCATGCGATCAAGCGCAGCTTCGTAAAGCTGGCGTTCGGAATAGGACTGTTCCGGCTGGTTCTCGGCGCGATAGAGATCGCGGACAACTTCAGCGATGGCGATGAGGTCGCCGGAATTGATCTTGGCATCATATTCCTGGGCGCGACGGGACCACATGGTACGCTTGACGCGCGCCTTGCCCTGCACAACCTTCAATGCACGCTCGACAAAATCGGTTTCGGAGAGTTTACGCATGCCGATGCTCATGGCCTTGGCGACCGGCACTTTCAGGCGCATCTTGTCCTTCTCGAAATCGATAACGAAAAGTTCGAGCTTCATGCCTGCTACTTCTTGCTCTTCGATGGCGCTGATGGTACCGACGCCATGTGCGGGGTACACGATCGATTCACCGGTCTTGAAGCCGTGACGTGCGGAAGAAGGTTTTTTCTGCTGGGTCGTCATTCTATTCAAAAACTCCCTGTTACGCTTCCGGCTGCAGCCGGAGCCGGGTCAGTCAGGCCCGGATGAGACGGTCAGATCCGTCGGGTGACTTACTTCTGGTCCTACCGGACAAAAGCGGACATATCCGCGCGCACAAGCTTGGAACCTCACGGCTCAAGGCATTGATATGTCACGGAAACCGCGTTTGTGGATTTGTTTTGCTTTCGTGGTGGTTCGGGCATGCTTCATGCCGCAAATGGATCAGTTTAGAAAAGCTATCACAAAAATATGAGGAAATCAATAATTTACTGCGCCTGAGTCATGCGCGCAACACATGCCACCCATATGCCGGCGGCACGCTTCAGGCCTTTTTCAGCCAACTGAACACGGTTTCAGGCTCAGGCTTCGAAACAGATGGGATCAGTCGCCTGATCCGGGCTTTTCCGAGAAATACTTCTCGAACTTGCCACTTTCGCCGTCCAATTCCTTTGCCTCAGGCATACCGTCTTTCTTGACTGTGATGTTCGGCCAGATGCTGGCATACTCGGCATTGATCTTGAGCCACTTGTCGAGGCCCGGCTCCGTATCCGGCTTGATCGCCTCGGCGGGACATTCCGGTTCGCAAACGCCACAGTCGATGCACTCGTCGGGATGAATGACGAGGAAGTTCTCGCCTTCATAGAAGCAGTCGACAGGGCAGACTTCCACGCAGTCGGTATATTTGCAGCGAATGCAATTGTCGGTCACGACATAGGTCATGAAGAACTCCAGGACTTCCATACAATGGGGCCGGGCAACCTGGAACGTCGCGCCTTTCCCTTAACCGGAGAGGAAGCGTTGACAGGCTTGGGAGGCAGTCACGCTATCCGGCAAGTTGACTGTGACGTATCGGCTTTGCCTGCGGATTTCAAGAATAAAGAAATCGCAAAACCCGGCAGTTTGGACAGAGTTTTCTAATCCTCGTCCGAGATCAGCCTGTCGATTGCACGGCGATCCTTCTTCGTGGGCCTGCCCGCGCCGGTGGCACGGATCGCCTGTTCGTAAGGCGTCAAGCGCTTTGCCTCATCGGGTGGCGGCGTAAGGTCCTCGTAGAGCAGCCGGGCTTCCTCGTACGGGCCACGTCGCTTACCTCCCGACTTGACGATGAGGACAACGTCGCGCCGCTCCAGTGCAAGCTCGACCTTATCGCCTGCTTTGATCGTTTGGCTCGGTTGGAGCGCGCGCTCGCCATTGATCCGTACATGCCCGGATTGAATGTAGCTTTGTGCCAGCGAGCGCGATTTCACCATACGTGTGAAGAACAGCCACTTGTCGATGCGCTGTCGCGAACCGCTTCCTGGCTGTGCATCCCCGCCCATCTGCTTACTTCTTCATCTGCTCCTTCAAGGCAGCGAGCTTGGCGAAAGGCGAATCCGGATCGATCGGCTTTTCCTTGCGCGGTGGCTTTGCCTCGAAGCGCAACGGCTGCGGGCCGCCGCGGTTGTTGCGATCCTTGCGATCGCCCCGGTCCTGACGGTCGCCACGCTGTTCGTTGCGGTCGCCGCGTCCCTGCTGTGGCTTGCCGCCGTCCTTGCCATGATGCTGGCGGTTGCCGTCGCGGCCTTCTCCACCTTCACCGCCTTGGCGACGATGACCAGGTCCGCGGTCCTGGCTGCGATTGTTGCCGCCGCGGCGTTCGCCGGGGCTGCGAGCCTGACGCTGATTGTCCGTACGGCCACCGAGCCGCCAGAGAAGGACCGGCTTCGGTTCCTCGGCCTCTTCCGCGGTAGCGGCGACGGGCTGTTCGGCGCTCACTGCTTCGGCAGCGGGGACTTCCGAGGCGGGCTCCTCCGATGTGCTGTCGGCATCGTCATGATCCGCTTTCTCGGCATTTTCCTCGGATGCGGTTTCGGTCGCCGGTGCCGCCGAGGCGTCCTGAGCCGACAAATAGGCTGCCGCCTCTTCTGCCTTCACGGCATCGGCACGATAGCCGAGTCCCTTCAAGATCTCTTCCATGTCCTCGAGGGTGGCGCCAAGGATCGAAAGCATGGCGGTCGTCGTGGTGAAGCGACGGCCGTCATATGCGCCTTCCGGGCGATTGGCCTGGCCGGGCTTCCACTGAAGCAGCGGGCGAATGATATCCGCCAGGCGCTCCAGGATATCGATGCGAACTGCGCGTTTGCCAAGGAACCGGAAGCCGGCCAGCTTGTAGAACGTGCGCTCGAAACCTGGATCGGTCACGACCGAAGTGCGGCCCGCAGCAAGCACAGGAATGAGATCGCCATACCCGGGCTTGTCGAGACCGTCATTCTTCAGCGCCCAGAGGAGCGTGATGAGCTCGGCCGGCGCGGGCTTCAGAAGAGCGGGAACGAAGATATGGTAGGCGCCGAAGCGAACGCCATAGCGGCGCATGGAGGCGCGCGCATCCTGATCCAGGGACTTTACCTCTTCGGTTACGTCGCGCCGGAACAGAACACCGAGGTTCTCGACGAGCTGAAATGCCAGGCCCTTCGCCAGGCCTTGCAGATCCTCTGCGCGGGACAGATCGTCAAGCGGCTTCAGGACCGTGCTGATGTGATGATTTACAAAGCGCTCGATACGAGCGGCCACGTGGTCGCGCGCATTGCCGGTCAACTGCTCGTCGGCAAGAATGATGACGCGCGGGCGCATCACATGATCGCTTCCCGCCAGACGTGCCACCGGATCGCCCAACCAGCGGATCGAACCGTCGGAGCCGATCGCGAGATCGCCATTGCCGGCCGCATGGAGGCGAGCAGCACGTGCCTCGAATTCCAGAGCGAGCGCCTTTTGCGAAGCAGACTGAACAGCCTTAGCGTCCGGTCCATCCGCTCCCGAAATGGGCGTGAACCGGAATCCCGACAGTTGCCCCACATGATGTCCTTCAACGAAGACATCGCCATTTACACTGATTTCAGCTTCCAGCATCGCATTCTCTCTCAGGCGCTTCATGAGCACAGATGTCCTGCGATCAACAAAGCGTTTCGTCAACCTTTCATGTAACGCATCGGACAATCGATCTTCGATTTCCCGCGTCTTTTCCTGCCAGTGTGTCGGATCGGCAAGCCAATTGGGCCGATTCGATACATAGGTCCAAGTCCTTATCTGCGCGATTCGCGCCGAAAGCGTGTCAATTTCACCGTCTGTTCGATCCGCACGATGTACCTGCTCGGCAAGGAAGTCCTCGTTTACCGTGCCATAGCGCACGAGATCGGAAAAGAGGGTGGAGATGAGATCGGCGTGTTGGGCCGGGGCAATGCGCCGGTAGTCCGGCAGCGCGCACGCCTCCCACAACTTCTCGACCCGCGCCGGATTGTCAGCAAGGTCAATGATTTCAGGGTAACGCGACAGGTGTTCCAGCGCTTGCTGGTCGACGGCAGGCAGAGCGCGTGTCAGGCCGGAAACGGTAGGGCCGGTTTCAAGGCTCGCCCGCAGCGCATGAATGGAAGCGAAATCGAGGTTCTTTGTGCGCCACTGCAGCACTTTTACATTGTCGAACTCATGACCTTCGATGCGTTCGACCAATTCCTCATCAAAAGGATCCACTTGGCCGGTGACGCCAAATGTTCCGTCGCGAACATGGCGGCCTGCGCGACCGGCAATCTGCCCGAGTTCGGCAGGGTTGAGGTTGCGGAACTGATAGCCGTCGAATTTGCGATCCTGCGCGAAGGCGACGTGATCGACATCGAGATTGAGACCCATGCCGATCGCATCCGTCGCGACCAGATATTCCACATCCCCGGCCTGATAAAGCGCCACCTGCGCATTGCGGGTGCGCGGACTGAGGGCTCCGAGAACCACGGCCGCCCCGCCACGCTGTCTGCGGATCAACTCAGCGATCGCATAGACTTCGTCCGCGGAGAAAGCGACAATCGCCGAGCGCTGCGGCAGGCGGGTGGTCTTCTTCTGTCCAGCGTAGAACAGGTGAGAAAGCCGGGGTCGCTCGACCACGGTGATTCCGGGGAGAAGTTGCTGCAGAATCGGGCGCATCGTGCCGGCGCCGAGCAACAGGGTTTCGTCGCGGCCGCGCAGGTGCAGGATGCGGTCCGTGAAGATGTGCCCGCGCTCCAGATCGCCGGCAAGCTGAACTTCATCGATGGCGACGAAAGCTGCCTTGGTCTCGCGCGGCATTGCCTCGACGGTACAGACCGAAAAGCGGGCGTTGGGAGGCGATATCTTCTCCTCGCCCGTTACCAGCGCAACATTCTGGATTCCGACCTTTTCGGCGACGCGTGTGTAGACCTCGCGTGCCAGCAGCCGCAACGGCAGCCCGATCACGCCGGTGCCGTGGGCAACCATGCGCTCGATGGCATAATGCGTCTTGCCGGTATTGGTTGGCCCGAGCACCGCGGTTACTCCGCGCCCACTCAGTATCATCGGCTGCGATGTCAGTGTCATGGTCCTGCAGATGAGGCGGGGCGCCCCAGATCAAGTCAGCTCCTCTCCGAAGCACACAACACATGGACAGCCGTTGTCTCAAACGCAAGGGCTGATTTGAATTTACTCCGCGGTTTTCTGTTGCGCGAATAGCTTGCAGATTGCTCGTTTTCCGATTCGGAACAGCTTGAGAACGAATCGGAGACGAATCGCTGACTCCGGCTGATTCAGTGTTTGTTCACGGCTAAGTATTGATTTTGAATCGCTTTTTCCCACAAGATGCTGAATCGTAAAATTCGCGTCATACGCGTGGGCGGGTTGGATTCGGCTTTGTTAACCGCTTTTCCCGGAAATCGCCGGGCGACTTCTGCCTCAGTCTTTTCGCGATGGTGTTGCGTTACGCGGAGCGACCGAAAATCGGGCTTGATCGGGTGGTCTTACCGTCAAAGCGGAACATTTGATACATATGGAACAAAAATCAGTGATGCGTGTTTCTCGTCCATTCCGAGTGCACTGACGTCGAGGACTTGAACCATGCTTGGCACGATACTTCTCATCATCCTCATTCTGCTTTTGATCGGCGCCTTACCAAATTGGGGTTATAGCCGTGGATGGGGCTATGGACCTTCCGGCGGTTTGGGACTAGTTCTCGTAATTATTATTGTCCTTGTGCTAATGGGTCGCATCTAAGCGACGAAAAAACTCGGAGTTATCTCATGATGAAAAAGATTGTTCTTATTGGCGCCCTTGTTGGGGCGCTTGCTTCTTGCACGGCGACTGAACAAGGCACCGCGATCGGTGCAGGCAGCGGCGCCATTATTGGTGGTGCTGTTAGCCACAGCTGGGGCGGCGCAGCAATCGGTGCCGTAGCCGGCGGTCTTGCTGGCGCATTGATCGGCCAGTCCGTTGAGCGTCGTGGCTACTGCGTCTACAGGGACAGATATGGCCGCCGCTACGAAGCACGTTGCCCGCGCTACTAAGGCGGGGCCGACTGAGGAGGCCTGCGACCTAACTTTGTTACTTTAAGAAAAAAGCGCCGGCGTGATCGGCGCTTTTTGTTTGAACAGCAGTCGCGATATGAACGCAACTGCTGACAAGAAAAAGGCCGCTTCGTTTCCGAAGCGGCCTTCGTTTTCTCAGCGCATCAGGCGCACGATCAGTCCTTTGCGCGCTCGACGTAGGAATTGTCTTCCGTGGCGATAACCACGCGCGTGCCGGCGTTAATATGCGGCGGCACCATGGTGCGCACGCCGTTCGACAGCATTGCCGGCTTGTAGGAGGAAGAAGCCGTCTGGCCCTTAACGACCGGTTCGGTTTCCGTAATTTCGAGGGTCACATGGCGCGGCAGCTCGAGCGCAAGCGGAACGCCTTCATGGATCGACAGAATGCAGGTCATGCCTTCCTGCAGATAGGCCTTCTGATCGCCCATCGTTTCATCGTTCACGACCACCTGATCGTAGGTCGCCGGGTTCATGAAGTGGAATCCTTCACCATCTTCGTAAAGATACTGGAAGTTCACGTCTTCGACGAAGGCGCGCTCGACCTGTTCGGTCGTACGCCAGCGCTCGGCGACCTTAACGCCGTCGACGATACGACGCATGTCGACCTGGGTAACCGGCGTGCCCTTGCCCGGATGGAAGTTCTGGGCAGTCAGAACGACGTAGAGCTTGCCATCCACGTCGAGAACGTTGCCCTTGCGGACGGAAGAGGCGATGACCTTGACCATTAAGACTTCCTTGTAACTCGGCTTTTGGCGTCGTAGAGGACTGTCGATACAGCCTCGGAGACGCAATTGATTGTTCTTTTGGGGCGCAACTAACCTAAAATCCGGCAAATAGCCAGCCCCAGCGTTGGATAGGTCGGTCAGGACAATGCCGATGAAGCCCTCGATCGCCAAAGTATCGCCGTGGTGGACGCCGAGCGTGCATTTGGACCGTCGCCCGTTCCTGATTGGGCGGAATGCGATCCAGTCTGCGTTGCGTGGCTACTTCCTGAGCGAGGATTTTCTGGAAGTCGACACCGCGACGCTGCAGGTGTCGCCAGGCAACGAGGCGCATCTTCATGCGTTTGCCACCGAAGCATTGACGACCGACGGTCAGAAGGCGGCGCCGCTTTATCTGCATACCTCGCCTGAGTTTGCCTGCAAGAAATTGCTTTCGGCCGGAGAGCAGCGCATCGCCTGCTTCGCGCACGTCTACCGCAATCGCGAGCGCGGACCGTTGCATCATCCGGAATTCACGATGCTTGAATGGTATCGTGTGGACGAAAGCTACGAGAGCCTGATGATGGACTGCGTTCGCATTGTGGCGCTTGCTGCAGAAACCACGAAGACGACACGCCTGACCTATCGAGGTAGCGCGTGCGATCCGTTTGTGGGGCCGGACCGGATAAGCGTTGCCGCAGCTTTCGACCGCTATGCGGGTATAGATCTCCTGGCGTCCGTTGCGACCGACGGTGCGACGGATCGAGCGCATCTCGCGAGCGAGATGAAGCGGATCGGCATGCGCGTTGCCGACGATGACGGTTGGGCGGATTTGTTCAGCCGCGTGCTCGTTGAAAAGGTCGAACCTCAGCTGGGCTTCGGCCGCGTCACCATTCTTGACGAATATCCGGTGTCGGAAGCAGCGCTGGCGCGTCCGTCGGCGCATGATCCTCGCGTTGCCGAACGTTTCGAGGTCTATGCCTGTGGTGTCGAGCTCGCAAACGGCTTCGGTGAGCTCACCAATCCGGCGGAGCAGCGCCGCCGCTTCGAGATCGAGATGTCCGAGAAGGCCCGCATCTATGGCGAGACCTATCCGATCGACGAGGATTTTCTGGACGCCCTTGCCATCATGCCGGAGGCGAGCGGTATCGCCCTTGGCTTCGACCGGTTGGTGATGCTGGCAACCGGGGCGTCGCGGATCGATCAGGTGATGTGGGCGCCGGTCGCGGAGTATGGCAGATGAACAGTGTCGGGCCTATCAAGACCGTCGAGGGTCTGGAACGCGCCGGGCTGCTCGGTCAAAGAGACCGGGAAGCCTTGGCGGAGGTTTCCGCGCATTACGCCATTGCATTGACGCCAACGGTCGCGGGTCTCATCGATCGCACGGACGCTGCAGACCCGATCGCCCGGCAATTCGTGCCGGACCCGGTCGAACTTATCGTTGCTCAGGGAGAGCGTGCAGACCCGATCGGCGACGAAGCCCACAGTCCCGTGCAAGGGATCGTTCATCGCTATCCCGACCGGGTGTTGTTGAAGGCCGTTCACGTATGCCCGGTCTACTGTCGCTTCTGCTTTCGCCGCGAGATGGTCGGTCCGCAGGGCCTCGGCACGCTGGACCCCGGGGCAATGACGGCAGCCTTTGCCTACATCCGCAACCACGAGGAAATCTGGGAGGTGATCCTGACAGGCGGCGATCCGTTGGTGCTGTCTCCGCGGCGGCTGGCAGAAATTCTTCGCCAGTTGGCGTCGATCGATCACGTGAAGATCGTGCGGTTCCATACACGTGTCCCTGTCGTTGATCCGTCAAGCGTCGATGCGGCCTTGATTGCGGCGCTGAGAGCGAGTGGCAAAACTGTTTACGTGGCCCTGCATGCCAATCATCCGCGCGAGCTGACGAATGAAGCGCGTGCGGCCTGCGCCCGCCTCGTCGATGCCGGAATAGTCATGATCAGCCAATCGGTGCTCCTTAAGGGCGTCAATGATGATCCGACCGTGCTTGCAGAGTTGATGAAGGCCTTTGTCGAGACCCGTGTGAAGCCTTACTACCTGCACCATCCGGATCTCGCGCCCGGAACGAGCCATTTTCGGCTGACGATCGAAGAAGGACAGAAACTAGTCGCCGCTTTGCGCGGCCGGATCTCCGGTCTCTGCCAACCCACCTACATACTCGACATACCCGGTGGCCACGGCAAGGCCGTCATCGCTGGACAGTCGATCAGAAAGACGGGCGAAGGCTGCTATTCAGTTTCGGACTATCGCGGCGCCGAGCACCTTTATCCGCCTGTTGCTTCGTGAAAAGTCGACGAGAGAAGTGTTGTTCTTGGACAATGTGCCGCAAGCCGCTCTCACGACGTGTGAATGTAATTCTCGGACAAAATATTGAAATCTAACATAAGTTCTGCTTTCTCCAGTTTGCTTTATAAGAATTTAGCTGAGCTGCTTAGCTCGCTTTAACTACGTCATTTAGGAGAATTTTGTCTTTTCCAGACTACGCCTATTCCGAGAACAAGGCAGTTTCGCCACTCGAGATATGATCATCTTGGAGAAGTCATAATGAATACTACGATCCGTGAGCTCCTGGCCAAATTCGGAAAGCTTCCAGTCTCTGTCGATCAAGTCGCCGATGATGCCGACCTCTATGCGGTCGGCCTAACTTCGTTTGCTTCCGTGCAGCTTATGCTTGGCATCGAAGAGGCTTTTGACATCGAGTTTCCCGACAATCTCTTGAATCGCAGGTCTTTCGCCAGCATCGCGGCGATCGCGAAGACTGTCGACCAGATCAAAGATAGCCGGAAGGTCGCCTAAATGAACTATCCGGTCAAAATCGCGGAAGAGGATCTTGCAGCCAGGGTCGCCCGCGTGTCCGCGATCGCGGCAAAGCATGCGGATTCCGTCGATTTTGATGGGAGGTTCCCGCACGAAGCCGTAGATGCAATGAAGGCTGGGCGGCTGCTCGGAATTCAGATCCCACGCCACTTGGGCGGTGAAGGCGCCACGATTGCGCAGATCGCCGAGCTATGCTCGATGCTTGGGCAGGCGTGTTCCGCGGCCGCCATGGTCTTCGCCATGCATCACATCAAGCTCTGCAGCCTTGTCGAGCATGGCGGCGAGAGTGAATGGCATCGGGCTTTCATGCAACGCGTGGCGCTCGAGCAATTGCTGATCGCGTCGGCGACGACGGAAGGCGGTATCGGCGGCAATCTCAGGAATAGCATCTGCGCCGTCGAGGTGGACGGTGACATTTGCCGTCTGCAGAAAGACGCGACGGTCATATCGTACGGCTCCTACGCCGATGCGATCATGATTACGTCTCGCGCCCACGCAAATGCGGCCTCTTCGGATCAGGTTCTGACCGTTTTCGTCAAGGAGCAGTACGCGTTGGAAAAAACGCATGCGTGGAACACACTCGGCATGCGCGGTACGTGTTCGGACGGCTTCCTGTTCAAAGGCGAGGCGCCAGCCGAGCAGATCCTGCCGAAGCCCTTTGCAGAGATCGCAGCTCAATCGATGCTGGCATCGTCGCACCTCCTCTGGAGCAGTGTCTGGTACGGCATCGCCGTCGACGCAGTGGGCCGCGCACAGGCATTCGTGCGCGCCGCTGCACGCAAGTCGCCCGGTGCGCCACCGCCCGGAGCCCTGCGACTGGCTGAGGTGTCCAACCTGCTGCAGATGGTTCGCTCCAACGTCGTCGCCGGCCTGAAGGCCTACGAGGATGCCAAGAGCGACGCAGACAAGCTATCCTCCATGGGCTTTGCCGTCACAATGAACAACGTGAAGATCGCCTCATCGGAAACGATTCTCGAAATCGTCAACCATGTGATGCTGATTTGCGGGATCATGGGCTACAAGAACGGCACGCCATTCAGCGTCGGCCGCCATCTGCGCGATGCCCATTCTGCGCAACTCATGATCTCGAACGACCGCATCCTCGGCAACACGTCGAGTATGCTTCTTGTCCACAAGCAGGACACTAGCCTATTGGGGTGACGACATGGACGTGCAGACAACGTTTCTGGACAGGCTTTTTGAATCTGGCCTCTTGATCGATACGGGTGTTGACGGTCTTTACGGGCGCAGCGGACAATTCGAAGACGTCATTGCCGCCTTCGAGCGGCTGATCGACAAGTTCGGCGGCGCCGACGGCGCTGAAGCGATGCGGTTTCCGCCCGGGATGAACCGTGCCTTCTTCGAGAAGAGCGGTTATATGAAGAGCTTCCCGCAGCTCGCCGGCACTGTTCACAGTTTCTGCGGCAGTGAACTCGACCACGTCAACCTCCTTCAGTGCATGGAAGTGGGCGATGACTGGACGAAGGATCAACAGGCAACCGACATCGTGTTGACTCCTGCGGCGTGCTATCCGCTCTATCCGACGATTGCTCGCCGTGGCAAACTGCCGATGAGCGGCGGCCTTTTCGACCTGCAGTCCTATTGCTTCCGCCATGAGCCGTCGCAGGATCCAGCCCGCCAGCAACTTTTCCGCATGCGCGAATACATTTGCATGGGTACGGAGCAGCACGTCACGGATTTCCGTCAAAGCTGGATGGACCGCGGCATCGACATGATGAAGGCGGTCGGCCTGGATGTGACCATCGATGTGGCGAACGATCCGTTCTTCGGCCGCGCCGGCAAGATGCTCGCCAACAATCAGCGCGATCAGAACCTGAAGTTCGAGCTGCTCATTGCGATCACTTCGGTCGCGAACCCGACGGCCTGCATGAGCTTCAACTACCATCAGGACGCGTTCGGCGCGAAATGGGACCTTTATCTCGAAGACGGCAGCGTTGCGCATACCGCCTGCGTTGGCTTCGGGCTTGAACGCATCGCTCTTGCCCTGTTCCACCACCACGGGCTCGAGGTCAAGCATTGGCCTTCCAAGGTGCGTCAAGCGCTGTGGGGCTGAACGGATCAATGAAAGTCGTCTTCCCGCAGGTGCGCCCGGACGGCTATCAGCCGCATGCGCTTCATTCCAGCGAGCGCATGTGGCCGCAAACCAATTGCTACGTCGACCTCTGGATCGAAGTGTTGAACGCCGTCGGTGCCGCGCCGGAGGCGATGCTTGGGTTCACGCTCACACAAGACTTCGAAGGCGATCAATTCACCTTCTTCAAAGTGCCACTCGAGGATCTTCAGTCACTTTACGACATCCGCGTCACCGAACTTGCCATCTTCGACCGCGTCGAATGGCACGTCGAGGTGCAGATTGCGCGCTGGCGTCTTTGCCTGATCGAGATGGATTCGTTCTATATGCCCGATACGCAGGGCACTGCCTATCGGACAGAGCATGGCAAGACCACGGTAGCAATCAACAGGCTCGACTTTGCTGGCAAGCGCGTCGAGTATTTCCACAATGGCGGCTATTTCGAGCTCGAGGGGGAAGACTTTGACGGGCTGTTCCAGTTGCATCTGACGGCAGAAGATCCGCCGTTTCTCCCCTACACAGAATTTGCGAAGTTTCCCGTTTTCATGCCTGACGCTGCTCGTATGAGCACTACGGCACGCAAACTTCTCGGACGGCACTTCAGCCGCAGACCCGTCTCGAACCCGATCAGCGCCTTCGCTGAAGTGTTTCCGCAGCAGGTGGAGGCAATGGCAGAGCGGCCTTTTGGTTTCTTTCACAAGTACGCATTCAACACGTTGCGTCAGTTCGGTGCCAATTTCGAGCTTGCCGGCGATCATTTGGCTTGGCTCTCTGCCAGAGAATTCTCGTCCGCCATCAATGATGCACGCCGAATTTCCGAAGTCGCAAAGTCGGTGCAGTTCCAGCTCGCCCGGGCCGTGACCCGCAAGAAATACGATCCCCTGCGCACGGCGCTTGATCCGGCAGCCGATGCATGGGATTCCATGATGGCTTCGCTCAAGGAGCGCTTGTGAAGCCGGGAGTCTGAGTATGCGGGGACGGTTGGCGAGTGTCGGTGCAGAGGAAACTCTGCTCGCCGAAGGGTGGAATCTGGTTCTGACGGAACCGGGCGCTTGTGCAACCCCACATGACATCCCCTTATCAGCACGGTTTATCGCCGCCGAAGTGCCAGGGACAGTTGCCGCGGCTTTGGAAAAGGCCGGGCATTTCGACCGTGAAAATCCGGAGCCGCTCGATACCCGCGATGCGTGGTATCTCTGCCGGCTTTTTGACACGCAGCCCGGTGATGCGATCCTTCGCTTCGAGGGGCTGGCGACGCTGTGTCATGTCTTTCTCAATGGCCAGGAGATCCTGTCGTCGGAAAGCATGTTCACCATGTACGAGATACCGGTGACGCTGTCTGGCGGAGACGAGCTCGCGCTTTGCTTCCGAGCGCTTGCACCGCGGCTGGCCGAACCCGGCCCGCGCCCTCGCTGGCGGCCGCAGATGGTCACGCCGCAGGGCTTGAAGAACGTCCGCACAACGCTTCTTGGGCGCATGCCGGGCTGGTGTCCGGAAATTCATGCCGTCGGTCCATGGCGACCCATCACGCTCGTCCGCCGCGATGTCGTTTCGATCGACAACGTCTCGGTGCGTGCCGTGCTTGAGGCGGACGGCACCGGGCGGCTGAGCGTTTCGCTTCATACGAATGTCGACAATCCGGACCTTGTGCTTCGCTGCGGAGATATTCAGCAGACCTTCGAAAAGGTCGCAGAGAACCACTACTCGGCAATCCTCAGGCTGAAGGACGTCGATCTCTGGTGGCCGCATACGCACGGCGCGCCTCACCTTTATGATTTCTCGATCGTCGTTGACGGTGTTGAGCATCACGCAGGCCGAACCGGCTTTCGGCGCATCGACGTCGACCGCGGAGCGCACGGCGATGATTTTGCGCTGTTGATCAACGGCGAGCGCGTCTTTTGCCGTGGCGCTGTCTGGACAACGGCCGATATCGTTCGGTTGCCAGGTGGGAAGGCAGACTACGAGCCGTTCCTCCGCCTTGCGGCCCAGGCGGGCATGAACATGATCCGCATTGGCGGGACGATGGCCTACGAGACGCTAGACTTCTTTCAGCTCTGCGACGAACTCGGTCTGCTCGTCTGGCAGGACTTCATGTTTGCCAATTTCGACTATCCGAAGAACGACAAAGCTCTTACTGCGCATGTCCACGCGGAGGTCGAGGAATTCCTGCACGCCGTCCAGGGATGCCCGTCGCTGGCGGTGCTCTGCGGTGGCAGCGAGATCTATCAGCAGGCGGCCATGCTCGGATTGCCGCGTGAGTATTGGGCCGGCCCCATTACGGAGGAGATCATTCCAGCGATTGCCGGCCGTATGAGGCCTGACGTCCCGTATGTGGCGAACTCGCCCTCAGGCGGCGCGATGCCATTCTCCCCGAACGCAGGTGTTACCCACTATTACGGGGTGGGCGCCTATATGCGACCGCTCGACGACGCGCGACGCGCGAACGTGCGGTTCGCAGCCGAGAGCTTGGCCTTCGCCCATGTGCCGCAACAGCGAACGCTGCAGCGCCACCTGGATATACCGCCAGTCCACAGTCCGCTATGGAAATCGCGGATTCCCCGCGATCGCGGCGCGTCATGGGATTTCGAGGACATCAGGGATTTCTATCTGGAAGAACTCTATCGCGAGGATCCGGCGCGGCTTCGTCGCGAAGATCGCGAGCGCTACCTGGATCTTTCCCGCGTCGTCACCGGCGAAGTTGCGGAAGCGAGCTTCGCCGAATGGCGCCGCAACGGGTCGACATGCAACGGTGCACTGGTCTGGACCCTGCAGGATCTGATGCCCGGTGCCGGTTGGGGTGTGATCGATTCGACCGGAGAACCAAAGCCGGTCTGGTATGCCTTGCGCCGCGCTTTCCGACCGGTGCAGGTGGTTGTGACCGACGAGGGTACGAATGGCCTCGACATTCACGTGCTCAATGAGACCGAACACGCTCTCCAGCTTGATCTCGAGCTGGTTTGCTTGCGGCATGGCAAGCAGCACGTCGTTAGTGGCGGCCGCATTCTGACTTTGGCGCCGAGAAGCCGCGAGGCCTTTACCGCCACCGATCTCTTTGGCGCATTTTTCGATACGACCTACGCCTTCCGCTTCGGTCCGCCTTCTCACGACGTCACCGTCGCTCGCCTGCGTCTGCCGAACGGTGGTCCCGTGGTCGCCGACGCCTTCCATTTTCCGTTGGGGCGCTGCAAGGCCTTTCACGACGCCGAAATCCAGGTGTCGGTGACGCGACAGGACGATGCGTGGGGACTCGATATCTCAGCCGACAGGTTCGCTCAGTCCGTCCACGTCAATGTCGATGGCTATCGACCAGATGACGATTGGTTTCATCTTGCGCCCGGCACCGCCAAGCGCGTCCGGTTACTTCCGCTGTCGGGATCGGCCGATGGAGACGCGCCTTCTGGTGAGATAACAAGCCTCGGGGGCTCGCGAGTGCTCTCATTTTGAGGCTCAGCCTGCAACGTGTCCATTTGGCACTTGCCGGATCGGCGGGCGCTTGAGATGGCGGCTCAGAAAGCCTTGAAGGTCAGCGTCGTCAGTGAACGCACGATACCAGGGATGTTGGCGATGTTGTCGTTGATGAACTTGCCGATGTCCTGCCCCTCTTCGACATAGACCTTGAGCAGGAGATCATAGTCGCCGCTCGTCGAGTAGAGCTCGGAAGCGCGCTCTGTTTGGTAAATGGCATCGGCGACCTCGTAGGTCTTGCCGGGTGCGCACTGGAGCTGAACGAAAATGGGCTTCATGGGGGTTCCTGCATCATATTCTGGTTCGGCGCATAATGATCGAAAGCGCCATGTCGACGCAAGCTGTTCCGTTAGGTGGTGGCTTCTCGAACGATCCAGCGGCGAAATGCTTCCAAAGGCGCGTAGTCGGCCCGTTCTGTCGGATAGGCGAGATAGTAGCGCTCGCTGCTTTCCATTTCGCGATCGACGGCTGCAATCAGGTCGCCGCGCTTCAGCTCGTCGTGGATGAGAAAGGTCGGCAGCAACGCAACGCCGAGACCCGCCATCGCCGCTTGGGCGGCGGTCGCGAACTGGTCGAAGAGCATGCCGTGCACGGTCTGAAAATTCACGCCATTGTCGGCGAACCAGCGCTCCCAGGCATCCGGCCGCGTCGTCAGATGCAGCAGTGAAACGTCGAGCAAGTCTTGCGCCGTGCTGATCGCGTGCCGGCTGCGGAACCCGGGGCTGCAGGCTGGTACGGTCTTCTCCGACATCAGAAATGTCAGCTCCGCGCCAGGCCAATGCGGGTGGCCGAAGTGAATGGCCGCGTCAATGGAATCGAGCCGGAAGTCAAAGGGCGACAGTCGGGTGACGAGATTGATCGTCACCCCCGGATTGGCTGCGAGGAAGCCTCCGAGCCGGGGCGCCAGCCATCGTGTCCCGAATGTCGGGAGAATGGCCAGGTTGAGCGTACCGCCGTGCGGGTTGGCGCGAAGGTTGAGCGATGCGCTCGAAATGCGCCGCAGCGCCTCGCGTATCTCGCGCGCATAGCCGTCGCCGGCGAGTGTCAACCGCACGGTCTGGCGTTCGCGCACGAACAGCTCGACGCCGAGTTGCTCTTCCAGCGCCTTGATCTGGCGGCTGACGGCGCTCTGTGTGAGGTCGAGTTCGCGCGCGGCGGCTGTCACGCTACCGGTCCGGGAAACGGACTCGAAGGCGACAAGCAAGGATGTCGACGGAAGAAAGCGTCGTGATGGCAGCATCCATCATTCCATTTCAGAATAAGCTATTTCCTAAATGTCGATATTTACGGCTTATCCGACTTTGTAAAGTAATCCATCCGACAGAATCGGAATGAACTGGAAATGCGATCGATCTGCTGGACTCGCCATCCCGGCCTGCGATCGGCAGCCTGATCAGCGGTTTTACAAGCAATCGCGCGGCGCTAGAATGCCGCCAGTTTAATGGATGGATTTTGATCGATGCTGAACGATCCCCGTTCCCACGGCCTTTGGGAAAAGACCGCTCCTCTCCCGCCCGTGACATCGTCGCTTGCGGGCGCAGTGAGCGCCGATGTCGTCGTCGTGGGCGGAGGTTATACCGGCCTTTCCTCAAGTCTGCATCTGGCCGAAGCGGGCTCGAAGGTCGTGTTGCTGGAAGCCAAGGAAATCGGCTTTGGCGGTGCGGGCCGCAACGTTGGCCTCATCAACGCCGGCATGTGGGTCATGCCTGACGACCTTCCGGGTGTTCTCGGGCCGGTTTACGGCGAACGTTTGCTCGACCTGTTGGGCAATGCGCCGAGGCTGGTGATGGAATTGATCGACAAGCACGGCATCGCCTGCGAGCTCGAACGAAACGGCACGCTTCACGTTGCCGTCGGTGCGAGTGGCTTGAAGGAGATCGAGGACCGCGCGCGGCAGTGGGCAGCGCGCGGAGCGCCAGTGACGCTGCTGGACGCCGCTGGGACGGCCAAGCGTGTCGGCAGCAATGCCTATATGGGATCATTGCTCGACATGCGCGCAGGTACGCTGCAGCCGCTCGCCTACGCCCGCGGTCTGGCCCATGCAGCCGTTAAGGCCGGCGTTTCTATCCACACATCGAGCCCCGTCATCGAGACCGAGCGAAAAGGCAATCGCTGGACCGTAAAGACTGCAAAGGGTGAGGTGACGGCCGACTGGATCATCGTGGCGACTGACGCATATAGCACCGGTCCCTGGGAGGAGGTGCGCAACGAACAAGTGCACCTGCCCTATTTCAATCTTGCTACCAAGCCGCTCAGCGACAATCTGCGTGGTTCCATTCTCGCCGGGCGCGAGGGGGTTTGGGATACGAAGGAAATCCTGTCGTCCTACCGTATGGACCAGGCCGGACGCTTGGTTTTCGGCAGTGTCGGTGCTCTGCGCAATACCGGGCTTGGGATCCACACAGCCTGGGCCAAACGGTCGCTGAAGAAGCTCTTTCCGCAGCTAGGCGATGTCGAGTTCGAATGTCAGTGGTATGGTAAGATCGGGATGACCGACAATGCGTTGCCCCGGTTCCACAGGTTCGCGCCCAATGTCGTCGGTTTCTCTGGCTATAACGGTCGCGGTATTGCGCCCGGTACCGTCTTCGGCCGTACGCTTGCCCGGCTCATCCTGGGGCAGACGACGGAAGCGGACCTGCCATTGCCGCTTACCGCGCCGTCCGAGCCGAGCTTCCGTGCAGTGAAGGAAGTGTGGTACGAAGCCGGCGCCCAAGTCGCCCATTTCGCCGACGCCCGTTTTTGAGAACACCGAGGTTGAACCAATGACTGTTTCTGCACTTGATCTCGCCACCAGGACGAAAGAACTGCTCACCGAACTGGGCGTCGGTGCCGACCGCTATACCGGCGGCACGCTTCGTGTCAGCTCTCCGGTCACCGGCAAGGAGATCGGTGCGCTGAAGGAGCATTCGGGCTCCGAGGCAAAGGCTGCCATCGAGGCCGCCCACGAGGCATTCCTTGAATGGCGGGCCGTTCCGGCTCCGAAGCGCGGTGAACTCGTGCGCCTGCTCGGCGAAGAGCTCCGTGCTGCAAAAACCGCTCTTGGTCGACTTGTCTCGATCGAGGTTGGCAAGATCACCTCCGAGGGGCTCGGCGAAGTCCAGGAAATGATCGACATCTGCGACTTTGCCGTCGGCTTGTCACGCCAGCTCTACGGTTTGACCATTGCAACGGAGCGCTCCGAACACCGGATGATGGAAAGCTGGCATCCGCTCGGCGTCGTCGGCATCATCTCGGCTTTCAATTTCCCTGTTGCCGTCTGGTCCTGGAATGCCGCCCTGGCGCTTGTCTGCGGCAACTCGACGGTCTGGAAGCCGTCGGAAAAGACGCCGTTGACGGCCCTCGCCGTTCAGGCGCTTTTTGAAAGGGCAGTGAAGCGGTTCGTTGCCGAAGGCGGGGCCGCGCCTGCCAACCTGTCGACGTTGCTCATCGGTGGGCGCGCTGTCGGCGAAGTCCTCGTCGATCACCCCAGGGTGCCGCTCGTCTCCGCGACCGGCTCGACGGCCATGGGCCGCGCTGTCGGTCCTCGCCTGTCGCAGCGTTTCGCCCGCGCCATCCTCGAACTCGGCGGCAACAATGCCGCGATCATCTGCCCAACGGCCGATCTTGATCTGACGCTGCGTGGTGTTGCCTTCTCCGCCATGGGTACGGCCGGCCAGCGCTGCACGACGCTGCGCCGTCTGTTCGTTCACGAGAGCGTCTATGACCAACTCGTTCCGCGCCTCCAGAAGGCCTATGGCTCCGTGTCGATCGGCAATCCTCTGGAAGCCGGGACGCTCGTCGGGCCGCTGATCGACAAGCAGGCCTTCAGCAATATGCAGTCCGCTTTGGAGCAGGCGAAGGCGGCCGGCGGCAACGTTACCGGTGGCGAGCGCGTCGAAAACGGTGCGGAGGACGCTTTCTATGTCCGTCCGGCTCTCGTCGAAATGCCTTCCCAGACCGGCCCCGTCGAGCATGAGACGTTTGCGCCGATCCTCTACGTGATGAAGTACACAGACTTCGATCAGGTATTGGAACTGCACAACGCGGTGCCGCAGGGGCTTTCCTCTTCGATCTTCACGAATGACATGCGCGAAGCCGAGACCTTCGTTTCGGCTCGCGGTTCGGATTGCGGAATTGCAAATATCAACCTCGGTCCGTCCGGAGCCGAAATCGGTGGTGCGTTCGGTGGCGAGAAGGAAACTGGCGGTGGCCGCGAATCCGGCTCGGATGCCTGGAAAGCCTACATGCGCAGGGCGACGAACACGGTCAATTATGGCAAGACACTGCCGCTTGCACAGGGCGTAAAGTTCGACGTCGAATGATCGTTGCTGCATTGCAGCCGAAGGGGTGATGACATAACAAGCCATCACCCTTTTCTTTTTGCAGGTCGCCATGCATTTGACCCTCGTTGCGGCGGAAACGCTGGTTATCGATGCCCTGACGCGTAATCGCGTGGACGAGGCAAATGCGCGCTCGGTCGCCAGGGCGCTTGTTGCCGCCGAAGCTGCCGGACAGGGAGGCCATGGCCTGCGCCGTGTCGAGGCTTACGCAAAGCAGGCGAAGGCAGGCAAGGTCGATGGATTTGCCAAGCCGCAGCTCGAACGTCTGTTTCCCGCGGTCGTGCAGATCGATGCCTGTCACGGCTACGCCTATCCGGCCTTCGATCTCGCCGCTTCGGTTCTTCCCGAGATTGCCAGGCAACAGGGCATTGCCTTGGCGGCAGTTCGCCGTTCGCACCACGCCGGCGTCCTTGCCTTGACCGTTGAGCGGTTCGCGGAAATGGGGCTTGTCGCTCTGATGGTCGCCAATGCCACAGCCTCCATGGCAGCTTGGGGCGGGCGCAAACCCGTGTTTGGAACGAACCCCATCGCGTTTGCCGCGCCGATCCCGGAGACAGACCCTCTCGTCATTGACCTTGCACTCTCCCGTGTCGCCCGCGGCAAGGTGATGGCCGCGCGCCAGAAAGGCGTCGATATCCCCGCGGATTGGGCGTTTGACCGGAACGGTCAGCCGACGACGGATGCGATTGCCGCGCTCGAGGGGACGATGGCCCCATCTGGAGAGGCCAAAGGTGCGGCGTTGGCGATGATGGTCGAAATCCTCGCCGGTGCGTTGACGGGGGCCAATTTCTCCTTCGAGTCGTCGTCGCTCTTCGATGACAAAGGTTCGGCGCCCGGTCTTGGACAGATGCTGATCGTCATCAACCCGACCGCCAGCGGTGGAAGTGGTGTTGCTGAGCGATTGGCCATGCTGGTGGGCGAGATCTCATCTGACCCCGGTGTTCGGCTCCCGGGGCGCCGCGGCCAAACGGCTCGTAGACAGGCGCTGGAAAGCGGCATCGAGGTCGAGGGTGACGTCGTTGCCACCATCCATTCGCTCTAGCTAGAACGATTCTAAAGTTGATGAGCGATTTCAAGTATTTTTGATCCCTGAACCACCTCTAAAACTTGAAATTCCAAATCAACAAAAATATACGGGCTCTCATCACCTTGGGGATCACGGGTGAAACACCATGGAGGGCTTCATGAAAATTTCCTTTAATCGCGCTTCCGGTGCTGTAGCGCTCGCTGCCTCGCTCTTTGCCGCGACTTCGCTGGTCGCCGGTGGCGCTGTGGCACAGGAATCCGAAGGTATCGTCGTTTACAACGCTCAGCATGAGAGCCTCGGGCGCGAGTGGATCGACGCATTCACCAAGGCAACCGGCATCAAGGTAACGATGCGCCAGGGCAGCGACATGCAGCTCGCCAACCAGATCGTTCAGGAGGGCGATGCATCGCCGGCCGACGTTTTCCTGACCGAGAACTCACCGGCCATGACGCTGGTCGATTCCGCTGGCCTCTTCGCGCCCGTTGACAAGGAGACCCTGGACCAGGTTCCCGAGCAATATCGTCCGTCTGATGGCATGTGGACGGGCATCGCCGCTCGCTCCACCATTTTTGCCTACGACAAGACGAAGCTGACCGAAGACAAGTTGCCGAAGTCGCTGCTCGACCTGGCGGATCCGGCCTGGAAGGGTCGTTGGGGCGCTTCGCCGGCCGGCGCTGACTTCCAGGCGATCGTCAGCGCCTTGCTCGAACTCAAGGGCGAGGAAGCAACGGCGGCTTGGCTTAAGGCACTTAAGGAAAACTCCACGCCATACAAGGGCAACAGCGTCGCCATGAAGGCGGTCAATGCCGGCGAAGTCGAAGGCGCGGTGATCTATCACTACTACTGGTTCAGCGATCAGGCGAAGACCGGCGAAAACAGCAAGAACGTCGCCTTGCACTACTTCAAGAACCAGGATCCGGGCGCATTCGTCAGCATCTCCGGCGGCGGCGTCCTGAAGTCGAGCCAGCATGCCAAGGAGGCTCAGGCCTTCCTGAAGTTCGTGACCGGCCAGCCCGGCCAGGACGTCCTCAAGAACGGTACATCCTACGAATACGCCATCGGTAAGGATGCCACTTCAAACAACAAGCTCGTTCCGCTGGCTGATCTGAACGCACCGAAGGTCGATGCAGCCAAGCTGAACAGCAAGAAGGTGACGGAACTGATGACTGCCGCCGGCATCATCTAGTCTTTCCGTTAAAGGCCCTGACGGTCAAAACTATTGCTTTTGGCTCAAGAAAAACGTAGGGCATGCCGAAATCGGCAACCGCCTTTCAAGGCGGTTGCCTTCCTTTTTCAGCGTATGAAGGCGGCGGCCTTGCTGCAGGACAACAGATTGCTTGCTCCCGGTCATGAAGGGCCGATCGCTCGGCCGGTGGCGGGAATGGATCGGCTGCGGGCGCGGTTGCCCCACCTTTCCGTTGTCCTGGTTGCCTCCGTCGTAGCGTTGTTCAGTCTGGTGCCGCTTGGTTTCATCGGCTGGATAACCTTTGATGTAGGCTGGCAGACCGTCAAGGAGCTGGTGTTTCGCGCGCGTGTTGGCGAACTGCTCGTCAACACGGTGCTGCTGGAAGCCTTTACCATTCCGCTGTCGATCGTTCTTGCCGTGACGCTTGCCTGGCTAGTCGAACGGACGGATATACCCTTCGCCCGGCTCTGGTCGTGGTTGGCGGTTGCGCCGCTCGCGGTGCCGGCCTTCGTCCATAGTTACGCCTGGATCAGCCTTGTCCCCGGCATGCGCGGGCTGCAGAGCGGCATCTTCGTTTCCGTACTTGCCTATTTTCCGTTTCTCTACCTCCCGGTCGCCGCTGCCTTGCGCCGGCTTGATCCTGCCATCGAGGATGCCGCCGCTTCCCTCGGGCTCGGGCCTTGGCGTTTGTTCTTCCGTACCATCCTGCCGCAATTGCGCTTCGCCATCTGCGGCGGCTCGCTGCTGATCGGGCTGCACCTGCTGTCGGAATACGGTCTTTACGTGATGATCCGTTTCGACACGTTCGCCACCGCGATCGTCGACCAGTTCCAATCCGCCTACAACAGCCCGGCCGCCAACATGCTGGGCGGTGTTCTTGTCTGCTGCTGCCTGGTTCTGCTTGGTCTCGAAATCCTGTTGCGCGGCAATGAACGATATGCCCGGGTCGGATCCGGCTCAGCCCGGCCGGCGGATCGTCGCCGGCTCGGCTGGTTCGTCGTGCCGGCCATCGTGCTGCAGGTGGGACTGGCGGCCTTGACGCTCGGCGTCCCCCTCGTGACGCTGGTGCGGTGGCTCTATCTCGGCGGACTTGAGGTCTGGCATGTCGGAACGGTCGGCAATGCGTTCGCACAAACCATCGTTCTTGCCATTGCCGGTGGCGTGCTCGCAACGATTGCCGCCGCACCGATGGCCTGGCTCTCTGTGCGTGCGCCGGGGCGTCTTCAGCGCCTGCTCGAGGCCTGCCACTACTATGTCGGCTCGTTGCCGGGTGTGGTCGTTGCGCTCGCACTGGTGACGATTACCGTCCGTCTTGTTCTGCCGCTCTATCAAACCTTCGCGACCCTTATTGTTGCTTACATACTGCTGTTCCTGCCGCGTGCCATGGTGGGTCTCCGCGCCAGCATCGCTCAGGCGCCCGTGGAGCTTGAGCGTGCGGCAATGGGGCTTGGCCGCACGCCTGCCCAGGCCGTGAGGCAGATCACCATGCGGCTTGCCGCGCCGGGTGCAGCCGCCAGCGTTGCACTTGTCGGTCTCGGCATCACGAACGAGCTCACCGCGACATTGATGCTGGCGCCGAACGGCGTCGAGACGCTTGCGACGAAGTTCTGGTCGCTGACCAGCGAAATCGACTACGTGGCGGCGGCGCCTTACGCATTCATGATGGTCGTGCTATCGCTGCCGCTCACCCTTCTTCTTTATGCCCAATCGAAACGGACAGCCGGACAATGACGCTGCTTACGATCGATCGCATCAGCAAGCGCTATGGGCATGTCCAGGCATTGCAGAATATTTCACTCGATGTTGCCGCAGGCAGCCGCACTGCCGTCGTCGGGCCTTCAGGGTCGGGCAAGACCACGCTGCTGCGCATCATTGCCGGTTTTGAGCAGCCTGATGGCGGCCAAGTGACGCTCGACGGCGAGCTTCTGGCCGATGGTCCCGTAGCAGTGCCCGCGCATAAGCGAGGCATCGGCATCGTGTCGCAGGACGGCGCGCTGTTCCCACATCTGAGTGTTGCCGACAATATCGGTTTTGGCTTCGAGCGCGGCGCGCCCGATCGCGAACGACGCATTATCGACCTGCTTGATATGGTCGAGCTTGACCGCAACATGCTGAACCGCCGGCCGCACCAGCTTTCCGGCGGCCAGCAACAGCGTGTGGCACTTGCCCGCGCGCTCGGCCGCAAGCCGCGCTTGATGTTGCTCGATGAACCGTTTTCGGCACTCGATACAGGTCTGCGCGAGAACATGCGGAAGGCCGTGGCACGCGTTCTTCAGTCCGCAGGCATCACGACGATCCTCGTCACGCACGATCAGGCGGAGGCGCTCTCCTTCGCCGATCAGGTTGCCGTCCTGCGGGAAGGGCGATTGATCCAGGCCGGTTCGCCGCAATCGGTTTACCTGCAGCCCCTCGATCGAGAGACAGCCCTGTTCCTCGGCGACGCGGTGATGCTCCCGGCAATCGTTCGCAACGGCTTTGCCGATTGTGCGCTCGGCCGTGTCGCGGTCGATGGCGGTCATCAGGGCAAGGTTGAGATCATGTTGCGGCCTGAACAGATCAGGGTCGTTCCTGATCAAAGCGAGCAGACCTATCGCGGACGGGTGGTCGAAGTGGAATTCGGTGGGGCGACCTGCACCGTTGCTGTGTCACTCGAAGGCGTCGCCCTGCCGCCGATCATGATCAAGACCTCGAGCGTCGCACTTCCGTCACAGGGAGACCGCGTTCGTCTCGATATCGCCGGTAAGGCGCATGTTTTCGGAAACCGCTGATCAGGCGGTCTTCCGTTCGAAACTTTCGTCTTCAGACAGCCAGCCGCCGGTAAAACCAGCGCGCTCGAGACCGCGCCGCATCACCGGTGAGCGCCGCATGAGACCCCATATGAAATCGGACCGATCATTTTCGATCGTCATCACAAGAAGTCCCTGATCGATGCCGACGCAGCGGTCGTCGACCCAGCCTTCAGGTCGCTTGGTCTTCACGGTCGGATTGAACCCATCGGGAAAACGATCCTCATAGAGCAGGTTGGGGTAAGTGGACATAAGGGCACGAAGGCCATCGAGCGAAGCCTGGCGGTCATACGGGAGGGAGGCGAGCGCTGCCCAGGGTGCGATCGTGCCGTCATCGGGTCCGAGCGGCGCGCCGCGGGCGGCATAGCCGAGCACGCGCGGGTGGCGACCGCCACGCATGTTGCGGGTCGGTGGCGGGCCATCCGAGGCAGACAGGCCCCAGATGTCCTTGTTGTAGCCGACAAAGTGCCCGGGATTGCGGTCCGCGTAGTCCCGCTGCACGGCGATCGATAGCTGCGTGTTGCGGAAATAGTCCCAGTTGCGATCGGCCATCGCCTTGTCCTGGATTCCGCGGAAATCAATCCAGGCATGTGAGAAGAAGTGAATGAAGAGCGGGCCGGCATAGACATAAGGTTGGTCGCCAAACAGCATCCACGAATAGCTTTCGGTGAAGGCATCGTAGCTCGACGCCGGGATTGGGTGCGTCGGGGAGGCAAGCGCCAGCGTATAAAGCAGGACCGCTTCGTCGTAGCCTTGCCAGCGCCAACGCAGGAAGCCACTGCCTGGCTTCCAGCCCATGCAGACCGTCTCGCCCTTGTTGAGAGCCCAGTGCCAGTCGATCCTCTCATAGACCAAGCTCGCGAGTCTGCGGATTTCAATCTCGGCTTCGGTGTTGCGGTCGAAATAGGCCGCAGCGGTCAACATGCCCGCAACCAGAAGCGTGGTGTCGATTGTCGACAGCTCGCTGTTCCAGGCACGATGGCCGGTGTCCATGTGCAGGAAGTGATAGAAGAAGCCGCGATAGCCGATCGCGTGTCGCTCACGGCCCTGGTGACCGTTGGCAAAGAAGCAAAGTGTCTTCAGCGTGCGCTCTATCGCGTCGGCGCGCTCCATCCAGCCACGCTCGACCGCGACGGTATAGGACGACAAGGCAAAGCCGACCGCAGCGATACTGCAGGGGACGCCCGCGACTGAAGTATCCGCAACAAGTCCGTTTTCGCGATTGTAATGCTTCGGGAAATAATTGAATGCGCCCCGCTGAAGCCTGTCGATCAGCGCGACATCCGATTCCTCGGTCCGTTGTAACATACGTGCCAAACCCAACTTGTTGTCTAGCCCCCGTTCAAAATGGTGAAGCATGATGCGCAAATCAATCATTTTTGACGGCATGCGACAGCACGTCCCTCGGCCGCCCGGCTCTGCTACTCACCCGATGGCATTTTCACCGTTCGCCAGGGTGTGGTGGCAGCGAGCCACTGCCGTGTTCGCGCCTCGGGATCGGGGTTCAAGGTGATGTCGGTCACGACAGCAGCACTGTCGGCGCCTTGAGAAAGAACGCCCTTTATTCGATCGACGTTCAGCCCACCGATGGCGACGAGCGGCAGATCGCCGACGTGCGCCTTCCATGTGCGCAGGCGTTCCGGTCCTTGCGGCGACCATTTCATCTGCTTGAGAATGGTCGGATAGATCGGGCCGAGCGCGATGTAGTCCGGCTTTGCTGCCTTTGCTGTTTCGAGTTCGGCATCGTCGTGGGTCGACAGCCCGAGCTTCAGGCCGGCGGCACGAATGGCGCCGAGGTCGGCCGTTTCCAGGTCCTCCTGGCCGAGGTGAACGAAAGCGCACGCTTCTTCAATGGCGAGCTGCCAGTAGTCGTTTACGATCAGCTGGCAGTCGTTCAAGGCGCAAATCGCTTTCGCGGTGCGGATTTCAGCCCGCAACTGCGCGGGCGCCTTGTTCTTGATCCGCAACTGCACGAGCCTGACGCCGAGGGGCACGAGCCGCGCGATCCAATCGGCGCTGTCGACGATGAGATAGAAGGGATCGAGTTTCATGCGAAGACGGCCTTTCCAATGACAGGTGTCGACGGGACTGCGACATCGCGCGGCTCCAGCAAGCCGGCGCTGAACGCTTGCCGGCCCGCGTCGATCGCCTTGGCGAATGCCCCGGCCATGGCAACCGGGTCGCCGGCGCCGGCAACGGCCGTGTTCAAGAGGACCGCATCGAAGCCGAGTTCCATGACGGTTGCCGCGTGCGAAGGCCGGCCGATACCGGCGTCGACGATTAATGGGATGTCGGGAAAATGCGCGCGCATCGAACGCAGCGCCGAAAGGTTGAGCGGTCCCGCGGCACTGCCGATCGGGGCACACCAGGGCATCAACACCCGGCATCCCGCTTCGAGCAGCCTCTCGGCGACCACAAGGTCATCGGTTGTGTAGGGAAAAACCTGAAAGCCTTCGCTTGAAAGAATGCGCGCTGCCTCGACCAGTCCGAAGACATCAGGCTGAAGCGTATCGTGATTGCCGATCACCTCCAGTTTGATCCAGCTGGTGCCAAACAGCTCTCGCGCCATCTTGGCTGTCAACACGGCCTCGGAGACCCCATGGCAGCCGGCTGTGTTCGGCAGCACGCGGACGCCGAGCGCCCGGATCAGTTCGAAGAAGGCGCCGCCGCTACGCCCGCCAGCGGTCTCTCGGCGCAATGAGACAGTGACAATCTCCGTTTCTGATCGTTTGACGGCCTCCGCTAGGATCGCGGGCGAAGGGTATCGCGCAGTGCCAAGAAGCAAGCGGGACGAAACCTCGGCGTTATAGAGCTTCAGCATCATTCAGCCGCCCTGCATCGGCGACAAGATTTCGATCCTGTCATTGTCGTTAAGCGCATGGTCGACACGGTCCTCGCGGTGGACGATTTCGCCGTTGACGGCGGTCGCCAACCATTCGCCCTCGTATTCCATCAGCGTCAGCAGTTCCGACAACGTTGCTGCAATGAGGTCGTGATGCTCGCCGTTGACGATCAGTTTCATCGGCTATTTCCTCCTGGTTCAGTTCTGGAGAAGACAAGGTCAACGGCTTCCTGCGCCATTGCGGGCGCAAGCAGGAAGCCGTGGCGATAGAGGCCATTGAGCACGACCGCACCGCGCTCGCGGGTCGCGCGGGGAAAATTGTCGGCGAATGCCGGCCGGATGCCCACGCCGGTTTCGACCACTGCAGCGTCCGCGAAGGCGGGATGCACTGCATAGGCGGCGTTCAACAACTCCATCATCGAACGCGCCGAGATCGGACCGTCAAACTCCGTCTCGATCATGGTGGCACCCACCATGAACAGGCCATCTCCGCGCGGAACGATATAGACGGGGAAGCGGGGATGCAGCAGGCGAACGGGCCTGGTGAGGGTAACCTCGCCGGTTTCCAGATAAAGCATTTCGCCGCGAACGCCGCGAAGTCCGCTCGTCTGTCCGATCCGCGCGGCGCCAGTGCAATCCACGATGTCGTCGTAGTCGGTCTCTCCGGCCACTCGCTCGATGAATGCAACACGCCGATCGACAAGTTTTTCTCGCAGCAGACCCAAGACTCGCCTTGGATTGAGGTGTCCTTCCAGTGGGAAGAAAAGGGCGCGCCTGAAGCGCCCTGCCAGAGCTGGCTCCCATGAGGCGATATTTTCTTCATCCAACCATTCATGGCCGCTTGTGCGACCGGCGAAGCGATTGAGCTCGCTCTGGTCGCGGGCGGGAGCAACGACCAGCGTTCCGTTTCGGTGTACCTCCCCCGGCAGCATCATGTCCCACCGGTCGGGAGCATCGCGACCTCGCAGCAATACGGCTTCCTCGGCACTTTCGCGCTCGCACCAGGGCGCGAGCATGCCGCCCGCGAGCCAGGAGGCTGCCTGCCTGGAGCCTTTAGCCGGATCAATGACCGTCGCATCGGCACCGCGAAGGCTGAGTTCGTGGGCGACGACGAGGCCGGCAACGCCGGCCCCTTTGACAAGCACATGCATATCAGTCGCCCGACTGTTCGACGGCATTGATTGGCATGTAGAGATCGCCGCCCTCGCGGTATTTCGCCGCCATCGCGTCGAGCCCTTCCTTCTGCGCCTCGGCACGGATGTCGTGCGAGATCCGCATCGAGCAGAACTTCGGGCCGCACATGGAGCAGAAGTGCGCCACCTTGTGCGCTTCCTTCGGCAGCGTCTCGTCATGGAAGCTGCGGGCGGTTTCGGGGTCCAGCGCGAGGTTGAACTGGTCCTCCCAGCGGAATTCGAAGCGAGCGCGTGACAGGGCGTCGTCGCGCAATTGAGCGGCCGGGTGCCCCTTGGCGAGATCGGCCGCGTGGGCAGCGATCTTGTAGGTGATGACGCCGGTCTTCACGTCGTTGCGGTCGGGTAGACCAAGATGCTCCTTCGGGGTGACGTAGCAGAGCATCGCCGTACCGAACCAGCCGATCATCGCAGCACCGATGCCCGAGGTGATGTGGTCGTAGCCGGGTGCAATGTCGGTGGTCAGCGGTCCCAGCGTATAGAAGGGCGCCTCGCCGCAGACGGCGAGCTGCTTGTCCATGTTCTCCTTGATCTTGTGCATCGGCACGTGGCCGGGGCCTTCGATCATGACCTGGCAGTCCTTGGCCCAGGCGATCTTCGTCAGTTCGCCGAGCGTTTCCAGCTCGGCGAACTGTGCCGCGTCGTTGGCGTCGGCAATCGAGCCCGGACGCAGGCCGTCGCCGAGCGAGAAGGAGACGTCATAGGCGCGGCAGATGTCGCAGATCTCCTCGAAATGCTCGTAGAGGAAGCTCTCGCGGTGGTGATGAAGACACCACTTGGCCATGATCGAGCCACCGCGCGAAACGATGCCGGTGACGCGGTTGACGGTGAGCGGAATGTAGTGCAGCCGCACGCCGGCGTGGATGGTGAAGTAGTCGACCCCCTGCTCGGCCTGCTCGATCAGGGTGTCGCGATAGACTTCCCAGGTCAGGTTCTCGGCAATGCCCTCGACCTTCTCAAGCGCCTGATAAAGTGGAACCGTGCCGATCGGCAGTGGCGAGTTGCGGATGATCCATTCGCGGATGTTGTGGATGTTGCGGCCGGTGGAGAGATCCATGACTGTATCGGCGCCCCAGCGGGCAGCCCAGACCATCTTCTCGACCTCTTCGGCCATGGAAGACGTGACGGCGGAGTTGCCGATATTGGCGTTGATCTTCACCAGGAAGTTCCGGCCGATGATCATCGGTTCGGATTCGGGATGATTGATGTTGGCGGGAATGATCGCTCGGCCGGTGGCAATCTCCTGCCGGACGAATTCCGGGGTTACGTGATCCGGAATCCGGGCGCCGAAGCTTTCGCCGTCGCGCGTGATAGCCTCCGCCTGCGCCTTGCGGCCAAGGTTCTCGCGGATCGCGATGAATTCCATCTCCGGTGTGATAATGCCGGCGCGCGCATAGGCGAGCTGGGTCACGGCCTTGCCGTCCCTTGCGCGGAGCGGCTGGCGCGTGCCGGGAAATTCCGGCGTCAGCCGTTCGCCGCTGGCAAAGCCGTTGTCTTCGGGGCGGACCTGGCGGCCCTGATAGGCTTCGACGTCACCGCGGGCGACCACCCAGCCGCGGCGCAGTTCTGGTAGTCCCTGCTCGATGCGGATGTCGGCACCTTCGACGGTGTAGATGCCCGAGGAATCATAGACCGTGACCGGCGGTTCGCCCGATGTCGGGTGAAGGCTGATCTCGCGCATCGGGACGCGGACATCAGGGTGGATTTCTCCGGGAATGTAGATTTTTCGAGAGGCCGGCAATGGGCCTGTCGTAACGGTCGGGGTGATATTCTTTGCGGCAATATTCATGGTTTGAGGCTCCAAGTTTGCATTTGGAGACCCAGTCCTCAGCCGGAATGATGAAAAGACGCTGACACGGTTTCCTCGCGAGAATCCAATGCCTTCGAGCGCTTGCACCGTCCCTACGCCAGTATGAACTGGATCAGGTTCAACGGGTCACTGCGCGCGATAGCAGTATCTCAGCCCCTTGCCGGGACCCCCCTGGTGAATGCGAAAAGGTTAGAACCAGAGTAGCAAAGCTGTCAAGCCGACCGCGTAGGCTACATCGAAAGGTCCAGCGCCCGGCCTTCGAAGAGGCGGCTCTGCGAGCCCTCGAGATGCGCCTTCATCAGCGCCCGCGCGTCTTCCGCGCGGCCTTCGACGATGGCGAGGTAGATCTTGTTGTGTTCTTCGTAGACCTGCTCAAGACCTTGGCGCGGGCCAAGCAGAGACAGACCGTGAAGATGCATGCCGACCGCGATATGCGCTTTCAGGGCATCGATCGAGGCCGTGTAGTAGTGGTTGTTGGCGGCTTCCGTGACCGCACGATGGAACGTGAAGTCGGCGTCAGTGCGATGAAGCTGGTGGCTGGTCGCCTCACGGAGATCGGCGAGAGCAGCTGCGATCTTCTGAATCGCCGCCTCGTCGCGGCGCTTGGCAGCAAAATAGGCGGCAGCAGGCTCGATCGTCAGGCGAAACTCATAGCAGCGCTGAATATCGGCGATCGTCTTGACCGGCGAATAGGAAAGCTGCGTCGTCGGCGAGCCATGAGCGCTGACGAAGGTGCCGGCACCTTGCCTGGCGTAGACGATGCCCTGATCGCGCAAGCGTGCCAACGCGTCGCGCACGATGGGGCGCGAGACGCCAAGCATCGACGCAAGCTCGTGCTCACCGGGAAGTCGTGAATCGGGCGGATAGTTTCCCGAGCGAATGCGCTCTTGCAACTGATCGAACACCCGATCGACCAGCTTGACGGCCTTACCGCGCTCCGGCTTTGTCGCAGGCGACGCTTGCGCATTCGCCGATACACCGTTTGCTTCGTCCACCTTCATTCTCCCCGTCGGCATTGTCCTATGCCGCCTGATTCTGTGCAATCAGTCTTACCAAACTATCAGAATTTCCGAAGCCCCCGGACTTCACCGCGCAGCGGAAACGCAGGCCATCGGCCGTTTTGACGTCAAACCACGGAATGCCCGCCTCGATTTCGCCCTGCGGCCTCAGGATCCGAATTCCGAGCTCGCGAAAAACTGCCAGCGCCGTATCGCCACCGCCAACCATCAGCATCTCCGGGCGCGTCGCATCTATGATCGACTTTACGCCTTTCGCGAACCGGTCGGCAACTGCCGCGGTCTCGCCGGTGATTTCGCCTGTACAGCGCAGAAGCACCGGCAGGCCTAACCGCTGTTCGTCCGGTAGCATTCCCACGGGAGCATCAATGGCCGAGGTCAGGACACCGGAAGCCTCCAGCTTGGTCATTTGTGCCGCTGTGATCGGGTCGCGGGAACCGACGGCGAAAACTGTCCGATTTGATGCCGCAAAGGGTCGGCCTGCTTTGTTGGCCCTGCCGATCTTGCGAGCAAGCGCGGCGCCGATGCCGCGCGCGCCAACGGCAAGTGTGATCTTCCAGTCGTGCCTGCCGACCAGCCGGTCGAGATCGCCATCAGTCTCGGCGTCACGCACGAGGACCTGGCCGTCAGCTGTCTTGAAGAGATCGGCAATCGGTAGCGGCTCGTTGACGCCGCGGCCGACGACATGGCCGTTGCGGGTCAAACGCTCTTGATCGGGGATGGCTGGTGCCACGACGATTGCCGCGTGGCCGAAGACGGCGGCAATAGCTGCGCTTTCTGCTGCAACATTCCCCTTGAGACGGGAGTCTATCTTTTTCAAAACGATCTGAGGCGAGGCGGCAAGAAGGGCCTTCGCCGCAACGCTGACCCTTCCTGCCGCTTCCTCCTCCGGGAGAGCTCTTGAGGC
The DNA here is from genome assembly GCF_964254185.1 of Rhizobium sp. LjRoot258. Lineage (NCBI taxonomy): Bacteria > Pseudomonadati > Pseudomonadota > Alphaproteobacteria > Hyphomicrobiales > Rhizobiaceae > Rhizobium > Rhizobium sp. LjRoot258. The sequence goes on along the minus strand of NZ_CAXUST020000001.1, from coordinate 3,649,573 downwards.
CGTGTTGACCACCACGACCTCGCAACCGGTCATAAGCGCATCCGATATGGCTTCGACCTCGATCGCGACAGCGACGGAAAGCCCGGCGTCGACAAAGGGGGTTCCCGTGTCCAGTGCGCCGGTCAGATCGTCAGCGATGATCGCGACCTTCAACGTCATGTGGTTTGTCCGGTGTTGACCGCGTGGCAGGCGACGAGATGGCCGGGCTTGGCTTCCTTCCATTCCGGAACCGCCCTGCTGCAAGCCTCCATGGCGATCGGGCATCGCGTATGGAAGCGGCAGCCGGCCGGTGGATTGAGCGGACTTGGCACGTCACCCTGCAGGATCTGGCGCTTGCGGCTGCGCTCCAGCTCCGGATCGGTGTCCGGAACGGCCGACAGCAGCGCTTTGGTGTAGGGATGCAGCGGGTTGTCGAACAGCTCCTCGCGGGTCGCAAGCTCCGCCAGACGGCCGAGATACATCACGCCGACACGGGTGCTGATATGGCGAACGACGGCCAGATCGTGGGCGATGAACAGGTAGGTCAGGCCATATTTTTCCTGCAGGTCGAGCAGCAGGTTGATGATCTGCGCCTGAATGGAAACGTCGAGTGCGGAGATCGCTTCGTCGCAGACGATGAACTTGGGCTGGCAGGCGAGCGCGCGGGCGATGACGACACGCTGCCGTTGGCCGCCGGAAAGCTCGTGCGGATAGCGCTGGGCAAAGCGGGTCGACAGGCCGACGTCGGTCAGCAGCGTCGCGACCCGGTCCTTCAGTTCCGCCTTGGTGCAGAGCTTGTGGAACAGGATCGGCTCTCCAATCGCCTCCCCGATCGTCATGCGCGGGTTGAGCGTCGAATAGGGATCCTGGAAGACGATCTGCAGGTCGCGGCGGAAGGGCCGCATCTGCTTCTCGTCCAGCGTTGCCAGATCCTGGCCCTTGTAGACGACCTTGCCGCTGGTTGCCTTGTAGAGGTTGAGGATGGTGAAGCCGGTCGTCGACTTGCCGCAGCCGGATTCGCCGACGAGGCTCAGCGTCTCGCCTTCCATGATATCGAGATTGACGTTGTCGAGCGCATAGACCGTCGCCGAGCGTTCGCCGAAGGCGCCGAGCTTGACGTGGAAATGCTTGACGAGGTTCTCGACCCTGAGCAGCGGTTGGGCACCCATCACGCAGCCTCCTGCATTTTCTGGACGACAAAACAGGCGGCCCGGTGATTTCCGGCGCCGGCCAGCGGCTCGAGCTTCGGTACGCGCTCGAGGCAAATCGCTTCCGCCAGCGGACAGCGCGGCGCAAAGGGGCATCCCTTCGGCCGGCGACCCGGTTCGGGCGGTGTGCCGCCGATCGAGCTCAGCCGGCTTGCCGGTGCATCCGACAGCTTCGGGATCGAGGCCAAGAGACCGCGCGTGTAGGGATGGCTCGGGCGAGCGTAGAGTTCATCGACCGGCGCATCCTCGACAACGGTGCCGGCGTAAAGCACGGCGACGCGATCGACGAGACCGGCGATCAGCGCCAGGTCATGAGTGATCCAGACCACCGACATGCCGAGCTTGGCGCGCAGATCCTTCACGAGATCGACGATCTGGGCCTGGATGGTGACGTCGAGCGCCGTCGTCGGTTCGTCGGCGATCAGGAGCTTCGGATTGCAGGCAAGGCCAATGGCGATCATCACGCGCTGGCGCATGCCGCCAGACAGTTCGTGCGGATAGGCCTGCAGCCGCTCTTCCGGACCGGGAATGCCGACGAGACGCAGCAGTTCGACGGCACGTGCGCGGGCCTCCGCCTTGCTCATCCTGCGATGATAGATCAGTGGCTCGCAGATCTGGTCGCCGACCCGCATGACCGGGTTTAGCGAGGTCATCGGATCCTGGAAGACGAACCCGATATCGCCGCCGCGTACCTTGCGCAGTTCCTTGTTCGACATCTTCTGCAAGTCATTGCCGTCAAAGCTGGCCGAGCCTTTGGTGACCTTGATCTTGTTGGGCAGGAGCCGCATCAGGCTCAGCATCGTCAGACTCTTGCCACAGCCGGACTCGCCGACGACGCCGAGCGTCTCGCCCTTGTTGACGTGGAGGTCGATCCCGTCGACGACAACGGCAGGGCCGTTGCGTCCGTCGATTTCGACGGTGAGGCCGCGGACATCGAGCAGTCGTTCACTGGATTTGGTCGTGTTCATCACTTGCTGCCCCGCGGATTGAGTGCGTCGTTGAGGCCATCGCCGAGGAAGCTGAAGGCAACCGAGGCAAGGCCGAGGACGGCTGCCGGTGCGGCAAGGAGATGGGGATAATGCTGCCAGACGCGTAGACCGTCCGAAATCATGTTGCCCCAGCTGGGGGTCGGCGGATTGACGCCGACGCCGAGGAAGCTGAAGGCGCTTTCTAGAACCATCGCCGTGCCGAGACCAGCACTGACGGAGACGATCAGCGGTCCAAGCGCGTTCGGTACCACGTAACGCTTCATGATGACCCAGTTGGACAGGCCGAGAGCCTGGGCCGCGGTGATATAGGGGCGGCTGCGGATCGACAGCACCTGGGCGCGCACCAAGCGCGCATAGGGCGGCCAGGAGATCAGCGCCATCGAGCCGAAGACCAGGAAGAAATCCACCCATACCGTCTGGCGATAGAATGGATTGAGGGTTGCCATGTACTGGGCCTCCATCCATTTCGCGATCGGTGTCTTCAGCGACGCATTGATAACGACAACGAGCAGCAGGTTCGGCACCGACATGGTCACATCCGTCAGCCACATGATGGCGCTGTCAAATGGATTGCCGAAGAAACCGGCAATGGCTCCAAGCACGAGACCGATCGCAACGGCGATCAAGGTCACGACGATCGCAACCAGGAAAGCCGTGCGCGTGCCGAAGACGACGCGGCTGAAGACGTCGCGGCCAAGATCGTCCGTGCCGAAAAGATGGTGCAGCGAGGGAACGGCGTTTCGCGCCTGCAGATCCTGGCTCAGATAATCGTAAGGCGCCAGGTAGGGACCAAAGATCGCGGTGAAGGCGAGGATCAGGACGACAATCAGGCCGAACAGGGCAAGCTTGTTGCGCTTCAGGCGATGCCAGGCGTCGCGCCACAGGTTGACCGGGGGTTCTTCCTGCGTGGCTTCGATCGTGGAGAGAGGGATTGCGGACATGGTCAGCGGCTCCTTCTTGCATCATTGGCGCGCGGATCAAGCAGCGGATAGAGCACGTCGACCAAGAGGTTCGAGGCCATGACCAGGAAGGATCCGATCAGCGTGATTGCCAGAATGACGGGATAGTCCGAGTTGGTCAGCGCCTGAACGGTCAGGCGTCCGAGGCCCGGCAGACCGAAAACGAGTTCGACGAAGATCGCGCCGTTGACGATGGTAATCATGATCAGGCCGAGCTGGGTCACGACAGGCGTCAATACCGGGCGTAGAATGTGGCGCAGAGCCACCACGATTTCCGGAACGCCCTTGGCGCGGGCGGTGCGTACAAAGTCCTCCGAGAGAACCTCGATGACCGCCGCACGCGTCTGGCGCACGATGAGCGCGATCGGCTGGAACGACAGCACGATCAGCGGCAAGATGATACGTACGTCAAAGACGCCGCCCCAGCCGTAGGGGACCTTGATCATCGGCAACAGCACGATCAGGGCGACCATGAGCAGCGGACCAGCGACGTAGGCCGGGATCGCCCACAGGAAGAGCGCGCTGCCAAGGATCGTGTAGTCGAGCCTCGTGTTCTGGTTCATCGCCGCGATCATGCCGAGCGGAATGGCGACGACGGCGGTCAAGATGATGGAACAGAGCGCCAGTTGGAAGGAAACCGGCGCAGCTGCCGAAACCATGGCCCAGACCGACCGGCCCGAGGTCAGCGAGTTGCCGAACTGGCCATGCAGCAGGTTCCAGATATAAAGGCCGAACTGCACGATGAACGGCTTGTTCAGGCCGGCGCTTTCGCGGATCGCTTCGATGCGCTCGGGATTATAGGCAACGTCGCCGGGTGCGCGCAGAAAGATCAGCTTGATCGGATCGCCGGCGCCGTAGAAGGCCAGCGCATACACGGCCAGCATGACTATCAGGACGGACGGAATCCAGATGGCAAACCGGGTTAGCACGTAGCGTAACAAGGTTACCTCCCACCTGTTGTCGGCATGGCTCCGTATTCGGGTCGTCCCCGCAGAGATGCCGTCTCTTCTTGAAACTTGCGCGAAGGCCTTGCGGTCTTCGCGCGGTTGCCAAATGCCCGGAGGCTATTTTCGGACGCCGGCTCAGCCGACCGAGATGTCCCAGGGCGCCACGACCTGCCAGTCGAGGTTCTTTTCCATGCCCTTGACCTCCTTGGTGGCCCAGCGCGACATCGCCTGAGAATACCACGGAATGAACGCCCAATCGTCGCGGAATGCCTTCTGGGCATCCTGCGCGAGCTTGATGCGCTGCGGGTCGTCAGCCGGCTTCTTGGCCGCTTCGGCAAGGGCGGCATCAACCTTGTCGTTCTTGTATCCGCCAAGCTTGTTTTGTGCGTTCGACGAGGTCGAGGCGATGCAGCCGGCGAGATAGGAGGCGGCGTCAGGAACGCGTGTCCCAACGTCATCGCGGAAGATCTGGACCGCGTTCTGGTCAGGACCGGCGTAGGAGTCCTGTTGCGGTTTCATGTCGACGGCGGTGATGCCGAGGTTCTGGCGCCACTGTTCGGCGATGAACTGGGCTGCGGCTTCGATGGCCGGGGCCGAGATGCCGACAAAGAGGATCTTTGGCAGGCGCTCGGGACCACCGTAGCTGGATTCGGCAAGCAACTTCTTGGCCGCTGCCGGATCGTAGGGGTAGGGCTCGAAGCCGGAATTGTCGGCGCCGGGGACGGAATTGAGAATCTGATCAGCCTTCTTGTGCGGTCCATCCGGATAGGATGCCTTGAACAGGCCGTCGCGATCGATCGCCATGATCAGCGCCTGGCGAACCTTCGGATCGTCCATCGGAGCGCGGCTGATGTTGAACCAGAAGTGCTGGCTGGTCGGGATCAGCGGGCCGGAGGAGAATTCGGGACCGAGATCCTGGATGATGGTGGAGGTCACAAGCTCGGTGTGGGCGTTGAACTCGCCCGAGTTGATCAGCGAGGTCGCAGTGACGTTGTCTTCCACCGATGTGATCTCGATACGGGCAAGCTTCGGCTTCGGCCCGAAAAACTTCTCGTTCGGCTCGAATACCAACTTGCCGGCATCGATATCGAGGCTGGTCAGCTTGAAGGGGCCGGAGAACACCGGGCTGCTGTCGGGCTTGTACCAATCGGCGACTTCCTCGCCATCGCTGCCGCGCGACTGCGCTGCCTTGGTGATCGGAGCGATATGGTTGGCAAGGCGCATGAAGAAGATTGGATCGACATCCGTCAGGGTCACGACAACAGTGCCTTCGTCAGGCGTAGCAACGCCTGTCAGTTCGTTGGCCGAACCGCCGCTGATTTCCTTGTAACCCTGAACCTTGCTCAGCACCTGATCGGCGCGCTGGCTCTTGGTGTTGGGCATGGACGCGACTTCCCATGAGCCCTTGACGTCGGCCGAGGTGATCTTGCTGCCATCGGAGAAGACGGCCTTCGGATCGATCTTGAAGGTCCAGACCTTGTTGTCGGAGGATTCCCAGCTGGTGAAGACGTATGGCTTGATCTTGCCTTCGCTGTCGAAATACATCGGCGAAGCCCACCAGATCGAGTTCCAGCGGAAAGGACGTCCGCCGCCACGCAGCGGCGACCAGTCCTGGTCGAACGCCGGATGCGCGGCCTTGAGAACCTGTCCTTCATCGGCGAACACGATACGGGCGTTCATCCCGAATACGGTGAGGCCGACACCGGCGGCGAGGCCGAGCTTCAATGCCTCGCGGCGCGACATCTGCGTTCCCTGCGCAGATTTTTCTTCATTGCGATCAGTCATGTTGTCCTCCCATGGCAAAATTGATGGCGTCTCCACTTTCCACTCTATCCCGAAAGTGCGTCACGACATGGCGCAGACACTCGCGCGATAATGTAAATATGTCAACAGAAATTAATCTTTGTGTTAGTTTTGGAAAAGCGTGAAATATTTTTGTCAACATTTTCCGTGACTTAAAAAATGAAGTGGCCACCACCTCGTATTGTCATATTGACAACACTTCTTGTGGGGACGAAGAAACCCGCATCTCGCGGGCCTGGATTCCCGCCTTTGCCGCCAGCCATGCGGCGTTCATCCGAGGAGGACGATATGAGCGATCACAAGATTACAGGCGTATTCAGCGCGGCCGCAACGCCGCTCAATGCGGATAACAGCCCGGACCTTGGCCTGTTCACCGTGCACTGCCGGCGTCTGCTGCAGGAAGGTTGCCACGGTGTGGCCTTGCTTGGCACGACGGGCGAAGCAAATTCCTTTTCCTCGGGCGAGCGCCGGGCGATACTAGAGGCGGCGCTCAAGGCAGGCGTGCCGGCTGACAAGCTGCTCCCCGGAACCGGCGTTGTCGCCATTCCGGAAACGGTGGAGCTGACCAAGCACGCTCTTTCCCTCGGCGTGACGAAGGTCGTGATGCTGCCGCCCTTCTACTACAAGGGCGTATCCGACGACGGGCTATTTGTCGCCTACTCGCAAGTTCTCGAAAAGGTCGCCGACAACCGGCTGCAGGTCATTCTCTATCACATCCCGCAGGTCTCGGGCGTTCCGCTTTCCATTCCGTTGATCGGCAAGTTGATCGAAGCCTTCCCCGACACGGTGGTAGGAATCAAGGAATCTGCCGGAGATTTCAACAACATGCAGGCAATCATCGCGGCTTATCCGGGCTTCTCCGTGTTGGCGGGCGCCGATCCGCTGCTCCTGCCACTGTTGAAGGCGGGAGGTGCGGGCTGCATCACGGCAACCTCCAATCTCGTCGCGGACTCGCTGCGCACCGTCTACGATAAGGTGCACGACGAGGCGCACGCTGGCGAGGTCGAGGTCGCTCAGGCTCGCATCAATGCCTACCGAACGCTTTCCAATTCCTATGTGCAAATCCCGACGATCAAGGCCATGGTCGGCCTCAAGACCGGCAATGATACATGGCGGCGCACGCGCGCGCCGCTGATGCCGATCAGCGATGCCGACCATGCTGCACTTTCCGAAGCCTACGCCAAGTTGCCGTAAGGAGCGCGACCATGAGCTCTACAGGTTTGCCACCCGAAGCCGTTCCGGCGCTGATGACCGGCGAGGTCGTTGAGAATGCAAGGGAGAAGGGGCGTGCCGATGCCTATCTTCCCTCTCCCTGCATCCAGAACCACGCAGCCAATCTCGCCTTTTTGCCCGAGGGGACGCTGACCTGCGTCTGGTTCGGCGGCACGATGGAGGGGATGGGCGACATTTCCATTTACATGTCGCGGCTCGCCCCTGGAGCATCGCGTTGGTCGCAGCCGGAGAAGATGTCCGACGATCCGGCGAAATCAGAGCAAAATCCTTTGATTTTCAATGCGCCAGACGGAACGGTTTGGCTGCTTTATACCTCGCAGACCTCGGGCAATCAGGATGGGTCTGTTGTCAAATGCCGGATCTCGGGCGACGGCGGCAAAACATTCGGAGGGGTGCGCGTTCTCTGCGATATCCCGGGCACGTTTGTTCGCCAGCCGATCCTCATCAATAAAAGCGGTATCTGGCTCCTGCCGATCTTTCGCTGCATCGGTTTGCCCGGCGAGCGCTGGACAGGCGACGTGGATACGGCAGGCGTGCTGATCTCGCGCGATCAGGGCAAGAGTTGGGTCCTAACCGAGGTCCCAGACAGCGTTGGGGCGGTTCACATGAACATCGTGCTGCTCGACGGCGACAACCTTGTCGCCTTCTACCGCAACCGCTTCTCTGAATCGGTTCTGTCCAGCCGCTCGAGCGATGGCGGTGAGCATTGGAGCGCGCCTCAGCCCATCGATCTGCCGAACAACAACTCGTCGATCCAGGCGACCAAACTGAAAAATGGCATGATCGCAATGGTTTACAACCATTCGAACGCGTTGACGTCGGATGCCCGGCGCCAATCGCTCTACGACGAGATCGAAGGCGACGAGGAGGTGAAGGTCGCGCCGGCGCCGACGATCGAGCGCCGTAAGGCAGTCTGGGGCGTGCCTCGCGCGCCACTCAGCCTAGCCCTCTCCAGTGATGGCGGCGCCAGTTTCCCCCGCCGCATCGACCTCGATACCGGCGATGGATATTGCCTCAGCAACAACTCGAAGGACTCCGTCAATCGCGAGTTTTCCTACCCTTCGATCGTCCAAGGGCCTGATGGTGCCGTGCACATCGCCTACACCTACTACCGCCGAACCATAAAATACGTCCGGCTTTCGGCTAACGCGATTGCGTGAGGCCTTCATAGGTCGTCAGTTGTGAACATTCTAGAGCCGGCGCGGCGCTCAGAAGCGGCTGTTGCGTCGGCTTTCAACGCCTGTTTTGACAACTTCATATCGCTTTCCTGACAATGCGGCGCCAGCCTGATATCACGATGATCAGACGTTCGTGTCCACTATTTCGACCTTTAATATCAAATAGATGATTGAATATTTGGTCTTGCCCTCTGCGCGGCACGATCCGCCGAAACGCAATTTTTTCCCATGTGGGTGATGTCGCTGCTTGCCAAGGGTGGCGACATTGTATAACAAATTTACATCTTAGTGGTCGAAATGCCGCAGCATTCGCAGGGAGGAGTCGTCCAGTGGTCAGCTTGGATTCGCCTATAACAATCGTCCGACCGCACCTGATCGAGTTCGGCATCGGCACGGCGGAGCGGCTCGGCAAGTGGGCGAGCGAGAAGGGCTATGTCAGAACCCTCGTCATTTCCGACGCCTTCAACGCAACGCGCGTCGATGCGCTGGCGCTCAAGGGTGAAATCACGGTGTTTGCCGATGTAACGCCCGAGCCGGATACGGCCAATCTCGACAAGGTGTTGGCGGCGGCAAACGCGGTGGATGCCCAGCTTGTCGTCGGCTTCGGCGGCGGCAGTGCCATGGATCTTGCGAAACTTGCCGCCGTTCTCGCCGGTTCGTCGCAGACGCTGCATGAAGTTGTCGGGCCAAACAAGGTCAAGAGACCGCGCCGCGTTGCGCTGGCGCAGGTGCCGACGACGTCAGGCACCGGCAGCGAGGCGGGCATCCGAGCCCTCGTCACCGATCCGACGACGATGGCCAAGCTTGCCGTCGAGAGCATGCATATGTTGGCAGATATCGCCGTCGTCGATCCGGCGCTGACCTTCAGCGTGCCCTCGCGCACGACCGCAGCGACGGGTGTCGATGCCATGGCTCATTGTGTCGAGGCGTTCACCAATCGCAAGGCGCATCCCATGATCGACCTCTACGCAATCGACGGTACACGGTTGGTCGGAAAATATCTGGCCCGCGCTGTCAAGGATGGGTCCGACGCTGAAGCGCGCGCCGGCCTGTCACTCGCCTCCCTCTATGGCGGTTTCTGTCTCGGCCCGGTCAACACCGCTGGCGGCCACGCGCTCGCCTATCCGCTTGGGACTCGCTGGCATGTGGCGCATGGTGCGGCAAACGCGCTGATCTTCCCGCATGTCCTCGCATTCAACACGCCAGCGGTGCCTGAAAAGACCAGTGCCGTCATGGCAGCGCTTGGCCGCAAGACTTCAGACAATATCGAATCTGTATTCGATGCCGCCTATTCCTTCTGCGCCGAACTCGGGATTGAAATGAAGCTCTCCGGTCTCGGCGTGCCGGAAGGCGATCTGGATGCAATGGCTGATGATGCCTTTGCCATCCGTCGTCTGCTCGACAATAATCCGCGCGACCTGTCGCGCGCCGATATCCGCTCGATCTATGAAGCCGCCTTTTAAGGTGCGCTTTCCCAAAGAGGACCGTGAGTGATGGACAGGAATGCGAAAGTCGCCGTGACGCTCGGCGATCCGGCAGGCGTCGGCCCCGAGGTAATCGTCAAGGCGCTGGCCACGATGCCGGAGCAGGAGCGTCGCGATTTCGTCATCGTCGGCAATACCGAGGCGCTGGAGCGCGCCAATCGCGCTGCGGCAACCGGACTTTCCTTTGCGCTGGCAGATACGGCCGGCAAGATCGCGGTCGACGAAGTGGAGCTTGGCGCACCGCTGCCTGAGATCGGTAAGGTCAGCCCGGTCGCGGGCGATGCCTCGGTGCGCTACATCAGTCGCGCCGTCGATCTCGCGATGTCAGGCAACGTCGATGTCATCGTCACCGCACCGATCAACAAGGAAGCGATGAACCTTGCCGGTCACCACTATGATGGCCATACCGGCCTGCTGGCGCACCTGACGGGTTCGAAGAGTTCCTTTATGCTGCTCGCCTCAGAGCGGCTGAATACCATCCACGTTTCCACTCATATCTCGCTCAAAGGGGCGATCGAGCGCGCCAAGACCGAGCGTGTCCTGGCGACGATTGAGGCAGGCCACAATCACTTCATGCGCCTTGGCCTGAAGGCGCGCATCGCGGTTGCCGGCCTCAATCCGCATTGCGGCGAAAACGGTCTGTTTGGTACCGAGGATACCGAATTCCTGGCGCCGGCCGTCGAACTGGCGCAGGCGAAGGGCATCGATGTCGTGGGGCCGATCTCGGCCGATACCGTGTTTGCGCGTGCCTATAACGGCGCCTTCGATCTCGTCATTGCGCAGTATCACGACCAGGGCCACATTCCGATCAAGCTCATTGCCTTCGACACGGCGGTCAACGTCTCGCTCGGCCTGCCGATCGATCGCGTGTCGGTTGACCACGGTACGGCCTTCGATATCGCCGGCACGGGCAAGGCCAACCACGTGAATATGCTTTCGGCTATCGCCTATGCGCGGCTGATGGCGCGGTCTCCGCGCCGGCAGGCGGCCTAACGCCTCGAAGGCTTTCCGCTCGTCGAGGGGCGCAGCATTGCGCCGCTCGATCCGCTTTGCTCTTTGAAGGAGATGAGCGATGGAAAAGACAGTTGTCATTCTCGGCGGCGAACTGGCGCCGGAAGGCCGTGCCCTTCTGGAAGAAGCCGGAGCAAGCGTCATCGCCACTCCTCCCTATATCGACCGACAGGCCGTTATCGAGATAATGAAGGCCTACAAGCCGGATGCAGTTATTGTGCGCCTGCTCGCCGATCTTCTCGGGCCGGAGGAAATGCAAGCCGGCGGAAAGCTGCGGCATATCGCCAAGCATGGCGTCGGAACGAACGACATCGATGTGAAGTCGGCCACGGCGCTCGGCATCCCGGTGTCAATGACCACGGGCAGCAACGGGCATTCGGTTGCCGAACATGCGCTTGCGCTGATCATGTCGCTGGTCAAGGATCTGCCGCGCCAAGATGCACTGATCCGGGACGGCATCTGGGACAAGAACCAGTACAGGGGACGTGAGCTGCGCGGCCAGCGGCTCGGTCTTGTAGGCTTCGGCTTCATCGGTCAGACGCTTGCCAGAATGGCTGGCGCCATCGGCATGATCGTCTCGGCCTTCGATCCACACGCGCCGGACAGCGCCTTTCACGGTGGCGTCTGCCGCGAAACCGATCTCGATACCCTTCTTGCGAACTCCGACATCGTCAGCCTGCACTGTCCGTTGACCTCGGAGACGCAGAACCTGATCGACGCCCGCCGCTTCGGGCTGATGAAGCAGGGCGCATTCCTGATCAACACGGCGCGCGGCGAAGTCGTCGACGAGAACGCGTTGATCGCCGCCCTTGAAGAAGGGCATCTCGCTGGCGCCGGGCTGGACAGTTTCGCCGTCGAGCCGCCCGGCATCAACAGTCCCTTGTTCCAGCTATCGAACACACTGGTTACGCCCCATGTCGCGGGCGTCACGCTCGATGCGAAACGCGCCGTTTCGATCATGGCGGCCGAGAACGTGCTTGCGGCGTTTGACGGCCGGACACTTGAACCCCGCTTTCTGGCGCGCTGACCCGCCTGATGCCGGCAACGAATGGAGAGAATTATGGGCGAGACATCCGATATCCGCTATGCACCGGATACGCTGCGCCGATTCGCGCGGGCATTGTTTACTGTGGCCGGGCTTGAGGGGGAAAAGGCCACTGCTGTCGCCCACTATCTCGTCGAAGCCGATCTGATGGGGCACACGACGCATGGTCTGGCGTTGGCAGGCTGGTATTTGCAAAGTATCGCCGATGGCGTGATGAAGCGCGAGGGTATGCCAGAGGTCTTGTCCGACCGTGGGCCTGCCATTGCCTGGCATGGGCGCCGCCTTCCCGGCGCATGGCTGACATCCGAGGCGGTGAAGCTTGCCTGCGACCGCGCAAAAACCTACGGCACCGCGACGATCGCGATCGCCGACAGCCACCATATAGGTTGCCTGGCCGCCTATCTCACCATTGCTACCGATCGCGGCTACATGGTCAGCATCGCAAGCTCCAGCCCATCCGGGGCGCAGGTCGCGCCATTCGGGGGCCGAAAGGGCGTCTACACGCCTAACCCGGTCGCACATGGCATTCCGACCCCCGGCGACCCGATTCTGATCGACATCAGTGCTTCGATCACGACGGTCAACATGGCGCAGCGCCTGGTTCGCGAAGGCCGGCAGTATGAGCACGAATGGCTGATGGACGAGAATGGCGAGCCTAGCCGCGATCCGCGGGTAATCGAACGGGGCGGCACGCTCCTACCCGTCGGAGGGCTTGATCATGGCCAGAAGGGTTACGGCATGGCCCTTCACGTCGAAGCTTTCACGCAAGGTCTTGCCGGACTTGGCCGCGTTGACGGACCGAAGGGTACGAACGCTGCTGTCACTATCCAGGTCTTCGATCCTGACGCCTTTGGTGGTCGTGATGCCTTTCTGCGACAGACCGGCTGGCTCGCCGATGCGTGCCGCAGCAATCCACCGCGCCTGGGTGTTGCACGCGTTCGGCTGCCGGGTGAAAACGGCCTGGCGCGCAAGCGGGGCGCTCTCGCAGAAGGGGTGGTGCTGCACCCTAGCATCGTGACATCACTCGCACCCCATGCCGAACGGCTCGGGGTGGCTATGCCCTAGTGCCGAGCGCTCATCCTAGCCCGAACAAAAGCACGTGGAGAGTTCGATCGCACCGTTTCGATCGGCGCTGCGAGCCGGTAAGTGTTTACAAAGTGTAAATGCTATGAGGGATGAGATGAGAAGCTTTGCAGCAGGCCTGACCGCTGCTCATTTGGAGCAGATGCTGGCGCCTTACATTGCCGACCGGCAGGTGGAAGCGTCTCGCGACGATGCAGAGCGCGGGGATCAGCGCGACACTGGTCCCTCTAAGAACGCAGCGGAAAATGCCTGGACGTCGTCCCGCGGTTCTTCCCGCTAATCCTATTTTCCAAATCCGAGAACCGACAGTTTGGCGCCGCCGACAGTCGGTATTTTGTTGCCCGGCGATCTCATCGAGTCGCAGTGGCCATTTCCAACATCTTGGAAATACAGGCGATCCCCAGACCGTTGTCGGAAAGTAGAATCACCTTTGAAAGGTGCCCAACCTTAGAGATAGGCGACGTTTTGTACCGGAGTATTCGGCTTGCGCCCCATCTTCTGGGGTGATGCAGCGAGGTGCTACGCTTCCAGCTGAAGATAGAACCTGGTCTGTCGACGACCGCATTTGGCTCGCCAGCTTCATGCACTATGATCTCGGATATCGACTTGGAGCAGAGGACCTTGCAAACCATCGACAACCCGTTCGGCACGAGGTTGTCACCCATGTCTTGGGTACGTATTGTTACCTATGTCTCTGGGCTGGACAAGAGAAAATTTGGAGCGGGCGAAGGGATTTGAACCCTCGACCCCAACCTTGGCAAGGTTGTGCTCTACCCCTGAGCTACACCCGCTCAATCCGCATCGGTCCGGGGTAGTTGTGAGGACCGTGGGCGCCACCTTGCGGCGACGGGCGCTATATCGCCCAAACGATTTTCAAATGCAACAGGGAAATGACGGAAACTCGAAGAAAAATTCTCGAACCTCGCTTGAAGTCATCGGAAGTGCCGCAAATGCAGGGCAAAGCGTCGACTCCGAGCGTTGCAAAAGACGGTGGCGGGACGTAATCAGGCACCCTATCGCTCTCCTGACCGCATGGATTTTATGATGACCGACGTGACGCCGAAGACCAAAGATGACCTTTTTGCCTTTCTTGACGGCCTGGATATCAAGCACTGCACCAAGGATCACGCGCCCGTGTTCACGGTCGCCGAATCGGTCGCGCTGCGTGACGAGATCCCCGGCGGCCACACAAAGAACCTCTTCGTCAAAGATAAGAAGGATCAATTTTTCCTGCTGACGGTGGAAGAGAACGCGACGGTGGATCTGAAGACGGTGCATACGCTAATCGGCGCCGCCAGCAAGGTCTCGTTCGGAAAGCCGGAAAAGCTGATGGAGTATCTTGGCGTCGCTCCCGGTTCGGTCACGGCGTTTGGAGCGATCAACGATACGGGCGGAAACGTGACGTTCGTTCTCGATGTCGATCTGATGGAAGACGAGACGATCAATTGTCATCCGTTGTCCAATGATGCCACGACATCGATCGCAAGCAGCGACCTCATTCGCTTTATGGAAGCGACAGGGCACAAGCCGCTTGTCTTGAAAGTGACGTCCTGACATACGATTTTAGCGCTAGAAAAGCCGGCTGACCGGCGCGGCGGGAGATATCCATGAGCGGCAACGACAATCCTTACAACAATTCCTTTGGCCAGATGACGGCCACGGCAAACTACGGGGCAGCACCGGCCCCGGGCGCGGCTGGCTATATCAAGGATACGACGACTGCGGGTTTTGCGAAGGATGTCATCGAGGAATCACGCAACCAGCCGGTTCTCGTGGATTTCTGGGCGCCTTGGTGCGGTCCTTGCAAGCAGCTGACGCCGGTGCTCGAAAAGGTCGTCAACGAAGCGCAAGGGCGCGTCAAATTGGTCAAGATGAACATCGATGACCATCCCTCGATCGCAGGCCAGCTCGGCATCCAGTCGATTCCGGCCGTGATCGCCTTTGTCGGCGGTCGTCCTGCCGATGGTTTCATGGGTGCTGTGCCGGAGAGCCAGATTCATCAGTTCATCGATCGCATCGCTGGTCCGGCCGGCGCCGATCAGGCGGCCGAAATCGAGGCTGTCCTGAAGGAGGCTGACGAACTGCTGGCATCCGGCGATATCAACGGTGCCGCACAGCTTTACGGCGCCATCATGCAGGCCGATCCCGAAAATGCCAAGGCTTTGGCGGGAATGGCGGAGTGCATGATTGCGGCAAACCAGCATGAGCGCGCGCGCGAGGCGCTGACCGAACTGCCGGAGGAAATGGCGAAGGACCCGGCGATCCAGGCCGTATCGAAGAAGCTCGACCAGATCGAGGAAGCGCGCAAGCTCGGTGACCCCGTTGCCCTGGAGCAGGAGTTGGCGCGAAATCCCGATGATCACGAAGCCCGGCTGAAACTTGCTAAGATCCGCAACGTTGAGGGTCGGCGCGAGGAATCGGCAGAGCATTTGCTCTATATCATGCGCAAGGACCGGGCTTTCGACGACGATGGTGCGCGCCGCCAGCTGCTGCAGTTCTTCGACGTCTGGGGTTTCAAGGATTCTGCAACGGTTTCGGCGCGGCGCAAGCTTTCCGCCATGCTGTTTTCCTAATCCGCCCTCTAAGTTTCGATCAGCGCCCTTGCGTTTTTGGAGCCGGGCCCCACATTTCCGTTTGTGCGGGCGCATCGTGTCGCGCTTGCCGGTGACGCAGGACCAGTCTCTATGCAAGTGGGGAATGCACGATATCTGAAACCCGGTGATCTGCCCGATACGATCGCGGTCTTTCCGCTTGGCGGCGCGCTGCTGCTGCCCACCGGCCAGTTGCCCCTCAATATTTTCGAGCCGCGCTATCTTGCGATGTTTGATGCCGCCTTGTCAGGCAATCGGCTAATCGGCATCGTTCAGCCGGCACTGGGCGACCAGGAGGGGCCGGGCGAGGCTCATCTGGCTCCGGTTGGCTGCCTTGGGCGCATTACCTCGTTCGCAGAGACAGGTGATGGTCGCTATATCGTTTCCCTCACGGGCATCTGCCGTTTTCGCCTGCTGGAGGAACGGGAGACGCATCATCCGTTCCGGACTTTCCGCATCGCCCCCTTCATTGCCGATCTTTCCGCGCGCGACGAGGAGGATGCCGTTGATCGTGCCGCGCTTCTAGCCGCCTTCAAGGCCTATCTCGACGCAAACAAGCTCGAGGCCGATTGGGAAAGCGTCGAGCGCGCCAGCAATCTCACCTTGGTCAATTCGCTCGCGATGATGTCGCCCTTCGGGCCAGCCGAGAAGCAAGCCCTTCTGGAGGCGCCCGATCTAAAGACGCGGGCCGAAACGCTGATCGCGATCACGGAGATCGTGCTGGCGCGTGTCTTCGGTGACTCGGACACGGTTCTGCAGTAGGTTCGTCTTATGGATGAAAAGCTCAGCCGCGTTGACCCGAAGCTTCTGGAATTGCTGGTATGCCCCCTGACCAAGGGGCGCCTTACCTACGACCGGGAGCATAATGAACTCGTGTCGGAAAAGGCGCGCCTAGCCTATCCGATCCGTGATGGCATTCCGATCATGCTGGTCTCAGAGGCGCGCGGTCTGGACGACTGACTAGATTGTCTGCCCTGCCAGCAGGCGGGGATTGTCTTTGGCGGTGGTGCCGGCAGCCTGTCCGATGAAGAACGATTTGAGGCCGGGGAGGCGATCGACGATACCGAGACCGAAATCGCGGGCGATGCGCAGTGGTGCCATATCGTTCGAAAAGAGCCGGTTCAGCACGTCCGTGGTGACGCCCATGCGGAAGGTGTCGAAGCGACGCCATGCCTGATAGCGCTCGAGGATATTGATTGAACCGATATCCAGGCCGAGTCGGTCGGCTTCGACGATGGTCTCGGCAAGGGCGGCAACATCCTTGAAGCCGAGATTCAGGCCCTGGCCCGAAATCGGGTGAATGCCGTGCGCAGCGTCGCCGGCGAGTGCTACACGCGGCGCCACGAAAGCCCTTGCAAGCGTCAACCCGAGCGGGAAGGCCCGCTTCTCGCCGACAACCCTCAAGGTACCGAGCTTGTGACCGAAGCGGCGCTCCAGCTCTTCCTCAAAGATGAGATCGTCGGATGTGACGAGACGGTTGGCCTCCGACGTCGGCTCCGTCCAGACAAGCGAGGAGCGGTTCCCTTTCAGCGGCAGGATGGCAAAAGGTCCAGACGGAAGGAAATGCTCTTCCGCACAACCATGATGCGGACGCTCATGCTCGACCGTCGTGACGATCCCCGACTGGCCGTAGTCCCAAGAGACTGTCTTGATGCCTGCCAGATCCCGTAGGTGTGAGCGGACGCCGTCGCAGGCGACGACGAGCCGGGCTTCCAGCACGCTGCCATCCGAGGCCGTGACCGCTGCATGCGTATCGGCAATGGAAAGCCCGGTCGCGCTGAAGCCGTGACGAATTTCGATGCCAAGCCGGTCACATGCTCCGCGGAGTGCCCCGACCAATGCGACATTTGAAATCATGTGCGCGAAAGGCCGTCCATCCTCCACTTCACCATCGAAAGTCAGGAAGACCGGGCGCACCGGATCGGATGTCTTCGAATCGGTAACGATCATCTTGGTGATCGGCTGCGCTTCGGGCTCGATCTCGTCCCAGATGCCGAAAACCTCAAGCATCCTGGTTGCGGCGGCGATAATTGCCGAGGCGCGCATGTCCTTCTGCCATACACCAGCAGGCGCTGCTTCGACGACCGCGATATCGAGGTGAGGCGCCGCCTGCTTGACTGCCACGGCAGCGGAGAGCCCTACATAACCCGCGCCTACAACTAGCATGTCCCGCATGGAGTTCCGCTCCGTTTCTTGTGAATATCGTATTGATCTATATAGATCATCGCTGCCGCACTTCCTACCGCCCGGAGCTATACAAAATGACGCGCGACACCGAAAAACCGACCGCAATGGAGACCCTGCTTTCTACGCTGGATCTCGAGCCGATCGAGGTTGACATCTTTCGTGGACGAAGCCCGCAGGTCGGCTGGCAGCGCGTGTTCGGCGGTCAGGTCATTGCCCAGGCGTTGATGGCGGCACAGCGCACGGTGGAGCGCGAACGCACCGTGCATTCGTTGCACGCTTACTTCATGCGCCCCGGCGATCCCTCGGTGCCGATCGTCTATCAGGTGGAGCGGATTCGTGACGGATCGAGTTTCAATACGCGCCGGGTCGTGGCCATCCAGCATGGAAAGGCAATTTTCGCCCTATCTTCTTCGTTCCAGATCGAGGAACCCGGTTTCGATCACCAGATTGCCATGCCCGATGTGCCCGTTCCCGAGAAGCTGCTCGATGAACAGCAGATCGCGGCTCAGTTTCTCGCCAACGCGCCGGCCCCGATTCGCAAATACTGGGAGCGCGAACGGCCGATCGAAATCCGGCCGATATCGCTCACGCACTATTTCTCGGATAAGAAGCTTGATCCGGTGCAGCATGTCTGGGTTCGGGCAACGGGGCCGGTTCCCGACGATCGGTACTATCAGGCTGCCATTCTTGCCTATCTCTCCGACATGACCCTGCTCGATACCTCGCTCCATCCGCATGGAACGTCGATCTTCGACCAGACGATCCAGGTCGCCAGCCTCGATCACTCCATGTGGTTCCATCGGCCGACAAAACTCGACGATTGGCTTCTTTATACGCAGGACAGCCCCTCTGCCTCCGGCGCGAGGGGGCTGACCCGCGGTAGTCTGTTTACGAAAGACGGTCTCCTGATTGCGTCGGTAGCGCAGGAGGGACTGATTCGTAAAAGGGCAAATGAATAAATTATAGGCATATTTATTCATTTGGATATTTTATGATCGAATATTGGGCAATCATTTGCCTGTTTATTGGCGCCAATTTATATAACTTTTATTTTTCAATGAGTTAGTTTCACCCCTCGAATCTGGCACGCCCTTTGAATGTATATCCCCGGTCGCTGTTCGGGAACGTCAGCGGCAAGGAGAGTCGGCTCCGCGCCGAGGGTAACGAAGGATGGAAAACCAGATGAAAATTGTGATGGCCATTATCAAGCCGTTCAAGCTGGATGAGGTGCGTGAAGCCCTCACGGCGATCGGCATTCAGGGCCTGACCGTGACCGAAGTGAAGGGCTACGGGCGCCAGAAGGGGCATACTGAGATTTATCGCGGCACCGAATATGCGGTCAGCTTCCTGCCGAAGCTCAAGATCGAGATCGCGGTTGCCTCCGAACTCGTCGACAAGGCCGTCGAGGCTATCGCGTCATCTGCCAAGACCGGCCAGATCGGCGACGGCAAGATCTTCGTCTATTCGATCGACCATGCCGTGCGCATCCGCACCGGCGAAACCGACACAGAAGCGCTGTAAGCGCGGCAGAGCAAGGGAGCCTCTTTCAATGTCAATTTCGAAGTTTTCTTCCACATATGCGCGGCTTGCTGCTGCGTCGGCTGCGCTGCTCGCGCCGATCGCTGCCTTCGCGCAGGATGCCGCCACGACGGCTGCGCCTGCTGCCGCCGCTGCTGCTCCTGCGATGACGGTCGACAAGGGTGACAACACCTGGATGCTGATCTCGACGGTTCTGGTCCTTTTGATGACGATCCCGGGCCTTGCCCTGTTCTACGGCGGTCTCGTTCGCGCCAAGAACATGCTCTCGGTTCTCATGCAGGTCTTCATGATCACGGCCGTGGTGATGATCATCTGGGTAACTTACGGCTATTCGCTAGCCTTTACCGATGGCGGTTCGCTCAACAGCTTCGTCGGCGGCTTCTCGAAGGCTTTCCTCGCGGGTGTCGACACGACGACCCTGTCCGAGACCTTCACGAAGGGCGTTGCCATTCCGGAGTTGTCCTTCGTCTGCTTCCAGATGACCTTCGCCTGCATCACGCCGGCGCTGATCGTCGGCGCCTTTGCCGAGCGCATCAAGTTCTCGGCTGTCATGCTCTTCGTTGTCCTGTGGGTCACGTTCGTCTACTTCCCGATGGCACACATGGTCTGGTTCTGGGGCGGTCCGAGCTCCTACACCTCGCCATCG
This sequence comes from Rhizobium sp. LjRoot258, assembly GCF_964254185.1. Taxonomy (NCBI): domain Bacteria; kingdom Pseudomonadati; phylum Pseudomonadota; class Alphaproteobacteria; order Hyphomicrobiales; family Rhizobiaceae; genus Rhizobium; species Rhizobium sp. LjRoot258. The sequence continues at coordinate 3,629,691 of NZ_CAXUST020000001.1, read as the reverse complement.
GGTCTGATCTTCTCCTACGGCGCGCTTGACTTCGCCGGCGGCACGGTCGTCCACATCAATGCCGGTATTGCCGGTCTCATCGGCGCCATCATGCTCGGCAAGCGTACGGGCTATAAGAAGGAAATCATGGCTCCGCATTCCATGACCCTGACCATGGTCGGTGCTTCGCTTCTGTGGGTTGGTTGGTTCGGCTTCAACGCCGGCTCTAACCTCGAAGCCAACGCCTATGCTTCGCTCGCAATGATCAACACCTTCGTTGCAACGGCTGCTGCCGCTGTGTCCTGGTGCCTCGTCGAAAACTTTGCACGCGGCAAGGCTTCGATGCTCGGTGCAGCCTCGGGTGCCGTCGCTGGTCTCGTTGCCGTCACCCCGGCAGCCGGCTTCGCCGGCCCGATGGGTTCGATCGTTCTCGGCCTCATCGTTTCGCCGGTCTGCTACTTCTTCGTCGACGTCGTGAAGAACAAGTTCAACTACGACGACAGCCTTGACGTCTTCGGCGTTCACTGCATCGGCGGTATCCTCGGCGCTATTGGCACCGGTATCCTGGTCAACCCGGCGCTTGGTGGTGCAGGCATCGTCGATTACTCGACGGCTGATTTCGCAGCCAGCTATCCGGGTACGGCGACGCAGGTTCTCGCTCAGCTGAAGGCCGTCCTGACGACGATCGTATGGTCGGGCGTCGGTTCCGCGATCCTCTACAAGATCGTTGATGTCGTCATTGGTCTGCGCGTCTCTGTCGAAGCCGAGCGCGAAGGTCTCGACCTCGCAACCCACGGCGAAGCAGCCTACCACTCGTAATCAAGGCATTGCGGCGCTTGCGGAAGTAGGCGCCGCTGAACAGCCCGTCGCGGCCTATTCATCCGAATAGACCGCTCTTGGCCCGGACCTCCACAGGTTCGGGCTTTTTTATTTTCCGGTGCAAGATGTGGGGACGGCATGGTTAATACCGCTTTAACCGTCCTCTGATTAGGTGGGGCGAAGGCACTGAGCGCAGCCGCTTGGCGATTCGCACGCTCTCACGCATTGGACGGGTACACATATGGCAAGAAGCACATCGCCAGCAATGGATGGCCGGCCGGACCGTTTTTCCCTTTCGGGTTTCATGCTCCGGCAGGCGCAGACGCTTTTTGGCTTCGCGATCTTCCTGCTGCTCGCATTGGCAGTCGCAGCGCTCGCGACCTGGAACGTCGCGGATCCGAGCTATTCCTATGCGACGGGGAACGAACCGAGCAACATTCTGGGCTACAGCGGCGCCGCCTTCGCCGACATCGCCATGCAATTCTTCGGCCTTGCCAGTGTCGTCGCGCTTTTGCCGGTCGTGGCTTGGGCGCTCGCATTGATCTCAGGCCGCCGTTTCAGCCGTATTCCGGCGCGAGCCGCCGCCTGGGGCCTCGGCTCCGTGCTCTCCTCGGCCGTCATCGGTTGCTTCCCGCCGCCGCTCACCTGGCCGATCCCGAATGGCATCGGCGGCGTCATCGGCGATATGATCCTGCGGTTTCCTGCGCTGTTTGTTGGCGCCTATCCGACGGGCGCTTTCGCGACGGCGGTCGGCTGCGTGTTTGCTGTCCCGACAGTGTGGATGATGTTGTTTGCCGCCGGTATCGTTGGTCGCAGCGAGGATGAAGAGGACGAGGCAGAGGCTGAATATGCAAACACTCGCTCGAAGCTGCGTTCGGTGGGCGATGAAGACGAGGATGACGATGACGGTGGCTGGCTTGCCTTCGGTGCGCTGACGCACGCCTGGTACATGAGCCAGGCTCGGCTGCGACGCCTGCTCGGCATGGGTCCCCGCAAGCGGCGGCAGGACGATTTCGAGTCGCCTTACGATTTCAATGATGACGAGTTTGGCAAGCTGAACGAGCCGGTCCGCGCAAAGGCGCCGGTCGCGCGCGGAGAGCGCATGGAACCATCAATGGACACGCGCGCTGCCTCGCAGCGCCGTGTTGTTTCTGCGCCATCCATTTCGCTTAATGATGACGAGGATGACGACGATCTGCCGTTCGACGATATGCCGCCGCGTCCGGCCGATATCCTGCCCGATGACGACGACTGGATGATGCGTGCCCCAGCCAAGCCGACCGGGCGTGCGGAGCCGCGCGTCGTGCAGCCTGTGGCGCGGCCGAAACCCGGTGCCCGCGTCGAACGCGAACAGCAGGGATCGTTCATTCGTCCCGAAGGCTTCCAGCTTCCGTCGATGCACCTGCTCGCCGAACCGAAGAATGTCGTGCGTGATTCGACGCTGTCTGCTGATGCACTGGAGCAGAATGCGCGCATGCTCGAAGGCGTGCTCGAGGATTTCGGCGTCAAGGGCGAGATTATCCATGTTCGCCCGGGTCCCGTCGTGACGCTTTACGAACTGGAACCTGCGCCGGGCATCAAATCGTCCCGCGTCATCGGCCTTGCCGACGATATCGCCCGTTCGATGAGCGCGATCGCTGCCCGCGTCGCAGTCGTGCCAGGCCGCAACGCCATCGGTATCGAACTCCCGAACTCGACGCGCGAGACCGTCTATCTGCGCGAGCTCATCGCCTCCCGCGACTTTGAAGGCTCGAAGGCGAAACTCGCCATGGCGCTCGGCAAGACCATCGGCGGCGAGGCTGTCATCGCCGATCTTGCGAAGATGCCGCACCTGCTCGTCGCCGGTACGACCGGTTCCGGTAAATCGGTCGCCATCAACACGATGATCCTGTCCCTGCTCTATCGTATGACGCCCGAGCAGTGTCGCCTGATCATGATCGATCCGAAGATGCTCGAATTGTCGGTCTATGACGGCATTCCGCACCTTCTCTCGCCCGTCGTGACGGATCCGAAGAAGGCTGTCGTTGCGCTCAAGTGGACCGTCCGCGAGATGGAAGAGCGCTACAAGAAGATGTCCAAGATCGGCGTCCGCAACATCGACGGCTTCAACAGCCGCGTCGAACAGGCGCTCGCCAAGGGTGACGTGATCTCGCGAACCGTCCAGACAGGCTTCGACCGCCATACCGGCGAGGCAATGTACGAGACGGAGGAATTCGACCTGCAGCCGATGCCTTATATCGTCGTCATCATTGACGAGATGGCTGACCTGATGATGGTCGCGGGCAAGGACATTGAAGGCGCGGTGCAGCGCCTGGCGCAGATGGCACGTGCTGCCGGCATCCATGTTATCATGGCGACGCAGCGTCCGTCCGTCGACGTCATCACGGGTACGATCAAGGCGAACTTCCCGACCCGCATCTCCTTCCAGGTGACGTCGAAGATCGACAGCCGCACCATCCTCGGTGAACAGGGCGCAGAGCAGCTGCTCGGAATGGGCGATATGCTTTACATGGCCGGGGGCGGACGCATTCAGCGTGTCCACGGCCCGTTCGTTGCCGACATGGAAGTGGAAGAGATCGTCTCTTATCTGAAGACGCAAGGCGCGCCGCAGTACCTTGACGCCATCACGGCCGACGAGGACGACGATGGCGATTACGGTGGTGGTCCGGCCGGGACGTCCAATCTCTCCGATTCCGACGATCCGTATGATCAGGCCGTCGCCATCGTTCTGCGTGACGGAAAGGCGTCAACGTCGTATATTCAGCGCAGACTTGGCATTGGGTACAACCGCGCCGCATCACTGATCGAGCGGATGGAGCAGGAAGGCATCATCGGCCCCGCCAACCATGCTGGTAAACGCGAGATCCTGGTTCCGACCGAAGGCGATATTCTCGACCGCTGAGGTCAGCAGCAATTGAATGACGCCGTCTTCACGGAAACCTGATTGCCTCGAAACCGTTAGTTTATGCAGGTCTGCGAACTACGCCATGAAGGCGCCGCGTTTCCGCAGCATTCAAATTGCATAAAGGAGACATAGATGAACAACTCCGATTCTATCCTGGACCGCATCTCGCTGACCCGGCGCCATCTTTTGGGTACGCTGGCGGTCGCTGCTGCGTCTGCGATCCCGATCGCGGCCTATGCCCAAGCGGCATCCGCGGCTTCCAGCAACGCTACAGCACAGGCGATCGCGGACCACTTCTCGAGTGTCGCCACGATGCAGGGCGAATTCGTTCAATTCGGCCCGCGCGGCGAGCAGACGGGCGGAAAGTTCTACATCCAGCGCCCCGGCAAGCTGCGTTTCAACTATGACAATCCGTCGCCGATCCGCGTCATTGCTGACGGAAAGAACGTGGCTGTCGGGAATACGAAGCTCAAGACGTGGGATCTCTACCCCCTCTCCAAGACGCCTCTCAGTCTGCTGCTGGCGCAGCGTATCGATTTGTCGGCCGGTTCGGTGAAGAGCGTCAAGCAGGAATCCGACCTGACGACAATCGCTCTCGGCAACAACACGGTTTTTGGCAACTCGACGATTACGATGATGTTCGATCCGAAGACCTATGATCTTCGCCAGTGGACGATCACCGACAACCAGGGCAAGGACACCTCGGTCATGGTCTTCAACGTCAAGACCGGCGTACAGTTCGACGACAAGGTGTTCAGGGTGCCGTACGAGGTGATCCCGGGAACAGCCGCTTACCGAGATTGATTTTCTGCTGTTTTACGAGAGGAACGCCCTGCGATCCCGGGGGCGTTTTTCTTTGCGCGCATCCGTTCCATCGGCACGGCCTTTGCTCTAAAGCGAGTTTGTCCGGTTTTGAAAGGCAATCGCATGGGCTTCTCGGTTACGACTTGGAATATCAATTCTCTGCGGCTGCGCATGCCGATCGTCGAGCAATTCGTCCTCAAGCATAAGCCAGACATCCTTTGCCTCCAGGAAACCAAGGTTCCGAACGACCTGTTTCCTGCCTCGCCGTTGCGCGCAATGGGCTACGAACATATCATCATCCATGGCCAGAAGGGCTATCACGGCGTTGCCATCGCATCGCGCTTTCCGCTGGTCGAGGACCACCGCCAAGACTATTGCAACGTCGGTGACACGCGACACATCTCGGCCGTCTTCGAGCGCGGTAGCCGTCGTATTCGCCTGCATAACTTCTACGTGCCAGCCGGCGGTGACGAACCGGATCGGACGATCAATCCGAAATTCGGCCACAAGCTCGATTTCGTCGAGGAAATGAAACAACTCAAGGCAAATGGCGAGGCGAACACCTCGGCAATCCTTGTCGGCGACCTTAACATTGCTCCCCTTGAGCACGACGTCTGGTCACACAAGCAGCTGCTCAAGATCGTCAGCCACACGCCTGTGGAGACCGAAGGTCTTCTCGAGGTGATGCAACGTGGCGCCTGGCTCGACCTGATGCGGCAGCACGTCCCGGAAAACGAAAAGCTCTATACATGGTGGAGCTATCGCGCCAAGGACTGGGAAGCGGCTGATCGCGGTCGCCGCCTCGACCATATATGGTCCTCAAAAGACCTTGGGCCGCACCTGCAGCGCATCGACATCCTGAAGGAAGCGCGCGGCTGGGAACGGCCGTCCGACCATGTGCCGGTCACGGCGCACTTCAATCTCTGATCTGTCAGACAAAGCGGTGAAGTTGGGCAGCGGCTTTGGCCGCGAGCTCCGCGATGTTGTCGCGGATGCGATGCTCGATCAGTCTGGCGGCATCCGGATACTCCTCGATCAGCCGATGGAAGAGCGAGCGGGTGATGCGGATAATGCTCGTGTCTTCCGTTGCAATGGCCGTAAACTTGCGCTCGACCAACGTGATCAACGCAAGTTCGGACAGAAGCGTGCCGGGTCCGACGGTGCTTTGAATTTCGGGCTGGCCATCGCGACCCGTCCGGCTGAGTTCGACGCCGCCACCGAGGATGACATAGGCGCTTTCCGCCGGCGAGCCTTCCCGAAAGAGCATCTGGCCGGCTGAAATGACACGTCTGTCCGCGCCGAAGGCGATCAGCCGCAACTGATCCTCGGACATTCCGTGGAACAGCGGAAGCTGCGACAGCAGCCGGATGTCATCGTTCAGTGCCATCTTACGGTATGATCTTGTAGCCGCCGTTTTCCGTTACCAGAATTTCGGCGTTGGAGGGATCGCGTTCGATCTTCTGGCGCAGCCGGTAGACATGGGTTTCCAGCGTGTGCGTCGTGACGCCCGAATTGTAACCCCATACCTCTTCAAGCAGTACGTCACGGGTGACGACCTTTTGTTCCGCGCGATAGAGGTAGCGAATGATCGCCGCTTCCTTCTCGGTCAGGCGGATCTTTTGGCCGCTGTCCATCGTAAGGAGCTTCTGGCTCGGCTTGAAGACGTAGGGGCCGACATTGAAGGTAGCATCCTCGCTTTGCTCATGCTGTCGCAGCTGTACGCGGATGCGCGCAAGCAGGACCGCAAAGCGGAATGGCTTGGTGATGTAGTCGTTGGCGCCGGCCTCCAAGCCAAGGATCGTATCCGAGTCTGTGTCATGGCCGGTCAGCATGATGATCGGGGCTTTCAGTCCGCCCTTGCGCAGCAGCTTCACAGCCTCGCGGCCGTCCATGTCAGGCAGGCCCACATCCATGATGAGCAGGTCGATCGGCGTTGATCGCGCGCGCTCGACACCCTTGGCCGCCGTCGTTTCCTGAAGGACCGTGAACTCGTCATAGAGAGAAAGCTGCTCCGTGAGTGTCTCGCGGAGATCGTCATCATCATCCACCAAGAGAATGGTGCGTGCGGTCATGCGGCTCTATCCCTCGCCTGCGGTCCCTCATTCCTACGCCAATTTTCCACCATTGGCAAAGATCGGGCGACCGAGCTGTTGTCGTATACGATGCTATATGATTTCAATCGTTGTCCTAGCAATCGCAACCACATGTGAGAAAAATGGAGAAAAGAAGGCGTCCGAGACCGATAAAGTCGACGACCCTCCTCGTTCGTCCTGCGCCGGGCAAAAAAAGCAGGGCTTTGATCCAGTTCGGCACGATTACCGTGCCCGCCGCAATTGGTCGTTCAGGCCGAACGGTTCTCAAGCGCGAGGGAGATGGTGCCACCCCCATAGCCTCGATGACGCTGCTTTCCGGCTTCCGCCGCGGCGACCGACCCATACGCCTTGAGACGCCACTTGCGGTTCGCCGCATTCGTGGGGATATGCTTTGGTGCGACCAGCCCGAGAATGCGAATTACAACAGGCTCGTCAGAGCGCCGTTTCGGCCGAGCCACGAGGAAATGAAGCGCAAGGACGGGCTCTATGACGTCTGCCTCGTCATGGACTGGAATATCACGTCGCGGATGCGAAATCGCGGCTCGGCAATCTTCTTCCATCTGATCAAGCCCGGCTACGAGCCGACCGCGGGATGTGTGGCGGTTCATCCGCGCGATATGCGTCGCCTTCTGCCCTTCATGCGCAAGGGCACAGTCATTCGCGTTCTTTGATCCGCGGGGGTGATAAACCAGCCCTGCTGACCTATATGCCTTTCGACCGGCGCACGGGCTGAAATGCGCGCAGGGAAATCCGCAAAGGACGCGGGTTCAATCACGCCCCGTCGAATTCTTTAAACTTCCGGAGACATATTGTGGCACAGCAACCCATCATCACTTTCCATGACGGACATTCCATTCCCCAGGTCGGCCTCGGTGTTTGGCAGACGCCCCAGGACATCGCAGCACCGACGGTGCGTACGGCCATTGCCGCCGGCTATCGTCACATCGACACGGCTTCCGGCTATGACAACGAGGAAGGTGTCGGCGAAGGCATCCGCTCGTCCGGTCTCGATCGCAAGGACATTTTCGTCACCACCAAGCTTCGCAATACCGACCAGGGCTACGACGCGACCATGCGTGCGTTCGAGGGCAGCCTGAAGAACCTCGGCACGGAGTATGTCGATCTCTACCTCATCCACTGGCCATCGCCGCACCGTGGGCTGTATCGCGAAACCTGGAAGGCTTTCGTGAAGATCAGGGAAGAAGGCCGCGCCCGTTCCATCGGCGTTTCGAACTTCTATCCGGATCATCTCGAACAGATCATCGGCGACACGGGCGTCGTTCCCGTCATCAACCAGATCGAGCTGCATCCCGATTTCCAGCAGAAGGCGGCGCAGGAAGCACACAAGAAGCTGAACATCGTCACCCAATCCTGGAGCCCTCTCGGTCAGGGCAAGTTGATCGCCGATCCGACGATTGGCGATATCGCCAAGAAGCATGGAAAGACGCCCGCGCAGGTCATCATCCGCTGGCATATCGACAGCGGCCTCGTGGTCATTCCGAAGTCGGTGACGCCGTCGCGCATCGAGGAGAATTTCAAGGTCTTCGATTTCAAGCTCGATGCGACCGACATGGCGGCAATCGCCAAGCTTGACGACAAGGGCGCCCGTATGGGGCCGGATCCGTACACGGCCAACTTCTGATCGGAACTCCGCTCTCCCTTCTCCGTTTCGAGAGAGGGGAGATGCCGTCTTGGGCAGTCAGCCAAGTGAGCGCGGCGTGATGAACCGTTCCAGCATGCCGCTTCTCGGTTTCAGATCCTTCCAGCGATCGGCATCGAAATCGATGACTGCGAGTGCTGCCGTCGGGAATTTCTCCCTGATGCGAGCGCATGCCTCCGGATCGCCTTCGCCGATCAGACCGTCTGCGAGATCCTGAAATCCCGGATTGTGCCCGATCAGCATGAGCGTTCGAACCTGCGGGCCGATGGTCTGCATGACGGCAGCGATTTTCGCCGCGGACGCTTCGTACAAATCTTCCGCATCCTGCTTTGTGATCGAGGATGGAAGCTTCTTGGCGAGGAGTTCCCAAGTCTCCTGCGTACGGCGAGCAGACGATACGAGCACCAGATCGGGAATAAGTCTTTCGTGAGCGAGATAGCGGCCCATCAGCGGTGCCGCCTTCTCGCCTCGACCCGCGAGTGGACGGTCGTGGTCCGCAGTGTCGGAAGGCCACGCGGATTTGGCGTGGCGAAGAAGCAGGAGGCGTCGTTTCGCGGTCGACTTTGCGGCGTTCATGTTGCTCATCCAAAAGGAGCCCAGGATCGAACGCGGCTATTGTCTCACCGAATACGTCCGGTGTCTGCTGGGATAACCTCCCCCTCGTCTGCGAGAGGGAGGCTATCTGTTGTTAGTTCCACTCGCGAATATCGACGAAATGGCCGGCGATCGCGGCAGCGGCGGCCATTGCCGGCGAGACGAGGTGCGTCCGACCCTTGAAGCCCTGACGGCCTTCGAAGTTGCGGTTCGAGGTCGAGGCGCAGCGTTCGCCGGGCTTCAGGCGGTCGTCGTTCATGGCCAGGCACATGGAGCAGCCCGGCTCGCGCCAGTCGAAGCCGGCCGCCTTGAAGATCTTGTCGAGGCCTTCCTGCTCTGCCTGCTCCTTCACGAGGCCGGAGCCTGGAACGATCATGGCGTTGACCGTCGAGGCAACGGTCTTGCCTTCGACGACCTTGGCAACGGCGCGCAGGTCCTCGATGCGGCCGTTGGTGCAGGAACCGATGAAGACACGGTCGATGTTGATCTCGGTGATCGGGGTGCCGGGCTTCAGGCCCATGTAGTCAAGCGCACGCCATTTGGAAGCGCGCTTCGTCTCTTCCGGGATTTCGTCCGGGTTCGGAACCACGCCCTGAACGGAAACAACGTCCTCCGGCGAGGAGCCCCAGGAAACGATCGGGGGCAGCTCGGCGGCGTTGAGCTTCACAACCCGGTCGAAATGCGCGCCCTCGTCTGACTTCAGGGTCTTCCAGTAAGCGATAGCCTGCTCCAGCGTCTCGCCCTTCGGCGCACGCGGCTTGCCCTTGATGTACTCGAAGGTAATGTCGTCAGGCGCGATCAGGCCGGCGCGGGCGCCGCCTTCGATCGACATGTTGCAGATCGTCATGCGGCCTTCCATCGACAGCGCGCGAATGGCTTCGCCGGCATATTCGATGACGTAGCCGGTGCCGCCGGCCGTGCCGATTTCGCCGATGATGGCGAGAACGATATCCTTGGCAGTGACGCCAGCCGGCAGCTGGCCGTCGACCTGCACCAGCATGTTCTTCGCCTTCTTCTGGATCAGCGTCTGGGTTGCGAGCACGTGCTCGACCTCAGACGTGCCAATGCCATGTGCAAGCGAGCCGAAGGCGCCGTGCGTCGAGGTGTGGCTGTCGCCGCAGACGATCGTCATGCCCGGCAGGGTGAAGCCCTGTTCCGGTCCGATGATGTGGACGATGCCCTGGCGCTTGTCGTTCTCCGAGTAGTATTCGACGTTGAATTCAGCGGCGTTGATGGCGAGCTGCTCGACCTGGATGCGGCTTTCCTCGTTCTTGATGCCGAGATGACGATCCGGCGAGGTCGGGACGTTGTGGTCGACGACAGCCAGTGTCTTTTCAGGCGCACGAACCTTGCGGCCGGTCATACGCAGGCCTTCGAAAGCCTGCGGCGAGGTAACTTCGTGGACCAGGTGGCGGTCGATGTAGAGAAGACAGGTGCCGTCGTCCTGTTGATCGACCAGATGGTCGTCCCAGATCTTGTCGTAAAGGGTACGCGGTGCGCTCATGGCGGTAAGTCCGTTTTTTGGAAGCGTGTGGAGAAATGGAGCTGGTGGCGGAGAGGCCCGCCGGGCCGTCATTCGATCAACGAAGTCGGCTGTTGAGTGCACCGGAAACGGCCGCAAAGAAGCGTGCCGGCAGGCGGTAATGATCCTGCAGCACGAAAATATGTGCCCCAATGCAACTAAATTTGGATTCCATGGGCTGTCACATACCAATTTTTCGCGACGGCGGCAATTCGAATCATTCAGCCGCTATCGCTGATCCCTGCCGCGCATCCGTTTCTCCACTTGCCTCAGGGCAAGCGACAAACCGATTGTCAGGATGAGGTAGATATAGGTGACGATCGAATAGGTTTCAAAGAAGCGGAACGAGCCGGAGGCGTAGATCTTGCCCATCTGCGTGATGTCGGAAACGCCGAGTACCGAGACCAGCGAACTGTCCTTCACCATCGCCACGAAATCGTTCGACAGCGGCGGGAAGATCACCTTGATCGCCTGCGGAAAGACGACGAAGCGGAAGCGGTGATAGCGCGACAGGCCGAGCGCTTTGGCCGCTTCGATCTGCCCATGATCGACGGACTGAATGCCGGCACGGAAAACCTCGGCGATGAAGGACGAATAGCCGATCATCAGGGCGATGATCGCCCGCCACATCAGCGAGAAGTCCCGCACCATCACCGGCTCGCTGAAGCCGGCCTGGACCAGCGGCGTGGTCAGAAAATTGTAGGCGGCGACGATGCCAGGGGCGCCGACGAAGGCAACATAAAACAGCAGCACCAGCATCGGCACGCCGCGGATAACCTCGATATAGAAGCGCGAGGTCTGGCGGAGCGCGACGCTGTCGGACAGCCCAAGCAGCGCTATGCCGAGGCCGAGGATGGTCGCCAGTGCGAATCCCACCAACGTCACGAAGATGGTGACGCCGACGCCGTTGAAGATGGTGCGAAAGACCTGCGCATAGATGTCGTTGGTAATGATGACGACGGCAAGGACGATGCCGATCACGACAAGGGCGACCAGCCACCAGGGGTAGTCGCCCTTACTATGCCCACCAGGGGCTTGCTGAGGAGCCATCACGTGTCAGCCGAAGACCGGATCATTCGCCCATCTTGTAGTCGAGGAACCACTTCTTGTTTAGGGCATCAAAGGTGCCGTCGGCCTTCAGGCTTGCGATCGCGGCATTCACCGGCGCAACCAGATCGGAGGCCTTCGGGAAGATGAAGCCGAAATCCTCAGTGCCGAGCGGGCCGCCGATGACCTTCAGGCCGCCGTTCGAGGCGTCGACATAACCCTTGGCAGCGACGCTGTCGGTCAGCACCACGTCGACGTCGCCGGCCTTGAGGGCCTGCACGGTGGCGCCGAAGGTCTCGAAGAGCTTCACGCGGGGGTTTTGCTCGTTGCCGTCGAGAATCTCGTAGACGGCCGTATAGAAAGGCGAGGTACCCGGCTGTGCGCCGACGAGGCCGTCATTGAAGGCACCGAACGTCTTTGCGTCGGTGAAGCGTTTCTCGTCGCCGCGCACCAGCATGAACTGCTGCGAGCGCATGTAGGGATCGGAGAAATCCACCTTGGCCTTGCGATCATCCTTGATGGTGATGCCGGTCATGCCGATGTTGTACTGGTTGTCCGAGACGGCCTGGATCATCGCGTCCCAGCTGGTGTTCTGGTACTCGACCTTGAAATTCAACCGCTTGGCGATCTCGTTCATCGCATCATATTCCCAGCCGATCGCCTTGCCCGACTTCGGATCGACGAACTGCAGCGGCGGGTAGGCGTTCTCGGTAACGACGACGACCGACTTGCCTTGAAGGTTCGGAAGATCGGCGGCCAAGGCTGCCAGTGGCGACAGAATGAGAGCGGTCAGTCCAGCAAGGACGGTGCGGCGGAACGGCATTGAATATCTCCCCGAAACATGGCTCGCGAAACCTGTCATAGGTGCGAAGCCGATGGCAAGAGCATTGCCGTATGCGGGCATCCAAAAACAGGAAAGGCGGCCCAAAGACCGCCTTTCCGTGCAAAGATTTTTGCGTTGCTGCAAAACTTATTCTGCTGCCGGTTCCGCAGCGGCTGCAGCTTCTGCTGCTGCCTTGGCTTCTGCGGCTTCCTGTGCTGCCTTCTCGGCTGCGAGCGCCTGAGCTGCTGCAACCTTTTCGGCTTCCAGGCGTGCCTTTTCCTCGGCAACGGCCTGACGCTCGGCGTCGTTGAGCTTGCGGGCGCGGGTGCCGGTGTTCTCGACGATACGAGCCGACTTGCCGCGACGGTCGCGCAGGTAGTAGAGCTTGGCGCGACGGACCTTACCGCGGCGAACGACTTCTACGCTTTCGATAGCCGGGGAGTAGACCGGGAATACGCGCTCGACGCCTTCGCCGTAGGAGATCTTGCGAACCGTGAAGTTTTCCTGCAAACCGCCGCCGGAGCGAGCGATGCAAACGCCTTCGTAGGCCTGTACGCGGGTACGGGTGCCTTCCTTGACGCGGACGTTGACGCGAACGGTGTCGCCCGGGGAGAACTCCGGAAGCGTGCGCTGGGCTTCGATCTTGGCGACCTGTTCGGCCTCAAGCTGCTGAATGATGTTCATGACTCAACCTCTTTGTTGGTTCAACAGCCAGAGCGCTCTGACGATCTATCCTTGGTCAAGCCGCAGATATTTGCCGGTGAGGGCAGGAGCGAATTCGTCTGTTTTTCTTTACGTGGTTGATGGGAAATTTCCCATTCCGGGCGTGCCGATACCCTATTGCGCGGACTTTGTCACCCCTTCGGGCTGGAAATTTCGCCGCGCCGAGCGCCAAATGCAGCCTTTGCCAGCATTGCTCGATGTCAAGCCTGTGACTCATTTGATTAAATATTTGTCAAATGCACAAGAGGAGAGCAGATTCTCGTTTGGGTCAAATTGTGATCCGTTTGAGTTTCGGAGGGGAATGAATGACGCTAAGCAATCCGTCGCCCTCGTTATATAACGAGGACTTGGCGCCCGCTCAGGAGAGGAAGTGGGGCGCCTTCAGTATCTTCAATGTGTGGACTTCGGACGTTCACAGCCTCTGGGGTTATTATCTTGCCGCGAGCCTTTTCCTGCTATGCGGCAGCTTCATCAACTTCGTGATCGCGATTGGTATCGGATCGCTGGTCATCTTCTTCCTCATGAGCCTCGTCGGCAATGCCGGCGTCAAGACGGGGGTGCCGTTCCCGGTTCTTGCCCGCGCCTCGTTCGGTACGTTCGGGGCCAATGCCCCGGCCCTCGTGCGCGCGGTCGTCGCCTGCTTCTGGTACGGTGCGCAAACGGCGGCCGCATCCGGCGCGATTGTTGCCCTGCTGATCCGCAACGAGAGCATGCTCGCCTTCCATCAGAATAGCCATATGCTCAGCCATTCGACGCTGGAGGTCATATGCTTCGTCGTCGTCTGGGCCCTGCAGCTGCTGATCATCCAGCGTGGCATGGAGACGGTGCGCAAGTTCCAGGATATGGCTGGTCCGGCCGTCTGGGTGATGATGCTTGTCCTGGCGGTCTATCTTGTCATCAAGGCAGGCACCTTCTCCTTCGGAGCCGAGATCCCGCGCGACGTCCTGCTTGAGAAGACGAAGGATGCGGGCATTCCAGGCGAACCGGGCTCGTTCCCGGCTCTTGCCGCGGTTGCCGCGACATGGATCACCTACTTTGCGGCTCTCTACCTGAACTTCTGCGATTTTTCCCGCTATGCCAAGGACACCAAGACCCTTCGCAAGGGCAATCTCTGGGGTCTGCCGATCAATCTTATCGCCTTCTGCCTCGTCGCCGGCGTTACGACGACGGCTGCGTTCACCGTCTACGGTGAAGTGCTGCTGCATCCGGAGGCGATCTCGGCGAAATTCGACAGCTGGTTCCTTGCGCTGCTTGCGGCTCTGACCTTTGCCGTCGCAACGCTTGGCATCAACGTGGTTGCAAACTTCGTCTCGCCGGCTTTCGATTTCTCGAATGTCTTCCCCCGGCAGATCAGCTTCAAGCGGGGCGGTTACATCGCTGCTCTGATTGCGCTGGTGCTCTATCCGTTCGCACCGTGGGAAACGGGTGCCGCGCATTTCGTCAACTTCATCGGTTCGACGATGGGGCCGATCTTCGGGATCATGATGGTGGACTACTATCTCATCCGTAAGGGCGAGTTGAACGTTGCGGCCCTCTATCAGGAGAATGGCGAGTTCCGCTTCCAGAACGGCTGGCACACGAATGCCTTCATCGCCTTCGTGATCGGTGCGCTGTTCTCATCGATCCTACCGACCTTCACGTCAATCCTGCCGGATTGGTGGGCGACCTATGGCTGGTTCTTCGGCGTCGGCATTGGCGGCGTCGTCTACTACGTGTTGCGCATGAGCGCGCGTGGCTCGGCGGTCGGAGCCACCAGCTGACCAACCCGAAGATCGAGTGCCCGGCTTCGCCCGGGCACTTCTTATTCTTCCAGCAGGTCCGGGCGCCGTTCCCGAGTCAGCTGACGTGCCTGCTCGCGGCGCCATTTGTCGATCGCACCGTGGTTCCCCGATGTAAGGATCGCCGGAATTTCCCGGCCTTCCCATTCTTGCGGCCGGGTATAGTGCGGATGCTCCAGCAGGCCGCCTTCGAAGCTCTCATGCAGTCCGGAAAGATCGTTGCCCATGACGCCGGGCAGAATGCGGACGATCGCATCGAGCACGGTCAGTGCCGCCGGCTCGCCGCCCGAAAGCACGTAGTCGCCGATCGAGACTTCTTCGAGCTCGCGTGCATCGATGACACGCTGATCCACCCCCTCGAAGCGGCCGCAAACGATGATAACGCCGTCGCCGGATGCGAGTTCGCGCACGCGCTCCTGTGTCAACGGCTTGCCGCGCGGGCTCATCAGCAGTCGCGGGCGGGTGTCATTTTCGGAGGCGCTGTCGATGGCGCGGGCGAGAACGTCGGCCTTCAGCACCATACCGGCGCCGCCGCCGGCGGGCGTGTCATCGACGGTGCGGTGCTTGTCTGTGGCGAAATCGCGGATCTGCACGGTATCGAGCGACCACTGGCCACGCTCGATTGCCTTGCCGGCAAGGGAGTAGCCGAGATGGCCCGGAAACATTTCCGGGTAGAGTGTCAGCACGGTCGCGCGGAACGCCATCGACGGCCTCACTTGTTCTTTTTTGGCTTGTCGGGTGTGAATTTCGGGCCGTCATCCTCACCGTCGACGAGGCCGGCAGCCAGCGGATCGATGGTGATCTTGCCGCCTTCGAGGTCGATGTCGAGCACCGAGACTTCCGAGAAGGGGATCAGTACCGGGCGCTTGCCGGGCCCCTTCAGTTCCAGGAGATCGCCGGCGCCGAAGTCGAAAACGCCGGTCACGGTGCCGTAGCTGACGCCCTGGTCGTCGAGCGCTTCCAGCCCCTCGAGATCGGCGTAGAAGAATTCGTCCTCCTCCAACTCCTCGTCCGGAAGGTTGTCGCGCTCGATGTAGAGCTCCAATCCGTTCAGCGCCTCGGCCGCATTGCGGTCGTTGATGCCGCGGAAGCGGACGACGACAACGTTCTTCATTTCCCGGATATCGAGGATCTCGAAGGTGCGCCCATCCATGCTGTGCAGGTTGCCGTAGTCGCCGAGCGCGGTCGGGTCGGCGGTATAGGCCTTGGCCCGCACTTCGCCGCGCAGCCCCTGGGCGCCACCGATCGTTGCCATCAGAATCGGATTTTCAAGCTTTGCCATGACGTCCTTCACATGAAGCCGCAAATCTGGGGCTTCTCTTAACCGAAGTGCGGCGGAATGAAAACGAAAACGGGCGGCATGTCACCATGCCGCCCGCTTCATAAGGGAAGGATCCCGATTATTCTGCGGAAGCAGCAGCTTCGGCAGCGTCAGCGGCCTTCTGAGCCTTTTCAGCAGCACGCTCCTGAGCCTTCTTGCCCGGCTTTGCCTTGACCGGGTTGTTCTTGGTTTCGCGCTTTGCAACGCCAGCTTCGTCGAGGAAGCGCAGAACGCGGTCGGTCGGCTGTGCGCCGTTGTCGAGCCAATGCTTGATGCGCTCGGCGTTCAGTTCAATGCGCTTTGCATCATCCTTGGCGAGCATCGGGTTCCAGGAACCGAGCTTTTCGAGGAAGCGGCCATCGCGCGGCGAACGGGCGTCGGCGACGACAACATGGTAGTACGGACGCTTCTTGGAGCCACCGCGGGCGAGACGAATTTTCAGTGCCATTTTCTTTACTCCTTGGACTTTTTTGGACCGCTTGGTTTGGCGGTATGGTTCATTTTGCTGCGGCGCCGTTTTCGGCGTGATCCGCGGCGATCTGCTCATGATGCCGGATGACTTCCTTGATGACGAAGTTCAGGAACTTCTCGGCGAAATCCGGATCCAGATTGGCATCCTTCGCCAGATGGCGAAGGCGTTCGATCTGGTATTCTTCGCGTGCCGGATCGGCCGGCGGCAACTTGTACTTGGCCTTGAGAACGCCGACCTCTTTGGTGCAGCGGAAACGTTCGGCCAGGATATGGACCAATGCCGCGTCGATGTTGTCGATCGACTGGCGATAGCTCGAAAGCTGGGCTTTGATTTCAGGATCAATCATCTCTACGCGACCCTTCACTTCTTCTTTGGCAAGCCGGGCAGACCCGGGAAACCACCGCCAAGGCCGGGGAGCTTGGCGCCGCCCAGACCCGGCAAACCACCGCCGAGGCCAGGCATGCCGCCGCTCGGCTTGCCGAGGCCTGCGGCTTCCGCCTGCTTCTGCAGTGCTTCCAGCTGCTTCGGATCGATGTTGGAGAGATCAGGCATGCCGCCCATGCCGCCGCCAAGGCCACCGAGGCCCATCTTGCCGGCAAGGCCGCCCATCATCTGCTTCATCATCCCGCCTTTGCCCTTGCCGCCCATCATCTTCATCATGTCGGCCATCTGACGGTGCATCTTCAGAAGCTTGTTGATGTCGGAGGCATCGGTACCGGAGCCGGCGGCAATGCGCTTCTTTCGCGAATGCTTGAGCATGTCAGGGTTGGCGCGTTCGGCCTTGGTCATCGAACCGATAATGGCGAGCTGACGGCCGAACAGGCTGTCGTTGAGGCCGGCCGAGGCCATCTTGTCCTTCATGCCGGCCATGCCGGGCATCATGCTCATGATGCCGCCCATGCCGCCCATCTTCTGCATCTGGCGCAGCTGGTCGGCGAGGTCGTTCAGGTCGAACTTGCCCTTGGCCATCTTGGCGGCCATGGCGGCCGCCTTTTCGGCGTCGATATTTTCGGCAGCGCGCTCGACCAGCGAAACGATGTCGCCCATTCCGAGAATACGGTCGGCGATACGGCGGGGATGGAATTCCTCCAACTCGCCCATGCGCTCGCCGACACCGATCAGCTTGATCGGCTTGCCTGTCACGGCGCGCATCGACAGCGCGGCACCGCCGCGGCCGTCGCCGTCCATGCGGGTCAGAACGAGGCCGGTGATGCCGACGCGCTCGTCGAAATTGCGGGCGAGGTTGACGGCGTCCTGACCGGTCAGCGAGTCCGCGACCAGCAGGATTTCGTGCGGATTCGACTTCTTCTTGATATCGGCCATTTCGACCATCAAGGGTTCGTCGATATGAGTGCGGCCGGCGGTGTCGAGGATGACGACGTCATGGCCGCCGAGCTTGGCTGCCTGCACGGCGCGGGCGGCGATATCGGTGGGCGACTGGCCCGTGATGACGGGCAACGTGTCAATGCTCGCCTGGACGCCGAGTTGGCGCAACTGCTCCTGGGCTGCCGGACGGCGCGTGTCGAGCGATGCCATCAGCACCTTCTTCTTCTCGCGCGTCGTCAGGCGGTGGGCAATCTTGGCGGACGTGGTGGTCTTGCCCGAGCCCTGCAGACCGACCATCATGATGACGACGGGGGCGGCTGCGTGTAGGTCGACACCGACGCCTTCTCCACCGAGCATCTCGATCAGCTCGTCATGGACGATCTTGACGACCATCTGGCCAGGCTTGATCGACTTCAAGATCTCGGCGCCGACGGCTTTTTCGCGGACCCGGTCGGTGAAGGCACGCACCACGTCGAGCGCGACGTCGGCTTCCAGCAACGCACGGCGAACCTCGCGCAGCGCTGCGGAAACATCACTTTCCGAAAGCGCGCCACGGCCTGTCAGTCCATTCAGAATGGAACCAAGACGGTCCTGGAGGTTTTCAAACATCGGCTCTTCCTTGTGTTTCCGGGATAGCGGAAACCTCGTGCTTTTCCTTGACGAAAACAAGACGCATAGCCAAAAAGCACCCGAGGGCGCATCGCGCTGTCGGGTGTGGACCTCCGGGATCTCTTTATACCTTTTAACGGGTCCCGGTCGGTGGCTCGAGTCTTGAAGCTCGTCGCAGATTGAGCGGCGATAAACAGGAAAACGGGCCGGGAGTCAAGGGAAGCCGAGAAAAGACCACGCGCGGGTCTTTCAAAAGCACGCGCCCAAACCCAGATCCTATTTTCCTCTCAAACGGAACCGCTTATCGAATGCCGACAGCCAAGCGACGCAATCCATACTATCAGGGGCCTGTTTCCGACCACTTCGACGGCACGCATTTCTTCAATCCGGATGGCATCGAGCCTCTCGGCTTCCGAGATCTGATGAGATGGCAGTTCGGCGGCGGTCGCGATCGCTGGCCGAGGTCGGTTCCAAGCCCGTTCGCACCAGCAAAACCCGATCTGCGCGTGGACGGAAATGATCTGCGGGTGACCATGGTCGGTCATGCGACACTGTTGGTTCAGGTCGCGGGACTTAACATCCTTACGGATCCGGTTTGGTCCGAGCGCGCCAGCCCCTTCACCTTTGCCGGCCCGAAGCGCGCCGCTGCGCCGGGCATCGCAATCGACGATCTGCCGCCGATCGATCTCGTGTTTGTTTCCCACAATCACTACGACCATCTTGATGTTGTGACGCTCAAGCTCTTACAGGCAAAGCATCGGCCGCATGTTGTGACGCCCCTCGGCAACGATACGATCATTCGCAGTGCGGTGCCCGACATGCAGGTGACGGCTATGGATTGGGGCGCGCGCCTATCCCTTGCGGGAATCAGCATCGATGCCGAACCGGTGCATCATTGGTCCGCACGCGGCACCGGGGATCGCCGCATGGCGCTGTGGGCTGCTTTCGTCCTGGCGACGCCGGCCGGGAAGATCTACCACGTCGGGGATACGGGCTTCCACGGCGGCGTCAACTATGAGGCTGCGCGGCAAAAGCACGGCGCCTTTCGCCTCGCCATCCTTCCCTTCGGGGCATACGAGCCGCGTTGGTTCATGAAGGGCCAGCATCAAAATCCTGCGGAAGCGGTGATGGGCATGCAGCTGGCGAATGCGGCCTATGTGGCAGGGCATCACTTTGCGACGTTCCAGCTGACCGACGAGGCGATCGATGCGCCGGTCAAGGCGCTAAAAGCAGCCATGGCTGAGCATGGCATAGCGCCCGAGCGGTTCCGTCCGCTCAGGGCCGGCGAGGTATTCGACGTACCGTCGGCATGATGGTCAGTGCGCTTGTGCCCCCGCGCCGTGCGTATTGATGATGGTGTCGGCCTCCTTGCCATAGAGCTCCTCGAAGTGATCGAAAGACTTGGAGAAATGGCCAATGCCCTGCGTTGCGGACCTGAGCGACCGTCCCAGTTCGTCAAGCACCCCGCCGGGGACGAGTGCTCGAAATATGTCCCAGCCCTTCGCGTTCTCGTCCCGATCGAAGCCGAGTACTTGACCTCTCATTGAGGAGACGAGCGTTACAATGCCGCCGGAAAAGATAGAGGGGATATGGATTTCCACCCGTACGACCGGCTGCATGAGAACCGAGGACGCCTGTGAAAGTGCCTGCTTGACGCCCATTTTGCCGGCCGCACGGAAGGCGAAATCAGAGCTGTCGACCGAATGATACTGGCCATCGGTCAATGTCACATCGATGTCAATGACCTGAAAGCCGAGCGGCCCTTTCTCCATCGCTTCGCGGGCACCGGCCTCGACTGCCGGTATGTAGTTTCGCGGCACAGTGCCCCCTTTGACGCTTTCGCCGAACGTGAAGCCCTGGCCGCGCTCGTTCGGCCGGACGCTGAGCTGCACATCGGCGAATTGCCCGGCGCCGCCTGTCTGCTTGCGGTGCCGGTAGTGGACGTCCGAGGGCTTCGAGATCGTCTCCCGGTAGATCGGGTTTGGCGCGCGGTCCGAAACTTCGACCCGGAAGACCTCCGACAGCGTCTTGCGAAGATCGCGTAGATGGACCGGTCCCTGAGCGCAGATCAGTGCCGCGCCGGTGCCTTCCTCCTGCATCACCTTCAGGCCGCGATCTGTTTCCGCCAATTTCGCCAGCGTTGCCGAGAGCTTGGTTTCGTCACGCTCGCTGCCGGGAACGAGTATTCTCTCCAGCATCGGTGTCGGCGGTGTCGTCCAGTCGGGCGGTTCGACGCTTGTCGACTGCGTCAGCAGGGCGGGCGCGGGCAGATGGTCTGATTTCAGAGCGGCAAAGACGCCGCCGGGCTGCACGCTGCCGCTGATCGGCTTTCCGCTGCCGGCCTCCTGCAGCGGGCCCAGAGTTGCGCCGCCCAAGGAGGCACCCTGCTTCAAGCCGTCGGCCAGCGCGCGAACCAGCACCGTCTTGCCGACATTGGCCTTGTGATAGGCATGGAAACTAACGGCGGAAAGTGCCGTTTCTTCCGCACCGGAACTTGTCGCGAGCCGGGTCCGCAGTGCCGTTGCCGGTGGGGCTTCGTGGCGCAGGGCCTTCATCAGGCGCATGACGCCGTTGCTGTGGGAGGCGGCACCGAACAGCACGGGGATGACCCGGTTCTCTTTGAGGATGCGCGAGGAGATGGCAAACAGCGTGTCACTTGCCGGCTCCCGGTCTTCGATGAGCTCCTCGAGAAGCCAGTCATCGAACTCCGAAAACTGCTCGAGCATCTCTGCCCGGGCCTCGTGCTCGCGCTCGACCGCATCCTGCGGCAGTTCGATCAGCGCGGAGGGCTGCCCCTCACGGTAGCGCCAGGCGCGCTCGGAAATCAGGTCGCAGCTGCCGACAATCGTGTCGCCTTCACGGATCGGGACCTGCCGTAAGACGAGGGGGTGGTTGGAATAGGTCTGAAGTGCGGCAATGACATCGCGCAGTCGACCGCGCGGCTCGTCCATCCGATTGATGAAGACCACGCAGGGCGTGCCGGAGGCCTCGATGGCGCGCAGATAAGGTGCGGCCAGAACGGCATCGTCCGGCGTCGGCGATATGCAGAGGATACAGGCGTCGCTGACGAGCAGGGCATCCTGCGCCAAGGCCAGGGCCTCGTTTGCCCCAGGCGTGTCGACCGCACACCACGCTTCGTCCTTGAAATCGAATTCCGTCAGGCTTGATCCGTATGGAGAGGCTGACTTTCTGGGCGTTCCCTCGAGCGAGGCCAGCTTTGCGACGAGTGTCGTTTTTCCCGTCTGCGAGGGCCCAAGTACCGTGAAGCAGCGCATCGGCGATCCTCCCTGCCAAAAGCACGCATCCGAAACCAAAGAATGCCTCGAAGCGAAGAAAAGCGCCAGATCGTTGCGATCATTCTTAAATATGAGGCTTCGGTATAGCTCTCCCATCAATGTGTCGCTGCGTTCGAGTCCGTCAACCCACTGGTAATTCCCCCGCATTTCCGCCATATACAGCCCGAACAGAGACGGACATGACACCCATGAGCGCAACGGTCGAATTCGCGAAGATGAACGGGCTTGGCAACAAGATCCTGGTCGTTGACATGCGCGGCCGCGCCGACAGGGTGACGCCTGCCGCGGCAATCGCGCTGAATGCCGAGCCGGACACGCAGTTCGACCAGATCATGGCGATCCACGATCCGAAGGCATCGGGCATGGATGCCTGGATCGATATCCTGAACTCCGACGGGTCGAAGGCGCAGGCCTGTGGCAACGGCACGCGCTGCGTCGTACAGGCACTCGCTGCGGAAACCGGCAAGAAGGTTTTCACCTTCCAGACGGTGGCAGGCATTCTGAATGCCGTCGAACACGAGGACGGGACGATCTCCGTCGATATGGGTAAGCCGGTCTTCGACTGGGACAAAATTCCGCTTGCGGAGGAATTCCACGACACGAGCCGCATCGAGCTGCAAATCGGGCCGATCGACAATCCGGTGCTGCATTCACCTTCCGTCGCTTCGATGGGTAATCCGCACGCGATCTTCTGGGTAGATAGGGATGTAATGTCCTTCGATCTCGGGCGCTTTGGCCCGTTGCTCGAAAACCATCCGATGTTCCCCGAGCGCGCCAACATAACGCTGGCGCAGGTGACCTCTCTAAACTCGATCACGACGCGCACCTGGGAACGGGGCGCGGGACTGACCCTTGCCTGCGGTTCTGCCGCCTGCGCCACGGCCGTTTCTGCCGCCCGTACCGGTCGGACGGGGCGCGAAGTCGCGGTGAAGGTCGCAAGCAGCCCCAACCAGGGTGTGTTGACGATCGAATGGCGCGAGCATGATGGTCACGTCATCATGACGGGCCCTGCCGAGTGGGAGTGGTCCGGCGCGCTCGATCCGTCGACGGGTGCGTGGTCGCGAGATGCGACACAGGGAGCGGAAGCGCGGTGAGCGGCGTCGAGGTCATCACCTTCGGCTGTCGTCTGAACACCTACGAATCCGAAGTGATGCGGGCGGAGGCCGAGAAGGCCGGGCTCAACAATGCCATCCTCGTGAATACTTGCGCGGTCACCAGCGAGGCTGTGCGCCAGGCTCGCCAGGCGATCCGACGCGCACGGCGTGACAACCCGCATGCCCGCATTGTCGTTACCGGATGTGCGGCGCAGACGGAAAAGGAGACCTTCGCTCGCATGGCCGAGGTCGATGCCGTTCTCGGCAACGAAGAGAAACTGAAAAGCGCCTCCTATCGCACGCTTCCGGATTTCGGCGTTTCAGCGGAAGAGAAACTGCGCGTCAACGATATCATGAGCGTACGCCAGACGGCGCCGCAGATGGTCAAGCACATCGATGGTCATGTGCGGGCTTTCATCCAGGTCCAGAACGGTTGCGACCACCGCTGCACGTTCTGTATCATTCCCTATGGCCGTGGCAATTCGCGTTCCGTGCCGATGGGGGCAGTCGTCGACCAGGCGCGCAAGCTCATCGAAAGCGGCTACCGCGAGATCGTGCTGACCGGGGTCGACGCAACCAGCTACGGCGTCGATCTGCCGGGGGAGCCGACGCTCGGACTGCTTGCCAAGACGCTTTTGAAACAGGTGCCGGATATTCGCCGCCTGCGGCTTTCATCGATCGACAGCATCGAGGCGGACAGGCATCTGCTGGATCTTATCGCCGACGAAGCGCGCTTCATGCCGCATCTCCACCTTTCGCTGCAACATGGCGACGACATGATCCTGAAGCGCATGAAGCGCCGCCATTCGAGCACGGATGCCTTGGCCTTTATCAACGACGTGCGCGGCGTGCGACCGGACATGAGCTTCGGCGCCGATATGATAGCCGGCTTTCCGACTGAGAGCGAAGAGATGTTCGCCAATGCCGTGCGGCTGGCGGAGGAGGCCAATATCGCCCATCTCCATGTCTTTCCCTACAGCCCGCGGCCAGGGACGCCTGCCGCGCGAATGCCACAGCTCGATCGCGCGCTGGTCAAGGAGCGGGCTGCACGGCTTCGCACCACTGGACATCGCCTGCATCAGTCCCATCTCGACGGAATGGTCGGAACGCGGCAATGGCTGCTGGTGGAAAACAACGGTTTGGCGCACACGGAAAACTTCACGCTTGTCGCCGCAGCGGGGCTTGCGCCTTCAAGCTTCGTGCAGGCGGCAATTACCGGCCACAACGGCAAGCACCTCGACATGCAATTGACGGCCGCCGACGCGGCCTGAGTTTACGGAATCCTCATGGCGTTCAGTTTCATCAAAAAGGTCTTCACCTTCGGCCCCAAGCCGGAGGAAGAACAGGCGCCGGAGGCGGTCGAGGCGAGGGTACTCGGTTCCGAACTGGAGCCGCATTCGCGTGAGGAGAACCTTCCCGTTGCCGCCGACCCGGTCCTGGCGGAAGAGATGGAGACGGCCGGTGGGCCTGCCGATGACGTAGGCGAGGATGCCTCCGTCGAGGAGTTTGCCGAGCAGGCGGAAGCGCGCGCGCCGGAAGAGGACGATGTTTCCGATGTTCTTCAAGCTGAGGTGCAGGCCGGCGATATGGGCCTTGTGCCGCTCTCGCTGCTTGAAGCGGAAGCCGAAGCCGAGACCGAGGCTCCTGCCGAAAGCACTACGGAAGAGATGCTTCCTGCTGCTCTTCAGCCGGGGAGTGGCGATCGGCTAGAGGATGAGGGTGTCGCGGAAGTGGCATCTGTCGGCAAAACTGAAGAGGCGCCTGCTGCAGGGCTTGCCGCAGAAGCTGACGCGGAGCAGGAGCCCATCGCCGATCCTATCTCTCCGGCCGCGGAAGAGATATCCGCCCGGACAGAGGAAGACGACAGTTCTTCAAGTGATCCTTTTGCCGCTCCCGTCCTTCCCAAGGGATTTGCCACGGGTCCTGCGGCTTCCGAGCCTGTGCCCCTGGTCCCTCCGCCAAAGCTTTCCTGGTTCCAGCGGCTGCGCGCCGGCCTTGCCCGCACCTCCTCGCAGCTCACCGGTCAGATCGCGGCACTATTCACCAAGCGCAAGCTCGATGACGAGACGCTGCAGGATCTGGAGGATCTGCTGATCCAGGCCGATCTCGGCGTCGAGACGGCGATGCGGGTTACCGATACGCTCGCATCCGAGCGTTACGGCAAGGACGTCACCGGCGAGGATGTCAGCCGCATCATGGCAAGCGAGATCGCCAAGGTGCTGAAGCCTGTCGCAAAGCCGCTACAGCTCGATCTGAGCCATAAGCCGCACGTCATCCTGATCGTTGGGGTCAACGGCACCGGCAAGACGACGACGATCGGAAAGCTGGCCGCGAAGCTTTCGGGTGCCGGCCTCAAGGTCATGGTCGCGGCCGGCGATACGTTCCGCGCCGCTGCCATCGAGCAGCTGAAGATCTGGGCTGACCGCACCAAGTCGGAATTCATCGGCACGAAGCTCGGCGCCGATGCCGCGGGTCTTGCCTATGACGCCTTCGAGCAGGCGAAGGCGAAGAAGTGCGACGTGTTGATCATCGATACGGCCGGCCGCCTGCAGAACAAGGCGGAGCTGATGGCGGAGCTCGAGAAGATCGTTCGCGTTCTCGGCAAGCTCGATCCGGATGCGCCGCATACCGTGCTGCAGACGCTCGACGCCACAACGGGGCAGAACGCGCTGTCACAGGTGGAGATCTTCCGCAATGTCGCCGGCGTCAACGGCCTGATCATGACAAAGCTCGATGGCACGGCGCGGGGTGGCATTCTCGTGGCGATCTCGGCCAAGCACAAGCTGCCGGTCT
This sequence comes from Rhizobium sp. LjRoot258, assembly GCF_964254185.1. Classification (NCBI taxonomy): domain Bacteria; kingdom Pseudomonadati; phylum Pseudomonadota; class Alphaproteobacteria; order Hyphomicrobiales; family Rhizobiaceae; genus Rhizobium; species Rhizobium sp. LjRoot258. The sequence goes on along the minus strand of NZ_CAXUST020000001.1, from coordinate 3,604,033 downwards.
ATTTCATCGGTGTCGGAGAAGGCGTCGAGGATCTGGAGCCGTTCGAGGCCGAGGATTTCGCGCATGCCATTGCCGGTCTCGGCCAATAATGCCACAGATATGCCGCCAAGCACGGGCAAGCGTTTCGTGTTCACAAACGGATTTGAGATAGAATGACGACAGAGAGCGATATCACCCCAAGCGCGGCCGACCGGCATCACCCGATGCTGAAGCTGGCGCTGGAACTTGGCCCCCTGTTGATCTTCTTCTTCGCCAACCTGCGCGGCCCCTGGCTGGTCGAGCGGTTCCCGGCTCTTTCGGAGCTTGGCGGACCACTATTCGTGGCGACGGCCCTCTTCATGGCGGCAACGGTGATCTCACTGATCGTTTCTAAGGTCGTGCTCGGGCATCTGCCGATCATGCCCTTCGTGTCGGGCATCGTGGTCGTCATCTTCGGGTCGCTGTCGATCTATTTGCAGAACGAGACCTTCATCAAGATGAAGCCGACCATCGTCAACGCGCTCTTCGGCGTTGCTCTGCTTGGCGGCCTCGCCTTCGGCAAATCGTTGCTCGGCTACGTCTTCAACGCGGCCTTCCAGCTCGATGCGGAGGGATGGCGCAAGCTGACGATCCGTTGGGGCATCTTCTTCCTCTTCCTCGCGGTGCTGAATGAGGTCGTCTGGCGCAATTTCTCCGATGATTTCTGGGTCGCCTTCAAGGTCTGGGGCACAATGCCGATCACCATCATCTTCACGCTTGCACAGATGCCACTGATCATGAAGCATACGGTCACGCCGGCGGGAGAGACCGAGAATTGACAACACTGGATACGGCAGGCAGAGCCAAGCATCAGACCTTCTGGTTTGCTGCGTGCATTGCCGTTTTTCTGGTCCAGATCATTGCCGAATACATGATGGGTCGCACGCCCATCTGCACCTGCGGATATGTCAAGTTATGGGAAGGCACCGTCAATTCCAGCGGTAACTCTCAGCATATTTCCGACTGGTACACTCCGTCCCACATCATCCACGGCTTCATTTTCTACGGCATGGCGCACTTCCTTATGCGCGGAAAGCCGATCGCCGTGCGGCTGCTTTTGGCGCTCGTGATCGAATCCGGTTGGGAATTGCTGGAAAATTCGCCCTTGATCATCGACCGCTATCGGACGGCAACGATCTCGCTCGATTATTACGGCGACAGCATTCTCAATTCCGCGATGGACACGGTCTTCATGGTGGTCGGGTTCTTCTTCGCCTCGCGAGCGCCCGTCGCACTAACGGTCGCGATCGCGATTTTCTTCGAGCTCTTGACCGGCTACCTCATTCGCGACAACCTGACGCTCAACGTGCTGATGCTGATCTGGCCCATTGAGGCGATCAAGACCTGGCAAGGCGGGATCTAACTAGGACGCCGGCTTGGCCAGCGCCTTTTCCATGGCGGGGAAAAGCCCTTCCTTCAGGCTGACCTCGTCGAACGGGCCGACCCGCTTGTAGAGGATCGTGCCGTCGGGAGCGACGAGATAGCTTTCCGGGATACCGTACACACCCCAATCGATGGCTGCCTGCCCCTTGGGATCGACGCCGATGGCGGCAAAGGGATTGCCGAGTTCGCCGAGGAAGCGAAGCGCGTTGTCGTTCTTGTCCTTGTAGTTGATCGCAACCACGTTGAGGCGGCCGTCCTTTGCCAGCTCCTTCAAGATCGGATGTTCTTCGCGACAGGGAATGCACCAGGAGGCGAAGACGTTGACGAGGGTCAGCTTGCCCTTGATGGCACTGTCAGTCAGCGCCGGCAGGTTGGTACCCTCAAGCGGCGCAAGGTTCAGTGCCGGCGCCCTCGTGCCAATCAGTGCAGAGGGGATTTCCGAGATATCCTTGCCGTGGACGTCCTGGTCGTAAAGCATCTTTGCCGCGGTGGCTGCAATGCCGGCAAAGACGATCAACGGGATCAAGGCGACGGCATATCGCCCATATCCGCGCTTGGTACGGCTCGTTTCCAGTGGGGTGCTCATTCGCCATCCTTTGTCCGCGCGGAGCGGCGGCGGATTCCGGCTGCTTCGAGGGTTGCCATCTCGCTGCGGCGCGCACGCCCGTCCGCCCACGTCCAAAGCGTGGCTGCGATGGTGACGAGGGCCGCAAAGCCATAGGCGCCATAGACATAGAAAGCCTGTGTCATGACTGTCCCTCGCGGCTCGCCAAGCGTGCTGCCATACGGCGCTGGGCGGTGACGCGTCGTCGCCAGATTTCGTTGCGCATGGCCATGATGTGCAACGTGAAGAAGAGCGCGGTGAACGCAACGGCCATCAACAGCAGTGGCCGCAGGAACTCCGGATCAATGGCGGGGCCGTCGAGGCGCAGTACGCTCGCGGATTGATGCAGCGTGTTCCACCATTCGACGGAGAACTTGATGATCGGGATGTTGACGAAGCCAACGAGGATCAGGACGGCGCTGAGGCGGGCGGCCTTTGACGGGTCGTCGATCGCGCGATTAAGGGCGATCAGCCCGAGATACATCAGGAACAGGATGAAGACGGAGGTGAGCCGGGCGTCCCATACCCACCAGGTGCCCCACATCGGCTTGCCCCAGAGCGAACCTGTCACCAGGGCAATCAGCGTGAAGGCGGCGCCGAGCGGGGCGGCGGCCTTTGCCGATACATCCGCCAGCGGATGGCGCCAGACCAGCGTACCGATCGCCGAGAGGCTCATGATCGTATAGCCCATCATCGCCAGCCAGGCCGCTGGCACGTGGACATACATGATGCGAACCGTTTCGCCTTGCTGATAGTCGCCTTCGGTCGTGAAGCAGAGATACAGCCCCACGATAAAACAGAGGGCCGTGAAACCGGCCATCCAGGGAATGATGCGTGCCGCCAGCGCCAGAAACCGCGTCGGGTTGGCGAGATCGCTGAATTTCGTGATGGCTAGGCTCGTTTCGCTCATGCCGTTTCCTTACCGCGATATGCCCGATGCCGCAATCGAGCGCCCCATCAATCCGACGTGTTGCGTAGTGCCAGTGTGGCCGCTGCCGGCCCGATGACGGCGAAGAACAGAGTGAGTGCGATCAGGATGAGGAAGGGCGGCAGAAAGGGCGATGGGCCTTCGACTGCCGCATAAGTGGCGCTGACGCCGAAAATCAGCACCGGAATGGTCAGCGGCAGCACCAGGATCGAGACCAGCAGTCCGCCACGCGGCAAGGCGACAGCAACGGCTGCGCCGACGGCGCCGATGAAAGTAATCGCGGGCGAACCGACGAGTAGCGTCAGCATCGTCGCGCCGATCGCCGTCTCACTCATATTCATGAAGAGGCCAAGCAGCGGCGAGGCGATGACCAGCGGCAGGCTGGTCGCGATCCAGTGTGCCAGGCACTTAACCAGCACCGTCAGAACAAGCGGGTGTTCGTGCATCAGCATGAGATCGAGCGAGCCATCGTCGCGTTCGGCCTGAAACAGGCGGTCGAGGCCGAGAAGCGCGGCAAGCAGCGCACCGATCCACACGATCGCGGGACCGATGCGAGACAGAAGTGCGAGGTCAGGCCCGACGCCGAAGGGAATGACCGCGACAACGGTCAGGAAGAAGAGAACGCCGATCAGCGCGCCGCCGCCGGCGCGAATGGAAAGTTTGAGGTCACGCAGCAGAAGGGCCCTCATGCCCACACTCCCGGACCAGTGTGCGAAAATCCCGCCATCCGCAGCTCCTGCGCGCCCTCCAGGCCTAGCGGCTGGTGGGTTGCGGCAAGCACGATCCCGCCGCTGCGCCGATGCGCCTCGATAAGCTCTGCAAAAAGGCGGTCGCCGCTTGTGTCCAGCGCAGCCGTCGGCTCATCGAGAATCCAGACCGGCCGGTAGGCGATAAGCAGCTTGGCGAAGGCAAAGCGGCGTTGCTGGCCAGCCGAAAGGTAGCCGAAAGGAAGCTGCGCTATTCCCGCGAGCCCGACCGCCTCGGCTGCCTCATCGATGGAAACGGTCGAACCGCCATGCGTATCCCCCAGAAAGCAGCGCCAGAAGTCGAGGTTTTCGGCGACCGTCAACTCGCTTTTCATCGCATTGCGGTGCCCGAGATAGTGGCTGATTTCGCCGACGCGCCGGAGAGTGTTGCCATGCGAATCGGTGAAGCTCACCGAGCCTCTTTCCTGATGCAGCAAACCGGCGACGACGCGCAACAAAGTTGACTTTCCCGATCCATTTTTGCCTGTCAAAACCAGCGCTTCGCCTGATTCCAGGCGAAAGGATACGCCCTCGAAAATGAGCTCTTCTCCCCGGCGCGCGGCCAGATTGGCGGCCTCGAGATACATGACTTTTCCGTGGTTTAATTTTTCAGTCATCGCAATGCAAAAAAATCCGAAATGGGCCACGCACTCTCTGGCACCTTTCTTAGAAATTATCTATAAGACCCGCAACCACGCCAGCGGTCGGCGTGAATTTCATCCTTGCGCCGAACATGGGCTTTGCTCCACGTGCGGACAGCGGAAATGGCCGTACCCGCATCCTGATGTGCATTACGTGCATAGGCGTCCGCACGATTGTGTTCGCTATCAGAAACGGGGTCTCTCGTGTCTAAATCTCTTGACAGCTTCAATTGTCGTTCCACGCTTTCCGTGAACGGCAAGGACTACGTCTATTTCAGCCTGCCCAAGGCTGAGGCGAATGGCCTGCCGGGTGTTTCGAAGCTTCCTTACTCGATGAAGGTTCTGCTCGAGAACCTGCTGCGCTTCGAAGACGGTCAGTCGGTGACCAAGGAACACATTCTGGCCGTTGCCGCATGGCTTGATAACAAGGGTGCCGTCGAAAACGAAATCGCCTATCGTCCGGCGCGCGTGCTGATGCAGGACTTCACCGGCGTTCCCGCCGTCGTCGATCTGGCCGCGATGCGTGATGCGATGGTGTCGCTCGGTGGCGACCCGGAGAAGATCAATCCGCTGGTTCCGGTCGACCTCGTCATCGACCACTCTGTTATCGTCGACGAATTCGGGACGCCGCAGGCTTTTGCCAAGAACGTCGAGCTGGAATACCAGCGTAACGGCGAGCGCTATCGCTTCTTGAAGTGGGGCCAGCAGGCGTTCAAGAACTTCCGCGTCGTTCCTCCCGGCACTGGCATCTGTCATCAGGTGAATCTCGAATACCTCGGCCAGACCGTCTGGACGAAGGAAGAGGACGGCGAGACGATCGCTTATCCCGACACCTGCGTCGGCACCGACAGCCATACGACGATGATCAACGGCCTTGGCGTTCTCGGCTGGGGCGTCGGCGGTATCGAAGCGGAAGCTGCCATGCTCGGCCAGCCGGTCTCGATGCTCCTGCCTGAAGTCATCGGCTTCAAGCTCACCGGCAAGCTCAAGGAAGGCGTCACGGCGACTGACCTGGTGCTGATGGTCGTGCAGATGCTGCGCAAGAAGGGCGTCGTTTCCAAATTCGTCGAATTCTTCGGCCCGGGCATGGACAACATGCCGCTGGCAGACCGCGCGACGATCGGCAACATGGGTCCGGAATACGGCGCGACCTGCGGTTTCTTCCCGGTCGACGGCGAAACCATCAACTACCTCAACATGTCGGGCCGCACCAAGGACCGCATCGCGCTCGTCGAAGCCTATTCCAAGGCTCAAGGCATGTGGCGCGACGGCGACGGTTCGGACCTCGTCTTCACCGACACGCTCGAACTCGACCTCGGCGACGTCGTGCCTGCGATGGCCGGCCCGAAGCGTCCCGAAGGCCGCATCCCGCTCGAAAACATCGCGTCCGGCTTCGCTGGTTCGATGGACGCCGACTACAAGAAGCCGGGCCAGCTTACCAACCGCTACGCCGTCGAAGGCACCGACTTCGACCTCGGCCATGGCGACGTCGCGATTGCCGCCATCACGTCGTGCACCAACACGTCCAACCCGTCGGTTCTGATCGCTGCCGGCCTTCTCGCCCGCAACGCCGTTGCCAAGGGCCTGAAGTCCAAGCCGTGGGTCAAGACCTCGCTCGCTCCAGGATCGCAGGTGGTCGGCGAATACCTAGCCAAATCAGGCCTGCAGGCTCACCTCGACAAGCTCGGCTTCAACCTCGTCGGCTTCGGCTGCACGACCTGCATCGGCAACTCCGGCCCGCTGCCGGCGCCGATCTCGAAGACAATCAACGACAAGGGCCTCATCGTTTCGGGCGTTTTGTCGGGCAACCGTAACTTCGAAGGCCGTATCTCGCCTGATGTTCAGGCGAACTACCTGGCGTCCCCGCCGCTGGTCGTTGCCTATGCGCTTGCCGGTTCGGTCCAGAAGGACCTGACCAAAGAGCCGATCGGCGAGGACCAGAACGGCAATCCGGTGTTCCTCAAGGATATCTGGCCGACTTCGCACGAAGTTCAGGAATTCATCCAGAAGTACGTTACTCGCGAGCTCTATGAGACGAAGTATGCTGACGTCTTCAAGGGCGACGAGAACTGGCAGGCAGTTCAGGTTCCTCCTGGCCAGACCTATGCCTGGGACGACGATTCGACCTACGTGCAGAACCCGCCTTACTTCGTGGGCATGGGCAAGTCCGGCTCAGGTGTCTCCGACATCAAGGGCGCCCGCGTTCTCGGCCTGTTCGGCGACAAGATCACCACCGACCACATTTCCCCGGCCGGTTCGATCAAGGCGGCGTCTCCGGCCGGTGCCTACCTGCTCGAGCACAATGTCGGCGTCGCGGACTTCAACCAGTACGGCACGCGCCGCGGCAATCATGAAGTGATGATGCGCGGCACATTTGCCAACATTCGCATCCGCAACCACATGCTCGGCCCGAACGGCAAGGAAGGCGGCTACACGATCCACTATCCCTCCAAGGAAGAAGAATCGATCTACGACGCGGCCATGCAGTACAAGGCCGAGGGCGTTCCGCTCGTCATCTTCGCAGGTGTCGAATACGGCAACGGCTCGTCCCGCGACTGGGCGGCGAAGGGCACCAACCTGCTTGGCGTCAAGGCTGTGATCGCGCAGTCCTTCGAGCGTATCCACCGCTCGAACCTGGTCGGCATGGGCGTCATTCCGTTCGTGTTCGAAGAAGGCACGACCTGGGCAAGCCTCGGTTTGAAGGGCGACGAAATCGTCACCATCGAAGGCCTTGAAAACATCAAGCCGCGCGAAAAGAAGATCGCCAAGATCACCTATGGCGACGGCACCGTGAAGGAGGTTCCACTGCTGTCGCGTGTCGATACGCTCGATGAAGTGATCTACCTGAACAACGGCGGCATCTTGCAGACGGTTCTGCGCGATCTCGCCGCCTGATTGTTAACAGGCTTCCGTGACAACCGCCGGAAAGAGATTTCCGGCGGTTGTCTAATCGCACACTACTCGTCAAGATGGTTTTGGCACTCGGCATCGTCACCGCGTCGGAGAAAGCGAACACGGTGTAAAATTGAATGGTTGGTCGTCCCCTCAGCGACCGTCTTACCAGTCAGAGCTATCCAGTGCCGGGAGCAGGGTTGTCTTCGCGGTCGACAGGTGTCGCCGCATAGTGGGTCTTCGCAGGTAGGACCTTCCTATGTTTTTGGCGCAGCTCGATGAGGTGCAGCCGCCGGAACGGGATGATCCAACCCACGTCCGCAGCAGGGACGCTCAGTGCCTCAAACATGGGGTAATCGCGGCGCGATCGTCCCAGGCCACTTTTCTCAGATGATGGCTGGCGGGGGTGGTTGCCCCCGATAAGATGGAAAAACGGGCTCACGATTGGAACCGGGCCCAAACATCAAGTGGAGGCAACCATGGACCAATATATAGGGCTCGACGTTTCGTTGAAAGATACTGCGATCTCGATCAGACAGGACGGGCAGCGGATATGGCGGGGGAAGTGCCCTTCTGACCCAAAACTTCTGGCGCAGATGATCCGCAAGCACGCCCCGCACGCCAGGCGCGTCGTATTCGAGACGGGGCCGTTGTCGACGTGGTTCTATCACGCCCTGACGGCCGAGGGGATGCCGGCGATCTGCATTGAAGCGCGGCACGCACAAAAGGTATTGAACGAGACGCTCAACAAGACCGATGCCAATGATGCGGATGGCTTGGCGCAACTTGCCGAAGCCGGCTTCTACAAGGTGGTCCGGGTAAAGGCGTTCGATAGCATGCTGACGCGCACGCTGGTGGGCGCCCGCAATCAGCTCCTGAGCATTTCGATCCAGATCAGCAACCAGATCCGCGGGTTGATGAAGACGTTCGGTCTTATCGTACCCAAAGGAAGAGGACGGGTGTTTGATGGCAATGTGAGGGAACTCGTAGATGGGAATGACAGCTTGGCAAGGATTATATTGCCGCTGCTTGAGGCGTGGCGCGACATCCGCAAGCGCACGGCCGATCTTGATCGCCAATTGCTTGCGGCTGCACGGGAGAGCCAGGCGACAAAGCTGTTGATGACGATTCCGGGTATAGGCGCCATCACAGCCGTCTCCTATGTCGCGGCGATTGAAGATCCAGAAAACTTCAGAACGTCGCGCTCGGTTGGCGCCTGGTGCGGGCTGACAACGCGGCGCTACCAGTCAGGCGAGGTCGATTATGATGGCCATATCTCGCGAAGAGGCGACAACCATTTGCGCGGACTGCTTTATGAAGCGGCGACGGTGATCCTCACGAGGACCAGTGCCAGGAACGAGAGCAGTCTCAAAAGATGGGGGCTCAAGCTGCGTGAGCGGTTGGGCTTCAAGCGCGCTGCGGTGGCGGTTGCCCGAAAGCTTGCCGTCATCATGCACAGCATGCTCAAAACAGGAGAGATGTTCAACGCATTGGCTGGCGCCACCGCATAAGCGAAGTGTCAGCCTTCCTCCCTCAGCGCGTCAAACCCGATTTGAGGCACTGAGCGTCCCTGCTGCGGACGTGGGTCGGATCATTCCGCTTAACCTGGCTGCAGCTCATCGAGACTGCGCCTCAAACATTAGGAAGGTCCTACCTGCGAAGACCCATTGTGCGGCGTCACTATGTCGACCGCGGAGACAACCCTGCTCCCAGCACTGGACAGCTCAAAAAATATCACCGCTGAGGACCGACTCAACCAATGGATTTACGTCGCTCTGCATCTACCGCAGAACGGCGACGATGCCGAACGCTCAAACACCTTGACGAAGGGAGTGCGATTATACAACCAGGTTTGACGCGCCGAGGGAGATGGCTGGCGTGTCGCTTACGCTGTGGCGCCAGCCGATGCATGGAATACTTCTCCTGTCTTGAGCATGCTGTGCATAATGACCGCGAGCTTTCGGGCGACGGCCACCGCGGCGCGCTTGAAGCCCAAGCGCTCACGCAGCTTAAGTCCCCAGCTCTTGAGGCGGCTTTCGTTATTGGCTCTGGTTCTCGTGAGGATCACCGTTGCTGCTTCATAAAGCAGGCCCCGCAGATGGTTGTCGCCTCGTCGCGAGATATGGCCGTCATAGTCGACCTCGCCAGACTGGTAACGCCGCGTTGTCAGCCCAAGCCAGGCGCCAACCGAGCGCGACGTTTTGAAGTTATCTGGATCTTCAATCGCTGCAACGTAGGATACCGCCGTGACGGCGCCGATACCCGGAATCGTCATTAGAAGCTTCGTCGCCTGGCTCTGTCGCGCCGCTGCGAGCAATTGGCGATCGAGATCAGCCGCCCGCTTGCGTATGTCGCGCAACGCATCGAGCAGAGGCAATATGATCCTTGCCAGGCCGTCATTCCCATCCAAGAGTTCCCTTACATTGCCATCAAATACCCGACCTGTTCCTTTGGGAATGATGAGACCGAACGTCTTCGTCAGGCCGCGAATCTGGTTGCTGAGCTGGGTCGAGATGCTCAGAAACTGATTGCGAGCCGCCACCAGCGTGCGCGTCAGCATGCTGTCGAACGCCTTTACCCGGACCGCCTTGTAGAACCCGGCTTCGGCCAACTGGGCCAATCCATCCGCATCATTGGCGTCGGTCTTGTTGAGCGTCTCGTTCAGGACCTTTTGCGCGTGCCGCGCTTCGATGCAGATCGCGGGAACCCCTTCTGCCATCAGTGCATGATAGAACCACGTTGACAATGGCCCCGTCTCAAACACAACGCGCTTGGCGTGCGGGGCGTGCTTGCGGATCACCTGCGCCAAGAGCTTTGGGTCAGAAGGGCACTTCCCGCGCCATATCCGCTTCCCGTCTTGTCGGATCGAAATCGTGGTATCTTTTAATGAAATGTCCAGCCCTATATATTGGTCCAAAGTTGCCTCCATTTGATGTTTGGGCCCGGTTCCAATCGTGAGCCCGTATTTCCATCTTATCGGGGGCAACCACCCTCGCCAGCCATCATTTTAAAAATGGCCTGGGACGATCGCGCCGCGATTACCCCATGTTTTTGGTTGTGCGCGAGGTATCGGTTGCCCGGTCACGACGATGTGTTTCAGCTTGGCTTCCACGAAGCTTGGTCTCACCCGTTCGTGACTTTCCGTTTGGACCGAGAACCACTATCTCTACGTTCATACATCGGAACCTGCGGCGAAGCGTGGCGGTAGGTACTGAATAAAAAGGTGCAGTGAATGTCCCCGCGGTTTCTGATTTCCATGGTTGCAGGTGTGGCGCTTGCCGGCCCACTTTTTGCCCAGGACACGCCGAAAGGTGTGGTTGAACTCTTCACCTCGCAGGGATGTTCTTCTTGTCCTCCAGCCGATGCGGCATTCCGCAAGCTCGTCGAGGCCGGCGGCGTTATCGCTCTCGCCTATCACGTCGATTACTGGAACTATATGGGATGGGCCGATACGCTGAGTTCCAAGGAGAATACGGAGCGGCAGTATGGCTACGCGCAGACGATGGGACGCGCCAACGTCTATACGCCGCAGGTCATCATCAACGGCCGCGACCACGTAGCGGGAGCCGATCTTGGCGCGATCAACAAGAAGATCGATGGCTATGCAGCCGAAGGCATGGGGTTGTCCGTGCCGGTGACTGCGCAGGTGCGCGACGACCAACTCGAGATCAAGATCGGCGCAGGACAGGGCAAAGCCAATGTCGTCATGGTCTACTTCAATCGCGAGAAGACCATCGACGTCGAGAAGGGCGAGAACAGCGGACAGAAGATTGCATACCTCAACAGCGTTGCCGATGTTGAGACCGTCGGCATGTGGGAGGGCAAGGAAACGAGCTTGACGCTGCCGGCCAGCGTGATGCAGAAGCCGGACCTTGAGGGCTGCGCGATTCTACTTCAATCCTCCACCGCCGATGGCAATCCATCTGCGATCCTCGGAGCGACGGTTGTCATGGCCGGGAAGAACATCTGACCGTTTCATCTGCTTCTGCGGATGGAAAACGGGGCGGCCCGGCTGATCGTATTCGGGGCTGGGGTTAAGGTCGATACGGTCAGCCGGGCCCTTTGGCGCGCTGGCGCCAAACTCACACACAACCGTTTCAGCAGACCAAATCTGGCAGAAGATCATGCGCAATTCGGGTGCGACGACGGGTCCGAACGAGCCCGCGGCGCAGTCGTGAGGGAATTTCCCTTGCAAATGAGGCGCTGTTTTGACTGAATTGCGGCGCTCGGGAGATTGCACAGACTATGATTAATGTGACTGATCGCCTGCTTGCAATTTATAAACGCTAAGGCAAACTGTCATTCTCCTGTCACGAGCGGAGGCACAGGGAGACTGATGACAGATCAGCCGGATTTGCGGCGCGGCGAAAGCCGGTCGGCCGAGAACAGTTCCTCAGTCGTCATAGATCTCAAGGAGTACAAGCAGAGCAAGGACCCACCGCCGGTCACCTTTCATCGTCGCGAGCTCGACGCGATCCTGTGGATTTACGGCCGCATGGTCGGCGAGGGTGAGTGGCGGGATTACGCGATCGATCATCTGAAAGACTGCGCCATCTTCTCGGTTTTCAAGCGATCGGGCGAAATGCCGCTTTTTCGGATCGAGAAGAATCCGAAGCTTGCCGCCAAGCAGGGTGCCTATTCCGTTTTAAACACTCACGGCGTCATCCTGAAGCGCGGGCACGAGCTGCAGCAGGTTTTGAAGGTCTTCAATAAGGCCTTGAAGCTGGTCGAGAAATAGCTCGGCTCAAGTTTTGAACAGGATCCCTGGATAAGTCGAGGCATCGGGGTCCGTGGCCGCGCCTTCACCAAGGGCGCGCTGCATGATCATCGTATCGAGCCAGCGTCCGTGCTTGTAACCTGTTGCTCTCAGGCGGCCGGTTTCCTCAAAGCCCAATGCGCGATGCAGGGCAATCGATGCCGGATGTGCGCCGCCGATCACGGCCACCATCTGGCGAAAGCCGAGATCCGTGCAGCGTCGGATCAGTTCGGCAAGCAGCAGCCTTCCAACGCCCCTGCCGCGTGCTTCAGGCCCCAGGTAGATCGAATCTTCAACCATCCAGCGATAGGCCGGCCGCGTCCGGAAGGCTGAGGCATAGGCGTAACCGAGCAGGCTGCCATCCTCATCGATGGCGGCGATGTAGGGATAGTTCTGGCCCGTGATGCCGGAAAATCGCGCCGCCATCTCGCTCTGCTCCGGCGGGACGATCTCGTAGCTTGCGACACCATTCAGCACGGATTCGCGATAGATGGCCGTGATGGTGGGGAGGTCGAATGGGGAAGCGTCACGGAGGAAGATGGGCATTGGGTCGGCCGGGAGGATATGAACAATGGACCGTTCCAGAAATCATTCTCCGTATGACCAGGCAACAAAAAAGGCGGCCGAAGCCGCCTTTTTCGACAACATCCCGGTTCCTTACTTGCGGTCGCCCATGAACTGCAGGAGGAACATGAAGAGATTGATGAAGTCGAGATACAAGGTCAGTGCACCCATGATCGCCTTGCGGCCGGCAACTTCCGCGCCGTCGGCTTCGTAATACAGCTCCTTGATGCGCTGCGTATCGTAGGCGGTCAGGCCGGCGAAGATCAGCACGCCGATCACAGAGACCGCGAACTGCAGGGCAGACGACGCCAGGAAGATGTTCACGATCGACGCGATGATCAGACCGAAGAGGCCCATGATCAGGAACGAGCCCATGGCGGAGAGATCACGCTTGGTCGTGTAGCCATACAGCGAGAGCGCGCCAAAGGAGGCAGCCGTCACGAAGAACGTCTGCGTGATGCTCGATTGCGTGTAGACCAGGAAGATCGACGAAAGCGACAGACCCACCAGCGCGGCATAGACCCAGAAGGTCGTCTGCGCGGCGGCAACGCTCATGCGGTTAATCCTGAAGCTCAGGAAGAACACGGCGGCCAGCGGGGCAAGGATGACCACCCAGCGGAGCGGCGACTGGAAGAGCAGTACGCCAAACTGCGTCAGTTGATTGTCCCGGACGGCGAAATTGAAGCCGAGATAGGCGGCCACACCCGTGATCGCCAGACCCAGCGCCATCAGGTTGTAGACCTTGAGCATATAGCTGCGTAGGCCCTGGTCGATCATCTCGCCAGTTTGTACGCGGCCTTGGTAATTACGAAGGTCAGCCATAGTTTCCTCTTATAAGCTCCGGTGTGGACACGGTGGCGGGCGCGTAACCCGGGCGCCGCTGCGGAGCCCAGCAAGCCTGCACACAATATGAGCCTTTCGCCTTTCGCAAACAAGGCCCTTGCAACCCGCGATCGGGTTAAATCGCCGTAAGGTGAAGGGAATGTCTCCGTTTGGTCAATTAGAGCTCGCGCAAAACGGGTGCCGCTTTCTGGCCGAGGATGCGCCAAGTGCCGATGAGTCCAATGCCGACGGTGAGCACCAGCGCCGTTATGAGTGTCAGGCCGGCGACGTCGGGCAGGAAGTGCGAGGGGATGCGCATGATCCGGGCGGTGATGAACCAGGCCGCGACCCCGCCGGCAAAGAGGGCGAAGACTGCGGTTGCTGCCCCGAGAATGAGGTATTCGTAGCAGAAGGCGCGGATCAGCATTCGTCGCGTCGCGCCCAGTGTCTTGAGGACGACCGCATCATGGGTGCGGGCGCGGTTGCCGGCAGCCAGAGCGCCGGCAAGAACGAGCACCGAGGCGATAAGTGCAACGGAGGCGGCGGCGCGGATCGCGGTCGCAAGCTGCGCCACCAGTGTGTTGACGATATCGATCGCATCCTTGACCCGCACGCTGGTGATCGTCGGATAGGTATTTGTCACGGATTTGAGAATCGCGGCCTCCTGGGTAGAGGTCGCGGTCGGGTCGGTGAGCGTCGCCAGCCAGGCGTGCGGGGCGCCGCGGAACGTATTCGGCGAGAACACCATCACGAAGTTGATGGAAAGCGATTCCCACTCGACCTTGCGCAGATTGGCGATCTTGGCTGTGATGTTACGCCCAAGCACGTTAACGGTGACGGTGTCGCCGATCGTCAAGCCGAGTTCCTTCGCTTCCTCGGCAGAAAAGGACACAAGCGGCTCACCGCTATAATCCTTCGGCCACCATGAACCCTCGCTCAACGATGCATTTTCCGGCAGTGTTTCCGAATACGTGATGCCGCGGTCACCGCGCAGGACCCACTGGCCGCCCGGCGGAACTTTCCGCTTCGTCACGTCCTCGCCGTTGAGGGCGAGGATGCGGCCGCGCAGCATCGGCACCTCGACCAAGTGGCCATCCGGGGAACTGGCTTTGATGACGCTACGGAATCTCTCGAGTTCCGATCCCTGAATGTCGACGAAGAAGAAGTTCGGCGCGCCGGCGGCCATGCGCCCGGTCAATTGCTGCCGCATGTTGCCGTCGATCAGGGTGAGGGTGACGAGCAGTGCAAGGCCAAGACCGAGAGACAGGACGACGGAGGGCGTCAGCGCGCCGGGCCTATGGATGTTGCCGATTGCGAGCCGCAGGGCGGGTGAATTCACCCGGGGGCTGCGACGCGCGAGCCAAGCGATACCGGCAGCGACAAGCCGCAAGATCACGAAGGAGAAGGCGATCGCCCCGACAAAGACGATCGCGATGAATCGATCGTGAGCGGTCACGATGGCAAGACCGGCAAGGGCAAGGAGAAAGACCGCGGCAAGAAGGATGTAGGGCCACGACGGCAGCCCCCGCGCCTCGAAACCTTGTTCACGGAAGAGAGCTGTCGCCGGAACCTCGCGGGAATGTCCGAGCGGCATGATGGCAAAGGCCAGCGTTGTCAGAATGCCGAAAAGGACGGCGAGGGACAGGGCCCCGGGGTAGAACGTCAGATCGGTGGTAACAGGCAGGAATTGCGCCAGAAATTGCGACGCCACGATTGGCGCCAGCGCTCCGATGACGAGGCCGATGACCATGCCGCCCAAGGCAATGATCGCGATCTGGAACAGGTAGATCAGGACCACGGTCGCTGCCGGCGCGCCGAGGCACTTGAACGTTGCAATCGTCGTGCGCTTGGAATCCAGGAAAGCACGCACAGCGTTTGCGACGCCGACACCACCGACGATCAGGGCCGTCAGTCCGACCAGCGTTAGAAATTGCGAGAAGCGCTCAATGTTCTCGGTTAGCGAAGGCGCTGCCCGATCGCTCGTGCGGATCGACCAGCCGGCGGACGGAAAGTCCTTCGCAGCCCGATCGCGGATCGTGGATCTCTCGGCCGGGTCGTCCATGCGGATCTTGTAAACGTGCTCGACCAAACTGCCGGTCTGGATGAGGCCGGATGCCTTGAGCGCGTCCCTGCTCACGAGGAGGCGGGGTGCGAAGCCGAAACCTTCCGAGACCGCGTCGGGCTCAGTCTTGATCGTGCCGGTGATGTTCAGGATGACATTGCCGAGCAGGATCTCGTCGCCAATGGAGAGGCCGAGCCGCTCGAGCAGAAGCGGCGCAGCCACTGCGCCATAGGTGCCGCTCTGCCCGGATAGGAGCGCGTGCAACGGATAGTTCGGATCGGCTTCGAAGGTACCGTAGAGTGGGTAAGCGCCGTCGACCGCCTTGACTTCGACCAGGGCCTGATCCGAGCCGTCGGGCTTGCGCGCCATCGAGCGCAGGCCAGTCGACGCCGACACCTTTCCGAAGCCGCGCAGGAAGCCCATTTCGGCTTCAGTCGCCTCGCGGTTGTTGAGCTCGAAGCGCACGTCGCCGGCAAGGATCTCCTGACCCTGCGTGGCGATCGTGTCGGTGATCGACTGCGAAACCGAATTGACCGCCGCAATGGCGCCGGTGCCGAGGGCGATGCAGGCCAAAAAGATGTAGAAGCCGCCGAGCCCGCCGCGAAGCTCGCGGAGCGCGAGGCGAAAGGCAAGGGAGACGCGCGGGGTCAGCAATGTCATGCAATCGCCGCCTCGGGCTGCACTGGCGCACTATCGCCCTCGATTTGGCCGGAACGAACCCGAATCTGCCGGGAACAGCGTTTGGCAAGGGCGGTGTCATGGGTGACAAGCAGCAGCGTCATGCCGCGCTCAGCCTGCTTCGAAAACAGGAGATCTGCAATCTGGCGGCCGGTGTCGGTGTCGAGGTTGCCGGTCGGTTCGTCGGCAATCAGCAATGCCGGCGAGGGTGCGAGGGCGCGGGCAATTGCCACGCGTTGCTGTTCGCCGCCGGAAAGCTGGCCAGGATAGTGGTTCAATCGATCGCCAAGACCAACGGATTTCAATTCGCGGCGTGCGATTTCGAAGGGGTTGGGAAGGTTGGCAAGCTCCAGCGGCACAGCAACGTTTTCCAGCGCCGTCATGTTGGCAATCAGGTGGAAAGATTGGAAGACGATGCCGATGTTGCGGCCACGGAAGTCGGCCACAAGGTCTTCACTCAGGGCATGCAATGGTGTGCCGCTGACATTGATCTCGCCACTATCGAGTTTCTCAAGCCCTGCAAGCACCATCAGCAACGTCGATTTGCCAGAGCCCGACGGTCCTACGATGCCGACCGACTCTCCGGCGGCAATCGTCAGGTCGATGCCCTTCAGCACATGAACGGAGGCGGCGGCGCTGCCAAGCGTCAAATCGGCGCGCTTCAACTCGATGATGGTTTTTGCCAACAGTATTCGCCCTATATAGATGCCGATCGTCTTGCCAATCTAGGGAAAGCGGAATGAGATTTAAAGTTGCCGGCCTTCACATCGCCGTCATTGTTGCTTCGCTGATCTTTGCGGCCGCGGCTAGCGCACGGACCATCAGCCTGGTCGGCTTTGGAGACAGCCTGATGGCGGGCTACCAACTCCCTTCCGGCGATGGCTTTCCAGAAAAACTGCAAGCAGCACTGAAAGCCAAAGGGGTCGACATATCGATCGCCAATGCGGGAGTGTCCGGCGACACCACGACTGGCGGTCTTGCGCGGATCGACTGGTCGATCCCTGACGGCACCAATGGCGTGATTCTCGAACTGGGTGCCAATGATGCGCTGCGCGGCATCCCTCCCGAAGAAAGTGAAAAGAACCTCGATCAGATGATTGCCCGGCTAAAGGAGCGTGGGATTGCCGTCCTTCTCGTCGGTATGCTGGCGCCTCCGAACATGGGCGGGGACTATGCGGCGCGCTTCAACCCGATCTACCAGAAACTTGCGCAAAAACATGGCGTTGCGCTCTATCCCTTCTTCCTCGACGGCGTTGTCCTCAATGCCGGTCTGCAGCTTGAGGATGGGATGCACCCCAACAGCAAGGGGGTTGATGTGATGGTCGAAAGGATGGAGCCGGCTATCACGCAATTCTTGGCAACGATTTCTACTGTGAAGAATTAGGGGCTTGCACAGGTGCCCAATGCGTGATTCCGTGTGAGCACCTGCAAAAGATTCGGGGAGTGCTCGTGATGCCGAGACTTTTTACCGCCCTCGAAATTCCGCGCAATGCCGCGATGAGCCTCTCATTGCTGCGCGGTGGTCTCCCTGGTGCAAGATGGATCGATGTGGAAAATTACCACATCACTTTGCGGTTTATCGGCGATGTCGATGGACGGACGGCAGACGAAATTGTCGATCGGCTCGACCGCATCGACCGGCCCGAATTCCAGATCCGTCTGGATGGTATCGGCGCATTCGGGTCCAAGAAGCCGCATTCGGTCTGGGCCGGCGTCTCGCCTTCGGCCGAGATGTATGCGCTACAGGCCGAAATCGAGCGGATCTGCCAGCGTGTCGGATTGCCGCCGGATCCCCGTAAGTTCACGCCGCATGTCACGCTCGCGCGGCTGAAATCGTCGCGGGTCGACGATGTGGTGCAATATCTGGCCGGTCGCGGAAACTTCCAGACCTCGGCCTTCACTGTTCCCCGCTTCGTCCTGCTGTCGTCAAGGGAATCGGTCGGCGGCGGTCCCTATCTGACGGAAGAGATCTTCCCGCTCCACGAGGCATTGTCTGTTCCCAGCGTCTCCAGCAGCTTCCTGCAGCCGGTGAAGAGCCTGGCGTAGACAAGTTCGAACTCGTCCCCGCCGCCATAATAGGGGTCGGGTATATCCTCGCCGCTCGCCAATGCGAAATCGCCGAATAGGTGGATGTTTGTGGCTTCCGGGCGGATCCGATGCAGTTCGGCGATATTTGTGCGATCCATCGCGAGTATCAGGCCGAAGTCACTGAAATCCTCCGTCGTTATCCGACGGGCGCGTTGCCGGGAGATCTCTATCCCGTGACCTCTGGCCGTCGCGATCGAACGCTGATCCGGATGCTCGCCTTGGTGCCAGCCACCGGTGCCGGCAGAGCCGATCTCGAAACGATCAGCAAAGCCGGCCGCGTCGACAAGATGCGAGAAGATGCCCTCGGCAAGGGGAGAACGGCAGATATTGCCCATGCAAACGAACAGGATGCTAATGCGTTTCATCTGTGGTCCATGATGGAAAGAGGAGGGACAATCGCATGAAACGGGAAAAACTGGAACGGCAGGCCATCGCTGCCGAGCTCGCCAAGCTGGATGGCTGGTCGCTCGATGACACCGGCACGTCGATATCGCGAAGCTTCAAGTTTCGCAATTTCGTCGAGGCTTTCGGCTTCATGACCGAAGCGGCGCTCGCGGCCGAAAGGCTCAATCATCATCCCGAGTGGTTCAATGTCTATTCGCGCGTCGAGGTGAAGCTCAACACCCACGATGCTGGCGGCCTGACCGAGCTTGACTTCCGGCTGGCGACGGCGATGGAGAAGGCGGCAGCACGCCGGCTTGATTGAATCCGGTGCAGCCATCACCATATGTGCGCGTGAACGAAAGGACCAATCGGGATGGACGACGTCAAATTCGGTGAGATCCTTCTGCCGGGTGACGATGATACCCAGAGCCGGCGCGAGCAGACTGTGCGCAAGAAATTCTGGCCGACCTTCAAGAAGGCCGTGCGGCAGATTCCATTCGCGCGCGATGTCGTTGCCGCATTCTATTGCGCGATGGATCCGCAGACGCCGACGAGGGTGCGCGGCGTGCTTCTGGCTGCGCTTGCCTATTTCGTCATGCCGATCGACATGATCCCTGATGTTTTTGCCGTGATCGGTTTTTCGGACGACGTAGCAGTCCTTTCCGCCGCCTTCGCGATGGTCAGCAGGCACCTGCAGCCGAGGCATTATGAAGCAGCAGACCGTGCGCTCGCCGACAAGCCTGAAGGCATGAAGACGATCTAGCCGCGTCGGTACGTCAGGCGCTCTCGGCCTCAAGCACCTTCCTGAGTTTTCCGAAGGCAAGCCGGATGCGGGACTTTACGGTCCCGAGCGGCAAGCCCGTCGCCTCCGCGATCTGCGAATGGGATTGGCCGAGAAAGAACGCGGCGCGGAGCATTTCCCGTTGTTCTTCCGGGAGTTGGCTGACAGCGGCGCGCACGTGGGCGTCGCGATCGTCGTTTGCGAGGATCTCGTCGGCGCCGCTTTCAGCGACCGGCTGCAATGCCGGGTCTGCCCGATCCAGGACATGCGCTCTGGCCCGACGCTGAAGATCGATCCGCCGGTTGCGGGCAATGCGAAAAAGCCAGGTCGACAGGGACGATCGGGTTGCATCATAGAGCCCCGCCTTGTGCCAAAGCACGATCATCACTTCCTGAACGAGTTCTTCTGCCTCGCTGCTTGCCATCCTTTGACGTAGTAACCAAGATTTGAGGCGCGGTGCGAAGTAGTCGAATAACACGGCGAATGCTTCCTGGTCGCGGCGTTCGGCAACGGCCCTGGCGAGGGCGGCGAAGCGCTGTTTCTCCTCGGCATTCATGTTGCGTGCAAAGTCCCCTGGCTCAGCGAATTCTCCAACGGATTTCCAACGCTTATTGACGTACAACGGTTTCTGAAAAGGTCAAACTCTTGCCTGAATCTTTATGTCTTAAATCACTCATGACGATGGTCTGCGTGCCCACGCGGCATCACGCCATCACGGGCGAGGCGCCAGCGCCCGACGTTGACACTTGGGCGAAAATGACACAGGCAGGGACTTCTCGCAGTCCCTGTTGACGCTTTGGTAACCTGAATTAAGTCAAAATAAAGCAGATCGTGATTATGCGCCGCCCGTTCGCCTCGGGCTCGAATCGCAAGAACCGGCAGGATATCCATGTTTGTAAGAAGTACCGCAATCGCCCTTTCCATCGTTCTCACCGGCGCCGGCATTGCATCCGCTCAGTCCAAGAAGTCGCAGCCTGCAGCGCCGGCAGCGCAGCAGCAGGCTACGCCGGCTTCGACGGCGCCGACACGTATCCAGCAGTTCCAGGCCTGGGGCGCCTATTCGTACAAGTCCGGCGCGAGCACCGTCTGCTACGTGCTGTCTGTGCCGACGGAAAAGAAGCCGGCGGGCATCGATCACGGTGACAACTTCTTCATCGTCTCGCAGCGTCCCGGCCAGAACATTTCCTACGAGCCGCAGGCAATGATGGGCTACACGGTCAAGGAGAACTCGAAGATCGATGTCGTTATCGACAACAAGACCTTTGTGATGTTCACCAAGGACAAGGCCGGCTGGGTTGAGAACGCAGCTCAGGAGCCGGCACTCGTCGCGGCCATGAAGACCGGTCACGCGATGACCGTCAACGCTACGTCTCGCAAAGGCACGTCGACCTCCTACAGCTATTCGCTCTCCGGCATTTCGGCCGCGCTGAAACAGGTTGAAGGCTGCAAATAAGCGGTTCGTGACTGTTCATTGAATTCGAAGGCCGGCCTTGCGCCGGCCTTCGTCGTTTTCCATCTCTAGTGACGCGCGGCAAAAATGATGCTAAAGGCCCGCACAATAGCGGATAGATCGCGGCTTTGCCGCCGTACTCCGCATTCAACTCTGCCATCATGCCCTCCGTGCCCGCAAGTCATCCGGCTTACTGGGAGGATCGCATGTTGAATTCGGGATTAGAGACTATGTCCGTCATGGATGCGATGACCGTTACCAAGCCTGCCGGCGCGCCGATGCGCGGTGCCGATGCCGCGCTGAAGCCTTCGCTGATCGGCCTGAGCCGAGAAGAAATGGGCGCTGCGCTGCGCGAAAGGGGCGTGGCCGAAAAGCAGATCAAGATGCGCGTGGCCCAGCTCTGGAACTGGATCTACGTACGCGGCGTCTCCGATTTCGATCACATGACGAATGTCGCCAAGGACATGCGCGAGATGCTGAAGCAGCATTTCACCATCGCGCGCCCGGAGATCGTCGAGGAGCAGGTGTCAAACGACGGCACCCGCAAGTGGCTGCTGCGCTTCCCGGCGCGCGGTGCCGGCCGTCCGGTCGAGATCGAGGCTGTCTATATCCCGGAAGAGGGCCGTGGAACGCTTTGCATCTCAAGCCAGGTGGGCTGCACGCTGACCTGTTCCTTCTGTCATACCGGAACGCAACGTCTGGTGCGCAACCTGACGGCGGAAGAAATTCTCTCGCAGCTTCTACTGGCCCGCGATCGGCTGGGCGATTTCCCGGACCGTGAAGCGCCGCAGGGCACCATCATGCCAGCCGAAGGCCGCAAGGTCAGCAACATCGTGATGATGGGCATGGGCGAGCCGCTCTACAATTTCGACGCCGTGAAGCAGGCGTTGCTGATCGCCACCGATGGCGACGGCCTGTCGCTGTCGAAGCGTCGCGTGACGCTGTCGACGTCAGGCGTCGTGCCCGAAATCTTCCGCACCGGAGATGAAATCGGCGTGATGCTGGCAATCTCGCTGCATGCCGTGCGCGACGACCTGCGCGACATCCTCGTACCGATCAACAAGAAGTACCCGCTGAAGGAACTGATCGATGCCTGTCGGAAGTACCCGGGCTTGTCGAACGCCCGCCGCATCACCTTCGAATATGTGATGCTGAAGGACGTCAACGACAGCCTCGAGGATGCCAAGGGTCTCGTCCAGCTGCTGAAGGGCGTGCCGGCGAAGATCAACCTCATTCCGTTCAACCCGTGGCCGGGCACCAACTATCAGTGTTCCGACTGGGCGCAGATCGAGAAGTTTGCCGATTTCATCAACTCGGCCGGCTATGCCTCGCCGATCCGCACGCCGCGCGGCCGCGACATTCTTGCAGCCTGCGGCCAGCTGAAGTCGGAATCGGAGCGCATGCGCAAGACCGAACGGCTGGCTTTCGAGGCGATGATGATCGCCAATCACGGCGCGGATGATTGATCAGCAAGTTTGATCCTTCAAACACCTCCGGATGATTGATTTCATGGCCTGCTTTTCCTAGAAGCAGGGCAAAATCATATCTGGAGGATACCCAATGCGTTCAATCCTGCTTGCTGTCGCGGCCACGCTGGCTCTTACCCTGCCTGCCAAGGCGGAAGACGTTACCGTCGCGGTCACGGCCATTGTCGAGCATCCGGCTCTCGACGCCGCACGCAAGGGTGTCCTCGATGTGCTGACGGCCGCAGGCTACAAGGACGGCGAGAACCTGAAGTTCATGTTCGAGTCCGCTCAAGGCAATCCGGCAACGGCAGCGCAGATCGCCCGCCAGTTCGCCGGCGAAGGCCCCAATGTCATCGTGCCGATTTCCACCCCTTCCGCGCAGGCCGTCGTTTCCGCAACGCGCGACATTCCGGTTGTCTTCACCGCCGTTTCCGATCCGCTTGGCGCGCAGCTCGTAAAGAACATGGACAAGCCCGGCGGTAACGTCACAGGTCTGTCCGACATGTCGCCGGTTGCGGAGCATGTTACACTCATCAAGGAAATCCTGCCGAACGCCAAGACGATCGGCTACCTCTACAACTCCGGCGAAGCCAATTCCGTATCGTTGCTTGCCGTCCTGAAGACGGAGGCCGAGAAGGCCGGCCTGGCGGTCGTTGAGTCGGCCGCCACCAAGTCCGCCGAAGTGCAGGGTGCTGCGCGCGCGCTCGTCGGCCGTGCCGATGCCATCTACATCCCGACTGACAACACCATCATCTCTGCGCTCGAAGGTGCCGTTGCCGTTGCCGAAGAAAGCAAGCTGCCGCTCTTCACGGCAGACACGGACTCCGTCTCGCGCGGTGCGATTGCTGCGCTCGGCTTCAACTACTACGACGTCGGCAAGCAGACCGGCGAGATCGTCGTTCGCATCCTCAAGGGCGAAAACCCAGGGGACATTCCGGTGAAGGTTGCTGCCGGCAGCGATCTCGTCATCAACAAGGGTGCGGCAGCAAAGATGGGCGTCACACTGCCGGAAAGCGTTTTGAAGCGCGCGACGAAGACCATCGACTGATCGAAGTAGATTTCAGAACCAACCATCCAGCCGCTCCCGTTTTATGCGGGGGCGGCTGATGGTATTAGAAGCTTGGGTCCGCTAAGAGGCGGGACAGGTCAGAAGAAAGGGCAGGAGCCTTGAGTCAGATCGCATTCTGGGGAGCCGTGGAGCTGGGGTTGGTCTATGCCTTCGTAGCGCTCGGCGTATACCTCGCATTTCGGGTGCTGGATTTTCCGGATCTGACCGTCGACGGCTCCTTCCCGTTGGGTGCTGCCGTGACAGCGGTGCTGATTGTCGCCGGCGTCAACGCCTGGCTTGCTGCTCTCGTTGCCATGGTCTCTGGTGCTGCGGCGGGTCTCGTCACGGCGATGCTCAATGTACGGTTCAAGATCCTCAATCTGCTGGCCTCGATCCTGACGATGATCGCGCTCTTCTCGGTCAATCTGCGCGTCATGGGCAAGCCGAACGTCGCGCTGATCAATGCAGATACGATGATCAGCCCGTTCTTCGGTCATGGGCTGCGTGATTTCTACGTTCGACCGCTGTTTGTCGGCGTCCTCGTCGTTGTCGCCGTCGTCCTCGTCTGGCGCTTCCTCGAGAGCGACTCGGGTCTGGCGATGCGTGCGACTGGTGCGAATGCCCGCATGGCCCGCGCCCAGGGCGTCGATACCAGCCGCCAGATCTATCTCGGCATGGCGATCTCGAATGCGCTGGTCGCCCTCGGCGGTGCGCTGTTTGCGCAGACGAACGGCTTTGCCGACGTCACCTCGGGTGTCGGAACGATCGTCGTCGGTCTTGCGGCGGTCATCATCGGCGAAACGCTGCTCGGCCGGCGGGGTCTGCTGATCGCGCTGATCGGCTGCGTCCTCGGCTCGATCCTCTACCGTATCGCCATCCAGCTGGCGCTCTCGACCGATGTCATCGGGCTGCAGGCATCCGACCTCAATTTCGTGACGGCCGTCCTCGTTACCGTTGCGCTCATTCTTCCACGCCTTCGCCGCGGAGGTGCCGCATCGTGATAACCCTCAAGGATATCAAGGTCATCTTCGGCAAGGGGACGCCGCTGCAGAAGCAGGCACTGAACGGTGTTAGCCTTACCATCGAAGAAGGTTCGTTCGTCACTGTCATCGGTTCGAACGGAGCCGGCAAGTCGACGCTGCTTGGCGTTCTGGCCGGCGATGTGCTTGCCAGCGAAGGCCAGGTTCTGATCGGCCACGCCGATGTCACGCGCAAGTCCACGGCGGCCCGCGCCGGCCTCGTCGCCCGTGTCTTCCAGGATCCGCTAACGGGAAGCTGCGGCTCGCTTTCGATTGAGGAGAACCTTGCGCTGGCGGCCCGTCGCGGTGAGCGGCGCGGCCTTGTCTCGGCGCTCGGACCGCAGCGCCGCGAGCATTTCCGTGATCGCATTGCCGCGCTCAACCTCGGCCTCGAAAATCGGATGAAGGACCGCATGGACCTGCTTTCCGGCGGTCAGCGGCAGGCGGTGTCGCTGGTCATGGCGACGCTTGCCGGCTCCGAAGTGCTGCTGCTCGACGAGCATACGGCGGCGCTTGATCCTGGCATGGCCGAATTCGTCATGGGCCTCACCCAGAAGATCGTCTCGGAACGCAAGCTAACGACGCTGATGGTCACACACTCCATGCGCCAGGCGCTCGATTATGGCCACCGCACGATCATGCTGCATGGTGGGGAGATCGTTCTCGACGTCAGCGGTGACAGCCGCAAGACGCTGCAGGTCGAAGACCTGATCGCCATGTTCCGCAAAATGCGCGGCCAGACCTTGGATGACGACGCGCTGCTGATCGGTTGAGCCGCAGGGCGACTCAGCGCGCCTGCGTCAGAAGGATCTTTGCCGCGAAAACCGAGAACACGCCGGCGAAGGTAAAATCCATGCCGCGCAGAACCTTCTTGTTGTTCTGCAGCCAGCCGGCAAGCCAGTCGGCCGCGAAGACGACGGCAGCATTCACCGGCATGCCGATGACGATGAAACAGAACCCGAGAAACAGCAGCTTCTGCGTCACTGTCGGGTCGCCGGCACTGACGAACTGCGGCAAGAACGTCATGAAGAAGATGATAACCTTCGGGTTCAACAGGTTGACCCAGAAGCCCGAGGAGATGTTGGCAAGCGGCGTGCCCTTTGACGCTTCCACCTTGTTGACCGAGAACTTCGAGCCGTACCGGATCGCCTGGACGGCAAGCCAGAGCAGATAGGCTGCACCGCCCGTCTTCAGGATCAGGAAGGCCGTGGGCGATGCGGTGATCAAGGCCGAAACGCCGAAGGCGACCAGCATGGTGTGAACGACGATGCCGAGGCTCGTGCCGAGAACGACGAACAACGCCGCCTTCTTGCCCTGCGCCAGCGCCCGGCTGATGGACAGGGTCATATCGGGGCCGGGTGTCGCCGCAAGCAGAAGGGTCGCAGCGGCAAAGGCGAGAAGCGTCGGAAAGCTGGGCAGGAAGTCCATGGTACACTCCGAAAGCCGGATGAAAGCTTAGCCGTCATATCCGGCTTTCAGAAAATGTCTAATCAAACGTTCTAATGCGACCTATTCCTTGCGTTCGAGGTAGGCCTTGAACTTGTCGGCGTAGTCCTTGTGCCAGCGCGAGAGCGGCGGACGGTTCTCGATGATGTCGCCCATCGCCCAGGCCATGCGGCGTTCGTCCACCGAGCGGGCGACGTCGTTGTCGGGGCAGAGGATGTAGAAGTCGCCGCGTTCCAGGCTTTCGATCATGAAGTCGACGGTCTGTTCCGGCGTCCAGGCCGCCGCCGGCTTTTCGGCACGATCGCCCTTTGTCAGGCCGGTGAAGACGAATCCGGGGATGAGCAGGTGGGCAGAGATCGCCGAGCCCTCTGTGTTTCGCAATTCGTGCTGCAGCGCTTCGGTGAACACCTTCACACCGGCCTTCGAAACATTGTAGGCCGGATTGCCGGGCGGGGTGGTGATGCCCTGCTTCGAACCGGTGTTGATGATAAGGCCCGGTTCGCCGTGCGAGAGCATGTGCTGGCCGAAGGTGCGCGTTCCGTTGACGACGCCAAGCAGGTTGACGCCGAGGATGCTGTCCCAATCGGCCTGGGCGCTGAACATCGACGTCTCGGGGCCGATGCCGGCATTGTTCATGAGAATATGCACGCGGCCGAAGCGTTGGATCACGGTCCGTTCCAGCGCGTCCAGCGAGTCCTTCTGCGCAACGTCGGTTTCAACGGCCAGCACATGCTCCTCTCCGGAGATCGATTTCAGCTGCTTGGCGGCCTCTGCCAGCCGTTCGCCGCCGAGATCGGCAATGGCGACGCTCATGCCGGCGCGGGCAAAGTGCTTTGCCGCGGCAAGCCCGATTCCGGAGGCCCCGCCGGTGATGACGGCAACATTGGATTTCTTGATGATGTCTTGGATTCTTGTCACGGCCAGCGTCTCCTCAGCATTGTCAGGACGCTGGCAGATATGGGTTGCGCTTTCGGCCTGTCAAACATTATCCGCGCCGTCTATGGTCGCCGTTGCCCTTGCGTCGTGCGTCAATCTCGCTAAAAGTGCGCAGCCATACCGGGCTTGGCGGGTTTGCCGCTGCCCTTTTGCAACGGACCTCATCATCATGGCATCTAAGAAAGACGTGAAGAAAGTCGTGCTCGCCTATTCCGGCGGCCTCGATACCTCGATCATCCTGAAATGGCTGCAGACGGAGCTCGGCGCCGAAGTCGTGACCTTCACGGCCGATCTCGGTCAGGGCGAAGAGCTGGAGCCGGCGCGCAAGAAGGCCGAGATGCTCGGCATCAAGGAAATCTACATCGAGGACGTGCGCGAAGAGTTCGTGAAGGACTTCGTCTTCCCGATGTTCCGTGCCAATGCCGTCTATGAGGGCGTCTATCTGCTCGGCACGTCGATTGCGCGTCCGCTGATCTCCAAGCACCTGATCGACATTGCCCGCAAGACCGGCGCCGATGCGATCGCGCATGGCGCTACCGGCAAGGGCAACGACCAGGTTCGTTTCGAGCTCTCCGCCTATGCGCTGAACCCGGATATCAAGATCATCGCGCCGTGGCGCGACTGGGCCTTCAAGAGCCGTACCGATCTCCTGGCATTCGCTGAGCAGCATCAGATCCCGGTCGCCAAGGACAAGAAGGGAGAGGCGCCGTTCTCCGTCGACGCCAACCTGCTGCACTCCTCGTCCGAAGGCAAGGTTCTGGAAGATCCGGCGCAGGAAGCTCCTGAATACGTGCATATGCGCACGATTTCGCCGGAAGCCGCTCCTGATAAGGCAACGATCATCAAGGTGGGTTTCGAGAAGGGCGATGCTATTTCGATCAACGGCGTTCGCATGAGCCCGGCAACGCTGCTTGCAACCCTTAACAATTACGGCCGCGACAACGGCATCGGACGTCTCGACCTCGTGGAAAACCGCTTCGTCGGCATGAAGTCGCGCGGCGTTTACGAAACGCCCGGTGGCACGATCCTGCTTGCCGCGCATCGTGCAATCGAATCCATCACGCTCGACCGCGGTGCCGCGCACCTCAAGGATGAGCTGATGCCGCGTTACGCCGAGCTGATTTATTACGGCTTCTGGTTCTCGCCGGAGCGCGAGATGCTGCAGGCGTTGATCGACAAGAGCCAGGAGCATGTCGAAGGCGAAGTGACGCTGAAGCTCTACAAGGGCAATGTCATGGTCATCGGCCGCGAGAGCCCGAAGTCGCTCTACTCCGACAAGCTCGTCACCTTCGAAGACGACCAGGGCGCCTACGACCAGAAGGATGCCGCCGGCTTCATCAAGCTCAACGCACTGCGTCTGCGCACGCTCGCAAAGCGCAATATCTCGAAGTAAGCGAGAACAGCCCGATAGAGATCAAAGGCCCGCCTCGTGCGGGCCTTTTCATGCGCCAATCGTGGCGCGGGAAACCTTTGCAGGGCGCCGTGAGGCGCGGACGAACCAGACGTAGCTCGCGATGGAGATCAGTGCCATGGTCGGGATCACGGTTCCGAAGGCGAGAAGCGGCATGCCGATCAACGAACCCGCGACGCCGCCTGCAAAACCGCCACCCATCTGGATGAAGCCCATCATTGCGGACGCCGAGCCGGCAATATGCGGGAAGGGGTAGAGGCCCGAGGTTGTCATGTGCGGCGTCAGGAAGGCAAGTCCGAAGGCCAGGAACGCGATCGGCCCCATGATCGAGAGATAGGTGGGCGTCACGAAGTGGACGGAGAGCGCAATCATGATGCCCGCGAACCCGAGCAGCCCGAGCCCGACGCGCACGGAACCGTCGCCGCCCAAGCGCGGCGCCGCATAACGCAGGCAGATGGAGCCCAGGAAGTAGGAGCCGGACTGCATCAGCATTCCGAGGCCGAAGGCTGTCGGCGAGAGGCCGACGACCTTGATGAGGATGAACGGGAGCAGCGTCGCCTGCGCATAGAGGGCGCCGATCGAGCCGCCGAGCACGAGCGAGGCGGAGACGAAACGGCTTTCACGTGCAAGCTCGGTATACGCGGCCAGCAGCGGTCCGGGTAGGGCACGGCGGCGATCGGGCATGCTGGTTTCGCGCATGAAGACGACCACCGAAAGGCAGATCAGCAGACCGAAACCGATCAGAAGGAAGAAGACGGACTGCCAGCCGAAGGCGGCAAGCGCCAAACCGCCGATTGTCGGTGCCGCGGCCGGCCCAATGGCGATCATGATCCCGATCAGGTTCATGATACGGGAGGCCTCGGTTCCGGTGAACTGGTCGCGCACGATGGCGCGGGCGACCGTGATCCCGACAGAGGCGCCGATACCCTGGATGAGACGGCCGGCGAGCAACCATTCGATGCCAGGCGCAAAGGCGGCAAGCAGGCTACCGGTGACATAGATGCCGATGAAAAGGAGCGTCGCCGCGCGCCGGCCGAAGGCGTCCGAGAGCGGGCCTGCAAGCAATTGCGCAACCGAGAAACCGGCGAAATAGACGGAGAGCGTCATCTTGATCGCCGAGTCGGACGTCCGGAACGCCTGCACGAGCTCGGGCATCGCAGGGGTGTAGATCGACATCGAGATCGGCCCGATTGTTGCGAGAAGCGCGCCGAGCATGCTGGTTCGCCGTTCGCTCATCCGGAATGGGGGCATAGGGGTACTCGGTTTTGGTGGCATGTGCGAAGCCGCAAAATGGCGACCCCTTCCTTCTGTCGGAAGCTGCGTGATCCGGCAATTCAAAAATCTTATGGGTCGCCATCATCGCTTGACGGGTTTCGATTAGCGCATAAGCTGCGGTGGTTCCTTCGGAGTTCTTTCGATGACCCAATCGTTGCTTGCAGGCGCCTTTCTGGCTGCCCTTCTTTATGTGCTCATTCCCGGTCCGGCGTTCCTCGCGCTGCTTGGCATCGGTGCGGGGCAGGGACGTCGCGCCGGCGCGCTGTTCGTCGGCGGCCATCTGGTCGGTGATCTGCTGTGGGCGTCACTGGCGCTGATTGCAATCATCGGCGCAAAGACGATCGGGACCTTTGTCTTCGACGCGCTCGGTCTTCTCTGTGGCTTCTACCTTGCCTGGATCGGCTGGAATGCCGTGAGGGCAAAGCCGAAAGCAGACGGACAGGCTTTGATGGTCGTCGAGCGGCCGTTCCGCCGTGGCCTGATCTTCGGCGTCACCAACCCGAAAGGGTATCCCGTGGCGCTCGCGACGTTCACGGCTCTCGTTGCCGGCTCGGCGAGCGCGTTGCAGTTTCACACGTTGCCGGTCCTGCTTGCGGTTTCGTTTCTGGGCTTCATTGTCGCCGATATGATCCTGATCACGATCATTGGCGCCGGCACGGTGAGGCGGTTCTATCGCTCGCACGAGCGGCTGATCGTCCGCTGCTCAGGTGTCTTGTTCATGGGTTTTGCAGCGCAGGCACTCTGGCACGCGACGCCGGGCCTGCTGGGGTGGCGGAAAGCCTGAGATCAGACGTCGAGGAAATTGACGACCGAATTGAGCGTCGCCACCGTTGCCGGGTCGCCGATCGACGTCGCGATCTGCAGCTGATCTTTGTAGTAGTCCCGGAAATTGAAGCTCGTCGCATCGGTGATATCGGAGAGGTCGAGGATGTTGCCTGCTGGGTCGATCGTTCGCATCGGCAGCGGTTCGGAGATGGCGGCGAATGTATCCTGATCGATCGCGCCCGCATCGAGGCTCTGCCTTGCATACTGGCGCAGTTCGCTGGCGCTGATCGCGGAGAAATCCGGCGCATCGCCGCCTGTTTCATCAATTTGGAATGCCGTCGAAGGCTTCGCAGCTGTGCCGATTTTGGCTTCTAATTCATTGTAACTATTAGAATTATCGGAATTTCTTCTGAAAAGGAAATTCGGCGAAGACCGCACAGAAAGGATTTCCATGGCCCATGTCCAATTGCAAGAAGATGACGAGCAAGGCTATCGCGCGCGCCGAAGCCGCGTCAATCGTTAACGATTGGTTAATTCTCATGCGTCATTTCTTGCCGTGAACTTTTCACAGTCATGCGGCGGAAAGAGCGTCCGATCGGCAATACCAATTGCGTACGGGCATCCCTATATTGCCTGTTCAGTTGCCTGCCACAAAGGATGTCCGCATGCCTTCCACACCAGAATTCAATCCGGCACTCTTCGAATGGAACGGCCTTCATGGCCTGCCACGGTTCGATGCGCTCAACGACGGTGACTTCGCTTCCGCTTTCGATGCCGCACTCGCCGCACACGAGAAGGAGATCGATGAAATCGCCGGAAATCAGGAAGCGCCGACATTCGAGAACACGGTCGTTGCTCTGGAGATTGCAGGCGATCAGCTGTCGCGCGTATCCGCACTGTTCTGGAACCGGGCAGGCGCTCACACCAACGACACAATCCAAACACTGGAGCGGGACATTTCGCCGAAGATGTCGCGTCACTACTCCAAGATCGGCATGAATGCGGCGCTCTTTGCCCGCATCGATGCCCTGTGGGAAGCGCGCGAAAGCCTTGGTCTGACGCTGGAGCAGACGCGGGTGCTGGAGCGGCACTGGAAGGGTTTCGTCAAATCTGGCGCCAAGCTGCCGAAGCCCGAGCAGGAGAAGCTTGCGGGCATCAACGAAAAGCTCGCCGGCCTCGGCACCCAGTTCGGGCAGAACGTACTTGCCGATGAAAAGAACTGGGCGTTGATCCTTTCCGACGGCGCCGATCTCGACGGCATTCCCGAATTCCTAAAGGATGCGATGGCGGCTGCTGCACACGAGCGAGGCGAAGAGGGCAAATTTGCCGTGACCCTGTCGCGCTCGATCATCGAACCGTTTCTCACCTTCTCCGAGCGGCGCGATCTGCGTGAGCGCGCCTTCGAGGCTTGGGTGGCGCGCGGCGAGAACGATGGTGTGACGGACAATCGCGGCATCATCCGCGATACGCTTGCGCTTCGCGGCGAGGTGGCCAAGCTCCTCGGCTATGGTAACTTCGCGGAACTGAAGCTCGACAATACGATGGCGAAGACGCCCGGTGCGGTGAATCACCTACTTCGAGAGGTGTGGGCGAAAGCTGTCAAGCGGGCCGGCGAAGAAGAGGCCGACATCGCCAAGCTGATCGCCGCAGAGGGCAAGAACCATGAGGTCATGCCCTGGGACTGGCGGCACTATGCTGAGAAGATCCGTGCAGAGCGGTTCAACTTCTCCGAAGCCGAGTTGAAGCCTTATCTCCAACTCGAGAAGATCATCGATGCCTGCTTCGACGTCGCTGGCCGGCTGTTCGGCATTCGCGCCGTCGAGAAGAAGGGCGTTCCCGCCTATCATCCCGATGTTCGCGTTTTCGAGATCCGCGACCAAGAGGGCACGCTGGTGGCGCTCTTCCTTGGCGACTATTTCGCTCGCAGCTCGAAGCGCTCGGGCGCTTGGATGAGCTCGTTCCAGTCGCAGCACAAGCTGCCGCTGAAGGACGGACGACAGGGCGAGCTGCCGATCATCTACAATGTCTGCAATTTCGCCAAACCTGCCGAAGGCAAGCCCGCGCTTCTGTCGCTCGACGATGCGCGCACGCTGTTCCACGAATTCGGCCATGCGCTCCACGGAATGCTCTCGAACGTCACCTATCCCTCGGTCTCCGGCACGGGCGTCTCGCGCGATTTCGTTGAATTGCCGTCGCAGCTTTACGAGCACTGGCTGACGGTGCCAGCGATTCTCAAGCAGTATGCGGTGCATTTCGAAACCGGCGAGCCGATGCCACAGGCGCTGCTGGACAAGGTTCTGGCGGCCCGCACTTTCAATTCCGGCTTCAGTACGGTCGAGTTTACCTCCTCCGCGCTTGTCGACATGGCGTTCCACACACGCGACAAGGTCGAGGACCCGATGGCGGTGCAGGCCGGGGTGCTCTCGGAGCTCGGCATGCCGAAATCGATCGTCATGCGTCACGCCTCGCCGCACTTCCAGCACATCTTCTCCGGCGGTTATTCCGCCGGCTACTATTCCTACATGTGGTCCGAGGTGCTTGATGCGGACGCCTTCGCCGCCTTCGAGGAGACGGGCGACGCGTTCAACCGGGAAATGGCAGCCAAGCTGAAGGACAACATCTATTCCGTCGGTGGCGCGATCGATCCCGAGGATGCCTACAAGGCCTTCCGCGGAAAGTTGCCGAGCCCGGATGCAATGCTGCTGAAGAAGGGACTTGCGACCTTCGAAGAACTGTCCGGCAGCGACGCCTGACAAGTCATGTATTGCGCATCCTCAATGCGCAAAAGCTAAAGTATTGGCGGGTGACAGTCATCTGACCGCTTCGTCACATGACTGTCACTGAAGTTTCGAAAAACCGTCATGCCGTCTTCAAGAATATGACATGACGGCCGCCATAGGTTCGGCGCGGGAGGCTCTCTCCCGCTCCAGCCGGATAGTCCTTGGCATGAAATTGACCGAAACGACCCGCCGACGCTTTCTCTCATCCATGGGAGCGGTAGGTGGATTTGCAGTGGCGGGGCTGGCGATGCCCTACTATGCGCGTGGTTCCTCCAGTCGTCCGGTTTTTGCGTCCGGCGTCCAGTCGGGCGATATCGATACCAGATCCGGAATGATATGGACACAGGTGGACCGGCCAGCTCGGCTCCATATCGAGTACTCGACGAGCGACAGGTTCGCCAATGCCGTGCGCGTGGCGCCCATAGACGTCACGCCACAAACCGGTCTTGCCGGAAAGCTGCTGCTTGAAAACCTTCCGCCCGACCAGGAGATTTTCTATCGCTTCCGAGCGGCGGATTTGCAGGATATCAACGATCTTTCGGAGCCAATCCTGGGGCGGTTTCGCACCGCGCCGTTGCGCAAGCGCAGCGTCCGCTTCGCGTGGTCGGGCGATACGGCGGGGCAGGGTTGGGGTATCGACGACGAAGGCATGCGCACCTATCAGACTATTGCCTATCACCGCCCTGATTTCATGATCCATTCCGGCGATACGATCTATGCCGACAACCCGGTGCCCGACGAGATCAAGCTGCGCGACGGCGGTGTCTGGAAAAACAGGATCGTCACGGCGGCAAAGCGGGACATCGCCCAAACGCTCGACCAGTTTCGCGGGCAATGGGCTTATAATCTGCTCGATAGTCACGTGAAGGAGTTCAACGCGGTCTGTCCCGTCTTCTATCAATGGGACGATCATGAGGTATTGAACAATTGGTCGCCTTCGACCGACCTTCGCGACGACAACCGCTACACGGAAAAGTCGGTTTCGATCCTCGCCAGCCGGGCCAGCCGTGCCTTTCATGAGATGACACCGATCCGTTATATCGCAGACGAGCCCGGCCGCATTTACCGCAAGGTCGCCTATGGCCCTCTGCTCGACGTCTTCTTCGTGGATCTGCGCTCTTATCGCGGCCCGAACAGCCATGGCGTTGATACCAACCCCTCCGATGGCTCTCTCCTGCTGGGCGAACGTCAGGTGGCATGGCTGAAGCGAGAACTGGTTCGCTCGACGGCGACGTGGAAGGTGATTGCCTGCGATCTGCCGATCGGGCTTGTGATCTGGGACGACTACGGACATCGGCGGGGAAGCGAGTCGATCTCGAACGGCGACAATAGCGCGCCACTCGGTCGCGAGCTGGAGTTTGCCGACCTGCTGCGGTTCGTCCGCGATGCCGGCATATCCAACATGGTCTGGCTGACGGCCGACGTGCACTATACGGCAGCGCACTACTACGATCCCGGCAAGGCGAAGTTCCGCGAGTTCCTCCCATTTTGGGAATTTGTGGCTGGACCTCTCCATTCCGGAACCTACGGCCCGCAACAACTCGACATGACCTTCGGGCCGCAGGTGAAGTTCATGAGGGCAGCACCCGGCGGCGCGGAGCAGAACCTGCCGCCATCGGCCGGCATGCAATTTTTCGGGCTGATCGATATCGATGGGCAGACCGAGCAACTGACGGTGCGGCTGATGGACCGGAACGACACGGAACTGTGGCGGACGACCATCGACCCGCAGATATCGAGTTGACGCCATGCATGGCAGGCAATCGGCTTTCCCCCCTTTCGCAGAAGCGAAAAACACTGTATGAGCCGCCCAAATGAAATTGGCGCCTTCTCCCAGCGCGGCGCCCCAGCCTCAGAGATATAGAATATGGCACTTCGCAACATCGCGATTATCGCGCACGTTGACCATGGCAAGACGACACTGGTTGACGAGCTTCTGAAACAGTCCGGCTCGTTCCGCGAGAACCAGCGCGTTGCAGAACGCGTCATGGATAGCAACGACCTGGAAAAAGAGCGCGGCATCACGATTCTTGCCAAGGCAACGTCCGTCGAGTGGAAGGGTGTTCGCATCAACATCGTCGACACCCCCGGACACGCCGACTTCGGTGGCGAAGTCGAGCGTATCCTGTCGATGGTGGACGGCGCAATCGTCCTGGTCGACTCCTCCGAAGGCCCGATGCCGCAGACGAAGTTCGTCGTCTCCAAGGCGCTGAAGGTCGGCCTCCGCCCGATCGTCGCGATCAACAAGATCGACCGTCCGGATGGTCGCCACGAAGAAGTCATCAACGAAGTCTTCGACCTCTTCGCGAACCTCGACGCGACCGACGAGCAGCTCGACTTTCCGATCCTCTACGGTTCGGGACGCGATGGCTGGATGAACGTCAACCCGGAAGGTCCGAAGGACCAGGGTCTGGCACCGCTTCTCGACCTCGTGCTCGAGCACGTTCCGGAGCCGACAGTCCACGAGGGCCCGTTTACGATGATCGGCACGATCCTCGAAGCCAACCCCTTCCTCGGCCGCATCATCACCGGCCGCATCAATTCCGGTTCGATCAAGCCGAACCAGGCCGTCAAGGTTCTGAGCCAAGATGGCAAGCTGATCGAAAACGGCCGTATCTCGAAGATCCTCGCTTTCCGCGGCATCGAGCGCACCTCGATCGAGGAAGCACACGCAGGCGACATCGTGGCCATCGCCGGTCTCTCAAAGGGCACGGTTGCCGACACCTTCTGTGATCCGGCTGTTACCGAGGCGCTGACCGCACAGCCGATCGATCCGCCGACCGTCACCATGTCCTTCATCGTTAACGACAGCCCGCTGGCCGGCACCGAAGGCGACAAGGTGACCTCGCGCGTCATCCGCGATCGTCTCTACAAGGAAGCCGAAGGCAACGTCGCGCTGAAGATCGAGGAAGCAGAAGGCAAGGATTCCTTCTACGTGTCCGGTCGTGGCGAATTGCAGCTTGCCGTTCTGATCGAAACCATGCGCCGCGAAGGTTTCGAGCTCGCCGTATCGCGTCCGCGCGTCGTGATGCATCGCGACGAGAACGACCAGCTGATGGAGCCGATCGAAGAAGTCGTCATCGACGTCGATGAAGAGCATTCCGGCGTCGTCGTCCAGAAGATGTCCGAGCGCAAGGCCGAAATGACCGAGCTGCGTCCTTCGGGCGGCAACCGTGTTCGCCTGGTGTTCAATGCGCCGACGCGCGGCCTGATCGGCTATCAGTCGGAACTCCTGACCGACACGCGCGGTACCGCCGTGATGAACCGTCTGTTCAAGGACTACCAGCCTTACAAGGGCGAAATTGGTGGCCGTACCAACGGCGTTCTGCTCGCAAACGCTGCCGGCGAAGCTGTGGCCTATGCCATGTTCAACCTGGAAGATCGCGGCCCGATGATGATCGAGCCGGGCGAAAAGGTCTATATGGGCATGATCATCGGCATCCACTCCCGCGACAACGATCTTGAAGTCAACGTTCTCAAGGGCAAGCAGCTGACCA
Source organism: Rhizobium sp. LjRoot258 (assembly GCF_964254185.1). Taxonomy (NCBI): domain Bacteria; kingdom Pseudomonadati; phylum Pseudomonadota; class Alphaproteobacteria; order Hyphomicrobiales; family Rhizobiaceae; genus Rhizobium; species Rhizobium sp. LjRoot258. The sequence goes on along the minus strand of NZ_CAXUST020000001.1, from coordinate 3,567,593 downwards.
ACATCCGCGCTGCCGGAAAGGACGAAGCCGTAAAGCTGACGCCGCCGATCCGCATGACGCTCGACCGCGCCCTGTCCTGGATCCAGGACGACGAGCTGATGGAAGTGACGCCGAAGTCGATCCGCCTGCGCAAGATGTATCTCGACGCAAACGATCGCAAGCGCTTCAGCAAGGCAAAGATCGCCTGAGCCATCCAGACGCCTTGAAGTCTTTAAACCCCGGCCATCGTGCCGGGGTTTTTTATTGTGTGCTGCGTCGAATCCGGCTTGTCGCAATAGTTAAAAAAGCGTTAAATTTCAGCCATCGTCCACACGTTAAGTCTGTGGGCAAGCGACCTGAATGCGTTGGGCGCATATGGTTAATTGCCGACAATGGGACCAGAGTAAGCGTTATGAAGACGTTGTCGATCGATGTTCGGCGGGCCGAACCGCAAGATTCCCGAGCTATATCGGAAGTGCATCGGCTTGCGTGGCAGCACACCTATGCGGGGATTATTCCGCATCGTGCGTTACGGCAAATGATCGAGCGTCGCGGGGAGAGCTGGTGGCGCAAGGCGACCCGCGGACCCGCAACACTACTCGTTCTCGATGTGGCCGGCACGGTCGCAGGCTACGCGACACTTGGCCTCAATCGTGCCCGTGCTCTGCCGCAGGAAGGCGAGATCTACGAGCTCTATCTCCGGCCGGAGTACCAGGGGATTGGCCTCGGGCACATGCTCTTCGGCGAAGCAAGACGACTTCTGAAGTCGCTCGGTTGCAATGGACTGGTCGTCTGGTGCCTCGAGGAAAACGAGACCGGCGCGCAGTTCTATCGCAGCCACGGTGGCGTCGACTATTGCGAGGGTATGGAAACTTTCGACCAGAAGCAGCTAAAGAAAATCGGCTTCATCTGGGGTTGAGGCTGGTCTCTTTGTTTTTCCTCTTGCAGTCCGAATCGGTGGCCTCAGGGCGATAACGGCAATCCCGCGAACTTTATTACGGCGACGTTGCCGGACATGATCTCGATAGGCTCGGGGCTGGTGACGGGCATAGTCGCCTCCAGCTGGAGCGTCGGGTCATGCTTGGTCTCCACCTCTGGAGAGGGCTGAGGCAGCTGAGCCGTTGCCTGCGCCCGCGTCTCATCAGGCCGATGAGGGACGTTGCTCGGATCCGGTGCGGCGCTTGCGTGGCAACGACCCGCAAGCCGCGTATTGCCTGACCGTCGGTTTAAGACAGCCCCAAATCCGCACGGGCGTGTTGCGTTGCGGGATGATTCCCAGTATCTGGCAACCATCGACTTAACCTTTAGAGGGAAGCTCTATGCGCATTGACGCGATCTCCATCGGCAAGAACCCCCCGGAAGATGTCAACGTAATCGTTGAAGTGCCCGTCGGCGGCCATCCGATCAAGTACGAGATGGATAAGGAGGCCGGGACGCTGGTCGTCGATCGCTTCCTCTATACGCCGATGACCTATCCGGGCAATTACGGCTTCGTGCCGCACACGCTCTCTGAAGACGGCGATCCGATCGACGTCCTTATCGCCAGCACGCGTCCGCTCGTTCCGGGCTGCGTCATCAACGTGCGCCCGATTGGCGTTCTCAAGATGGAAGACAATTCCGGCAAGGACGAGAAGATCATCGCCGTACCGTCGCCGAAGCTGACGCTGCGCTACGAGAAGGTAAAGGACTATACCGACCTTCCGGAGATCACGCTGAAGCAGATCGAGCACTTCTTCGAGCACTACAAGGATCTCGAGCCCGGCAAGTGGGTGAAGATCTTCGGCTGGGGTGATTCCAAGGAAGCCGGCGCCCTGATCCTTGAGGCGATCGAACGCGCCAAGAAGGAAAAGGCCTGATCAGCTCTCGACGAGAGCACTCAATTTCCTGATCAAATCCTCCGGGTCGCCTTCGATCCGGAGGGTTTTTTTACGCGACGTATCGCCTGAGGCGAGGCTGATCGATGATTTGGCGACGCCAAGCGACTTGGCGACGAGCGCGATCAGCGCCTTGTTCGCCTTTCCCTTTTCAGGAACGGCAGTCACTCTGGCTTTGAGGTGGGATTTGCCCTCGGCGTCGGTGTCCACGCGGTCGATTGCGTCGCGCCCGCCATTGGGCGTCAGGCGAACTGCAAGAGAGATGTGGTCGGTGAATGCAGCCCAGGGCTGGCTCATGCCACCAGCGGGAAGATTGAATTCCACATCAGCGAGCGCACGAAAAAGATGATCAGCAGCAGGATGATCGGCGAAATGTCGATGCCGCCGAGGTTCGGCAGCACGCGGCGGATCGGTCGCAGCAGCGGTTCGGTCACGTTGTAGAGGAACATGCCAACCGAATTGACGAATTGGTTGCTGGAGTTGATCACGTTGAAAGCATACAGCCAGGAAAAGATAGCGCTGGCAATCAGCACCCAAGTGTAGAGATTCAAAGCCAAATCAATGGTTTGAAAAAGCGCAAGCATTGCAATCTCCAGTTCGTTGTTGACAGACATGTAGACATTGACGACTAAACGAGCAAGTGCTGTCTCGAAACGCATTGTAAATCATGTTTAACAGCGGCGTCGTGCGTTGGCGTCTGGCCTGTTGCCTTGGAAAGCCTTCATGTCCTTCTCGCCAACCGGAGATCGTTTTGCTGCGTTCCGGCATTCGTCCTACACCCGGTTCTTCTTCGCACGGTTTTTGCTGTCTTTCTCGCAGCAGATCGTCAGTGTTGCCGTCGGCTGGCAGATGTATGACCAGACCGGCAGCGCGATCTATCTCGGACTGATTGGCCTCGTGCAATTTCTGCCGTCGCTCGTCCTGATCCTTGTCACAGGATCCGTCGCCGACCGGCACAATCGACGTGCGATCGCCGCCATCTGCTCGCTCGTCAGCGCCTTGTGTACGCTGGCGCTGCTATTGATGACGATAACCGGCACGTTCTCGCCGTTGCCTGTATTTACCGTTCTGCTGGTTTTCGGCATCGAGCGCGCCTTCATGTCGCCGGCAGTGCAGTCGCTGGCGCCGAACCTTGTGCCGCCAGAGGATCTGTCGAACGCCATTGCCTGGAATTCGTCATCATGGCAGCTCGCGGCGATCACAGGCCCCGTTCTTGGCGGTCTGTTATACGGCGTCAGCCCTCATACGGCCTACACGGTCGCTGTTATCTTCGCGGCCCTTGGTGCAGCACTGCTCTACATGATCCCCAAGCCGCCGCAGAAGACGACTGGTGAAGCCAAAAGCTGGGACATGATCCTCGGCGGCTTCCGCTTCATTCGTGCGGAGAAAGTGGTGCTTGGCGCGATTTCGCTCGATCTCTTCGCGGTGCTGCTGGGCGGCGCAACGGCACTGATGCCGATCTTCGCCCGCGATATCCTGACCCTCGGTCCTTGGGGGCTCGGCCTCCTACGCTCGGCGCCCGGGGTCGGCGCGATCGCCATGGCAATTTTTCTCGCCGCCTATCCGCTCAGGCATAGTGCTGGCGTCGCCATGTTCGTCGGCGTCGCCCTTTTCGGCATCGGCACCGTCGTTTTCGGGTTTTCGACCAGCACGGAACTGTCGATCGCGGCGCTGGCCATCATGGGTGCGGCCGATATGATTTCCGTCTATGTGCGGGAGAGCCTGATCGCACTCTGGACGCCGGACGAACTGCGCGGTCGGGTCAATGCCGTCAACATGGTCTTCGTGGGCGCCTCGAACGAACTCGGCGAATTTCGAGCGGGCACGATGGCTTCCATTTTTGGCGCCGTCCCTGCGGTTATCATCGGCGGTGTTGGCACGCTTGCCGTGGCGGCGATTTGGGCAACGAGCTTTCCGAAGCTCCGCAAGATCGACACGCTTGATGCGCCGGAGCGGCTAGGACAAGTGTGACGGCCCTCAGGCCGAGACAATGACCTCTGCTTCGATTTCGACCGGAAAGTTCAGCGGCAGGCCGGCAACGCCAATCGCGGATCGGGAGTGACTGCCCACCTCCGGTCCGAACACCTCGATGATCAGTTCGGTAAAACCATTGATTACGGCTGGCGGATTGGCAAAGCGCGGCGCGCAATTCACCATACCGAACACGCGGCACCAGCCGGTAATGCGATCGAGGCTGCCCAACTCCCGCTTCAGGCTGCCTAACATGGAAAGAGCTACTTTGCGCGCGGATGCCTTGGCCTCTTCAATGGAGATGTTCTCGCCAACGGCTCCGAATGGGCCGGCGGGCGTACCATCGGTATTCTGCGGACCATGGCCTGAGACGAATGCGCGATTGCCGCGCACATTCACCCACGGAAACGGAAGGACCATGTTGGAAGGCAGTTTCAGGGGTTGCGGTAGAACCAATCCCATCGCGGCAAGTCTCTGCTCGTAGTTGGCCATGGAATTCCTCCGGAGATCGCTTTGGTCGTCATTGCTCGGGCACGGCAATTCCAAGATCTAATCTTTTCTCGGAACGCAATTTTGCTCGTGAATATAACCAGGGTGGTGGTGGGCGTGATTCTAGCACGACGCAGTGCCAGGCGCACGCTGCTAAGCGGGAAGGACGGCCCTGGATGTTGCGACGGATTTGGACGTCTTGCCCTCGAAAACAATATCAAGGAACTCGTTCAGCCACGCTTTCAGCGGCGCGTCGAAGAGCATGCGTCCTTCCAGATGCTCACGACCCTGCTGCGCGTTCGGAAGAATGAAGCGATGGGCGCCGTGAACCACCCAGCGGTGCATCATCGCGCGTGTCAGCTCGGCATGGAACTGCAGACCCCACGCATGGCCGCCATAGCGGAAGGCCTGATTGGGATAGGTATCGCCTTCCGCGAGCAGCTCGGCACCGTGCGGCAGGTCGAATCCTTCGCGATGGAAGTGATAGACCATCTTGGGCCAGTGCATCAGCAGGCGGCCCTTCTCGGTGGGACGTAGCGGATACCAACCGATCTCGGTGGAACCGTCGGCATTCGCCTGAACCTTGCCGCCGAGCTGCCTCACCAGCATCTGTGCGCCAAGGCAGATGCCGAGAAACGGGCGTTTCTCTCTCAGCGGCACATCGAGCCAGTTGATCTCCGTCTTGACGAAGTCATCTGTATCGTTGGCGCTCATAGGGCCACCGAAGACAACGGCGCCCGCATGTTCGGCGAGCGTGGAGGGCAGTCTATCGCCGAGAACCGGGCGCCGGATATCGAGCCGATATCCCTTCTCGACCAGAAGCTGACCGACCCGGCCAGGGCTGGAACGCTCCTGATGCAGAACAATCAGGACGGGATGTTCGCCCTTCTCCGGTAAGCGGTCAGTCGGCATCGTCCTGCACCACCTCGGTATCCGTGACCCGTCGCGCTGCCTCCTGCCGCTTCTGGATGCGCTCACGAGCCGAAACGCCAAGAAGTTCGGCGATACGCCAGATCGCGTCATCTTCCATCTCGCTGCGCTCGCCGTCGGCATAGACGATGTCCCAGAGGACTCCGATCAGTTCGAGCCGCTGTTCCGTGTTGAGGTGGCGTTTCAGATCCGAGGTGAAGCGGTAGTAGTCGACGGCATCGCTTTCCGCCTCTTGGCCAGCGGCCATCAACGCATCGAGCTGCTTGCGGTCGAGCCCATACTGATCCTTCAGCAGCTTACGAAGCCGCTTCGTCTCACTGTCCTTGACCTGACCGTCCGCCTCCATGACCTGCATGCAGAGCGCAGCCACCGCGATGCGCGGATCATCGGGGGCGAAGCCTTTCTTTGCATTGTCGGAAGTCAGATTCTGAAAGAATTCCTGGAAGCGTTCGAACATTTAGGTCCTGTTTGTCTAGAAAAGGCGAAGCCGTGTCTTGGGTTCTGGCTCTGCCGCTGGATTGCGAACGCCGGGATCGTCCGGCAGGCCGCCAAAGAAGGGGCGCGGTTCGGGTGAAATTGCAGTTTCTGCCGCCTGCTTGGTTGGTGTAGGCGGTTTTGGAGATGGACGCGCCGCCTCAGCTATTGTGGCAGCCCGCTCGAGTTCGATGATGCGGTGGTCGTTGGTCGTGCTTTCTGAACGGGCTTCGCGCACCGGCGGCAGCGTTCTCAGCGCGCTGTCGATCGAAATCGTCGTGCTTTCATCGGCCGCCTTCTCCACATGGTCGAACGGAGCCTTCCAGACAAAAGCATCCAGTCGGCCAGTGACGGGCGAGAGCGGCAGCCATTTGTCGGAAACGAAGCCATCCGCCAGCCATGCCGGATCGCGCGGCGCCTTGAGGGCCTGAGCAAGCCAATGGCGAATGCGACCCTGATCGCCGGTTTCGGCCTCCTCGATGTCGGCGAGCAGCAGAAAGGCGGATTCGCGTGGCTCGATACGGGCAGCAGCCTCCGCCTTGGCACGGGCCTTCGCGAAATCCTTCGTGTCGAGAGCGGCCTGCGCCACGAGAAGCAGGGATTCGACGTTGTTTGGCCGCATCCCCTCCAGGCGCTCGGCACGCTTCAGGCGGTCAGCAGCAGAGTCGCCGCTGCGGGCTCGCACATAGGTCCGGCCGATATCCGGGTGCGGGGCCGACTTCCACGCCTGCTCGAGGATCGACGCCGCCTTCCTCAACTTGTCTTCGCGGAACAGCGCCTTCGCCGCGATGACGGCGGCAGGCTCGAAGTCGGCGGCGAGCTTGAGCGCATGTGTGGCGTCGTCGCGCGCTCCCGCTGGATCGTTCTCTAACTTCTCGGTTGCGCGAGCGGTCAGCAGTACGGCGCGAAGCCGCTCGGCCTCTGCCTTTTCGACGACGCGGCCGGCCTTTTGCTGTTCCAGCAGTCTTAGCGCCTCGTCCCAGCGACCTGCCTGGCTCCGATATTCGAGCGTCGCCTGGGCAGCCCACGGCAGATAGGGCGCGTTGTCGGCAGCCTTTTCCGCATATTGACGCGCGGCCTCATTGGCGCCGAGCCGCTTGGCTTCGAGATACAGTCCGCGTAACCCGAGTTCGCGGGTCTCTGGATCGTTGGTCATCGCCTCGAATTTGGCGCGGGCTTCGTCGTGGCGACCCTCGATCAAAGCAGCCTGCGCCTCCAGCAGGGCAATCAGCGGTTCCTGATCGGCGCGGATCAGACCGCGGGAGCGGGCGGCCATCTTGCGCGCCATCAGCGCATTGCCGGCGCCCGCTGCGATCAGGCCTGTTGATAGTGCCTGATAGCCGCGATCGCGCTTGCGGGCACGAAAATAGCGGGTGATGGAATAGGGCGACATCCAGATCATCCGCAGCAGCCACCACAGGATCATCACGACTGCAATGAGTGCAATCAGGGCGCTCGCCGCAACAATGAGCCGGGTCTGGTAGAGCTGCCCTTCCCAGATCAGCGAAAGATCGCCGGGGCGATCGGCCAGCCAGGAAAATCCGTAGCCGAGAGCCAGCACGAGGAAGGCAAATATGACGAGCCTGACCATGCTTCAGCCCTCCTTGCCGGCGTTGGAAACGGCCTTGGACAAGGCGCTGCCCACGAGATCCTCGACGCGGATGCGGGCTTCCAGCGATTGTTTGAAGGCGGCCGATGCCTGCTTGGCCTGAGCCGGCAGATCGATCCATTCGGATGCGGCCCCCTGTAGGTCGCCGTTCTTCACCTTGTCTTCCATACGGGCGGCGATCGCCTCAACGCTCTCGCCTTCGATATTGCCGACGGGGCGAACTTTAACCAACGTTTTGGCGCTTGCCATCAATCGGTCGGACCAGCTCTGGTTGGGGTCGGCCTGATTGACGGAATCGACGATCGCCGTCGCGACATCCGGTACCTGGCGGATCAGCTCGGCGCGTGAGGGAACGCCGGTCTCGGCGAAATTGCGCAGATCTGCGGCAGCCGGGTCATCAGGGGAGACGCTGGCAAAAGTGTCAAGCTCGGCAAGGAACGGCCCGCCGCGATCGATTGCAGCCTTCAGCGCGGCGGCGGCGATCGCCTTGGCAACAGCAACGTCCTGCCGCGGTTCGTTCAGCTTCTTCTCCGTCTCAGCCAGACGTTGCTCGATATCGGCGCCGTCGGAGGTTTTCTGTTCCGCGGCTTGAGAGATGGCGCCACGCAGCTGATCGATCTGGCCGTTCAGGTCGGCGATCTTCTGATTGAGGGCATCGACCGCGGTCGTGTCGGTGGCAACAGGCGGCGGTGCTTTGGCCGTCGATTCCAACGCAGCGATACGCTGCTCTAGCGCATTGTTATCGGACGTGGAGGGGGCAGCGGCGAGATTGGCGACCGATTGCTTCAGCCCGTCAATTTCGGCGGAGAGATTGGTGACATCGCCAGACGCTGTAACAGGTGCGGATGAGCCGGGCAGGTAGCCTGCATATTGAATGGCCCCGGCGCCGACAAGTGCTATGAGGCCGCCAACGATACCGGCGGCGACCAGAGCCGACGTGCTGCCGCGCTGCGGGGCAGGCGGTGCTGGTGGAATCGGCTCATCGGCCGCGGGATCGGCAGCAGCTGCCGGCGCTTCGTGAGGCGGCGGTCCGTTGGGCGATTCGGACTGCGCTGGGGGCTCATCCGAGGGGCTCGCGTCCGGTTCATCGGCTTTCGTTTCGGCATCCCTGGCAGAAGCAAATTCCTGCGCGTCCAGATCGATAGTGACCGGCTCTTCGGTGCTCTTCGAGTGGCGAGGCGGATTTCCTGGTGCCATGAGATCCTCATATTTATGCAATGCAACGAAAGTAGTCAGTGATGCCAGTCAAGGAAAGAGGTTAGATAAAATTTGGGCGGGCAAGCGTTCAAAGGAGCGACAAAAGGCTGCGCTCCTCCGGCATGCTGGCGATGCTTACTGCGCCCTGCAGCGGTATGGGGACTGCTTCTGCAACGGACTTGCTAAGGCAGAGAAAGCGCATTCCAGCCAACCCGTCGGGACTGACGTGGGCCTCGATCATGCGAAAGAAGTTTTCCGCTGTCTGGCGCGAGAAAAAGAGGATCGCGTCCGGCCGCTGATGCGCGAAGATCGTTTGCAGTGTTTGCGGCGCAATCCGTGTCTCCTCCATCCGGTAGCATTCCACGACAGTGATCCTTAGGCCGATTTCGCGCGCGCGCTTCTCGAAGGTCTCGGCTCTTGGTCGGCCGGCAAGGTAGAGGACAAAGCCGCCTGCCCTTTCCGCGATTGTCTCGGCGAGCTCGTTGCCGCTGCCGCCGGATGCCGTGACTGCGGTGAAACCGATCGTCCGCGCTTCCTCGGCCGTCGCATCCCCGACTGCAAAAACAGGCCGCGTGAGATGAACCGCGAGCTCGGCGCTATGCGTTGCAAGCGCCCTGATCGTTTCAGCACTGGTGATCACAATACCGCCTTCGGTCGTCTCGAGGCCGCGCACCGCCGCATCGCCATCGTGAACCGGCTGCGACAGCGGCAGCAATATCGGTTCGTGCCCCAATTTGCGAAGACGCTCGGCGGTGCGCTCGCCCGAATGCTGAGGACGGGTCACGAGGACACGCATCAGGACATCAGCTCCAGTCGTCGAAGAAGCTGCTGCCGGCGCGCGCCCGAATCTCCTGCCCGGCACGCGTGCCCAACGCGGCCGCATCGCGCCTGTGACCGTCAACGCTGACGGCGTGCTGGTTGCGGCCGTCCGGCGTGATGATCAAGCCGGAGAAGCGTACCTGGTCGCCTTCACAGATGGCATAGCCGCCGATCGGTGTGCGGCAGGAGCCGTCCAGGGCTGCGAGAAAGGCGCGCTCACAGGAGACCGTGTCGAAGGTCGCCGTATCGTTGATGGGGGCAAGGAGTGCATCGATGCGGGCGTCAGCAATGCGGCTTTCGATGCAGATCGCACCCTGGGCCGGTGCCGGCGGAAAGGTTTCCGCGGCGAGGATATCGGTTATCACGTCGACCTTGCCGAGCCGCTTCAATCCGGCGAGCGCAAGCAGCGTGGCGTCGACCTGGCCTTCTTGCAGCTTTCTCAGCCGTGTCTCGACGAGGCCACGGAAGGTGATGACCTTGATATCGGGACGCATGCGGCGGATCAGCGCCTGGCGGCGAAGCGACGAGGAGCCGACGGTCGCGCCGTGGGGCAGGTCGATCAGCTTTGGCGCGGTGCGTCCGATCACCGCGTCCCGGACATCCTCGCGCGGCAGGTAGGTAGAAAGACAGAGCCCTTCCGGAAGCCGTGTCGGCATGTCCTTGGCGGAATGCACCGCGATGTCGAGGTCGCCGCTCGTAAGCTGCTGCTCCAGTTCTTCGGTGAACAGGCCCTTGCCGCCGATCTCGGCCAGCGAGCGATCGGTGATGCGATCGCCCTTGGTGCTCAGCACGACGATTTCGAACATCTCTTCCGGCAGTCCGTGCGCCGCCATCAGCCTGTCGCGTGCTTCGTGAGCCTGGGCGAGTGCCAGCGGGCTGCCTCGGGTGCCGATCCGGAAAGGTTTTGTTTGCATCCGCATTGATCCGTTGTTACCGGAGTTCCTCGTAAACGGGTTTAAGACCCATCGCAATCAACGATCAGGTTTCATGGCGCCCTTTCTACGCATCCTCGGCATCGAAACAAGCTGCGACGAAACTGCGGCGGCAGTGGTCGAGCGAGCCGTCGACGGGCAGCCGACGGTGCGTTCGGACGTCGTCCTGAGCCAGCTCGAGGAACACAGCGCCTATGGCGGCGTTGTGCCCGAGATCGCCGCTCGCGCCCATGTCGAGGCACTCGATACGCTGATCGACGAAGCCTTGAAACGTGCCAATGTGTCGCTCTCGGATATCGATGCCATCGCGGCAACGTCCGGGCCTGGCCTCATCGGCGGTCTGCTCGTCGGCCTCATGACCGGAAAGGCGATCGCCAAGGCCTCCGGAAAGCCGCTCTACGCCGTCAATCACCTCGAAGGGCATGCATTGACAGCGCGGCTGACCGATGGGCTCGCATTTCCATACTTGATGCTGCTCGTTTCTGGCGGCCATACGCAGCTTATTCTTGTCCGTGGCGTCGGGCAATACGAGCGCTGGGGCACAACCATTGACGACGCGCTCGGCGAAGCCTTCGACAAGACGGCGAAACTGCTCAGTCTGCCTTATCCCGGCGGGCCGGCGGTCGAGCGCGCGGCCAAGAGTGGTAACCCGGATCGCTTCAATTTTCCGCGGCCACTGGTGGGAGAGGCCAAGCTCAACTTCTCGTTTTCCGGCTTGAAGACGGCCGTGCGCCAGGCCGCAACCGAAATCGCGCCGTTGACGGAGCAGGATGTGGCGGACATCTGCGCCTCATTCCAGAAGGCGATCTCACGGACGCTGAAGGATCGCATCGGCCGCGGGCTGGAGCGTTTCAAGTCCGAGTTCCTTCATGTCGACGGCGCACCGGCCCTCGTGGTGGCCGGCGGCGTGGCTGCCAACCTGGAGGTTCGCAGCACGCTGCAGTCGCTTTGCGGCAAGCACGGTTTTCGTTTCGTCGCGCCGCCGCTGCGGCTGTGCACCGACAACGCCGTGATGATTGCCTGGGCTGGTCTGGAGCGGATGGCGACAGGCGTGGCGCCCGATGACCTCGATGTGCAGCCGCGCTCGCGCTGGCCGCTGGATTCCAACGCCGAAACCTTGCTTGGCTTCGGCAAACGGGGAGCGAAAGCATGAGCGAAAAGATTGCGGTCGTCGGAGCTGGTGCTTTTGGAACCGCGCTTGCCGCGGTGATCGCCCTGACGGAGCGCAACGCGGTGACGCTGGTCGGTCGGGATCCTGAACTGATCGCGGACCTGAACGCTGAGCGTTTGCACGATGCGGTCTTGCCGGGCATCGTATTGCCGGAGTCTCTCGCCTTCTCCGCCGAACCCGATGCGATCGGCGATGCAGATATCGTGCTCTTCGCGATGCCCTCGCAGGCGCAGGCGGATGCCGCGAGACAGTACCGACCCTATTTGGGGAGCAGTGCCATCGTCGTGACCTGCGCCAAGGGCATTGAGAGGGCAACGGGCAATCTTCTGACCGACATGCTGGAGCGCGAAATACCCGGTCATGCGGTTGCTGTCCTGTCGGGACCCGGCTTTGCCGCCGATATCGCCAAGGGATTGCCGACGGCGATGGCGATTGCTGCGGCTGATATGGATGTCGCCGAAAGGCTGGCACATGCGATCTCCGGTCGAACTTTCCGGCTCTATGCCTCGTCTGACCGGGTCGGCGTGCAGCTCGGCGGCGCACTGAAGAATGTTCTGGCGATTGCATGCGGCATTGTCGAGGGGGCCGGCATTGGAGACTCCGCGCGTGCGGCGCTGATTGCACGCGGGCTTGCCGAGATGTCGCGTTTCGTCGTCGCCAAGGGTGGACAGGCGGATACTGTGCGCGGGCTGTCCGGCCTCGGCGACCTGGTGCTGACGGCGACCAGCCACCAATCGCGCAACCTGCGCTTCGGGATTGCGCTCGGCCGTGGCGAGACAGTCAATCCCGCCCACGGCGAGCTCGTCGAAGGTGCCTTTGCGGCCGCTGTTGCATCGCGTCTGGCGCAGTCGCTCGCTGTTAGCATGCCGATCACCGATGCCGTTTCCGCTATCATCGACGGGAGGCTCGGCATTGCCGAGGCGATCGATCAGCTCATGACGCGCCCGATTACCACAGAATAGGAGTTTCGATATGCTCTTTGCTCTTCTCTGCAAGGACAAGCCCGATCATCTCAGTGTCCGCATGGAGGCCCGGCCCGCTCACGTGGAACATCTCAACAAGCTCAATGCTGAGGGCGTGTTGAAGATGGCCGGCCCGTTTCTCGACGGTGAGGGCAAGCCATGCGGCAGCCTCGTCATCATTCATGCCGATACGATCGAAGCGGCCAAGGCGCTGGCGGACAGCGACCCCTACACGAGGGCCGGGCTTTTTGAGAGCGTCGAGATCAAGCCCTTCAATTGGGTCTTCAACAATCCGGAGGCATGAGCGTGGCGCATTGGCTTTACAAATCAGAACCGGCTTCCTGGTCCTGGGAGCAGCAAAAGGCGGCCGGCGAGAAGGGCACCGAGTGGACGGGTGTCCGCAACTATCTCGCCCGCAACAACATGCGGGCGATGCAGCTTGGCGACAAGGGCTTCTTCTATCACTCAAACGAAGGTCTCGAGATCGTGGGCATCGTCGAGGTGTGTGCCTTGTCGCATCCGGACTCGACCGCCAAAGGCGATGACCGCTGGGATTGCGTTGACATTCGTGCCGTCTGCGACATTCCCAAACCGGTTTCGCTGAAGGACATCAAGGCCAACGAGAGGTTTGCCAAGATGTCGCTCGTCACCTCCATGCGGCTTTCGGTCCAGCCGGTGACTGACGATGAGTATCTGGAGATTTGCCGGCTAGGTGGCCTCGATAGTCCGCCGCGTTGAGACGCCGTTGAAAACCGATCCCGAGATCTTTATCCGCGCCAACACCAGCGAGATGGCGCCGCCGCATGTGCCGGAAATTCGATTGCATCTAGCAGACGAAGCGCATGAGTTGTGGCTGAAGACGGAAGAGGAGCTTGCGGAGATCGGTCTCCCGCCACCCTTCTGGGCCTTCGCCTGGGCGGGTGGTCAGGGGCTGGCGCGCTACATACTTGATCATCCGCACATCGTTGCCGGCAAGCGCGTTCTCGACTTCGCCACAGGTTCTGGCTTGGTGGCGATTGCGGCAAAGATCGCGGGAGCGGCCAAGGTCGTTGCCGCCGACATCGACCCGTGGGCCGAAACCGCGGTACGGCTGAACGCCGGCCTGAACCAGGTCGAAGTCGATTTTACCGGTGCTGATCTGATCGGCGACAAGGTCGAGGCGGATATTTTGCTCGCGGGCGACGTCTTCTACGACAGCGATTTTGCGGGAGCGATCGTTCCATGGTTCGAGACGCTCAGCCGTCGGGGTATCGCAGTCCTCGTTGGGGATCCGGGACGCGCGTATCTTCCCAAGAAGCGCTTGGAATTCTGCGCAGTCTATGAGGTTCCCGTTACCCGGGCATTGGAAGACAGCGAGGTGAAGAAAACGACCGTTTGGCGCCTCATGGCCTGATAACGCAGACGCCAGCCTCGTATGAACAGCTGCTGCTCTTGGCGGTGACGTTGATCACCTTAGCCATTGGCGCGAGGTTGGTGGTTTGCTGCGGGGCAGGCAAGCCATAGCCGCTGCTGGCGACATAGGTCCCACCGTCGGCATCATAGACGTATGACGATCCCGAATAGGTGCCGCTGACCCCTCCACCCGGCTGCGGCTGAACCAAGATGATGACGTTGCGTCCGCCATAGCCGCTATAACTATTGTAGCCACGATACGGCCATGAGGCGCGCTTGATCAGAGGCGCGCGACCGGGACGATGGCCGAACCGGCCGTATCCATCTGAGAAGCGGACGCGTCCATCATTCCATCCACGAAAGGGTCGGCCGACGATCGTGGGTGCGTGATGCCTCATGAATTTCGTGCCACCGTGGCGAGAGAACGAATTCTTGCCGAAATCGCCTGCTGAGGTCGGCAGCGCGATCAGGGCCGCAGCCGCGAGAGAAACGAGCATGGATATTGCCTTCAGCATCGCGCGGATCTCCGGAAATGAGATGGTTAACAAAGCGTTAACCGCAAAATGCGCCAAAAGCTGCCGCTTGTCCAGAAGACGTCTGGCCATGCTGCCTGCGCAGCGGAGCCGCCGCGCCGTCAAGCGCAGTTCACGCCACCCAGAGACGCAAATCGATTAAATTAAATTGGGGGTGCAATTATACTTGTCGTTAGGGGCTTCCGTGATTAAACGTCGCCATTGATGCGACGCACACAAACAAATTTGTCATTCGTGTGGTTGCCTTGAATGCTCCGAAATCCGGGAGCGCAGAGAAGACGCCGCGAGGTTCTGATGGCGAATGTCACAAATAACCGGCCCCTGTCGCCGCATTTGCAAATTTACAAACCAATCCCCACCATGGTTATGTCGATCGTCCACCGTATTACTGGTGGCGCACTTTATGTCGGCACGCTGCTGGTCGCCTGGTGGCTGATCGGGGCTGCAACCGGCCAGGGCTATTATGATTGGGTCAACTGGATACTCGGCAGCATCGTCGGCAAGCTCGTGTTGCTCGGCTATACTTGGGCGCTGCTGCACCACATGGTCGGCGGCTTCCGTCACTTCGTCTGGGATCTCGGCTACGGTCTCGATAAGGAAGTCTCGACCAAGATGGCCCAGGCTTCCATCGTCGTATCGCTCTGTCTGACCGTGCTGGTCTGGGTGATCGGCTTCCTCATTCGCTTCTGAAGGTTGTTCTCATGGATATGCGCACCCCTCTGGGTAAGGTTCGCGGCCTTGGCTCGGCCAAGGAAGGAACCGATCATTTCTGGCGCCAGCGCGTCACTGCGGTTGCCAATGTGCCGCTCTTTCTCTTCTTTATCATTTTCATGATCGTTCACGCTGGCGAGCCTTACGCGGACGTGGTTCACGCGCTGTCGAGCCCGTTTGTTGCAGTCGTCATGGGCCTGATGGTCATTTCCGGCACCATTCATATGCGTCTCGGCATGCAGGTGATCATCGAGGACTACGTGCATGGCGAATTCGCCAAGCTCGCGCTGCTGATGCTGAACACCTTCTTTTCGATCCTGATGGCGGGGTTCTGTCTCTTCGCCATTCTGAAAATTGCATTCGTAGGATAACCGTATCATGGCACCGACTTCACCCGCTCAGAATGGGAAGGCCTACAAATATGTCGATCACTCATACGATGTGATCGTCGTCGGCGCCGGTGGCGCCGGCCTTCGCGCCACGCTCGGCATGGCCGAGCAGGGTTTCCGCACGGCCTGCATCACCAAGGTATTCCCGACCCGCTCGCACACGGTCGCCGCCCAGGGCGGGATTGCCGCCTCGCTGCAGAACATGACGCCTGACAGCTGGCAGTGGCATCTCTACGACACCGTCAAGGGCTCCGACTGGCTCGGCGACGTCGACGCCATGCAGTATCTCACCATGGAAGCGCCGAAGGCGGTCTATGAGTTGGAGCACTACGGCGTTCCCTTCTCGCGCAATGAGGAAGGCAAGATCTATCAGCGGCCGTTCGGCGGCCACATGCAGAACTTCGGCGAAGGCCCGCCGGTGCAGCGCACCTGCGCCGTTGCCGACCGTACCGGCCACGCCATCCTGCACACGCTCTACGGCCAGTCGCTGCGCAACAACGCGGAATTCTTCATCGAGTATTTCGCGCTCGACCTGATCATGTCGGAAGACGGCAGCCGCTGCACCGGCGTCGTCGCCTGGTGCCTCGACGACGGCACGATCCATCGCTTCGCCGCCAAGATGGTGGTGCTGGCGACCGGCGGTTACGGCCGCGCCTATTTCTCGGCAACGTCTGCCCATACCTGCACCGGCGACGGCGGCGGCATGGTGGCCCGTGCCGGCCTGCCGCTGCAGGACATGGAGTTCGTGCAGTTCCACCCGACCGGCATCTATGGTTCGGGCTGTCTCATCACCGAAGGCGCGCGCGGCGAAGGCGGTTACCTCGTGAATTCCGAAGGTGAACGCTTCATGGAACGCTATGCGCCTTCGGCCAAGGACCTTGCCTCGCGCGACGTCGTCTCGCGCTGCATGACCTTGGAGATCCGTGAAGGCCGCGGTGTCGGCAAGGCCAAGGACCATATCTTCCTGCATCTCGACCATCTCGATCCGGCCGTTCTGCACGAGCGCCTCCCGGGGATTTCCGAGAGCGCCAAGATCTTCGCCGGTGTCGACGTCACCCGCGAGCCGATCCCGGTCCTGCCGACGGTCCATTACAACATGGGCGGTATTCCGACCAACTACTGGGGCGAAGTGCTGAATGCCGACAGCGCCAATCCGGAACGCATCATCCCCGGCCTGATGGCCGTGGGCGAAGCCGGCTGCGCCTCGGTGCATGGCGCCAACCGTCTCGGCTCCAACTCGCTGATCGACCTCGTGGTCTTTGGCCGCGCCGCGGCAATCCGCGCCGGCGAGGTGATAGACCGTGCGGCACCGGTGCCGCATCTGAACGTGGCCGCCTGCGACAAGATCATGGATCGCTTCGACGGCCTCCGTCACGCCAGCGGCGGCACACCGACAGCCGTGCTGCGCGAGAAGATGCAGCGCGCCATGCAGGAAGACGCTGCCGTGTTCCGCACGCAGGAATCGCTGGAATCGGGCTGCAAGCGCATCTCGGCCATCTGGCAGGAAATGCGTGATATCAAGGTCACCGACCGCTCGATGATCTGGAATTCCGACCTCGTGGAAACGCTCGAGCTGCAGAACCTGATGGCCAACGCCATCACCACGATCTATGGCGCCGAGGCCCGCAAGGAAAGCCGCGGCTCCCACGCACGCGAAGACTTTACGGAAGGCGCATTCGCCGGCCGCGACGACGTCAACTGGCGCAAGCATACGCTCGCCTGGGTCAATGACGCCGGCGACGTCAAGCTCGACTACCGCCCGGTTCACACCGAGCTCATCGCAGAGGGCATCGATCCCAAGAAGATCGCGCCCAAGGCTCGCGTGTATTAAGAGGAACTGGACATGGTTGAACTCGCTCTTCCCAAGAATTCCCAGATGCGCGAAGGCAAGGTGTGGCCGAAGCCGGCGGGTGCGAAGAACACCCGCGAATTCCGCGTCTACCGCTGGAGCCCGGATGACGGCCAGAACCCGTCGATCGACACCTTCTACATCGATGTCGACGATTGCGGCCCGATGGTGCTCGACGGCCTGCTCTACATCAAGAACAAGATCGACCCGACGCTGACGCTACGCCGTTCCTGTCGCGAGGGCATCTGCGGTTCCTGCGCGATGAACATCGACGGCACGAACACGCTGGCCTGCACCAAGGGCCTCGACGACATCAAGGGCGCGGTAAAGATCTATCCGTTGCCGCATCTGCCTGTCGTCAAGGACCTGGTTCCCGACCTGACCAACTTCTACGCCCAGCACCGCTCGATCGAGCCGTGGCTGAAGACAGTTTCGCCGGCGCCGGCAAAGGAGTGGAAGCAGAGCCACGAGGAACGCCAGAAGCTCGACGGCCTTTACGAGTGCATTCTCTGCGCCTGCTGCTCGACCTCCTGTCCGAGCTACTGGTGGAACGGTGACCGTTACCTCGGCCCAGCCGTTCTCTTGCAGGCTTACCGCTGGCTGATCGACTCCCGAGACGAAGCGACCGGCGAGCGCCTCGACAACCTCGAGGACCCGTTCCGCCTCTATCGTTGCCATACGATCATGAATTGCGCGCAGACCTGCCCGAAGGGTCTGAACCCTGCCAAGGCAATCGCCGAAATCAAGAAGATGATGGTCGAGCGTCGCGTCTGATCGTCCAGCAAGGGGGCCGCAGATGCGGCCCTTTTCTTTATCCGATCACGAAACCTTGATTTGCCCGGGATTGCGCCAAATTTGTCTCGGGTTTACGGCGTTGCTCCCACATCGACACAATTTCTCCTCGCGCTGGCTTGATTCAATACAGCCTTTCAAGATAATTCCGCCGTGATTGAGCGGCAGCTTCAGGACAATACTGGAAAAATCAGGAGTATCATGATGCAGTTCAGACATATGGCGACAGGTCTCGTGGTTATTCTGTCGTTAGCTGGCTGCCAGCGCACCGCATATAATGATGCAAGCTATTCTGCCCCGGCGCCGCTGACAGCGCAGCCGGTTCCCTCGGTTCAGGGCGGGCAGCTTCCGCCGCCTTCCGGCTCTTCGCAGTTCCCCGCTGCCCCGACGACCACGGCGCCCGTCGCCGGTGGTCAGCCCGGCGCGATGGCTGCGAATGCGATGGATGTCACCAAGGAATCGATGGTCGGCAGCTGGCGCGTCAACGGGTCCTGCGACATGTTCCTGACGCTTACCAATCTCGGCAGCGGCTCGCGCGGCGGTACGCGCGGCTGCGTCGGCGAACTGACGGCGATGGGCTCCTGGGAAGTCACGGGCAAGCAGGTCATCCTGAAGGACCGCAGCGGCAACCAGATCGGCAGCGTCTACAAGACTGCCGACAACGCCTTTAGCGGCCAGACCAATACCGGGCAGGCGATCAGCCTCAGCCGTTAAAAGATTGGGCGGCGAAGGCCGCCGATCCTGCATAGGCGGACCTCCTTTATGCAACCCATGCCAGACTACACGCTTAGCGTCAGCGAGCAGTTGAAGTCGCTGACGGCTTCGGGCGCGCTTCAAATCGATTCAGCCCAGATGCATGTTGCGAAATGCCTGGATCGGGTGCTGTCGGGGTTGAAGCAGCGGCGGCCGGCGGCAAAGGCGAGCGCTCTCGGCTGGTTGTTCGCCAACAAGAAGAAGCCGTCGGAATCGGTCAAGGGGCTCTACATTCACGGCAGCGTCGGCCGCGGCAAGACGATGCTGATGGACATGTTCTTCGCAATGGCACCCTGCGCGAAGAAGCGGCGCGCGCATTTCCATGAATTCATGACCGATGTGCACAACCGGATCGCGGCGCACCGACTGAAGCTCAAGCAGGGCGAGACCAAGCAGGCCGATCCTATTCCGGTCGTCGCTGCTGCGCTCTACGACGAAGCCGAACTGCTTTGCTTCGATGAGTTCACCGTGACTGACATCGCTGACGCGATGATCCTGTCGCGGCTTTTCTCCGAACTTTTCCGGCGCGGATGCCTGCTGGTCGCGACCTCGAATGTCGAGCCGGACAATCTCTACAAGGACGGCCTCAATCGAAGCCTGTTCCTGCCGTTTGTCGATCTTCTGAAGCAGCGCGTCGAGATCGCGACCCTCGACTCGCCGACCGACTACCGGATGGAGAAGCTCGACAGTCAGCCGGTCTATCTGACGCCGCTCGATGACCGGACCGACATGGCGATGGATGCATCCTGGATGCAGGCACTGCATGGCCGCAGGGCACAGCCGCTGGAGATTCCGATGAGGGGTCGGTCGATCCATGTGCCGCTGGCAGTCGATCGCCTGGCGCGCTTCTCATTTGCCGATCTCTGCGAAAGGCCGTTGGGCGCGGCCGACTTTCTCGCCGTTGCCGAACGCTTTGACGCCATCTTCGTCGACCATGTGCCATTGCTGGGGCCTGATAAGAGAAACCAGATCAAGCGCTTCATCATTCTGATCGATACGCTTTACGATCACGCGGTGCGGCTCTATGTGTCCGCTGCAGCGATGCCTGAAAATTTGTTGACACAAGCGCGTGGTACCGAAGGTTTCGAATTCGACCGCACTGTCTCGCGCCTTTTCGAAATGCGCAGTGCCGAGTATCTCGCATTGCACCACGAGCGGCGGGCTGCCGAGTAACGATTTGCTGGCAAATTATCTTACGTTTACGTAAGAATTTTATGATCTAAACGATTGAAATTCCTCGCTCAAAAATAATCGTTTGCCATTTTTTGGCTTTGGGGCTATGCGATGGCGGCATTGGGCGATGCCCCTCCGCGCGTCGCCTGACGAATTTTGATCGCAAAGGAAACAGCGAAATGGCGCGTAACAAGATCGCACTCATTGGTTCTGGCATGATTGGTGGCACGCTGGCGCATCTCGCCGGCCTGAAGGAACTGGGTGACATCGTTCTCTTCGATATCGCCGACGGTATTCCGCAGGGTAAGGGCCTCGACATTGCTCAGTCCTCTCCGGTCGAGGGCTTTGACGCCAACCTGACAGGCGCCAGCGACTATTCCGCGATCGAAGGCGCGGACGTCTGCATCGTCACTGCCGGCGTCGCCCGCAAGCCGGGCATGAGCCGCGACGATCTTCTCGGCATCAACCTCAAGGTCATGGAACAGGTCGGCGCCGGCATCAAGAAGTACGCCCCGAACGCTTTCGTCATCTGCATCACCAATCCGCTCGACGCGATGGTCTGGGCGCTGCAGAAGTTCTCCGGCCTCCCGGCCAACAAGGTCGTCGGCATGGCCGGCGTGCTTGACAGCTCGCGGTTCCGTCTGTTCCTTTCCAAGGAATTCAACGTTTCCGTACAGGACGTCACCGCCTTCGTTCTCGGCGGCCACGGCGACACGATGGTGCCGCTGGCTCGCTACTCTACGGTAGCGGGCATCCCGCTTACTGACCTTGTGACCATGGGCTGGGTCACCAAGGAGCGCCTCGAAGAGATCATCCAGCGCACCCGTGACGGCGGCGCCGAAATCGTCGGCCTGCTGAAGACCGGCTCAGCCTACTACGCACCCGCTGCCTCGGCGATCGAAATGGCTGAATCCTACCTCAAGGACAAGAAGCGCGTTCTGCCCTGCGCAGCACAGCTGACCGGCCAGTACGGCGTCAAGGACATGTATGTCGGCGTTCCCACGGTCATTGGAGCCGGCGGCGTCGAGCGCATCATCGAGATCGACCTCAACAAGGCCGAGAAGGAAGCCTTCGACAAGTCTGTCGGCGCTGTCGCCGGCCTATGCGAAGCCTGCATCAACATTGCGCCTGCGCTCAAGTAATCAGACCGCGCGCTGACGTCATCCAAACAGGAATAGACCCATGAATATTCATGAATATCAGGCCAAGGCTCTGCTGAAGGGCTATGGCGCGCCGGTCGCGCAAGGTGTGGCGATCCTCAAGGTCGAGGAGGCCGAAGCTGCCGCCAAGTCGCTCCCCGGCCCGCTCTACGTGGTCAAGAGCCAGATCCACGCCGGCGGCCGCGGCAAGGGCAAGTTCAAGGAACTCGGCCCTGACGCGAAGGGTGGCGTTCGCCTCGCCAAGTCGATCGAGGAAGTCGTTTCCCATGCCAGGGAAATGCTCGGTAACACGCTGGTAACGGCGCAGACGGGTGAAGCCGGCAAGCAGGTCAACCGCCTCTACATCGAAGACGGTGCCGACATCGCCCGCGAGCTCTATTGCTCGCTGCTGGTCGATCGCTCCGTCGGCCGTGTTGCCTTCGTCGTCTCGACGGAAGGCGGCATGGACATCGAGGCCGTCGCGCACGACACGCCCGAAAAGATCCACACGATTGCGATCGATCCTGAAGCCGGTGTCACCGCCGCCGATGTTGCCGCGATCGCCAAGGCGCTGCAGCTCGATGGCGCTGCCGCAGAAGACGCCAAGTCGCTGTTCCCGGCGCTCTACAAGGCCTTCGGCGAAAAGGATATGGCTCTCCTCGAGGTCAATCCACTGATCGTGATGAAGGACGGCCACCTGCGCGTCCTCGACGCCAAGATGTCGTTCGACGGCAACGCGATTTTCCGGCACGACGACGTCAAGGCGCTGCGCGACGAGACGGAAGAAGACGCCAAGGAAATTGAGGCCTCGAAGTGGGACCTCGCCTATGTGGCGCTCGACGGCAACATCGGCTGCATGGTCAACGGTGCCGGCCTCGCCATGGCGACGATGGACATCATCAAGCTCTACGGCAAGGAGCCGGCGAACTTCTGTGACGTCGGCGGCGGCGCCGGCAAGGACAAGGTCGCTGCGGCCTTCAAGATCATCACGGCGGACCCGAAGGTCGAAGGCATTCTCGTCAACATCTTCGGCGGCATCATGAAGTGCGATGTCATCGCTGAAGGCGTCGTCGCGGCTGTGCAGGAAGTCGGCCTGAAGGTTCCTCTCGTCGTGCGCCTCGAAGGCACCAATGTCGAGCTTGGCAAGAAGATCCTGAACGAGTCGGGTCTCGCGATCACGGCAGCTGACGACTTGGACGATGCGGCCAAGAAGATCGTCGCGGCGATCAACGCCTAATTTTGAAGGACCGGAAATAAATGTCCATTCTCGTCAATAAAGACACAAAGGTCCTCGTTCAGGGCCTGACCGGCAAGACCGGCACCTTCCATACCGAACAGGCGCTTGCCTACTACGGCACGCAGATGGTCGGCGGTATCCACCCGAAGAAGGGTGGCGAAACCTGGACGGGCTCGAAGGGCGAAAGCCTGCCGATCTTCGCAACCGTTGCCGAAGGCAAGGAAAAGACCGGCGCCGACGCGACCGTGATCTACGTTCCGCCGGCAGGCGCAGCTGACGCGATCATCGAAGCGATCGACGCCGAGATCCCGTTCATCACCTGCATCACCGAAGGCATCCCTGTTATGGACATGGTGCGCGTCAAGGCTCGCCTCGACCGCTCCAAGTCACGCCTGCTCGGACCGAACTGCCCGGGCATCCTGACGCCGGAAGAGTGCAAGATCGGCATCATGCCGGGCTCGATCTTCCGCAAGGGTTCGGTCGGTATCGTTTCCCGCTCGGGCACGCTGACCTACGAAGCCGTGTTCCAGACCTCGAACGAAGGCCTCGGCCAGACGACGGCTGTCGGCATTGGCGGCGATCCGGTCAAGGGCACCGAGTTCATCGACGTCTTGGAAATGTTCCTCGCTGACGAAGCCACCCAGTCGATCATCATGATCGGCGAAATCGGCGGCGCGGCAGAAGAAGACGCCGCACAGTTCCTCAAGGACGAAGCCAAGAAGGGCCGCAAGAAGCCGATGGCCGGCTTCATCGCTGGTCGTACGGCACCGAAGGGCCGCACGATGGGTCATGCCGGTGCCGTCGTTTCCGGTGGCAAGGGTGACGCAGAATCGAAGATCGCGGCGATGGAATCGGCCGGCATCCGCGTCTCGCCGTCGCCGGCCCGCCTTGGTAAGACGCTGGTTGAAGTCCTCAAGGGCTAATCCAATCTATACCCCGGGCACCGGTTCTCACCGTCTGCCCGGGTCTCGACTTCGAAATGGAATGAGCCGCGGACAGGCGGCTAACGACAGATGCGGCAAGCCGGTCGAGTATCCGGCGGAATCACAAGTCAGGAGGCGGACGAAAGCGTCCGCGTAAAACCATGGCACGGCAAGAAGCCAACGAGCAGTTTCAGATTACCTCGTTCCTGGATGGCGCCAATGCTGCGTATATCGAGCAGCTCTATGCGCGCTATGAGGAAGACCCGAACTCGGTCGGCGAGGAATGGCGGTCTTTCTTCAAGGCGCTGGAAGACAATCCGGAAGATGTGAAGAAGGCGGCCAAGGGTGCATCCTGGCGCAAGAAGGATTGGCCGCTGCAGCCCAAGAGCGACCTCGTTTCGGCGCTCGATGGCGACTGGGGTACCGTTGAGAAGATCATCGAGACCAAGGTCAAGGGCAAGGCGGAAGCCGCCGGCAAGCCGACCGATGGCGCCGACATCCTGCAGGCGACGCGCGACTCCGTTCGCGCCATCATGATGATCCGCGCCTACCGAATGCGCGGTCACCTGCACGCCAAGCTCGACCCGCTCGGTATCGCGGCACCCGTCGAAGACTACAAGGAACTGTCGCCCGAAGCTTACGGTTTCACCGAGGCCGACTATTCCCGCAGGATCTTCATCGACAACGTTCTCGGCCTCGAATACGCCACCTTGCCCGAGATGATCGAGATCCTCGAGCGCACCTACTGCTCGACCCTCGGCGTCGAATTCATGCACATCTCCAATCCGGAAGAAAAAGCCTGGATCCAGGAACGCATCGAAGGTCCGGACAAGGGTGTTGCCTTCACCCCGGAAGGCAAGAAGGCCATTCTCGCCAAGCTGGTCGAAGCCGAAGGCTATGAGCAGTTCCTAGATGTGAAGTTCAAGGGTACCAAGCGTTTCGGTCTCGATGGCGGTGAATCGCTCATCCCGGCGCTGGAGCAGATCCTGAAGCGCGGCGGTCACCTCGGCCTTCGCGAAGCCGTGTTCGGCATGGCCCACCGCGGCCGCCTGAACGTCCTTTCCCAGGTCATGGGCAAGCCGCATCGCGCGATCTTCCACGAGTTCAAGGGCGGCTCTTACGCGCCTGACGAGGTCGAGGGTTCGGGCGACGTCAAGTACCATCTCGGTGCCTCTTCCGACCGCGAGTTCGACGGCAACAAGGTCCACGTATCACTGACGGCCAACCCGTCGCACCTTGAGATCGTCGACCCTGTCGTCATGGGCAAGGCGCGCGCCAAGCAGGACATGGGCGCCACCGTCTGGGACGGCGATACCATTCCGCTTTCCGAGCGCGCGAAGGTTCTGCCGCTGCTCATCCATGGTGACGCGGCGTTTGCTGGCCAGGGCGTGATTGCCGAAATCCTCGGCCTGTCGGGCCTGCGCGGTCACCGCGTTGCCGGCACGATGCACGTCATCATCAACAACCAGATCGGCTTCACCACCAATCCGGCCTTCTCACGCTCGTCGCCTTATCCGTCCGACGTCGCCAAGATGATCGAAGCGCCGATCCTGCATGTGAACGGTGACGACCCGGAAGCCGTTGTCTACGCAGCCAAGATCGCAATGGAATTTCGCATGAAGTTCCACAAGCCTGTCGTCCTCGACATGTTCTGCTACCGTCGCTACGGCCACAACGAAGGCGACGAACCGTCCTTCACGCAGCCGAAGATGTACAAGGTCATTCGCGCCCACAAGACCGTCCTGCAGATCTATGCGGATCGTCTCGTTGCCGAGGGCCTGCTGACCGACGGCGACGTCGAGAAGATGAAGGCCGACTGGCGCGTGCATCTCGAGCAGGAATTCGACGCCGGCCAGAGCTACAAGCCAAACAAGGCCGACTGGCTGGATGGCGAGTGGTCGGGCCTGCGCACGGCTGACAACGCCGACGAACAGCGCCGCGGCAAGACCGCCGTACCAATGAAGACACTCAAGGATATCGGCCGCAAGCTTTCGGAAATTCCGGAAGGCTTCCGTGCCCATCGCACGATCCAGCGCTTCATGGAAAACCGCGCCAACATGATCCAGACGGGCGAGAACCTCGACTGGGCGATGGCAGAAGCGCTTGCCTTCGGTTCGCTGGTGGTCGAAGGCCACAAGATCCGTCTCTCCGGTCAGGATTGCGAACGCGGCACGTTTTCGCAGCGTCATTCGGTTCTCTACGATCAGGAGACGGAAGAGCGCTTTATCCCGCTTGCGAACCTGTCGTCCAACCAGGCCCGCTACGAAGTCATCAACTCGATGCTCTCGGAAGAAGCGGTGCTCGGCTTCGAATACGGCTATTCGCTGGCTCGCCCGAACGCGCTGACCCTTTGGGAAGCCCAGTTCGGTGATTTCGCCAACGGCGCGCAGGTCGTCTTCGACCAGTTCGTCTCCTCGGGCGAACGCAAGTGGCTGCGCATGTCGGGTCTCGTCTGCCTGCTGCCGCATGGCTACGAAGGGCAGGGTCCTGAGCACTCCTCGGCCCGCCTCGAACGCTTCCTGCAGCTCTGCGCTGAAGACAACATGCAGGTCGCCAACGTCACGACGCCGGCGAATTACTTCCACATCCTGCGCCGTCAGCTGAAGCGCGACTTCCGCAAGCCGCTCGTGCTGATGACGCCGAAGTCCCTGCTGCGTCACAAGCGGGCTGTTTCCAGCCTTGCGGAACTCGCCGGCGAATCCTCCTTCCATCGTTTGCTCTGGGACGATGCGGAGGTCATCAAGGACGGGCCGATCAAGCTGCAGAAGGACAACAAGATCCGCCGCGTCGTCATGTGCACCGGCAAGGTCTATTACGACCTTCTGGAAGAGCGCGAAAAGCGCGGCATCGACGACATCTACCTGCTGCGCGTCGAACAACTCTATCCGTTCCCGGCAAAGGCGCTCATCAACGAGCTCTCGCGCTTCCGGAACGCCGAGATGGTCTGGTGCCAGGAAGAGCCGAAGAACATGGGCGCATGGTCGTTCATCGACCCGTATCTGGAGTGGGTTCTCGCCCATATCGATGCGAAGTACCAGCGCGTCCGTTACACCGGCCGCCCAGCTGCCGCTTCGCCGGCAACGGGTCTGATGTCCAAGCATCTGTCGCAGCTCGCCGCATTCCTCGAGGATGCGCTGGGCGGCTAAGGGATCGGGGCGATGGCATATTTCTTCTTCAGACTTGTGCCGCCTCGCCCCCGGTTTCCGCATGACGCGACCGGGGAGGAAATGGCCGCGATGAAGCACCATGTCGCCTATTGGCACCGCAACGCAGAAGTCGGATCGGCCATTGCCGTCGGTCCCGTCTTCGAAGGCGAGGGAGCCTGGGGCATGGCACTCGTTTCGGCGCAGGATCAGCAGGCGGCGCAGGCGCTCGCCGATGCCGATCCGATCATCCAGTCCGGTCACGGCTTTCGCTTTGACATATTGCCAATGCCCTCGATCATTCTCCGGCCGTCTGCGGCCGGAAACGAATAAACGAACACAAGCAAATCAGGATTTGAACAATGGCCACAGAAATCCGCGTTCCAACTCTCGGTGAATCCGTCAGCGAGGCAACCGTCGGCACCTGGTTCAAGAAGGTTGGCGACGCCATCAAGGCCGACGAAGCCATTCTCGAGCTTGAAACCGATAAGGTGACCATCGAAGTGCCGGCGCCGGCTTCGGGTACGCTGTCTGAAATCGTTGCGCAGGCCGGCGAAACCGTCGGTCTCGGTGCGTTGCTGGGCCAGATCGCCGCAGGCGCTGGTGCTGCCGCTGCTCCGGCTGCTGCTGCTCCCGCGAAGGTTGCCGAGCTCGCAGCCGCTGCACCGGCACCCGTTGCTGCTGCCGCTGCGGCTGCGTCCGTATCCGCCATGCCGCCGGCACCGGCTGCCGCCAAGATGCTTGCCGAGAACAACCTGTCGGCCGATCAGGTCGACGGCAGCGGCAAGCGCGGCCAGGTGCTGAAGGGCGATGTGATCGCCGCTGTTGCCAAGGGCATCTCCGCCCCGGCTGCCGCTGCTGCCCCTGCCGTGCCGGCTGCTGCCCGCGGTCCGTCAACCGTCGAGGATGCGGCCCGCGAAGAGCGCGTGAAGATGACGCGCCTGCGCCAGACGATCGCCAAGCGCCTGAAAGACGCCCAGAACACCGCTGCCATGCTCACCACCTATAACGAGGTGGACATGAAGGCGGTCATGGATCTGCGCGCCAAGTACAAGGACGTCTTCGAAAAGAAGCATGGCGTGAAGCTCGGCTTCATGGGCTTCTTCACCAAGGCCATCACCCACGCGCTGAAGGAACTTCCGGCTGTCAACGCCGAGATTGACGGCACTGACATCATCTACAAGAACTTCTGCCACATCGGCATGGCCGTCGGCACGGACAAGGGTCTCGTCGTCCCTGTTATCCGCGACGCCGACCAGATGTCGATCGCCGAAGTCGAAAAGGAACTTGCGCGTCTGGCAAAGGCTGCTCGCGACGGTTCGCTGTCAATGGCAGACATGCAGGGCGGCACCTTCACCATCACCAACGGCGGTGTATACGGTTCGCTGATGTCCTCGCCGATCCTCAACGCTCCGCAGTCCGGTATCCTCGGCATGCACAAGATCCAGGACCGTCCCGTCGTCGTCGGCGGCCAGATCGTCATCCGTCCGATGATGTATCTCGCGCTCTCCTACGACCATCGCATCGTCGACGGCAAGGAAGCCGTGACCTTCCTCGTCCGCGTCAAGGAAAGCCTGGAAGATCCGGAGCGCCTGGTTCTCGATCTCTAAGCAATCGACTGGGCCGCGTGAGCGGCCCTTTCCACCTCAGCGGGGCGCGCGATGTCGCTGGCAATCTCCACAGGGCGTATGACCATGATACCTCTCCTTGCCATGGGCAGGGTCGGGGCGTCGCTCGCGTATTTGCTGGCGCTGCAAGCGGCCGCTGCCGGCGCTCCGAACTGCAGGCAGGCGAGCGCCGTCTATGCCGACCGGGATGGCGCCTACGAACTGCGTTTCACGCCGATCAATTCGGAAGCGGCGGCTGCCAGCAACAGGTTCATGCTGAAAGTGCTGAAGACCTCGATCGAACTCGATGGCTATGTCATGCCCTCGGACGATCCGGAGCGTGCCGTCGGTATCCTGATGTTCAAATGCCCCGGCGGTGACGTGACAGGCGCGGATCTGGACGCCTGCACGATCTGGCAGGGCACGATCTACGGCGCGAATGCCAAGGGCGAGATCGACAACCTTCAGCCGGAAGCGGCGGTCGCGGCCGACAGCGTCTTTATGCCGGGTCTCGGTCCGGCGATCCGCCAATCGCAGATCTGGGGCAACGACAAGGCTAAGGTTGCGCCGTGGGATGTCCTGGCATTCAAGGAGTGCGCGAAATGACACAACGACCGGTTCTTCTCGTCACCGGCGGCAGCCGGGGTATCGGCGCTGCGGTTTGCCGCCTCGCTGCCCGGCAGGGCTGGAACGTGGCGGTGAACTATGCCGCGAACCGTACGGCTGCCGATGCGATCGCCTCGGAGGTCAAGGCAGTGGGCGGCGACGCGATCGCGATCAAGGGTGATGTCGGCAGCGCGAAGGATATCGTTTCGATGTTCCAGGCGGTCGACAAGCATTTCGGGCGGCTCGATGGGCTGGTCAACAACGCCGGTATCGTCGATGCGCAGCAGCGCGTCGATGAGATGAGCGTCGAGCGCCTTGAGCGGATGATGCGGATCAACGTGACCGGCTCGATTCTCTGCGCGGCCGAAGCCGTTCGGCGGATGTCGTCGAGGCACGGCGGCAAGGGCGGGGCGATCGTCAACATGTCGTCGATGGCAGCGGTTCTGGGTTCGGCATCGCAATATGTCGACTACGCCGCGTCCAAGGCCGCCATCGATACCTTCACCATCGGTCTGTCTCGAGAAGTGGCGAACGAGGGCGTGCGTGTGAACGCCATCCGTCCCGGCGTCATCGATACCGATATTCATGCATCCGGCGGCCTGCCGAACCGCGCGCGTGACCTGGCGCCGAGCATCCCGATGCAGAGGCCCGGCACGGCGGCGGAAATTGCCGATGCGGTCCTCTACCTTCTCTCGCCGACGGCTTCCTATATAACGGGCGCCATACTCAATGTAAGCGGCGGCCGTTAGGACGCGGAGACCATATCGCCATGCAATACTTCTTCGAATTTTTGGGCCTGATGGCCGTCTTTTCGATCTTCATCGTCGTACCGGGCGCCGACTTCGCCGTCATCCTGCGTCAGAGCATCGTGCATGGCCGCCGGGCTGCCATGATGACCGGCCTCGGCATGGGCTTCTCGCTGCTCTTCCACATCAGCTACACCATCCTAGGTCTCGGCCTCATCGTCTCAAAATCGCTGATGATGTTTGCAATGATCAAGTGGGCGGGCGTCGCCTATCTCGTCTACCTCGGCATCAAGTCGTTCCGCGAGCCGGGCTTCAAGGTGAACGAGATCGAAATTTCCGATGAGGATCGTAAGCCGATCTCGGCACTCAAGTGCCTCGGCATGGGCTTCATCACCAATGCGCTCAATCCGAAACCCGTCCTGTTCTTCCTGTCGCTGTTTTCGACGCTGGTGCATCACGACACCCCGGCGCTCATCCAGTTTAGCTACGGGATCGGCATGGCAACGGCGCTCGTCGCCTGGTTTGCGGGCGTTTCCACCTTCTTCACCGTCAAGCCCATTCGCGACCGCTTCATCGCAAGCGGCAAATGGTTCAACCGCATCACCGGCGCCGCATTGGTCGGATTCGGTTTCCGCCTCGCGCTCGCCCGCGCGGCTGACTAAGCAAATAGCGAAAAGGAAAAGAATAATGTCCTATGATGTAATCGTTATCGGAACCGGCCCTGGCGGCTACGTCGCTGCCATCAAGGCCGCGCAGCTCGGCCTCAAGGTCGCTGTCGTGGAAAAGCGTGCAACGTTCGGTGGCACCTGCCTGAACGTCGGCTGCATCCCGTCCAAGGCGCTGCTGCATGCCTCCGAAATGTTCCATCAGGCTGGCCACGGCATGGACGCGCTCGGCATCGAAGTCGCTGCGCCGAAGCTGAACCTTGAAAAGATGCTGGCGCACAAGGATGCGACGGTGAAGTCGAACGTCGATGGCGTTGCCTTCCTCTTCAAGAAGAACAAGATCGATGCCTTCCAGGGCGCCGGCAAGATTGTGTCGGCAGGCAAGGTTTCCGTGGCCGGCGAAGACGGTAAGGTGCAAGAAATCGAAGGCAAGAACATCGTCATCGCCACCGGCTCCGACGTCGCCGGCATTCCGGGCGTGAAGGTGGATATCGACGAGAAGGTGATCATCTCCTCGACGGGCGCGATCGCGCTCGAGAAGGTGCCGGAGACAATGATCGTCGTCGGCGGTGGCGTCATCGGCCTCGAGCTCGGCTCCGTCTGGTCGCGTCTCGGTGCCAAGGTCACCGTCGTCGAATATCTCGATACGATTCTCGGCGGCATGGATGGCGAAGTCTCCAAGCAATTCCAGCGGATGCTCGTCAAGCAGGGCATCGCCATCAACCTGAGCTCGAAGGTGACTGGCGTCGAGAAGGGCGGCAAGGGTGCCAAGGTGACCTTCGAGCCAATCAAGGGCGGCGATGCGCAGACACTCGAAGCCGAGGTCGTTCTGATCGCGACCGGCCGCACCCCTTACACGGCCGGCCTTGGTCTGGAAGAAGCAGGCGTAAAGCTCGATAACCGTGGCCGCGTCGAAATCGACGGTCACTTCCGCACCAACGTTGCCGGCATCTACGCGATCGGCGACGTGGTGAAGGGGCCGATGCTGGCCCACAAGGCCGAAGACGAAGGCGTTGCGCTGGCAGAAATCCTCGCCGGCCAGCATGGCCATGTGAACTATGACGTCATCCCGAGCGTCGTCTACACGCAGCCGGAAGTCGCCTCCGTCGGCAAGACCGAGGAAGAGCTGAAAGCTGCAGGCATCGCCTACAAGGTGGGGAAGTTCCCCTTCACAGCGAACGGTCGCGCGCGCGCCATGTTGGCGACCGACGGTTTCGTGAAGATCCTCTCCGACAAGGAAACCGACCGTGTCCTGGGCGGTCATATCGTCGGTTTCGGAGCCGGCGAGATGATCCACGAGATTGCCGTCCTCATGGAATTCGGCGGTTCCGCAGAAGATCTTGGCCGCACCTGCCATGCTCACCCGACCATGTCGGAAGCGGTGAAGGAAGCCGCTCTTTCCGCGTTCTTCAAGCCGATCCACATGTAATATTAAATTTCGGCAATATGCGATCGGCCGCTTGTTCCCGGACAGGCGGCCGTTTTACTTTCGAATGATTCTAAAATCATTCCAGAGGAAGCCTATGCAGTCCACACCTGTCGATGCCTACAGCCTGCCGCAGCGCCTGCTTCACTGGGGGGTGGCTCTGCTCATCTTCTTTAATCTGCTGTTTCCTGATGGTATGAACGAATGGCATCGGGCGATGCGTCGCGGCGCCATTGCGTCCGCCGACCAGGTCTCGGCGGCCAATATTCACGCCTATGCCGGCATCGCCATATTGGCACTTGCGATCGTTCGCGTGTGTCTGCGTCTCGTAAAGGGTGCGCCGCCGGTGGTCAGCCAGGAACCGGCAATTTTCCGCCTTGTGGCAAAGGTCGTCCATGTCGGCCTGTATGCGTTCATCTTCGCGATGCCAGTGACCGGGATTGCCGCCTATTACTTCGGGGTCGATCCGGCGGGATCGCTGCACGCCGACGTGCTGAAGGTTATCCTGTGGGCCTTGATCGCGGCGCATGTTGCCGGGGCCCTCGTCCACCAATTCTACTGGAAGAGCAACGTTCTTCGACGGATGACGATTGGGCGCTAGTTCACGGCCGTCAGCGTAAAACCCTGCTTGCGTAGCAGCTCGATGACGCCGCCCTCGCCGGGAAGATGGAGCGCACCGACGGCCATGAAGACGTTGCCGTTGGCAAGGATCGGGGCTGCTCGCTCGGCCATCACCTTGTTGCGGTCGAGGATGATGCGCTGCTCGAAGGCGGCATAATCGCTGTCCTCGTCCTTGCCGTCGGGCGAGACGGTCTTCAGCATCGGAATGGTCATGCCGATATCGCCGGAGAGATAAAGATCGGTCATCGTTTCCACGACATCGTTCATCTTCGATCCCAAAGCCAGCGTTTCAATCAGCGACTTCATGTGGAATTCGGTCGGCAGCTCGGCCATCGCCTGCAACTGCTCGGCGAGCGTTTCCAAGCCTTTGACCTGCTTGCCCTCGGCAACGGCGTCGGCGGCAATCTTCTGGTCGAGGAACTGTACGCCCTTTGCCTTGCGGGCCATTTCGCAGCCGGGCAGGGCAACGACGCTCGATATCATCCAGGGGCGCATGCGCGAGACCGCGGCAAGCGGGATTCCGCGCTGCTTCAGTCCTTCTTCCAGGCGGATGTAGTCTTCGTGGGATAGAAGCTTTTCAATCGTCGTCCCGTCGGTGAACATCATCAGCTCGGGCTTCATCAATAGGGCGGCGGATGCCTTTTTCTCGTCGAGGATCTCGTCTGATTCGATCACGATGGTGTCGGCAGCATCGTGGGCTGCCTGCGTGCGTGGCGGAAGCTGCAGCACACGCGGATCGGTGACATGCATGCTGCCGAGCAACCAGGATGGTTTCACCCCCGGCTTTTCGATCGTCCAGAAAATGCCCTTGCCGTTTGGCACGGCGTCCGCTTCCTTGACCGCCTCGGCGTAGCGCGCCGGGTCGCTCTGCTTCAGATCGGTCAGGATATTGCGGCCGGTGCAGGCGTCGTCATCTGCAGCCGCTGCCGGCGAGACTGAGAACAGAACTGCGATCAGCGTTGCCGCAAGCAGCATATGAAATGCAGCGATCAGCCAGAGCAGGAGATTGCCCGGCGATGCGATGTGCAGGCTGCGGTGGCCGATGGAAATCGTCATCATGGTGTTCCGGTCACTATGGATCGCTAAGCTCTACGCTTGGCGTGCGGATATTCCTTTAAGAGAAGCTGTTAACAAAAGATTACGCCCGCGGATGGGCACGGTCGTAAACTTCAAGCAAACGTGAGGAATCCACACCTGTGTAGACCTGGGTGGTCGAGAGACTGGCATGGCCGAGGAGTTCCTGGATGGTTCTGAGATCGCCGCCGCCGGCCAGCAGGTGGGTCGCGAAGGAGTGTCGCAGGGCGTGCGGCGTCGCCGTCTCCGGCAGCCCAAAGGCACTTCGCATCTTCTGCATGGTACGCTGAATGATCGCCGCCTGCAGCTTGCCGCTGCGCGCGCCGCGAAAAAGAGGCTGCTCGCCTTCGAGATGGTATGGACAAAGAGACCGATATTTCTCGACCGCCTCGAAGACCACGGTGAGCAGCGGCACGAGGCGGGTCTTGTTGCCCTTGCCGGTGATGCGCAGCGTTGCCGCGCCGCGGTTGAAATCATCAGGTATCAGGTCGAGTGCTTCGGAAATGCGCAGGCCGCAGCCGTAGAGCAAGGCAAAAACGGCGGCATCGCGCGCCGCAATCCAGGGTTCCTCGTGCAGTTGCGCCTCGTTGCTGACGACTGTGATGGCTTGCCTGTCGGAAAGTGGCTTCGGCAGCGACTTCGGTTGCTTTGGCGAGCGGATCGCACCGGCGCCGGCGGCATTCACCAGCCCCTTCTTTTCGAGGTAACGCAGCAGTGAGCGTAGCCCGGCAAGATTGCGGCCAAGCGAGCGCGCTCCCGATCCCTCCTTGCGGCGCGCCGCGAGAAATGCGCGGAAGTCCGCAGGCCGCAGCGCGTGAATATCTTTCAGCGTCGCGGGACCGCCGAGATGACCGGTCAGGAAGGACAGGAACTGGCGGGTGTCGCGCTCATAGGCATCCAGCGTGTGCTCCGAAAGGCGACGCTCGTTTGCCAGGCTGTCGAGCCAGGCGGTGCGTTCCGCCATCAGGCGCGGGTCGGCGATGATCAGGAGTTCGTTCACGTGTCTGGCCCTTGAATTTGCCAATCCGGCTGCCAATTCTGAAGGACCGATAGTTATGGAATTGCTAATACCGCCCAAGTGGTTGTCATGGTTCCATCATATTCATCGACGTAACTGGTTTCCCAACGACGCAGGATCTTTTATGCCACGGCGCCATCCCACGACCGCTTTCGGACAATTCGCGGAAGCGATTGCCCTCGTCTCCCATGGCAAGCCGGGACATATTGTTGACACGTTGATCGCCGAGCGCGGACAGAGAATCGTCAAGCACCCGCTCTGGCCGATTATGCGGCCCTTTCTCCACATGCTCCTGCGCTACCACAGGGCCATCAGCTTCGCCAACGACGTCGCGAACATGCCCGGCTTTCAGTGCTTCGAGTATATGAGCAACCTGTTGAAGCTCGAGATCAATGTCAGGCATGGCGAACGCGTTCCTGATACCGGCGGCTTCATCCTCGTCAGCAACCATCCGACCGGCATTGCCGACGGGGTGGCCGTCTTCGATCTCTTGAAGAGCAAGCGGCCCGACATCATGGTGTTTGCCAACCGCGATGCCATACGCGTCAATCCGCGCTTCGCCGAGGTCATCATTCCGGTCGAATGGCGTGAGGAGTATAAAAGCAAGCTCAAGACCCGCGAGACGCTGCAGATCACCAACCGTGCGGTCAGGGAAGGCAAGGCAACTGTGCTTTTTCCGTCCGGGCGCATTGCCTATTGGGCGAATGGCCGGCTGAACGAGCGTCCCTGGAAAACCTCCGCCGTTGGTCTTGCCCGCAAGTACAATCTCCCGATCCTGCCGGTGCATATGACGGCGCGGAATTCCGGCCTTTTCTACTGGCTCGCAAAGTGGTCGACGGAGCTCAGGGACATGACCGTTTTTCACGAGCTTTTGAACAAGCGGGGTGACCGCTTCGACTTCGTGGTCGGCAATCTGATCCCGGTGGAAAATCTCGAGGGCGATATCAACGAGGTAACCAAGGCATTGGAAGACCATACGGTGCGCGCCCTCGACATGGATGACGACGCGCAATTCGTGCCGCTGGTCCCGCCAGCGGAGCCGGAACTGGCCAGTGCCCATTCAATTCCCTGATCCGATCGGCTAAAGCGAGCCATGCTGCTCCGTTCGATGTTTGCCCAGAACTACCGATCCCTGCGATCGATCCGCATGGATCTGTCGGGCATCAACCTCTTCATCGGCGAGAACGGGGTCGGGAAATCCAATCTCTACCGGGCGCTGCAGCTCATTCAGGCGGCAACGCGCGGGCGGCTGGCCCATGAGATCGCGGCCGAAGGCGGGATGTTCTCGGCGCTGTGGTCCGGTCCGCGCCGGGACGGTGAGAGGTCGTTCCGGATCCGCCTGGAAACCGAGCTTCTGGACGAGGAAAGGGCGATCACCTTCCGCTATCGCGTCGAGGCCGGTTTGCGACCGGTGACGATGATGAAGCGCGCTGGCCCCGCCATCGCCGTTCGGGGGCCGAATGGCCGGATGCAAGATTACCCGGAGCAGGCGCTGCCCTCGGAAACGGCAATCGCGCTTCTTGGCGATGCAGGGCACTATCCCGAGATTGGAACGTTTCGCCGCGCGATCGATGGGTGGCGTTTCTTTCACGGTTTCCGGACGGATCGGCTCTCACAGCTGCGCGCGCCCTGCCTTGCCGTGACGGCGCCGCTGTTGGACGAGGACGGTAACAATATCGCCGCGGTCTTTGCAACGCTGGTCCATACGCGCGAGGACACTGTCGACCTCGATCGGGCGATCGTCGCGGCCCTCGGCGGTGCGCGGCTCGTCGTGCCGCTGCCTGAAGAGACGGCGCAGTTCGGCCTTTCCTTCCCGGAGTTTCCGAACCGGGTGTTTCAGCCGCGCGAACTGTCGGACGGACAGGTTCGTTTCCTCGGCCTAGCCGCGGCGCTGATGTCCTATCGTCTGCCGCCGCTGATTGCGCTGAACGAACCGGAGGCAAGCCTGCATCCGGATATGCTGCCGCCGCTGGCCGACATGATCGCGGACGCGGCGCAAAGCAGCCAGATCTGGATCGTCACCCATTCCGAACCGTTGGCGGCGGCCGTGCGCGAGCGGTGCGGTGCACGCGCACGCCATGTCGTGCGGCAGGACGGCGCCACCTGGATCGAGGGCATGCGGCTCACCGGCGTCATCGACGAGGACGAGTAAGTCGGTGCGGAGGGTCTTCCAGGTTTTCTTTTTACGCCGATCCGGGCATGGTCTCGCCCGATGAGCACAGATTCGTCCGATCTCTTTGGAACGCTGTTTAAGACGCCGCCGGCCAACCGCACGGCGCCTGTTCTCGTTCCCATGCCTGCGCCGAAGCCTTATTCCTATACCGTGCCCGAGGGAATGGCCGTCGAGCCGGGCTCGGTCGTGCGGGTGCCGCTCGGCCCGAGGCAGGTGATCGGTGTCGTCTGGGATGGCGACGAGGACGGGGTCGATCCGAAGAAGCTGAGGCCGATCAGCCATGTCTTCGATTGCCCGCCGCTTACGAAGGAGATGCGCGACTTCATCGATTGGGTGGCGAGCTATACGCTCTCGCCGCCCGGTCTCGTGGCGCGTATGGCGCTGCGGGCGCCAAATGCCTTCGAGCCGGAGCCGATGGTTGAGGGCCTGCGCTTCGTCGGCGGCGAAACGGAGCGGATGACGCCAGCGCGCGCCCGTGTGCTCGATATTGCCGGTGATGGCCTTTCCTGGACGCGAAGCGGGCTTGCCCATGCCGCCGGCGTATCGACAAGCGTCGTCGACGGTCTGGTAAGTCAGGGCATTTTCGAAACCGTATTCCTGCCGCCGCCGCCGGTGGTTGCCAAACCCGATCCCGACTTCACGGCCGCGCGGCTCGAAGGCCCGCAAAGGGAGGCGGCAGACGAGATCCTGTCCGAGGTTCGAAAGGGTGAGTTTGCCGTATCGCTGATCGATGGCGTCACCGGTTCGGGAAAGACGGAAGTCTATTTCGAAGCGATCGCGGAAACGCTGAAGCGCGGCAAGCAGGTGCTAATCCTCCTGCCGGAGATCGCGCTGACGGCGAGCTTTCTGGAGCGCTTTCAGGATCGCTTCGGCGCAAAGCCCGCCGAATGGCACTCCGACCTGGCGCCGCGCACCCGCGAGAAGGTCTGGCGTCAGGCGGTCACGGGCGAGGTGCGCGTCGTTGCCGGTGCTCGCTCGGCCCTGTTTCTGCCGTTCGAGGATTTAGGCCTTATCATTGTCGATGAAGAGCATGATCCTGCCTACAAACAGGAAGATAGGGTCTATTACAATGCGCGCGACATGGCCGTCGTGCGCGCACGGATCGGTGATTTTCCAGTGGTTCTCGTCTCCGCCACGCCCTCGGTCGAAAGCCAGGTCAATGGGCAGAGCGGGCGTTACAGGACCATTCACATGCCGACCCGCTTCGGCGACGCGGCGCTACCCGATCTACACCTCATCGACATGCGCCGTCATGCGCCTGAGCGCGGCGGCTTCCTGTCGCCGGTCCTGATCCGCGCGATCGGCAAGACGATCGAGAAAGAGCAGCAGGCGCTTCTCTTCCTCAACCGTCGGGGTTATGCGCCGCTGACGCTCTGCCGCGTCTGCGGACATCGCTTCCAGTGCGCGCAATGCTCCAGCTGGCTCGTCGAGCACCGGTTCAAAAGACAGTTGCAGTGTCATCAGTGCGGTCATGCCGAACGCACGCCGGAAGCCTGCCCGGAATGCGGCACCCTCGATCATCTCGTTGCCTGCGGGCCCGGTGTTGAGCGCATCGCTGAAGAAGTGGAGCGCCATTTCCCCGAGGCGCGAACGATCGTGCTCTCGTCCGACATCATGGGCGGCGTCAAGCGGTTGCGGCTCGAGCTCGAGGCCATTGCGAAAGGGGAGGCCGATATCGTCATCGGTACGCAGCTCGTCGCAAAGGGGCATAACTTCCCGCTGATGACGCTGGTCGGCATCGT
Source organism: Rhizobium sp. LjRoot258 (assembly GCF_964254185.1). NCBI lineage: Bacteria > Pseudomonadati > Pseudomonadota > Alphaproteobacteria > Hyphomicrobiales > Rhizobiaceae > Rhizobium > Rhizobium sp. LjRoot258. The sequence goes on along the minus strand of NZ_CAXUST020000001.1, from coordinate 3,529,474 downwards.
CGATGCCGATCTCGGGCTTGCCAATGGCGATCCGCGCGCCGCCGAACGGACCTTTCAGCTTCTATCGCAGGTGACGGGCCGCGCCGGCCGTACCGGTCTGAAGAGCCACGGCCTGTTGCAGACCTACCAGCCGCAACATCCCGTCATGCAGGCGATCGTGTCGGGCGATGCGAGTGCCTTCTACGAACGCGAGATTGCCGAGCGCGAACGGGCGATCCTGCCGCCATTCGGACGGCTGGCGTCGATCATCGTCTCGGCGGAAACGCGCCACGATGCGGAAAACCATGCCCGCGGCATGAGAAACGCCGCACCGGTTGTCTCCGGCATCTCCGTGCTCGGACCTGCGGAAGCACCGCTTGCGTTGGTGCGAGGCCGCTATCGCTTCCGGCTTCTCGTGCATGGCCGGCGAAACTCCGACATGCAGGCATTTCTCAGGGCCATGCTTGCGCAAGCGCCAAAGGAGCGCGGGTCGGTGCATGTGCAGCTCGACGTGGACCCGCAAAGCTTCCTGTAGATCGCTGCCCTACGGGCTTTTGCCCAGGCGGGCAATCATGGCATAAGGACGGCGAAACAGGGGATTCGGGGTCGGTCATGGACTTTTATTTTCCAACGGAGCTGGGCGAACAGCTCGCTTTCGCAGCAGCCGCATTCACCGCGTTGACGGGCTTCATCATCATGTTTGCGCCGGGCTATGCGATGCGGTTGGTCGGCGTGATGCCACGCGAGGGTCGGCGCGACGGCTATGCCGAGCAACGCTCCGTCGGCGGTTTCTATCTCGGTTTCGGTCTCTCGGCCATCATGCTGGCGCAGGACTGGATCTACATGGCTCTCGGCGTCTCCTTCGCCATGGCCGCATTTGCGCGCATCATCTCGCTCCTTTCAGATAAGGGGAGCACGATTCTCAACTATTTACTTCTGGTTGTGCAGATCGTTCTGGCGGCTCTTCCGCTCGCCTATGTTTTCGGTTTCTTTTCCGCTTGAGTTGAGTGGATATTTCTCGCATTGAGCTCTTGGTTGCCGGGCTTTGAGCATTTTTGCGTTAGAAATCGATACGAAAGCCGTATTCGGGCGTTACGCGTGTTGCGAGTCCGAACATCCTATGTTAGACGGACCCCGAATTTCGGAAGAAGCAAGAGGCTTCTCTTGCGATTTCTGGGGGAAATCATAACGAATTCAAGATCCTAGGTCAGGCGCCCGCCGGGGACCGGATTCTTGAGTTGAAATCAGGGAAATTTGGGCCAGTGGCAGACACATCCCAGCTTACTTCTGGTGTTGCAGAGCGCTATGCCTCGTCGCTGTTCGAGTTGGCGCTCGAGCAGGGCGCCGTCGAAAGCGTCACCAAGGACCTCAACCAGTTCCAGGCGATGCTCGACGAGAGCGACGACCTGAAGCGTTTGGTTTCGAGCCCTGTTTTCTCGGCCGACGACCAGCTCAAGGCGATTGTTGCCATCAGCGAGAAGGCTGGAATCAGCGGCTTCTTCGCGAACTTTCTGAAGGTCGTGGCGCGTAACCGCCGCCTCTTTGCCCTCCCGGGCATGATCAAGGCCTTCCGCATCATTGCTGCAAACCAGCGTGGCGAAATTACTGCCGAGGTCACCTCGGCCCATGCGCTTGATGCAGCGCAGGAAACCGAATTGAAGGCGGCGCTCAAGGGCGTCACCGGCAAAGACGTGGCGATTGCCGTCACGGTTGATCCGTCAATTCTTGGTGGTCTGATCGTGAAGGTCGGGTCCCGTCAGATTGATACGTCTCTTCGTACGAAACTCTCTACCCTTAAGCTTGCATTGAAAGAGGTCGGCTGATGGATATCCGCGCTGCGGAAATTTCCGCAATTCTCAAAGACCAGATCAAAAACTTCGGCAAAGAGGCAGAAGTCTCGGAAGTCGGTCAGGTTCTCTCCGTCGGTGACGGTATCGCTCGCGTTTACGGTCTGGACAATGTTCAGGCAGGCGAAATGGTCGAGTTCCCCGGTGGCATCCGTGGCATGGCGCTGAACCTGGAATCGGACAACGTCGGTGTTGTTATTTTCGGTTCGGACCGCGACATCAAGGAAGGCGACACCGTCAAGCGGACCGGCGCCATCGTTGACGTTCCGGTTGGTCCGGAGCTGCTCGGCCGCGTTGTCGATGCTCTCGGCAATCCGATCGACGGCAAGGGCCCGATCAATTCGACCCGCCGCGCGCGCGTCGACGTCAAGGCTCCAGGCATCATTCCGCGTAAGTCGGTTCATGAGCCGATGTCGACCGGCCTCAAGGCTATCGACGCACTCATCCCGGTCGGCCGCGGCCAGCGCGAGCTTGTCATCGGTGACCGCCAGACCGGCAAGACCGCGATCATTCTCGACGCGATCCTGAACCAGAAGGCGATCCACGACAACGGCCCGGACAGCGAGAAGCTGTTCTGCGTCTACGTCGCTATCGGCCAGAAGCGTTCGACCGTTGCCCAGTTCGTCAAGGTTCTCGAAGAACGCGGCGCAATGAAGTACTCGATCGTCGTTGCCGCAACGGCTTCCGATCCGGCTCCGATGCAGTACCTGGCGCCGTTCGCCGGCTGCACGATGGGCGAATACTTCCGTGACAACGGTCAGCACGCGCTGATCGGTTACGACGACCTGTCCAAGCAGGCTGTTGCTTATCGCCAGATGTCGCTCCTGCTGCGCCGCCCGCCGGGCCGCGAAGCTTATCCGGGCGACGTTTTCTACCTGCACTCGCGTCTCCTCGAGCGCGCTGCAAAGCTCTCCGACGAAAAGGGCGCTGGCTCCCTGACGGCTCTGCCTGTCATCGAAACCCAGGGCAACGACGTTTCGGCCTTCATTCCGACCAACGTGATCTCGATCACCGACGGCCAGATCTTCCTCGAAACCGACCTGTTCTATCAGGGTATCCGTCCGGCCGTTAACGTCGGTCTGTCGGTTTCACGCGTCGGCTCCGCCGCGCAGGTCAAGGCGATGAAGCAGGTCGCCGGCTCGATCAAGGGCGAACTCGCACAGTATCGCGAAATGGCCGCCTTCGCTCAGTTCGGTTCCGACCTCGACGCCTCGACGCAGCGCCTGCTGAACCGCGGCGCACGCCTCACCGAACTCCTGAAGCAGCCGCAGTTCTCGCCGCTGAAGACGGAAGAGCAGGTTGCGGTGATCTTCGCCGGCGTCAACGGCTACCTCGACAAGATCCCAGTCGCGCAGGTCGGCAAGTTCGAACAGGGCCTGCTGTCGTACCTTCGTTCGGAAGGCTCGGCTATCCTCGACACGATCCGTACGGACAAGGCAATCAGCGACGATACGAAGGGCAAGCTCACGGCTGCCATCGATAGCTTCGCGAAGTCCTTCGCCTAATCGGACCCAAAGGACGGATAACGGATGCCTTCACTTAAGGATCTGAAAAACCGGATCGCCTCCGTCAAGGCGACGCAGAAGATCACCAAGGCGATGAAGATGGTCGCCGCGGCGAAGCTTCGGCGTGCCCAGGAGGCGGCCGAGGCCGCCCGTCCGTACTCGCAGCGCATGGGTGCCGTTCTGGCAAACATTGCAGGTGCGATGACGGAGGCGGACGGTGCGCCGGCTCTGATGACGGGCAGCGGCAAGGACCAGGTTCACCTGCTGGTCGTCTGCACTGCCGAACGCGGCCTGTGCGGCGGCTTCAATTCGCAGATCTCGCGCTTTGCGCGCGATCACGCTCGCAAGCTTCTCGCCGAAGGCAAGACGGTTAAGATCTTTACCGTCGGCAAGAAGGGTTACGACGTTCTGCGCCGTGAATTCGCTTCGCTCATCGTCGAGCGCAAGGAATTGCGTGAGGTGAAGAAGGTCGGTTTCGAGAATGCCGACCAGATCGGCAAGCGCGTCATCGAGATGTTCGAGGCCGACGAGTTCGACGTCTGCACGTTGTTCTACTCCGAATTCAAGTCGGTGATTTCGCAGGTTCCGACGGCACAGCAGCTCATCCCGGCATCGGCTCCTACGGCCGTTGTCGAAGATGCGGCGCACGCCGGCGCAGTCTACGAATACGAGCCGGATCCGGCATCGATCCTCGAGGATCTGATCCCGCGCAACATCTCCGTCCAGATTTTCCGCGCGCTCCTTGAGAACGTCGCCGGCGAAATGGGCGCCAAGATGAGCGCGATGGACAATGCAACGCGCAACGCTGGTGAAATGATCAACAAGCTGACGCTCAACTACAACCGTCAGCGTCAGGCTCAGATCACCAAGGAACTCATTGAAATCATTTCGGGCGCGGAAGCGCTCTGAGGTTAGGGAAAGAGGGTAAGAAGATGGCTAAGGCAGCTACCCCCAAGAAGACTGCGGCAGGCTCTGCCGGCAAGGTCACGCAGGTTATCGGCGCCGTCGTGGACGTTGCTTTCGAAGGCGAACTGCCGGCGATTTTGAACGCGCTTGAGACGACCAACGGCGGCAACCGCCTGGTTCTCGAAGTTGCGCAGCACCTCGGCGAGAACGTCGTTCGCACGATCGCCATGGACTCGACCGAAGGTCTGGTTCGCGGTCAGTCCGTTTCTGACACCGGTGCTCCGATCGCCGTTCCGGTTGGTCCGGAAACGCTTGGCCGTATCATGAACGTCATCGGCGAACCGGTTGACGAAGCAGGTCCGCTGGTGACCGCCTCGAAGCGCGCCATCCACCAGGATGCACCTGCCTACGTCGATCAGTCCACGGAAGCACAGATCCTCGTCACCGGCATCAAGGTCGTCGATCTTCTCGCTCCTTACGCCAAGGGCGGCAAGATCGGCCTCTTCGGCGGTGCAGGCGTCGGCAAGACCGTTCTCATCATGGAACTGATCAACAACGTCGCCAAGGCGCACGGTGGTTACTCGGTTTTCGCTGGCGTGGGTGAACGTACCCGCGAAGGCAACGACCTTTACCACGAAATGATCGAATCCGGCGTCAACAAGCACGGCGGTGGCGAAGGCTCCAAGGCTGCGCTCGTTTATGGCCAGATGAACGAACCGCCGGGTGCGCGCGCTCGCGTCGCTCTGACCGGTCTGACGGTTGCCGAAAACTTCCGCGACCAGGGCCAGGACGTTCTGTTCTTCGTCGACAACATCTTCCGCTTCACGCAGGCAGGTTCCGAAGTGTCGGCACTGCTCGGCCGTATTCCTTCGGCCGTCGGCTATCAGCCGACGCTCGCCACGGACATGGGCCAGATGCAGGAGCGCATCACGACCACGACGACCGGTTCGATCACCTCGGTTCAGGCGATTTACGTTCCTGCCGACGACTTGACCGACCCGGCTCCGGCAACCTCGTTCGCCCACCTGGACGCAACGACCGTTCTGTCGCGCTCGATCGCTGAAAAGGGTATCTACCCGGCCGTCGACCCGCTCGACTCCACGTCGCGCATGCTCGACCCGATCGTTGTCGGCGAAGAGCACTACGAAGTGGCTCGTAAGGTTCAGTCGACGCTGCAGCGCTACAAGTCCCTGCAGGACATCATCGCCATCCTTGGCATGGACGAACTGTCCGAAGAGGACAAGCTGGCCGTTGCCCGCGCCCGTAAGATCGAGCGCTTCCTATCGCAGCCGTTCTTCGTCGCTGAAGTCTTCACCGGTTCGCCGGGCAAGCTCGTCGCGCTCGAAGACACGATCAAGGGCTTCAAGGGCCTGGTCAACGGCGAATACGACCACCTGCCGGAAGCTGCCTTCTACATGGTCGGCTCGATCGACGAAGCCATCGAGAAGGCCAAGAAGCTGTCCGCAGCTGCCTGATGAGCGACGCTCTCAACGAGATCTTCTGCTGCGACGCCCTTCGGGAAGTCGCAGCAGAGCTTCCAGCTCCGGCAGCGCCGACGATCTATAGATCGGACGATGGCAAGCTGATGATGGTGGTGGGACTGATCCAGACCGAGGAAGGTCTTGGGTATCTCGATCAGGCGATAGCGCACTGCCCGTTCTGCGGGACCAATTTGCAAGATACAGAAGCCGCCGAGAAGGTAAGTCACTGATGGCTGACAATTTCAATTTTGAACTCGTATCTCCCGAGCGCCTGCTCCTTTCGGAGATGGTGACAGAAGTTGTCATTCCGGCAACCGACGGCGAGATGACCGTTATGGCAAACCACGCCCCGACGATGACGACGATCAAGCCTGGCATCGTCAGCGTTCGTTCGGCCAACGGTTCGAAGCAGGATTACGTGGTTTTTGGCGGGTTTGCCGACATTTTGCCGACCGGATGCACGCTGTTGGCCGAGTCCGCGGTCATCGTTCAGGATCTCTCGAAGGACGAAATGACGCTTCGCATCGAAGCGGCGAAGAGAGAAATCGAGGACGCTGTGCATCACGAGCACAAGTCGCGTCTGGAACACTACATCATGGAACTGACGCACCTGCAGGGTGTGATCAACCCGGATTGATCCACGCTAAACTTTCGCATCTTGAAAGCGGCCTTTTGGCCGCTTTTTTGTGTGTTCTCACGGTCTCGGTCGCTGCGAGAACGAATGGCAAGTGGACACCCGCGAAGCGCGCGACTAGACTACCTCAAGCAAACTTGAGGTCTGCGCCGTGGAAGAAGGCTTCACCAATCCCTTCAGGAAACTGCTCACAGTCGGCGAAGTCGCCGAACGCAGCGGGCTTGCCGTCTCTGCGCTGCATTTCTACGAAGCGAAAGGCCTCATTTCCAGCATCCGCTCGCGTGGCAATCAGCGCCGCTTCGGCCGCGATGTGCTCCGGCGTCTCGGTATCATCAAGGTCGCGCAGCGTGTCGGGATTCCCTTGGCGGAGATCCAGGCTGCTTTCGATACGCTGCCGCAGGGCCGCACGCCGACCGCTACGGATTGGCAGCGGCTGTCGCTACTTTGGAAGGAGGACCTCGATGCCCGCATCAATCGCCTCGTCGCCCTGCGTGACCGGTTGACGGATTGCATCGGCTGTGGTTGCCTTTCGGTTGAAAGCTGCCCGCTGCGCAATCCCTATGATCGGCTGGCAAAGGATGGGCCGGGTCCGCGTCTGCTGGAAACCGATGACTAGGCAACGTTCCCTTCGCTGCATCACAACAACGCAGGAGCCGCAAGCGGCTCAATCACGCCGTGGAGGACTGGATGTTTCACCCCAAGCTGTTCGAAAACCGCAACGTGGTCGTGACTGGCGGGGGGAGAGGTATCGGCCTAGAGGTGGCGCGGCAATTTCTCGATTGTGGGGCGAGAGTGCTGGTGCATCTCGGCCGCGGCGCCGACCGCGATTTGCCTGATTTCCTGCTGACAGCGGAAGCGGACCGCCGGGCGTTTCTCGTTGCCGCCGACTTTTCAACGCCGGGCGGCACCAGCGGATTTGCGGAGAAGGCACTTGCAACATTCGACCGGATCCATGTGCTCATCAACAATGCCGGAACCATGGTCGGCCGCTTTCCGGCAGGGGACCTGAGCGACGAGCAGTATCAAACGATTGTGCGGCTGAACCAGACCTCGGTCGTCGAGGTGACGCGCGCGCTTCTCCCGGCGCTGCGCGCATCGCAGGAGGCGGCGATCGTCAACACCGTCTCGATTTCTGCGCTGACGGGCGGCAGCCCCGGTTCGGCAATCTATTCGGCGTCGAAGGCATTTGTCGCAACCTATTCCAAAGCGCTGGCAAGGGAGCTCGCGCCCGACGGCATTCGCGTCAACTGCGTGTCGCCTGGAACGATCGAAACTGACTTTCACCAGCGGTACTCGTCGCCGGATAAGCTGGAGCAGACCCGCAAGACCATTCCCCTGCAGCGACTGGGAACCTCGGAGGACTGCGCACCTGCGTACCTCTTCCTTTCGGCACCTTCCCTCTCCGGCTACATCACCGGCCAGGTGCTCGAGATCAACGGCGGCCAGCTCATCTGCTGAGCGGGGGACTTTTTTGGGCATTTTGACAGGTCCAAACCGCTGGCTGCTGCGAATATGTTATGGTTTCGTTTCATACTATTGTTTATGCAACCGATGCAAATGCCATTGCCTACACCGAAGTCGGGCATGGCCGATCGGGATCTGCAGAAGCTTTCTGCGAGCGCGCGCGACGCGAGCGACTTTCTCAAGGCACTCTCCCATCACACGCGATTGATCATTCTCTGCCTCCTCACGGAGGGAGAAAAGACGGTGGGCCAGCTGGAGGAAAGCCTTGGCATTCAGCAGGCCATGGTGTCGCAGCAGTTGGCGCGTCTTAGACTGGATGGGCTGGTCTCCGGTCGTCGCGACGGACGCCTCATCTATGACAGCGTCGCTCATCCGGACACGACCTCGCTGCGGCATTTTCTGTTCGCGATGTTTCCGGGGACGCAGGACAACTGACAATCGGCCTTGCGAACCGCTTTCTCTGACGTGAAGATGACGGCTTGCCGCAGTTCGGCAGAGAGGCCGAATGATCGATAAGTTGGAATATTTCATCGCGCTTGCCAATGAGAAGCATTTCGGCCGCGCTGCGGAGGAATGCGGTATCTCGCAGCCAACGCTGTCGGCTGCCATTCGCCAGCTCGAGGATCAGCTCGGCGTCATGCTGGTGCAGCGCGGCTCGCGTTTCCAGGGGCTGACGCCCGAGGGTCAGCGCGTGCTCGAATGGGCGCGGCGCATTGTTGGCGACGCCCGCACCATGCGCGAAGAGATGCGGGCGGCTCGCAAGGGCCTGTCCGGACATATCAGGATCGCTGTGATCCCGACTGCACTCGCCATGCTGCCGCGCATCACAACGCCATTTCAGGAGCGGCATCCGGATGTGACCTTTTCCATCGTCTCGCGCAATTCGCTGCAGGTGCTCAGCATGTTGGAGAATCTCGAGGTCGATGCCGGGATCACCTACCTCGAAAACGAGCCGCTTGGACGCGTGACCAGCGTGCCGCTCTATGCTGAGCACTACAACCTCATTACCGCTGCCGGCAGCCCTCTGTCCGATCGTGACAGCGTCACATGGAGGGAAGTGGGTAATCTTCGGCTTTGTCTATTGACGGCGGACATGCAGAACCGCCGTATCATCAATCACCACTTGGCCGAAGCCGGCGTGACGGCGCATCCGACGCTCGAATCGAATTCGATGATCGTGTTGTTCTCGCATGTTCGAACCGGACGCTGGGCCAGCATCATGCCACGTAATGTTGCGAAATCCTTCGGCTTTCCCGCCGAGATCCGGATGATCCCCATCGTCGAGCCGAAAGCACACCACCTTGTTGGTCTGGTCGCGACGCATCGTGAGCCATTTACGCCGCTGGTCTCTGCCCTGCTGCATGAAGCCCGGATTCTCGCCGAAGACCCGGAATCTTGATAGAAAACTTCTATCGTTTGACGGAACAGCGTTATTGATCGCTTCGTCCATCCCTGAGAAAGTTCTATAATGAACGAACGCGAGCGGTTCTGTCGGCCATAGGGTTCTAAAGAAAGCCCGCCTGCCCGAGGCCGCGACGCGCAATTTGCAGGCCGTGGGAGGGCTGCTGATGAATATTCATGTCGCCGAAGGCGATATCGCGACGCGCACTTACGCGATCATCGATCATCTCAAACATCTCGAAGGTCCGTTGCTGCCGATCCTCCACGAGATTCAGGATGAATTCGGCTATGTGCCGCAGGAAGCCCTGCCTATTATCGCGAAGGAGCTCAATCTTTCGCGCGCCGAAGTGCATGGCGTCGTCACCTTCTATCACGACTATCGCGATCATCCGGCTGGCCGGCACGTGCTGAAGCTCTGTCGCGCCGAGGCCTGTCAGTCGATGGGTGGCGATGCGCTGGCCGAGCGCGTCAAGGCGCTGCTCGGCGTGGATTGGCACGGTACCACGCCGGATGGGGCGATTACCCTCGAACCCGTCTTCTGTCTCGGTCTCTGTTCGTGCTCGCCATCCGCAATGATGGATGACGAGGTTCATGGCCGGCTGGATGCCGCGGATCTCGAGGCGCTGATTTCGGAGGCACGTCGATGACCGTCCGGATCTATGTTCCCCGTGATGCTGCCGCGCTGGCACTGGGTGGCGAGCGCGTTGCAAAGGCAATCTCCGAGCAGATTGCGGCTCGCGGTCTCGACGCCAAGATTGTGCGCAACGGCTCACGCGGCATGCACTGGCTGGAGCCGCTGATTGAAGTCGAAGTCGCCGGCAAGCGCATTGGCTACGGGCCGATCAAGGCGAAGGACGTCGCTTCGCTCTTCGATGCCGGATTGATATCCGGCGGCGACCACGCCCTCTGTCTTGGCGAGGTGGAGGAGCTGCCATTCCTCAAGCGTCAGACGCGCCTTACCTTCGCGCGCTGCGGCATCACCGATCCCCTTTCTCTGGATGACTATGAAGCCCATGGCGGTCTTGCCGGCCTGCGCCGGGCGATTTCGATGTTGCCCGCAGACATCGTCAAACAGGTCACCGATTCCGGCTTGCGCGGGCGCGGCGGTGCGGGCTTCCCGACAGGCATCAAGTGGAAGACGGTTCTCGATGCTCCGGGCGAGCGTAAATATATCGTCTGCAACGCCGACGAAGGCGACAGCGGCACTTTCGCGGACCGGATGATCATGGAAGGCGACCCCTTCGTGCTGATCGAAGGCATGGCAATCGCAGGCCTTGCGACCGGCGCGGCCAAGGGCTTCGTCTACACCCGCTCGGAATATCCGCATGCGATCGCGGCGATGAGCCGGGCGATCGACATTGCCCGCAGCGCCGGAATTCTCGGCACCTCGGTTCTCGGCTCCGGCAAGGCCTTCGATATGGAGGTCCGCACCGGCGCCGGCGCCTATGTCTGCGGCGAGGAGACGGCGCTGCTGAACAGCCTCGAGGGCGAGCGTGGTATCGTGCGCGCCAAGCCGCCGCTGCCGGCGCACAAGGGTCTCTTCGACTGCCCGACCGTCATCAACAACGTCATTTCGCTCGCATCCGTGCCCGTGATCATGGACAAGGGATCGGCCTATTATCGCGATTTCGGCATGGGGCGGTCGCGCGGGACCATCCCGATCCAGATCGCCGGGAACGTGAAGCATGGCGGTCTCTTCGAGACGGCCTTCGGCATCTCGCTTGGCGAATTGGTCGATCACATCGCTGGCGGAACCGCATCCGGACGGCCGGTGAAGGCGGTCCAGGTCGGCGGTCCGCTCGGCGCATATTTCCCACGCTCCTTGTTCGACACGCCGTTCGACTATGAAGCCTTCGCGGCCAAGGATGGATTGATCGGTCACGCCGGCATCGTCGTCTTCGACGATACGGCCGACATGCTGAAACAGGCCCGGTTCGCGATGGAGTTCTGTGCCGTCGAAAGCTGCGGCAAGTGCACGCCCTGCCGCATCGGCTCGACGCGCGGTGTCGAGACGGCGGACAAGATCGCGCGTGGCATCGAGCCGGAGAAGAACCGTGTGCTGCTCGCCGATCTCTGCAACACCATGAAATACGGGTCGCTCTGCGCGCTCGGGGGTTTTACGCCCTATCCCGTCATGAGCGCCATGACACATTTCCCGGAAGACTTCGTTCCCACACCTCTCATCGAAGCGGCGGAGTAAGACTATGCCTCTCGTCCACGAAACCGACTACGGCACGCCGGCCTCGACCTCCGAAACCATGGTGACGCTCACCATCGACGGCAATCAGGTGACGGTGCCCGAGGGGACCTCCATCATGCGCGCGTCGATGGATGCCGGCATCGAGATCCCGAAGCTCTGCGCCACCGACATGATGGAAGCCTTCGGCTCCTGCCGGCTCTGTCTGGTGGAAGTGCAGGGGCGCGCCGGCATGCCGGCCTCCTGCACGACGCCGGTTGCGCCTGATATGGTGGTCTCGACGCAAACCAACCGACTGAAGGATGTCCGCCGTGGGGTGATGGAGCTCTACATCTCCGATCACCCGCTCGACTGTCTGACCTGTGCGGCCAATGGCGATTGCGAGTTGCAGGACATGGCGGGCGCGGTCGGTCTTCGCGACGTGCGCTACGGCTATGATGGCGACAATCACGTCACTGCGCGCAACAACGGCGATCTCAATCTCAAGTGGGCGCCGAAGGACGAATCCAATCCCTATTTCACCTTCGATCCGGCGAAGTGCATCGTCTGCTCGCGCTGTGTGCGCGCCTGCGAGGAGGTGCAGGGCACCTTTGCGCTGACCATCGAAGGCCGGGGTTTCGATTCCCGTGTTTCGGCCGGCATGCATGAGGATTTCGTGTCGTCGGAATGCGTTTCTTGCGGCGCCTGCGTCCAGGCCTGCCCGACGGCGACGCTGACAGAGAAGTCGGTGATCGAGATCGGCCAGCCGGAGCATTCCGTCGTCACCACCTGCGCTTATTGTGGCGTCGGCTGCTCCTTCAAGGCCGAGATGCGCGGTGAAGAACTGGTGCGCATGGTGCCGTGGAAGGACGGGCAGGCAAACCGCGGTCACTCCTGCGTCAAAGGTCGCTTCGCCTATGGCTATTCCAGCCACAAGGATCGCATTCTCAATCCGATGATCCGCGACAAGATCACCGATCCATGGCGCGAGGTCACCTGGGACGAGGCCTTCGCGCATGTTGCCTCCGAGTTTCGCCGCCTCCAGTATCAATATGGCCGCGATTCCGTCGGCGGCATCACCTCGTCGCGTTGCACGAATGAGGAAACCTATCTCGTGCAGAAGCTGGTGCGCGCCGGCTTCCGCAACAACAACGTCGATACCTGCGCCCGCGTCTGCCATTCGCCGACCGGCTATGGTCTCGGCCAGGCCTTCGGCACCTCGGCGGGCACCCAGAACTTCGATAGCATCGAGCAGAGCGATGTCGTCGTCATTATCGGCGCCAATCCGACCGACGGGCATCCGGTCTTCGCCTCACGCTTGAAAAAGCGGCTGCGGCAAGGCGCCAAGCTCATCGTCATCGATCCGCGCCGCACCGATATCGTGCGCTCGCCGCATGTCGAGGCGTCCTATCATCTGCCGCTGAAGCCCGGCACGAACGTCGCGATCCTGACGTCGCTTGCGCATGTGATCGTGACTGAGGGCTTGTTCAACGAGGCCTTCATCCGCGAGCGTTGCGACTGGTCCGAGTTCGAGGACTGGGCAAGCTTCGTTGCCGAGCCGCATCACAGCCCGGAAGCCTCGCAGAAGTTCACCGGCGTTCCGGCCGATCTGGTGCGTGGTGCGGCGCGTCTCTATGCGACAGGCGGCAATGGCGCGATCTACTACGGTCTCGGCGTCACCGAACATAGCCAGGGCTCGACGACGGTCATGGCGATCGCCAACCTTTCCATGGTCACCGGCAATATCGGGCGTGCCGGCGTCGGCGTGAACCCGCTGCGCGGCCAGAACAATGTGCAAGGTTCGTGCGACATGGGCTCGTTCCCGCATGAACTGCCCGGCTATCGCCACATCTCCGACGACGCGACACGCGACATCTTCGAGAAGCTCTGGGGCGTCAAGATCAGCAATGAGCCGGGTCTGCGCATCCCCAACATGCTGGATGCGGCCGTCGATGGCACCTTCAAGGGGCTCTACGTCCAGGGCGAGGATATCCTGCAGTCTGATCCAGACACCAAGCATGTTGCGGCCGGCCTTGCGGCGATGGAATGCGTCGTGGTCCACGATCTCTTCCTGAACGAGACGGCGAATTACGCGCATGTCTTCCTGCCCGGATCCAGCTTCCTCGAAAAGGACGGCACCTTCACCAATGCCGAGCGCCGCATCAACAGGGTGCGCAAGGTCATGAGCCCGAAGAACGGCTACGCCGACTGGGAGGTCACCCAGAAGATGGCGCAGGCCATGGGTCTTGCCTGGAACTACACCCATCCCTCCGAGATCATGGACGAGATCGCAGCGACGACGCCGAGCTTCGCGCTCGTCTCCTACGACTATCTCGACAAGATGGGCTCCGTGCAGTGGCCCTGCAACGAGGCTCATCCGCAGGGTTCGCCGATCATGCATGTCGATGGCTTCGTGCGCGGCAAAGGCAAGTTCATCCGGACGGAATATGTCGCGACTGACGAGCGGACGGGACCGCGCTTCCCGCTGCTGCTGACGACCGGGCGCATTCTCAGCCAGTATAATGTGGGCGCTCAGACGCGCCGCACGGAAAACGTTATCTGGCATGCGGAAGACCGGTTGGAGATCCATGCGCATGACGCCGAACAGCGCGGCATCCGCGATGGCGATTGGGTGAAGCTGATGAGCCGCTCGGGCGACACGGCGCTGCGTGCGCTGATCACCGACCGCGTCGCGCCCGGCGTCGTTTATACGACCTTCCATCACCCGGACACGCAGGCGAACGTCATCACCACCGATTTCTCCGACTGGGCGACGAACTGCCCGGAATACAAGGTGACAGCCGTGCAGGTTTCACCGTCCAACGGCCCGAGCGACTGGCAGCGCGACTACGACGAGCAGGCGCGCCAGAGCCGGCGAATCGTCGGCAAGCTGGAGCCCGCTGAGTGATGATCGATCATCCGATCCGCATTGCCGTGAAGCGCGCCGCCCGCAGCGGCGGCGTCGTGATGTCCGGCGTGCGGCTCGTTCCGGAGGAGGTGCCGATCGCCTTTTCCTATGGCGGCAGCACCCATGCGGTGATGATGGGAACGCCGGATGATCTCGAGGATTTCGCGGTAGGCTTTAGCCTGACGGAAGGGATCATTTCCGATGTCGGGCAGATCGTCGCAATCGAGATTGTCGATGGCGAGAAAGGCATCGATGTGCAGATCGCTCTCGTCGACGAGGTCGCCGCTGCGCTGACGGCACGCCGCCGCAGCATGGCAGGTCCGGTTGGATGCGGGCTCTGCGGGATCGAGTCGATCGAACAGGCCGTTCGCAAGGTTCCGGACGTGGCTGCGGTGTTGCTCAATGTGACCTGTCGCGACATCGTCGAGGCCGTTTCGCTGTTGAACGGAGCGCAGCCGCTGCATCGCGAGACGCGCGCCGTGCACGGAGCTGGTTTCTACGTGCCGGGCAAGGGGCTGGTTGCGGTGCGCGAGGATGTGGGCCGGCACAATGCGCTCGACAAGCTTTGTGGCGCGGTTATTGGTCAAGGGCAATCCGGCGCCGACGGCATTGTCGCTGTTACCAGCCGCTTGTCCGTCGAGATGGTGCAGAAGGCGGCAATCCTCGGCAGTCCCGTCCTCGTTGCCATCTCCGCGCCGACCGCCCTTGCAATTCGCACGGCCGATGAGGCCGGCATGACCCTCGTCGCCTTGGTGCGTGGCGAGGATTTCGAGATTTTCACGAATCCGCAGCGCATTCAGCCGGGAACCATCTCCGATGTCGCATGATACGCAGTCCAAACTCGTCTATATGGCCAATCAGATCGCGACGTTCTTCAAGAGCCAGCCGGAGAGCGAAGCTGCGGCAGGTGTGGCGACGCATATCAACAAGTTCTGGGAGCCGCGGATGCGGCGTCAGCTATTCGAGATCATGGAGAGGGAAGGCCACGGTCTCAACCCACTCGTTGTCAGCGCAGCACCGCTGATCAAGCGGCCGGAGCCCGTAGCGAGCGTGCCTCACTAGGACGGTGGCACAGGCGCTAGCGTCGGGGACATGTCTCGATAGCGACAAGAGTTGTTGTTGGGTCTGGCAAATCGGTTGCATCCGGGGCGGCCACCGATGGTAAACCGACATCCACGACGCTGTCTGGCCAGTCTGGAGCCGCCACGGATTTCCTGCGATTATATCCATCAACAAAAAAGCCACCATAGAAGGCGGCCTTTCAGCATCAGATGGCCTGGCGTTAGGCGGCCAAGTCGTCGGTTTCGCTTTCCTTGAACATCTTGGCGAGGTTGAGGAAGCAGATCATACCGTTTTCGGAGGCGATGATGCCTTCGCAGTATGCGCGGTCGAAGGAAGCCGTGACTTCCGGGACCGGCTGCACCTGGCTTGAGGAGATCGTGAGGATGTCCGAGACGCGATCGACCAGCATGCCGATGACCATATTGTGGACTTCGGCCACGACGATGGCGCTGCGCTCGTTGGCGACCGTGCCTTTCATGCCGAGCTTGAAGGCGAGGTCGATGATTGGGATCACCGAGCCTCGCAGGTTCATGACACCGATGACGTCCGCCGGTGCATGCGGGATTGGCGTCGACGGTGCCCAGCCGCGGATTTCGCGGATCGTCGTCGTCTTAACGCAGAATTCCTGATCGTGCAGTCTGAAGGCAATGATCTCCAGCATATCGCCGCTGAAGTTCGTGGAATTGATCGTAGCCATGAGTATTGTCCCAACCGTCGAAAGCCAGGGCAGAAGCAACCGCGCCACCATTGGCGCGGATGGACTTTGCCTTCAAACCGCGCGTGCTCTTCCCGAGGAGGAGTATCGATACGGTTACTCCAGACGTTAACGGAAGAGTGTTGCCCAAATCTAAATTGAGGCAGCTGATTTTTGGCTAGGCGCAGAGCCGATTGACCCCAGGTTCGCCAGCAACTCCGGCGGAAACGCCGGGAGGCCGCTTCCGCTGTCCTATCCGTTTGTCGCCTTAGGCAAGGGTCTTTTCAATCTGCGCCACGGCCCAGTCGACCTGGCTCTTGGTGATGACCAGCGGCGGGGCGAGGCGGATCGTGTTCTCGTGCGTGTCCTTGGCAAGCAGGCCACGATCCTTGAGCGTATAGCAATACTGGCGGGCGCCGCCGGCTTCCGGCACGAGCTCGACCGCCATCATCAGCCCGCGACCGCGCACGTTCTTGACGATGTTGGAGCGGATGGAGCGCAGCCCCTCCAGGAAATAGTCGCCCATGACGGCTGCGTTCTCGATCATGCCTTCCTCGGTCAGCACCCGCAATGCCGCGCGCGCCACGGCGCAAGCAAGCGGATTGCCGCCGAACGTCGAGCCGTGCTGGCCGGGCTTCAGGACACCGAGCACCTCGGAATTGGAGAGCACGGCCGAGACCGGATAGAAACCGCCCGATAGCGCCTTGCCGATCAGCGTCACGTCGGCCTCGATCCCCTCGTGCTCTTCCGCAAGTAGTTTGCCGGTGCGGCCAAGGCCGGTCTGGATTTCGTCGAGGATCAGCGTCACCTTGTTGTCGGTGCAGAGTTCGCGCACGCGCTTGAAGTAGCCGGTCTGCGGGATGACGACGCCTGCTTCGCCCTGGATCGGCTCGATCAGCGCTGCGACCGTGTTCTCATTGATGGCGGCGGCGAATGCGTCGGCATCGCCGAAGGGAACCGTCCGGAAACCGGGCGTATAGGGGCCAAAGCCGGTGCGTGCATCGGGGTCCGTCGAGAAGCTGATGATGCTCAGCGTCCGGCCGTGAAAATTGTCGGCGCAGACGATGATCTCGGCCATGCCGTCCGGCACGCCTTTCACTTCGTAGCCCCACTTGCGCACGGCCTTGATCGCGGTCTCGACGGCTTCGGCGCCCGAGTTCATCGGCAGGATCTTGTGCGAGCCAGTCAGCGCTGCCAGTTCTTCATAGAGATGGGCGAGCTGATCGTTGCGGAAGGCGCGCGAGGTGAGCGTCAGCTTGCCCGCCTGCTCAACCATGGCGGCCAGGATCTTCGGATGGCAATGCCCCTGGTTCACAGCCGAATAGGCCGACAGGCAGTCGAGATACCGCTTGCCGTCGGTATCCCAGACATAGACGCCTTCGCCCCGGGTCAATACGACGTCGAGCGGCTTGTAGTTGTGGGCGCCGAGGCGCTGTTCGGTATCGATCAGCTTCTTGGAATTGCTCATGTCGGCTCTCCTCAGGCGGCGCGGGTCGGGCGGTCGAAGATGCGGCGGCCGAAGAGGCTTGCCGTCAGCTCCACCAGGATCCGGGCGCTCTTGCCGCGGTCGTCGAGGAAGGGGTTGAGTTCTACGAGATCGAGCGAGGAGACGAGGCCGCTATCGCAGAGCATTTCCATGATGAGATGCGCTTCACGGAAGGTCGCCCCGCCGGGCACTGTCGTGCCGACGCCGGGCGCGATCTCCGGATCGAGAAAATCGACATCAAGGCTTACGTGCAGCAGGCCGTTTGCATCGGAGACGATGCCAAGGATCTGACGCATCGTTGCCGCGACGCCCTGTTCGTCGAGCCAGCGCATGTCAAAGACGTTGATCCCATGCTCCTTGATGAGCTCCCGCTCCGGCGCATCGACCGACCGGATCCCGACCTGGAAGACGTTGCGCGGATCAACCAGCGGACGTTCCTTCGGCAGGATCTCGGCAAGTTCGGCTTGGCCGCAGAAATAGGCGACCGGCATGCCATGGATGTTGCCGGAGGGCGAAGTGGCGGGCGTGTTGAAATCCGAATGCGCGTCGAGCCAGAGAACGAAGAGCGGCCGGCCTTGCTGGGCTGCATAGCGCGCCATGCCGGATACGGTGCCCATCGACAGGCTGTGATCGCCGCCGAGGATCAGCGGAAAGCGGCCGGCGGCGGCCGCGTCGTAGACACCTGCCTCGAGCGCGCGCGTAAAGGCGCCTATGATACGCAGATTGTGCGCCTTCGGATGGTTCGGCAGGTCGCGTGCCGGAACGACATGCACGTCGCCGGCATCGACCACATCATAGCCAAGATCGACCAGCGTCTGATCGACGCCTGCAATGCGAAGCGCAGCCGGACCCATGGCGGCGCCCCTGCGTCCCGAACCCTCTTCCAGCGGTGCTCCGATGAGCGTGACTGATCTTGCCTGTGGCTGCATGCTTTTTCTCCAGCTTGCGTTTCGGAAGACATATTGAAATATCGGCACGGCGACAAATAGATGAAAAAGTGCCAATAATGCGCTGTCGTCGATCAGTTTGATAAGCGCGTTTTGACAAAGTGAAAGCCATGGACGAT
The DNA here is from genome assembly GCF_964254185.1 of Rhizobium sp. LjRoot258. Classification (NCBI taxonomy): domain Bacteria; kingdom Pseudomonadati; phylum Pseudomonadota; class Alphaproteobacteria; order Hyphomicrobiales; family Rhizobiaceae; genus Rhizobium; species Rhizobium sp. LjRoot258. The sequence goes on along the minus strand of NZ_CAXUST020000001.1, from coordinate 3,510,865 downwards.
CTTGATCAGGAACTTCTCAGTGCTTTGCGGCACAATGCGCGCATCCCGGTTTCTTCGCTGGCGGCAATGACCGGTGCATCCCGTGCGACGGTCGCGGCGCGCATCGACCGGCTGGTTGCCAACGGCACCATTGCTGCATTCACCGTCCGCACCGGCCATGAAACCCGCGCGGCGGGCGTGCGCGCGATCGTCATGATCGAGGTGCTGGGCAAGCTCGCGGACAAGGTCGCCGATCAGCTTCGCGGTCTGCCGCAGGTGCGTGCGCTGCACAGCACCAACGGGAAATGGGATTTCATTGCCGAACTTGAGGACCGCGATCTCGTCTCCTTCGACGAAACGCTGCGCCGCATCCGGCTGATCAATGGCATCAATACGACAGAAACCAACATCCTGCTGAAAACCAGGAAGGCCAGCTTCTAGTATTCGTGCTCGTAAACGATGCCGGCTTCCCCGGCGCCGTCGCCGCCCGCACCCGCGCGCAGCTTCACACCGCGGCCGACATCGAGATTGATAATCGCCTTCGCGCCGCCCTTGCCGGTGGTCTGCTGCAGTTCAAAATAGGTCCGGTCGTTGAGATAGCGGCCGACGCTGACGCTGGTGCGGCCCTTGGCATCAGTACTGATGTCGAAATCGTCTACGCCAAGCTGGTTACGCAGGCCCTGGAACAGTGATCCGGAACGACCGCCGGCCAGCTGACTGACGGCATCGGCGAGCTGAGCGATCTGGACCGGCGACAGTCTCGACATCGACTGTCCGAAGATCAGTTGCGCCAGAACCTCGTCTTGCGGCAGTGCTGGAGACGACGAGAAAGTGATCGAGGGATCGGTTGCCAGCCCGGTCACGTCGACCGTCAGCGTCGTCGAGCCCGAGGTCGAGCTGGCTTCCATCTCGAGCGCAGGCGTGAGATCGCCGGCAAAGGTGATACGGCTTCTGTTGGTGAAATCGAGGCGCCGGTTCAAAATCGTCAGGCGACCGCGCCGCATGGTGAAGCCGCCCGAAACGATCGGCTCTGCCGCCGTTCCCCTGATCGTGACGCTGCCGCCGAGTTCAGCATCGATACCGCGACCACGCACGAAGATCTGTGAGGGAGCATCCAGCTGAAGATCGAGATTGATGGTGTTGGATTTCGCGCGCGCGCCCTGTTGCGTCTCGTCGCGGAGCTGCGAGAGAACCGCCTTCGGGGCGTTGACGTGCCTGATATCGATTTCACGCAGCGAGGTTGGCAGTCTCTCGGGGACGGTGATCGATGCTCTCTCCAGCCGCAGCCTGCCGTTCAGGGTGGGGCTTGCGAGCAGCGGACCACGCAAACCGAGCGTCCCGTCGATGGTTGCTACTACGAGCGTCCCATCGACATAGACGGCCCTGTCGAGCTTGACGTCGATGTTGGCAGGGAAGTTGGAAGCTGGCTGGATCCCGACGCTACCGGACACCGAGATGCTGCCGCCGCTGGCGAGTTGACCGGTCAGGCGCGAGATCACGGCCTCGTTGCCAGTGAAGCGGATATCTGCCGTCAGATTGTTGATCGCAAGGTTACGGCGGACATCGACGACCCTTGCGCCGCTGGTCGTCACCGTACCGTTGACGGACGGTGCCGCGGCGGTTCCGCTGATCTGCAGATTGAGATTGGCCGTGCCGTCGGCGACGAAGCCTTGGGCGGCAAGCTGCGTCCCGAGCACGGCAAATGGCAGATTGCCGGAAAAGCGCATGTCCAGCGCGCGATTGCCTGTGATTGTGACGCTGCCGCCGCCTCTTAAGGAGAGGCCGCTGTCGCCGGCCAGATTGGTGTCGATCGTCAAGCGATCGTCTTTCAGTCTTCCGTTTGCGGCGATGGTTAAGGGCGAAAGCCCGGCGCTTCTGGTCTGGCTGGTGGCGGCACCCCTCCAGTCAAGATTGAAGTCGACCGCGGGCGAAGGCAGCTTGCCTGATGCCTTGACCGAGCCCGAAATGTTGCCTTCGGCGGCCAGTCCAGGCACGAATGCGTTGGCAAGGCCGGCAGGCAGGTTGGAGATGTCGGCATCTACCGCGAGCGATTTTGCATTCTGCCCAGTGATGACGAAGTTGCCTCCGGCCTTCATCGACACACCGCTGCCGCTCAAATTCGCCGTAAAGTCGAGCCTGCCGTCCGCAAGCTTCCCGCTCGCGTTTGCTGAAAGCGGCCGGATGCCGGATGCCCTCGTCTGCGTCGTTGCGGCGTCTTTCCAGTCGAGCTTAAAATCGATGATCGGATTGGTCGGCGTCGCTGATGTCTTCGCCGTGCCTGATATCGTTCCTTCGGCGCCGAGGTTCGGGACGAAGCCATTGGCGAGGCTTGCAGGCAGATCCGAAATGTCGGCGTCGACCGAGAGACCTTGGACGCTGGCGCCTTGCAGATTGGCCGTTCCCTTTGCCTTCAGCAACGTAGTGCGACTGCTGTTCAGCGTCGCGTCAAAGGAGATCTTGTTGTCGGCGAGTTTGCCGGCCGCGTTCAGCTCGAGGTTCGAAAGGCCGGCTGCCTTGGTCTGACGGGTCCCGGCATTGTTCCAGTCGAGCTTGAAGTCGACAGCAGGAACCGGGAGCGAGCCGGACGCAGTCGCCGTCCCCGAGATCGTTCCTTCGGCACCGAGATCCGGCATGAAATTGTTGACCAACGCGGCGGGAAGGTTGCTCAGCGTCGCATCTGCCATGAGGCCCTTCACGACCGTTCCTTCAACCGTAACCTTTCCCTTCGCCTTCAGGGCGGCGGCGCCATCGCCGTCGAGACTTGTCTCGAAGTCCAGTGTGTTGTTGGCGAATGTGCCCTTGGCGCCAAGTGCGAGGGAAGAGAGGCGTGCCGCCTTCGTCTGGGTGGTTGCGAGATCCGTCCAGGTGAGGTCGAAGCTTACCGTCGGCTGTTGCAGCGTTCCGGAAGCGGAGGCCGTGCCGGAGATCGTGCCGCTGGCGCCGAGGTTTGGAACGAAGGCGTTTGCCAGGCTCGCGGGAACGTTGTGTATCGTCGCATCTGCCGTGAGGTTTTCGATTTTCGTTCCCGCCAGCGAGACGTTGCCGGAGGCGTTCAGTGCCACACCGCCGTTCGCCGCAAGGTCGCTCTGAACGGTCAACTTCTCATCTGCGAAGCTGCCCTTTGCCGTCAACCTGATCCCGGAAAGGCGGGCCGCCTTGGTGTGGCTGGTTGCTGCATCCTTCCACGTAAGATCGAAGGTTGCGGTGGGCCTCGGCAACTTGCCGGAAGCCGATACGGTTCCCGATATCACGCCCTCAGCGGCGAGATTCGGGACGAAGCTGTTGGCAAGAGCAGCCGGAATGTTGGCGAGCTGCCCATCCAGCTTCAGCGTCTGGGCGTCGGCACCTGTCACGACATAGTGGCCAGCGGCTTTTAGCGACATACCACCGCTAGCGCGCGCGCCGGCATCGAAGCTGAGAATATTGTCCTTGAGGTTGCCGCTCGCCGTTACACCAAGCGATGAAAGCTTGGCGCTTCTGGTCTGGCTTGTTGCGGCGTTCTTCCAATTCAGTTTGAAGTCGAGCGCAGGCGCCGGCAGCTTTCCGGCGGCTGCGACATTGCCCGAGATCGAACCTTCGGCACCAAGATCCGGAACAAATGCGTTCGCCAATTGGGCCGGGATGTTGACGATATTGGCATCGACTTTCAGCGACTGCGAAGTCGGGCCGGTCACGACACTGCCACCGGCCTTCAGCGACACGCCACCCTTGCCGCTGGCGTTGGCTTCAAAGTCGAGCGTGTTGTTGGCGAACTTCCCGTTTGCATCGATCGCCAGTGGCGAAAGGCCGGCGCCCTTCGTCTGACTGGTGGCCGCGTCCTTCCAATCCAGGTCAAAGTTGGCAATCGGCGCTGCCGGTGTGCCGGTCACGGCGACCTTGCCGGAGATCGTGCCGGCGGCATCGAGCTTTGGGACGAAACTATTGGCAAGGCTTGCGGGCAGATTGCGTATGTCGGCCTTGATATCAAGAGTTTCGCCGGCCGAACCGCTGACGTGAACCGAGCCGTCGCCGGCCGTCAGTTCCATGGAGCTCAGCGTCACGGTGCCCGCACTGATCGACACCTGCGACGGCGACGCAAGTTCTACGAGGATGCCGCGCGGCTTCGCCGAGAAACGGTCGAGGCGAAGCAGCGTCGTACCGGCGTTCACCTCGACATTGCCTGACGCGACCAGGGGATTGGCATCATAGGTAGCGCCGAGATCGAAGTTCGTCCGGTTCTGTTGCTGCGTGAAACTCAGCGCCAGGCCTTTCGCCTTATTTGGGCCGGATGCAAGCTCTTGCGCCTTGATCGTGCCGGTCGCGGCAAAAGCCTTGAGGTCGGTGACCGCGACGTTGATGTCGGGTCTGACCACAGCAAACGTATCGCGCTTCAGGCCGCTGCCGGATGCGACGAGCTTAAGGGCGATCTTGCCGTTGTCGTTGGCAATATCGATCGATCCGTTGAGGTCGCCCTCCGCCTTCTGTCCACCGAGCGCCGCAAGAAGGCCGAGATCGGGGAAGTCAAAACTCACCTCTCCGGTCGGCTGGAAAGCCGCCGACAGTTCGACGTGGCCCGTCAGGCGGTTCTTGCCGACGTCGCCAGCGATCGACGGAAGCTGCACTTTTCCATCCACGACCTGAACAGCAGTGCTGACATTGATTGGTTGGTCATCGATCGTGCCCTGGGCGGTGATTTCGGCCCGTGGCGCCTTCGGGTCCGCTGTTCCGGAAAGGTTGACCTCGAGTTGCCTGACCTGCCGGCCGGCCATCACGAGTGACGGGCCCTTGATATCAGCCGCCACCGCGAGAGCGGAGACATTGCCTTTTGCGCTCAGCTGGTAGGTTAGCTCGCCTGTCGCGCTTTCAAGCAGCGCCTGGACATTTGGAACGCGACCGGAGAGATTGGCATCGAGCGTGTCCTCATCGAGCACCACTCCTCCTGTGACCTCCAGAGCGTTCGATTTGATGGAGAGGTTCGAGATGTTGAATTTCGAGGGAACCGTTCCCGCAACCTGGCTCTCGATCACGATCGGCGAATTGAAACGCGTTGCGACCGCAGGCGGCAGCGCCGCCGGTTGGACGGTCAGCTTGACGTTGCCGATCACCGAACTGGCACTCAATTTATAGGAACCGTTGAGGATTGCGTTCGCGGCGGCGCTTTCGATTGTGGCGCCATTGAAGCCAAGCGCATCCGGCGAGATCTGCAGCGGCAGCGTGATCGTGACGGGGCCTTGAATTGCCCGGTTGATGTCGGGATTGACGAAGGACGTGTCACCTGCAGCCAGCGTAATCTGAACGCTTCCCGAGCGGCCGGAGAGGTTGAAGTTGTCGCTCTTTGCTGTCAGCTTGACGTTGCCCATCGTCGCCTGCGCCAGCACGGCGGAATCGAGCGAGGCGCTGGCGTTGAGGCGAGAGGCCTTGGCATCGCCGGTCAACGAAAGATTGACGCCGGAGATCAGGAAGCGGGCTTCACCCTCGGCCAGCGGCCAACGGAAATCGACCGGTCCCGACGTTCCCAAAAGATTGGCGTTCAGGCTGTTCTTGCCCTTCGGATCCAGGGTGCCTGATGCGGCGATAACAACGGCGCCGGTTGCGAGATTGCCGGTCTGGATGTCGATCTTGCCCTTGTTGTCGAAGTTCGCGGCGACGTCGATGTTCGTCTGCCCTGCAAAGAGCGGGCGGAAGGCAGCCGGCAGCAGAGAGCTAAGGTCGCCGCCGCCCTTGAGGTCAAGGTGGTGAAGGCTCTCAGGTGTCAGGGTGTGGTGCGCCTCGATCGAGGCGCGTTGCTGTCCGTCGAGAGCGGCCTGCAACTGGCCTCGCCAGTCCGAGATCGGTCCGTCACCCGTCAGGCTGATTTCCACCGCCGGGTTGCCGGGCAGCGCCAGGACACCTGCGAGCAATCCGCCCTTCGGTTCCGTCAGTTTTGCCTTCAGTCGCAACTGATTGCGATCCGGCATGAAAGCGACATCGGCGATCAGCTTTGCATCCGCAGCATCGTGCCGGTGGACGCTGATCGATGCGTTCCCACCTTCGTCGTCGGCGCGCACGCTGCCGTCCGCTGCAAGCGAGAAGGCCCGCCCGATCAGAGGCTGGGCAAGGTTGATTTCCGGCAAGGCGATCTTGTCGATGTCGATCTTGAGCGGCAGTGAAAAGCCGCTGTCGGCTTCGCCTGCTGCGGCCGGACGCGACGGGAGCGTGCGCACCGGTTGCCGAAGGACGTGGATTGCCGCAGCTTCGACGCTTCTGGCGTGGAACCTGCCGGTGAGGAGCGCTAGGGGATTCCAACTTATGGCAAGGCCGTCGACCTGGGCGAAGACGCCCTTGGTGTCGGAGAGCACGATCTGGCTGGCGCGTAGTCCGCCAGTCAGCAACCCCTCGGGGTCCTGAACCTTGATGGTCATATCCCGGTTGGAGAGGCTCGAAGCGACCCTGTCGGTGACGATGCGTGCGCCGAAAGACGTGAAGCCGAAGACACCGATGGCGATGGCAAGCAGGACGAGGAGGGCGCCGAGGGAAAAACCGAGCAGCCGCACGATCCAGTTCAAGATTTTCGCCAGTGTCTGCATGGTCGCGGACATTACTCCGTTTCTATGGCGGCTCAAGGCGCACGAGCGCACTGAGCTGCGAGTATGTTAGAATGACTGTCCGATGCCGGCATAGATGCCGTAATCCGTGCCATCCTCGTACTTGTTCAGCGGTACGGCAAAATCAAGCCGCAGCGGACCAAACGGTGTCGCATAGCGGATGCCGATACCCACACCTGCCCGGATGTCGGAAAAGTCCGGCGCTATGTCGGCTGACACCGTCCCGACATCGATGAAGGGCACGATGCCGATCGTATCGGTGACCTTTACCCGGGTCTCGAACGAGGCCGTGACGTAAGAGGCGCCACCGGTCTCTTCATTGTTCGCGTTGCGAGGCGAGATCTCCTGATAGCCGTAGCCGCGAACCGAGCCACCACCGCCGGCAAAGAAACGGCGTGTGGCGGGAATGTTCTGGAGATCGTCTGCTCCAAGGAGAAAACCTGCGGAAAGCTTGCCGGCAAGAACGATCCGGTCCTCCGTTCCCAGGCCCTGATATCCGGTGATTGAGCCCTCGAAACCGGAGAAGAAGGTCCCGTTATAGGCCTCGTAGCTTGGCGTTGCCTTGAGCGTCGCCCGATAGCCTTCGGTCGGATCGAACTTGTTGTCGCGTGCGTCGCGGTCATACTGAAAGGGCAGCGCAAAGGTCAGGTAGCTGTTCTTGCCGAAGGCATCGTCGTCCCGTTCCCAGCTGACTTCGCCGGCGCCGGTGATCGTATCCAGATCTGACAGCTCGTAGGAAAGGCCGAGGGAGGCGGTGACGAGCTTTGCAGTGTAGGCGTCGGGGTTCTCGGTCTTGGCGAGGATACTGGCCCGTAACGTCGCCGCCGGCAAGAACGCGCCAGGTTTGGTAAAGGCGACGCCGGCCGAATAGTCGAGATCGCCGATATTGGTCGTTTCGCCCAATCGGCCCACGGACCCTTCGACGCGTAGCGCTTCGGCCTCTCCGAAGAGATTGCGATGACCCCAGTAGCCGTTGACGCCGAAGCCGTCGGTTGTCGAATACTGGGCGCCAACGCCGAGGTAGCGCTGCTTGCCCTCCGATACCTCGATCGTCATCGGCAATGTTCCGTCCGGCGCCAGTGCGTCTGCCTCATGAATGGCGACGCTCGAGAAGACGCCTAATGCGCGCAGTCGTTCACCGGCTTTCCTCAATGCCTCCGGCGAATACTGCTCGCCCCTGTTCAACCGGGAATAGCGCTCGATGAAGCCCGGTCGAACGGTTTTTTCACCAGCGACGTCGACGTCGCCGATCGGCGCGACCGGACCACCCTCGGCGGCGAGCACGATGTCGACCGTGTTCGTCCTGTGGTCGGCTATGACTTTGCGGGTCGTCAACTTCGCCAGCGGGCGGCCTTCGCTTTTCAGTTGCTCGACGATCTTGTCGCCAGCCTTGATGATCGTCAGCGAACCGGCCGTCTCACCTGGAGCAAGATCGTAGTCTGCCGGATCGCCTCGTGCGGCGTCGCCGCCGAATTGCACTTCATGGACCTTGAAGACGGGGCCCGCTGCCACACTGATCGTCACCGGGATCGGGCGCGAGCGATTGAAGGTCGGATTGGGTGGAAGGGTGTCGATGTCTCGGCCATCGACCCTGATCGTCACCACGCCGCCGTAGCGGGCCTTCTCGAAGAGGGCGGCGATCAGTCGGTCGCGATCGTCCCTTGCCTTGACAACGACGCCAAGATCACCGGAAACAGGTCGGTCCTTGTCACCCACCAGGCGGGAACTGTTTTCGAGTGCTTCCTTGAGATCGGGATCGTCCGCGTCGGTCGTCAGCGTCACGTCGTAGCGAACCGGGTCTGGCACCTGATCGCTGGCCGATTCGTCATCCTTGCCCCACAAAGTGATGCCGAAAAGCTTGAAGGCGAAAGCCTCCGAGATGAGTGCCGGCGAAAACGCAAATGCAGCCGCGATCACCAACATGGTGCCTGCGCGCCGATACGCTATACCCGGTTTCGGTGCCTTCCCTCTAATTTGCATCCGCCGCTTTTGGTTACATTGGAATTAAGCTTCGCGCCCCCCGGCCGGCGGCAACCTTAGCGGCAAATTTCTTCGGCGTGTACCGTTTTAAATCGCTTAGCCGCTGAAATGGTGGAAAAATGAGAAATCCCGGGCTGTGAACCCAGGATTTCGAGATGATTTTGCTCGGGCCTCAATAGTCGCCGCGGCAATCGTCGATGTAACGTCGACCGTACTGGTCGCGATAGTAGCACTGTCCTGGCTGCTCAGCGACGCGGCCGATGAGGGCGCCAGAAACACCGCCAATCGCTGCACCGACGGCAGCTCCACGCACATTGCCGGTGACCACTCCGCCGATCACGGCCCCAGATGCTGCGCCGATGCCAGCGCCCTGCTGGGTCGGCGTGCAGCTTGCGATCGACAGGCCGATCAAGGTGAATGCGACAATCTTCTTTATCAAATTCTTCTCCTAGGTTGGTCGCCCTCAAAGAGCGGTGGCCGTCCCTGATTCTTTTTTTGTCATGCTAGTCGTCAAACTGTGGCGCAAAAAGAGCAGCCCTGCTTTTCAATGCTCGCTTTTCACACAATTGCTGTTGCAACTTTCGCCCAAATTCGGCGCAACCGGACACGCCGAATTTAATGAGCCTCCCTAAAGTAGTGGTTGATCCCAAAGCGAAAACGTCAAATGATACCGCTCGTGCCTGGAGGAGGCGCGAGGAGGAAATCATGGCGAATGTGAAACTGACGGTGAACGGCCGGGCAGTCAGCGGCGACTGTGAAGAGCGTACGCTTCTTGTCCATTTTATTCGCGAAAAACTCGGTCTGACGGGAACGCACGTCGGCTGTGATACCAACCAATGCGGTGCCTGTGTCATTCACATGGATGGCAAGTCGGTGAAGAGCTGCTCGATCCTTGCCGTCCAGGCCTCGGGTTCGACGATCACCACCATCGAGGGGCTCGCCACCAACGGCGAACTGCATCCGGTTCAGGCCGCCTTCAAGGAGCATCACGGCCTGCAATGCGGCTTCTGCACGCCGGGCATGGTGATGACGGCCGTCGACATGATTTCGCGCCACAGCGGTCACCTCGATGAGAAGACGGTTCGCCATGAGCTCGACGGCAATATCTGTCGATGCACCGGCTACCACAACATCGTCAAAGCCGTCTTGGCTGCCAACGAGCAGATGCATGGCGCTGCCAAGCAGGCGGCCGAATAGCTCTCAGGAATTGTCTGGCTGACTGCCGAACACGAACCTCTTTGGCGGAATGCCGGGCCCGAAACCCCATTGGGAGGACATTATGGGTGTTGAAGGAATTGGTGCACGCGTCGCGCGAAAGGAAGACAAGCGGTTCCTGACCGGCAAGGGCCGTTACACGGACGACATGGTCGTGCCGGGCATGAAATTCGCCTATTTCATCCGCAGTCCATATGCGCACGCCAAAATCGGGGGGATTGACGCAGCCTCGGCAAAGGCGATGCCCGGCGTCATCGACGTGCTCGACGGCAAGCAGTTGCTCGCCGACGGAATCGGCAACCTCATCTGCGGCTGGATGATCCATTCGAAGGATGGTTCGCCGATGAAGATGGGCGCCTGGCGCCCGCTGGCGACAGAGACCGTCCGCTACGTCGGCGATGCCGTCGCAGTGGTGGTCGCGGACTCGCTTGCCGAGGCGCGGGACGCGGCAGAAGCCGTCGTGATTGACTACGAGGAATTGCCGGCTGTCGTCGAAGCGGTCGACGCGCTGAAATCAGGCGCACCCCAGATCCATCCGGAAGCTCAGAATAATCTGATTTTCGACTGGGAACTTGGCGACGCCGCCGCAACCGACAAGGCGGTTTCCGAAGCGGCACACGTCACCGAGATCGAGATTAACAACAACCGCCTGTCGCCCAATGCGATGGAACCGCGCGCTGCGCTCGGTATCTACGACGCCGCTGAGGATCATTACACCTGCTATACGACGAGCCAGAACCCGCATGTTGCCCGTCTCGTGATGAGCGCCTTCTACAACGTCGCGCCTGAGAACAAGCTGCGGGTGATCGCACCGGACGTCGGCGGCGGCTTTGGATCGAAGATCTACATCTATCCCGAAGAGATCGTCTGTCTCTGGGCTTCCAAGAAGACGGGTGTGCCGGTGAAATGGAATTCCGATCGCACCGAAGCCTTCCTGACGGACGCACATGGCCGCGACCACGTCTCGAAGGTGAAGATGGCCTTTGACAGCGACGACCGCATCATCGGGCTGAAGGTCGACACCATCTGCAATCTCGGCGCCTACATGTCGCTCTTTTCGTCGGCGGTTCCGACCTATCTCTACGCGACGTTGCTGTCGGGCCAGTACGATATCCCGGCGATCCACGCCAATGTGCGCACGGTCTACACCAACACCGCGCCGGTCGATGCCTATCGCGGCGCCGGTCGCCCGGAGGCCACCTACCTGCTCGAGCGGACGATGGAAACGGCAGCGCGCGAGCTCGGCATTTCGCCGGCCGAGCTGCGGCGGAAGAACTTCATACGCTCCTTCCCGCATCAGACACCCGTGATCATGAATTACGACGCGGGTGACTACGAAGCATCGCTCAATGCCGCCATGCAGGCGGCCGACTGGAACGGTTTCCAGGCGCGCAAGGCAGAAGCGGCGAACCGCGGCATGAAGCGCGGTCTCGGCATGAGCTGCTACATCGAAGCATGCGGCATCGCCCCCTCGCAGGCGGTCGGCTCGCTTGGCGCAGGCGTCGGCCTGTGGGAATCTGCGGAGGTGCGGGTCAATGCGGTCGGCACGATAGAAGTGCTCACCGGGTCGCACAGCCACGGGCAGGGCCACGAGACGACCTTCGCCCAGCTCGTTTCGGACCGTCTCGGCGTTCCGCTGGAGAGCGTGTCGATCGTGCATGGAGATACCGACAAGGTGCAGATGGGCATGGGCACCTATGGCTCGCGCTCAGGTGCCGTCGGTATGTCTGCCGTGGTCAAGGCGCTCGACAAGGTCGAAGCCAAGGCCAAAAAGATTGCCGCTCATCTGATGGAAGCCGACGAGGGCGATATCGTCATCGAGAACGGCGAGCTGAAGGTTGCCGGTACCGATAAGAGCCTTCCCTGGTTCCAGGTGACGCTCGCCGCCTACACCGCCCACAATCTACCGGGCGGCATGGAACCCGGGTTGAAGGAGACCGCCTTCTACGACCCGTCGAATTTCACGTTCCCGGCGGGCTGCTACATCTGCGAAGTCGAGGTCGATCCCGAAACGGGCAAGACCGAGATCATCCAGTTCGTCGCGGCAGATGATTTCGGCAATATCATCAACCCGATGATCGTCGAGGGCCAGGTGCATGGCGGTATCGCACAAGGTATCGGTCAAGCTCTGCTCGAGGCCGTCCATTATGACGAAAACGGCCAGCTTCTGACGGCGAGCTTCATGGACTATGCCATGCCGCGCGCCGACGATCTGCCCTCGTTCAAGGTCTCGCATCAGGTGACGCCATCCCCGAGCAATCCGCTCGGCATCAAGGGATGCGGCGAGGCCGGCGCGATCGGGTCTCCGCCGGCACTCATCAACGCCATCACCGATGCCATCGGCAACAACATGCTGACGATGCCCGCCACCCCGCAGAAGGTGTGGATGGCAGCGCGCGCGGCTCATTGAGGAGGAACGACGATGTATCAGACCAAGTATCACCGCGCATCCTCGGTCGATGAAGCCGTCAGGATGATTTCGGGAACATCGGAAGGCAAGTATGTTTCCGGTGGCATGACCTTGATCCCAACGATGAAGCAACGCCTCGCCGCGCCAAGCGATCTTGTCGATCTCAGGCATATTCGCGCGATGCAGGGCATCAGGATCGATGGTCGCACGGTGACCATCGGGGCGGCCACGCCACATGCCGAAGTCGCTGCGTCGGCGGCTCTGCGCGCGGTCTGTCCCGCGATCTGCGACCTCGCCGGCACGATCGGCGATCCGCATGTGCGCCACATGGGCACGATCGGCGGTTCGATTGCCAACAATGACCCTGCGGCGGACTACCCGTCGGCGATGCTGGCGCTGAATGCCCGCATCCTCACCAACAAGCGCGAGATCGCCGCGGACGACTTCTTCACCGGTCTGTTCGAGACGGCATTGGAGGATGGCGAACTGCTGACCGCGATCAGTTTCGATGCGCCCGACAAGGCCGGCTACTCGAAGTTTCCAAATCCGGCATCGCGTTATGCGATGACGGGGGTCTTCGTTGCCAAAGGTGCCGGCGGCGTGCGGGTTGCCGTCACCGGGGCTGGATCCAACGGCGTCTTTCGCGAGACGGCCATGGAAACCGCGCTCGACACGAACTGGTCCTCCGGCTCCGTCGCTGGCATCGATGTCAATCCTGCTCGGTTGATGTCGGACTTGCATGCCAGTGCGGAATACCGCGCCAACCTGATCAAAGTGATGGCCAAGCGTGCCGTTGCCGCGGCAGGCTGACGAAACCCACCCGATCGCGAGGCAGCTGTGCCTCGCGATTTTCGCTGCGTCTGGCCAAAACAGACAATTTCTATTTAAAATAATTCAAGACTATGGGCCTTTTGCCGCAGTTAATGGTAAAGCGAGGGCAAAGGGTTGACGTGCGCGCGTCTGTTGGCAACAAACGCTCGCACGAAACTGGAGCAGACGATGGATTTCGAAGCGTTCTTTAAAAACGAGTTGGACGGGCTTCACAGCGAAGGCCGCTATCGCGTTTTTGCCGATCTTGAGCGTCACCGCGGCAGCTTTCCGCGCGCCACGCGCCATACGGCAGACGGCCCGAAAGAAGTGACGGTCTGGTGCTCCAACGACTATCTCGGCATGGGCCAGAACCCGAAGGTGATCGAGGCGATGAAGAATGCCATCGATCACTGTGGCGCGGGTGCGGGAGGCACCCGGAATATCTCTGGCACCACCCACTACCACGTTCTGCTCGAGCGCGAGCTTGCCGATCTTCACGGCAAGGAAGCCGCGCTGATCTTTACGTCTGGCTATGTTTCCAACTGGGCGGCGCTCGGCACGCTCGGCGCCAAGATCCCTGGCCTGATCATCTTCTCCGACGCGCTGAACCACGCGTCGATGATCGAAGGCATCCGCTATGCCAAGTGCGAGAAGGTGATCTGGAAGCACAACGACATCCACGATCTCGAAGCCAAGCTGGCGGCCGCCGACCCGAAGGCGCCGAAGCTGATCGCGTTTGAATCCGTCTATTCGATGGATGGCGATATTGCGCCGATCAAGGAAATCTGCGACCTCGCCGACAAGTACGGCGCCATGACCTATCTCGACGAAGTCCATGCCGTTGGCATGTATGGACCGCGCGGCGGCGGCATTGCCGAGCGCGAAGGCCTGATGGATCGCCTGACGGTGATCGAAGGCACGCTCGGCAAGGCCTTCGGCGTCATGGGCGGCTATATCGCTGCCTCGACGGCGCTTTGCGATTTCATTCGTTCCTTCGCATCGGGCTTCATCTTCACCACGGCCTTGCCGCCGGCACTTGCCGCCGGTGCGGTCGCCTCGATCCAGCATCTGAAGGTCAGTCCCTTCGAGCGTGCGCGTCACCAGGATCGTGTCCGCAAGCTGCGGGCACTGCTCGATCAGCGCGGCATCCCGCACATGCCGAACCCGAGCCATATCGTCCCGGTCATGGTCGGCGATGCGGCAAAGTGCAAGTGGATCTCCGACCTGCTGCTCGACAATTGCGGCGTCTATGTGCAGCCGATCAACTACCCGACGGTGCCGAAGAAGACCGAGCGCCTGCGCATCACTCCGACACCGCTGCACAGCGATGCCGACATCGAGCATCTCGTGGATGCGCTGCATTCGCTGTGGTCGCGCTGCGCGCTCGCCCGGCACGTTGCTTAAGGGCGCTTGGTTTGCAAAAAGATTGGCCGCCGTCAGGCGGCCTTTTCGCTAAGAGCGATCAGTTCTGCAGCGAGCCTTCGGGCTTCGGCATCGGCAGCAAACACGTCGTCCATCGTCCGCGCTTCACCCGTTTTGATCATCTTGTCCATGACCGCCTCGGCAATATCGGCCATCATCAGGAAGCCGATCCGTTCATCGACGAAGGCGTGAAACGCAACTTCCTCAGCCGCGTTCATGATGGCACCCTGCAGGCCGCCGCGCTCCAGCGCGGTGCGCGCCAATCTTAGCGCCGGGAAGCGCTCTTCATCAGGGGCCTCGAAATCCAGGCGCGAGAGCTTGGCAAAGTCCAGCCGCTCGACGTTCAGCGTCGGCCGGCGCGGATAGTCGAGTGCATAGCCGATCGCCGTCCTCATGTCGGGGCTGCCGAGCTGGGCTATGATCGATCCATCCGTGTAGCCGACCATGGAGTGGACGATCGACTGCGGGTGAACGATCACTTCGATCTGGTCCGGGCGAACGCCGAAGAGATGCTTTGCCTCGATCATCTCCAGCGCCTTGTTGAACATCGAGGCACTTCCGACCGAGATCTTCAGTCCCATTGACCAGTTGGGGTGCGCGCGCGCTGTCGCTGCCGTCACATTCGCCATGTCGGCGCGCGACCAGGTGCGGAACGGACCGCCGGACGCCGTCAGGATGATCCGTTCGACCGCATGCCGCTGGTCCTCGTCAAGAGACTGAAAGATTGCGCTGTGTTCGCTGTCGACGGGGATCAGCCGTCCGCCGCCCTTCGCCACGGCATCGACGAAAAGATCGCCAGCCGAAACCAGACATTCCTTGTTGGCGAGCGCGATCGTGGCGCCCTTGCGGGCGGCAGCCAGTGTCGGGGCCAGTCCGGCCGTACCGACGATGGCGGCCATCACCCAATCCGCATCGAGGTCGGCGGCTTCGGCCAGGCCGGACACGCCGGCGGCCACCGCGATGCCGCTGCCTGAGAGCTCGTCCTTCAGCGAGTGATATTTGTCGTCGCTAGCCGTGACCGCAAGCTTGGCGCCCGCCTGCTTGGCCTGCTGCGCCAGAAGCTGGACGTTCTCGTTGCCGGTCACGACCGAGATCTCATAGCCGTCCCGTCCGCCCAGTTGCTCGATAACGTCGAGCGTATTTTGTCCGATCGAGCCGGTTGAGCCAAAAATACTGAGGCGCCTGGGCGCACGTTCGCGTGCCATCATCGGTGATTTCGCCAAAACTCTTGCATTGGCTCTGGCTGTACAGGGGATTGAAATGAGCGGCAAGTGTGCCGCGCAGCAGAAATCCGGCAGCCGGCCAGGCGTTCGCTGCTTTCGCAGATCAGGTTCGATGGCCCTGCGCGAAACCAACTGCCGATCGCCGCGTTTTGTTGAAGTCGAAACAGGAGGAAGTGCAATGGTTTTCAAGCAACCAACCTTCTTTGGCGAGCCCTTTGATCCGGAAACAGGCGACAAGGATGCTTCGCTCGAAAAGGCCGTGGCGAATGCCCTGGCTGTGGCAGGCGGCATCGATGCGGCGGATGTGAAGGTGACGGTTGAGGACCATGCCGTTGTGCTGACAGGCGTTGTGGCAACCGCGCCTGAAATCGACCGCGCAACAGAGGTTGCGCAGGCTATCGCCGGGACGAATCCTGTGCGCAATGATATTCAGGTAGCGTAGTTATCCGATCAACCGGCGAAGCGTTCCATCAGGAAGGTCGAACCTGCGACCCTGTCTGTCTTTGGCGTGGTGATCGGTCCCGTCGACTTATAGGCGGTTGCGAGCAGCAGGCCGCTGACAATGAGATATGCGAATGCAAGCAACGTCAGTTTTATGCGCATGGCAAGCACTCCTCTTTTTGCGTCAAACGCCGTGTCGGTTGGAAAAGTTCCGCCTTCTGACCGCCGGCAGAAAATGTGATCGGCAAAAGGCTCGCACTGGCTTAGGCCGGCAGTCTTGTCGTAAGTAAGAGTTGGCCGTTTTCGGCGGCCTAGTACGTTCGGTAAGGGGAGGTGCGCATGCGCAAAGCGATCATCGTCTGGGGCGGTTGGAGCGGCCACGAGCCTGAAGCCTGCGCGCACCGCGTCGGGGAACTGTTGCAGGAGGATGGCTTTGCCGTCGAAGTGACCGGCGACCTTGGCATCTTCGGATCAGCGGCGATCGCGAACGCCGATCTGCTGGTGCCTGTTATCACCGGCGAGAAGATCGAGAAAGGCCATGCCAATGCGTTGGTGGAGGCCGTGCGCGGCGGTCTCGGCCTCGGCGGGCATCACGGCGCTCTTGCGACCTCGTTCAAAGAGAGTGCTCCGTTCCGCTATGTTTCCGGCGTGACCTGGGTCGCCCATCCCGGCAACATCATCGATTTTCGCGTCAACGTCACTCGCCAGCATGATCCTGTGATGGAGGGCATTCCCGATTTCGACTATCGGTCAGAGCAATACTACCTCCACTACGATCCGTCGGTCGAAATCCTGGCGACGACGAGCTTTTCCGGAGAGTATGATGCGGCTGCGCGCAACGTCACGATGCCGGTCGCCTTCAAGCGTCAGTTCGGCTCGGGACGTGTGTTTTACTCTGCGCTCGGCCATGTAGCGAGCGAGTTCGATCACCCCTACATGCGCCTCATTCTTCGTCGCGGCCTTTCCTGGGCAGCGCGCTCTTAGCGCTAGGAGGTCCGACCCGTCTTACAACCGGCGAAGACATCAAGCTTCGCGTCATAGACGGACGTCGAGATATTCATCATTCCGAGCACGCTGTGGAACAGGTTGTCATGGGATGTCGGCTGTGCTGTCGACTGGGCCAAGCATGCCTTGTCGAGTGCCATCGACGCAGTGAAATCCGGGTCGAGCCAAACGAAGAAAGGAACGTGCGTCTGCTCCTCCGGGGCGAGGATATAGGGCGCCCCATGGAGATAGAGACCCTTCTCGCCCAACGACTCACCGTGATCCGACATGTAGATCAAGCCGGTCGCAATCTTGTCGCTGCGAGCCTTGAGCCTGTCGATGACCGTGGAAAGGAAATGGTCGGTGTAGAGGATCGAGTTGTCGTATGCGTTGACGATTTCATCGTCCTTGCAGTCGCCGAGCTCCGCCGTCTCGCACTCAGGGGTGAACTTCCGGAACTCGTGGGGATAGCGCAGGTAATAGGCCGGGCCGTGGCTGCCGATCTGATGCAGGACGAGCACGCTATCCTTGGTGACGCCGTTCAGCCACGTGTCGAGCTTGTCCAGGAAGATGCCGTCCTGGCACTCGCCGTCTTTGCAGAACCGTGGATCGGTCGAATTCGCGAGGTCTACATAATTGATGCGGGCAGCGGCGCCCTTGCTGCCGGTGTTGTTGTCAAACCATGTCACGTCGATGCCCGCGTGGGCGAGAACATCCATCAGGCCTTCGTTCTCGATGCCTTTGCTATGGGTGAAGCGTGCGCGCGTGAACTGCGAGAACATGCAGGGTATCGACGTTGCAGTTGCCGTGCCGCAGCTCGTCGTTTGCGGGAAATAGATGACGCCCTGCTTCCGAAGCTCGGGGTTGGTGTCGCGATGATAGCCGCCGAGCGAAAAGTTCATCGCCCGCGCAGTCTCGCCGGCAACGATAATCGTCACCCGTGGTTTGTGCACGTCCACGACAGGGACGACCCTGGCGTCGGTGCCGAGCGGCTTGACGACGAGCCTGGTTTCTTTGCCGGTCTGCATGAAATACCGTGTGGCGCCGACGATCGGGGTAACGGGGTTCAGGCTCTTCACGATGTCTCGGTGCTGACGGATCGCTGCAGTATACTCCTTGGCGTAGACGCCCGCGACGGCGCCGAATACCAACAGGCAGCCGACGATCGTCACGCTGTTCCACAAGAGCTTCTGCAGCACGGGGCGGTGAACCACCTTGACCCAAAGGATCAACGTGATCGGAATAACGGCGAACAATACGACATGCAGGAGAAAGCCGGGCGTAATCAGGTGATTGGCCTCGGCAGGCGTCGTTTCCATCGCATTTCGGATCATGTCGCTGTCGACGATCACGCCGAAGGTGTCGGTGAACCACGCCGCCAGTGCCGCCGCAAGTACCAGGAAAATCAAAACCGGCTTGATGACGTATTTCGCCGAAAAGGCCGTGACGATGGCCACGAACAGAACCGAGATCGCAATGTAAAGTGCGGTGATCGCTGTCGGCGTGGTGGCGAGATAGGTGTGAACCTTCCCCCAGAACGTCCGGTTCGTGAACAGGACGAGATAGAGCCCGGTGATGGCGGAGAGCGAAATGCTGCCGATTCTTGGCCGATAAAGCGACGGTGGTGTCAAGAGGGCGGCCCTCGGTGCCTGTTTGTTCACACGGGCGAACATTTCAGTCCACCGCAGTAGCGGTTAAATGTGTCATGAAACTGACACGCACCTGAACGGTTTCGCCGCCGACCGATGCCGTTCGTTGGTCTTGATACTGGAATGCCGCGACGAGCGGCTAGATGTTCTCTGAGGTGTAGATATCGAAAGGCAAGAACGATTGCCCCGGAACCGCATCATTCTCCGACCCAAGGGAAGAGGTCATCAGGGTGATCAATTCGCTGCAGAGGTTCTTGATCGGCGTTGAGATCGCCACGGTCACCGCGTCGTCAGCAAGCGCTGCACGCGAGTCGGGTGTCAGTTCGTTAACGACGACGACAAGCTTGCCGGCAAGGCCCTCTTCGCGCACAGCCGAGATCGCGCCTTCCATGCCGCCGCCGCAGACATAAAATCCGATGAGGTCCGAATGCTGCTTGAGGAGATTGATAGTGGCTTCGTGAGTTATCTCAGGCGTCTCCAGGTTGATCAGCGTTTCGAGAACCTCAAAATCAGGGGCATTCTCGCGGAAATAGGAGCGGAAGCCGATCTCGCGCAACTCATGCCCGAGGTAACGATGGCTGCCGACGAAGCAGGCGACCTTTCCGGGGGTTCTGGCGGCCTTTGCGATCATCCAGGCGGCCGTGCGGCCGACCTTCCGATTGTTCAATCCGATGTAGCCCCGCCGCACGCCACTTGCGAGGTCAGACAGGATTGAAAAGACCGGGACGCCCTTGGCTTTCAGGTCTTCGACCTCGGCGGTGACGGCCGGATAGTCCGGTCCGACCAAAGCAATCGCCTGATTGCGGCTCGCGAGAAGCTTCAGTTTTTCGATGATGGCGGCCGGTGTCGACGCGGCCGCGTACTCGATCTGCGCCGTAATGCGGAATGACGTATTGGCGTGCGCCGCCTGCTCAATTTCGCGAGCGAGCGTTTGATAAAACGACTGGGCAGGACGCTGCAGCAAAAACCCCAGCCGATAATGCGGGAGGTCCTGAAACACCCGCTGCCGGAGCAGACCGACGGCATGATAGCCGATCGAGGCTGCCGCGTTATAGACGCGTCGCGCCGTCTCCTCCCGAACGCGATGGCGACCGTTCAGCACACGATCGACCGTCGCGACGCTAACGCCGGAAGCATCCGCCAGATCCTGTATCGTTGGTCGCCTTACCATCGTGCCCTTGCAAGAATCCATCATCGTGATGGCATCGCAATGATGTGTTTTGATAGAATACATCAAGGCTGCATTGTCGCATGACGAAAGTCAACCTAATCTCTGTTGGACGGGCCGGGAGGGACGGCCTGTGGGAGATTAAAATGGCAGACCAGACGAAGAAGCGAGACTACAGCCTGCTTGGCGAAAACGGCCGAACGGCCGTCGACATCGGACTGGCGGCCGCGGAGTGGTATCACAGCGAGGTTGCGCGCAAGGATATAAAGGCGCTGATGCAGCGTTCCGACGCCCCGGCCATTCGCGACACGATCATCTGGCTCGGGGCGATGATCGTCTTTGCCGGGTTTGCTATCTATTTCTGGGGCTCCTGGCTCTCTCTGCCGTTTTTCCTTGCCTATGGGGTGCTTTACGGCTCGGCATCCGATAGCCGCTGGCACGAATGCGGCCACGGTACGGCCTTCAAGACACGCTGGATGAATGATGCGGTCTATCAAATCGCCTGCTTCATGATCATGCGCAATCCGGTGACCTGGCGCTGGAGCCATACGCGCCATCACACCGACACGGTGATCGTCGGCCGTGATCCCGAAATTGCAGTGATGCGCCCGCCGGATCTGCTGCGGCTGGTCCTGAACTTCTTCGGCCTTCTCGATGTCTGGCATGCAGTGGTCGACATGCTGCGCAATGCCTTCGGCATCATCAGCGCGGAAGAGAAGACCTTCATTCCTGAGATGGAACAGCCGCGCGCCATCTTTATCGCGCGCATCTGGCTTGCCATCTATGTCGTAACGATCGCGGCTGCGATTGCGATGGGCTCCATCCTGCCGCTGATGCTGATCGGCCTGCCCCGGCTCTATGGCGCGTGGCATCATGTGCTGACCGGCCTGCTCCAGCATGGCGGTCTCGCGGACAATGTCATCGACCACCGTTTGAACAGCCGCACGGTCCATATGAACCCGGTCAGCCGCTTCATTTACTGGAACATGAACTACCACGTCGAGCATCACATGTTCCCGATGGTGCCCTACCACGCGCTGCCGCGCCTGCATGCGATGATCAAGCACGATCTGCCGGTGGCCAATCCGTCGATTTGGTCCGGCTATCGCGAGATGATCCCGGCATTTCTGCGCCAACTGCGCAACGAGGACTATTTCCTCAAACGCGAGCTGCCGGCGACGGCGCGGCCCTATCGCGAGGAATTCCATAGCGAGCTTGCGCCGGCGGCCCAATAGCCCGCGCGAAACAAAGAGTTTGGGAGGACAAGATGAGCGGAAATTGGATCGAGGTCTGTGCGGTCGACGACATCGACGAGGAGGATGTCATGCGTTTCGATCACGCCGGCAGGACGTTTGCGGTCTACCGCAGCCCCGACGACGAGTTCTTCGCAACCGACGGGCTCTGCACGCACGAGCACGTCCATCTCGCCGACGGCCTCGTCATGGACGAGATCATCGAATGTCCGAAGCACAATGGCCGCTTCAACTACAAGACGGGTGAAGCCAAGGGGGCGCCGGTTTGCGTCAACCTGAGCACCTATCCCGTCAAAGTCGAAGGCGGTGCCGTCTTCATCTCGATCTGAGGAGGCTGTGATGACCCATTTCGTGATCATCGGGGCAGGGGAGTGCGGCGCACGCGCGGCGTTTGCCCTGCGCGAAAAGGGCTATGACGGCGAGATCACGCTGATCGGTAGCGAGTCGCTTGCGCCCTACGAGCGGCCGCCGCTTTCAAAGGCGAGCGACGAGCGTTCGGCGGTGCCGAAATTCATCGCCGAGCCGGCCAAATATGTCGAAAGCGGCATCAGCCTGCTGACGGGTGTCACAATTCAGGGTCTCGATCCCGAGGCAAAGTCAGTCGCGCTTTCCGATGGCCGCACCATTGCCTATGACAAGCTCCTGCTTGCGACCGGCGCTCGCGCACGGCCTTTTCCGGGGATCGGCGCGGAGAGCGAGCATATCCGTTCGCTGCGCACCCATGCGGACGCGGTTGCCCTTCGGAAGGCCATGGTGCCCGGCAAGCGCATCGCGATCATCGGCGGCGGCTTTATCGGCCTGGAACTTGCCGCGACGGCGCGGGCGCTCGGAGCTGATGTGACGGTTCTCGAAGGACTGGAGCGCGTGCTGAAGCGCGGCGTGCCGGATGAGGTTGCCCGCGTCATCACCGAACGCCATTCGCTCGAAGGCGTCGACATTCGCTGCGGCGTTGCAATCAACAGTGTCACGGGAAAGGGCGAAAGGGCGATCATCCGCCTGGTCGATGGCGATACTGTCGAGGCGGATCTGGTGCTCGTCGGCATTGGCGCCGTTCCCAATACGGATCTTGCCGCTCGCGCCGGCCTCAGGATCGACAACGGCGTTGCCGTCGACGAATTCCTGCGCACCTCGGCACCTGACATTTACGCAGCCGGCGACTGCTGCTCGTTCCCGCTGGCGATCTATGGCGGCCGCCGCGTGCGGCTCGAATCCTGGCGCAATGCCCAGGAGCAGGGGGCACTGGCCGCCGCCAATATGATAGGGCCTAGCAAAGCCGTTTCGTCCGTACCGTGGTTCTGGTCCGATCAATACGATGTGACGCTGCAGATCGCCGGCTTGGCGGAGGGCGCCGTTCAGCATCTGCGACGCGATCTCGGCGATGGCGCCTTCATCCTGTTCCATCTCGATCAAGCCGGCCGGTTGCTTGCGGCAAGCGGCATCGGTCGCGGCAATGCGGTCGCCCGCGACATACGGCTTGCCGAAATGCTGATCGCGGCGCGCGCCCATCCGGATCCGGCGGCCCTCGTCGCAAGCAACGTCAAACTGAAATCCCTCCTGGCCGCCTGAGTGGCGACCGTATTCTCAAGGTATCGGCAATGAGCAAACAAGCGCGACCGACTGTGCATGACCTCCTGGCAATGAAGGGCAAGCGGCAGCTCAGCATGCTACGCGTGGTAGCGCTCGAGGAGGCCGAAGCGGCCGAGGCCGCCGGCATCGATCTGATTTCGGTTCCTCCCGAGCTCCTCGTCGATCCACAGTTTCGCGATGCCGCTCCCGGTCGCTTCGCAATCCCCGGCGGCGAGTACGGCCAGAGCGGTGCCACCA
This sequence comes from Rhizobium sp. LjRoot258, assembly GCF_964254185.1. Taxonomy (NCBI): domain Bacteria; kingdom Pseudomonadati; phylum Pseudomonadota; class Alphaproteobacteria; order Hyphomicrobiales; family Rhizobiaceae; genus Rhizobium; species Rhizobium sp. LjRoot258. The sequence continues at coordinate 3,487,944 of NZ_CAXUST020000001.1, read as the reverse complement.
CCGATGAGATCCTGCGCTGCGCCGTGACGATGCGGGCGGCGTCAGCCGATGCCATCTACTGCGCCGCCAGCCTGCAGACGATCAGGCGGCTGCGTGACGAACATATTCCCGTCTGCGGCCATACGGGGCTCATTCCGTCGCATTCCACATGGACGGGCGGTTTTCGGGCCGTCGGGAAGACGGCGGCATCGGCAGCCTTCGTCTACAAGCAGGTGAAGGATCTGGAGGCCGCGGGTGCTTTCAGCGCGGAAATCGAGGTGGTGCCGGCCGAGGTCGCTGCGGCGATTTCGGAACGGACCTCGATGCTGCTGATCTCCATGGGAGCCGGCAGCGGCTGCGATGCCCAATATCTCTTCTCCGAGGACGTGCTGGGCCTGAATCGCGGGCACTATCCGCGCCACGCCAAGGTCTATCGCAACCTCGCGGCGGAATATGATCGGATCCAGGTGGAACGGATCGCGGCATTCCGCGAATACGCCGCCGACATCGCAAGCGGCGCCTATCCCGAGGAACGTCATCGCGTGCCTGTTGATGCCGAGGAGTTGGAGAGGTTTCTGTCCCGACTCTAATTGCCGGAAATTTCGCCTTCTTGATCGCCGCGCATGAACCGCCCATCCTTCTTCAGATTGGGCGTGCTCGATACTGGTGCCATCTGTAACGGACTTTGAGTCAATCCCTTGTCAGTGCGGCGGTCCGATCGCCGCACCGGATGTCCGATCTTCGGCCGGCGACCAAGGGGAAAACGCGACCCCAGCGCAGACCTGACGCGCCGGCGCAGTCCGTCTGGCGAGACACGCGATTAAGCAGGAACGTACGTCAACCTAATCACGTCCTCGCCAACGTGATCTGTGGAAACAAGGCGCAGTGGTGGCCGCGGGCCGGCGAAGAATGGCTTGCCGCGACCAAGCACGACGGGGTGGAAGTAGAGTCGATACTCATCAATAAGACCAAGGTCGGTTAGGCTTCGTGCTAGGTCTGGTCCGGAAACTGCAATCTCCCCAACGAGCCGAGCCCTCAGGCCACGTATCACCGCCTCGATGCCATCCTCAACAAGTGTGGCGTTGGGGCCGACTGACTTCAACGAGCGCGACACGACCCACTTCGGTTGGCGCCGCCACGCCTGCGCGAACTCGCGTTGCTCCCCATTCCACTCAGGACGGTCTTCGTCCCAATAACGCATGATCTCGTACATGCGGCGACCGTACACACTGCCCGTCAGGTCGCGCACTTGCTCTATCCAGTGACGAAAGAGCGCGGGGCCTGTCGGCATTGCCAGGTGGTCGACGTAGCCGTCCAGGGACTGGTTCATTCCAAACACGAGCTTCGCCATGCTGCAAAATCTCCACCGCAGGGTATTCAGAATAGCTTGAGGCGACACTACGCAAAGTGAGGTTGGGCATAAACTGCGCGCCTCTTTGTCGGAGTGACGAATAACCAAAGGACCGCTAACCACCCTCGTGCGACATTGGAATTTCTGCTTGCGGGCAGGTCGGAACGCCCTTCCACGACCGGGACGGAGGTTTCTGCGCGGGTACCAAGCGTCAGATTCTATCCACTCTAGATACGGATGTCATCGATTTCGATGATGTCTATTCAGGCGGCCGACAACACGTTGAATCATTGAGAATCAACGTGAACAGATGCACGAACGGGACACTCTGAGGAAATCGAAGGTTAAACTTTGAAATACTGGTGATCCCGACGCGATTCGAACGCGTGACCCTCAGATTAGGAATCTGATGCTCTATCCTGCTGAGCTACGGGACCACTTGAGCGTCATGCATACAAAAGGCTTGGCCGGAAGCCAAGCTCTTTTGCAATGCCCGCATGAAGTCAGTTTCAGGCACCGAGGCGCTGTTCGGCAAGCCGCACCCAGTAGGAAATACCGTGGGCGATCGTTTCGTCGTTGAAATCGTAGGCGGCGTTGTGCAGGCCGGCCGTGTCGCCGTTGCCGATGAAGATGAATGCGCCCGGACGGGCGTTCAGCATGTAGGAGAAGTCCTCGCCGCCCATCATCGGGTCGATCTCAGCATTCACGTTGCCGGCGCCGGCGATCTCGCCAGCGATGCGCAGGGCGTGGCCGGTTTCCGTCGCGTGGTTGAAGGTCACCGGATAGTTGCGGTGGAAGTTGATGTCAACCTCGGCTCCATGGGCCGCAACCAGGCCGTTAACCACCTGCTTGAGGCGCGTCTCGGCGAGGTTGCGCACCTCTTCGTCGAGCGTGCGCACCGTGCCGGCGATCGTCGCATCGTTCGGGATGACGTTGTGCGCAAAACCGGCATTGAACTTGGTGACCGAGACGACGACCGAGCGCAGCGGGTCGACGCTGCGGGAGGCAATCAGCTGCAGGTTGCTGACGATCTGCGCGCCGATCGCGATCGGATCGATCGTCCGGTGCGGCTGTGCCGCATGGCCGCCGCGGCCCTTGATGGTGATGGTGAATTCGTCGGTGGCGGCCATGATCGCGCCGCTGCGGATGGCGAAGTGCCCGACCGGAAGGCCCGGCAAGTTGTGCATGCCGTAGACCTCTTCGATGCCGAAGCGCTCCATCATGCCGTCCTTGACCATCAGGTTGCCGCCGCCGCCGCCTTCTTCGGCCGGCTGGAAGATGACCGCAATATTGCCGTTGAAGTTGCGCGTCTCGGCCAGATATTTCGCCGCGCCGAGCAGCATGGCGGTGTGGCCGTCGTGGCCGCAGGCATGCATCTTGCCCGGGGTCGTCGAAGCCCAGGGTTTGCCGCTGATTTCGGTGAGCGGCAGGGCATCCATGTCGGCGCGCAGGCCGATGGTGCGCGCGCCTTCGCCCTTGCCCTTGATCAGGCCGACGACGCCGGTCCTGCCGATGCCGGTGACGATCTCGTCGACACCGAACTCCTTGAGTTTCTCGGCCACGAAGGCGGCGGTGTTTTCGACCGCGAAGAGAAGTTCGGGACGCGCATGGATATGCCGTCGCCACTCTGTCACTTCGTCCTGAAGTTCGGCGGCTCTGTTCAAAATCGGCATGCTGGCTTTCCTGTCGTGAAAATCGAAACGGGGACGGAACCGGGTCGCGGGGACACGATGCCGCAGAAATAACTTAATCAAGGCCCTTTGCCATGTCATGGCCATATACGTTAAATAGGGGAAACTTTCGAGACTTCCGGACATCTTTAAGGACGAACCGTGTCGACGCGCCAGAACCGTTTGTTTGCCGCTTTGCGGCCGCTCTCAATCGCAGCTTCCGCAGCCGCTATCGCTCTTTCGGCCTCCGCCCAAGCCTATGCGAACCCGCATATTCTAGTCGATGTCCAGAGCGGCCGCGTGCTGGAGCACGACGAGGCGTTCCGTAAATGGTATCCCGCCTCGCTGACCAAGCTGATGACCGTCTATACAGTGTTCGATGCGGTTCGCGCCGGTCAGATCAGCATCGACACGCCTGTTGTGATGAGCAAGCGGGCGGCCGCCCAGCCGCCGGCGAAGATGTATTTCAAGCCGGGACAGAAACTGACGCTCGACAGTGCACTGAAGATCCTCATGGTCAAGTCGGCGAATGACATCGCGGTTGCCGTTGCTGAGGCCGTCGGCGGCACGCAGGAAGCCTTCGTGCTGAAGATGAACGCTGAGGCAGCGAAGCTCGGCATGACGGATTCGCATTTCGTCAATCCCAACGGCCTGCCCGGCAAAGGCCAGTACACGACGGCGCGCGATCTTGCGGTTCTCTCCGTCGCGCTGCGCCGCGAGTTCCCGCAATATGCCGGATATTTCTCGCTTGAGGGCATCACGACGGGCACCAAGAATGTGCCGAGCATCAACGCCCTGATCGGCCGTTTCGCAGGCGCGGACGGCATGAAGACCGGCTTCATCTGCGCCTCGGGCTTCAACCAGATCGCCTCGGCAACCCGCAGCGGCCGCACGCTGATCTCCGTTGTACTCGGCACCGACAGCCTTGCGGCCCGTGCGGATGCCTCCGCTGACTTGCTGCAGAAGGGCTTCACCTCGCAGTTTGCCGCGTCCGACACGCTCAGTTCGCTGCGACCCTATGGGCCGGGCCAGGATCAGGTGACCGACATCACCGCCGATATCTGCAGCGCCAAGGGCGCCAAGGTCCGCAGTGAAACGCGCGACGAGGTCGGCCGTATGAAGGTCCTGTCGCCTTATATCCAGGAAATGGACCACGAGCCGAATTTCGTCTTCGCGGGACTTATTCCGGGTCAGAACGAACCGCAGCCGGACAAATTGGCCACTGCGGATAGCGCCGGGACGATCGCCAACGTGCCGGTGCCGCTGCCGCGTCCGACCTCTTTCTAAGGCCAGTTTGAGATGAGCGCTGCTTCCGATCGGATACCGGTCACCATCCTGACCGGCTTTCTGGGTGCCGGCAAATCGACCCTGCTGAACCGCATCCTCAAGGATCCGGCGATGAAGGACGCTGCTGTCATCATCAATGAGTTCGGTGACGTCGGCATCGATCACCTGCTGGTGGAAAGCTCAGGTGACGCGATCATCGAGCTTTCGGATGGCTGCCTTTGCTGCACGGTGCGCGGCGAGCTGGTCGATACGCTGGCAAACCTGATGGATGCGGTGCAGACCGGTCGTGTCAAGCCGGTCAACCGGGTCGTCATCGAGACGACGGGGCTTGCCGATCCGGCGCCGGTCATGCAGGCGATCATGGGCAACCCCGTCATCGCCACCAATTTCGATCTCGACGGCATCGTGACGGTGGTCGATGCGGTCAACGGTTCGCAGACACTCGACAATCACGAGGAAGCGGTCAAGCAGGCGGCAGTTGCCGATCGGCTGCTCATCTCCAAGCGGACGATGGTGTCGCTGGAGGTGTTGCGGGCGCTGGAAGCGCGCCTTGATGCACTCAACCCGCGTGCGGCGCTGATGGATGCCGACAGCGCCGAAGCCGGAAAGGTGAGTGTGTTGGTCAATGGTCTCTATGATCCGGCAACCAAGATCGCCGACGTCGGTCGCTGGCTGCGCGACGAGGATGCGCATGATGCGCGCCACCATGAACACCATCACCATGGCGCTGACGGACATCATCACCATCATCATCACGGACACGATCATCAGGACCCGCATGACGTGAACCGCCACGATTCCTCGATCCGGTCCTTCTCGATCGTCGAGGACAAGCCGATCGACCCGATGGCGCTTGATATGTTCATCGATCTCTTGCGTTCGGCGCACGGCGAAAAGCTGTTGCGGATGAAGGCGATCGTCGCGGTATCCGACCGGCCAGATCGACCGCTGGTGCTTCACGGCGTGCAGAGCATCTTCCACCCGCCGTCACGTCTGCCGGCCTGGCCTGACCCTGAGGACCGACGCACGCGCATGGTGCTGATCACCAGGGATTTGCCCGAAGCATTCGTCAAGGATCTGTTCGATGCGTTTCTCGGCAAGCCGCGTGTCGATACGCCGGATCGGACGGCGCTGAACGACAATCCGCTTGCCGTGCCGGGCATGCGGTTCTGATCTATCCCTTGCGGATGAGGAAGCGGTGGCCGGCCTCGGTCTTTTCGGTCTCGACCAGCTCGTGGCCGTCTTCGTTGCAGAAGTGAGGGATGTCTATTCCGGCGAGCGGATCGGTCGTTTCGACCCGGATCAATGCACCCTTCGGCAGGAAGGACATCTTGCGGCGTGTCTTCAGCACCGGAAGCGGGCACTTGAGGCCGCGCAGGTCATAGAGAACGGCGCTCACGCCATCAATCCTTGCCCCAGAACTTCCAGAACGGTTTCTTTGAGGCGACCTCCACCGGCACCGACTGCTCCACCGGCGCGAATGCCAGGGGGCTTGGCGTGGGGACGGGAACCTGGGCCGGAACGGCAGCGGCGACTGCGATCGCCTTTGCTTCGGGCGTCGCCGGCGCAGCACCGGGCGCTGCATTGGCGGCCACCGTGGACGCCGTCTTGCTGGCCGCCATTTCTTCGAGTTCTGCGACCTTGACCATCTTGCCCGCTTCGAGCGAGGTGCCGGTCGGTGCATAGGCGAGCTCGCGACCCTTTCGCAGCTTGGCGACCACAGCCTTGCGTTCGGCCTCGCTTGGATCGTACCAGGCCATGCCGTCATACTTCTTCATGGCCTTGGCAAAGTCGGCGTCGTAGGTTTTGCCGTAGGAGGCAAGGGCGGCCGTCAGCGCCGGCGGCGTCGACATTGCCGGGCACGTTCCGGCCGGATTGAAGGTGGCGTTGTCGGTTGCCTGCTGGTTGAAGACGTACTTCTTCTCGCAGAAATTCACCTCAGGAGGACGCTTCGTGACCTCGAAGTTGTCGTAGCCGACTTTCAGCATGTTCCAGAACTCGATGTTCGGGTTCAGGCGATGGCGCACCATGTTCTCAGCTGTCATGCGGAAGGGGAAGGCCTGAAGCTGCACCGTCGACTGGCCGCCGGCGAAGGCATCACGGGCGAAGGCATAGATCTCAAGCACCTGCTGGTCGGTCATCGAATAGCAGCCTGACGACGAGCAGGCGCCATGGATCATCAGATTGGTGCCGCTGCGGCCGTTGACCGCGTCATAGTGGTTCGGAAAGCCGGTGTTGATGGCGAGATAATACTTCGAATTCGGATTCAGGTTGGCGCGGCTCAGGTTGTAGAAGCCTTCAGGCGCCTGCCGGTCACCCTCTTTCACCTTTGGACCGAGGCGGCCCGACCAGGCACAGATCTTATAGTCAGCGATCTTGTCGAAGCGATTATCGGTCTTCGCCTTCCAGATCTCCAACGCACCTTCTTCCTTGAAGATGCGGATCATGATCGGCGAATTGCGCTGCATGCCCTTGGCGGAGATCTCGGACAGGATACGCGGCGGCAGCGGCTGCTCGACCTTGTTCTTGACCCTCGAGAGGTCCACCTGGGCGGTTTCCAATGCATCGTTGCAGCCGGCCAAGGCCAGCGTCATCAGGGAAACATAAGCAAAATGACGAATGCGCATTCAAAATAGCCCATCAACAGTATGCAACCCGGCCTCAACGAGCGCGGAGCGAATCATAGGCTGACTATGGTTCACAAACTCTTACCAGCCTATGAGGCGCGCGCGTCCCCGCAAGTAGGAAAGTTATTGATAACATTATTGTGGCCAAGGTTTGGCCTCATTCACGGCGCAGCGGCGTGTTGTGTACTACAAATTGCGGCCCATGTTGAGAAATTTCTGCCTTCGATCGTTGCGAAGCTGCTCTCCCGTGCGGTTGGAAAGTTCGCCGAGAGCATTGGCAATGACGTCGCCGGTCGCGGCAATCACGCTGTCCGGATCGCGGTGCGCGCCGCCGAGCGGCTCGCTGATGATACCGTCGATGATGCCGAGCGACTTCAGATCGTCTGACGTGATCTTCATGTTGGTGGCGGCTTCCCTGGCGCGGGCGGAATCGCGCCAGAGGATCGAGGCCGCACCTTCCGGCGAAATCACGCTGTAGATTGCGTGCTCCAGCATGTAGACGCGGTTACCGGTGGCGATTGCAATCGCGCCGCCCGAACCACCTTCGCCAATGACGACGGAGACGATCGGCACCTTCACCGAGAGGCACATTTCCGTCGACCGGGCGATGGCTTCGGCCTGGCCGCGCTCTTCGGCGCCGACGCCCGGATAGGCGCCTGCCGTATCGACGAGCGTAATGACGGGGAGACCGAAGCGGTCAGCCATCTCGAGAATGCGGATCGCTTTGCGGTAGCCTTCCGGACGTGCGCTGCCGAAATTGTGTTTCAGGCGGCTCTTCGTGTCGTTGCCCTTTTCCTGACCGAGAACGGCGACAGGCTGGCCGCGGAAGCGGGCAAGCCCTGCCTGGATCGCGGCGTCTTCGGAAAACTTGCGGTCGCCGGCGAGCGGCGTGAATTCCTGAAACAGCGTCTTGGCATAATCGACGAAATGCGGTCGCTGCGGATGGCGCGCAACCTGCGTCTTCTGCCAGGCGTTGAGCTTCGAATAGATGTCGACCATCGCTTCGCGAACGCGAACTTCAAGCCTGCCGATTTCATCGGATGTGTCGATGCTCTCGTCTTCCGAGGCGAGCTTCTTCAGTTCGATGATCTTGCCTTCGAGGTCGGAGATCGGCTTTTCGAAGTCGAGATAGTTGTGCATGAGGTGCGTTTCCGTTCCTTTTGCCGGGGCGGCCTTTTTATGAGCGCGCCCTTTGTTGCCGGTCCTATTCCTGCTTTTTGGCCTGTTTGGCAAGGGGGTGGTGCGTTTGGACCAGTTGTTGAAGCCGTTCCTCCAACACATGCGTATAGATTTGCGTGGTTGAAATGTCTGAGTGCCCTAGCAGCTCCTGAACGACGCGAAGATCCGCGCCATTGGCGAGGAGATGGCTTGCAAATGCATGCCGCATGACGTGCGGCGAGATCATAGATGGGGTGAGGCCCGCGCGGCTCGCAAGATTTTTCAGATCACGCGCGAAAACCTGCCGCGGCAGGTAGCCTTGCTTGGATGCAGCCGGAAACAGCCAGGCGCTTTCCTGCTGGACATTGGCGGCGGCGTTCTCGGCGGCGAGCATGCGACCGTAAAGCTTCAGCGCCGCGATTGCCGATTGCGATAGCGGCACAAGCCGCTCCTTGTTGCCCTTGCCGCGGATCATCAGGAAGCGTCCGTCCTGATCGAGCACACGGGCGGGAAGCGAAACAAGCTCGCTGACGCGCATCCCCGTGGCGTAGAGCAGTTCGAGAAGAGCCAGCATCCGAAGTCGCTGCAGCTGGCCGGGCGCAGGATCCTGAGCTTCGGTTTCCGCCTGCTCCAGCAGCCTGCCGACCTCGTCGACGCCCATCGTCTTCGGTAGTGCCCTGCCTTTCTTCGGCGCATCGAGAACGCCGGTCGGATCGTCGGTGCGCAGGCCCTCGGCATAAAGGAATTTGTAGAATTGGCGCATCGCAGCCAGCCGCCGCGCCTGGGAGGAAGGCTTGAACCCTTGGGCAGCGAGTGAGGAGAGGTAGGCCGAAAGATCTGCCGACGCCGCGTCCATCAGGCGGACGCCCTTGCCGTTCAGGAAGGCGTGCAGATCGTCGAGGTCGCGCTCATAGGAGGAGAGCGTATTTGCAGCCGCACCCCGCTCCGCGCTCATCATTTCCAGAAAGGCTTCGACGTGAACCCAGCCGAGATCCTTCATCGTCTCACTTCTTGGACGGGTTGATGGCGCCGGTCGACGGAGGGTTGATCCGCTCGGACGGAATACGGATCGTCACGTCGCGCTCCTGCGGCTCCACGAAAACAACAAGTGCCCACATCGTTCCGTATATCGCACCGGCGATGACCGCCAATACGGCGAGAAAACGGAACAAACTCGGCATTCAGCAACTCCATGGCTCTGCTTCTTTATGAAGAAGCATGTTTGCAAGTGCAAGAAGGCGCATTTGAACCACGTTTCCCTTGCCCGCGACTTGACGCTACACCTGCATTTGTCGATACCGTTCGCAAACAAAGTGTGAATGGACCAATGAGCGACCCAGTTCTGACCGTTGCCGAAAGCTTGAAAGACAGGGCTCGTGCTGCGCTCGGTTCTCGCAATCTGATCCTGGTCGGATTGATGGGCGCAGGCAAATCCTCCGTCGGTCGGATCGTCGCCCATCAGCTCGGCATTCCTTTCGTCGACAGCGACGCCGAGATCGAGAAGGTCTCCCGCATGTCCATTGGCGAACTCTTCGCGGCCTACGGCGAGGAAGAGTTCCGTGCGCTTGAAACCCGCGTGATGAAGCGCCTGCTGAAGAACGGTCCGCGCGTTGTCTCCACCGGGGGCGGCGCTTTCATCAACGACCGGACGCGCAAGCATATCAAGAAGGGCGGCGTCTCCATCTGGTTGAAGGCGGACCTCGACGTTCTCTGGGAGCGGGTCAGCAAGCGCGATACGCGGCCGTTACTCAAGACCGAGAACCCCAAGCAGACCCTCGAAAACCTGATGAACGCGCGTTATCCGATCTACGAGCTCGCCGACCTCACCGTCCTCTCGCGCGATGTGCGCAAGGAACTGATGGCGGATGAGGTTCTCCAAGCCGTGATCGACGCCCGAACCGAAAGCGCAGCCTGATGAATGCGATTGCCTCCGCCTCCGAACGCAAGGTTCACGTGCCGCTCGGCGAGCGCGCCTACGATATCCTGATCGGACCAGGCCTGATCGCCCGCGCCGGTGCAGAGATCGCATCGCGCCTGAAGGGCCGGAAAGCGGCCGTCATCACCGATGAGCACGTGGCGCCGCTTTATCTTGAGGCGCTGATCCAAAGCCTCGAGGCGGCAGGCATCGCCTGCGCAACCCTCGTGCTGCCGGCCGGCGAGAAGACCAAGAGCTTCGAGCACCTGATGACCGTTTGCGACAAGGTCCTCGAAGCGCGGATTGAGCGTAACGATTATGTCATCGCGCTCGGTGGCGGCGTGATCGGCGATCTCTCCGGCTTTGCGGCTGGGATCGTGCGGCGCGGTGTGCGTTTCGTGCAGGTGCCGACCTCGCTGTTGTCGCAGGTCGATTCCTCGGTTGGCGGCAAAACGGGCATCAACAGCCGGCACGGCAAGAATCTTGTCGGCGTCTTCCACCAGCCCGACCTCGTGCTCGCCGACACCGACGTCCTGAATTCGCTGAGCGCGCGGGAGTTCCGCGCCGGCTATGCCGAGGTGGCGAAATACGGCCTGATCGACAAGCCGGATTTCTTCGCCTGGCTGGAAGCCAACTGGCGGGCGGTTTTTGCCGGCGGTGCCGCCCGCATCGAGGCAATCGCCACAAGCTGCCAGGCAAAGTCCGATGTCGTCGTGGCCGACGAACGCGAAACCGGGCAACGCGCGCTGCTCAATCTCGGCCACACCTTCGGCCACGCGCTGGAGGCGGCCACCGCCTATGACAGTTCGCGTCTCGTACACGGCGAAGGCGTGTCGATCGGCATGGTTCTGGCGCACGCGTTTTCGGCGCGCATGAACCTGGCGAGCCCGGACGACGCACGCCGTGTCGAAAGCCACCTGAAGGCTGTCGGTCTGCCGACGCGCATGGCCGAAATCCCAGGAACGCTGCCACCTGCTGAAGTGCTGATGGACGCGATCGCCCAGGACAAGAAGGTGAAGGGCGGCAAACTGACCTTCATCCTGACGCGCGGCATCGGGCAGTCCTTTGTCGCCAATGATGTTCCCGCCTCGGAAGTGCTGAGCTTCCTCAAGGAGAAACACCCGCAATGACCCTCGAAGGCACGCTGGCATTTCTTTCCGCATACTGGCCGGAAATTGTCTCCATCGTGGCCCTCGTGCTCATGTCCGCGTTTTTTTCCGGCTCGGAGACGGCGCTGACGGCAGTCTCTCGCAGCCGCATCCACACGCTCGAAGCCAATGGCGAGCAACGCGCGGGGCTGGTGCGGCGGCTCATCGAACGCCGCGACCGGCTGATCGGCGCGCTGCTTATCGGCAACAATCTCGCCAACATCCTTTCCTCGTCGCTGGCGACCAGCCTGTTTCTCGGGCTGTTCGGCAATTCCGGCGTGGCGCTTGCCACTCTCGCAATGACCGTCATCCTGGTCATCTTCGCCGAGGTGCTGCCGAAAAGCTGGGCGATTTCGACGCCGGATCGGTTCGCACTCAATGTCGCCTATTCGGTTAAGCTGTTCGTCGCGGTCGTCGGCCCGCTCTCATCCTTTGTCAATGCGATCGTGCGCTGGCTTCTGTCGCTCTTTGGTATCAACCTCTCGCGGGAGACTTCGATGCTTTCCGCCCACGAGGAACTGCGTGGCACCGTCGATCTGCTGCACCGCGAGGGATCTTTCGTCAAGGCAGACCGCGACCGCCTGGGTGGCGTCCTCGATCTCGGCGAACTCGAACTTTCCGACATCATGGTCCACCGCACCGCGATGCGGGCGATCAATGCCGACGATCCGCCGGAGGTGGTCGTACGGACGATCCTGGAAAGCCCCTTTACCCGAATGCCGCTCTGGCGCGGCTCGACGGACAATATCATCGGCGTCGTTCACTCCAAGGATCTACTGCGCGCGCTTGCCGAGCGCGATGCCGAGCCGGAACATCTCGATATCGTCAAGATCGCGCAGAAGCCGTGGTTCGTGCCTGACAGCACCAGTCTCGAAGCGCAGCTGAATGCCTTCCTGCGCCGCAAGCAGCATTTCGCCGTCGTCGTCGACGAGTACGGCGAAGTGCAGGGCATCGTGACGCTGGAGGACATCCTCGAGGAGATTGTCGGGGATATTGCCGATGAGCACGACATCGACATACAGGGCGTGCGCCAGGAGGCGGACGGTTCGATCGTGGTCGATGGCAACGTCCCGATCCGCGATCTCAACCGTGCCCTCGACTGGCATCTGCCGGATGAGGAGGCGACGACGATCGCCGGCCTCGTGATCCACGAATCGATGACCATCCCAGAGGAGCGGCAGGCCTTCACCTTCCATGAAAAGCGCTTCATCGTCATGAAGCGTGAAAAGAACCGCATCACGAAACTTCGAATCCGGCCGGCGGAGGAAAACGAGGCAAGTCCGGTTTGAGGCTGATGTCCCTTTATTGCTCGCGCCGGAGAGGGGTCCGTCGCCAGCATCACCATTATGGATTTGATATGTTTGATATTTTCTGGCGTTCTGTCGCCATCGGCATCGGCGCGACCGTCCTTATGGACATCTGGGCAATTGTTCTTGCGAAAGCCACGGGCGGTCCGCTGCCGAACTGGGCGCCGGTCGGGCGCTGGTTCTGGCACCTGAAGAATGGCAAGGTCTTCCACGACGATATCGGCACCGCTGCACCTTGCGAACATGAACTCGCGCTCGGCTGGATCGGCCATTATGCGGTCGGCATTGCCTACGGCATTCTGCTCGTGCTGCTCGTCGGGCCGGGTTGGCTGGCGGAGCCGACTTTCCTGCCGGCCTGGACCTGGGCGATCGTCACCGTTGGTGCCGGCTGGTTCCTGCTGCAGCCCGGTCTTGGCATCGGCTGGGCGGCATCGAAGACGCCGAACCCGAACAAGGTGCGCCTCCTCAATCTGCTGGCGCACACCATCTTCGGCTTCGGGCTTTATGCGACGGCACTTCTGATCCGCTGAAAAGGTACCGTGACGTATCCGGTGGCATTGGAAAAGCGGCCAGAACACCCATATACGGCCTTGTGCCCGCTACCAGCGCACAGGTTCGCCGGGGGCTGCTGGTTCGACAGCGAGCGCATGCAATCCGGCATCCAGCTCTGGCTTCAAAAGCTCCGTGATCGCACGGTGTCGCGCCAGTCGTGGCATGCCGGCAAACTTGGCGGATACGATGCGCACCCGCATGTGGGTCTCGCCGGTCCCCGTTATGTCAGGCTGATGGCCCGCATGAAGATGGCTTTCATTGATCACGCTCAGGCGCTCTGGCGCGAACGCGGCGGTCAACTTTTCTTCAATGCGGGTCTGCAGGGTCATGGTCTCGTTGCTTTGCGAAAAAGGTTCCCACCAAGCCAGCAACATTCCGGTTTGTCAATTCTTGTTGTCGCCTCTTCGCAGGCCCATAATTAGTGCCGCCATGAGACTCGATTCCAAATACTTCGACCGCATCCGCACCCGCCGCAAACGCGAGCAGGAAACCGAACAGGCTCCCCCTTCCTGTCAGTGGGATGGCTGCGACAAGAAAGGCGTGCATCGCGCTCCCGTCGGACGCAATGCCGAGGGACAGTTCTTTCTGTTCTGCTTCGAGCACGTGAAGGAATACAACAAGGGCTACAACTACTTCTCCGGCCTCTCCGACGGCGAGATCGCGCGCTACCAGAAGGAAGCGATAACCGGGCATCGTCCGACCTGGACGGTCGGCGTCAACAAGGCCGCCAAGAACAGCCCGCTGCATTCCGATCTGCGCTCGGGTTCCTACCGCGTGCGCGATCCCTTCGGCTTCGTCAACAGCACCAAGGGAAGTGGTCCCCGTTTTCCCGAACAGCGCAAGCTGAAAAGCCTGGAAGCCAAGGCTTTCGACACCATGGGCCTTGATGCCAGTGCAACCTCGTCGGAGATCAAGAGCCGATACAAGGAACTGGTCAAGAAGCACCACCCCGACGCCAATGGTGGCGACCGCGGCTCGGAAGAACGGTTCCGCGCCGTCATTCAGGCCTATCAATTATTGAAGCAGAACGGTTTTTGTTAATTCCCGTCCTTGCTCTTGGTCTTCAATCAGGTATGGTCCCAAATCGGCTGAGGCCGCAGGCAACCGCGGCATAACTTTCTGCGTTTGTCCCACAGGCGCCTTGGCCACTTCCGGGCGCGGCGTTTCTTGTCCGGGACTTTGTTCAAGAATGCTCGCTAGCGGTAGATTATCGCCCCCGAGGTTTCGTTTCAGTCCCGGAGAAGCATCGCCGACGTTCCGACATGAGCGAGCGCGGACCTAATCTGCGGCGTCATGGTTGCGATATGGGCTGAGACAGTATGGTCGGGTGTCGGTCACCCGCCTTGGAGACATGATGAGCAAGATTGACCTTGATATTTCGGAGCTTCCGGACACCACCGTTTCGGTCAGGGAGGTCTTTGGTATCGATTCCGACATTCGCGTGCCGGCCTATAGCCAGGGCAGCGCCTATGTTCCGGACCTCGACACCGATTATCTCTTCGACCGCGAGACCACGCTCGCCATTCTTGCCGGTTTCGCCCATAACCGACGCGTGATGATCTCCGGCTATCACGGCACGGGCAAGTCCTCGCACATCGAACAGGTCGCCGCCCGCCTCAACTGGCCGTGCGTGCGTATCAACCTCGACAGCCATGTCAGCCGTATCGACCTCGTCGGCAAGGACGCGATCGTTCTGAAGGACGGTTTGCAGGTCACGGAATTCAAGGACGGCATCCTGCCCTGGGCTTACCAGCACAACGTCGCGCTCGTCTTCGACGAATACGATGCCGGCCGCCCCGACGTGATGTTCGTCATCCAGCGCGTTCTGGAATCGTCCGGCCGCCTGACGCTGCTCGACCAGAGCCGTGTCATCCGTCCGCACCCGGCGTTCCGTCTTTTTGCCACCGCAAACACGATCGGCCTCGGCGACACCACCGGCCTCTATCACGGCACACAGCAGATCAACCAGGCGCAGATGGACCGCTGGTCGATTGTCACGACGCTGAACTACCTGCCGCACGACCATGAGGTGAACATCGTCGCTGCCAAGGTGAAGACGTTCCAGAAGGACAAGGAAGGCCGCGACACGGTCTCCAAGATGGTTCGCGTTGCAGATCTGACGCGCGCCTCCTTCATGAATGGCGACCTGTCCACCGTCATGAGCCCGCGTACGGTCATCACCTGGGCAGAAAACGCCGAGATCTTCGGGGATATCGCCTTTGCCTTCCGCGTCACCTTCCTCAACAAGTGCGACGAACTGGAGCGCCCGCTGGTTGCCGAGCACTATCAGCGCGCCTTCGGCGTCGAGCTGAAGGAAAGTGCCGCCAATATCGTTCTGGAGGCCTAAGGGCGACCGATCATGGCTGCTCGCGGTGACAATTCGAAAGCAAAGCCCGGCTCGCCAGTCGACGTCGAGCCCCTGCGCCGGGCGATAACCGGCAGCGTTCGCGCGATCGCCGGCGACGGCGACGTCGAGGTGACCTTCGCCAACGAACGCCCTGGAATGACTGCCGAGCGGATTCGTCTGCCGGAGCTTTCCAAGCGTCCGACGATGCATGAACTCGCAGTCACGCGCGGCCTCGGCGACTCGATGGCGCTGAGGCTCGCCTGCCACGACGATAGGGTGCACGCGACGATGGCGCCGCAAGGCTCCGACGCGCGGGCGATCTTCGACGCCGTCGAGCAGGCGCGTGTGGAATCGATCGGCGCGCTGCGCATGGAAGGCGTTGCTGCAAACCTTCGGTCGATGACCGATGAGAAATACGCCAAGGCGAATTTCTCCGGCATCGAGCGGCAGGAGGATGCGCCGATCGGCGAGGCGATGGCCATGATGGTGCGCGAGAAGCTGACCGGTGAGAAGCCGCCAGCCTCTGCCGGCAAGGTCCTCGACCTTTGGCGCGCGTTCATCGAGGAGAAGGCAGGTGCCGAACTCGAAAACCTCTCCGGCGTCATCAACGATCAGCCGGCCTTCTCGAAGGCGATCCGCAACGTGCTTTCAGCCATGGAGATGGCGGAAGAGTATGGCGACGATGACAGCGAGCCCGATTCCGACGACGATTCGGAGCAGGAAGACCAGCCGAACGGCGACGAGCAGGACCAGGACGAGGTCGATGACGACGCGGGTTCCGACGCCGCGCCCGTAGAGGACAGCGAAGTCGCCGACGAGCAGATGGAGGACGGCGAGACCGAAGGCGCTGAAATCTCCGACGACGACATGCAGGAAGAAGGCGAGGAAGATTCCGAGACGCCGGGCGAAACCCGCCGTCCGAACACCCCCTTCGACGATTTCAACGAGAAGGTCGATTACCACGTCTTCACCGAGGAATTTGACGAGACAATTACTGCCGAAGAGCTCTGCGACGCCGCGGAGCTGGAGCGCCTGCGCGCCTTCCTCGACAAGCAGCTTGCACATCTGCAGGGTGCGGTTGGCCGTCTCGCGAACCGCCTGCAGCGCCGCCTGATGGCGCAGCAGAACCGCTCCTGGGATTTCGATCTCGAGGAAGGATACCTCGACCCTGCGCGTCTGACGCGCATGATCATTGACCCGATGCAGGCGCTGTCCTTCAAGATGGAGCGGGACACGCAGTTCCGCGATACCGTCGTGACGCTTTTGATCGATAACTCAGGCTCGATGCGCGGCCGCCCGATCACGGTTGCGGCCACCTGCGCCGATATCCTGGCACGCACGTTGGAGCGCTGCGGCGTCAAGGTCGAGATCCTGGGCTTCACCACAAAGGCCTGGAAGGGTGGGCAGGCGCGTGAGAAGTGGCTTGGTAGCGGCAAGCCGCAGACGCCGGGCCGTCTCAACGATCTGCGCCATATCATCTACAAGTCGGCCGATGCTCCTTGGCGCCGCGCGCGTGCCAATCTCGGCCTGATGATGCGCGAAGGCCTGCTCAAGGAGAACATCGACGGCGAAGCGTTGATCTGGGCGCACAACCGCCTGCTTGCCCGCCGCGAGCAGCGACGCATCCTGATGATGATCTCCGATGGCGCGCCGGTCGACGATTCGACGCTTTCGGTCAATCCGGGCAACTATCTGGAGCGACACCTGCGCGCCGTCATCGATCGCATCGAGACGCGTTCGCCCGTCGAGCTTCTGGCAATCGGTATCGGTCATGACGTAACGCGCTATTACAGGCGCGCGGTGACGATCGTCGATGCGGACGAGCTGGCCGGCGCCATGACCGAGCAGCTTGCGTCACTCTTCGAAGACAAGACCGTCCAGCCGCGGGGCGGTCGCCTCCGCCGCGCCGGCTAATCGCGAAGGGACGCTTTCTGGATGTTCCGAAAGCCTTTCGCCAGCCTGATATCGATCGTCCTTGCGCTGGCGGCCGCCATGCCGCCAGCCCTTGCCGATGGCGATGTCGAGGTCAGGAGCCGCGTCATCACTGACTTCAAGATCGGCTCCGACCAGACCCGGTTCGGCCCCCTCGAATTCCTCGGTGGGCTCGAGATGGTCTCTCCCCAGCGGCTGTTCGGTTCGCTGTCGTCGATCCGTTTTCGATCAGACAAGACGGATTTCGTGGGTGTGCTCGATACCGGCCACTGGATGACCGGACGCCTCGAGCGCGATCCGCAGGGGCGCCTGTCCGGCCTTGCCGATGTCGCGATCACCCCGATGAAGAATCGCGCCGGGCGGAGCTTTGAAGGCAAGGGGCATATGGATGCCGAGGGTATTACGCTGCATGGCGACCAGATCCTCGTCTCCTTCGAACAGGACCACCGCGTCGACGTCTATCCCGACCCCGGCTTCGAGACATCGCCTGCGATCGACACCATTCCCATTCCGTTCCCGAAACGATCGCTGCGCGGCAACCGCGGCTTTGAGACCATCGCCATTGCGCCCGTTGACAGTGCCCTCAAGGGCGGGACGTTGATCGTGGCCGAACGCAGCTTGGACATCGACGGCAATGCCTATGCCGCGATTCTGGACGGGCCGTTGAAGGGACGTCTGTCGCTCGCCCATTACGGCGATTTCGACGCGACGGACGGAGCCTTCCTGCCGAATGGCGACCTGCTGCTGCTGGAGCGCCGCTTCAACGTCGCAGAAGGCATCGGAATGCGCATCCGCCGCATCAAGGCTGCCGACATCCGCCCCGGCGCTGTCATGGACGGCGGTATATTGTTGCAGGCCGACTTCAGCTATCAGATCGACAATATGGAAGGCCTGGATGTCTTCGCGGCCGAGGATGGGACCACGCATGTGGTGATCGTCTCTGATGACAACCACTCCATCTTGCAACGCAATCTGATGCTGGAGTTCCGGCTGGTGGAGTCGCGAGCCGGCGACACGGCTCGCCTGCAGAAATGACCGCTCGGCGTCAGCCGCCAAAGTAGACTGGCCGGTCGATATCCTTGATCAGCCCCGGACCGGTTGCCTGCCAACCCAGTTCTTCGCGCGCTCGCTTGCTCGAGGCGAGATTGTCCATCGCCGCAAAATGCGCAAACCAGCCGAAGTGTACAGCCGCCTCCTCGGGAGACTTGGAAACGACCGGCACGTTCAGCCGGTGGCCGATGACCAAGGCGATCTCCCGGAAGCGAACGCCCTCTTCAGCGACGCCATGATAGCGGGCGCCTGCCTTGCCCTTCTCGAGCGCCAGCCTGTAGAGCCTGGCTGCATCGAACCTGTGCACGGCGGCCCAGAGATTGCCTCCCTCGCCGGCATAGACCGATACGCCCTTCTCGCGAGCGAAGCCGATCAGCAGCGGGACGAAGCCGTGATCGCCGTCGCCATGAACCGACGGAGGCAGGCGGATCGTGATGGCGCGCACACCCCGCGATGCGGCGGCAGCGGCGGCCTCTTCGGAGGCGATGCGGGGAGAGGCGGCGGTCGGCGCATCCTCCTCGGTCGTCAACCGGCCTTTCGGGAGCAGCCCGGTTCCTGAGGTGATGACCAGCGGGCGGTCGCTTGCCGCCAGCGTGGAAGCCAGCGTCTCGATTGCCCGCCGGTCGATCTCGCAGTTCTCCTTGAACCTGGAGAAGTCGTGGATGAAGCCGGTATGGATCACGCCGTCGGCGGCACCGGCACCACTGCGCAGGCTCTCCAGATCCTCAAGATGGCCGCGATGCACCGCAGCGCCTGCCGCTGCAAGCGATACCGCAGCGGCATCAGAGCGGGCAAGGCCGAGGACCTCGTGGCCCGCGCCGATGAGCTCCTGAACGACGGCAGAGCCGACAAATCCCGTGGCGCCTGTTACGAAGACACGCATCGATTTCTCCGAGCTATCTCTGAATTTCGGGCCGTCCCTGCGGCCGCGTCCAGATCAAGATAGGATTTTTGGAAATACGGTCTATGCTGTAAAGTCCGTATTATCTTCGCGATCGTCCGGAATAGGCCTCATGGATCCGCTGTCAAACGTCCTGTCTCTGCTGAAGCCGCGCAATTACCTGTCTGCGGGCTTCGAGGCGGGTGGAGAGTGGTCGATCCAGTTCCCCGATCAACAAGACGGCGTCAAATGCGGCGCCGTGGTTTCCGGCCATTGCTGGCTCTCGGTGGAAGGCGTGCCAGAGGCGGTGGGGCTGCAGACGGGGGATTGCTTCCTGCTGCCGAGCGGCCGGCCTTTTCGCCTGGCGACGGACCTTTCGCTGCCGCCGGTCGGAGCGGCGACGATCTTTGCGATGGCGCGCACGGGCGGCATCGTCTCCTACAATGGCGGCGACGATTTCCTTCTGGTGAGCAGCCGCTTTGCGCTGACCGGCGCCCATGCAGGCCTGCTGCTTCGCATCCTGCCGCCCATCGTTCTCATCAGGGACGAGCCCGGCCAGGCGGCGCTACGCTGGTTGGTGGAGCGGATGATGCAGGAGCTGCGCGAGCCGCAGCCGGGTGGCTTCCTGATCGTGCAACACCTGGCGCACATGATCCTGGTTCAGGCGCTGCGGCTGCATCTCGCAGACGGTTCCCGGGCCGGTGTCGGATGGCTCTTTGCGCTGGCAGACAAGCAGATGAGTGCGGCGATGACGGCGATGCACGACGACCCCGCCCGCCGCTGGACCCTGCAGGAACTGGCGGCGCGCGCCGGCATGTCGCGCTCGACCTTCGCGCTCAGATTCAAGGAGACGGTCGGGACCTCGCCGATGGACTATCTCGTGCATTGGCGCATGCTTCTCGCCGGAGACCGGCTGGAAAACGCCAGAGAACCCATTTCCCGCATTGCGCCATCGCTCGGCTACGAGTCGGAAGCCGCCTTCAGCACGGCGTTCAAGCGGGTGATGGGCTGCTCGCCACGCCAGTACAGCCGCAACCGGCCATCGCCGGGAGCGGAGCTTGGCCAGCCGCGGCGCTCGGCAAGGCCATAGGCGACGCGATGCTCGACGTTTAAATGGCCTCATAAGTGAGTGAATTGAAGACGCCGACGCGTCGGGGATTGCCGGATCTGAACAGCGCGCTGGATGTTACGTGATCGCAGCGCACGGGCTTTGAAGGGTGTGGAACCGCAACGAAGAAGCCAAGGGGGCTGCGCCCGGAGGCGTGTCCGCCTTTGGCGGCTTGAAACCGCCTTTCTTCTGCCTACCTACCATTGCATTGCCTATCTTGAAGGAGTGCAGCCATGGAACTTTCCGTGGTGCCCATCGTCAAGCCAGACGCCACCAACTTCATTTTTGGCCAGTCGCATTTCATCAAGACCGTGGAAGACGTCCACGAGGCACTGGTGGGTGCGGTTCCTGGCATTCGTTTCGGGCTGGCTTTTTGCGAGGCCTCTGGTAAGCGGCTGGTGCGCTGGTCGGGCAATGACGAAGCCACGATCGCCCTCGCACGCGACAATGCATTGGCCATTGGCGCTGGCCACACTTTCTTGATCTTCCTCGGGGACGGATTTTTTCCCGTCAACGTGCTGGCTGCGGTGCGTTCGGTACCAGAGGTCTGCCGCATTTACTGCGCGACGGCCAACCCGACACAGGTGATCGTCGCACAAACTGAGCTGGGCCGCGGCGTGCTTGGTGTCGTGGATGGCGCCGCGCCGCTGGGTGTCGAAACCGACGCAGACATTGCGTGGCGGAAAGACCTGCTGCGAAAGATCGGCTACAAGCTGTAGTTTGATGGATGTAGCCGAGTTCGTGAAGGTCATCAGGGCGCCTGGTTGAAGCCACGGGCTCCCTCTAGAACTGAAGCAGATGCCGTTCATTTGAGCTAGAAGAGCGACTGCGGCTGACATCATCACAAGAATTCCACTCAGCCGCAGGCCAAATTTATTCGCATAAGAGAGAGCCGGATTAGCGGAGAATTCAAGGGAAGCTGCCTGCTCGGCAACCGAGTATCACAAAGGACGATACCGGTAGCTGCCCATTGGGGGAGAAGAAAATGGCCGGTCATCATTCAGATCCAAGCGGGCCCGATCTGGCCCTCGGCATTGCGCTCGCCGATCTTCCCGATGGTGGTAAGCTGGTTGGCCATCGCGACGCCGAGGCCGTGCTTCTGGTGCGCCGCGGAGCAGAGATATTCGCCGTTGCTGCCGCCTGCTCGCACTATGGCGGACCGCTGGTCGACGGCCTCGTCGCCGACGACAGCGTCCCCTGCCCCTGGCATCACGCCTGCTTCGACCTGCGCACCGGAGAGGCTCTGCGCGCGCCTGCGCTGTCGCCACTCGCTTGCTGGTCGGTCGAGCAGCGCGGCGAAAGGATTCTCGTTGGCCAGAAGCTTGAGAAACCGTCGCCTGCCCCACGCAAAAGCAATGCCGGGTTCTCTCCGGAAAGGATCGTCATCGTCGGCGGTGGCGCGGCCGGTTTTGCCGCGGCCGAGAGACTGCGGCGAGAACAATATCAGGGCGCCATTGTCATGATCAGCGACGACGAGGCGCTGCCTGTAGACCGGCCCAACCTTTCGAAGGACTATCTGGCGGGCAAGGCTCCCGAAGACTGGATCCCTCTGCGAAAAGAAGGCTTTTATGCCAGGAACGGCATCGATCTGCGCCTGGCAACTAAGGTTGCTGGCATCGATGTCCGTGTCAGAGAGGTCGTGCTGGCCGACGGGGCACGGGTCGCCTTCGACAAATTGCTGCTCGCGACCGGCGCCGAACCGGTGCGCCTGACCATACCCGGTGCCAGCCAGCCTCATGTCCACACGCTGCGCTCGCTAGCCGACAGCCGCAGGATCATCGCGCAAATCGGCGCCGCACGGCATGCGGTCGTGCTTGGCGCCAGCTTCATCGGCCTCGAGGTTGCCGCCGCTCTTCGGACCCGCGGTGTCGACGTGCATGTGGTGGCGCCCGACGAACGGCCAATGGAACGGGTGCTGGGCCCCCAGATGGGCGACCTCATCCGCGCCCTACATGAGGAAAATGGCGTCGTCTTCCATCTTAGGGACACCGCGGCGAGCATCGGCGTGAGCGAGGTCCTACTGAAAAGCGGCAGCACCCTGACCGCCGACGTGATCGTTGCCGGCATCGGCGTGCGGCCGCGGGTCGATCTCGCCGAAGCAGCGGGTCTCGCCACCGATCGAGGCGTCCTGGTCGATGCCTATCTGGAGACCAGCGTGCCGGGGATATATGCGGCCGGCGATATCGCCCGGTGGCCCGACCCCCACAGCGGCGAGACCATCAGGGTGGAGCACTGGGTGGTGGCGCAGCGGCAGGGTGCGACTGCAGCGCTCAACATGCTCGGACACAGGGAGAAGTTCACGGATGTGCCGTTCTTCTGGAGCCAGCATTACGACATTCCGATTAACTATGTCGGCCATGCCGAGGGATGGGACACAATCGAGGTCGAGGGCGACCTTGCCGCGAAAGACTGCCTCCTGCGCTTCAAGCGCGGCAGACAGGTTCTGGCGGTGGCCACGATCTTCCGAGATACTGAAAGCCTCCTGGCAGAACTGGCGATGGAGCAGAGCAAAGCCCAGTAGGCTGTCGAAGAAGTCTCCGGCTTAGCTATCAAAGTGGCCTCATCGCCGTATGCGAAAGCAATCTCGATTGTACCATCGGCACGGAGTTCGGCATGGCCATCACCCTCACTTCATCCATTTCGTCAAATCCGCACCTAAGCAGCCGCGCACATACTCGACAGGCTCGGGCTCGGCAGGGACAATCGCGTCTGCTGCGTAAGCGCCGGAGGTCGCGGTGAGCGCTGCGATCTAGCTGAGGAGGATGGGGATGTTCATGGCGGTCCCTATCAGCATTCGATAGCGACGGGTCTAGGAGTGGACTTTAACAGTTCCGTGACAACATTGTGGCTGGGGGTTCCGGCATTCCGCTTCGCACACCGTGTTGTGCATCCACAACATCAGTAGTGCCCGGAACCGTTCTTTTTCGACCCGAAGCTGCTCCGGCTCAGATCTGGTTCGCCTCCGCAGGCGCCGACGCGGATGCAGGCTTCTTCTTCAGCTTCCGCAATACCGGGCTCTTTTCCGTGGGATTCTCATCATCGTCAGGATCGCTGGTAGAGCCGACTTCGTCCATCCAGTGGGCGATGGCGAGCGCGTAGATAGTATGCAGAACGTTCCGGTCGGTGACGTCAGGATCGGTCAGGGCCAGCAAGGAGGCACGCACGATCTTCTTGCTGGTCGCCTTGGGACAGCGTTCCAGCACGAAATCAAAAAGCGCATTGCCGGAAAGACCTTCCGTCGCGCCGTCCAAAAGCGCCTCATAAACTCGCTTCCGCTTCTCGCTCACGCTTGTCCTCCTGTTTGATGCGGTTGCGACACCATCTGTCATAAAAACGTCATCAACAACCACCGCCGCGCATGGGATGCATCGATTTTTTTTCATTCGAGCGTGGCAGCAAAGTGTCGCGGCGAGGTTCTTTTCGGCAAGTCGTCCCGGGTTCTTGCCAATAGTAAGAAACGGCGGAGCAAAAGCTCCGCCGAATAGTTAAGAATGGGGGCGGCAAGCGCCTGTTTAGCGCGCAGGGGCGGCCTGCAGCGGGCGCAGCACGTTCATCAGTGCGCCATAGGGCAGCAGCATTGCGAGGCCGACGATCGTCTTCACCGCGAAGTCGCCGATCGCCCAGGAAATCCAGCGCGGTGCCTCCGCGGTGAAAACGCCGAGGATCGGGGCGGATTCGAGCGCGAAGGGATCGTTCGGGCCGAAGAAGACGAAGAAGGCCGCGAAAGCGAAGGAGAAGAAGATCACCGTATCCAGCATCGAGCCGATCAGCGAGCCGACGAGCGGCGCGCGCCACCAGGCCTGACGGCGCAGGCGGTTGAAGACCGAGATATCGAGCAGCTGGCCGGCGAGATAGGCCGAACCCGAAGCGATCGCGATACGCGGAACCGAGGTATAGAAGGACAGCGCCACGCCGACGACAAAGCCTGCAAAGACGACCTTGCGGGCAGCCTGCGGGCCGAACTGGCGGTTGGTCAGATCCGTGATCAGGAAGGCGACCGGATAGGTGAAGGCACCCCAGGTCAGGATGTCGGCCAGATTGATGCCGGCGAGCTCGGCATTCAGCGGGAACTGCACGAGGAAGTTCGAGGCGACGACGACCAGCGTCATCAGTGTGACATAGATAAGCGTAAAGCGCGTCGTCAGCATTTTTTTATCCTGGGGTATGCCACCAGTTCGAGGGACAGACCGGCAAAGCAAAAGGCTTGTCCGGATATCATCCGTGCAAGCCTTTTGAAGCCGTATGAAAGAAGAAGCAGTCGAAGCTTATGCAGCAGCGGCTTCGGCAGTCTTCTTGACGATCTGGCGACGCAGCAGACGAGCGCGCATCGACAGTTCGTTTTCACTTGCCTTCAGCAGGAAGGCATCGAGACCGCCACGATGCTCGACGGAACGAAGAGCAGCAGCCGAAACGCGAAGACGATAACGCTGGCCGAGCGCGTCGGAGATCAGCGTAACCTGGCACAGGTTCGGGAGGAACCGGCGCTTGGTCTTGTTGTTGGCATGGCTGACATTGTTACCAGTCAGGACTGCCTTGCCGGTCAATTCGCACATGCGGGACATGGAACACCTATTCTTGTTTTTCTCGGCCATCAGTTGCACGCCCACGCAAAACCGGGCTAGCAATCCAACAGGCCATGATTGGAAAGTTGCGGTTCTATAGTCAGACAGGCCGTGCGCGTCAAGCCAAACCTTGGCATTTCCCGCAATTCTGTCAAAAAGCTCGTGTTTGCTTCGTCGTGAGACAGGCGTATAGACCGTGATGAACGGCTTTACGAGCTGCCCGAACAAGGTTCATTTCATGGCTCATCTGGGCAAACGCATTTTCATTTCCGCGGTCGCTGCGCTGATGGCCATTCCGGCCGGGGCGAGCGAGATCGTGCATCGCACGGAATACAGGGTTTCGCTTGGCATTCTGACGATTGCGCGCGCTGCCTTCCTGACGAAGATCGAGGACGACAAGAGCTACAGGGTATCTGGCGACATCAGTTCGGCCGGCCTTGCCGATCTCGTCACCAATATCTCCGCCAAGACGAGCGTCGACGGCGTGCTGCGCGGCGACCGGCTACAGGCATCCCGCTACTATCTCTACTACAAGAGTGGCAAGCGCGCCCGGACATATGACGTGCGTTACAGCAACGGCAATATCACCTCGACGACAGTCAACCCGCCGCGCCGGCTGCCGAAGAACTGGGTCAACGTACCAGCCAGCGACATGCGTTCCGTCCTCGATCCGATCTCCGGTCTGATCTTCCCCGGAGATGCCAATGTCTGCGCGCAGAAGCTGCCGATCTATGACGGCGAGATGCGCATGGATCTGGTGCTCTCTCCCAAGGGCGCGCAGAATTTCTCGACGGCGGGCTTCAGCGGCAAGGCGACGGTCTGCAATGTCCGGTTCGTCCCTCGCTCCGGCTACAAGAAGGGTCGCAGCGACATCGACTATCTGAGCAAGAGCAGCAGGATGGAAATCTGGTTTGCCAAGTCGGATACGGCAAATGTATATGCTCCGGTCTACGTCCGTATTCCCACGCAATACGGACCGGTGACGATCACCGCCGTGAAATACGGCGCAAGCTGACGGAGCAGGTGTCTCCGCAAAAGGGGGGCAGGTGAAGCTTCGGGCAACGCTAATCGGCTTTACGGCCATCCTCATGTGGTCGTTTCTGGCGCTGTTTACGGCCGCCTCCGGCAAAATGCCGCCGTTCCAGCTGTCGGCAATCTGCTTTGCCATCGGCAGCATTCCCGGCATCGTCGTGCTGACCCTCAATCCGTCGCGGCTGGCGCTGCTCAAGCAGCCGGCCAAGGTCTGGATCGTCGGGATTGCGGGATTGTTCGGTTATCACTTCCTCTACTTCACGGCGCTTCGCAATGCGCCGGCGGTCGAAGCGGGGCTGATTGCCTATCTCTGGCCGCTGCTGATCGTCGTCGGATCGGCGCTGCTGCCGGGAGAGCGGCTGCGCTGGTATCATATCGTCGGCGCCCTGGCCGGTCTTTGCGGCACCTTCCTGATCGTCGGGCGCAACGGCATCAATTTCGATGGCGCCTATGCCGTCGGCTACGGCGCTGCCTTCCTTTGCGCCTTCACGTGGTCCGGCTATTCGCTGTTGACGCGGCGGTTCGATGCTGTGTCGACCGATGTCGTCACCGGATTCTGCATGGCGACCTCTATCCTGTCGCTGGTCTGCCACCTCGGCCTTGAGACGACGATCTGGCCGGAAACGGGCCTTGAATGGCTGGGTGTTCTCGGCCTTGGCCTGTTCCCGGTGGGTGCCGCCTTCTATGCGTGGGATTTCGGCGTCAAAAATGGCGACATCCAGATCCTCGGCTCGGCGAGTTATGCCGCGCCGCTGCTTTCGACGCTCATCCTGACTATCTTCGGCTTTGCCGACCCAAGCTGGCGGATCGCCTTCGCCTGCTTGCTCGTGACAGGCGGGGCGCTGCTGGCGGCGCAGGACATGTTTCGGCGGAAGGCCGCAACGGCGCAGCAAGCCACCGCCGCGGAATGATCAGGCGGCGGGCTTCCAGTCGCGCGGCGCCATTTCGAAGCTTGAGAATTCGAACCCGGGTGCGACCGTGCAGCCGACCAGCGTGTAATCTCCGAGCGTCTCGGCGCACTGCCACCAGTTGGCTGGAATGATCGCCTGCGGTCGCTCTCCTTTCAAGATGTCGGTGCCGAGCGTCAGCGTTTCACTTCCGCCTTCGTCTTCGGCGCGGTGCAGTGCAAGGGGCGCTCCTGAATAGTAGTGCCAGACCTCGGCTGCGTCGTGGACACGATGCCAGTGGGAACGCTGGCCGGCCTTCAGGAGATAGTAGATCGCCGTCGAATGTCCGCGCGAGCCACCGTCGGTGTCGCGGAAGGTCTGTACATACCAGCCGCCTTCGGGATGCGGCTCCATTCCAAGTTCGCGAATGATATCGTCCGGGGACATCAGAAATTGTCCTTGCGTCGGCGGATCTCCGCGAAGACCTCCTCATTGGTCTTTGTTTCCATCAAGAGGTTGCGGCGGATCGCAGGGTCGGCGGCACGCAGGAAGGGATTGGTCTCCTTCTCGAGCGCCAGCGTCGTCGGAATTGTAAACTTGTTCTCGGCCCGCAGGGCTTCGATCTCGGCCGCACGGACTATCAGGCGCTGATTGTCCGGATCGATGGTGAGCGCAAAGCGCGCGTTCGACAGGGTATATTCGTGGCCGAAGTAGACGGCCGTTTCGTCAGGCAGCACGGCAAGCTTCTGAAGCGAGTGCCACATATCGGCGGCCGGACGCTCGAAGAGCCGACCACAGCCGAGCGCAAACAGCGTGTCAGCGGCAAAGAGCAGCTTGTCATCGATGAAGTGGTAACAGATATGCCCGGCCGTGTGCCCAGGGGTCTCTATGACCTGTACCGTATGGTCGCCGAACAGGAAGGTATCGCCGTCGGCCATGGTCTTGTCGAGGCCGGGGATCGCCACGGCCTCGTTGACGGGGCCGATGATCTCGCAGCCATATTGCTCCTTCAGCGCGAGATTGCCTTCGACGTGGTCGGTATGGTGATGCGTGGTGAAAATATGCGAGATCGTCCAGCCGCGGCGGGACGCAGCCTTCTCCACTGCGGCTGCATCGGGCGCGTCGATCGACGCCGTCAGGCCGGCTTCAGGATCGTGCACCAACACGCCGAAATTGTCGGAACGGCAGAGAAAAACGTCTAAATCCAAAGGTTTCATCGTCTCAGGCAGCCTCTTTATCGCGGGTATACCGGGAATGTAGAGAGTCCCGCCTTGAAGTCCAACCGCCCACTGATAACATTTGCCTTGATGCACGCTGATATTGTTGACCTACGCCAGTTCTATCATTCCGACCTCGGACGCATTGCCGAGCAGTCGATCGCCATGGCGCTCTCCTCGCTGTGGGTCCGGCTGCCGCAGGAACGTCTCGTTGGTCTGGGCTATGTCGTTCCCTTCCTTGATCGCTTCCAGCCCGACACGGAGAGAACCTTTGCCTTCATGCCGGCAGGGCAAGGCGCCGTGAATTGGCCGGTGGGCGCTCTTTCCACGACGGCCCTGATCTTCGACGAGGAATTGCCGCTGCCCGATTCCTCGATCGACCGGGTGCTGATGGTCCATTCGCTCGAATTTGCCGAGAGCCCGCGCGAAACCCTGAAGGAGTTGTGGCGGGTGCTGGCACCAGGCGGGCGTCTGGTCATTGTCGTACCGAACCGCCGCGGGGTCTGGGCGCGCATGGAACACACGCCGTTTGGCTCGGGGCGTCCCTACTCGCGAGGACAGCTGACGAACCTCCTGCGGGAAACCAATTTCACGCCCGGCGCGACGGCGGAGGCATTGTTCTTTCCGCCCTCAAAGCTTCGCACGATGATGCGTCTGCACAGTGTCTTCGACCGCGTGGGACGCACCTTATGGCCGGCCTTCTCAGGCGTCATCATCGTCGAGGCGCAGAAGCGGCTCTATCAGGGCTTGCCGGTTGCCGCCCGCGCCTCGCGTCGCGTCTTCGTGCCGGTTCTGGCGCCGCATGGCGTTCCAACGACGCGCAGCCGCTAGGTCCTGACCCTAGGTCCCGCACTACTCGACAAGACTGCCTTTCCGTTCTATTGCCACAGGGCAGTTTTCAGCCGAATTTCCTCGGTATTTTCCAAGGTCGATCCCATGAGCGAAGAGAAGAGCAAGCCCGTTCCGCGTCCCGGTATTCTGGATATCGCAGCCTATGTGCCGGGCAAGGAACATGCGCCGGGTGTTGCACGCGTCTATAAGCTCTCGTCCAACGAAACGCCGCTCGGCGCGAGTCCGAAGGCGATCGAAGCTTTCCGTGAGGCTGCCGGCAATCTGGAACGCTACCCGGACGGTCAGGCCGTCGAACTGCGGGAGTCCATCGCGGCCGTTCACGGCCTTAATCCGGATAATATCATGTGCGGCAACGGCTCGGACGAGCTGCTCGGCCTGCTCTGCCATGTCTATCTTGGCGCCGACGATGAAGCGATCATCACCGAGCACGGTTTCCTCGTCTACAAAATCCAGATCATGGGCGCGGGCGCCACGCCGGTCGTTGTCAAGGAGAAGGACGCGACCGTTGACGTCGATGCGATCCTTGCCGCGGTTACGCCCAAGACCAAAATGGTCTTTATCGCCAACCCGGGCAATCCGACTGGCACGTATGTTCCGGTCAGCGAGATCCGTCGTCTGCATGCCTCCTTGCCCAAGAATGTCGTGCTGGTTCTGGATGCGGCCTATGCGGAATACGTGCGCCGCAACGACTACGAAGCCGGAATCGAGATCGTTTCGTCCAATCCAAACGTCGTCATGACCCGCACCTTCTCCAAGGTGTATGGCCTGGCCGCTCTTCGCGTTGGCTGGATGTACGCGCCCGCCGACATCATCGACGCGGTCAATCGTGTCCGCGGTCCGTTCAACATGAATTCGGCTGCAATCGCCGCCGGTGCCGCAGCCATTCGCGACCAGGCATTTATGCAGGAAGCGGTAGCTTTCAATCAGATGTGGATCGAGAAGATGACGGTCGCACTCGAGGCGGCCGGTCTGAAGGTGACGCCGTCGGTCACCAACTTCGTGCTCATCCACTTCCCCGACGTTGATGGCAAACGGGCGCCCGAAGCCGACGCGTTCCTGACCAGCCGCGGCTATATCCTGCGTGCGGTCAAGGGCTACGGATTCCCGAATGCGCTGCGCATGAGCATCGGGCCGGAAGAGGCGAACCGTGGTGTCATCGAAGCGCTCGGCGAGTTTGTGGGACGCAAGTCATGACCGTGCAGTTCGATCGCATCGCGCTGATCGGGATCGGCCTGATCGGCTCCTCCATTGCCTATGACGTCAAGCGGCTTGGCCTAGCAAAGGAGGTCGTCATCGCGACGCGCAGCGCCGACACCCTGAAGAGAGCTGAGGAACTGCAACTCGGCGACCGCTACACGACGTCGTCGGCCGATGCCGCAAAGGACGCCGACCTGGTCATCGTGTCGGTGCCCGTTGGGGCGTCCGAGAGCGTTGCGAAAGAAATCGCCGGCAGCCTGAAGCCCGGTGCAATCGTGACGGATGTCGGTTCGACCAAGGCTTCGGTCATCGCACAGATGCAGCCGCATATGCCGCCACACGTTCATTTCATCCCCGGCCACCCGCTGGCGGGTACGGAGAAATCCGGTCCGGATGCCGGCTTCCCCGGGCTCTTCGAGGGCCGTTGGTGCATCTTCACGCCGATTTCAGGCACTGACGAGACGGCGTTGAAGACGCTGCGACAGTTCTGGGAATCGTTGGGCTCCAAGGTCGACGAGATGGATCCGGAGCATCACGACAAGGTGCTCGCCATCGTCTCGCACCTGCCGCATATCATTGCCTACAACATCGTCGGTACGGCAGATGATCTTGAGGCGGTCACCGAATCGGAAGTCATCAAGTATTCCGCTTCCGGCTTCCGCGACTTCACGCGTCTGGCCGCCTCCGATCCGACGATGTGGCGCGACGTCTGCCTGCACAATAAGGATGCGATCCTCGAAATGCTCGCGCGCTTCTCCGAGGACCTCGCCTATCTGCAGCGGGCCATTCGATGGGGAGAGGGCGACAAGATCTTTGATCTTTTCACCCGTACCCGCGCCATCCGCCGCTCCATCGTCCAGGCCGGTCAGGATGTCGATGCGCCGGACTTCGGCCGTCCCCATCCGCTCGAAAAGAAGTAAGGGGACGGACTTGGAGACATCTCGTTCCGGTGACGAGCATAGGAGTTGACCGAGCCGCTTCGCCCCTCTCTCATCCGCAGGATGGTCGAGGTTGGCAAATAGGCTGCCCCCATCCTGTGCTTGTCACAAGAATCCAGTGCGCCCCAACTCTTTCGGCCCGGGAAGCTCCCGCTAGCGCAATGTCAGTCATTCACCGCGTGGGCGTGCGGTGAATGGATCCTGTGACAAGCACAGGGATGAGGCGGGGGAGCCACGGCTAACCCTCAGATCGGCGGGATCGATCCGAGCGGGATGAAGCCGCCGACCGTGGCGTTGCCACGCGCCACCACGAGATCGACGGAAACCTTGTCGCCGCCGCCGGCCAGCGCCTTGAGCAGCTTGGCGGCTGTATCGACCGTCTTGGCGATTTCAGGGAAGGTCTGCTTGATGCTGTCGCGCCAGGGGCCAAGCTGCTCGATCTCCAGCTTGAACTTTCCTGACAGATAGCCCTCCTCGTCGAAGGAGAAGGGGCCGCTCAGGGTCATGACCTTGCCGTCACCGATGTCGGCCACGACCTTGCGCAGTTCGCCACTGGCGCCGTTAAGCCCCCTCTGGTCGCTGCCGTCGATCATGCCGGCCTTGCCGGCAAGCGTCACGTCGGCACTCGCCGAAAGCTTGGGGAAGGCAGGCCAATCCTTGATGGCGGCATTGGAATCCGTCACGGAGATCGCGCCGTCAAGATCGCCGCCGTTCTGGCGGAGATGGATTTCGGTATGGGCGGCGTCGAAGTCGATCGTCTGGCCCGTTTGGGAGGAGACGGCGGTCCCCTTGAGCCTGTCGATGACCATCGACGAGCGGTCGATACCCTTCAGCTTGGTGATCAGGCTGGATTGCAGGCTCGCCCATTCGGCATTGAGCGACAGGCCATGGGCATTGCGGATCTCGGCGGGTGAATCGAGCTCCCACACGATATGGCCGGGAGCGTAGACCTGCGCTGCGGAGCGCAACTGGCCGAAGCTTGCCGATACGCCGTTGACAGTATCGTCGACATCGACCTTCGAGCAGAACAGGCCGATCCGGAATGGATAGCCGCGGAAATCGATATCTGTGCACTCGCCACTGACGCCTGCCGTATTGCCGGGTGCGATTGCCCTCAGCACGGTGTTCTTCAACTGGGACGCGGCATAAAACCAAGCACCCGTATAAAGCACGATCACCAAGACGATACCGCCGCCGAGCATCCAGAATTTGCTGCCGCTGCGCGATGGGCTTGACGCTGCCATGATGTTCTCCAATGGTGTGCCGCAAGTGGGAATGTCGGTCTGGCGTGCGATATGGACGAATTTTGGGTATTTGGCTACGGATCACTGATGTGGAATCCGGGCTTCGAGTTTTTGGAGCGTTCGCAGGCTCTTGTCTATGGCTATAGGCGTTCGCTCTGCGTGCATTCCTGGGTGCATCGCGGCACGCAGCGGGATCCGGGCTTGGTGCTCGGCCTGGATCGTGGTGGTTCCTGCCGTGGCATGGCCTTCCGGATCGCGCCGGAGCAGTGGGACGAAACGATCGACTATCTCAGGGAGCGCGAGCTCGTAACCAACGTCTATCTCGAACGCTGCCTGCCGTTGCAGCTGGCGGACGGCAGGGCAAGCAAGGCGATCGCCTATGTCGTCGATCGCAGCCATACGCAATATGCCGGCGGGCTCGATGCGATCGCGGCGGCACGGGTTGTCCACGGTGCGCAAGGCCAGTCAGGACCAAACGACGCCTACGTCTTCAACACGCTGGCGCATTTGCAGGACATGGGCATTCGCGATCACTGGCTGGAGCAGGTGGTCGGTGAAGTGGAACGGCTGAGAAAGGCGGCCTGAGTTCAACCCGTCGCGGCATTGACCTTCTGCAATTCCGCGAGCCGGCGAGTGGCAGTCGGCGGAAGCGGCAGGTTCGGATTGCGCAGGACGGTATCGACCAGTAGTTCATCGCTCGCCTTCTCGGTCACCTCAATCAGATGTGCAAAGAAGGCATCGGGATCCATGCCAGGCAGGATCGGCGGCAGTATCCGGACCTTGAAGTGGCCGGGATAGCGCATCGTGCTGCGTCGCGGCCAGAAGAGGCCGGGATGCATGGCGACCGGCACGACCGGTAGCTGCAGGTCACGGTACATGCGAGCGATGCCGTATTTGTAGAGCGGCTCGGCGCCCGGCGGGCGGCGCGTGCCTTCGGGGTAGATGATCAGCTGCCGGCCGGTTGCCAATTCTTCCTTGGTGCGCCTCAACGCCTCGACCATGACCTTGCCGCGTGCGCCGCGGTTGATCGGGATCATCCGCTGCTTCTTGGCATACCAGCCGAAGAGCGGGATCCACATCAGCTCGCGCTTCAGGATATAGACAGGATCCTTCAGCCAAGGCAGCAGGGCGTAGGTATCCCAAAAAGACTGATGCTTCGGTGCCAGGATATAGCCACCATCAGGCAGGTTCTCCATGCCCTCGATCTCGAAGGTCGTGCCGACGATCTTCTCCATCAACCAGTGGCTCGACAGCGCCCAGTTCTTCGGTATGCGGTAGGCGTCCTTGCGCGGCGCGATAAAATAGTAGGGGGACAGCACGATCATGCGAACGATGAGGTTGACGTAGAAGATCGTGTTGAAGAAAACGGAACGCAGGGCGATCATAAACTTTCCCAAGGCCAATGTCCGCAAAAGGCGGTTGCGCCCTCCTACACGATATTGGCCGTCAGAAAAAGGTTTCCCTCGGCTTTAGCCGGAGACGCCGGCCGAACGCAGCCCTGCATGACGGCCGAGACCCGTCAGATTGCGCGCGCCGGCAAAGAGCACTTTCGCATATTCGGCGAGCATGACCCGCACGGCGTTGGGATCGGTGAACCAGTTGCTGGTCTTCAGATCCGTGTTCACAACAGGATAGGGAATGAACTGGGTTTCGGAGTCGACATAAGCGAGCTCCGCCAGGCTGCGCGGCATATGATAGTTATTGGTGACGACGAGGACGCTCTTGTAGCCGCGCTGATGGATCCAGTTCGATGCTTCCTGGGCGTTGCCGATCGTGTCGAGCGCATCGTAGCCGACGTCGACGCAGCAGGAGAAAAGCTCCGGCGAAGCCTGGGTCATCTTGCGGATCTGCTTCGGCGTGGTTGCAGGGTGCACGCCTGAAATCAGCAGGCGCTTGCCGGCACCTTTCTGAAGTAGCTCGACGGCTTGGTCGATGCGCTGGTAGCCTCCTGTCAGAACGACGATCGCATCCGCGCGCGGATCGAGCGGAGGCTTCAAGGTCGTAACGGAATCGGCAAAGCGAAGGAAGCCGCCAAAAATCAGCGCGACAATGAGCACAAAGGCAACGCCGCCCCAGCGCAGCATTCGACGCACCGGACCGCGCACAGGTCGCCCGTCGGAGCGAGCAAGCTCCGTTCCAGGGCGAATCGGGGTGCGCGAAAAATTGCCCATGCTCATGAATCAGAAAAATATATGCAGATTGCGGCGGCGAACAGACGCTTTCAAGGCAAAAAAGGCATGTAAAGCTCAATTCACGAGCCCATCGGCGCGTGTCGGATCGGAACGCAGCGTGTCGATCTCGTAAATGGTTCGCATCACCGTCAGCCGGGCCGTGAAGGTCGTCAGCAGGGCGATGACGATCATGGTGGCAAAGATGCCGGCATAGCCAAGCGCACCGACCGAAAACGTGCCGAAGAGAGCGGTTGCCTGGTCCGTCTGCGGGGTGGCCAGCGTGTGGCTCTGCAGGAAGCCGGCGGTCATGAAGAAGAGCGCGGCAAGGGCGCTGCCGACCGCTGATCCCTTGAGGCTGATCTTCAGAAAATGCTTCTGGAACTCTGTGGCGACAAACGAGCTTTCCGCGCCGACGAAGTGAAGCACCTCGACGATGTGGCGATTGCCGGACAGGGCGCCACGGGTCGCGAAAACGACGGTCAGCACCATCGCCGAAAAGACCAGCAGCAGGATGCCGGTGCCGATCATGACGGTGGTGTGGGCCATCGAAACCAGCCGGTCGACCCAGGTGCGGTGGTCGTCGAGCGAAGCCTGCGGGATGCTTTCCTTGAGCAGCGAGCGCATTGCCTCGAAATCGGGCGGGTTGTTCTCATCGATGGTGATGATCACAAGCCGCGGAACAGGCAGTTCCTTGATGTCGAGCCCGGTGCCGAGCCACGGCTCGAGCAGACGGGCTGTTGCGGCCTCGTCGACAATCTGGCCGTCCTTTGTCCCGACAAAGGTGAGCGCGAGATCTCGCGCCTGTGTCAGCGTCTTGTCCATGTCCAGACCCTCGTCGGGCCTGATCTGGATGGTGATCTCGCGGGAAATCTGGCTCTCCCAGCTTGCCGCCGTGGAGCGGACCATGCTGACGCCGCCGAGTGTCAGGCAGGCGAGGAAGGCCATGATGGCAATGACCACCATCAGCGCGTTGCCCTGGATATTGGCGGAAGGCAGGATCGGCGCCGTCGGGCGCACCTTCATCTCCGGCCGCTTCTGGCCTTGGGGAGCGGCCTCTGCCGGCGGTTTGGGGGCAGCTTTAGTCATGGATTTCGAGATGCCCTTCCGACAGAATCATGCGGCGGGCTTCCACTTGGTCCATCAGCGCCAGATCGTGGGTCGCGATGACAACCGCCGTGCCGAGACGGTTGAGTTCGAGGAAGAGATTGAGCAGACGGCGGGCCATCGGCGGATCGACGTTCGCGGTCGGCTCGTCGGCCAGGAGAATCTCGGGACGGTCGATCAGGGCGCGCGCGATCGCGGCGCGCTGCTTTTCGCCACCTGACAGAACCGGCGGCAAGACGTTGATGCGCTCGCCAAGACCAACCCATTTCAGAAGCTCAAGCACATCGGTCTTGTAGGAGCCTTCGTCCTTGCCGCGAACACGCAGCGGCAGCGCCACGTTTTCGTAGGTGGTCAAATGGTCAAGCAGACGGAATTCCTGGAAGATGATGCCGACGCGGCGCCGCAGCAGTGGCAGCTCGGGGCGCGGAATATCGGAAATGTCGCGCCCGAACATGCGGATCAGTCCACGGGTCGGTTGCAGCGAAAGAAACAGCAGTCGCAGCAGCGTGGTCTTGCCGGCGCCCGAAGGCCCCGTCAGGAACTGAAACGATTTTTTCGGAATGTCGAACGTCAGGTCCCGGAGAATTTCCGGCCCCATCCCATAGCGCAAACCGACATTTTCGAAGTGGATCAACGGCAGATCAGTCTTTTGTTTGTTCACCGCACGACTTGTTAACCAACACCATTAACAACCAGTAAATTTTACCGGAAAGACGCCGCTTTGATGGCGATCTTTGCGAAGCATTAACCATTAAAATTTACGACTGAGCAGGATTCGTTTCAATCCCGGATTTCCGTCCGGCCTGAAACCATGTGGACACCGGAAAGGCCGTCATCATGACCTCCTCCTCGTTCAGACGCCAGGCGCCCAGTCACGCCTATGATTTTCTGCCGCCCGAACCGACCAAGCGTGAGGCCCGCCGAACTCGCCCGGCCGATGTTGCCGATGCCGAATTCGTGGTGATTACGAACGGTCGTACCCGGGGCTTTGATGCCCGCAGCTTCAATGACAATCGCCAGCGTCCTTGGCAGTCGTCGAGCACATCGGCGTTCATTCGGATGGGCGAAGCCTGGTTGCAGCAGGCATCGGTCAAGACCTTTGCCGCGCTCGTACTTGCGCTTTCGTTGCTGGTGTTCGGCCTCTTCGGGGGTTTCTCCGGCCTCTCGCAAAGCGAGGCTGGATCAACGGACTCGCCGCTGCATTTCTCGCACGTCACCATGGCGCCCCGTGATGCGAACGGAATGCGGGTATTGCTCGTGAATGGCATCATCGACAATCAGAGCGGTACGACACAGGTCGTGCGCCCCATCCGCGCCGACTTTTTTGCCGGTGAGCAGCTGACGGCAAGCATCGTCATCAACCCGCCTGCGGATGTCATCTACGGTGGCCAGAGCCGCGGGTTTTCAACGAGAGTCCAGTACGCGGGTGGAAAAATGCCGGAAGTCCGGCTTTCGTTCATGCCGTAAGGGGTGTTTCGTTCCGCTGTTTGTGGTAACGGCTTGTGCGTCTATTCATGGAGCAAGCCTTCTTATGCCCGTCGTGCGCGGAAAAAACATCGAGCCACTCTTCACCGCTGAGCAGATTGCGGAACGCAACCATGCCATGGCGAAGCAGATTGCAGCGGGACCCACGAAGGATCTGCTGGTCATTGCCGTGTTGAAGGGCTCGTTCATCTTCGCCGCCGACCTCATCCGCGCGCTGCACGACAGCGGCCTGGCGCCCGAAGTCGAGTTCATCACGCTGTCGAGCTACGGCACCGGCACGGTTTCGCAAGGTGTTCGAATCGTCAAGGATATCGACAGCGATGTGAAGGATCGCGACGTTCTTCTGATCGACGATATTCTGGAATCCGGCCGCACGCTGCTGTTTGCCAAGGAACTGCTCTATGAGCGCGGCGCACGCCACGTCACCATTGCCGTGCTTCTCGACAAGAGCGTGAAGCGCAAGGAAAAGCTGGAAGCAGACTATGTCGGCTTCGAATGCCCCGACTATTTCGTCGTCGGCTACGGAATGGATGTCGCCTATGCCTTCCGCGAGCTTCCATTTGTCGGCGTCGTCACTGGCGACGCCTGAATGTGCCGGGATAAGACGGGTTGTTAACCATCCCGTCCATCCCTTGCCGCCGTTTACCGATCGCAAAGGAAAGTCGTGTGATTTCCGTTGCGGGGCATGAAACGGAGTGATGCACACCATGGCAAAAATTCTGATTACGGAAGACGAGGACTCCCTGCGTTCTTTCGTAGCCCGCGCTTTGCGTCTTGACGGTCATGAGACCGAAGAAGCCGCCGACGGTGCGGAAGGACTGGAAAAACTCAGAGACGGCGTCTACGACCTGCTGCTCTCGGATATCCGCATGCCCGTTATGGACGGCATCGAACTGGCGCACCAGGCAAAATCTGCCTTCCCGGCGCTGAAAATACTGCTGATGACCGGCTATGCGGAACAGCGCGAACGCGCTGACGACCTGGCGGAAAAGATCGTCGATGTCGTCTCGAAGCCCTTTGCGTTGCCCGATATCCGCAAGGCAGTCGCGCGTGCGTTGGCCGCCTGAGCGCGTCACGATCTTTCTGATTCGCTTGTCGCGCTTTCGCTCGTCTATCTTGGGAAGCCATGTCTTTATCCCGAAACCGGGTTCCATTTTCGGTCTTGAGGGGGTCATTTCCTGCGCCCTTCCCATATCCCTCTCCTCATCCTGGGCCTGACCCTCGGTGGGAGGATCGAGCTGATCGAGAAGACGAATCCGGGTTGGCGGGACTTGTATCTTGAGCTGCGGTGAGGGGTGTTTGGGTCCTCGGGTCAAGCCACCAGCAAACGACGGCCTATTGCTCTTCGATCTTCCCTCAATCCCGGGAGTTACGTCAGGCACTGCCTCGGCTGTTCAGCTCTCGTCGGGAATGAACTTGCCTTCGTAGCGTACGCGGAAATTGCGTCGCTGGAAGTCCTGCTGAAAGCACACGAAGATCAGTTCGATATCGGCCAGGCTATCGCGCTTGTGGAGCAGGCTGAGGGTTACGACGATGACGCCGGCATAGCCGCGCGTCAGCCTGAACGCCGCATTGCGGATGGCATTGGCTTCGGCATCCTGCCGATCGTCACGCCGCTCGTAGATCACCCAGAAGCGGCAGATGTCCCATGTCGAACGAAGGATCTCCGTGATCTCCGCCTGGAACTGTTCGGCGTGCATGCCGGGAGACCAGGAGAGAGTCCGCTCGCCTTCGTCCGCTACGACGTTGAGGTAGCCATCGTATTCGCCGGTTCGGGAGAGTGCTTTCTCGATCAGCTCAAATGCTGCGTTTTCACCGATTACCGTCTTGAAGAGAATTGCCATCGAATCGCTATCGTTATTCACTTACAGCGTGACATTACGAAGCTTTTGCCAGGCAGGGCTAGCCTCGGCGATAAATTTGGAGGTTGGCGTCTACGATGTCATGCGTATGGTTATGCCATCGTCTCGCTGCATGGGAGGCGATGGCATGATCGACAAGATTCCATCCCTCGCGGCTTCTCAATAGTCGGGGCAAGCCGGATTTATGGTCGTTCCACTGTTCCCGCCCTGCGTCTGCAGCGTGCCAGGAACCGGCCGCGGCGGGCAATTGACTGGTCGCCGTGCTCTGGAGCCGTTGGACGAAATGCTCCCTGTCGTCTCCATGCTATAGGGAGCCGGTCGGTAGGCATTCGATCCGCGCCAGCTTCGGCTCGATTCGTAGCCGTCGGCAGCCATGGTCCTGCCGCCGCTGTTGGTCGTGGCGAAACCACCGATATCCATCGCGCTTACTGTGCTTGCAGCCATGCCGAATCCAAGAGCGACAGCTGCGATCAGCTTCAAATCCGTTCTCATGGAAATACCCTCAACTCGTGCCCAAACGACGCGCGATCTCGCGTCACAGTAGACATAGGTATCTGCGGCGTGGAGGCAGCGAATCTCACGCTATTGTGACCTGAATTGGCACAGTTGGGTTACTGGATGTCCAGCAGCCGTTCCAGGTAGCGCCGTTCGATCTCCTGCGGCGGGTTGTTGCCGAGCTTTTCGCGAATGGCGTCCAGGATCTCGCGGGCGCGCTGCACATCGATTTCGTCGGGCACCTTCACCTGATCGCCGAAATCAGGTCCTTCGGCGCGGCGTGGACGGCCAAGCGGGTCGCGGCCGTTCTGGTTGCCTTGCCCGACCTGACCCTGCGGACCCTGTCCCTGTTGGCCCTGCATTGCCTGCATCATCTGGTTCATCATGTCGCGCGCGCCTTGGCGCAGCGCCTCCAGCGCACGTCCCTGGCCTTGGATCGCAGGTTCACCGTGGCCCTGGCCGAGCTCGCGTCCGGCGCCTTCCATTTCGCGCTGGGCCTGACCGAAGCCCGGACCGGGCTTGATGCCCATGTCGCCAAGACCCTTCTGCAACTCGCCGAGCTGCTTGCCGAGTTCGTCCTGGCGCGAACGCAACTGCTTTAGGGCCTCGCGCAGCTGCTCGGCCGTCATCTGGTCGGAAGGCGACTGTCCCTGCTGATTTTGGCCCTGCTGGTTTTGGCCTTGCTGGTTCGGGTCCTGACCCTGGCCTTGCTGACCCTGTTGCTGATCCTGCTGCATGCCGTCATTGTCCATCGGCATGTCGTCGAGCAACGGATCGTTCATGCCCATGTTGGGATCGCCGCGCTGCATGCGGTCCTTCAGCTGCTGGTCCAGCTTGAACGTCTCTTCCATCAGTTTCTGCTGGTCGCGCAGGATCTGGCCGAGCTTGTCCATTTGCTGGCGCATCTGGCTGTTGTCCTGGCCTTGCTGCCCCTGCTGCGGCCTGCCGGCCTGCAGGTTGTTCATCATTCGCTGCAGCTCGGAGAGCATCTGCTGGGCAGCGTCCCGATTGCCCGAGCGTGCGAGATTCTCGATCTGGTCCATCATCCGCTCCAGATCCTGCTGGCGAATGATGTTCTGGGCGTTCTGGTTCGGCTGCATCGGCGCATTCTGCATGCGCTGGGCAAGCTCCTTCATATATTCCTGCATCGCCTTGCGAAGCTCGTCCATGAGCTTCTTGATCTCGGGATCAGGTGCATTGCGCTGCAGGGCATCGGCCAGGTTCTGCTGGGCGTTGCGCAGGTTGCGCTCGGCCTGCGAAAGATCGCCGTCCTCCATGCCGACCGCGATATCCCAGAGGTAATCGGCGGTGTCCTTCATCGCTTCGTCGCCCTTGGTGAGCTTCATGCGTGTCAGTGCGGATTGCAGCAGCAGGTAATTGGTCAGGCTCGGGATCGTCTCTTCCGGGCGGAGCGTCAGTGCTTCGTTCAGCGCGATCGCTTCCGGCATCTTCCGGGTATCGAGCGAGAAGACCTGCCGTTCCTCGGCCACGGCCGCGGCGAGAGGCTCGTTGAACGGGCGGGCGGGCAGCGTCATCTCGTGCGGCGGGCTGCGACCGGTCTGGCCAGCGGCGTCCTTGGCAACAAGGGTGATGCGGACCCGCTTACCCGAGAGTGGGTGCTCGGTAAGGTTCTTGCTAGTCACGCCTTTGGCGTCGCGCGAATTGCGGCGGGGGATATCCAGGCGAAAGTCGGGCAACGGGTAGAGCGGCGTTGCGGTCGGCTCGGTGTCGACAGGAACGATCTCCGCACGCGCTTCCTGTACGCCGTAGTCGTCCTTGATGGTGAAGCCGATTTCGAGCGCACCGTTGACCGTCGGCTTCGGCACGCCATTGAAGGCGATCTCGGGCGCCTTGTCAGGAATAACCTCAAAACTCCACGTGCGGCCGTTGACCTCGAGCTCACCGTTTTCCTCGAGCTTCATCAGATGCGTAGCGGCCGACGCAGCGGGGGGTGCAGCCGTTCCTTCAGTCTGCGTCGCCGCCGGAGGCACGGGCTGCTTGGCCGCTTCCTGAGGCGCGATGTCCTGTGCCTCGCCATTCTCATGCCGGAAGACGACCTTCTCGGCGGTCTTGCCGCCGCTGACACGGACCGTAAGGTTCGAGAGTTCGGGAACGCGGATCGCCGCCTGCTCGGTGCCGTTTACCGTCAGGTAGATCGGTGCGCGACCGGTATAGGAGGGTGGCGTGACCCAGGCATCGATGCGCACGGCAGGATCGATGGCTTGCGGTGCCGGCCGCGGCAGCAGCGCGTCGGTGATCGAGCCGCCGTTCGTCGATAGTGAATAGGCAAAACCCGTCACCACAAGCAGGGCCGGGATGGCACGCAGCGCCATTCTGTCGTGGGAGGCGATGTCGGGACGCGGGAAGCCGGTGTCGAGCGCCGCGATCTTCTCCGCCATACGCGTCTGGTGTTCGCGCCAGAGGGCGCGCGTGAAGGGCGTGTCGGTGGCGGGCTCGTCTTCCTGAACGGCCACCGGCTGGTGCTGCAGGCCGTTGCGCTGTTCGAGCAGCCGGTCGGCGGCGGCTGTGTCGGGCCAATGAAGCCGGCGCAGGGGAAGAAGCGTTGCGAGAGAGGCAACCGCGAAAATGATCAGCAGCGCCACGCGGACCCAGTCGGGCGCGTAGCGGAAGACACCGAACCACGACGCTGCCAGATAGAGCGCCACAACCGACAGGATCGGCAGGAGCAGGGGCAGTATCTGTTCGGACAGCAGGACCAGGCGCGCCAGAAAGCGCTTCGCCGCAACCAGCCGAGCCAAGGACGGCCTCAGGGCAAATGCACCGCGTTTCTCGCTGCTGGAGCGCTTATTCAATCCGGTCTCCGCGAGCTGGCGTTCGAGGGCAGAGTGCACATCCGGCGATTGCCGGCGGCAATTCGCTCTCGGTCAAGGATAACATTCTTTGTGGCGAAGGCGAGGGCAAGCGCCGGCCAATGTCGGATTTTCACGGCTCTTCGCCAAAAAGTGATGCCATCACCGAGAGCGTGATCACCCCAGCCAGGTCGGGACGGAATCGAGGCCAATGAGCTCTTCGTAGGTCCCGCGCGGACGAATCACGTGGAAATCGCTACCCTTGACCAGCACTTCGGGAACAAGAAGGCGGCTGTTGTAGGTGCCGGCCTGCACCGCGCCATAGGCGCCGGCGGAGCTGATAGCGAAAAGATCGCCGGGTTTCGGCATCGCCATTTCGCGGTCGAGCGCCAGGAAATCGCCGGTTTCGCAGACGGGGCCGACAACATCGGCCTTGATGCGCGGCGCGTTTGCTGCGGAGATCACGACGGGGCGGATCTCATGATGGGCTTCATAGAGGGTCGGGCGTATGAGGTCGTTCATTGCGCCGTCGACGATCACGAAGGTCTTTTCGCCGCCGTCCTTCACGTAGATCACTTCGGTCACCAGGATGCCAGCATTGCCGACGATCAGGCGGCCGGGCTCGGTGACGATCTTGCAGTTCAGTTCGCGCAGCTGGCTCTTGACGATTTCGGCATAGGCTTCCGGATGCGGCGGCGGGTTGTTGTCATCCCGGTAGGGGATACCGAGGCCACCGCCGACATCGACGTGATGGATGTCGTGGCCGTCGGCGCGCAGCATGCTCACCAACTCGCGCAGTAGCTTGAAGGCGTCCTCGAACGGCTGCAGTTCGGTGATCTGGCTGCCGATATGCATGTCGATTCCGGTCACTTCGATGCCGGGCAGGGTCGCAGCGCGGGCATAGACGGCGCGGGCGCGCTCCCAGGAGATGCCGAACTTGTTTTCCTTCTTGCCGGTCGAGATCTTAG
This sequence comes from Rhizobium sp. LjRoot258, assembly GCF_964254185.1. Taxonomy (NCBI): domain Bacteria; kingdom Pseudomonadati; phylum Pseudomonadota; class Alphaproteobacteria; order Hyphomicrobiales; family Rhizobiaceae; genus Rhizobium; species Rhizobium sp. LjRoot258. The sequence goes on along the minus strand of NZ_CAXUST020000001.1, from coordinate 3,444,809 downwards.
CATGTGTCCTGGCGTCGACATCGGGATTGATGCGGAAGGAGACAGGTGCCCTTTTCCCCGATTTAATGGCGCGCTGATTAAGGATCTCGAGTTCCGGCTCGGACTCGACATTGAAGCAGTAGATGCCGGCCTCGAGCGCAAAATCCATTTCGCGCGGTGTCTTGCCGACGCCGGAAAACATGATGCGCGATGCCGGGATGCCGGCGGCGAGCGCGCGGCGCAGCTCGCCTTCGGAGACGACGTCGATGCCGGCGCCGAGATTGCCGAGCGTCTTCAGCACGGCCTGATTGGAATTCGCCTTCATGGCGTAGCAGACCATGGCGTCGACATCGCTGAATGCTTCGGCGAACACCCGATAGTGGCGCTCGAGCGTCGCCGTGGAATAGCAGTAGAAAGGTGTGCCGACGGCCTTGGCAATCTCGGGAACGGGAACGTTTTCGGCGTAGAGGACGCCGTCGCGATACTGGAAATGGTTCACGTCAGTTGCCTCTTAGAGAAGCGGATCGATGATGAAGGGTCTATCCGCGGTGCCTGGCTGCGGCGTCGGTTTCGACGAGTCGCCGGTCTTCGTTGCGTTCGCGCTCGGCGGATCGAGATCGCCTTTACGACCGCACCCGGCGACGGCAAGGCCGATCACGGCGAAAACAACCGTCAGGCGGACGATCTGCGGCAAGCTCTTCTGCATGGAATTCCTCTTGGAGCGGCACTGGTGGACACCTTCATAGCGAAGTTTATCCACCTTGTGCACCCTGATTGTTGAGGTCAGTTGCGGGCGCGCCAGTAGGCGATCTGCTTGCGCACTTCCTCAGGTGCCGTGCCTCCAAAGCTCTTGCGGCTTGCAACCGATGCCTCGACCGTCAGAACGTCGTAGACCTTGTCGGTAATGGCCTGATTGATCGCCTGCAGATCGGCAAGCGACAGTTCGGCGAGATCACAACCTTTACTCTCGGCAAGCGCCACGGCGCGGCCGGTCACATGGTGGGCGTCGCGGAACGGCAGGCCGGCCTCGCGCACCAGCCAGTCGGCAAGGTCGGTGGCAGTCGCGTAACCGGAACCGGCTGCGGCCTTCATGCGCGCGGTATTGATCGTCAGGTCGCGGACCATGCCGGTCATGGCAGCGATGGCCAGCTCCAGGCTCTCGGCGGCGTCGAAGACCTGCTCCTTGTCTTCCTGCATGTCCTTGGAATAGGCGAGCGGCAGGCCCTTCATGATGGTCAGAAGCGCGATCAGCGAGCCGTTGATCCGGCCGGTCTTGGCGCGCACCAGTTCGGCGGCGTCGGGGTTTTTCTTCTGCGGCATGATCGACGAGCCGGTGGAGAAGGCATCCGACAGGCGCACGAAGCCGAATTGCGGGGTCGACCAGATGACGATCTCTTCGGCCAGACGCGACAGGTGCATGCTGCAGATGGCGGCCAGCGCCAGGAATTCGATGGCGAAATCGCGGTCGGAGACGGTGTCGATCGAGTTGCGGGTCGGTTCGCGGAAGCCGAGCGCCTTGGCGGTCATGTGGCGGTCGATCGGATAGCCAGTACCGGCCAGCGCCGCCGCGCCGATCGGGCTTTCGTCGAGATGCTCGATGGCATGGCGTACGCGCGAGCGGTCGCGGCCGAACATTTCGACATAGGCCATGCAGTGATGGCCGAAGGTGACGGGCTGCGCCGTCTGCAAATGCGTGAAGCCTGGCATGACGGTTTCGGCATGCTCTTCGGCGCGGTCGAGGAAGGCGGCGATCAGGTTGGTCAGCAGTTGCTCGGTCTTCACAAGCTCTTCCTTCACCCAGAGGCGGAAGTCGAGCGCGACCTGGTCGTTGCGCGAGCGGGCGGTGTGCAGGCGGCCGGCGGCTGGGCCGATCAGCGTCGCGAGCCGTGCCTCGACATTCATGTGAATGTCTTCGAGCTGGCGGGAGAATTCGAAATTGCCGCTTTCGATCTCTGACAGGATCGTGTTTAGCCCGTTGACGATCTTGTCCTTATCATCGGACTGAATGATACCCTGGTGGGCGAGCATGGTGGCGTGCGCGATCGAGCCGCGGATGTCCTGTGCAAACAGCTTCTTGTCGAAACCGATCGAGGCATTTATCTCCTCCATGATCGCATCTGGGCCGGAAGCGAAACGTCCGCCCCACATCTGGTTGGAGGATTTGGTGTCCGTGCTGTCGGCCATGAAGATGCCTGCCTTGAAGAACGCGTGTCTCGGAGAACGAAATGACGACAAGAACGCCCCTGCGCCTGCCATCCCTCAAGCTGATCGGGATCGCGGCCATCGCGGGCATTATTGCCGGTGCGGCAGCGGTTTACATCAGGGAAGCCGGGTCTGGCAATGGCGGCGCGCAAACGGCATCGGGCGAATGCGCGGCGGCGAAGGACGTCGCCGCCAGGATTTCGCCGCTCCTGAAGGGCCAGGTCGCAGCAATGGTTGCCGCCGACGAGCACCGCAAGCTCACCACCATCGCCTTCAAGGGCGCCGACGGCAAACCGATGACGCTCGACAACTTCACCGGCAAGACCGTGCTCTTCAATCTCTGGGCGACATGGTGCGTACCCTGCCGCGAGGAAATGCCGGCCCTGAACGCGCTGGAGAAGGAGTTGGGCAGCGACAGGTTCCAGGTCGTTCCCGTCAACATCGATACCGGCGACGACGAGAAACCGAAAGCTTTCCTGAGCGAGATCGGCGTCGATGCGCTCAAGCTCTATCGCGACAACACGATCGAGGTGTTCAACAGCCTGAAGAAGAAGGGCCTGGCGTTCGGCCTGCCCGTCACGCTGCTGATCGACGACAAGGGCTGCCTGATCTCTGCCATGAACGGGCCGGCGGCCTGGGATAGCGAAGATGCCAAGGCGCTGATCAAGGGTGCGGTGGGGTCGTGAGTGTCGACAACTTAGAATACTCCCTCGAAAGACGCCACACGACCACCGATATTGAAGGCCCATTGCGGACCTTGCCGTGCGGCGCTAGATTGTGAACGAGACGACGTCACGTGCTTAGCGCGCATAAGTCGAACCTGCGACGGAAGGAGACGGCGTCTCCCAAGCTTTTGAAGCTTTAGCTCGCTTCGCTCAGGCGGCAGGCGAGCCCTATCGAACGCAAGTCAGTTTACTGGTGCGACAGCGTAGGAGGCGTAGATGGCAATTTCGCGCAAGCAGGCAGAACGTTTGCTAACGGCGGACGAATGGCAACTCGTTCAAAAAACCCACCATCCGGCAATGCAGGGCCTGCCGGATGCTGATCTCTCGGACCTCGCCAAGCGAATACGTGAAAGGCGCGATCGTGCGCAAAGCGAGGCGAATAGACAGCGCAGGGAAATTCGAGGCAAGGCCCAACCCAAAGGGGCGACGCCAGCGCGCAAGGATACCGGCACGAGAGCCAAACTCGAAGTTCTGGCAATGGGCGTGCGTAGTGTAAATGCCGAACAGGCTCGTCGGCGTAGAATGCTCGCTAAAGTTCAGATGGTCGAGAACATGCGAGCCGTGTTGGCGCGAAAGAGTGAAGCGAAAAGCGAGAAAGACGAGTCATTTAACGCACGCCAGGCTCATGCAGGCATGCACTCGATCGAAAGTTCAAAGCGCAAAAATCTCATCCGTCCTATGGAGCGAGGTAGAATGCGGAAGGCTGGCGCTGTTTCACAGGCAAAGCGCGACGCCCGTGGCGTATAGGCGTTGATGGTTTTTGCCAGGTCACTTCATCAGCTTATCGATCTGGTGTGAGAGGCTAACCTCAAATAGCAGGAATGGAACCCGACATCTCGTGGATCCGCGAGATCATTTGGCGTCTCAGCGGGTCGGGACCGGCGTTTCGCCGCGATAGTCGTAGAAGCCACGGCCGGACTTGCGGCCGGGCCAGCCGGCCTCGATACGTGGAGTCGGCCTGCCCGTCACGCTGCTGATCGATGACATGGGCTGTCTGTCTCCGCCATGAACGGCCCCGCGGCCTGGGACAGCGAGGACGCCAAGGCGCTGATCAGCGACGCGATGCAGATCGAATACTCTGCTTAGCTCCAATTTTCGATCCAGGTCGATCCGTCCGACACGCCTGCGGAGAGGCATTGCGATTTCCCAGACTTTCACCGGCTGGTGTGAACATAGCCATTGACGGGAAATTAACCTCATATACTATATGTAGTGTTCGAGGTTCTTCAGATTCGCAAGGATCGGAAGCTAAGACGGGAATACGGTGCGCGACGTCCATGACGGGCCGAGCAATGCCGGAGCTGCCCCCGCAACTGTAAGCGGCGAGCATTCGTTCGACAAAGCCACTGAAGTCTTTGATTTTGGGAAGGCGAGAATGAGCGCTATGACCTGCAAGCCAGGAGACCTGCCTCGATCAGCAACGTCCACGGGCGGGGTGTCCGGACGGCGAGCGTTGGATTGCGCATGATGTCGCGTCTTCGCTTCCGCCAATGCCCCGCATGAGCCACTTCGGGGTGAAGTCTTAGGTCCTTGAGTTTCGATTTGCATCTGCGCGAGTGACGGGCATTTAGCGCGCCCGGCAATCGGCAACAGCTGTCTTCATTTGTCGCACGGACATCGGCGGATGTCCGAACGATCCCTTATGCCTTCCTGATACACGAGGATATATTGATGAGCATTACCGTTTACAGCAAGCCCGCCTGCGTCCAGTGCACCGCGACCACCCGCGCACTCGACCGCCAGGGCATTGATTATACCGTGATCGACGTTTCCACCGATACTGCGGCCTACGAACTGGTGCAGGGCCTCGGCTATCGCCAGGTGCCCGTGGTCGTCGCAGGTGAGCAGCATTGGGCCGGGTTCCGCCCCGATATGATCAGCGCGCTGGTGTGAGGCAAGGACGATGGGCGAGATCGTCTATTTTTCCAGTCGGTCGGAAAACACCCATCGCTTCGTAACAAAGCTGGGTCTGCCGGCCCAACGCATCCCGATCGGCGGCGACGCTAACCTTGCGGTTAGCAGTCCTTTCGTCCTGATCGTCCCCACCTATTGCGGCGAAGGCGGCAAGGGGGCCGTGCCCAAAAAGGTGATCCGCTTCCTCAACGACGCGGAAAACCGTTCGAACATCCGCGGGGTCATCGCCGCGGGCAACAGCAACTTCGGAGCGACCTTCGGGATCGCCGGCGACATCATCTCCGCCAAGTGCCAGGTGCCATACCTCTACAGGTTCGAGCTGCTGGGCACGGCGGCGGATGTCGACAACGTCAGACACGGATTGGAACGATTTTGGACACGCTAACGCTCGATCGACCCTTGAAGGCATCAGAAGCCGCGCTCGACTACCACGCCCTCAATGCCATGCTGAACCTCTATGACGAGGACGGCAAAATCCAGCTCGACAAGGATCGGCTGGCGGCCAAGCAGTATTTCCTGCAGCATGTGAACCAGAACACCGTCTTCTTCCATAACCTCAGGGAAAAGCTCGATTACCTGGTGACCGAGGGCTATTACGAGCAGGAAGTTCTCGACCAATATTCGTTCAACTTCGTGCGCGATCTCTTCGACCATGGCTATGGGAAAAAGTTCCGCTTCCCAACCTTCCTCGGGGCATTCAAGTATTACACCAGCTATACGCTGAAGACCTTCGACGGAAAGCGCTATTTGGAGCGCTACGAGGACCGCATTTGCATGGTTGCCCTGACGCTGGCCCGCGGCAACGAAAACCTCGCCCGTCATATGGTCGATGAGATCATCGCCGGGCGGTTTCAGCCCGCGACGCCGACCTTCCTCAATGCCGGGAAGAAGCAACGCGGCGAACTCGTCTCCTGCTTTCTCCTGCGCGTCGAGGACAATATGGAGTCGATCGCGCGAGGCATCAATTCGGCGCTTCAGTTGTCGAAGCGCGGCGGGGGTGTTGCACTCTCTCTGACCAACCTGCGGGAAGCAGGTGCTCCGATCAAGCAGATCGAGGCTCAGTCTTCCGGCGTCATTCCTGTCATGAAGCTTTTGGAAGATTCGTTCTCTTACGCCAACCAACTCGGCGCACGCCAAGGGGCAGGGGCAGTCTATCTCAATGCGCACCATCCCGACATTATGCGCTTCCTCGACACCAAACGCGAAAATGCAGATGAGAAGGTCCGGATCAAGACGCTGTCGCTCGGTGTCGTCATTCCCGACATTACCTTCGAGCTCGCAAAGAACAACGAGGACATGTACCTGTTCTCGCCCTACGATGTGGAGCGGGTCCATGGCGTGGCTTTCACCGAGATTTCGGTGACGGAAAGGTACCGCGAGATGGTGGCCGACAGCCGCATCCGTAAGAAAAAGATCAAGGCGCGCGACTTCTTCCAGGTGATCGCCGAAATCCAGTTCGAAAGCGGCTATCCCTACATCATGTTCGAAGACACGGTGAACCGCGCCAATCCGGTCGCCGGCCGCATCACGATGAGCAACCTTTGCTCGGAAATCCTGCAGGTGAGCGAGGCGAGCGAGTTCAACAATGATCTCTCCTACAAGCATATCGGCAAGGACATCTCCTGCAACCTCGGCTCGCTCAATATCGCTGCGGCGATGGATTCCACCGACTTCGGCAAGACGATCGAGACTTCGATCCGCGCGCTGACCGCCGTTTCCGACCTAAGCCATATCGCCTCGGTGCCGTCGGTCGAAAAGGGCAATGACGAGAGCCATGCGATCGGCCTCGGCCAGATGAACCTGCACGGCTATCTCGCCCGCGAGCGCATCTATTACGGTTCGGACGAAGGCGTCGATTTCACGAATATGTATTTCTACACGGTGACCTACCATGCCGTCCGTGCGTCGAACCGGCTGGCGGTGGAGCGCGGCACGAGCTTCAAGGGCTTCGAGAACTCGAAGTATGCAACCGGCGAATACTTCGACAAATACACGGAGCAGGCCTGGGTCCCGGCAACCGAGCGGGTCAAGGAACTCTTCGAGACGGCGGGCATCGATATTCCGGCACAGGAAGACTGGCTGGTGCTGAAGCAGGCGGTAATGACCTCGGGCCTCTATAACCAGAACCTGCAGGCTGTTCCGCCGACCGGTTCGATCTCCTACATCAACCACTCGACGTCCTCGATTCATCCGATCGTCTCGAAGATCGAAATTCGCAAAGAGGGCAAGATCGGGCGCGTCTACTATCCGGCGGCCTTCATGAGCAATGACAATCTCGAATATTATCAGGATGCCTATGAGATTGGGCCAGAGAAGATCATCGACACCTATGCGGCGGCGACCCAGCATGTCGATCAAGGGCTGTCCCTGACGCTGTTCTTCCGTGACACGGCAACCACCCGCGACATCAACCGGGCGCAAATCTACGCCTGGAAGAAGGGCATCAAGACCATCTACTACATCCGCCTGCGCCAGATGGCGTTGTCCGGCACCGAGGTGCAGGGCTGCGTTTCCTGCACACTTTGACTTTGCGAGGACGATCCAATGAACATCCAAATCAAGCCCGCAAGTCGCGTGCGCGCCATCAACTGGAACCGTGTCGAGGACGACAAGGACCTCGACGTCTGGAACCGCCTGACCGGAAACTTCTGGCTGCCGGAAAAGGTGCCGTTGTCGAACGACATTCCGTCCTGGGCAACGTTGAAGCCCGACGAGCAGCAGCTCACCATCCGGATTTTCACCGGCCTGACGCTTCTCGACACGATCCAGAACTGCGTCGGCTCGGTGACGTTGATGGCCGATGCCGCAACGCCGCATGAGGAAGCGGTACTCTCCAACATCTCCTTCATGGAGGCAGTCCACGCACGCTCGTACTCGTCGATCTTCTCGACGCTTTGCCTGACGCCTGATGTCGACGACGCCTATCGCTGGTCGGACGAGAACGAGTTCCTGCAGAGGAAGTCAGCGCTGATCATGGAGGAATACGCCTCCAACGACCCACTGAAGAAGAAGGTTGCCAGCGTCTTTCTCGAAAGCTTCCTGTTCTATTCCGGCTTCTATCTGCCGATGTACTGGTCGAGCCGCGCCAAGCTCACCAACACGGCTGATATGATCCGCCTCATCATCCGCGACGAGGCGGTCCACGGCTACTATATCGGCTACAAGTTCCAGCGCGGTGTGGAGCGGCTGTCCGAGGCGCGTCAGCAGCAGATCAAGGATTTTGCGTTCGACCTGCTGCTCGAACTCTACGACAACGAGACGAAATATACCGAGGCGCTCTACGATGGCGTCGGGCTCACCGAGGACGTCAAGAAGTTTCTGCACTACAACGCCAACAAGGCGCTGATGAACCTCGGCTACGAGGCGCTCTTCCCGCCGGAAGCCTGCAAGGTCAATCCGGCGATCCTGTCGGCGCTGTCGCCAAACGCCGACGAGAACCACGACTTCTTCTCCGGATCAGGATCCTCCTATGTCATCGGCAAGGCTGTCTCGACCGAAGATGAGGACTGGGACTTTTAGGCGGGGCTATCATTGGAAAAATCCTGTCTCGATTTTCCCGCTCGGCCAACGGGCGAAGGAGGAAAAGCGCGGACTGGTGCGCGGGCTGCGGCCGGGCTACCAGATCCCCGTTTCGGCTTGGAAAGGAGAAGGCCGAGCAGCTGGAGGACGATCTGGGCGAGGCCGCGCCGGCAAAGGCTGGACCAAGGCAGAGCTCCCCGACCGACGAGCACGACCAGACGCCCGCCGTGCTGTATGGAAGCCGAGGAGCCGCTGGAAGCCGCCATTGTCGCCGGCAGGTTCAAACAGGGGCAGAAGGCACGGAAATCCGTTGAGGCCACTGGCGTGGCTTCACAGCATGGATCTGGTTTCCACGGCCGATCGCGATTTTCCCCGCTCGCCGGCTCATGCCTACAATCCTCCCGCTTCCGTCGCCGGAGCGAGACCCTCGCGGGCAGGCGGGGGCCGGCGCCTTGCCGGAAGCTGTAACGTGCAGCCGAACGCAGGGGGTGAACGCCCGGGCGGCGGTGTCAAAGACCGCTGCCGTCACAAGTCTCCCCCGGATGTTCCAGCATCCGGTTTGGTTCAGCCATGCAAGTTCGGACGAAATGCCCTGACGCAGCCAGACGAGGCGATCACCTGAAGGGACCGGAAGACCCGAAGAACGCCGAAGGCCACGCAAATGCGGAGGCACATTGGAATAGCTTTGAGAGGTTCCGCATTCGCGTGGGCTCTCTGGACTGCACTTTGATGCTGCAGGCGAATGGCGCTGTGCGGAGGTGAACTTGTGTCTGATCGGTTTGGGTGGGTCTCCCGAAAACGGCGACAGGTTCGGGATGGAGGCATGCCTAAAGGCAAAAACGAAAGCGCGACAAGCCAATCTGAAAGCGATTCCGAGAGAGCGTCCCGCGCTTTAGCGGGTCGGGACCGGCGTTTCGCCGCGATAGTCGTAGAAGCCGCGGCCGGACTTGCGGCCGAGCCAGCCGGCCTCGACATATTTCACGAGCAGCGGGCAGGGGCGGTACTTGGAGTCGGCCAAGCCGTCGTGCAACACCTGCATGATCGACAGGCAGGTGTCGAGACCGATGAAATCGGCCAGCTGCAGCGGCCCCATCGGATGGTTGGCGCCAAGCTTCATCGCGGTGTCGATCGCATCGACGGTGCCGACACCCTCGTAGAGCGTGTAGATCGCTTCATTGATCATCGGCAACAGGATGCGGTTGACGATGAAGGCCGGGAAATCCTCGGCGACCGTCACCGTTTTTTCCAGCGAGGCGACGAATTCCTTGGCGGTGGCGAAGGTGCCCTCTTCCGTGGCGATGCCGCGCACCAGCTCTACCAGCTTCATCACCGGCACCGGGTTCATGAAATGGATGCCCATGAAGTGCTCGGGGCGGTCGGTGGCGGAAGCGAGCCGGGTGATCGACAACGAGGACGTGTTGGTGGCGAGGATCGCTTCCGGCTTCAAGACTGGACAGACCTGGGCGTAAATCTTTCGCTTGACGCTTTCGTCTTCGGTCGCAGCTTCGATCACGAGATCCGAAGCGGCGAGATCGTTGATGTCGGAGGAGCCGGAAATCAGGGCGAGGGTGGCGGAGCGCTCGTCGTCCGTCATCTTGCCGCTCGTCACATGGCGGGCGAGGTTGCCGTTGATGGTGGCGAGACCATGCTGGACGCGTTCGTCGGAGAGATCGTAGAGCTGGACCTTATAGCCCGCATCTGCCGAAACCTGTGCGATGCCGCAACCCATCTGGCCCGCGCCGATGATACCAATCGTCTTCAACACCGCACTCATCTCCAAACCCCCGCTCGGCATACGCCCCTGCGCTACCGCATTTTTCTAACAAAACTGCCGGGCAAATGATTGCCCGGCAGAAGTAGTAGCCCTTAAAATGATAATTTTCCAGTCATTCGCAAGTGCGAAATGAAGGCATCTGCTCGGTTCAAAGCGCCTTCTGCAGTTCCGGCAGGGCTTCGAACAGATCGGCGACGAGACCATAGTCGGCAACCTGGAAGATCGGCGCCTCTTCGTCCTTGTTGATGGCGACGATGACCTTCGAATCCTTCATGCCGGCGAGGTGCTGGATGGCACCCGAGATGCCGCAGGCGATGTAGAGATCGGGCGCCACCACCTTGCCGGTCTGGCCGACCTGCCAGTCGTTCGGCGCGTAGCCGGCATCGACGGCAGCGCGCGATGCGCCGACGGCGGCACCGAGCTTGTCGGCGACAGGCAGGATGACCTCCCTGAACTTCTCGGCAGAACCGAGCGCCCGGCCACCGGAGATGATGATCTTCGCCGAGGTCAGTTCCGGACGGTCGGAGGCAGACAGCGCGTCCTTGACGAACGTCGACAGGCCCGGGTTTTCGGCGGCCGCAATGGTTTCGACCGGGGCGGAACCGCCTTCTGCTGCTGCAGCAAACGAGGCGGTACGCACGGTGATGACGCGTCTGGCGTCGGTTGCCTGTACCGTCTGGATGGCGTTGCCGGCATAGATCGGCCGCTTGAAGGTGTCGGCGGAGACCACCTCGATGATCTCGGAGACCTGCGCGACGTCGAGGAGGGCGGCCACGCGCGGCATGACGTTCTTGCCGGTCGAGGTGGCGGCGGCGATGATCGTGTCGTAGCTGCCGGAAAGCTGGACGATCAGGGCTGCCAGGGGCTCGGCGAGATTGTTGGCGAGGCTTGCATCCTCGGCAACCAGCACCTTGGCAACACCGGAAAGCTTGGCAGCCTGCTCGGCAGCAGCCTTGGCACCGGCGCCGGCGACGAGAACATGCACGTCGCTTGCCTGTTCATTGGCAATCTTGGCGGCCGCCGTCAGCGTCTTGGCGGTCTGGTCGGAGAGGTGGTTGCCGTCGTGATCAGCCAGAAGAAGAATGGCCATGGTCGTATTTCCTTTCTCGAACCTTAGAGGACGCCAGCTTCGGTCTTGAGCTTCTCGACCAGCTCGGCGACCGACTTGACCTTGACGCCTGCCTTGCGGCCGGATGGCTCCTCGGTCTTCAACACCTTGAGGCGCGGCGCGGTGGAAACGCCGAAGTCAGCCGGGCTCTTTTTGTCGAGCGGCTTCTTCTTCGCCTTCATGATGTTCGGCAGCGAGGCGTAGCGCGGCTCGTTGAGGCGTAGGTCCGATGTGACGACGGCCGGCAGCTTGATCTCGATCGTCTGCAGGCCGCCATCGACTTCGCGGGTCACCTGAGCCTTGCCGTCACCGATCTCGATCTTCGAGGCAAAGGTCGCCTGCGCCGTGCCGAGGAGGGCCGCCAGCATCTGGCCGGTCTGATTGCTGTCGTCATCGATTGCCTGCTTGCCTGTGATGATGAGGCCCGGCTGTTCGGCATCGACGACGCCCTTGAGGATCTTGGCAACCGCAAGCGGCTCTAGCGTCTCGTCGGTCTCGACGAGGATGGCGCGGTCGGCACCCATGGCAAGCGCGGTGCGCAGCGTTTCCTCGGCCTTGGCAGGGCCGATCGAGACGACGATCACTTCCTCGGCCTTGCCGGCTTCCTTCAGCCGTAGCGCCTCCTCGACCGAGATCTCGTCGAACGGGTTCATCGACATCTTCACATTCGCGAGCTCGACGCCTGTGCCATCCGGCTTCACGCGGATCTTCACGTTGTAATCAACCACCCGCTTCACGGGGACGAGAATTTTCATGGGGTCCTTCCTTCAACTCTTTCGCCAAGAAAATGCGCGTTTCGGCGCTGCTCCGATTGTCGAATGGCGACATGGATACGCGTTTTTCCTCCAAACACAACGCTTCCATGACGCAGACAGGCAAATTGATCCCGTGAATATATTACGTTTACGTTCACGTCAATATTGGAGTTATTGCTTGTCCCAGGGAAGGCGCGCGCGCAACTGTTGACCGGGCGCCACGACCATTGTCGGGTTGGGGATGGGCCGGTCGCTGACGGCCTTCGGCGTGACGACTTCTCGATCAAAGAGAGGGACGCCGCGGCGGCGCATGACAAGGACCAGCAGGCCGCCGGCGACGATGCCGCCGACGTGTGCCCCCCAGGAAATACTGCCATCGGGTTCGATTAGCAGCATCACGAATTGTTGGCCGATCCAGAGAAGGAGAGGAACGAAGGCCGGCAATGGCAGGGGCACGCGCATCAGCACCAGGACCCAGACCTTCACACGCGGATGCAGCACGACGTAAGCCGTGACCACGCCTGAAATTGCGCCGGAGGCGCCCACAAGCGGCGCTTCCGATGTCGTCCCCACCAGGCCGTGGAAGAGCGCACCGGCGGTCGCGCAGAGCAGATAGAAGGCAAGGAAGCGAAGATGCCCCATCGCGTCCTCGACATTGTCGCCGAACACCCAAAGGAAGAGCATGTTCGACGCGAGGTGCCAGAAGCCGGAATGCACGAACGAATAGGTGATGTAGGTCAGCGGTTCCGGCGTGAAGGCCAGCGCCGGCTCCAGCGTCGCATAGTGAAAGGCGACCGCCGGAATATAGCCCAAGCCAACGATCGTCGCCTGCGACGCAGATGGGCTGGCGACGACACCAGTGAACAGCCAAACCGCGACATTCAGCGCGATCAGCGCCATCGTCACCCACTGGACCTTGATATGCTTCAGCGTATTGGCATCGTGCAGTGGTATGAACATGAAGCCTGCCCCCGGCGTTCGCGTCACATAGTCGGGGGAGCCTACCTGTTTTTTCCCGGAACCCAAAGCACATCCGCATGGCCACGGTCATTGGCGTGGCGGGCGGCGACGAAAAGGAAGTCCGAAACGCGGTTGACGTACTTCAATGCAGCGTCGCTGACGACCTCGCCATGTGTCCGGGCAAGTTCGACCATCAGCCGCTCCGCGCGGCGTGCGATCGTGCGGGCGAGATGAAGATGAGCAGCAGCCGAGTGCCCGCCCGGCAGCACAAAGGACTTCAAAGGCTGCAGGTCTGCGTTCAACTCGTCGATGTCGGTCTCGATACGCGCGACTTGGCTATCGACTATGCGCAGCGGTTCGTGTGCCGGTGGCTTGCGATCATCCGGCGTTGCAAGGTCCGCACCAAGGTCGAAGAGGTCATTCTGGATCGACGTCAGCATTCTCTCCAGGACGGGCATGCCCTGCATATGAAGCCGCGCGACGCCGATGGCGGAGTTGGCCTCGTCGATGGTGCCGTAGGCCTCGACGCGCAGATCGTATTTCAGTCGCCGAGGCCCTGAAACAAGCGCGGTCGTGCCGTCGTCACCTGTCTTCGTGTAGATTTTGTTGAGCCTTACCATGTCTATCCCCCTCTCTCCTTCCGCCTTAGCTAGGGCGGCCGCCACCGGTCAGCCAGAGCGTCAGCATGATCAGGAGCACGGCGATCGCCTGCAGCAGTACGCGCAGCTGCATCAGCTTGTTGGAAAGGTTCGGATCGCCGCCCTTCATCATGTTGAAGAGGCCACGAATCAGCACCAGGGCGACGATGCCCATGACGATGATCGCGAGGATGTAGGTGACCGTGGACATGCTGGCTCTGGCTTTCTTGATTAGTCCACCAAGCGCATCAGGCGGTAGAAAAGGTCTGCGGGCAGCAGCCTTTTCAGCACCATACCCTGCTTTGCCGGCGTGGTTACGGGGTAATGTGGTTTCGGATTGTTCGAGTTCAATGCGTGCTTCAACACGGCATAGACGGCATCCGGACCGAGCTTATGTCGATTGGGACGGCCCGAGCCGTCAAGGCGTGCAAGCTGACGGCGGTAATCTGCCGCATGCACGGAGTTCTTCACGTCGATATGTTCGTTGAGTTTTGCAAGCGCGTTTGCCGTGAAGCGGGAGGCAATCGGCCCGGGTTCGATCAAGCTCACATGAATTCCGCTGCCCTGCAGCTCCATGCGAAGGCTGATGCTGAGGCCCTCGAGAGCGAATTTGGAAGCGGTATAGGCGCCGCGGAACCGGTACGGCACGACGCCGAGGATCGATGAGCACTGGACGATCCGGCCTTGGCCACGCTTGCGCATCAGTGGCACGACCTGGCGCGTCAATTCGTGCCAGCCGAAGACATTCGTTTCGAACTGAGCGCGCAGGGCGTCGGTCGGAAGATCCTCGACGGCGCCGGGCTGCCCGTAGGCGCCGTTGTTGAACAACGCGTCGATACGCCCGCCTGTCAGCGCGGTCACGTCGCGCACGAGATCCGAAATCGTGTCGCCGCGCGTATAGTCCATGCGGAAGGCCTCGATGCCGTCGGCTTCCAGCGGCGCCAGGTCATCGAATTTGCGCACGGTGGCAAAGACCCGCCAGCCGTCGGCCTTCAGCGCGCGGGCGCAGTATGCGCCGATCCCGGAAGAGCATCCGGTCACGATGATGGTGCGCTGATCCGACATGGAATGATTCCTGTACAAAATGGGAGTGGTTTCCCATATTCGAACGGGCGACACAACGACGAAAGCCGGGAGACGGAATGCCGAAGATAATGCGCATCTTCTATGATGTGGTCTACGACGCTATCTGCCACCTTATTGAAGACGACGGCTTCGCGATGGCGAGCCATGTCGCATTGTCCACCCTTCTCGCCGTCTTTCCGTTTCTCATCTTCGGGACGACGCTCGCGACTTTTCTGGGTGCCGACCAGTTCTCCGACAGGGCGATCCATCTGATCTTCGATACCTGGCCGGAGGCAATCGCCAAGCCACTCGTGGATCAGGTAATCCAAGTTCTGACGGTGCCGCGTGGCGGCCTGCTGACCGTGTCCGTGCTGGCGGCGGCCTACTTCGCCTCGAACGGGGTCGAAGCACTGCGAATTTCGCTCAACCGTGCCTACCGTGTCCAGGAAACGCGGCCGTGGTATCTCACCCGCCTTGCAAGCCTTGGCTATGTCCTGATCGCCGTGATTATCTTTGCGGCTGTCAGCATCCTGCTTGTGGCCGTGCCGCTTGCCCTCGATTATGCGCGCCGATGGTTTCCGCTCTTTGCCGATACCCTTGAGGTCGTCTTCAGCTGGCGCGTCTACGGCACGCTGTTCATGCTGACCGTCGGCCTCTTCGTCGTGCATCTATGGCTGCCGGCGGGGCGACGCCGCGTGTTCGACGTCGTGCCGGGCGTGCTGGTGACGCTGTTGCTCTGGTTGGCGGGGGCCTTGATCTTCGCCTACTATCTCGCGACCTTCGCCAACTACACCGCGACTTATGCGGGTCTGGCATCGGTGATGATCGTTCTGATCTTTCTCTATATGGTCGGCGTCATCTTCATCATTGGCGCGGAGCTCAATGCTGCCCTCCTGAAGTTTCGCGTGCGTGCGATCTTCAAGAACAACTTCCTGGGCGGCGGTCAGGGCAAGACGTCAAAGCCCGACAAGACGGCGGATCTCAGCCGGTGACAGGCCGCGGTCGCGAAGCTCGGCAAGCCCGGTGTCGCTTCGGCTTTTCGAAAGCTTGCGTCCGTCCTCATCGGTGATCAGACGATGGTGGTGATAGACCGGCGCGGGCAGGCCAAGCAGTGTCTGCAGCAATCGATGCACCGAGGTCGAATGAAAAAGATCGAGCCCGCGAACCACGTGGGTGACGCCTTGCAGAGCATCATCCAGGACGACCGAGAGATGGTAGCTCGACGGCGCATCCGATCGCGACAGAACAACGTCTCCAAAGGCACCAGGATCTGTAGCTATCCGGCCACGGTTGCCATCTCCCGTTTCCTCCCAGGAAAGGTGCTCGCCCACGGCCTGCAAGGCCTTCGTCATGTCGAGCCGCCAGGCGTGTTTCAGGCCCGATGTGAGCAGTTGCTGCCGGTCGAAATTAGAGCGCTTGCGATCATCCGGTGGATAGAGCGGCGAGCCGTCAGGGTCCCTCGGCCAAGGCCCGCCATCTGCTTCGGCGGCGTCGACCCGCGTCTTGATCTCGCCCCGGGTCATGAATGATGGGTAGGCGAGCCCTTCGGCAATCAAGCTGTCAAGAGCCGCCTGGTATTCCTCGAAATGCTCCGATTGCCGCCGCACCGGTCGTTCAAAGTCTAGGGCGAGCCATTCGAGGTCGGCATAAATCCCTGCCTCGAATTCGGGTGTACAGCGTGTCAGGTCGATGTCTTCTATACGCAGCAGGAAGCGCCCTTCTGCCGATATCGCCATGTCTCGGTTCAGAAGGGCCGACAATGCGTGGCCAAGATGAAGCGGGCCGTTGGGGCTCGGCGCAAAACGAAAGACAGGCTTTTGACGAGGATTCGCGGTCATGCTTTCTTCTGCCACGGATTCGATAGGATCGCGAGGAAGCGTGTTGATCATTCGCAGCGATGATGATGTGAGGGAGGGGCTGGGGAACCTGCTTCGCCTTGATCCGCGGCTTGCAGCCATTGCGGCCGAGGCCGGCCCCCTCCCTTTGCGGTTGCGCGAACCGGGTTTCGAGGGTCTCGCGCACGTCATCGTCTCGCAAATGGTGTCGCGAGCCAGCGCCGAAGCGATCTGGCGACGGATGCGACCGGTCGAAGGCGTGCTGACGGCGGACAACTACGTGCTTCTCCATCCCGACGCGTGGCGGGAGTTCGGCCTTTCGCGCGCCAAGGCGGAAACGCTGTCGCGCATTGCCGACGCGGTTGCTTCTGGACGCCTCGATCTCCTCGCGCTCTCTGCGTTACCGCCCAACGAAGCGCTGGCTGAGCTTACGGCTCTCAAGGGAATAGGTCCCTGGACCGCCGAAGTCTACTTGATGTTCTGCGGCGGCCACGCGGACGTCTTTCCTTCTGGCGACGTCGCCCTGCAGAGTGCGGTGGCTGCGGCATTCGGTCTCGGCGCCCGCCCGCCTGCCCGCGAGCTGGCGTCGTTGGCCCGTGCGTGGTCGCCATGGCGGTCGGTCGCGGCAAGGCTTTTCTGGGCCTACTATGCCGTCAAGCTCGGTCGCGGCATCTTGCCGATCGACTGAGCGACGGCGCTTTGCATCGCGGCATTGATGCCTGAATTTATTAGACTTCACAATGCCGTCACAACCGGCCTAATATAAGAGGGCAGATGCCGAATCGATCAGGAGAGTCCCTTGACGATTGCAGTTTCCCCACAGGCCCTGCCGGCGCTCGTCCTGAACGCTGACTACAGGCCCCTGAGTTATTACCCCTTGTCGCTTTGGTCCTGGCAGGACGCGATCAAGGCGGTATTTCTCGACCGTGTGAATATCATTGCAGAATACGAACATTCGGTGTCTTCGCCGAGCTTTTCGATGCGGCTTCCGAGCGTCGTCTGCCTCAAGACCTATGTTCAACCTTCCCGCAATCCGGCCTTTACCCGCTTCAACGTGTTTCTGCGCGACAAGTTCGAATGCCAGTATTGCGGCGAGCACGACGACCTGACCTTCGACCATGTCATTCCGCGCGCTCACGGCGGCGAGACTACATGGCAAAACGTCGTTGCGGCCTGCTCTCCCTGCAATCTGAGAAAAGGCAGCAAGCTGCCGAAACAGGCTGGCATGTTCCCGCATCAGAAGCCGTACCAGCCCACAGTGCAGGACCTGCACAACAACGGCCGGCTTTTCCCGCCGAACTATCTGCACGACAGCTGGCTCGACTATCTTTACTGGGATAGCGAACTGCAGCCCTGATCAGTCTCCCGTCCGTCAGCCTCCGGCCGTTTTGCGGACGCCGATGAAGGCGAAGGCCGCTAGGATGAGGCTTGCGATCACGTTCCAGCCCGCGAACGACAGGCCGAGGACGCGCAGCGCGGCGTCGGTGCAGGACGGACCCTTGATGCTATTCAGCTCGCCCAACAGGTCGCCAGCGTTTTGCGTCATGCTGCCTGCCGTCGTGGAGCAGGTTGCCGGTCCTTGCCAGAACTGCCACTCGACACCGGCGTGGTAGACACCCATACCAGCGCCAACGATCATCAGGATGCCGGCGGCGAGCAAGAATGCGCGGCCGATCCAGCTGGGAAGACCGACTGCGGAAGCGATCGCGCCAAGGATCGCGATCGGAATCCCGTAGTAATAGGGCTGGCGCTGCAGCAGGCAGAGCGCACAGGGGATGTACCCACCAAGATATTGAAAGCCGAGCGCGGTGCCGACCACCACCGCCATGCCAAGTGCGAGCACCATCGAGTAGCCGACGACCGGGCGAACAAGGGAAAACGAGGCAGGCATGAACGGACTCCGCGCAAATGGCTCAGTGGGCAAGTAGTTTATAAGCAATCCCGAGAGCGATGGCGACGGCGGCAACAACGCCCGCAACCTGCCCAAGACGCTTTTCGATGAAGTGGCGGATCGGCTCGCCGTAACGGCGCAGCAGCCACGCGAGGAAGAAGAAGCGTGCGCCCCGTGCCACGATCGCCGAAATGACGAAGAAGCCGAGATTCATGTGAATGACGCCGGCGAGGATCGTCACGACCTTGATCGGCGGCAGATGCGCCAAGCCCGAGGTCACCAGCAGCAACAGCAGGATTTCCCACTCGTCGTGGATATAAAGCCGGAGCTGCTCGAAGGCATCGAGCTTTCCGTAGAATTCCAGAACCGGACGGGCGATCGCGTCATAGGCATAGTAGCCGAGCGCCCAACCGGCGATGCCGCCAAGGACGGAGGCGACGGTCGCGATCAGCGCGTAGCGATAGGCGCGTTCCGGTTTTGCGAGTGCCATCGGCAGGTAGAGAACGTCGGCAGGAACCAGAAAGACAGAGCTTTCGACGAAGGCGATAACCGCGAGCCAGACTTCGGCCGATTTCCGGGCTGCGAGAGACATGGTCCAGTCGTAGAGTCTGCGGAGCATTCCAATCCTTTCGCTTCGAGCGCATGAGCTTTATGGGGCGTCGGTGCGGCTGTAAATGCTTGCTGTGTCCTTCGTAGGGTGACGTGCCAAAAAATCTTCGTGATCAAACTGAGGCGCTGAGCTCAGGAGTCGACGCTGGAGGGTTGATCGCGCTTCTGCCGCATGACGTTCATTTCTGTTCGTTCGCGTGCCATTTCGCTGACGGCCTGACGCAAAACGGGATGCTTTGCCGTGAACATGTTGAAATCGCGCCTTTCCAGCACAAAGAACTGGCAGAAATCCACGGCGACGACGTCTGCTGTGCGGCGTCCGCCACTGAGCAGCGCCATCTCGCCGAAGAACGCGCCAGGGTCCAGTCGGATCGGCTCACCCGGCAGCTGCACTTCCACCGCGCCTGACGACAGGAAGTACATGCCATCGCCTCGGTCGCCCTTGCGCATCACGCGCTCGCCGGGCAAGGCAGATTTCGGCTGGAAGAGGAGCAGCAATTCCTCCTGCGAATCTTCGTCCACTTTGGCAAACAGTGGAAAGGTTTCGATAAGCTCTTGCATCTCGAGCTGATGCTTGTGCTCGCGGGCTTCGTTGATCGCCCGGATCTTTTCAAGTTCGCGGCCGAGCGCCTCATGCCGGCGGCGGCCGAAGCGATTGCTGAGGGCCGGCCATCTACCGTGCACCTGGGTGTGTAGCGCTTCGGCGCCCATGCAGACGAGCGGATTGAGCGTGATCGAAATGATCGCGGACGCGAGGATGATATCCTGCCCGTCATTCGGCAGCAGTCCGAGGGAAACGCCGAGACTGGCAAGAATGAACGAGAATTCGCCGATCTGCGCCAGTCCGCCTGATACGGTCAGCGCCATTCCGATCGGATAGCGAAGCATGACCACGATGAGGAAGGAGATGACGGTCTTGCCGACGATAATCAACGCCAGTGCGCCGATCACGGCCATCGGCTGGCGCACCAGAATCGAAGGATCAAACAGCATGCCGACAGAGACGAAGAATAGCACTGAAAAGGCATTCTGAAGCGGCAGCGAATCGGCAGCGGCCCGATGGCTGAGGTTGGATTCGCTCATTACCACGCCGGCGAAAAAAGCGCCGAGCGCGAACGAGACGCCGAAGATTTGCGCGGAGCCGAATGCGATGCCAAGCGCTATGGCCAGGACCGTCAACGTGAAGAGTTCGCGTGAACCGGTTCTAGCGACCAGCGTCAGGAGCCAAGGGACGATCTTTGGTCCGAGAAAGATCGCCATGACCGCAAAAGCGCCGACTTTCAGAAGTGTCAGCGCTATCGTCAGGGGAAGCGGTAGCCCGGCGCCTTGTGCAATACCGCTGGCGGCATGGCCGCCGAGCAATTCGGCAACGGCGGGCAGAAGCACCAATGCTAGAACCGTGGCAAGGTCTTCGACGATCAGCCAGCCAACGGCCACGCGGCCGCTGGCCGAGTTGAGCAGGTTCCGCTCCTCCAAGGCTTTCAACAGCACAACCGTGCTTGCTACCGACAGGCTGAGGCCGAAGACGATCCCCGCACCCAGGCCCCAGCCCCACCATCTGACGAGCCCGACACCGAGCAGCGTGACGACAACGATCCGCGCGATCGCACCCGGCACGGCGATCCCGCGCACGGCAAGCAGATCGGCGGTGGAAAAATGCAAGCCAACGCCGAACATCAGCAAGATGACGCCCATCTCTGCCAATTGACTGGCAAGCCCGGCGTCGGCGACGAAGCCGGGCGTCATCGGCCCCATGACGATACCGGCCAACAAGTATCCGACAAGCGGCGGCAGACGCACTCGATCGGCGATATAGCCGAGTATCGCCGCGCAGACGAAACTCACGGCAACTGTGGCAATAAGCGATACTTCCTGATGCACGCGTGCACTTTCCCTCTTGGCGGGCGCAGTTTGGCCGAAACGCCCGAGAAATTAAACAGTTGATTTGCCACCCCGGCCAATTGATGGGTAGGGCGAGATTGCGGCGGCAATGCTGCGAGGGATCGGGTGCACAAACGTTGCGTTGGAGCAACACTCTTCTTCGGAACAGCGCTGGTAAGTCCCCGAAATTGCAGGTGAACCGCTATACAGTCCATCAGAGGAATTGCATATTTCCGTCACTGAATATCCGTCCAAGCCGAATGCATATGGGGCCGAATTGACTGACACTGCTGATGGTTCATATGTTTCTGCCCGGCGTGCGACACGGCTAAGCACACTCCTGCCGATACTTCTGGTGACAACATACTTCACCGCCAGCTTCATTCTTAGGCTCTTGCGTGGGGGTGATCTGGCGTCCGACGAGGCACAACAGGTTGCGTTCTCGCATGCGTTGCAGCTGGGATACGGCGATCAGCCGCCGCTCTACAACTGGCTGTTCTACTGTTTTGGCAAGGTCTTCGGCGTGTCGGTCGACACACTCGCCTTCCTGAAAAATGCCACGCTGCTGGTGAGCTGCATCTTTCTCGGCTTGGCGGCCCGCAAAGTGGCGGGGGGGCGCGACACTGCTTGGATCTCGGTCCTCGGCCTGCTCAGCCTGCCCGCGATCTTTCTGCTCTCCCAGCGGGATTTGACTCATAGCGTCGGCGCCTTCGCCGCCGTTGCATTCTTCCTGTACGTGCTGGCACGGATGGCGGAACGGCCATCGGTCGGCAACTACGCGCTTCTCGGGGCGGCTGCCGGCATGGGATTCCTCGCAAAGTACAATTTTGCGATCATTCCCGTCGCGACCGTGATTGCGCTCCTGCTCGAACCTGGACTGCGGCGATTGGTTCTCAGCTGGCGGCTGGCGGTGACGATCGCGGTTGGTCTCGTCGTTGCTGGTCCGCATGTCTATTGGGTCGTAACCCATCTCGATACGGCAACGGGCGACACGCTGACGAAGATGCGGGCTGCAACGAGCAACGAGGCTCCCAGCCAACTGAGGGCTGCCTGGCAGTTGCTGGCATCGATTGTCAAATGCTCCGCATTAACGCTCGCTGTCTTTGCCGTCGTCTATCGTGGTCATATCCGCACGATCTTCGCTGCGTCCAGTGAATGGACACGCGTGATCGGCCGAATGCTTGTCATCAGCATGATTGTGGTCTTCGTGATCATGCTCGCCGTTGATGCCACGTTGATGCGTCCGAAGTGGATCTCAATCTTCTTCGTGGCTTTCCCGCTCTATCTGGCGTTCAAGGTCGATGCGGCAGGTGTTCACGTCCCCGGCGCAATCGGGAAGCTCACCGTGCTCGTCGGGGCGCTGATCTTCGTTTTCCTGGGCGTCGTTTTCGCTGCGAGTTTCCACTGAAGATCCGCTTGATGCCGTGCGCGCGCCGTTGAGGCGCGTAAGTGAGGGCCAGGATAGTCAGCGTCGAGCTACTTGGTCGCTCGGCGCGCAGTGGCTTCTAGCCGCCCAAGCTGTTTCTCGACGGGCAGTGCCCGCCGAACCCCAAATCGTCCAGCGCCTTGAGCATCATCACAGCCACAAGCTCGAGGGCGATTCCCTCGGCTCAGCCCCATGGCAGGTGCGCCGAGCGGAAGAATACATGCGCGCCAACTGGGACAAGCCGGTCACGATCGAAGCACTGGCGGCAGCCGCTAATACCAGCGTCAGAAGCCTGTTCCACTCATTCAGGCAGGCACGTGGAATTTCTCCGATGGCATTCGCGCGCCGGGTTCGGCTGACCCGGGCCCGCGACATGCTTGCTGTACCCGCGTCGGGGACGACGGTCACATCCGTGGCGTTCGATTGCGGCTTTGGCAATTTGGGAGCATTCGCACCTTACTATCAAACCAGTTTACGGAGAGTTGCCGTCCGCGACGTTGCGGATGGCACGAAGCAATCGTGCCGGCAACAATATCGATAGCTCGCGATCTCCCACGGCCAAACAATTGGAGGCATCCTCGTCGCAGGAGTGAACCAGTCCGCTGGGAACAGCGAGAAGGAGAACCTTTCGGGCACAATGGGCGGCGTCTCGCTGCGATGGCGTTGTCGGTGGTGCCCCATGCCGGGGTCGAACCAGCACTTCTTTCGAAACTCGATTTTGAGTCGAGCGCGTCTACCAATTCCGCCAATGGGGCAACGGATACCGACGAGGCGGCTGTCTAGCATGCGTTCGCCCGCGCGCGCAAGACGGCGGGCGAAGTTCTCGGCTTGATTTATCGGAGTTTCCGGCCCGCGAGCTGCGGCCGGAAACGACATCAATGTGCGCCAGAGGCGGCGGGCTGATGAAGGCCCGACTTCTTCAGCGTGATCGCGAGGATCGAGGCGAGGAGGCAGAAGGCGCCGGCGATGAAGAAGGCGGGCAGATAGCTCTGCAGTTCCGTGCGCGACCAGCCGGCGCCATAGGCGGCGGTTGCTGCTCCCAGCTGATGGCCGGCGAAGACCCAGCCGAAGACGAGGCCGGCTTTTTCGCGGCCGAAGCGGTCGGCGGCGATCTTGACGGTTGGCGGCACGGTGGCGATCCAGTCGAGGCCATAGAATACGGCGAAGATCGACAGGCCGTAGAAGCTGAAGTCGCTGAAGGGCAGGAACAGCAGCGAGAGGCCACGCAGACCATAGTACCAGAAGAGCAGCCAGCGATTGTCGAAGCGGTCCGAAAGCCAGCCGGAGCCGATCGTGCCGAAGAAATCGAAGATGCCCATGACGGCAAGCACGCTGGCGGCAGCCACCGGCATGATGCCGAAGTCACCGCAAAGCGTGACGAAATGCGTCTGAATCAGACCGTTGGTGCTGAGGCCGCAGATGAAGAAGGTGGCGAACAGGATCCAGAAGGTCGAGGTGCGGGAGATTTCCTTGAGCACCGTGATCGGGGTCGCGAGCATCGCCAGCAGGCCGGACTGCGCCGGCGGCGGCGGGGTAATGTGTTCTTCGCCGAAGGCCGGCAGGTTGAGGTCGGAAGGGCGGTCGCGAATGAAGGCCAGCACGATGAGGGCGGCGAACATGATCATGCCGCAGACCAGAAAGACCGTGGCGCGCCAGCCGTAGCGTTCCGTCAATTCGGCCATCAGCGGCAAGAAGACCAACTGCCCGGTCGCCGAGCTCGCCGACAGCATGCCGACCACGAGGCCGCGATGCTTGGTAAACCAGCGGGCCGATATGGTCGCGGCGAGCACCATTGCGGTCAGGCCGGTGCCGAAGCCGACGACGACGCCCCAGAGCAGAAGCAATTGCCAGAGCTGGTTCATGAAGAGCGAGCCGACGAAGCCGCTGCCGATCAGGGCCATGGCGAAGACGATGACCTTGCGGACGCCGAAATAGTTCATGAAGGCGGCGGAGAACGGTCCCATCAGGCCGAACAGAATCAGCCGGACGGCGAGTGCAGAGGATATCTGCGAGGTCTCCCAGCCGAACTCGTCCTGAAGCGGCTTGATGAGGACGCCGGGGGCGCCCATCGCGCCGGCGGTCACCAGCATGGTGAGGAAGGTTGCTGCGACGACCACCCATCCATAGTGGATGTTGCGTCGCGCCAGCGATGATGCAAGTGCAGTCGATACCATGGTGGCCGTTCCGTCTTGAGTTTTCGGAGACTATCGGAAGCTTTTAGATGATGCTCATCATAATTGTTGCGTATTGATGATGGACGTCATATAAATTGTCAAGCTGCTAATTGCGGAGAACCGAATGCGGGTCAGCCGAGAGAAATTTGCCGAGAATCGCGAGAAGATCCTGACGGTTGCTGGCGTGCTGTTTCGCGAAAAGGGTTTCGACGGCATCGGGGTCGCCGAAATTATGAAGGCGGCCGGGATGACGCATGGCGGATTCTACGGTCATTTCGAATCCAAGGAAGAGCTGGCGCTGGAAGTGAGCCGCGCCTTGATCGAGAAGGTGAAAATCCGCTGGAATGAGATCATCGCCTCAGCGCCGGAGGCGCCACTTGATGCGCTGCTCAATCACTATTTGTCGCGTTGTAGCGTCGATGATCCAGGCGGCAGTTGCGTCTTTGCTTCGCTTGCCCAGGAAGTCAGCCGAAGCCGCGGGGCAGTGCGCGAAACCTTCAACGATGGGCTTTCAATGCTCGTCGACATTCTGTCCGAGATCGTTCCCGGCGAGACTTCGGAGGACCGGCGCGTGCGGGGTTTTGCGACACTTTCGGCGATGATGGGCGCCGTCGTCCTGGCGCGCGCCGTCGAAAGCCGCGAACTCTCCGACAACTTCCTCTACACGACGCGTGATGCGCTTTCTCCTGCGAAAAAGGGCTGACGGTTAGCTGCGCCGTGCGATCAGGCCGCCGATCTCCACCACCTCCGAGAACACGCCCGTGGGCGAAAGCTTGAGAAGGGTGCCGCGAAGTTCTGCCTCAAAGGCCGGAACCCTTTCGCCGAGCGCCTGTGGCGATGTCACCGAGGTCGAGAAGGCCCGGCCGACAATATCGTCGAGGCCGAGCCTGCGTTGCCTGACAACGGAGATTCGTTCCAGATCATTGAAGGGGGAGCGAAGCAGGATGCTTTCGTGCTCTATCCAATCCGGCCGCTTCCGCCGTTCGCGATCGGCATTGCGCTCCGGCGCAAAGGTTTCGGCCAGCGTGTTGACGGCCTGCCGCCAGTCCGGTGTCGAGGAGATATGGCGATCGCCGAACAACACGACGCAGCCGTCGGCGACGGTGATCTCGTCGAGAGCTTTCAGCGTCGCCGAGCGGTCCATCCAGTGAAATGAACGCCCCATGACCGTCATCTTGAGCGGCCAGAAGTGCGAATCGAGATCGTAGGACGAGCCTCTGATGAGGGCGATGTCGACACCGGCAGCGACGGCATCGGCCTCAGCCGCCTCCAGCATTTCCGGCTCGGGATCGAGGCCGATCACCGCGGCCTTGGTCAGTCGGGCAAAGGCAATGCCGAGCTGGCCCGGACCGCAACCGAGGTCAAGCATGCGCTCGCCGGCGGAAAGGCCCACCTGTTCCGCGATCCGCTCGATGAGCCGATCGGGATAAGGAACGCGATAGCGGGTATAGTAGGCGGCCGTGGATTGAAAGCGACGCGCCTCGAATGGAATGGTCGTCATGGCGATATCCTTGAACGGAATGCCGGTCGCCGGCTCGACACAGGCGACCGGTGTTCTCAAAAATGACCTCGTTATTTGAAACCTTCGACCCGGTGGGGAACGTAGGGTTCCTCCAGGGCCACAACATCCTCCGGCGTCAGCTTGACAGACAAGGCGGCAACCGCGTCTGCCAGATGATTGGCCTTCGACGCGCCGATGATCGGCGCCGTCACCGCGCCTTTCTGCAGGATCCAGGCCGTGGCGATCTGGGCGCGGGAGACGCCATGCTTGTCGGCCAGCTTGCCCACGATGCCGATGATGGCGCGGTCGGCGTCTTCCGCCTGCTTGTAGAGCGTCTTGCCGAATTCATCCGTTTCGCTGCGCACGGTCTTCTCATCCCAGGCGCGCGTCAGCCGGCCACGGGCGAGCGGGCTCCAGGGGATCACCGCGATCTTCTGATCCTGGCAGAAGGGCAGCATTTCGCGCTCCTCCTCGCGATAGAGCAGGTTCAGATGATCCTGCATGCTGACGAAGGGCGTCCAGCCGTTGGTGCGCGAGGTGTAGAGCATCTTGGCGAACTGCCAGGCATACATGGAGGAAGCGCCGATATAGCGCGCCTTGCCTGCCTTCACGACGTCATGCAGCGCTTCCAGCGTTTCCTCGATCGGCGTCGTATAGTCGAAACGGTGGATCTGATAGAGGTCAACATAGTCGGTGCCGAGGCGACGCAAGCTGTTGTCGATCTCGTCGAAGATCGCCTTGCGCGAGAGGCCGGCACCGTTCGGACCGGGACGCATGCGGTTGAAGACTTTGGTCGCGAGCACGATGTCGTCCCGCTTGGAAAAGTCCCTTATCGCCCGCCCGACAATCTCCTCCGAGGAACCATCGGAGTAGGTGTTGGCGGTGTCGACAAAGTTGATGCCGAGGTCGAGCGCCTGCCTGATCAGCGCGCGGCTGTCTTCCTCGCCGAGCGTCCAGCTGTGATTGCCGCGGCCAGGCTCACCGAAGGTCATGCAGCCCAGGCAGATTTTCGACACTTCCAGCCCGGTACCGCCAAATTTGACGTAGTCCATGAAATTGCTCCAAACATCGAGTCGCTACCCAGCGCGTCCTTTGATCTAGCGCGGCAAGCGCGAAAGTGTCGGCCACTCACACAAAAGTTTTGTGACCGATCCAAAGGCGTCCGGCAGGTCTCGCGCTTGCGTAGACCGGGTTCCGGGTGTTAGCTGCTGCAGCATTTGACTGGATTTCCGCCGATGAGACTGCCGCAGCGCGATCGCTACGAAGACCTTTACCGCGATTTTGCGTGGGACGAACCGCACGATTTCAATATCGGCCGTGCGGTCAGCGACGACTGGGCCGAGCGGGCGCCGGAGCGGGTCTGCCTCGAGCATTTCAGCCCTGACGGTAACCACCTTTCCATGACCTACCGGGAGCTGGCGGATCGATCGTCATCGCTCGCCAATGCGCTGGTGTCGCTGGGGTTGAAGAAGGGCGATCGGGTCGCGCTGCTCCTGCCGCAGTCCTTCGAGACGGTCGTCGCGCATGTGGCGATCTACAAGATGGGCGCGATCGCGCTGCCGCTGGCGTTGCTCTTCGGCGTCGAAGCCTTGGAGTACCGGCTGCGGACGGCGGGTGCTTCCACCGTTATCACCAATGCGTTCGGACTCGAGCGCATCAGCCAGATCCGGGAACGGCTGCCTGATTTGGCCGAGGTCGTCAACGTTGACGGCGATGGACCCGGCGCACGATCCTTCGCGGCGCTCGTGGGAGGCCATCCGCCAATCTTCGAGGTTGCGAAGACCGCGCCACATGATCCGGCATTGATGATCTTCACGTCGGGAACGACAGGTCCGCCGAAGGGGGCCCTGCACGGCCACCAGGTGCTGGCCGGGCACATACCGGGGATGCAATTCGCCCATGAGAGCTTCCCGCAGCCGGGAGACAAGGTCTGGACGCCATCCGACTGGGCCTGGGCCGGCGGCTTGCTGAATGCGCTCCTGCCCAGCCTACTGCTCGGCGTCCCCGTCGTTTCGTCGCCGGCTCAGAAGTTCGATGCCGACATGGCCTATCGCATTATGGCCGAGATGAGGGTGCGCAACGGTTTCATCCCGCCGACGGCATTGCGGCTCCTGAAGTCGGTGCCTGATCCACGCTCGAAGTACGACCTCGTGCTGCGCACGATAGGCTCGGCAGGCGAGTCGCTCGGCGCGGAAACACAGGAATGGGTCAAGCGGACGCTCGGGATTACCGTCAACGAGTTCTATGGCCAGACGGAGTGCAATTTCGTGCTCTCGTCGAATGCCGCAATCGGTGTCAGCCGTCCCGGCGCGATCGGCCGGCCGGTGCCTGGACATCGCGTCGCGATTGTCAGCGAAACGGGTCAAGAGTTGCCGGTTGGCGAAACCGGACAGATCGCCATCCGTCGGCCGGATCCGGTGATGTTTCTCGGCTATTGGAACGACGCTGCGGCGACAGAGCGGAAGTTTGCCGGCGATTGGCTGCTGACGGGCGATATCGGGCGCCAGGATACGGAGGGCTACGTCACCTTCTTCGGGCGGGATGACGACGTCATCACCTCCTCAGGCTATCGCATCGGGCCGGCGGAAATCGAGGATTGTCTGATCGGCCATCCCGCCGTGCAGCTTGCCGCCGCCGTCGGCAAGCTCGATCCCGTGCGCACCGAGATCGTCAAGGCCTATGTCGTGCTGGCGCCCGGCTACGAGCCAAGCGATCGATTGGCCTCCGATATCAGCGAGTGGGTAAAAATGCGGCTCTCCATGCACGAATATCCGCGCGAGGTGGAATTCGTCCCGGAACTGCCGCTAACGACGACAGGCAAGGTGATCCGCCGCATACTTCGCGAGCGCGCCAGCGCCGGCTGAGACCGTTTGGCGTGACTACTGAGGAGACTTGCCGCGCCGGGCAAGCGACATGATCTTCTGCCGCAGCATCTTCGCAACGTTGCGGGTGCTGCTGTACATGTGAAGCTGGGCGGCCACCTGGCGAACGTCGCGGTCACCGTTGTGGTGAAGCCCGATCACCATGGTACCCATGTCCTCCCGCTCCTGCCAGAAGCGGTTGATCATCGGGTGATCCGGAATAGCGCAGGAATCGGAGCGCACGATGTTGGCGTCGTCAAGGTGCCATTCCGTTAACTCGCCCATCAGCAGCTTGCCTGGCGAATAGCGCGCATAGGCTTCGTCGTAGGCCGTCTTCCAAGTATAGGCCTCGCTGCCCATCATCAAGACCACCATCGACGCGATCGCCTTGCCGTTCAAATCGATCGTGTGGATACGCACGGCATCGACTGCGGCGAGATTGGAAACGGCCTCGCGGGCAAAGGCGGTGTGGTAGCGGTCGGTCACCAGAGCGCTGCGCTTCTTGCCCTTCCAGCCGCCTGCTTCAAGCGCGAGGAATTCCTCGAAGCGCATGTGGATGTCACGGGGCTGGCGGGCGACGCTGTAGACCACTGTGCCCTGCTCCTCGAGCAGACGCCATTGCCTGCGCATCTCGCGCATATGAGATGAAGAAATCGCTTTGCGCAGATAAGTGGCCGCGTCCTCGTCGCTCTGCAGCATGGCACGCTGATAGGGATTCGCTATGGTGATCGGCAGGTTGCGGCTGATGGCGACTGCCCTTGCCATGCGCGCAAAGATGCCGTTCAGCCTGACGTCCGGCAGCACGAGGATCGGCGGCAAGCGCAGATCGCGATGGGTCAGGCCGTCATAGAGATTGTCCAGCGTCTCGCCTGCATCCTCGGCATCGATCAGTGGCGTGCCAAGTGGTGCGAAGCTGTTCGACCAGACACGCACGATCGAGGGACCGACCGCGAAGCCCGGCTTTTCCACGGAAAACGGCAACAGGAAGCGCATCCGGCTGCGAGTTTCGCTCTGGTCTCGCAACAGGACAAAGTTGACTTGTCTGTCGTCTAGCCGCGGCATGGCGGGCGCGAGGAATCGTCCCGTGAAGAAGACATTGGGCTCGATGGCGCGATTGGACAGGAAGTCGAGCTCTTCCTGCAGCTCGTAGCCCAGCTTCCCGGAATAGACGCAGAGCTCACGCCCGGGACGGCCAACCGCGACGCGCGCATCTGCCTGCGGCGTCTCGAAATCGAGCGCGGCAAGTTCGTGGACCATGCGGTTCGTCGTGAGATCGGTCGTTTCGGTAGCTGTTGGATTGCGCACCATTCTATCGGACTTCCATATCTGTCTTGGCCGCGGGAGGCGTGGCAAATGCGAAGAGCGCGATGCCAAGCGCGCGTCGGACGGCAAAATGCAGGAGGATGGCTTCAACGCCCATGGCCGAGGCCGTGGCGATGGCGGCGCCCTTGATGCCCAGTCCGGGAATGAGGAGCACGTTGAGGCTGATATTCGCGATCAGCGCTCCGGCATAGAGCAGAACGCAGATGTTCTGCTTGCCGGCCATCATCAGCAGCGTTTCCGCCGGTCCGACCAGCGCCTTGGCGAGAATGCCCGCCAGCAGGATCACCATGACGAGATAGCCGGCCGTGAAAGCGCCGCCAAACAGGGAAAGCAGCAAGTGACCGGCGGCGAGAACGGCAAGCCCGATGGCAAGCGCAGGCCAGAAGGTCCACCTGGCGGCGTCGACCGCAGCAACAGCGAGCTGCTGGCGTGTCCCCTCGGCGATGAGGCTTGAGAAGCGCGGACCGGATGCCGCCTTCACCGAAAAATTGATGAAGTGGACGAGCGCCATCGTCTTGGCGGCGGCAAAGTAGATGGCGATGTCGTGCGGTTCGAGGAAGATGCCGACCACGACGACGTCGGAATTGGTCAGGAGGAAGCTGACGCCCTCGATGAGGAAGATTGGGAAGGCAACGCCGAGCCAACCGAGAAAATCGACCTCGCGCGGACCTTCCTGGTAATGGCGGCGCAACCGCAGGAGAGTTGCGACATACTGCCCGACGGCGGTGACATAGGTGGCGGCAAGCGCGGCCTGCATGGCGGTCACCGCCGTCTGCGGCGCGCCGAGGCCGATCGCAGTCAGCATGAAGAGGATGATGAGAACCGGCCGGACGATGTAGGCGGGGCTCAGCGCCATGACCGGCCAGTGGTTGGCGCGTGACGTGCCTTCCAGAATATCGCCGAGGGCAATCATCGGCATGGCAATGAGACCGAGGAAGATTGGAATGATGTAGTAGTTCTCGATCCTGTCGCTGAAAACATGCAGGGCGATCATGCCGATGGCGAGGGCGGCAGTGCCGGAGAGCAATCCGAAGATGCGGGCGGTGCCCGTCAGCCCGCGGATCTTCTCAAGAGCGCCTGCTGCCTTGTATTGCGGCAGGAAACGGACGATGGCGGTGTGGAAGCCGAGGCAGGAAAGATCGCCGAAGAGGACGATCAGCACCCAGACGAATACGAAGATCCCATACTCGTATTCGCCCATCAGTCGCGCCAGAACAATCTGCGACAGAAGGGCGACGGCGGCGCTGACAATGCGGATAAAGAAGGCGGTCAGCGCCATGCGCTGGGCGGCTGCCTTCTCGCCGCGCGCGGTCAAGGAGGCAGCCAGCGTGCGCAGCATACGACTCCCCGCCGGGCGCAGACCCGCAGGCAGCATCTTTTCCGCCGTCTCAATGACCGCCATCACAAACACGCAAAACTCTTCAGGCAAATCGTAGCGGAAGTCTTGCCAGAACAGCGTTAAGAAACGGTTGTAGCAAGCGGCAGGGAATTAACGCGGCGGGTGGCATCCACAAAAGAAAATGCCGCCCGAAGGCGGCATTTTCAATGCATTGACTGCGGGCTCAAGCCTGTGCGAAGGCACCGTGGCAGTGTTTGAACTTCTTGCCGGAGCCACAGGGGCAGGCCTCGTTGCGGCCGACATGGCCCCAGGTCGACGGATCGGCCGGGTTGCGGTTTTCCGGGGCGACAACCACTTCCGAGGCCAAGTAGGCGGGCGCGAAATCGTCTTCGCCGGTATCCGGATCGAGATGGTGCGCCTGCATGAACGGCGGCTCCGGCTCGGCCGGCGCCTGCTGCACGAGCTCGACGCGCATCATCTGTGCGGTCACGGCCTCGCGCAGGTTGTTAAGCAGCGAGGTGAAGAGCTCGAACGCTTCCGACTTGTATTCCTGCAGCGGATCGCGCTGCGCGTAGCCACGGAAACCAATGACGGAGCGCAGGTGGTCGAGGTTGACGATATGCTCGCGCCACAGGTGGTCGAGCGTCTGCATCACGATCGAGCGCTCGACGTAGTGCATGATATCGGGACCGAAGCGCTCCGCCTTCTCGGTGAAGGCCGCATTTGAAGCCTCCGTCAGGCGCTCGCGAATGTTGTCCTCGCCAATGCCTTCTTCCTTGACCCAGTCCTCGACCGGCAGATCGAGATTGAGCAGAGCAGCCGTCCGTTCCTTCAGGCCAGCGGCATCCCACTGTTCAGCATAGGCGCGCTCGGGGATATGCTTCTCGACCAAGTCTTCGATCACCTCGCGGCGCATGTCGGAGACCGTCTCGGAGATATTGGGCGATTCCATCAGCTCGAGGCGCTGTTCGAAGATCACCTTGCGCTGGTCGTTCAGAACGTCGTCGTACTTGAGCAAGTTTTTGCGGATGTCGAAGTTGCGGGCTTCGACCTTCTTCTGTGCGCGCTCCAGAGCCTTGTTGATCCAGGGATGGACGATGGCTTCGCCTTCCTTGAGGCCGAGCTTCTGCAGCATGCCGTCCATGCGGTCGGAGCCGAAGATGCGCATCAGGTCATCCTGAAGCGACAGGTAGAACTTCGAGCGGCCGGGGTCGCCCTGACGGCCGGAACGGCCGCGCAACTGGTTGTCGATGCGGCGGCTTTCGTGGCGTTCAGTGGCGATGACGTAGAGACCGCCGGCAGCAAGTGCCTTGTCCTTGAGCTGCTTGATCTCTTCGCGGATTGCCTCGGTCTTCGCATCGCGATCAGGACCGGGCTCGACCTCTGCCAGTTCACGCTCGACACGCATGTCGAGGTTGCCGCCGAGCTGGATGTCGGTACCGCGGCCTGCCATGTTGGTGGCGATCGTCACGGCGCCCGGCACGCCGGCCTGGGCGACGATATAGGCTTCCTGCTCGTGGTAGCGGGCGTTCAGGACCTGGAAGTCCTTGAAGCCCTGCTTGCGCAACATGTCGGCGAGAAGTTCGGACTTTTCGATCGAGGTGGTACCGACAAGAACGGGCTGGCCGCGCTTTTGCGCGTCTGCGATCTCGGCGATGATCGCCTTGTACTTCTCCTCGAACGTCCGGTAGACCTCGTCGTCCTCGTCGGCGCGCTGGATCGGCAGGTTGGTCGGCACCTCGATGACGTCGAGGCCGTAAATGTTGCCGAATTCTTCAGCTTCCGTCTGCGCCGTGCCGGTCATGCCGGCGAGCTTGGCGTACATGCGGAAATAGTTCTGGAAGGTGATCTGCGCCAGCGTCTGGTTTTCCGGCTGGATCTGCACCTTTTCCTTGGCTTCCAGCGCCTGGTGCTGGCCTTCCGAATAACGGCGGCCCGGCATCATGCGACCGGTAAATTCGTCGATGATGACGATCTCGTCGTTGCGGACGATGTAGTCCTTGTCGCGCTGGAACAGCTTGTGGGCCTTGAGCGCGTTGTTGACGTGATGGACGATCGCAACGTTTTCGATATCGTAGAGCGACTGGCCCTTCAACAGGCCGGCCTGACGCAGCAGGTTCTCCAGCTTTTCCGTGCCTTCCTCGGAAAAGTTGGCCGAGCGCTGCTTCTCGTCGATCTCGTAGTCGCCTTCCGACAGAAGCGGAATATAGGCGTCGATCGTGTTGTAGAGATCGGAGCGGTCGTCGAGCGGCCCCGAGATGATCAGCGGCGTGCGCGCTTCGTCGACGAGGATCGAGTCCACTTCGTCGACGATCGCGAAATTGTGGCCGCGCTGGACCATCTGGTTCTTCTCGTACTTCATGTTATCGCGCAGATAATCGAAGCCGAGCTCGTTGTTGGTCGCGTAGGTGATGTCGCAATTATAGGCGGCCGCGCGCTCTTCGTCCGAAAGACCGTGGACGATGACGCCGGTGGTCAGGCCGAGGAAGCCATAGATCTTGCCCATCGTCGCCGCGTCGCGGCGGGCGAGGTAGTCGTTGACGGTGACGACATGCACGCCTTTGCCAGCGAGTGCGTTCAGATAGACAGGCAGCGTGGCGACGAGCGTCTTACCTTCACCGGTCTTCATCTCGGCGATGGCGCCGTCATTGAGGATCATGCCGCCGATCAGCTGTACGTCAAAAGGTCGCATGCCGAGAACGCGGCGCGAAGCCTCGCGCACGACCGCAAAGGCCGGAACGAGGATGTCTTCCAGCGTCTTGCCGTCTGCAAGCATCTTTCGGAACTCGACCGTCTGCGCAGCCAGCTGCTCGTCGCTCAAGGCCTTCGTCTTTTCTTCGATGGCATTGATGGCTGCGACGTTCGGCTGGAAGGACCGCACGCGGCGATCATTGGCAGAGCCAAATATTTTGCGGGCTATACCGCCAAAGCTGACCATATGACTGGTCCTTTCTCAATATTTCTTCCCCGGCTTTTCTTATCCGTGGCCCGGCCGAATTTCAGGCACACGTCTCGAAACGCCAGGAAACTTTTCTGGACGCGAGGTTGCGTGACAGATAAGAGGGGGGTCGAATGATGTCAACGGATTTGGCTGATATAGAAAGGCCACATTCCGGTGTTGATGGCTGTTTCAGGCTGGATTCACGACGTTGAAGCCGGTGGGTTTAACTGTGAAGGGTTATTTGATGTTGAACTACAACAAAATCGCTGTGATGGCGTTCGCAACCTTCGTTGCGTTTCAGGCGCCGGTCTATGCGGAAGACAAGCCGGATGCCGTCGTTGCCAAGGTCGGCGATGTCGAGATTCATCAGTCTGATCTCGATCTGGCCGTCGCCAATCTCGACCCGCAGCTCGCGCAGTTGCCGGAGGAACAGAAGAAGGTCGCCGCCCTGTCCGCCGCCATTGACGTCAAGCTGCTAGCGCAGGACGCGATTGCCGAAAAGCTCGACCAGACCGCCGAATTCAAGAAGCGCATGCAGTACCTCGCTGATCGCGAACTGCACAATGCTTACTTCAAGAAGCATGTCGTCGATACGGTCACCGATGAGGAAGTCAAGGCGCGCTACGACAAGGAAGTCGCTGCCCTGCCGAAGCAGGAAGAAGTGCACGCCCGCCATATCCTCGTGAAGACCGAGGACGAGGCCAAGGACGTCATCAAGCAGCTCGACGCCGGCAAGAACTTCGCGGACTTGGCGAAGGAAAAGTCCACCGATCCGAACAAGGCCGATGGCGGCGATCTCGGCTATTTCACCAAGGGCCGCATGGTCAAGGAATTCGAAGAGGCTGCCTTCGCACTTGACAAGGGCACCTACACCAAGACCCCTATAAAGACGGATTTCGGTTACCACGTGATCCTGGTCGAGGATAAGCGCGATGCTCCTCCGCCTGCCTTCGATCAGGTCAAGGACCAGGTTCGCCAGCTCGTCATGCGTGACAAGTATCTCGCGCTTCTTGCTGCCGCCAAGGATAAGTCCAAGGTCGAGATCACCGACGAGGCGCTGCGCAAGGGCTATGAGGATGCCAACAAGCAGCCGCAGCCGGGCGATGAGCCCCCCGCGCAGCCGCAGCAGTAATCCAGTCTAGAATGCAGGGCCCGGTTCTTCCGGGCCCTTCACTATAATCGTTGTCGTATTTCCGCAGGGCGAGCCGGCTTATACTTCGCCCGGAAATCCTTCCAGCCACCAGGTCGATCGCCATGTCCGGTTCCATCTCTCCGCTCGCTCCGAAATCCTATGCATCCATGCCGACGCTGCGCGGTGTGCGCATGGCCACCGCTTCAGCGGGCATCAAGTACAAGAACCGCACCGACGTGCTGATGATGGTGTTCGACAAGCCGGCCGCAGTCGCCGGCGTCTTTACCCGCTCGAAGTGCCCGTCGGCACCCGTCGACTTCTGCCGCGCAAACCTGCCGCATGGCGCCGCACGCGCCGTTGTTGTCAATTCCGGCAATGCCAATGCATTCACCGGCCTGAAGGGCCGAGAGGCGACGGCCCTGACGGCGAAGTCCGCGGCTACCGCTGTCGGCTGCGGCGAGAACGAAGTTTACCTCGCTTCCACCGGCGTCATCGGCGAACCGCTGGACGCGACGAAATTCTCTGGCGTTCTTGACCAGATGCACAAGGATGCGACCGGCGACTTCTGGTTCGAGGCAGCCAAGGCGATCATGACGACCGACACCTATCCGAAGGTTGCGACCCGCAGCGCCGAGATCGGCGGCGTGAAGGTGGCGATCAACGGCATCGCCAAGGGCGCCGGCA
The DNA here is from genome assembly GCF_964254185.1 of Rhizobium sp. LjRoot258. Taxonomy (NCBI): domain Bacteria; kingdom Pseudomonadati; phylum Pseudomonadota; class Alphaproteobacteria; order Hyphomicrobiales; family Rhizobiaceae; genus Rhizobium; species Rhizobium sp. LjRoot258. Next base: position 3,408,573 of record NZ_CAXUST020000001.1, on the reverse strand, counting down.
TGATTGCGCCTGATATGGCGACCATGCTCTCGTTCGTCGTCACCGACGCGGATATCGCTCCGGTTGCGTTGCAGTCGCTCCTGTCGGCGGGCGTCGATCCGACCTTCAATTCGATGACGGTCGACAGCGACACCTCGACTTCCGACACGCTGATGCTGTTTGCTACGGGCGTGGCCGCCGAAGACGGCCAGCCCCGTATTGAGAGCGCCGACGACGGGCGCCTTGCCTCCTTCCGTGCTGCGCTTAACGATCTTCTCAGGGATCTTGCGATGCAGGTCGTGCGTGACGGCGAAGGCGCAACCAAGATGCTCGAGATCACCGTGACCGGCGCCGAAAGCGACGCCGCGGCCAAGAAGATCGCGCTCTCGATCGCCAATTCGCCGCTCGTCAAGACTGCCGCCGCCGGCGAGGATGCCAACTGGGGCCGCATCGTCATGGCGGTCGGAAAGTCGGGTGAAATGGCTGATCGCGACCGGCTGGCGATCTGGTTCGGCGATGTGCGGGTTGCCGTCAACGGCGAGCGCGACGCCGGCTATTCCGAGGAAGCTGCGACCAACGTGATGAGAAAGCAGGATATTCCTGTGAAGGTAGACATTGGTCTCGGAAACGGCACCGCTACGGTCTGGACGTGCGACCTTACAAAGGAGTATGTCGCCATCAACGGTGACTACCGGAGCTGATCTTTCATTGACTGAAACATTACCCAAGAATGCGAATCTGCCGCTCGTGCGCAGGCTGGAGGCCGTCGGCTTCCGAGCCTGGCCGGCCTCGTCCGTGCAGTATGACGGCAGTTGGCAGGTACGGCTGACCGCGGGTCACCCGTCCAACCGGCTGAACTCGATCGTGCCGCTCGATCCTTCCGATCACCGCGATGTCGAGATTCGCCTTGCCAAGGCAAGCCGCAAGTTCGAAGCCTATGGTCGCCCGGCTGTCCTGCGTCAGACACCGCTCGCCTCGCCGGTATTGATCGATCTCATCCGGAAGCAGCAGTGGGCATCATTCGACGAGACGATCGTCATGACCTGCGATCTTGCCCATGCCGAGCTGCCGGATACGCTTGACCACCTGCCGACGCACGATATCGGCCGCTTCGTGGATGCCAATCTGGCAACCGACGGCGTGTCGTCCAAGCTGAAGCCGGCACTCGCCGAGATCATCAATGCGATCAAGCCACCATCGGGTCTCTTCATGATCGAAGACGCGCAGACGGGGCCGCTGGCGACCGTTCTTTGCGTTCAGGACAATGACCTCGCCGGCATCATGTCGCTTTCCGTCGCCAAGGAGCGTCGTCGCGAAGGACTTGGCATGGAAATCCTGACCTCCGCCCTGCGCTGGGCCAGGATGCGCAGCGCCCGTTCCGCCTGGTTGCAGGTGAAGGCGACGAATGCTCCGGCTTTGGCGCTCTACGAACGGTTCGGCTTCCGTGAGGCCTACCGCTATTCCTATTGGCGACAGGAGCCGTCGCGATGAGCGAGGCTGCCCGAAGCATTCTTCTTGTTGCCGCTTGCGCCCTGATCGATTCCGACGGGCGCATTCTGCTGGCGCAGCGTCCCGAGGGAAAGTCGCTTGCCGGACTTTGGGAGTTTCCCGGCGGTAAGGTTGAGCCGGGCGAGACACCGGAGGAATCGCTGGTGCGAGAGCTTCACGAGGAGCTCGGGATCACGACGAAGGTCGCCTGTCTGGCGCCGCTGAGCTTCGCGAGCCACACCTACGAGAAGTTCCATCTTCTGATGCCGCTCTATGTCTGCCGGCGCTATGAAGGAATTGCGCACGGGAAAGAAGGGCAGGCGTTGAAATGGGTGAAGCCGCAGGCTCTGCGTGACTACCCGATGCCGCCTGCCGACGAACCGCTCATTCCGATATTGCAGGATCTACTTTAGAAACGTCTGATTATTATCCGGCAAGCGTCCAATTTGGGTGTGGATATTAATCGATCGTTTAACACCTTCTGCCAAATATCGGCCTCAATCAAGCAACTGGCGTGTGTGTGGAAGGCTTGACGCATGGACGACGATTTCTGGAAAGCAGTGAGAGAGAAAGAACGGGCCTCGACTGCCTCGAGCAGAACGGGAGTGCTAAACATCGCGCTGCTGTTTGGCACGGCTGTTGTTGCCTTGACTTTGATCTTGACGCCGATGCTTGCCGACAAGTCCAAGTCGAGCGTCTTCGCGAGCGCACCGTCCGAATTCGATACGATTACGACCGGCTCGATTCCGAAGACCGAGAGCGGCAAGCGCTATACGATCCGGCGGAGCGTCCTTCAGGAGACGCCAGGTTCCGTTTGCGTGGTTCAGGGCTACGGAAGCGGGGTCGGCTGCTGACACTGGCGTTGCTGCAGCGGCAGCCGCAACGTGCTTGACGACTGCCGCTCTAGCGCCGAGGTGGGCATGCGAGTAGTAAGGGCATTTCTGGCAGACGGCCGTGGCGCAACCGCAATTGAATACGGCCTGATTGCGGCACTGGTCGCGGTCGGTATGATCGCTGGATTCGGAGCGCTGAGTGGCAACCTCGCCAACGTGCTTCTCGGCATCAGCAACCATATTGCCGTACCGAACTAAGAGAAGCGGACACTACTGCTTCAGCTTGTGTTCCTCGACCTTCAGCGCATCCGCGAGCCTGACCTTCGCCGATCCCGGGCGAAGAGGTTTTTGCTGACTTTCGTGCGGTGCCCATCCCGAGGCATAGATGATCGAGAAGGTTGCTCTGATCCGGCCGTCCGGATCGGCATAGCGTTCGGCGTAGATTTCAGCCGCCCGTAGGAAGAAGGCGCGTGTCAGAGGCTTGCGGCTGCGCGCGACGAGCGGGTTGGTCATCCCCATTGCCCGCAAGTCCTTCATTAGCGCAAAGATCGAGTCGTAGCGCACCGTATAGGTTTCGGCGTCGATTACGGGCAGGGCGAAGCCAGCGCGCTGCATCAGGCCACCGACATCGCGCACGTCGGCGAAAGGGATGACTCGTGGACTCGCGCCCCCGGTCATCTCGATTTCTGTCGCCAGCAGCACTTCGCGCAACTCCTGCAACGTGCCTGCCCCAGGAATCGCGGCAAGAAAGAGCCCATCTGGCTTGAGGGCGCGGCGGATCTGGATGAAAACGCCGGGCGTATCGTTGGTCAGGTGGAGGCTGAGCGGCGCCAACACGAGGTTGGCGGACTGCGGCTCGAGGGGAACCTCTTCCAGCGCGGCCTCGATAAAGGCCTCGTCCGCCTTCGCATAGGCTCGTTCGCTCTCGACCCGCGTCAGTCGTCCGATCTTGCCGGTCGTGATCGCAGCGTGGGCCGCCGCGCCCGTGGTACCGTGCAGTTCGACTGCGTGCTCGAAGGACCGTTCGACCACGGCGAGGCGCTCGCCGAGTTCTTCTGCGGCGATATCGAGGAGGAAGGTCGCCTTCGGGTCGTGGTTGAGAAGTGCGCGATGCCGGCTTGTCGCGATCCGAGCCTGGTCGAAGATGATATCCATGGTGCGTTGCATAGTCCCGCCGGACCGGTGCCGCAAGGCGATTTTCCTCAGAGGCGAAACGCGCTAGTCTTTCCCGACGGGGACGAGGGGGCAATGGATTTGGGAGACTGCGATTGCCCATGCAGCTGAAAGGGTTGCCTCTGATGCGCCCCTTCGGGCTGCTGGTCGACCTCGTCTATCTCCTGGGATGTGTGGTTTGCGGCAGCGGCCTTTGTCCGACGTGCTGGTCCAGACTGCGCTTCATCGAGCGGCCCTACTGCGGAAAAGCGCTTCTGCGCGCAACGCTGCTGCGCATCAAGCGCACCCGCCCGCAGGTGGGGCTCCGCGCAAAGGCGTGCGAGGAGAATGTTCGCGATGTTTTCGCCATCGGCAAGGAGCGGGATAGCGACGTCTTGGGCAAGCGGCTCGTCCTCGTCGGCAGCCAGGGTGGTGCGCAAGGCGGGGGCGACCTCACGGTTTTGACCTTTGCAAGGGCTCTTTCAGAAACTATATGACGAAAAGATAACTTGAATTTGTCTGGAGTCCTCATGGCACCCGTCACCATCTACACGCGCCAAGCCTGCGGTTATTGCGTGCGCGCCAAGTCGCTGCTGTCTGAAAAGGGCGTCGATTTCGTCGAGCACGATGCGACCTTTGCGCCTGAGCTTCGCCAGGAGATGATCGGCAAGTCGAACGGCCGCGCGACGTTCCCCCAGATCTTCATCGGCGAGCAGCATGTCGGCGGATGCGATGATCTCTATGCGCTAGATCGGGCCGGCGAGCTCGATCCTCTGCTTGCCGTGTAAGGAAGAGCGATGACGTTTAGAGCTGCCGCCATCCAGATGTGTTCCGGCGTCGATCCCGAGAGGAACGCGGCCGCGATGGCACGCCTGGTTCGCGAGGCTGCGGGAAAGGGCGCGATCTATGTCCAGACTCCCGAAATGACCGGCATGCTGCAGCGCGATCGGGCGGCCGCCAAGGCGCTGCTGCGCGATGAGACCAAGGATGTCATCGTTCGTACTGGTTCGGAGCTGGCGCGGGAGCTGGGTATCTTCATGCACGTGGGGTCGACCGCAATCGCGCTGGATGACGATAAGCTCGCCAATCGTGGCTATCTCTTCGGTCCCGACGGCACGATCCTCAATCGCTACGACAAGATTCACATGTTCGATGTCGATCTCGACAATGGCGAGAGCTGGCGTGAAAGCGCGGCTTACCGTCCAGGATCAGAGGCGCGCATATTGTCGCTTCCCTTTGCTGAAATGGGCTTTGCCATCTGCTATGATGTTCGCTTCCCTGCACTTTTCCGCGCCCAAGCTGTGGCAGGGGCCGAAGTGATGACAGTGCCGGCTGCCTTCACGAAGCAGACCGGCGAAGCACATTGGGAAATCCTGCTGCGGGCGCGCGCAATCGAGAACGGCGTTTTTGTGATCGCCGCTGCCCAGGCCGGCCGTCACGAGGACGGGCGCGAGACGTTCGGCCATTCTATGATCATCGATCCGTGGGGCCGTGTGCTGGCTTCGGCCGGCCCGACTGACGAGGCCGTCATCCTCGCCGAGATTGATCCCGCGGCCGTCAAGGCCGCCCATGACAAGATTCCGAACCTGAAAAACGGTCGTGATTTCTCCATCGAGAGGGTTGCAGGGGCAGTCGCAGGAGGCGTGGCCGCTTGATCCGTTATTCGCTGCGTTGTGAAAATGCCCACGAATTCGAAGGCTGGTTTTCTGAAAGTGCCGACTTCGATCGCCAGGTCGCATCAGGCTTTTTAGTTTGTCCCGTCTGCAATTCCGCGTCCATCTCCAAGCTTCTGATGGCGCCTTCCGTTTCAACCGGGCGCAGGAAGGATGAGATGCAGACGCTCGCGATGGATACGATGCGTCGGGAGGCGTTCCAGAAGCTGAAAGGGGCCGTCGCGGCGATCAAGGCCAATTCCGAGGATGTCGGAACGCGGTTTCCCGAGGAAGCGCGCAAGATCCACTACGGCGAGAGCGACGCCCGCGGGATCATCGGGCAGACCACAGCGGATGAGGCACAGGCGCTTCTGGACGAGGGCATCGAGATTGCTGCCCTACCTGTTTTGCCCGACGATGTGAATTAAGCTAATGCGCGCTGTAGGCTCCATCGACGAGATGGTAGCTGCCGGTGATGAAGCTCGCCTGCTCGGACAATAGAAAGCAGGCGAGTGCCGCCACTTCCTCCGGCGTGCCGCGCCTACCCATCGGCTGCAGCGCCTCCATGCGTCGGCTGCTTGCAATATCGCGATGCTCTGACGAAAGCGGCGTTTCGATCCAGCCAGGCCCAACCGCATTGATGCGGATGCCGAAGCGCGCATATTCGATTGCGGCCGTTTTTGTCAGTCCCACGACGCCGTGCTTGGCCGCCGTATAGGCGCATGCAATCGGCAAGGCGACGACGCCGAGAACGGAGGACATGTTGACGATCGCACCGCCGCCACCAGCCAGCATCGCCCCGATCTCGTATTTCATGCAGTAGAAAACACTATTGAGGTTGACGTCCAGCAGCTTGTGCCAGTTGTCAAGCGGGTAGTCCCCGGTTGCCTTGCGCACGCCATCGACGCCGGCATTGTTGACGGCGAGATGCAGACCACCGCACGTCTCAACGACCGTTCCAATCAGCTTCTCCACCGCCGCCGCATCGGTAACGTCGACGGCAAAATGGTGCGATACGCCTCCCTGCGCGCGAATTTCATCGGAAACCCGCTCGGCTGCGTCGGCATTGATATCTGCGACGACAACCTGCGCACCCTCCTCAGCCAATCGGCGGGAGATGGCCGCGCCAATGCCCGAACCGGCGCCGGTGACAATCGCTACTTTTCCTTCGAAACCAAGATTCATCGTTTCTTGCTATCGCTCCCCCTGCGACAAGACAACTGCAAACGTGAGCAGCTGCAGCCTCCTCGAAATTCCTGTGATGCGCGCTGGCGCCAGCGCGCGAAACCGTTCCAACCTAGCTTTGCGGCGCTTGTTCCCGCAAGAGGCGCCTTCCAAAGCGATGCCGTTATCAAGGACTTATACAACGATAGGATGGTTTCTGTACGGAAAGGTCGGGTCGGCCTGCCAATCAACGCCCCGCATATGCTGTTTGTGGAGGCTTTGGATTCTCTGTGGGGTTGAGGCTTGGCCTGAAAACAACGGAATGCTAAAGGAAGGAAATAGGGCTCAGCAATTCTTAAGCAGGTAACAATGGATAACGACCATATTTCGCGCCGTGGCCTTGTCTTGGGCTGTGTCGCTTTGATGGCCTCTGGATGCACCACAGCGAGTTGGCCGATAGGGAACCCCTTTTCTTCGACGCGTGTCAGTTCCCGCTACCGGCGGCGCGAGGTTGAATACTCAGGCAGCGAGCCGGCAGGCAGCCTCGTCGTCAACACGTACGAGCGCTATCTCTATTTCATCGAGGGTGATGGCCGGGCGACACGCTATGGTGTTGCTGTCGGCGAGGAAGGTCTCACGCTGAAGGGAGGCGCCGTGATTGGCCGGAAAGCCGAGTGGCCGTCGTGGACGCCGACAGCGAGCATGATCGAGCGCAAGCCGCGTCTGGCGCAGTACGCGGGCGGTGTTCCCGGAGGCGAAAACAATCCTCTCGGTGCAGCGGCGCTTTATCTCTACCGCGGCGGGCAAGATACCTATTTCCGTATCCATGGAACAAACGAACCGTGGCTGATCGGGCAGGCGGTGTCGAATGGTTGCATCCGCATGACCAATGAAGACATCGTTCACCTCTATGGCCGCGCGCCCGTGGGGACCGGCGTTTTGGTCATATGATACTTACATTTTGTATCGATATTGCCACCCTCTGTTAGCATTGCGCGGCGCTTGCGTGACGCGGCGGCGCAGTGTGCCCTTTCTGCACTTGGCTTGTGGCTATTTTACCGCTATTAGTAGAATCGTTGCCTTCGATAACCTATTCCATGCTAACGGAGAGGACTACTTGATGAGCAGAATCCTAATCATGTGCCTTGTTGCGTTGTTTTCCGTTTCGAGCCTTAGCGCTTGCGGATCAGTCGGTAAAGGCAAGGGCAAGGCCCCGCCGCCAGTAGAGGCCGCCCCAATCACCAAATAACATCTGACCTTTGAGGAAGGGGGAGGGACTTGTGTGGCCCCTCCCCCAAATCGTTGTCGGAGCCAGGCGGCCTACGGGCAGATGCGCAACTCTAGGCTGGCATCTTTGCGTGAGTGTCTGTGCTCATTCGATCTCGGAGATGAAGCGTAGTTATGACGCTTGCAAAAGGCCATCTATCCCTTCTAGTTCTCTTTGCTCTCGCGCTCACTTCCTGCCAATCGGACGACAAGCCACCGCAGCCGAGGTTCATCTCGGACGCCAATGGCGCACAAGTCAGTAAAGCCTCCCAGCGCGAAGGCCAGTATTTCATCGAATTCCGTTCACGCTATGCGCTGACCTATGGCCATACCTATGCGGTTTTCGGGCGCCTGAACAAAGCCGGCGGGATGATCAATCCGCAGGTCGCCGGGCTTGCGCCCGCTTCTCCTGACGCCGCGCCCTACGTTCTCGGGCACTTCATTCCCGTTCCTGCGTCAACCGGGGCGACAGACGGAGACCTCGAGGAAGCCTATCGTTCGGCAAGCTGGCGCATCCTGCTCACCCAGGCCGAGTACAATAAGACTGTCGCCTTCATTCGCCAGCTACAGGCAAAATCGACGTTGTGGCAGGCCACGGTCGACAATTGCAACAATTTCGTCGGCGAGATTGCACGTTCCATGGGATACAAGACACCCAGCATCTGGCTTCGTCCGCAAGAGTTCATTACAAAGCTTCGAGAGATGAATACGTGAGTGCACAGCGAGCCCGTCGGGTCCATCGCTTTTGCATGATCGACGAAGGGCTCCGGTGATCTGAATTGAGCGTTGCTCTCATTGGTAAAATTGTGTGGGTGCTTGGCATCATTGCCTGGTACGCAATTCGCTATCCTTCGGAGCGTCGCGCGAGGCGAACAAGGGTCGTCAGCGACCGTCGCTCGGGAGTAGAAGCAGCAGGTCTTTCCGTCGCGCTCCTGGGACTTGCCTTTGTTCCCGGCTTTTATGTCGCGACGGGGATGCCCGAGGCTGCCGACTATACGGCGCATTCGTGGGCGGTGATCCTCGGCGCAATATTGTTTTGCGCGGCCATGTGGGTCTTCCGCAGGACGCACAAGGCGCTCGGCCGCAACTGGTCGATCACCTTGCAGATTCGCGAGAAGCACGAGCTGATTTCCCACGGACCCTACGCACTCGTCCGCCACCCCATGTATACGTCCTTTCTGCTCATGGCACTCGGCCAGGCGTTTCTGCTGGCAAACTGGGTGGTGGGGCTGGCTGGCGTGATCGGCTTCGCAATTCTCTTCTTTTTGCGGGTGGACAAGGAGGAGCGCATGATGCTGGAGATTTTCGGCCCTGAGTATCGCGCCTACATGGACCGGACGAAGCGAATTATCCCCTACATCTACTAGAGGACGCATGATGCGGGGACGCGCCATCAAGCTTTCGCCATCACGACGTCTTGTCGGAGACCTCATGAGGTTCTCGATCGGCGTGCCGCGCGTCACGGTGCAGCGGCAGATGAATCTTGCGCCGCTGCAACAAGCGAGGATGGCGCAACAGAGCAAGACGTCCTGGACCGTGTTGTTCCTGAAGGGTTATGCGCTCCTCAGTCAGGACGTGCCGGAACTGCGGCGCGCCTATGTCAAATTACCACGGCCGCAGCTCTACGAGTATCCGCTCAGTATCGCCTCCGTTGCCCATGAGCGCGAGCATGAGGGCGAGCGGATCGTTCTTCTGAGCACGATCAAGGATCCGGAGCATCGGCCGATTGCCGAGATCGAGGAATTGTTTCTTGCAGCCAGATCAAAGCCGATTCACGAGATCAAGCAGTTCCGCAGGGCACTGAAATTTGCGCGCGCGCCCGGTCCGATCCGCTGGCTCCTGATGTGGCTCGGGCTGAACCTCGGACGGCAGCGGGGGCGGCGCTTCGGCACATTCCAGCTGTCGGTGTATTCGGGCCTGGGAGCAGAATCGTTGAACCCGATGACGCCGCTGACCACTATTTTCAATTATGGCTCGATTTCCGAAGACGGAACTGTCACCGTCCGCATCCACTATGACCATCGGGTGATGGATGGCGCCAATGTAGCACGCGCCCTGGTTCGCTTCGAGAGTATCCTGAACGGGGCGATCGCCGATGAAGTCCGAGGCATGGCTTCAAGTGATGCGGTCCCGGGCGAGGCGATGTCGGGGACGGCATCATGACCGACGAACAGCGTGAAACATTGCGCCTCGCCGTCGTCGTGGTCGGGGCGTCGCGCGGCATTGGCCGGGCAATTGCCAAGGTGGCCGCCCGAGAAGGTGCGACCCTCGTCCTCGTTGCGCGATCATTGGACGGATTGGCTGCTGCTGCCAACGATGTGAAAACGGCCGGTGGCCAAGCATTCACCCTGTCGCTCGACCTTCTTGCAAGCGACGCCTCGACGCGACTGCAGGACTTCCTTGCGGCCAACGGCTTGGCCTGCGACGTTCTGGTCAACAGCGCCGGCTATGGTTTGCGCGGTCCGGCGACAACGCTTCCGATTGCCGACCAGCTCGGCATGGTCGACCTCAACATCCGCGCCCTGACGGATATGACGTTGCATTTCCTACCAGGAATGGTGGCACGCGGACGGGGCGGCGTTCTCAATCTCGGCTCCATTGCCGGTTTCACGCCCGGTCCGAACATGGCGCTGTACTATGCCAGCAAGGCGTTCGTCCGCTCCTTTTCGGAGGCCCTTCATCAGGAAGTCAGATCGACCGGCGTGACGGTTACCTGCGTCGCGCCCGGGCCGGTGTCGACAGAATTCCTCGAGCGGTCAGGTGCCGGCCGGGCTGCACTGTTCAAGATCCTGCCAAAGCTCAGCTCGGACTATGTTGCCGAGCGTTCCTGGCGCGGCTTCAAATCCGGCCGTCGCCTGGTCGTGCCGGGCTTTTCGGCGAAGCTGGTGGCCTTCGTGGCATCGGCGCTGCCATCGGCGGTGAAGGTGCCTTTGATCGGTCGCTTGCAACGGCGCAGTCGCGACCTGTGTCCTTGCGGCTCGGGCAAGCCTTTCAAGGAGTGCTGCGGTTCGCGGCAGCCGCGTCGAGGGGGCGCCTGATCCCCCGCGAATGCGATTAGCCGGTGCGTTTCGCCAGCATCATGTAGTTCACGTCCATGTCCTTCGACAGATTCCACTGGTTTGACAGCGGATTGAAGAACACGCCTGTGCGATCGACAATCGAGAGGCCGTTTTCCGTAACGGGCTTTTCGATCTCTTCGGGGCGGACGAGCTTGTCATACTGATGAGTGCCGCGCGGCAGCCACCGCAGGATATTCTCCGCGGCAAAGATGGCGAGTGCGGCGGCTTTCATGGTCCGGTTGATCGTTGCGACGAACATCAACCCGCCAGGACGCACCATCCTGGCACAGGTGCCCAGGAAGAAATCGACGTCGGCGACGTGCTCGACGACCTCCATGTTTAGAACGATGTCGAAGCTCTCGCCGGCCTCGGCGAGCTGCTCTGCCGTCATCGCACGGTAATCGACGGGGACACCGGAGGCCTTCGCATGCGTCGAGGCGATTCCGATATTCTTCTCCGATGGATCCGCACCAACGACGCTGGCACCCATGCGTGCAACCGGCTCCGACAGCAGACCGCCGCCACAGCCGATATCAAGCACGCGAAGACCTTCCAGCGGCCTTGCGCTGCGCACATCCAGGCCAAAGTTTTCGGCTGCCTTGTCGCGGATATAGGCAAGCCGCACGGGATTGAATTTGTGCAGCGGCTTGAACTTGCCGGTGGGGCTCCACCATTCCGCCGCCATCGCCGAGAAGCGGTCCACCTCTTGCTGGTCGATCGTGGTTTTTGCCGCTTCGCTCATATTTCCGTTCCTCGCATCGGTTCTGAGTGAAGTCGGACGAAGCTGTGAGGAAGTCAAGGGCTGACCGCGGACGTGACGTCGCAAGCAACTCCCAGACGAAGCGAAAAGCGGTGCTGCCTACACCAAGAAGATGAGGAGACGCTAAAGTTAACAATATGCTAATATACTGATAGTTTGTTGGGGGTCGATCATGTCTCGCTTGTGTGGTGCCGTCGCTGCAGGCGTCATCTTTGCTTTGTTTAGTCCAATGCAGGCCTTTTCTGCCGAGCCGGTCGGACAAGCGACTTTGATCCGAACGGAAGTGTCCGGTCAGACCGGCCCGCTGGTGGTGCGATCGCCCGTCCACAAAGACGAGCGTATCCGCACGTCATCGTCGGGTCTCGGACAGTTCATATTCAAAGACGGAACGAAGCTTGCTGTCGGCGCTGGATCGACGGTTGTGATCGACAAGTTCGTCTATGACGATTCCGCTTCCGTAAAGCGGCTCTCGATCAAGGCGGCGAAAGGCACGTTCCGGTGGATCAGCGGCAATTCGGCGTCGTCGGCCTATTCGATCGTAACCCCGGCCGGGACAATCGGCGTACGCGGCACGGCCTTCGATTTCTACGTCGGGCCCAATGGCACGACGGCCATCGTGTTGCTCAACGGTGCGGCGAGCTTCTGCGGGCCCGGCGGCTGCAGGCAGTTGCGGCAGCAGTGCGACTGCGTGATCGCAACCCGTGGCGGCAGAATGACCGATCCCAGCCGGGTCGACCGCCGTACGCTGCAGACACTTAGCAATCCACGAGCATTGCCGTTCCTTTCCGGGGATCAGCAGCTCTCCGGCGCGCTCGGCGGCATTCGCACCAGTTGCGGGCTGGCATCACTGCGCCAGGACCGCCAGGATCGACCGCAGCCACAACAACGGCAGGAGCGGCCGGCGCCTCAGGCGCCCCAGCAAGCGCCCCAGGCACCACAGCAGGCGCCGCAACAAGCGCAGGACACGCCGGATCGGCCCGACAAGCCGGACAAGCCCGATAAACCGGACAAGCCTGATCATCACCATCACGACTGGGATCACCATGGTCGAGACCACCATGACCGAGATCACCGCGGGCATGACGGAGACAATGACGACCGCGATCACGACGGACGTCATGGTCACCGGAGCGATAACTACGGCTCAAGGTGAAGCTTGGTTTCGCGCGGCAAACGCGTACGAATAGTGTCATCGTCATTGCCGGGATTGTCGCGGAAATGATCGGCTCGGCGCCCGAGGCGGCTGTAGAATTGGGGCAGGATCGCCGTTAGTTCCGCAGCCTTGAGCTTGGCGATGTTGAGCATCTTCCGGCTTTCGGCCGAATGAGTGCGGAGCGCGGCGACAAGCTCGGTGTGGATCCGCTGTATTTCTGCAAAGGCGCTGGAACCGCGAACCTGTTCACCTCCGACGACTGCGTAGAGCCGCGCCCTACTACTCTTGCCCTTCAGTCCGAGCAGGCCGGCGTCGAGGAGCGCGAAATGCGGCAGCTCGCCGGCCGTGCTCTCCGAGACGAGAATGTCGAAGCCAACCTCCTTGCAGGCGGATTCGATGCGTGCCGCGACGTTGACGGCATCGCCGACGGCGGAATAGTTGAAGCGCGTCTCGGCGCCCATGTTGCCGACGCAGGCAAGGCCTGTGTGAATGCCGATGCCGATGCCGACCTGATAATCCTGGCCGAAGCCGAAGGCATCGGATGCGTTGAGTGAAGCGAGCGTCTCACGCATGGCAAGGGCAGCGCGGACCGCCTTGGCAGGGTGATTTGTCACATCCACCGGGGCGTTCCAGAAGGCCATGATCGAGTCGCCGATAAACTTGTCGAGCGTACCTTCATTGGCAGTCACGTGGCGGCTCAGCGCATCGAGCAGCGTGTTCAAGAAGCGGACGACCTCGGCTGGCTGCAGCCGTTCGCTGAGTTCGGTGAAACCACGCACGTCGACGAACATTACCGTCAGCTCGCGGTCGTCGCCCCCGAGGCGCAGCGCATTGCGGGTGTGCTCGATCCGGTAGAGCAGCGAGGGTGAAAGATACTGCCCGAAGGCCCGGCGGACTTCGCGCCGTTCGCGGTCGATGACGAGGATGCGAAACGACGTGGCGGCGAAATGGATGATCGAGCCGGCGATGATCGGTGCCAGCGGATCCAAAAGCAGGCCCCAGGCGGAAAACGCCAACCATGAGGCCGCAAGCGCAAGCGCCGTAATGCAGAGGCCACAGGCGAGCGCTACGGCCGGGCTGACGAAGGTGGTCAGCATAACCAGGATCGTGCCCAGCACGGCAATCGCAAGGATTTCCATTCCATCCGCCCAGTCGGGCCGGGAGAGAAAATGACCGGTCAGGATCTGTTCAACGGTCTGGGCATGCATGGAAACACCAGGGACGTTCTGGCCGAGAGCCGTCGTCCGAATATCCTGCAGACCAGCCGAGGACGTCCCGACAAAGACGATGCTTCCTTCGATGGCAGCAGCGACCTGCGGGTCGACGCCTTGCGGGGCTAGGATCTTGCCGGCGGAGATATAGCGCTCTGCAACATCAGGACTAGTATACAGCCACAACTCGCCGCTTGCCGTCACCGGCACGACGAACTCGCCGATCTTGACCGATGTCAGCGTGTCGGGTGCTTCGGGGGCGGCCGCCAGCACATAGGTTGAAGCACCTTGGGCAACGCGCAGAGCCTCAATCGCCAGATTCGGATAAAGCTGCTGGCCATCCGTCAGAAAGAGCGGGACCTTGCGAACGACAGCAGAGGGATTGCCGGGATTGAGGCTGATATGGCCGAGACCTGTGGCATTGATCTGCAATTGCGGGCGTATCGGTGTTGCCGCGTCGATGCGGGGAGGGGCGTTGACTGGGCTTTCGCCGGTAAAGGCAAAGCCCGCCTTGACCGGCGGTCGGTAGTTGCCCTCGGTTGTCAGGCCAAAACCGAGCACCACGGGGCGTCCGGCGATCGCTTCGGCGAAAAGCTCGTCATTATCAGGCAGCCGGCTCAGCAATATCGGGTCGACGCCGGCGACATCGCGCATGACGGTGCGCGGCGAGAGACGGTCGGGCTCCGCAAACAGCACATCGAAAGCGATCGCGGCTGCTCCCAGATCCGATAGCCGCTGCACGAGAAGCGCAAGCCGGTCGCGCGGCCAGGGCCACTGACCGAATTCCTCGAGTGAGGCCTCGTCGATGTCGATGATGCGGACCGGCGTCGGCTCGAAGGCGCGCGGGGAAATGCGCTGATACTCGTCGAATGTGATGTCACGGATCTGCCGCAGGAGCGGCGGATCGCTTGCCCGCAGTACCGTGAAGGCCGCGACAATGGCGAGGCCAATGATTACGCCGATTTGCTGCGCACGCGTCATATGCAATCGGAGCCCTTGCGTCGGAAGCGATGGACGCAGGTCGGTGGATCATGCCCGGCGTCTTCTCGGCGCAGTTAGGCTGCCTGTTTCTGTGGCGCGATGCAACTGCACCTTTCGGGCCGTTGGAGCTCCGGCATGGGGCTCGCCCGCATAGAGCCGTGCCCCAATGTTTTGGGGCATCTTGTTCAGGTTGCTAAATGCTGCTGCGCGCCGTTAGGTTACGAATAGCGATTTGAACTGCGACGGCTGGCAGCGGAGATACTGACTGGCGGCCTTCACCTGGCCGCCGAGCGCGGCTGCAGCACGCCAGGGCCAACGGGGATCGTAGAGCGCCGCGCGCGCGATGGCGATCAGGTCGGCATCTCCGGTAGCGACAATTGCCTCGGCTTGTGTCGGCTCCGTGATCAGGCCAACGGCAACAACGGGCATGTTCACTGCCGACTTGATCGCGCGGGCAAGCGGCACCTGGTAGCTTGGCCCGACCGGGATCTGTTGGGCCGGATGCAGCCCGCCGCTCGATACGTGGATTGCGTCACATCCCCTCGCTTCAAGCATCTGGACAAAGGTGATGACCTGGTCGACGTCCAGACCGCCCTCGACCCAGTCTGTTGCGGAGACCCGCATCGTGACGGTTCTGTCGGACGGCAAGGCCACTCGGACAGCATCGAAGACCTCAAGTGGAAACCGCATTCGGTTTTCGAGCGAGCCGCCGTATTCGTCCGAACGCTGATTGGAAAGTGGCGATAGGAACTGATGCAGCAGGTAGCCGTGCGCGCCATGAAGTTGAACGGCATCGATGCCGATCCTCGCAGCGCGAACCGCAGCGGTAGCGAATCCGTCCCGCACGCGTTTTAACCCCTCCCGATCCAGCGCCGTTGGCGGCACATGGTTTGAACTGAAAGCAATCCTAGAGGGTGCTTCGGTCTGCCAGCCATGCAAGTGATCGGGCGGAAACTGGGCGCCGCCGCGCCACGGAACCTCCGTGGATGCCTTGCGGCCTGCATGAGCAAGCTGCACGGCAATCGGCATATCGGACCAGCGGCGGATGGCTTCGAGAGTGCGGGCCATTGCCACTTCGGTGGCATCGTCGTACAGCCCGACATCCGCAAAAGTGATCCGCCCCTCGGGAACGACAGCCGTGGCCTCAATGGTCAGAAGGGCTGCGCCCGACAAAGCCAGTTGGCCGAGATGGATCATGTGCCAATCGGTCATGCAACCATTCTCGGCGGAGTACTGGCACATCGGTGCAATCACGATCCGATTTGCAAGCTCAAGATTGCGGACGCGAAACGGCGTGAACAGAACGGGCTGCGACAAGCTTGATCCCCTTTAAAATACGCACGCACCAGGCCGGCTAATGAACGGTCCCAGAACGCAGGCCCATCGTCAGCCTGAATTCGATCTCTGCAACGATTTGGACGGCTTCCTCGACAATTTCATCGGCAACCGGATTGGCTGCTTCGGCCACCTCGTCGAAAGTGTCCCGCAAAAGAGCCTGCACCCTCGTCATCGCCACGCAGAGCTTCGTGTTCTCGTTCGCATTGGCAAGGGGTTTCAAGGTTACCATCAGGCCTTCGAGGTGCACCAAACTCCGTCGGCGGTCAGCGTTCATTTCGTTCAAGACATATCGCTCCATAGGCTCCCCCTTACTTGAGTCCAGGCCGATGGGCTGCAATTAGCGTCGAGCCCATTCACTTCAAGGACGCCTATCTGCCTTCCGCTCCGTCACGCCCTCATTCTCTTTTCCGCACCTTGCCACCCCCCCACAAACTCGCTAAGAGACGCGGCAACTTGGGCCCTTGGGGCGCAAGGCTTTAGAAGGGTTCCAGGACTCCCAATTCCTGGCTCTTCAGCCATGCGGTTCCCTACAGGGCTCGTGATGCCGGGTCTGGCTTTGGTCTCTCTCGGCGCTAGGTCGTGGTAGAGGCATATGGTACGCATCGTAATGAAATTCGGCGGAACGTCCGTCGCTGATCTGGACCGCATCAAGAACGTTGCCCGCCATGTAAAACGTGAAGTCGATGCCGGCCATGAAGTGGCGGTCGTCGTATCCGCCATGTCCGGCAAGACGAACGAGCTGGTCGGCTGGGTGCAGGGCGCCCCGAAGGTCGTTGGCGCCAATTCGCCGTTTTACGATGCGCGCGAATATGATGCGGTCGTCGCATCCGGCGAGCAGGTGACATCTGGGTTGCTCGCAATCACTCTGCAGGCGATGGATATCAACGCCCGCTCCTGGCAGGGCTGGCAGATTCCGATCCGCACCGACAACGCCCATGGCGCCGCCCGCATTCTCGAGATCGATGGCTCCGACATCATCAAGCGCATGGGCGAAGGTCAGGTTGCCGTCATCTCCGGCTTTCAGGGGCTCGGACCCGACAATCGCATCGCGACGCTCGGCCGCGGTGGCTCGGATACGTCCGCGGTCGCGATCGCCGCTGCGGTCAAAGCCGATCGCTGCGACATCTACACCGATGTCGACGGCGTCTACACGACCGATCCGCGCATCGTGCCGCAGGCGCGCCGCCTGAAGAAGATCGCCTTCGAGGAAATGCTCGAAATGGCCTCGCTCGGCGCCAAGGTTCTGCAGGTTCGCTCTGTCGAACTCGCTATGGTGCACAAGGTCCGTACCTTCGTGCGCTCCTCTTTCGAAGATCCCGATGCTCCGGGCATGGGTGATTTCTTGAATCCGCCCGGAACGCTGATTTGTGACGAGGAGGAAATCGTGGAACAGGAAGTAGTCACCGGCATCGCCTATGCCAAGGATGAGGCTCAGATCTCGCTTCGCCGTCTTGCCGACCGGCCCGGCGTTTCCGCGGCGATCTTCGGGCCACTGGCCGAAAGCCACATCAACGTCGACATGATCGTCCAGAACATCTCCGAAGACGGCTCGAAGACCGACATGACCTTCACGGTTCCTTCCGGCGACGTCGACAAGGCAATCAAGGTTCTTGGCGAGAACAAGGAAAAGATCGGCTACGATGTCGTTCAGAACGAATCGGGTCTGGTGAAAGTGTCCGTTATCGGCATCGGTATGCGCAGCCATGCGGGCGTTGCCGCCACCGCGTTCAAGGCGCTGGCCGACAAGGGCATCAATATCAAGGCGATCACGACGTCGGAGATCAAAATTTCGATCCTGATCGACGGTCCATATGCGGAACTCGCTGTCAGGACTTTGCATTCCTGCTACGGTCTGGATAAGAACTGATTCTGAACAGGCTTGCCGCGCGTTCAAGTTGAGAAGTCACGCGGCTGTTGGCTGTGAGACTTTGATGTTTGTTTTGGAGCTTGAGACGCAATGAGAGACCTTTCCGGCGGTCCGCGCGTGCTGCTCAAGCGGCTACGCGAATTGATGGCGGAGCCGCTGGAGCCGCAGGAGCGTCTCGATCGGATCGTTCGCCAGATTGCAGGCAACATGGTGGCGGAGGTCTGCTCCGTCTACGTGTTGCGCGCCGACGGCGTCCTCGAGCTCTATGCAACCGAAGGTCTGAACAAGGAAGCGGTCCACCTCTCCCAGCTCAAGATGGGGCAGGGTCTGGTCGGCACGATCGCCGCATCCGCGCAGCCGCTCAATCTCTCCGACGCGCAATCGCATCCAGCCTTCCGCTACCTGCCGGAAACCGGCGAAGAGATCTATCATTCCTTCCTCGGCGTGCCGATCCTGCGCACCGGCCGTTCGCTCGGCGTTTTGGTCGTGCAGAACAAGGCAAGCCGCACCTATCGCGAAGAAGAGCTCGAAGCGCTCGAAACGACCGCGATGGTGCTCGCCGAGATGATTGCTACCGGCGAGCTCAAGAAGATCACCAAGCCGGGCCTCGAACTCGACCTGACGCGTTCGGTGACCATCGACGGCGACACCTATAATGAAGGTATCGGCTTGGGGTACGTCGTGCTGCACGAGCCGCGTATCGTCGTCACCAACCTGCTGAACGAGGATTCCGAGAAGGAAATCCGTCGTCTCAGCGAGGCGCTCGGGTCGCTCCGCATCTCGATTGACGACCTTCTGTCGCAGCGCGACGTTTCGATGGAGGGCGAGCACCGCGAGGTTTTGGAAACCTACCGCATGTTCGCCTATGACCAGGGCTGGGTGCGCAAGCTTGAGGAAGCGATCCGTAACGGACTGACGGCGGAAGCCGCGGTAGAGAAGGTGCAAAGCGACACAAAGGCGCGCATGATTCGCATGACCGATCCCTATCTGCGGGAGCGGATGCACGATTTCGAGGATCTGGCGAACCGGCTGCTCCGGCAGCTGACCGGCTATACCGGTCGCACTGCGGGGGATGGCTTCCCGAGTGACGCCATCATCCTGGCGCGTGCGATGGGGGCGGCCGAATTGCTCGACTATCCGCGTGCCAATGTGCGCGGCCTCGTTCTGGAAGAAGGTGCGGTGACGAGCCATGTGGTGATCGTCGCGCGTGCCATGGGCATTCCCGTGATCGGCCAGGCCGCGGGCGTCGTGGCGCTTGCCGAAAACGGTGATGCCGTGATCATCGATGGCGATGGCGGGCATGTGCATCTTCGCCCCATGCCTGAACATCAGCGTTCCTACGAAGAAAAGGTACGGTTCCGCGCCCGTCGGCAGGAGCAGTTCCGGGCGCTGCGCTCCGTCGAGCCGCGCACCAAGGACGGGCAGCGTGTGTCGTTGATGATGAATGCCGGGCTGCTGGTCGATTTGCCGCAGCTTTCGGATTCGGGCGCCGAAGGCATCGGCCTGTTCCGCACCGAGCTGCAGTTCATGATCGCCTCCACGATGCCGAAGGCGGAAGAGCAGGAACTGTTCTATCGCAACGTGCTGAAGCAGGCGGCCGGGCGGGTCGTGACCTTCCGCACGCTTGATATCGGCGGCGACAAGGTCGTTCCCTATTTCCGTGGTCATGAGGAAGAAAATCCAGCTCTCGGCTGGCGGGCGATTCGCCTGTCGCTCGATCGTCCGGGTCTGTTGCGAACGCAGTTGCGTGCCATGCTGAAGGCGGCGGCAGGCATTGAGCTGAAGCTGATGGTGCCGATGGTGACCGAGGTTTCCGAGATCACCGCGGTGCGCGACCTCCTGCAGAAGGAAGTTCAACACCTCTCCCGCTTCGGCCATGGCCTGCCGCGCAAGCTGCAGTTCGGCGCGATGCTGGAGGTGCCGGCGCTGCTCTGGCAGCTCGACGAGCTGATGTCGGCGGTCGATTTCGTGTCGGTCGGGTCGAACGACCTCTTCCAGTTTTCGATGGCGGTCGATCGCGGCAATGCGCGGGTTTCCGACCGCTTCGATCCGCTTGGCAAGCCGTTCCTCAGGATCCTGCGCGACATCGTGCGGGCGGGCGAACGCAACAACACACCGGTGACGCTATGCGGCGAGCTTGCCGGCAAGCCGATCTCGGCGATGGCGCTGCTCGGCATCGGCTTCCGTTCGGTATCGATGTCGCCGGCGTCGATCGGTCCGGTCAAGGCGATGTTGCTCGGCCTTGATGCCGAGGCGTTGGCAAAGGTGATGAATGAGGCGCTCGACGATACCAAGTCGCCGACTTCGATGCGCGATGTGCTTGCCCACTTCGCCGAAGCTCACAATATTCCTCTTTAGGTCAAGACAAGCAGAATCGGAGTGAAGGGTGGCGAAGCTTCCCGTTGAAAAGATGCGCGAGCTGGAACGCCGTTTTGGCGAGATCGAAGCGCGCATGTCGGCCGGCCCGGCGGCCGATGTCTACGTCAAGCTTGCCTCCGAATATTCCGAGCTGCAGCCTGTCGTCACGAAGATCCGCGCCTACGAGAAGGCAATTGCGGAGCTTGCAGACCTCGAGACACTGCTGAACGACAAGTCGGTGGACCGTGAAATGCGCGATCTGGCCGAGCTGGAGCTGCCTGACGTGAAGGAGCGGCTGGAGGCGCTGGAGCAGGAAATCCAGATCCTGTTGCTGCCTAAGGACGCAGCCGACGAGAAGAGCGCCATTTTGGAAATCCGCGCCGGCACCGGTGGTTCGGAAGCTGCGCTGTTTGCTGGCGACCTGTTCCGGATGTATGAACGCTATGCCGCCGCTCACGGCTGGAAGGTGGAAGTGCTGTCGTCGAGTGAAGGCGAAGCGGGCGGCTTCAAGGAAATCATCGCGACGATTACCGGCAAGGGCGTGTTCGCCAAGCTGAAATTCGAATCCGGCGTCCACCGCGTCCAGCGCGTTCCGGAAACGGAAGCAGGCGGCCGCATTCACACCTCGGCCGCGACGGTCGCGGTTTTGCCAGAGGCGGAAGAGATCGACATCGAGGTCCGGCCGGAAGACATCCGCATCGATACGATGCGCTCCTCCGGCGCCGGTGGTCAGCACGTCAACACCACCGACTCCGCCGTGCGCATCACCCACCTGCCGACAGGCATTGTCGTCACCAGTTCCGAGAAGTCGCAGCACCAGAACCGCGCCAAGGCGATGCAGGTTCTGCGCTCACGGCTCTATGACGCCGAGCGTCAACGCGCCGACAGCGAGCGTTCCGCCGACCGCAAGAACCAGGTCGGCTCCGGCGACCGCTCCGAACGCATCCGCACCTATAACTTCCCGCAAGGGCGCGTGACAGACCATCGCATCAACCTGACGCTCTACAAGCTCGACCGGATGATGGTCGGCGAGATCGACGAAGTGGTAGACGCGCTGATGGCCGATCATCAGGCGAGCCAGCTGGCGCAACTCGGCGAGCAGCAATGAGCAAGAGCGGGAAACAGGCCGGGCCTACGGTTTCCCACATGCTGGCCAAGGCCCGCCGTCGGTTCACCGAAGCCGGCATAGAGAGCGCTGCCGCGGATGCCCGCGTGCTGGTCGCAGGGCTACTTGGTCTCTCGACGACTGCTATCGTCACGCGGGGCGCCGAGACCATCGGCACGGAGCAGGTGGCAAGCATCGAGAAAGCAATGGAACGCCGGCTGGCGCACGAGCCGGTTCACCGCATTCTTGGCGAACGCGAGTTTTATGGCCTGCCGCTGTCGTTGTCTGCGGAAACCCTCGAGCCCAGGCCCGATACGGAAATTCTCGTGGATACGATGCTTCCCTATCTGCGCGATCTTGCAAATGCCGAGGGCCATATCCATATCCTCGATCTAGGAACCGGAACCGGGGCGATATGCCTAGCGCTGTTGAGCGAATGTCCGGAAGCGTCAGGCGTCGGGAGCGATATATCGGCCGATGCGTTGAGGACGGCACAATCAAACGCGGAAAGAAATGGATTGCAGGATCGCTTTGAAGCTATTCAATCCAGTTGGTTTGAAAACATCCATGGCGCGTTTCATGCGATTGTCTCAAATCCGCCCTATATTGCTTCTAAGGTCGTTCACACTCTTGCTCCCGAAGTGACGAAATTTGATCCACCTGCCGCACTGGATGGCGGCGCGGATGGGCTTGACGCCTACAGAACCATCGCCAAAGATGCGGCTAGGTTCATACGGCCCGACGGCGTTGTGGGACTTGAGATCGGCTATGATCAGCGAAACGACGTGATAGACGTTTTCGAGGCTGAGGGCTTCAAGCTGCTGGAATCCGTGAAAGATTACGGCCAGAACGACCGGGCGCTTGTGTTCGCGCTCAAGTGATGCGCGGCAACGTAAAGCACTAGACAGGACATTGGTGCCATTGCGAAGAAAAGGCTTGGATTCCCACGGGAAGCAATATAGGTTGACCCCACGCGTTGGAGAGATAGGACAGAACGGTGAGTCGTTCGATACTAGCTCGGCCTCGGGGGTCGGCTCTTTTAAACGAGAGTTTCAAAGGTTGAACACGACCCAATGCGTGAATCAGTCAAACTGACTTGAGAACAAGCGGCAGGTTGGCGCGAAGGCGCAGTATGCTTGCGGCACGAGGGCTCTGAGCCGGTGAACCGGCCACGGCGGTTGGTGCCACCACTCCACAACAAACCACAACAAACAAAGAATTCAGGTGAACGATCTATGAGGCCAGGACAGCAGAACAAGCGCGGTCGCGGGCGTGGCAATAACAACGGCGGCGGCGGCGGTGGTGGAAACAACAACAACTTCAACCGCAAAGGCGGCAATCCGCTGACGCGCACCTACGACAGCTCCGGCCCCGACGTTAAGATCCGTGGTACCGCGCAGCATATCGCTGAAAAGTATGCACAGCTCGGTCGCGACGCACAGAGCTCCGGCGACCGTGTCATCGCCGAAAACTATCTGCAGCACGCCGAACACTACAACCGCATTATTGCCGCCGCACAGGCGCAGATGCAGGAGCGCTTCCAGCGTGACGACCGCAACGAGTTCAGCGAAGGCGCCGAGCGCGAAGGCGACGACGTCGAAGGCGTAGACAACGACGATGTCGTCATCGTCCAGCCGCCGCGCCAGCAGTATGAGCATCAGCAGCGCCGCTCGGAGGAGCAGCCGCAGCGCCGAAACGACGAGCAGTCGCGCCGCAACGAAGACCAGCCCCGCCAGCCGCGGCGTCAGGAACAGCAGCCGGCTCCGGCTGCATCGGCAGCGCCGCAGCCCGAAGCCATCGACGGCAGCGGTCCGCAGCCTGAGATCGAAGGTATCCCGGCAGAGGTTTCGATGGACGAGGAAAGCGCCGCAGGCCAGCCGCGCGAGCGTCAGCCGCGTCGTCGCACTGCCGGCAGCCGTCCACGTCGTCCGCGCCGCGCTGCGGAAGGCGAGGCTCCGGCCGAGGGCGAAGGCGCAGATTCCGGCGACGCCCCTGTTCTGGCGGATGCCGCTTCGGAATAATCGGATCGTCTCAGCGATCCGAGCCAACGGATAAAAAGGTCGCTCTTCGGAGCGGCCTTTTCTGTTTCTGGCCCTGAACCAATTGAACGAACTGGAACGGCTGCCCCGCAGCCGCAAATGCCTTACGGCACAAGCGTTGCGATGCGACGCCTTTCTCGGCGGGTCTCCCGGTCAAGGACCGGAGTCTTTTTCGCCTGATGGCCCCTTTAAACTTTTGAAATTGTCCACCATATCCAGCCCAAGTTCAGCCGCAAATCCCAAACTGCGGCGGACAATGAGCTTGCCATTGAGGGAGCTCAATCTCAGTCATCGGCCTGTGCCTCGTGAGGGCAGGGCGATTCATGGAGGTATAGTATGAATATCGAAAAATACTCCGAGCGGGTGCGCGGTTTCATTCAATCCGCCCAGACTTATGCGCTCGCGCAGGGTCACCAGCAGTTCACGCCCGAACATGTTCTGAAGGTACTGCTCGACGACGACCAGGGCATGGCCGCTTCGCTGATCGAACGCGCCGGCGGCGACGCCAAGGCTGCGCGTCTTGCCAACGATGCCGCGCTTGCCAAGCTGCCGAAAGTGTCTGGTGGCAACGGGCAGATCTATCTTGCTCAGCCGCTTGCTAAGGTTCTTTCGACCGCCGAAGAGGCGGCCAAGAAGGCCGGCGACAGCTTCGTCACTGTCGAGCGGCTGCTGCAGGCGTTGGCAATCGAGTCTTCGGCTTCGACGTCCACGACGCTGAAGAATGCCGGGGTGACCGCGCTTGCGCTCAATCAGATCATCAACGAAATCCGCAAGGGTCGCACGGCCGACAGCTCGAATGCCGAACAAGGCTTCGACTCGCTGAAGAAGTACGCCCGGGATCTGACCAGCGAAGCCCGCGAAGGCAAGCTCGATCCGGTCATTGGCCGCGACGACGAAATCCGCCGCACAATCCAGGTCCTGTCGCGCCGCACCAAGAACAACCCGGTGCTGATCGGCGAGCCTGGCGTCGGCAAGACCGCCATCGTCGAAGGCCTGGCGCTGCGCATCGTCAACGGCGACGTGCCGGAATCGCTCAAGGACAAGAAGCTGATGGCGCTCGACATGGGCGCGCTGATCGCCGGTGCGAAATATCGCGGCGAGTTCGAAGAGCGGCTGAAGGCGGTGCTCAACGAGGTGCAGGCCGAGAACGGCGAGATCATCCTGTTCATCGATGAAATGCACACGCTGGTCGGCGCCGGCAAGGCGGATGGGGCGATGGACGCCTCCAATCTCCTGAAGCCCGCGCTTGCGCGCGGTGAGCTCCACTGCGTCGGCGCGACGACGCTCGACGAGTACCGCAAGCATGTCGAAAAGGATCCGGCCCTTGCCCGCCGCTTCCAGCCCGTCATGGTCGAGGAGCCGACGGTCGAGGACACGATCTCGATCCTGCGTGGCCTCAAGGAAAAATACGAGCAGCATCACAAGGTCCGTATCTCGGATTCGGCTTTGGTTGCGGCTGCGACGCTTTCCAACCGCTACATCACAGACCGATTCCTGCCCGACAAGGCGATCGACCTGATGGACGAGGCCGCTGCGCGGCTGCGCATGCAGGTGGATTCTAAGCCCGAGGAGCTGGACGAACTCGATCGCCGCATCATGCAGCTGAAGATCGAGCGCGAGGCGCTGAAAAAGGAGACCGACGCGGCGTCCGCCGACCGACTGGTGCGGCTCGAAACCGAGCTGACGGGTCTCGAGGAAGAGGCCGATGCCCTGACGGCCCGCTGGCAGGCGGAAAAGCAGAAGCTTGGCCTTGCCGCGGACCTGAAGAAGCAGTTGGACGAAGCACGCAACGAACTCGCAATCGCGCAGCGCAAGGGCGAGTTCCAGCGCGCCGGCGAGCTGACCTACGGCGTCATTCCGGACCTCGAAAAGAAGCTGACGGAGGCCGAACAGCAGGATAGCGATCGCAGCGCCATGGTGCAGGAGGTCGTTACTCCCGACAACATCGCGCATGTCGTCTCTCGCTGGACCGGCATTCCGGTCGACAAGATGCTGGAAGGCGAACGCGACAAGCTGCTTCGGATGGAAGACGAGCTGGCGAAATCGGTGATCGGCCAGGGTGATGCGGTTCAGGCTGTGTCGCGCGCCGTCCGCCGCGCGCGTGCCGGCCTCCAGGATCCGAGCCGGCCGATCGGCTCGTTCATCTTCCTCGGCCCGACCGGTGTCGGCAAGACGGAGCTCACCAAGGCGCTTGCCCGCTTCCTCTTCGACGACGAGACGGCAATGGTGCGCATGGACATGTCTGAGTACATGGAGAAGCACTCCGTGGCCCGGCTGATCGGTGCCCCTCCCGGCTATGTCGGCTATGACGAAGGTGGTGCGCTGACAGAGGCGGTGCGCCGCCGGCCGTACCAGGTCGTTCTGTTCGACGAGATCGAGAAGGCGCACCCTGATGTCTTCAACATCCTGCTGCAGGTTCTGGACGATGGCCGCCTGACGGATGGCCAGGGCCGGACGGTCGACTTCCGCAACACGATGATCATCATGACGTCGAACCTCGGCGCCGAGTACCTGACCCAGCTCAAGGAAGGGGACGACAGCGAGGCGGTTCGCGAGCAGGTGATGGAGGTCGTGCGCGGTCACTTCCGGCCGGAGTTCCTGAACCGTATCGATGAGATCATTCTGTTCCATCGCCTCAAGCGCGAGGAAATGGGGGCGATCGTCGATATCCAGCTGAAGCGTCTGGTGGCGTTGCTTGCCGAACGCAAGATCACGCTTGAGCTAGACGACGATGCCCGGAATTGGCTCGCCAACAGGGGCTATGATCCGGTCTATGGTGCACGGCCGTTGAAGCGCGTGATCCAGAAGTATGTGCAGGATCCGCTGGCCGAACAGATCCTCTCCGGCCAGGTGCCGGACGGATCGACGGTGAAGATCACCAGCGGTACTGACCGGCTGTTGTTCCGCACGCGGAATACCGCGGTCGACGAAGCAGCTTAAAGTGGTTCGATAGTCAGAAAGAAATGGCGGCCTCGGCCGCCATTTTTGTCGGATACTATTTGCTCGCGACCTGCGGCGGTGGCTGGTTGCCGAGGAGGGCATCGATGCGCTGCCGCTCGTCCTCGAACTTTGCCAGCGCCCCGCCCTTCAACGACTTGCCGCCTGGCAAGCGGACTCGGAGCGGATCGACCTTGGTGCCGTTGACGATCATCTCGTAGTGCAGATGCGGGCCGGTGGATTCGCCCGTCGTGCCGACCCAGCCGATCACCTGGCCCTGGCGCACCTTGGCGCCAGGAACGATACCCTTGGCGATGGCGCTCTGATGATTGTAGGAGGATTCGTAGCCATTGGCGTGGCGGACGATGGTCTGGTTGCCGTAGCCGCCGGAATCCCAGCCGGCTTTCTCGACGGTGCCGTTGCCGACCGCAATGATCGCTGTACCGCGCGGAGCCGCCCAGTCGACGCCCGTGTGCATGCGGGCAAAGCCCAGGATCGGGTGTCGGCGCATACCGAAGCCTGACTTGAAGATGCCGTTCGGAACGGGATTGCGCAGCAGGAATTGCCGAATGCTCTTGCCGTCCTGATCGAAGTAGTCGATCGAACCGTCTTCCGGATCCTGGAAGCGGTAGAACCGCGTCTGAGTGTCGCCGAAGCGCGCGTTCACATAGAGAAGCTCGGAATCAGCCGTTGCCTGTCCGCTGGAGTCGGCGACGGAAAAGAAAGCCTCCAGAGTATCGGTCGGGCGCAGTTCCGCCTGGAAGTCGACGCTGCTCGCCAGCAGCTTGATGACCAGCGCGGTCATGTCCTTGGTCATGCCGTAAGAGAGCGCCGCACGATAGATGCCGTCATAGACACGTGGCAGGTTCTGGTTGGACGGGACCGATGTTGAGTTGTCGTCGAAGGCGGTCGTGACCGCGTCGATCTGCGGCGGCTCGCGTCCGGCGACGAACCGGTCGTGGTCGTCGAGCGCCACGGTGATAAGATGGCGGGTGCCACGATAGACGCTGGCGCGGATGATCTTGGCTTGTTCACCTCTTTGCAGGATGCCGATCCGCAGCACATCGCCCTTTGAGAGGTCGTCCGATCCGATCATAGGCGACAGATAGGCAGACAGGCCCTTGGCCTGCGGCTCCGGATAGCCCGAGTCGGTCATCGCCTTGATGATCGACGTGTCCTGGCGCACCGGGATGATGTCGTCGGCAAACTCTTCCGTCTGCGGCGTGATCGATTCCGGTGCGGAGACCGTCATGTTCTGCTCGAGGACACGGGCAGTCAGGCCGGCCGTCAGGTCGACGTCGTTGTCATCGTTGGAGAAGCGGCGCGGGTCCACGTAGTAGAGTGCTGCGACCTGGGCCGCGCCGTCGGTAAGGACTGAGCCGTTGGAGCGCACGTTCTCCTCGATCTCGTCGAGGGTCATACCGGGTGCGACCTGGAGATCGGACTTTGCCGCGGGGTAGGCTACCGTTTTCAGACTGACCTCAGACTCCACGTCCGAACCGTAGATCTGCCCGGTGCGAACGGTCGGCTGTGCGTCGGGTTCGTCTGCCGAGAAGATCGTCAGCGGATTGAAGCTCGGATAGTCTTCAGTCGCCACGTGGTTGGCAGCCAGCGTCATCTTTACGCGCGCGAAGGGCTGGCGGCGGACGACTTCCTTGTCGCCCTCGTGGACGACGGTCGAGACCTCCATGATCTTGCGGTCGGACGGCTTGGCGGCAATCGCAGGCGCAATCAGGCGGCTGCCACGCGTCACATCGGTATCGGCATGCGCCTCGGCATTGATATTGGCGTAGGCCTCGGCGGGGATCGCCAGTTGCTGGCGACCGTCGAGCGCGGCAAAGAGTGCCACCCCCATCAGCACGCTTGAGGTAATGCCGGTGAGGAACGTACCCGAAAGCCAGCGCAATGAAACCTCGCGGCGGTCGGGTGCTCGTCTGCCATCGGCGAGAAGCGGCGGCTCGTTGCCGAACGAGCGGATCATCATCTTCTCCGTCATCATGGCAGGTGGATCCGCGTCCTTTCGGTAGGCTTCTTCGGGTAGCTCTGGCTGGCGCCGAAAAGTGCATAGTTTGACAATGGAAGTCAAATGGGCCGCATGTGCTACCCAAATCATTCCCCCTTGAGACCATCTGATTGTGAAGATGTAAGGGCGAAAGACCTCGTCATCGCGTTTTGAAGCGCTATTTCTCCAGAAATGACCCGGCTACCGGCGAAACCGGAGGGCAGAAAAT
>NZ_CAXUST020000001.1:2962500-3377500 GCF_964254185.1 Rhizobium sp. LjRoot258 | reverse complement strand
GCTTCGGCCGGATGCGTGTTCTGCATATATCGTGAAGAGAAGATTGATCTGGAGGCTTCCAGGTGTCGGGTTTGACCCTTTTGGGTTTGATCTGGCGTCCGAGCCCAGTTCCAATGACGTCGTGGATGGCCTAGCCGGCCGGAAGCGAAAGAGGGGCTGGAGGTAGGAAGGAAGCTTGTCGCTCTGAGTTGATCATTGTTGTCGTCCTTCGGGATGGCTCTGATGATGGCTTGATGACCGTTGCCTGACCGCGCGGTCCCGGATTTAATCTCGAGAAGCTGGTCTTAAAGATGAGATTGCAAGCGAACTGCTCGGCGTAGTTCCAATAAAGCAGTCTTATCGAACACGTCGATGGCATCATTAGAAAGCAGTGGTTGTAAAAGGTAACCGCTGCATCGCTGGTACGACAAACTCAGGTTTGTCCGTATGACCGGTTTGGAACCCCTTTGAGCGCGAGCGAAAAGGACAAGGAATTCCAAACCCAGCAAAGATGATGAGCATTGGCAATGAGAACGATTAAGTGTCGTAAGGGCATTTGGTGGATGCCTTGGCATGCACAGGCGATGAAGGACGTGATACGCTGCGAAAAGCCGTGGGGAGCTGCGAATAAGCTTTGATCCATGGATCTCCGAATGGGGCAACCCACCTTAAATACCTAGAAAATCTGTTTTGTTGGCTGCAACCTTGCGAGGGATTTCTTTCGTAGGGCGGTAGCCCGTCGCCGGTTATCCGGCGCGCTGTCCGCAGGCCTTTGGCCGAGAGGACAAAACAGGTTTCTAGGTATTGTGATAAGGTATCTGCACCTGAATAAAATAGGGTGTAAGAAGCGAACGCAGGGAACTGAAACATCTAAGTACCTGCAGGAAAGGACATCAACCGAGACTCCGCAAGTAGTGGCGAGCGAACGCGGACCAGGCCAGTGGCAATTGTTGTTAAAGCGGAACGATCTGGAAAGTTCGGCCGTAGCGGGTGACAGCCCCGTACGCGTAGATACAGCGATTGTCCTAGAGTAGGGCGGGACACGAGAAATCCTGTCTGAACATGGGGAGACCACTCTCCAAGCCTAAGTACTCGTGCATGACCGATAGCGAACAAGTACCGTGAGGGAAAGGTGAAAAGCACCCCGACAAGGGGAGTGAAATAGAACCTGAAACCGGATGCCTACAAACAGTCGGAGCCCGCAAGGGTGACGGCGTACCTTTTGTATAATGGGTCAACGACTTAGTGTAACAAGCAAGCTTAAGCCGGTAGGTGTAGGCGAAGCGAAAGCGAGTCTGAATAGGGCGATTTAGTTTGTTGCATTAGACCCGAAACCGAGTGATCTAGCCATGAGCAGGTTGAAGGTTGGGTAACACCAACTGGAGGACCGAACCCGCATCTGTTGCAATAGATTGGGATGACTTGTGGCTAGGGGTGAAAGGCCAATCAAACTCGGAAATAGCTGGTTCTCCGCGAAATCTATTTAGGTAGAGCGTCGACCGAATACCCCCGGGGGTAGAGCACTGGATGGGCTATGGGGACTCACCGTCTTACTGATCCTAACCAAACTCCGAATACCGGGGAGTACTAGTCGGCAGACACACGGCGGGTGCTAACGTCCGTCGTGAAAAGGGCAACAACCCTAACCTCCAGCTAAGGTCCCCAAGTCATGGCTAAGTGGGAAAGGATGTGAGGATCCCAAAACAACCAGGATGTTGGCTTAGAAGCAGCCATCATTTAAAGAAAGCGTAACAGCTCACTGGTCTAAATAAGGGTCTTTGCGCCGAAAATGTAACGGGGCTGAAGCCATGCACCGAAGCTGAGGATGTGTAGCAATACACGTGGTAGCGGAGCGTTCCGTAAGCCTGTGAAGGGATACCTGTGAGGGGTCCTGGAGGTATCGGAAGTGCGAATGTTGACATGAGTAACGATAAAGAGGGTGAGAGACCCTCTCGCCGAAAGACCAAGGGTTCCTGCTTAAAGTTAATCTGAGCAGGGTTAGCCGGCCCCTAAGGCGAGGCAGAAATGCGTAGTCGATGGGAACCACGTTAATATTCGTGGGCCTGGTGGTAGTGACGGATTGCTCAACTTGTTCAGACTTATTGGATTGTCTGGGCAGGGACGCGGTTCCAGGAAATAGCTCCACCGTATAGACCGTACCCGAAACCGACACAGGTGGTCAGGTAGAGTATACCAAGGCGCTTGAGAGAACTATGTTGAAGGAACTCGGCAAATTGCACGCGTAACTTCGGAAGAAGCGTGACCCCATGCTACGCAAGTATTGTGGGGTGGCACAGACCAGGGGGTAGCGACTGTTTATCAAAAACACAGGGCTCTGCGAAGTCGCAAGACGACGTATAGGGTCTGACGCCTGCCCGGTGCTGGAAGGTTAAGAGGAGAGGTGCAAGCTTTGAATCGAAGCCCCAGTAAACGGCGGCCGTAACTATAACGGTCCTAAGGTAGCGAAATTCCTTGTCGGGTAAGTTCCGACCTGCACGAATGGCGTAACGACTTCCCCGCTGTCTCCAACATAGACTCAGTGAAATTGAATTCCCCGTGAAGATGCGGGGTTCCTGCGGTCAGACGGAAAGACCCCGTGCACCTTTACTATAGCTTTACACTGGCATTCGTGTCGGCATGTGTAGGATAGGTGGTAGGCTTTGAAGCGGGGACGCCAGTTTCCGTGGAGCCATCCTTGAAATACCACCCTTATCGTCATGGATGTCTAACCGCGGTCCGTTATCCGGATCCGGGACAGTGTATGGTGGGTAGTTTGACTGGGGCGGTCGCCTCCGAAAGAGTAACGGAGGCGCGCGATGGTGGGCTCAGACCGGTCGGAAATCGGTCGTCGAGTGCAATGGCATAAGCCCGCCTGACTGCGAGACTGACAAGTCGAGCAGAGACGAAAGTCGGTCATAGTGATCCGGTGGTCCCGCGTGGAAGGGCCATCGCTCAACGGATAAAAGGTACGCCGGGGATAACAGGCTGATGACCCCCAAGAGTCCATATCGACGGGGTTGTTTGGCACCTCGATGTCGGCTCATCGCATCCTGGGGCTGGAGCAGGTCCCAAGGGTTTGGCTGTTCGCCAATTAAAGCGGTACGTGAGCTGGGTTCAGAACGTCGTGAGACAGTTCGGTCCCTATCTGCCGTGGGTGTAGGAATATTGACAGGATCTGTCCCTAGTACGAGAGGACCGGGATGGACATATCTCTGGTGGACCTGTTGTCCTGCCAAGGGCATAGCAGGGTAGCTACATATGGAATGGATAACCGCTGAAGGCATCTAAGCGGGAAACCAACCTGAAAACGAGTATTCCCTATCAGAGCCGTGGAAGACGACCACGTTGATAGGCCGGGTGTGGAAGCGCAGCAATGTGTGAAGCTTACCGGTACTAATAGCTCGATTGGCTTGATCGTTCTCATTGATCAATGCTCATGTCCGACACTTCAGTGTCGGGAGATGACGCCAAGACGTGTTCCCCCGGCGAAGGCAAAGCCTTCGTCCGGTAAAAACGAGACGGAAACGTCTCACCAGCTTCTCAAATGTTGCGCTTCGCTGACCTGGTGGTCATGGCGGGGCGGCTGCACCCGTTCCCATTCCGAACACGGCCGTGAAACGCCCCAGCGCCTATGGTACTTCGTCTTAAGACGCGGGAGAGTCGGTCGCTGCCAGGTCTGCAAAACGCAACAAACAATCTTCTCATCACGACCAACGGCCCAAGCCGAAAACAAAGGGCCGCCCAACGCGGTCCTTTCTGCTTTGAAGGACACAACGCAGAGCGTATACTTCCGGGGACAACGTCCCCTTGGCGCGGGGTGGAGCAGCCCGGTAGCTCGTCAGGCTCATAACCTGAAGGCCGCAGGTTCAAATCCTGCCCCCGCAACCAAAACTTTCCGACAGAGACCAGAGCGATATCGCTGGCGCGAAGACTTCATCTTCGCTGGCGATGGTAGCTCCTCGTCCTGCGGACCATAACCTGAAGGCCGCAGGTTCAAATCCTGCCCCCGCAACCAAAACTTTCCGACAGAGACCAGAGCGATATCGCTGGCGCGAAGACTTCATCTTCGCTGGCGATGGTAGCTCCTCGTCCTGCGGACCATAACCTGAAGGCCGCAGGTTCAAATCCTGCCCCCGCAACCAAAACTTTCCGACAGAGACCAGAGCGATATCGCTGGCGCGAAGACTTCATCTTCGCTGGCGATGGTAGCTCCTCGTCCTGCGGACCATAACCTGAAGGCCGCAGGTTCAAATCCTGCCCCCGCAACCAAAACTTTCCGACAGAGACCAGAGCGATATCGCTGGCGCGAAGACTTCATCTTCGCTGGCGATGGTAGCTCCTCGTCCTGCGGACCATAACCTGAAGGCCGCAGGTTCAAATCCTGCCCCCGCAACCAAAATCTAAAAGTGACATCATCAACAAAGCCCTCCCTCGTCGGAGGGCTTTCTTGCTTTCTACGCCCGCCACACGCACTCCTGTAAGGGAGTGTGTGATGAATATTGACAATATTTGCTACGACACCCACAATAAGGGAGAGCGAAAGGGTACGTTAATGGCATCGGGAAGCATTCATGTGAAGGTCGGCGGCCAGTTGCAGGCCCATATTCAGCAGCAGATTGGCGAGGATGGCCTTTATGAAAATGCCAGCGAGTACATTCGGGCGCTGATTCGCCGCGACTTGCAAACTCGCGATGAGGCATGGGACGCGCTGCAGAAGGAATTGGCCCCCGCCATGCGCGCCGATGACAGTGAATTCGTCACTGTTACCGCTGACGACGTATTCCGCCGTAACCAGCGCCGCTAATATGGTTGCCTATCGGTTTTACCCGCGCGCAGATGCGGCGCAGGACAAAATCTGGCATGACACAGTTGAGAGATGGGGTGAACCGCAAGCGGTTACCTACATCACGGCACTCCACGCGCACTTGAAGCGTCTTTGTGAAAGTGAGGCACTGTGGCGTCAGCTTCCAAAAAAGCTTGCGGTCCCCGCCGATGTCAAACGCGAGGCGTATTTCAGCCGCTACGAGCATCACTATTTATTCTTCCGCCAACTCGATAACGGCGATCTTGGCGTAATGAGTATTCTGCACGCGCGAATGGATGTGCCGGTGCGTCTTGCGGAAGACCTAGCGGCGCTATCCGAAAAAACGGAGCCTTCTAAGGAGTAGCTGTTGGCGCGGAGTTGTCACGTTATCGAGGGATGATCGAGCTACCCAATACGTTTCTGAAGTCAGGCGACAGCGCCGGTCACGGCCTTCCAGTGGGCCATTGCACGGATGCGATGAATGTGGGTAGCGAGGGCAGAGCGTCTGTGATGCGGAGTGACGAAGAGAACCGACCGCCGAGAAGATCGAGATGAAACGTTGCAATCCTACTTCTCGATCGCACCTCGCCACGCGTCCGGCTAACGGTGCTGACTACTACGAGAGCCATTTCATGTGCTGGCAGATCCGACTGTCGCTCTGCATATATGCTAAGCGGCAGTCGGGCTAGCGAAGGGTTGCGGGCATTTTTCGCGCTCGCGTCCCCCGACACGCGTCGATACTTGATGCTAATTTACCACAACTCGCCGAGCGAGTGCCATGACGTAGTCATCGGCGATATCAGCCAAAGTCAGGGCGACCTCCGGTTCATTCCACCCCGCCGCGAGAGCCCTTTGCACGAAATCGCGAAACGACGCCGCGAGTACCTCCTCGCGCCCAAGAGCTCGGCAGGGATCATTCGCGGCTTGCATTATCAGACGGACAGCTTTCATTGATGCGCCCCTCACGGTTTGCCTTGTTGCACCACAAGTGCATTCATCATGCACTCAGCCTCTTGCCATGCGCTATTATGCTTCTTTTCTAATGGCTTACGCGCTGCGTGTCGTTAGCCGCCGATCCGAAAACTTGCAGCGGCGTCCATTTCTGCAGCTGGGAGGAGTGATGGCCGATCATTCCCCTCGCTCAGGAACGATTGGAATGACAACGCGTTCAATGGATCGGACTAAAGTCCGATATCGCCCCGCCGTCACAGTTTGGCCCGATTGCCCCGAATTTTAAGAAGCGAATTGATACCTCGATCCGATCCATCCGGAACGGAACAAACAGCACAAAAGCAGATCGTAATAAATGTCATTGGGTGTGGGCTCCGACGAGGCGAGCTCCCTAGAGACCAAGGGGGATCCATGCTCCATGCACGAGAACGGCAACTGGACGGACTTCGCACTCTCGCCGTCGCAATGGTCCTGTACCACCATTTCTTCGCGGTCGATGGATCAGTTTTGGGCCATCTCGGCGTACGCCTGTTCTTCGTACTCAGCGGCTTCCTGATAACGCGGCTCCTTTTAGATGCACGTTCCGCTGTCGACTATGAATCGGGCACTGCGCTGAAATCGTTCTATATTCGCCGCGCATTGCGCATATTCCCTCCCTACTTTGCGATGTTGGGCTTCGTTTGGTTTGTAAACCTTGAGGGAGCTCGCGGTAGCCTCAAGTGGCACGCGCTTTATCTCTCGAACTTTTGGTATGCCCTCCACAATGAATGGACGCCCTGGGTGTTGTGCCACGCGTGGAGCTTGAGCATTGAGGAACAGTTTTATATTGTCTGGCCATTGATGATCCTGCTGGCTCCCCGCCGCTTCATTGGACCGATTTGCGTCGCGGTCATCGCATTCTCGCTTGCGTATCGCTTCTACTGGCCGTTCACAGGCACACCCGCCCTTGCGCGTGACCTTCTTCCTCCGGCGTCGCTGGATGCACTCGTAGCCGGCGCCCTTCTCGCCGTCCATCGAAGCAGGACGGAGGTTTGGCCCCGCTGGATGCGGGTAAGCGTTGCTCCCTTGACCGCCGGCGCCGTCATTTTCCTGTGGCTGAAAGCAGTGCCAATGACACCAGGGCTTGAATGGCTGACGTGGATCGGTGCGGAAATTTCTCCCATCTTACCCCTCGTCATGCTGGTCGGAGGTTGTTCGTCAGGCTTGCAAGGAGCGTTCGGTCGCTTCCTGGAACTCCCGCCGATCACCGCGATCGGACGCGTAAGTTACGGCGTTTACCTATTCCATCCAGTTGTGCTTTCGCTGATCGTCAAGGCTCAGGCTTGGATCCCGGTCAATGTTTCGGAACAGGGTCCCGGTCGGTTTGTGATTGCGACCGCAGCCACATTGATGCTGGCTTCAATTTCCTGGACGATCTTCGAAAAGCCGCTCAACCAGCTCAAACGCTACTTCCCCTATGTCCGCTCCAAAAGTCAGGCCCACATTCCTTCCTCGATCAGGGCCAGTGAGGCTGACGGACGACCATATGAGGTTTCAGCCTACCGCCCAAGCTATGCCAACCGCGATGAACATGGGATTTAATGGATGCCTGATCCTCTGATCTCGGTCGTGCTGCCTGTTTACAATGGTGAGCCTTACATTGCCGCCGCGCTCGAGAGCATTCTGCGCCAGGACTACGACCGCTTTGAAGTCATTGCGCTTGACGACGGCTCGACCGATCGTTCGCTGGAGGTCCTCCAACTGTGTCGAAAAGCCGACGATCGTATCCGCATCGTATCACGGGAGAACCGCGGACTCATTGCGACGTTGAACGAGGGCATCGCCTTGGCCAGAGGCGACCTTATCGCCAGAATGGACGCAGACGATATTTCCTATCCAACCCGCTTTTCGCGCCAGGTCGCACTCTTTGCCAAGCAGCCTCAGCTCGCGATCAGTGGTACTGGCATTGATCAGCTTCTGGGCAATCGCGTGGTACGCGGCAGGCCAAATCCGATCTATCAGACCGGAGATTGGCACATACTCTCGACGTTCTTTACCATCTTCTTGCACTCGACGGTGATGTACAACCGCAACGTCATCCCTGAAGACATGCTGGTGTATGACGCAGCCTATGTCCATGCCGAGGATTTTGATCTCTTCGGGCGCATTGCCCGACAGTTTCCTGCGGCCATGATCGATGAGAGCCTCGTTGCCTATCGTATTCACCGCGACAGCGTCTCAAGCAGACACAAGCAGCAGATGCGTCAAACGCACCTGAAGATCGTCGCGGAGAACCTCGAACGACAATCTCTTTGCGACGATCCCGATGCTCTTCATGCCATCGGGGCAGCGGTTACGCCGGAGACGGTGTGCCGTGCTGCAAATTGCCTCCTTGCGATAGAAAGGAAAATCGCGGAGCGGGTTGGTCCGACGCGTTCCAGCTATGCGCACGGAAGCTTGTGTTTCTTCTATTTCCTTTATCAACTTATTATTGATGAGCAGCGACCGGAGCTTACGCACGCGTTTTTGACGCTGACCGGAAAGTGGCAGCTCATCCGGCGTCGAGAACGGTATGGACTTCGATCCGCCGCGTATGCGCCGTGGTTATGCCGCTTTTCAGACGGCGCGACCCGGCGACTAGATCTCATGGCGCGCTACTATCAATCGGTGCCAGCTAAAACCGTACAGTCACTTCAAGGGCTCGCATAGTGGCCGGCGAGAACCACCTATTCCCGCGCGCCAGAGCCTGCCACCAGCTAAGGTCACGACAGCCATGCTAGAATTCGTTTCGTCGAGTTTTCGGCTATTGCGTCAGGCGCTCGGGCGGCAGATCTATCTGCTTGCGATTGTCGTCGTTTTAGGATTAAGCACCGCCGTCCTCGAAGGCACGGGGATCGGTCTCATCATTCCGATGCTCGGCATTATCGCCGGCGAGAAGGCCCCCTCGGGAATGGCTGGGCTTTCAGCCCTCTTCCAACAGGTGGGCGCTGACTTGGATGATCGGACAAGGCTTGTTGCGATCGCTGCCGCCATCCTCGGATTGATCACGGTGAAGAATGTGCTGGCGTTCGCCAACGCCGTACTCGCCAATTTCATCTACGGCAGAGCCGGCCACGCCATGCGAAGCTCTCTTGCCGGCCAGCTTTTGACGATTGGATACTCATTTTTTCTCCAGCAGAGCCCGGGGCGCCTGCTCAATATCATCTCCAACGAGTCCTGGCGGGCTTCGGACGCAATACAGACCACCCTTGCAGCGATCGTAAACGCGTCAGCCGCCGTCATTTTGCTCACCTTCCTCTTGCTTCTCTCATGGCAGATGACACTGTGCGTCGCGCTAGGGCTCGGTGTGATCCAGGCTATTCATGCAATCCTCTCTTCCAGCCTGAAAGGTCCGAGCCGCAACGTCACGTCGTTCAACAGTGAACTTGCCTCGAAGATGCTTCATCTCGTACACGCCGGGCGGCTCATCCGCGCGTTCGGACAGGAGCTGCGCGAGAAAGCAATCTTCGATTCCGCTTCAGATGCCGTTCGAAAAGCGGGGTTCGTTCTGCAATCGCGACAAGCGATATTGCCGCCGCTGACAGAGATGCTGCATTCAGCTGTTTTTCTGACAGTCGTCGTCAGCGCCTGGCTTTGGGGCGTGAGTTTTCCGATTATCGTCGCTTTCGTGGTCCTGCTCTATCGGCTGCAACCGCATGTGCGTGCGCTTCAAATGGCGTGGAGTGCGGTGCAAGGCTGGAGCGGTTCTTTGGAGGAGGTCAGATGGCTCTTGGATTCGTCTGACAAGCCAAAGCCACCGGCGGGCGACGAACCCATTCAGAGGCTCCGCCAGCAGATTAGCTTCGACCGTGTGACGTTCAAATATCCGGGCTCTGGCTCGCGACCGCTCGTGCTGCGCACCGCGAGCTTCGACATTCGCCAAGGCCGATCGACGGCAATCATCGGACGATCGGGTGCTGGAAAGACCACGATCGTCAATCTTCTTTGTCGATTTGTGGAGCCCGACGAGGGGGGCATTCTGATCGATGACATCTCGCTCAATCAAATCGATCCTCTCCAGTGGCGAAGACAAATTGCGCTCGCCAGCCAGGACCTCGAGCTGATTGATGGTACGATCCTGGAAAACATCACCTATGGACACAACGTTTCGTTTGCCGAGGCTGAAAACGCTGCCAAGCTTGCAGAGGCGCACGAGTTCATCGAGAAACTGCCTGACGGATATGAGACCGTCGTCGGTTACAGGGGAGCTACCGTTTCGGCAGGTCAGCGGCAGAGGATCGCACTTGCAAGGGCGCTCGTGCGAGATCCGGAAATCCTCATCTTGGACGAGGCCACGAACGCCATGGACGGATTGTCGGAAGCTGCGATCGTCGAGACCTTGAAATCAAGGGCCGGTCGTCGCACGACAATCGTCATCAGCCATCACCGCAGTACCATTTCGTTCTGCGACGAAGTCGTAATACTTCATGACGGCAGCGTCAGGAATCAGACCTCTTTTGCCGAGGTCGCAACACTCAGCATGGATCAGCTCTACGAGCATGAAACGCTTTCTCCCTAGGTGAGATCGAGGGATCTCTCGGCGGCGACACCATTCGTGTCCATATCGCACGTCGGTCTTCGCTGGTCGCCGCTTTATTTTGCCTGGCGAGCCCTGCTCTCACGCCAGATCAGGTAGAGGACACCTCAGACGTATCCAACTTGCATCACGACGGCGCAAATGATGCCGTAGAAGAGTGTCGTAGTGACATTTCGATAGTGGATGTAGCAGAGAACGCAGAACGCGGCGGTCGCCAGAAGCATTTTGACGTAGACCGCTGGCGCTCGCATCATTGCTGTGAAGCGGCTCAGTGGAGTCGTTCTATCTGTCGAACCATCCTCCAATCTCAGCCTCGATTGATGGAGGTCCTCGCCATCGAAGCAGCTCTATAAAGCCGCGCAAGTCGTCGCGTTCCCGAGGAAGTCGAAGCGCATTCCAGGATTTGCCGTTGCCCCCCGGCTTCGACGGGCAATAAAGGCATGTCACCCCCGAAGCTCGTAAAGCTCCGTCTGCCCTGTTCGGCCTCTGACGCTGACGGTTCCGATGGAGATGAAATTGAAGCTCTCTTCAACCGCGTCGCGGATCGCGCTGCTGACCAGGATCGACGTTCCATAGTCACGGTTCAGGCCCTCTAGCCGCGAGGCGATGTTTACCGTGTCTCCGATGGCGGTATATTGGCGGCGGGTCTCGGCGCCGACGCTCCCGACAACGGCCGGGCCGGTGTGAAGGCCGAAGCGGGTGATGAGTTCGGGGCGACCGGCGGCATGACTATCCGCGTTCATCGCGTCGACGGCCGCCTTCACCGACAAGGCACAGCGGCAGGCGTTTTCGACATGTCGCTCGTCGTGAACGGGTGCGTTCCACATCGCGAAAATGGAGTCTCCGATGTATTGGACGATGGTGCCGCCGTGGCGCTCGACGATCATGTTGAGGGTTTCGAAATAGGTGGAGAGCAGGGCGACGACCTCTTCGGGCGAATGCCGCTCGGAAATAGTCGTGAACTCGCGGATGTCGGTGAAGAGAACGGTGATCTCCTGCCTGGAGGCAGAGCCTATGGCCGACTGGCCGGCGATGACGATCCTGCGCACGAGTTCGCGCGGCACGTAGAGCGAGAACGTCCGGATGGCATCGCGGGCCGAGCCCAGCGCCTTCGCGAGCGCGTTGACCTCGGATATCCAGGAGCGTGAGACCCGGCTCTGCTTGAATTCCAGATTGCCCAATTGCCTTGCCTCGTCGGCCAATGCATAGAGCGACCGGCTGATCAATCGAGAGATAATGATCGCGGCAATCGCGCCTGCTGCCAGGAAGGCAGCGGCGGCGGCAAGGTTGCGCCTCAGCGTGCGCTCGACAGGCCCGATGAGCTCGTCCAGTGGTGCGGCGATGATGACCGTATAGTCTTTCAGCAAACCGGCTATTTCCGCATGGAAGCTTTGAGCGAGGTACCCGCGGCCATTCACCGCAAAGCGGACGACCTCGCCATCCGGCACGCGACTGTCTTGTGCCAAGTTCGTGACCGCTGGAATGGCGGGATCTGCGTCTACCGCGTCTGCGGCCGACAGCACCATCCCACGGCGGATGCGGTCGCGCAGTTTCGTCATGACTGCCGGGTCGGAATGTACGATCAGGCGGCCTGTGTTGTCGAACACATAGCCATGCGCCTGTTTCGAGACCGTGCCGATATCGACAACCTCCCCCAGGCTCACAAGCATCACATCGGCGCCGATCACGACTCGATCCTGCCCGACGGCGGGCGTAGCGAACGTCAGCGTGAGGTAGTTGGTCGCGGCTGAGATGTAGGGGCCGACCGAGGTCGTCCGTCCCTCGGAGAGCGCAGCTTGGTACCAAGGCCGAAAGCGTGGATCGAAGACATCGTCGCGGTCGGCGCGCCGAGTGAGGGGGCGAGTGTCCTTATCGAAGAAGGTCCACGTCGTCACTGGAATGCCGATGACCTTGGTGATCGTGCGAACGGCGAATGCGGCTCCGGAAGGGGTGTTCAAGGTGTCGCGCCAGGCGGAATTTGTGCCAATGCTGATGGCTTGTACGTAGGTCCCATCCGCATAACCGGCATAGATTCCGTCGATGCGGAAAGACGACTTCAGTAGCCGCAGCAGGAGATTGTGCTTCGCCAGCAGGTCCTGGGGAGGCGGCGTAAGCATTTGCGGGACCGCAGAGGTCGTCTCGATCGCGGCATAGCCGCCGCTGAAGACATTGCGGTAGTCCTCGATGGTGCGCAAGCCGAGCTGGCGCATCTGTGCTTCGCCGGCAGAAAGGGCAGTCACCTTGCCTTGGGTATATGCCATCCACACGAGCGGCAGCGCCGTGCAGGCCAATAGCCCGACAATGATGACGCTAAGATGCAATCGCAGGGGAAATGCCCAGTCCGATGGCCGCGTGGTTTCCGTCGCGGGCGATGGCGTGGCGCGATGTTCCATACCTAACCCCCAAGAGCGATTGCAATGCCGACCAGCACAAGGCCGAGGCAAGTCATCGTTATACCTGCATTGAGCGGTTTCGCGTCGGAAAAGCGCGCCCAGGCACAACCCGTCAGGAAGAGAAGGGCAATCAGCAGAAAATTGCTGGCTCGGAGCGCAAGGTCGGCGCTGCCGATCATGATGAAAGGAATGACTGCGGGAAGCGATGTCGCCGATACCAGGAGAAAAACGATGAACGCGGCGAGAAGGTCATCCCTAGACAGGCGAAACTTGGCAGGGCTTCCGTGTCGCGCGAGGCCGAGCATGGCTTGGTAGAGGGCCTCTTCATCTGCTGCCGCGGAAACAAATGATTCGCTGTCGATGGGGAATTCCTTCCTGAGCACTGACATGGCCTCCCGCTCGCTCTTGGCCGCCTTGATCCGTCGGAAGAGGCGCACGCGCCGGCTCTTGTAAAATAGAGTGCCGAGGACAAACAGCACGGCATCGATGATGCCCCATGCCACGTTGCAGCCAATGGTGCCGACGATCAGTTCCCGAACGTCAAGGCCTTCTTCGGAGAAGATCAGCCGCGACCCGACGGTGAAGGTCAGCGCCATGATCAGCCCGAAGAGGATTTCACCGAGGGCATCGCCCGGGTCAATTACGTCGGTGATGTGGAGCTTGCTGGATTCCATGAAATGCCTGCTCCTTTGTGGCAGCTGAATTTCACAAATGGAACGATCCACCGCTTCATTGCATACTGGAAATTCTAAAATACGATTGGAGGCCGGAGGCAATCGATGAGTAAAGAGCGCGGGCGCAAGCAACTGATGCTGAAGGTTCCAGAGGTTCGTCACTTCCTTGCTTCCCCGGCAAACGAGACATTGGGCGATCTTTTCG
Organism: Rhizobium sp. LjRoot258; assembly: GCF_964254185.1. Classification (NCBI taxonomy): domain Bacteria; kingdom Pseudomonadati; phylum Pseudomonadota; class Alphaproteobacteria; order Hyphomicrobiales; family Rhizobiaceae; genus Rhizobium; species Rhizobium sp. LjRoot258. Next base: position 3,363,939 of record NZ_CAXUST020000001.1, on the reverse strand, counting down.
AATCGTATGATCTGGCGGTCTCTGCGCTTGAACGCTTCCGTGCGGCAAGCCCGGCTGATGAGCCGCGGATTCTCGAGTACGAGCGGCTCTGCCGTGACATCGAGCAGGAAGTGAGGGTGTACTGTAATGGGGGATTCGGGAGGCAGGCGCGTTCCTGACATGCTGCGATAGCCTTCATTGCCAAAGGCCGCGCCATTTTGAGAGTGCTTCGTGATGGCTGACGCGAAATGCGTGATGTCGAACTCCTCTAAAGATCAGCGTGGCTCGACGCCTTTCACATTCTTGTCCTTGTCGTCGAGCGGCAGGGTGGCCGCCATTCGCTCGGCCGACGCGGAGGGCCAAGCCCAGGCTCGCAGCAGCTCGTAAAAGACGCTAAGGACGATCGGTCCCAGAAACAGGCCGAGCAGGCCATGCGAGAGGGTTCCGCCGATGACACCGATGAGGATCACGGGCATCGGGGTCGATAGTCCTCGGGACATCAAAATCGGCTTCAACACATTGTCCGCGACCGTGATCGGGATCGCCACGACAGTAAAGGCAAATGCCATCGATGTCGGCCAGGAGAACCATGCCCAGACGATGACCGGGACAAGAACAAGGCCCGGGCCTAGCTGCATCAAGCAGAGGACAAACACAAGGAAAGTCAGGGCTCCGCGTGCCGGAATGCCGAAGAAGGCGAAACACAAACCGCAAAGGAGCGTCTGAAGAAAGGCCACGCCGATGACGCCGCGCGAGACGTTGCGAACCGTTGATCCCGCCAGCCGCGCAAAGCCGACACCCCTCTCTCCGCCGATGCGGCTTGCCAATACCTGGATGGTTGCCGCAAGACGAGGAGACATGGTGAGGACGATTCCGGAAAGAATGACCGACGCGACGAAGCTCAATACGCCGCCTCCGATCGATGCAAGCTTGGCGATGATGACGCCCATGACCTCGCGAAGAGGTGCCTGGAATTTCATGATCGTCGCAGCGAGGTTGCTTGCGACCTGGTTCCAGCCGGCGTAAAGGCGCTCGCCGACCACAGGCCAACCACGTATCGCTTCCGGCGCCGCGGGCAGCGTGAAGCTGTCAGTCTTCAACTGACCGACGAGTGCCTGGACTGCATCGGCAAAATTGACAGCGACAAGCGCCAATGGTGCGATGATGAGCACAAGGCATGCCATGACAATAACGGTGGCCGAAAGCACTGGTCGATTTCCCAGCAGCCTGGACAGCGCGTCGAACATTGGAAAGAGCGCCACCGCAAGGATCGCGGACCAGATGACGATCAGCGCGAACGGCGCAATCAGCTGCAGGCTCCAATAGGCAAACAGCCCAATGATGCCGATCCGCACCAGGTCGCTGACCCGTGCCTCTATGGAAATCTGCGCGGGACTGGCTTCCGTTGCGTTCCCGCTCGTTGGTTGCTCCATTGCAGTATGCCTATCCCACGGCTTTCCATAGGTGGTGCCCGAACGGATCAGGCCCTATCTCGTCGTCTCCGGCACGACGTTTCTGACGCTCTGATCCTCGATGTAGCCCGATGGCCGCTTCTGCCGTTTGCCGAGGTCCGGTGCCTCGAACTTCACGCGCTGGTAGGGGATCGACTGCAGGATATGCGAGATGCAGTTTATCCGGCCGCGCTCCTTGTCATCGGAAGGCACGATCCACCACGGTGCGTGGTTGCTGTCCGTCATCCGCAGCATCTCGTCATAGGCCCGTGTGTAGTCCCACCAGCGTTGGTACGACTCGACGTCCATGGGGCTGAGTTTCCGCTGCCTGACCGGGTCATCGATGCGGCGCTTGAAGCGGCGCTCCTGCTCTTCCTCGCTGACGGTCAGGAAGTACTTCAGCAGAACGACGCCGCTTTCGACGATTGCCGCCTCGAAGCGGGGCGCGAGTTCGAGGAAGCGCTGGGCCTTCTTCTCGCTGGCGAAGCCCATGACGCGGTCGACCCCCGCCCTGTTGTACCAGCTGCGGTCGAAGATCACGATCTCGCCCGCTGCCGGCAAATACGCAATGTAGCGCTGCATGTAGATCTGGGATTTTTCGCGATCGGTCGGTGCGGGCAAGGCGACGACGCGGAACACGCGTGGACTGACCTTCTCCGTTATCCTCTTGATCATGCCGCCCTTGCCGGCGGCGTCGCGGCCTTCGAAGATGATGACAATCCGGGCGCCAGATTTCTTAACCCATGCCTGCAGATGAGCCAGTTCGATCTGCAGTCGTCTGATTTCTTTGTTGTAGTCCCACGATTTTGTCTTCTTCTGCTTTCCCTTGCGTTCCGTTGGCGTCTCTTGCTTGGCGTCATATACCTCGTCCATCGTTCCCTCCATCGGTTTGATGTCGCCCGGCATTCACGACCCTGCGGCGTTGCCCAAGAGCGCGCGCAGCGCCTCTTCCCGGCCGTTGAAAAGGTTGTGAGCGCCGATCGCCTTGATGACGCCAGCGCGCTCGAGAATGCCCCGGCTTTCCTCGCTGAGGTCGGTAATCGCAAAGACGATGTCTCGCTTTGCCAGGGTATCCGCCACGGCGTCGAGTGCGGCCGCGCCGGTGCTGTCGATATGTGTGATGGCGCTCGCATCCAGCACAAGACACTTGGTTGCGGGGGCGAGCTCCCTAGCGACTGCTGTCAGCCGCATGCGTACATAATCGGCGTTGTAAAACAGAACATTGCCCTGGATCGCGAAGACAGCAGCGCCCTCGATGGGCCGAGCTTCTGGAAAGCGGGCAAGGTCGAAGAAGCCGTGCCGCCCTTCGATGTGGCCGAGAAGGCCGTCGCGCGGAAACATCGTCTTGCGCAACAGGTAGACGAAGGTTGCGGCAACGGCGACGACCACGCCGTTGAGAACGCCGAAGCTGATTGCGCCCCACATGGCGATCAGTGCAAAGACGAACTCCATGTGACTGATGCGCCAGATCTTCTTGAGTTCTTGAACGTCGATAAGGCTGATGGCCGCTGTTGCAAGGATCGCAGCGAGGGCAGGGATCGGAAGGATCCGCAGGGCGCTATGAAGGAACACAAGAGCAGCAATCAGCGTGGCGGCCGAAACCAGCCCTGCGGCCTGGGAGACGCCACCGGTCGACAGGTTTATTGCGGTTCTGGAATCTGACACGCTGATCGGAAAGGAGCCGAAGAGTCCGGGCGCGATGTTGGCAGCGCCGAGACCAATCAGCTCCTGGTTCGCGTCGACCTCTTCACCGGTGCGGGAGCCGAAGCTGCGTGCCGCGACGATGCCGGCGCCGAAGCACACGAGAAACACGGCCGCCGAGCCGAGCACGATCTTGTCCAGCGGCATCTGATGGAACGCCGGCAAGGATAGGCTCGGGAAGCCGCTTGGAATATCGCCAACAACGGCAATGCCGAGCCCCCGGAAGTCGAAGGCCGCCGAGAGAATAACGGAGACAACGACCACGAGAACAGGACCCGGGACCTTGAGGTTGAATGCCCTGACGATCCACAGCAACGCAAACATGGAGAGGCCGAAGAGGAACGACGGCCAGTGGATCAATGCGCTCTTGCCGAGAATTTCGAAGACCGGCGCAAGCAGCCCTTCGGACTCGATCTTCACGCCTGTGAAGCGGCTGATCTGCCCGACGAGGATGGAAAGCGACACGCCGGCAAAGAAGCCCACAAGGATCGGACGCGACAGAAAGCTTGCTAGCACCCCGAGCCGCAGAAGTTTTGCCGCGATGCAGAACACGCCAACGCCAAGGGCGAGCGCCGAGGCGATGGCAACCCTGTCGACATTGGCAGCGGCAGGCTCGGCCGCGATGATGGCGGCCATCGCAGCCGCGAGCACGGTCATCGTGGCGGCATCGGGGCCGACGATCAGGAGCCGTGATGGGCCGAAGATTGCGTAGGCGATCGGAGCAACGATGCTGGCATAGATGCCGGTTTCCGGCGGCAGGCCGGCTATCGCGGGATAGGCGATGGCGCTCGGTAAGCCCACTCTCCTGAATCTCGATCTCCGAGCTTGTCCGGCCGGCGCACCCAAGCGACGACCGGAAGGTTGATGCGTTTTCAGTGTTCCAGGAAGACGTAGTTCATCCAGCTGCTCATCCGCAGCAGGACCTTCCGCAAGACAGCGACGTGGTGCCAGTGATGTGTGTAGACAGCGACCTCGGCGACCACGCCACCGGGCAGCTGATAGTCGTCCGTGTTTTCCAGCAGCTCGATGCGCGCCAGCGTCTGCCCCGGCGATAGCCGCTCGGGGGATTGCGGATCGATCAACGCCCCGCTCGGCTGCAACTGGCCCTGCGCCATGACATCGATGACTTCCTTGACGCGCGCCTTGAAGATCTTGCCGGGCACCGCCTTGAAGGCTACCTCGGCCTCGTCGCCGGCCCGCACGCGCTGCAGCGAATTCTGAATGAAGGCTGCTGCCAGCTCCCGATCCTCGCTGTTGATGAAGACCATCACCGGCCGCAAGGGAAGCGGGTTCGCCATCATGCCGGGGCGGAGGAACACTTGCGTCACGTAGCCATCGCTCGGCGCACGGACCGTTGTCTGGTCGAGGTCGTACTCGGCGTTTTTCAATTCGGCCTGCAGCCGTGCCACTGTGGGATTGGTGCCGTTGATCTCGGACTCATAGGCAAGCTTTGCCTGCATCGCCTGCGCGCGAGCTGTGTCGACGGCGGCCTCTGCCGTCAGGTAGATTCCACGCCGGTTCTCGACTTCCAGTTCCGAGAAGACGGCTGCCCCACCCTTCGACTTTGAGTTCTCGTTCGATTGCTGGAACTTCTCAAAGGCCTGCAGCGAGCGATCCCTTGAAGCTTCCGCACCTGACACTGCCGAGTTGGCGGCGTCGAGAGCAGCCTTAAGCTGCAAGACGCTTTGCTCGGCTTCGGCAAGAGCCGCCTTCTTCTGATCGACGGTGTACTGATAGGGACGGGGATCGATCCGGAAGAGAACATCGCCCTTTTTCAGCGGGGTATTGGCGGCAACAGGCACTTCCACGACCTGACCGCCCACGACCGGGATGACGGGAGCCGACGTAAAGTAAATGCGTCCATCGCTGGAGTAGGGGTGGTTGTAGCTCATCAGCAGCAGAAGGCTGGAGATAAGAAAGATTCCACCGAGGACGGCCGTTGCAAGTGTCCACTGGTTCACCGGAATGCGGAAGATCTTGAAGACCACCCAGCAGATTGCGGTATAGGTGAGGACGAGTAGCAGATCCATCAGGCGTTCTCCTTCTCCGGCGACTGTGCCTCGAGGTCTGCGATCCGCGCGTGGAGACGGGCAATTTCGGCATTGGCTTCAGCCTCGGCCGACAGCTTGCCGTCTGGCCGGATGCCCCAGCCGCGATCCTCGCGATAAAGGGTGGCCCAGATGAACAGGAAGGGCCAGATGGCGTGCAGCGTAAACAGGCTGACCCATCCAGCAACATGGATGGCGTCTTGGTGCGGATGGTTCCTGGCCTTGGCGATGAGATGCGGGATGTCATGGATCGCGATCACTGCGTAAAACAGAGTGACCACGACAAAGATCAACACGCCCAGTGCAAAATAGTCGAGAAACACGGTCACTCCTTTTCGGCCGTTCACCGAACCGTCCGGTCGTAGTCGAGATAAATAGTAGACCGGCCCGGCCTCGAACGCCCGTAGCATCACGTAATATCTATCCAGCGTGGTGCAGCTCGACAGTCACTTCGGATTTTGGAGATGAAGGGCGGCCATCCGCGACAGCGCACGTGTCACGCCGCAATGGCAATTGCCGGAGATTTCATCGCTATCGGGATTGGCGGATGGTCTGACCGGCTTGCCGGCGGCTGAGGCATTCCCGGATACCGACGAACTTCACGCACTGGCAAGGCGGAAGCGTATGCGACGGCAGGCCGACACCTACCCCATTCGGCGCGGTCACGCGTAAGTTCGCGTATGTTACGTCTGCAACCTAAGTAGCTGTAATACAATACTTCAATCTGCTTGACGCGAATATGACAGCGGGGGGCGGCATGACGTCGGGAGAAAGCAATTCGACACACTTGTCTGCCCTGGAGATTGCCGAGGCGCAGTTTCCTGCCCAGGCCGGGAGGGTACGGCAGCTTTTCCAGACGAACGAAACATTCCGCAGCATGTGTGAAGACCTGGCTGCCGCCGTCGAGGCCTTGGCGCATGTCGAGCGTCTTCCGGACAATGTCAGAGAAACGCGACGGCAGGAGTATGCAAGCCTCGTCGATGCGCTCGTCGCTGAAATCGGCGATGCGCTTTCCCAATCGAACGTCGTCATGCTCAGGCGGTGGGGCGAGACAAAGCCCAAGCCGCAGTGAGCATTCAGCCAGGCCATTTGCAAGGAGATCGGTGCATGATGAAAGCAAGATCCTTGAGGCTGCTTGCGGGGCTCTCGGCCCTGGCAGTCATTTCCATGCATCCGGGGCTAGCGGCATATTCACAGACCGCGACCCCCACACCGAAGCCTGCGTCGACCGAGAGCACGGAGCCGACGTAGCCAGAAACGGATTTACTCTCCGAGGATGAACTCGAGGTACTCGTCGCCCGCATCGCGCTCTATCCGGACGAGCTCGTGGCCGCGATCTCGGCAGCATCGCTGTTTCCCCTGCAGGTCGTGGAGGCTCAGCGCTTCCTGGAGGCCAAGAAGAAAGACGCCAATCTCAAGCCGAAGGACGACTGGGACGGAAGTGTTATATCGCTCCTGAACTATCCAGATATCGTCAAGATGATGAGCGACGATCTCGATTGGACCCAGGCGCTCGCTGACGCATTGAACAACCAGCAAAAGGACGTGCTGATCGCCATCCAGCAGCTTCGCGACGAAGCCGTGGCGAAGAACATCATCAAGACAGACGACAAGGTCACGGTTGTCACGGAGAACGAGAACGTCGTCATTCGACCGACCGATCCGGAGAAGGTCTATATCCCGCAATACCCTCCTGAGATGCTCTACGAACCGGGCTATGCGGTGGAACCGATCTCCTACTATCCCGACTACTACGACAACTACTATTATCCAGGAGCCGGGTTCTTCGCAGCCGCGGTGACCGGCGTCGCGTGGGCGGCCATCGTCAACTGGGACGATTGGGGCGTTTGGGGCGGCAATTGGGACGGCGACCTCGATGTCGACTGCAACAACTGCTTCAACGACCGGAACTTCAACGGCAAGGTCAAATGGAACGACATCGACTGGACCAAGGTGGACCGGAGCAAGCTGAATATCGGAAAGGATCAGTTCGCCAATATCGATCGCTCGGCCATCAAGTCCAGCCTGCAATCCGACAACCGCAACCAGCTCAAGAACAAGGTCAGCGACCGGCAGGCAAACCGCGGGCCGGGAGCCAGGGACGTCGGCGCCCGTGCCGACGACATCCGCAAGGGCACGGTCGAAGGCTTGAAGGCAAATCCGAGAGCGAACACCAGAGACGCTGCGGCGAACCGCCCGGGGGCATCGCGTCCGGATGCCCGACCAGGCAACGTAGCCAACCGCGCGGATGCGCGTCCAGGCAATGCGGCCAATCGCCCAGGTAATGTGGCAAACCGCCCATCAAAGCCGGCTGCGAAAGTCAACAAGAAGCCAAGCGCACCGAAGATGGCGGCGCGATCCGACAATCGTCCGCGCCAACCCAGCGCCCTCGGCAATGTGCAATCCGGCCGGCGTGAGGCGGTGGCTTCCAAGCGAGGCGGACAGAGCATGGGAGGCGGGCAACGCGGTGGCCCCCGTCCCTCCGTCCAACGCTCGCGCCCAATACCGCACGGAGGCGGTGGCCGCGGCGGTGGTCGAGGCGGTGGCGGTCGTGGTGGTGGCGGTCGGCGGTAGTGTTTCCAGCTTCTCGGATTTCCGGAGATAAACCATGAGACTACAGTTGAGATTAATCCCGCTGCTGCTCGGAACGGCTCTATCCCTGGCGTCGGCAGCTCCGTTGATGTCGCAGATGCAGACGGACCTTTCGGAGTTCGAAGCTGGCGCCCCACCATCGTTCGACGATCCATCGGCGGCGCTTGATCGGCTCAAGACCGTCTTGAGCGCCAACGACGTCGATGGCTTGGCAAGCCTTCTCGGTCTGAACGCGGCAAAGCTGCGATCCAGCAACGAGGCGATGATAAGCTACGGCATGATCCGCGAGGGTGCCGCGCGGCAGTTGCAATTGCAGGACGTCGAAGATCGCAAGGTCGTCCTAGTCGGAGACGTCCTGTGGCCCCTGCCTTTCCCCCTATCCAAGAACAAGGACGGCAAATGGGCATTCGATACGGAAGTCGGGCTGCAGGAGATCGTTAACCGCAGGGTCGGCCAAAACGAGCTTGCAACGATCCGCACGATGCACGACTACGTCAACGCCCAGTACCAATATGCTCAATTCGACGAGGATGAGGATGGCGTCTACGAGTTCGCTCAGCGGCTGATCAGCAGCTCCGGCAAGCGGGATGGCTTGTATTGGGAGCCCGGCTTGTTCGATGAGGAGAGCCCGGCCGGGCATCTGATAGAGACGGCGGCTTTCGGCAAGGCCAAGCGCGGCGAAGGGTATTATGGATATCGCTATCGTATCTTGACCGCCCAGGGTTCCAACGTCATTGGCGGCAAGCAGAGCTACATCGTCAATGGCAACATGACAGCCGGATTTGCCTTGATTGCGTGGCCGGTGACGTATCGCGTGACCGGGGTTCAGACGTTCATCGTCAACGGCGCGAACATCGTTTATCAGCGGGATCTGGGCCCCGAGACGGAGCAGCGGGTCTCAACAATCAAGGAATTTAACCCGGACGATAACTGGACGATCGTGCCCGACTAGCCCAAGCCATTCGCAGAACAGGCGGACGCGTCGCGGGAACGCTTGGCCTTTAGAGGTTCGAGCATCGTTGTTCGTCAGCGACTTTTCCTGCCGACAGGCCGCAGGAGCCTTATTCGCGCTCACCGCGCAAACCTGTCGGGGGTCTATCCCGTCCGATCTAGTCGACGGGCGGCTCCCAGGTCAGGAAGAAGCCGACGTCGCCGGGGATGCCGCCCGGGAAATTGATAATCGCCGCTTTCAGGCCGTAACCCTGGGGTTTCGCGACCGTTTCAAATAGATCGTAGAGTTCCTTTGCCTTGCCCTGTAGGCTATTTTGCCAACCGGGCAGGTTGTTGTTGATGCCGCGACCGCTGTCCGAGCAGAGGTTGGACGGGAAGCTATAGACCATCGCTTCGTATTTCCCGTCCGCAGCCGCCTTCATCACCAGACGTTTGATGACTGCGCGTTCTGTCTCGCCGATATGCTTCTGGAAAAAATCCTCGACGAACTCTGCATGCTTCGTCGCCTCGCGGGCCTTTATCTTCTCGTCGCGTTCCATCTCCGCGAGCTGAAGTTCAAGTGCACGCTTGCGCAGCTCTTCGGCACTGGTCATCGACTGAGGGGTCGTCTCGCTTGCAGTCATCGCCATGTCCTCCAAAGTTTTCCAAAGGATAAGGTGAGTAGGGGCGTTAAGGCAGTAAAATACGCGTCGGATGAGGTAGCATACGGTATGCTACGTCGCGAACTACTGGCTGCCGATCATGCCATCGCCAGGAGGGATCGCGACGCCGGAGGCCCGCAAGCCGTCAAGGAAGTGCTCCTGGTCTTGCGGACGGTGGAGACGTAGCGCCACTTCCTTGCGGATGTCCTCCATAAGCACCGGGGCATTCATCCGGAGCCAGTCCTGTTCGCTGCGCGCTTCATCAAGCTTGCCTGACGCGCCGAGGATGGCCAGCAGAACGAGATGGTGCATGGGATTGTATTTCAAATCGGCCATGCGGGCCCAAAGCTCAGCTGCCTGATTGTCTCCCCTCATATAGGCACACAACGCCATTCCGACCTCGTAGTATCCCCTTGGGCCGGGATTTCTGCTGATCGCGCCGGAGATCAATTCGCAGCCGGTGTCCCACTTTCCAGACATCGCAAGACGGAAGCCATATTCGCCCGCAACCTCCGTATCATTGGGGTTGATTGCGTAGGCGGCAGCTCCCGCTCTCAGCGCAGCGTCCACGTCGTTGCTGAAGAAGCTGGCGAGCATCAGCGCCTGCAATGCACGTGCGTTCTGGGGGTCAAGATCCACCGCCCGTTTGGCTGCGTCCGCCGCGAGCTCCAATGGCCGTGGCGACGACTGGGCTCTGAGCTGGTATTGGAACCTCACCTCATCGAGATAGATCAGCGACAGCAAAGCCCAATAGGTAGAATTAGTTGGAAGCCGTCTGATTGCCTGCTTCAGACAATCTCTTACCGCGGTATGCATCCGCGGATCGAGCTCGGCGCGATATGCGTAGTAAGACAGCGCACATGAATAAGCTTCCCAATCGCCGCTATCCGGCTTTCCGACCTTGCTGACGTAAGGCTGAAAAGCGATACCGTATGGTTGGGCAATGGTCGTGGCAATACGTTGCGCAACGTCGGTCTCCACCTCAAGCAGGTTACGCTCGCGGAGGTCCGCATCATAATCGTCTGCCCAGATGACGGCACCGTCCGCGCGGCGGATCAGCCGCGCGATCAGCCGCATTTTATCCGCTTCGAGCCGAACGCTTCCCTGCAGTGCAAACCATGGTTCTTCCGCCTGGGATCCCTGCTGTGTTCGGGGGGCAATCACGACGATCTCCCTGAACTTCGTGAGTTGTCCGACAACTTCATCCGTCAGCCCTTGTGCGATATCTGCCGAGGCAGCCTTGCCGGGAACGTTCTGGAACGGCTCGACCATGATCCTGGGCTGAGTGCCGTCGCTCGAAACAGCAGATGAGGACAGGGGCGGTGGAGCGGTAAGGGAAAGCCGCGGCGCATGAAGGAAGCCTATGACCCCAACAATTGCCGTGGACACCGCTGTGGCATACCAGATCCAGCGCCGGTAGCGTGTAGGAGGGGATCGCACAGGTGCCGGCGCCGGTTCCGTCGGATCCCGTTCCAGAGGCGTGCTCGGGGCCGATACCACTTGAGCGGTGGGCTCGCAGGCACCTTCGGCGTAGCCGAAGGATGGCACATACCCGCCTTTTGGTATCGTAACAACGATGCTGTCGGCGTGGCCGGCAACCAAGTAGTAGCGTTCGAGCGCCCTGCGGATCCGGCCTGCCTCGATCCGCACAACCGGATCGTTTTGAGCGTCGAAGGACGTGTCTCTCGCGAATACCTCTTGCGCAATCGTGTAGGCCTTCAGGTAGTCCGCACGGCCTGAAAGTGTCTCCTCCACAATGAATTCGAGAAATCGCCGGCCCCGGTCGGGAGCGTGAAACTCGCCACTGGAGAGGATGCGCTCGATTTGATCACGTATTTCATTGACTGTGGGATTGGCAGTCCCATCCCTGCTCGCTCGGGAACTTTGCATTGCAGGCGCCCTCAGACTGTTCCTATGGCTCAGTTTTATCGGCGTTTTCCGTATATATTAAATCTGCTAATTCAGTGGGTTGCAATATAATTGTTTGATCTCCCGTAAGGAGGCTGATTTTGCATTTGCGGCGCAAGGCCTCTCATCTGTAAACAGACGAGCTTGACCAGATCGCACAAGTCAAAATTCCTTCACGCTTGACAAAGCGCATTGGATTATTTTATTGGGTAAACGATAACCCAAGGGAGGAAGACTTGGCGGCGTCGCTTTCAGACATAGCGGACCGGGCGGGGGTCTCGATCAAGACCGTCTCCGGCGCGCTGCATGGCGGAACCGCCCGTATGTCGCAAGAGACGCGCTCGAGGATCAAGCAGATCGCCGAGGAACTCGGCTACGTCACCAACCTCGCTGCCAGAGGCGTTCGGCAGGGTTGGTTGCCGCTGATCGGCGTCGTTGCCGACGAGCTTATCACCTCACCCTTTGCGACGGAGATCATCCGCGGCCTCGATGGTGCCGCACGGACCGCGCAGATGGCCGTCTTTGCGATGAACCTCAACGGCACCCGCGACGTCGCTTCGGTTCTGGAGGAGGTGCGCCGCTTTCGTCCTCGCGCCATCGCCTATGCGGCGATGTACCACAAGACCGTCGCCTTGCCGGAAGCGTTGGTCGGAAATGTCGGCATCATGATCAACTGCAGCGAAGCCAACGGTCGGGTAACCTCGCTGGTGCCTGACGAAGAGAGTGCTGCTTTCGAGATTACACGTCACCTGCTCGCCGCCGGGCGTCGCCGCATTGCCTTCATCAATCTTCCGGGCCTTCTCGCCGGGGAATTGCGTGAGCGCGGCTTTCGAAAGGCGCTCGATCAAGCAGGCATTGCGCCGACAGGCGTTGTGCCTGCTGTCCGCCGTCCGATCTACAGCGATCGCGCGCCCAGTCTGGTCGCAACGCATATCGCCGGCCTCATGAACGCGAGCGAGCGTCCGGATGCCATCCTCTGTGGCAACGATCGTGTCGCTATGGAGGTGTATTCGGCGCTAAGGCGCGTGGGAGCGCGCATTCCCGACGACGTCGCGGTCGGCAGTTTCGACAATCAGGTCGAGATCGCCACAAGGCTCGATCCGCCGCTGACAACGATGGCTCTGCCGCATCGCGCCATGGGCCGGCTTGCCGCAGAGATATTGCTGAGCGAGGAGACGGTTCCTCCGCAAACGCGAAGGCTTCCATTCCAGCTCATCTCTCGATCTTCCATCTGAAAATCAACCGCAGCATGATTGTCCAAAGGAGGAGAAATAAAATGGGTAAACGTTTACTTTCGGCGCTTCTGGTCTCGACGTCCCTTGCCGTAACCGCCGGCCTGGCGGAGGCCAAGACGGTCATTCACATGATGCATCAGGGCGACCCGGGTTGGGTCAAGACCTATGGCGACGTTGCCAAGCGCTTCGAGGAAGCCAATCCCGATGTTGACGTCGAACTCATCTATGCGCCGCACGATGCCTACAACGAAAAGTTCAGCGCGGCTGTGATGGCCAAGCAGTTGCCCGACATCATGGAACTCGATGCACCGTTTCTCGCCAACTACGTTTGGTCGGGATACCTGCAGCCGATCAAGCCGTTGATCGAGAGGGATATCGTCGACGACATGACGCCTTCGAATGTTGCACAGGGTACCTATCCGATCGACAAGGACCTCTATGCCGTCGGTCTCACCGACTCCTCGGTCGTGCTCTACGGCAACAAAAAATACCTGGAGGCGATCGGCGCACGCATTCCGAAATCCGTCGACGACGCCTGGACGAAAGAGGAATTCGAAGGCTACCTGGAAAAGCTCTCCAAGCTCGACGGTGTCAAATGGCCCATCGATACGTTCCGCGGCTATGGCATCAAGACGGAGTGGATCACCTACGCTTACGGACCACTTCTCGAGTCTGCCGGCTGTGACCTGATCGACCGGACATCGTGGAAGGCAACGGGAACGCTGGACGGCGAGGCTTGCGTCAATGCGCTAACGATGATGCAAACGTGGGTGAAGAACGGTTGGGTCGTTCCGGGCTCGTCGGGCACAAACCAGTTCTATGCCGACGGCAAGCCGGCTGCATTGGCACTCGGCGGTCATTGGTTCTATGCGGAGGCAGCCGCGGCGATGAAGGACGATATCGTCGTCATGCCGCTGCCGAAGCTCGGCACCAAAGGTGTCAGCCCTAACGGGACCTGGATCTGGGGTATCACGAAGTCGTCCGAGCATCCCGACGTTGCCGGCAAGTTCCTGAGCTTCCTTCTGAAGGACAAGGCGTATCGCGAGTTTGCCAAGGAGAACTCCGGCTTCCCCGGACTGAAGAGCTTTGCCGCCGACTCGCCGGTCTACGCTGCGGGTGGCCCGATGGCCGTTGCCTTCGAACAGGCGTCGAAGACCGCCGTCGCTCGCCCGCCGCATCCGGCCTATCCGACGATCACCTCGGCCTTCATGCAGGCCGTCGACAAGATCTTCAATGGTGGTGACGCCAAGGAAGCATTGTCGGAAGCCGCCCAGAAGATCGATGAAGATATCGAGGATAACGCCGGTTACCCGCCGTTCGATGCGCAGCAGTGAGAGGTTTGCCGCCAGGCGGTGCCGGTAAGGCAGCCTGGCGGTAACCCCGTTGGATGCCCCCAATCTTCAGGAGGAGGAGATCATGACTTTGCAACAATCGCCCGCTGCCGGGCGGCTGCGCGCGGGCGGCCGGCGCGATCTGCGCCGGCTGGCGCAGGAGGCTCTGATGATCGCCCCGGCCGTCCTGCTTCTCGCCTTCTTCCTGATCGCGCCGTTCCTTCTGTCATTCTGGACGTCCATGACGAACCAGCCGCTGGTGCCGCGGCCAACGCCGGTGCGCTTCGTCGGGTTGCTGAACTTCCAGCGCATCTTCAACGATCCGCTGTTCTGGACCTCCTTGTGGAACGTGTCGCGCTTTACATTCTGGGTCCTGCCGGTCCAATGCGGCCTCGCCTTCGCGACGGCGCTGCTGCTGCACCAGAAGATACCCGGTCGCAATCTCCTGCGCGGCATGTTCTTCCTGCCTGCAATCACCTCCATGGTTGTCGTCTGCGTCATCTGGGGCACTCTGTTCCAGTACCCGAGCGGACCGTTCAACCAGATCGTCGGCTTCCTGTCCGGCGGCCGGATCCAGCCGATAGACTGGCTGGGCGATCCGAACTGGGCGATGTTCTCGATCGTGCTGCTGTCCGCGTGGCAGGCCTATGGCTTCCAGATGATCGTCTACCTCGCCGGTCTCCAGGGGATCCCGGACGAACTCTATGATGCCGCCAAGATCGATGGCGCGAACGCACTGCGCCGCTTCTGGCATGTCACGATGCCCGGTCTGCGGCCTACTCACGTCTTCGTGCTTGTCATTACGACCATCCAGGCGTTCAAGCTCTATACGCAGGTCGCCATCCTCACCCAGGGCGGACCCAAAGGAAGCACCGAAACCGTCGTGCACTACATGGTGCGGGCCGGATTCGAGGAACAGAAGCTCGGCTATGCTTCCGCCGTCTCCGTCATCTTGTTCGTCATCGTACTCGTAATCGCGCTGATCCAGCGCAAACTCTTGAGGCGCTTCGATGTCTGATCTCGTCATAAGCCAAGCGACGCCCGTCGTGAAGCCCTGGGCTTCCAGCAAGGCGTCATTCCACCTCGTTCAGGCCGTCTGCATCTTTATCATCGCCCTGGTGGTGATCTCGCCGCTGTTCATGCTCCTCATCGCGAGCCTGAAAGACGATCGTTTCCAGATTCTGGCGGATATGGGCAGCTTCCGTGCCTTCTGGGTATCTGATCCGACGCTCGCCAACTTCAAGGAAGTCGCGCACTTCTCCGGCGAACTGGCATTCGGCCGCTATCTTCTCAACTCGCTGCTGATCCTGGCGGTCACAGTCGGCGGCGGTCTCGTCGTCAACTCCATGGCCGGCTTCGTGCTTGCCTGGGGTTCACTGCGCGGCAAAGCCGTCTTGCTTGCGCTGGTCGTCGCTCTCTACGTAATTCCGCAGGAAAGCATCATCATGCCGCTGGTGGTGATGGTGTCGCGTGCCGGCATGACCGACACCTTCGCCGTGCAGATTCTTCCCTGGGTCGCGAGCCCCCTCTACATCTTTCTGTTCTACCAGTTCTTCGCACAGCTACCCAAGGAGCTCTACGAGGCGGCGGAGATCGATGGGGCTTCAGTCTTCCGTATCTATCGCTCGATCTATATGCCGCTCAGCCTGCCTGCGCTTGCCACCGTCTCGATCCTCATGGGGATCGAAAGCTGGAACCAGTATCTCTGGCCGACCCTCGTGACGCAGACAGACTATGCGCGTCCGATCTCCGTCGCCATCGCCACCTTCTTTGGCCAGGACAGCATCTATTGGGACCGTGCCATGGCCGCCTCCGTCCTGATGATGATCCCCATTCTCGCTCTCTACCTCGCTTTCCAGCGTTGGTTTGTGAGTTCGTTCGTCGGCTCTGCCGTGAAAGGTTGATTGATGACAATTCAAACAGGAAGTTTCTCGGGGTCTCGCGAGAAGGTGAGTGCCGATCTCCAAGCCGGGGAGGTGATCCACGTTTGGCTGAAGGCGCGGATCACGGGCGTTACGGCTTCTGTCGGCGTGACCGTCGAGGGTGTCGAGATCACCGCGGCGGTTTCCACCAAGACCGAAGAGTTCGAATTCCAGCAAGTTGTTCTACCAGCAGGTGGAAAATGCGTGCTGAGCTATGAGCCATCGGCCACGGCCGTCTCGGTGATCTACAGCTTCGATCCGGTAGGCGTGCTTGAAGGGGGCATTCGCGTGCTTCACTGCTCGGCAGCAAATGCGCCGCCGCAACTCCATTCGGGGTATCATTTCCGCCCGCCCTTCGGCTGGATGAACGACCCCAATGGTTTCGGCCGATTCGGGGGGAAAGCGCACCTTTTCTACCAGCATTACCCGCATAGCCTGCGCTGGAACACGATGCATTGGGGGCATGCGGTCTCGCATGACTACCTTCACTGGACGCATCTTCCGGTCTTCCTGTTTCCTGCAGCCGAACTCTCGATGCGTGACGACGGCCGCGGAGGAGCTTTTTCCGGGTCGGCCATCCCGGTTGCGACAGAGGACGGCGAGCAGATCCTCGTCTTCTTCACCGAGCAGGTGCGGGATCGGAAGCCGGAGGAGCAGATACAGCTTTCTGCGATCTGCGCAGACGGGGTTTTTGTTGGCAACCCCTCCGTTGTCCTGCCGGTGCGACCGGAAGGACTAGGGCTCACTCTGGACTTCCGCGATCCCTATGTATTCAAGGGGCCGGACGGCCTCTGGAAGATGATGCTCGGCAGCCGCGACAAATCCGGCGGCGTGATCCTCCTTTATGAGACGACTGATCGCGATGCAGAAGGCAGCTGGAGCTTTGTCGGCGTCCTGCATCGCGAGGATCGCTTTGGCATGACGGCTGCAGAATGCCCCTGCATGATCCCTCTTGGCGATGTCGCAAGCGACGAGACGCGCTGGGCTCTCATTTTCGGCCTCCTGACCAGCCGCGATGCGGCGACCGGACGCCGCAACATGTCGTCCATCACCGTTGGTCGGTTCGATGGTCGCCATTTCCAACCGGAGTTTGAGCAGGAACTCGACTTCGGATCCGACGCCTATGCCTTTCAGGCCTTCGTCGATCATGACGGACCTGTCGGTCTGGCTTGGCTGGCGAATTGGACGGACGTTTCCAAGAGCGTCGATTTCCCAACGGCCATGACACTGCCGCGGCGCATTCTTCTCGATGGGGGCGCGGTTCTGACGCCGCCCCTCGAGGCAGTCGAGGGCCTGCGCCACAAGCTTCTCGATGACGACGGGTTGCGGACCGGCAAGAGCGTCGAGTTGTTCGATGGGGCGGTCGAGATTCAGCTTGACCTCAAGCAAGCCGGAGCATCCTTCGAACTCAGTTTCGACCATCCCGAGATCAGTCTTGGTGTCCGGCTGGACGAAGATGGGCTGGCGGTCCTTTTCGATGCCGGAACGGGAAAGCCGTCGCCGCGCTACCTGGCTGCCGGCGCCAAGCCTGAGCAGGTTCGCATCTTTGTCGACGCCGGCTCGATCGAAGTGTTCGCGGACAACGGCCGCTGGTGCGGCACGAAGCGCATCCCAGGCTTTGCCGCTATCCGATCGGCAACACTTAACGCATCCGAAGGCAGCGTCGCGGCTGCTCGCATCTGGCAACTCAAGCTCTGATCGAAGAGAAAAGAACATCGCATCCGTCGCGGGTCTTACTCGTCGGCATCTTTCTGATCCCCGTTCTCTATGTGATTTTCCAGTGGCTGCGGGAAAAGGCGAAAGGCGTCAAACGCGAGGCGAAACCACAGGTGGTCGAGGAAGGACAGCACTAGCTGCCGGTTGGTCACCCCGGACGGAGAGGATCATCCGTTAGCGACGTAGAGATCTGGCTTCCCAAGGATAAGGGCCGGCCGTGGTGAGGCTCTGCCGCACGCGTTCCGGCCAATATTCTATGTATCGGTAATAAATCCCGCGATTGGCGAAGTGGAAAATGTTGCTGAGCGTCGTTGGAACATTTAGCGCGGTCGCAGGTTGCTTCTGTAAATAGGAGCGAAGCGATGCTGATTCTTGAAGAAATTCTCCTCGTTTCTGCTGATCGGGTGGCGTGCTGTCGTGGGCAGCTCGAGTTGGATCTCGGGCAAATGATCGACGAGCTCGAGCGTTCGGGCTTCTCCCGTAAAGAAATATTGGTCGCGCTCAGCGAACTGATCAGCGAAGAATTCTCGGCTCTTCCAGACATGCCGAGATTCCATTGATCGCATTTACCCTGCCTGTCCGATATGGCGGCAATTGGCTCATTGCGCTATGACATCGCAATGAGCGAGAAGTTTCTGATCACCGGCCCGGACAATCCACCGGCCACCATCATGCTTGCCCACGGTGCCGGCGCGCCGATGGACTCGAAGTCCATGACAGCAGCCGCAGACGCGCTTGCTGCGGTCGGGTTCTGCGTTGCACGCTTTGAGTTCGCCTACATGGCTGCCCGCCGGACGTCCGATGCGCGAAAGCCACCGCCGAAGGCCGAGACCCTGATCCCCGAATATCTGGAGGCGGTCGAGGCGCTCGCGAGCAACGGGCCGCTGATTATCGGCGGCAAATCCATGGGTGGCCGAGTGGCGAGCATGGTGGCAGACGACCTCTACGAGCAAGGGACGGTCCGTGGATTGTTGTGCCTTGGCTACCCTTTCCATCCACCCGGCAAGCCGCAACAGTTGCGCACGGCGCATCTGAAGAACCTGCGCACGCCGACGCTTATCTGCCAAGGGACACGCGACGAATTCGGCACGCGCCAAGAGGTGGCGACCTATCCGCTTTCCGCTGCAATATCAGTCCTCTGGCTCGAGGACGGCGACCACGATCTTGCGCCGCGCAAGAAGATTTCCGGCTTCTCAGTCGGCGATCATCTCGCCACGACGGCTGCGCGCGTGAAGGCTTGGGCGGACGACGGCTGCCTCCGTTAGGCGCAGGCGGGAACGTCAACTCGACTTGACGGATGTGAAAGCTTTATGCATCTTCGCGTGCAAAGTGTGACGTGCATATCTACGATCCTTTATCGCATGTTTGGGGGACAGGCATGGCGAAGCGCGTAGCATGTTCAGGGCTCTTTTCATCCGTTTTCGCCGCAACGCTTACGATGAGCAGTGCTGCCTTTTGCGCCGACCTCGTGATCGCGATGCCGAATTGGCCTTCGGGACAGGCGACGGCCAACATCCTCAAGGTCAGCATCGGCAAGGAGTTCGGGCTCAATGCCGATGTGCAGGAAATGGGCACGCTACTTGCGTTCAACGGCCTCGAGAAGGGCACGGTGGATATCCACCCAGAGGTCTGGCAACCCAATCTCGAAGACGTCATCAAGCGGTTCGTGACGGAAAAGGGCGTCGTGGTTCTCGCCAAGCGTGGCGTGCCGGCTTGGCAGGGCATCTGCGCAACACCGGCTGCCGCAAAAAAGGGCCTGAAGACGATCGCTGATCTCAGCGATCCGGAAAAGACGAAGATTCTCGATACCGACGGTGACGGTAAAGGCGAGATGTGGCTCGGCGCACCGACATGGTCTTCGACCGGGATCGAGCGGGTCCGGGCAAATACCTACGGCTATGCGAAAAACCTGACGCTGGTCGAGTCGGAAGAGGAAGTTGCCATGGCGGGGCTGGATATCGCGATCGCGACGAACCAGCCGCTGGTCTTTGCGTGTTACGCGCCGCATTTCATCTTTGACCTGCATAAGATCGTCCGCCTTGCCGAGCCTCCGCACGATGCCAGCAAGTGGAAGCTCGTCGGTCCAAACGATCCACTCTGGATCACCAAGTCCTCGGCATCGACGGCCTGGGACACGGCCAATTTCCGCATCGGATACGCAGCGGCTTTCGAGAAGAAGCACCCCGATATCGCCGCGTTCCTGGAAAAGGTCGATCTGTCGCCAGAGGAAGCGACGGCGATGAGCTATGCGCTCGAAGTCGAGCGTATACCGCCACTCGACTACGCGACAAAATGGGTCGCCGACAACGCAAAGCGCGTAGATGGGTGGGCGAAAAAATGACAGCAAAGCCCGGATTTCCAGTGAAGGCGAAAGAGGCCACGCGGGTGCGCAAGCTGACCTTGGCGCTGCTTGCGGCCGCAGCGTGCGTTGGCCCGCTTGCCGCGTGGGCACAGACGCAGATCTATGATTCCAAGACGCACACCTGGGTTGATTACGACAAGAAGAAGGCCCGCCAGTATTACGCGCGCAACAATCAGCCGCCGGAAGCATTCCGAATGCAGACGGTTCCCTTCAGGACCGCCGAGCCGCCGGGAACGATCATCATCGATGGCAACCAGCATTTCCTCTACCTCACCCAGCCTGGCGGTCAGGCAATCCGCTATGGCATCGGCGTTGGCCGCGAAGGCTTCGGATGGGCCGGGATCGTGCGTGTCGGCCGGACAGCGGAATGGCCGACCTGGACGCCGCCGGCCGAGATGGTGGCGCGCGACCCGAATGCGGCAAAGTGGGCGGCCGGGATGCCGGGTGGACCGGAAAATCCGCTGGGTGCCAGGGCGCTCTACCTCTACGAAGGCGACCAGGACACCATCTATCGTATCCATGGGACAGCGGAGCCTTGGACGATCGGGCTCGATGTGTCGTCCGGGTGCATCCGCATGAACAACAACGACATCGTAGACCTTGCGTCACGGATCAAGATCGGCGCCAAGGTCATTGTGCTGATGCAGGGGGCTGCACTCTACAAGGGCGTTTGAAAATGGGCCGGCTCAGCGCCGGAAAGCGAACAAATCACGCTAGTCGGGGGACAGGGTTTTGTGGAAAAACACCGCGAAGAAGATTTCGATCGGCCGAATGATGGCGGCAATGACAAGTGCGGCCCTGCTTGGTGCCTGCACGCCGACGCCACCGGCGCCTGACAGCATGGCGCGCACAACGCTGCAGACCGCGCCAGCGGATCTGCAGCTGCTGTGCGCCAATTCCGCGGCTGGGGTTGCCGGTGCGAACGCCAAGGTGTTGCCCACCGCCTCTCGCCAATTGCCCGACGGCACCTTCGGCGTCGACCTCGATGCCGGCGGCAAGAAATTCTCGTGCATCGTCGATAACAACGGTACGGTCCGGTCGGTGCAGCCGGTATAGTTGGTTCGCGGCACGCCCCGCCCGACGGTTTGGCGTATCCGCAGTGACCTTAGACGGCCGTCAGCTCCAGCTTGACCTCTGGGAAGCGACTGCAGCTTGCATGAACGCTTATCGCACCCGTCAGCCCGGTCGCCTCCAGCCAGAAGCCGGCCGTGCCGCCCTGTAGCGGAACCGATGCCGGACCGACAATCTTTGCCGGCCCGTCGACCTGCAGGGTAACATTCTCATTCATGAAGGGCAGGCGTTGCCCCTGTTGATCAAGCGCGCGGATGATGACACGGGTCGTGTCGCGCTCGCGGGCCTTCAGCGTCGTGCTGTCGGCAACGATCTGCAGCGTCGTCGGCAGCGGGTCGGCGGCAAGCGTCAATCTGGCGACAGGTTCGCCGTCAATGTAGCCGGTGAATTCGCCGTCGATCCACTCGAGGCCCCATGTGCCAAGCTCATCAGGCGTGAAATGACGGTGGTCGAGAACCACAGGCGGGTGCGGCAGGTGCGGATAGTTCTCGTGGTCGGGCCCGATTCGCTTCGTCACAGAGCCGTAGCGCAGTTCGACCGCGTCGCAGTTGGTCAGGATGATCAGTGGCAGCACGCCGCCGATGTTGCGCTCGCCGCGCGCCCAGAAGGTGACCGGCTGCATGACGATCTCTTCGGAAGGATCGCACTGGCTGGCATAGACATAGGCCGCAAACTTCGGTTCGCGGAACATGTCCATGACGCCATGATAGCAAATGCGGTCGCCGGAGCCGAAGTCCTTGTGGGTGTTGTAGTCGAACATGCACCAGCCGATCGCGCCTGCGATATCCGGATCGCCATAGGCGGCGTTCAGCACTTCGAGGTGGCGGCGGACATGCTCGGCCTGCCGGGCTTCCTGGTCGTAGATCTTGGTGGGATACATGTGGCCACCGAACTCGGTGATCATGTAAGGCACCTTGCGCGACAGGCCGGTGGCCTCCTGCTGCGGGCGAAGCGCCGTGCGCGGGCGGTTGTTGCCGGGGAGTTCCTCGTTGCCGAGGATGAAGTCGTTCATCGTGTAGACGTCTTCGAGCAGTTCACTGTCCGTTATGTAGCGGACGCCGCCGGTCTGTCGTGTCGGGTCGAGTTCACGGGCAAGCCGGTTCGTCTCGACGTAGAAGTCGTGGCTGTCCTGCGACTCATTGATGCGCACGCCCCAGATGATGATCGAAGGGTGGTTCCAGTCGCGTTCGATCATGCGCCGGACGTTGCGGATCGATTCTTGCTGCCACTCCTCATCGCCAATATGCTGCCACCCTGGGATCTCTTCGAAAACGAGGAGGCCGATGCGATCGCACCGGTCGAGGAACCACTTCGATTGCGGATAATGCGACGTGCGGACGATATTGCACTTCAGCACCGACTTCATGATATCGGCATCACGCTCCTGGGCCGATCTGCCCGCGGCATAACCGACATAGGGGAAAGCCTGGTGGCGATTGAGGCCGCGCAGTTTCAGCGGCTGGCCGTTGAGCAGGAAGCCTTCGGGCGTGAATTCCGCGGTACGGAAGCCGAAATGCGACGAGACGCGGTCCGAACCATGGCTTGTCTTCAATTCGACGGTGACTTCGTAGAGCGCAGGATCGCTGATGTCCCAGAGCGATAGGCCGGTCAGGCCATCGAAGGAGAGCGTAAGGTCTTCACCGGTGGTTTCTGCGGAAGCCGTGGCAAGCAGGCGTCCGTCAGCATCCTTCAGCGACGCCGATACCGAGCCCAGGAACGAAAGCTGCTGTGGATTGGCAAGATCGACGCGCACGCTTGCCGACTTTTCCTCTGCCAGCACGTTGTGGGTTTCAATCTTGAGGTTGCCGACAGAGATCGGGTCGGTGACCTTCAGCCAGACGTCGCGGTAGATCCCGGCATAGGTCAGGTAGTCGATGCGGCCGCCGAAGGGAGGAATCTCAGGATTTTCGCTGCCGTCGATTTTCACGGTGATCAGATTGTCGCCCATCACCAATCTGCCGGTGAAGCGTGCTTCGAAGGGCGTGTAGCCATCCTTGTGAGCGATGATCTCTTCGCCGTTCAGGTAGACGACGGCATCGGCCATGGCGGCGTCGAAGACGAGCGAAACCTCGCGGCCCTCAAACTCCGGCATCCAGCGCAGGATCTTCTGATAGGTGAATGCCCGCTGGTAGCTTTTCTCATCGAAGTAGTTAAACGGCAGCTCAACGGCCGTATGAGGCAGCCTGACGGTCGCCGTGCCATCGAAGTCCTCAAGTAGACGCTGGCCGAAACCCTCGTGAAAACTCCAGCTTTCGTTGAAAGAGACGACCGAACGCATCTCAGGCTCCCATGAAAAAAGCGTTGCAGATGGATTGGCGCCGGTTGCGGGCGCGGGAAAACTCGAACATCGACGATTCTTTCTGGATGGAATGCCTAGCTCCGTAGGCGCGCTGACGTCCTGGTTCGATGGCGCGCGCGATACTGACCCTATGGATATTGTGCGCCGTTGGTCGTGGTGTAGATCGAATACAGCGATTGGGTGGCCGTGATGAACAGCCGGTTCTTTTTCACGCCGCCAAAGGCGATGTTCGATACCGTTTGCGGCACCTTGATCTTGCCGAGCAGCGTGCCGTCGGGCGCAAAGCAGTGAACGCCGTCGGCTGCACTCGTCCAGAGATTGCCGCTGACATCGAAACGGAAGCCATCCGGCACGCCGCTGTCGATCGAGCAGAAATACCGGCTGTTCGTCAGCTTTTTGCCGTCGACGACGTCGAAAACGCGGATGTGGCGCGGGACTTCATGATTGGAAGAGCCGGAATCGGCGATGTAGAGCTGCTTTTCATCAGGCGAGAAGGCAAGGCCGTTGGGCTGGATGAAATCGGTGACGACCGCTTCGATCTCGCCGGTGGGGGCATCAATGCGGTAGACATTGCGCGTTTCCTGCTCCGGTTCCGCCTTGTGACCTTCGTAGTCGGACATGATGCCGTAGCTCGGATCGGTAAACCAGATCGAGCCGTCCGATTTGACGACGACATCGTTTGGCGAGTTCAGACGCTTGCCGTTATAGCTTTCGGCCAGCACGGTGATGCGGCCGTCGAACTCGGTGCGGGTGACGCGCCGGCCGCCGTGCTCGCAGGAAATCAATCGGCCCTGGCGGTCGCGGGTGTTGCCGTTGACGTAGTTGGATGGCGAGCGGAAAACCGAGACATTGCCATCGGGCACCCAACGCATCATCCGCTCATTGGGGATATCGCTCCAGATCAGGCAATTCAGGTCTGAGAACCAGACGGGGCCTTCGGACCAACGGCAGCCGGTATAGAGTTCCTCCAGCCGGGCGCTGCCGGCGATCAAGCCGCGGAAACGGTCGTCACGGATGTCATAGAGCGCATCTTCTGACACGGGTCAGCTCCTCCCAAAGCGATGTGACGCTCTTCGTAAACGTAAACGGCAATGTGTTCCAGAGCCCGGCGCCCGCAAAAGCGTCGGGCTCTGCATTTTTTCAAAGGGCTGTGTCCGGGTGCGGCGAGCCGTCGTAGGCGCCCCAGATCGACTGGTCGAAGCAGATCATGGATCCGGTCATGAGGCCGGATTCCGCCGAGGAGAGATAGGCGCAGGCGCGGGCCACTTCCTCAGGATCCACCAGGCGGCCGAAAGGCTGGCCGGCAGCCGCCTTTTCCAGCCAGTCGGCAGGTGCGCCATGAAATTCCCGCTGAATGCGATCTTCGCCCTCGGACGCCATCCAGCCGATGTTGAGGCCGTTGACACGGATGCGATTGCGCAGCAGTGCGTATGCCGTGTTCTTCGTCAAAGTTTCCAAGGCACCCTTCGAGGCGCAATAGGCGGCAATGAAGGGTTGCCCTGCCTTGGCCGACATGGAGCCAATATTGACGATCGTGCCTTCGATCTTCTCACGACGCATCACCTTCACCGCTTCCTGCATCAGGAAGAAGGGGGCGCGGACGTTGACGGCGAACATGGCGTCAAAGAGTTCCGGGCTGGTATCCAGGATGGTTCCGCGGTCGGTGATGGCAGCCGCATTCACGAGGGCATCGACGCGGCCGAAGGTCTGGTCGCAGACATGAACGACGTTTTTGGCATCATCGACCTGCCCGAGATCCGCTTGGACATAGACGGCCTTGATGCCGGTGGCGGCAGCGATCTCGTCGGCCTTCGCCTTGCCCTTCTGCTCGTTGCGGCCACAAATGACGAGGCCCCTGACGCCGCGCTCGGCAAACAGGCGGGCGATTGTTGCCCCGAGCCCCTGCGTGCCGCCGGTTACGATTGCGATCTTGCCGTCGAGGCGGCTATGGTCTGTTGTCATGCGTTCCTCCTTTGAATGATGGGCCATATGCCAAAAGCTCCCGAAGCGAGAGGCACCGGGAGCAGAATTCGTCAATGCTTATGCGTCAGCTTAATCGCCGCTCGCTCTGTTGCGCCAGTGCCGAGGTGAACCTCGCATCGTCCCAATTTTCCTGCAGTGCCGTATGCATCAGCTGCGCTTGCGTCTTCGGGGCAAGGCCACCGATCGGTGGGTCGCGGTCGAGGTTGGTTGGGAAGGAATAGCCCTCTGCGCAGGCGGCGACGGCGTTGCCGATCTCGCCTTCGGACAGATTGCCCTTCATCCTCTTCAATGCCGGGAATAGCCTGGCGCTCATGCGCTCACGGTTGACCGTCTCCATGGCGCGGCCGAACGCGGAGGAGACCTGCAGCAGATTGGCCACGCGCTTGATGTTGGTCGAGCGGTTGGTACCGGCTGCGTGGAAGAGGGCCGGATTGAAGAATACCACGTCGCCCTTTTCGAGCGGCAACTGGACATGATGCGTTTCGAAGTAGTCTTTGAATTCCTGGCGCTTGAGGGCGAGGTAACCCGGCTCGTAGGTCTGGCTATGCGGCAGGAAGAGCGTGGGGCCGCTTTCAAGCGGCATGTCGCAGTGGGCGACCGCGCCCTGCAGTGTCAGCACTGGCGAGAGCCTGTGCACATGCGCCGGGAACTGCTCGATCACCTTGGAAGACTGGAAGCCCAGATGGTAGTCGCGATGAGCGGACTGTGCCGCGCCGCCCGGATTAACCCGGTTGACCTGTGCGGTCATCTGATAGCTCGGGCCGAGCCAGGCTTCGCTCGCGATCGCGACGATGGCATTTGCATAGTATTCGGCGAAGTTTTCGGGATCGGCGAGGCAGTGCTTTTCCAGCGAGTTCCAGATGCGGTCGTTGGCTCCCGGCTTGGCAAAGTGATCGCCGCCTCCAGTTGCGGTACGATGCTGCTCCTCGATGATCTCGTCGAATATTGCGCTGGCGCGGTCGATGACGCTCGTATCCCTGTAGGCGCGCTTGAAAACGACGACGCCGGGGCCCTCACCGAAGGCCGCGCATATCTCGGCGAGGACCGCTCTGCGGCCGTCGGGGCTGGCGATCGCTGCTAAGACTTTGCCACTGTCATAAATCAGAATGTTCTTTTCCACGGCCGCTGCCGTCGGATAGTCGGCCAGAGCCGTTGTCTTCTCGGCAAGCTTGCGGAAATCGCTAAGATCGCAGGCCTCCTCGGTCAGCCAGACGCGGTCGGCGCGCGGTTTCTGTAGGTTGTCGGTTTTCATCAGGTACTCCTCCCTTCCGATGAGGGCACTATACGCCGCCGACCGGTGTGTTATAGATCAGGAATCCATCAAAAAAGCATCAAAGACGGACAGCGTGGCACATCGGTTTCTCGTCAAGGATATCGCCTTTCAGGCCGGCTTGAGCACGGCGACCGTGGATCGCGTCCTTAACAATAGGAGCGGGGTTCGGTTCCAGACGATGTCAAGGGTTCAGGCAGCGATTGCCGAGCTGGAGAAGCAGCAGATCGGCGGAGAGGTGAGCGGACGAAAACTCGCAATCGATGTTGTCATGGAAACGCCGGAACGGTTCAGCACCGCGGTTCGCGACGCCTTCGAAGCGGAGGTTGCGACGTTCCTGCCGACAGTGTTTCGGTGCCGTTTCCATTTCGCCGAGGTCATGAAGCAGGCCGAGCTGGTGCAACTGATTGACCGGATCCGGCTGCGCGGCACGAACGGCATCGTTTTGAAGGCACCTGATGTTCCAGAGATGGTCGCGGCCGTGGCGCGCGCAACCGAAGCGGACATTCCTGTTGTGACGCTGGTGACGGACCTGCCGAATTCGTCACGCAGCGCTTACGCGGGTGCGGACAACCGGGCGGCCGGCGAGACGGCGGCCTATCTCATCGGTGAGCATTTCGGGGGAGCGCCGGGGCGCGTCCTCGTGACACTTTCCAGCGGTCGCTTTCGCGGCGAGGAAGAGCGCGAGATCGGCTTTCGCCGTGTGCTGCGCGAACGTTATCCGCTGATCGGCGTGACCGAAATCAGTGAAGGGCATGGCACGGACGCGGCGACGAGAACGCTGGTCGTGCAGGCGATCGCGGCGGATCCGGCAATCAACGCGGTCTACTCGATCGGCGGCGGAAACCGGGCGGTGCTTGCTGCCTTCGAAGCCGCGCAACGGCCGGTCCATGTTTTCGTGGCGCATGACCTTGATGCAGACAATCGCGCGCTGCTTGCCGCCCACAAGATCGGCTTCGTGCTGCATCACGATCTGCGCACGGACGCCCGTTCGGCCTTCCGCGCCGTGATGGGTCGCTCGGTCAGAGGCGGAATTGCGCCTTCGGCATTGTCGTCGGTGGAAATTGTCACACCTTACAACATGCCTGCGACGGGCTGAGCTTTGTCTTTCCCTTGCCGGCAAAATCGCGATACAGCTTTCGCACCAGCGAGGGAAACGGCATGGAATACAGCGATATAGGGACAATTGCGGCCTGGCTGACGGAGCAGGGTCTGAAAGGTGCCTCCGAGGCAGAGCTGCTGACCGGCTTCTGCAATGCTTGCCGCGAGCGCGGTCTTCCGCTCGATCGCGGCATGGCGCTGATGGATACGCTGCATCCCGTCCACGAGGGCCGGGCGTTTCGCTGGGATAGCCGGGAGGAGATCGAGACCGAATTCGAGTATGGACCCTCGAGCGATGGAGCTGCGCTGGACAGCTGGCAACGCTCCGCCTTCTACTATCTTTGGGCCGGAGAAGAGAACGAGGTCAGACGGCGCATCGGCTTTGGCGATCCGACCGATTTCGTCATGCTCGACACGATGCTCGAGCAGGGCCATACCGATTTTGTCGCGATGGTCCACCGGTTCGCCAAGGCAGGCACGATCGGCGAGATGGATTGCTTCTTCTCTCACTTCGCGACGCGCCATCCCGAAGGGTTCTCGGATCAGGATCTCATTATCCTGCGAAAGCTGGTGCCGGTACTGGCCCTTGCGATCAAGTGCATTGCGCTGGCGCGTATCGCGAGGACGATTGCAGAGGTTTATCTTGGCGATGATGCCGCGCGGCAGGTGCTGGAAGGCAAAATCACGCGTGGGAAGTCGGAGCGGATCTCGGCGGCTCTCTGGTTCTCGGATCTTCTGAATTACACCAAGATATCCGACAGCGCACCGCCGGAAGAAATCCTGCCGATGCTGAATGCCTACAGCGATGTCGTCATTTCAGCGATCCACGAGGCCGGCGGCGACGTGTTGAAGCTGATCGGCGACGGGGTCCTGGCAATCTTCAAGGGGGACGAGCCGGCAGATGCCTGCTGCGCGTCGTTGCGGGCCGAGCGATTGCTGCGGCAGAAGCTGAAGGCGTTGAACGACGAACGCGCGCTCGAGGGGCGGCCAACGACGGAGGTCTATATCGGCCTGCACATCGGCGATGTCTTCTACGGCAATATCGGCAGCCGCGAGCGGCTGGACTTTACCGTCATCGGGCCTGCTGTGAACGAGGTTAGCCGGATCGCCTCCATGTGCCGATCGGTCGATCTCAACGTACTGATGTCGTCGGAGTTTGCGGCGACGATCCCGGAAGGCGAGCGCGGCGCGCTGGCCTGCATCGGTCGTTACGCACTCCGCGGTGTCAAGCGCGCGCAAGAACTCTACACGCTCGACACGGCGCGCATCGAGATCTGATCGCCTTTTGCCTATCGCTGCCCGGAAGAAATTTCACGGCGTTGTCGCCTTCTGCCGATAGAGGATTATATCGCGTTAAAGAGGCGAATTGCTTCTTTCAGCTTCCTCTAACCCAGATAGGAGAACGGCATGCAGATCAATCGTACAGGTTCAGCGCAGTGGTCCGGCGGACTGAAGGACGGCAAGGGACAGATTTCCACCCAAAGCGGCGCGCTCAAGCACTATCCCTACGGTTTTTCGAGCCGCTTCGAAGGTATTCCCGGGACCAATCCGGAGGAACTGATCGGAGCGGCCCATGCCGGCTGCTTCACGATGGCCCTGTCGCTCATTCTGGAGGAAGCGGGCCTCAAGGCGACCGATATGGAGACGACGGCAAAGGTGACGCTCGAGAGCGTGGAAGGCGGCTTCGCGATCACCGCGATCCATCTTACGCTGACCGGCACGGTTCCCAATACGGACGAAAGGACCTTCGTCGAACTCGCCAACAAGGCCAAGGCCGGGTGCCCGGTCTCGAAGGCGCTCTCGGCTGTTCCGATCTCGCTGGACGTCAAGCTCTCCTGAGCCCGACGGATTAGACCAAGTGCCGTGCATAGGTGTCGGCACCTTGTCGTCTGCCTGGTTTCTCAAGTCCCGCTTTATCTCAAAGCAGTTGCGCCGCGGCGTAGGGCGGCGGTGCGGTATCGCGCGCCCTGCCGCATCGAGCATTCCATTGCGATCTGGCAACCCAACGCCATCGCTGGAGTTAGGCGGTGGTGGGATCGCATTGGCGCGTCCAATCGTTCCGCTCCTCAACGCACGAAAACCTTGACATATTACGATTGATATTTTACGACTGACGAAATTCAAAAATCGTCAGTCGTAAGCAAGGTGCGTGAAAATTGATCAACGATGCTGCGGAGAACACGATCGAACTAGCACGTCAGGAGAATGTGACGCGCATTCTCGACGCTGCCGAGCGGCTTTTCCGTCACTACGGATACTCAAAGACGACGGTTGCCGATATCGCCCGCGATCTCGGCATGTCGCCGGCCAACGTCTACCGTTTCTTTGCCTCGAAGGTGGAGATCCACCAGGCGATCTGCGGCCGCATGCTCGCCTTGAGCTATCAGATGGCCTACGACGCCTGCCACTTGCCGATCAGCGCTTCCGATCGGCTGCGCCGCTTCGTGCAGGGCCAATACCAGATGACGGTCGAGACCATGCTCGACCAGGAGAAGGTGCATGAGATGGTCATCGTCGCCATCGAGCGCGACTGGCACGTCATCGAGAAGCACGTCGACAGCATTCATGAATTGCTGGCTGATGTGATCCGTGAAGGGATCGCAGCTGGCGAGTTTGCCGAGCAGGACGCGGATGTCGCCTCCCGCTGTTTCGGGGCCGCAACCATCAGCCTCTGCCATCCGCAGATGGTGGCGCAATGCCTCGCCAAGACCAACCGCGCCACCGTCGATGAACTGGTCGAATTCACGATCAGGGCACTGAAAAAATAACACGCGGCAAGGGCCCGCAGATCAACCGATAACCGATTTCAGGAGTGCGAAAGATGATTTCGCTGAAGACAGTCCAGTTGCCGTCCTTTGTCAGTCTTGCGCTCCTTGGCGCCGTTGCGTTCGCCGTATCCGGCTGCAGCGAGGAGAAGAAGGCCGAGACCGAAGAGATCATCCGGCCGGTCAAGGTGGTGGAAATTACCGCGGCTGGCGATACGCGTGCGCTGGATTATTCCGGTGCGGTGAAGGCCCGCGTCGAGATGAACCTTGGCTTCCGCGTCGCAGGCAAGATCACCGACCGTCGTGTCAACATCGGCGATCGCGTCAAGCCTGGCGATCTGCTCGCTGAAATCGATCCGACCGATTACGAATTGGCGGTCAAGACCGCCGAGGCGAATCTCGCCGCTGCCGAAAAGGGTGTGGCGACCGCCGACCTTTCCAACAAGCGCGCCCAACAGCTTTATGACAAGAGCGTCACGGCAAAGTCACAGATGGAGCAGGCCGCGCTCAGCTACGATCAAGCGGTTTCGACACGCGATGCCGCAGCGTCGTCACTCGATCAGGCCAAGAACCAGGTCACCTATACGGAGCTCAAGGCTGACCGGAATGGTATCGTAACGTCGATCAGCGCCGACACTGGCGCTGTTGTCGCGGCAGGCACGCCTGTCGTCACCGTCGCGCTCGACGGCGAAAAGGAAGTGCAGATCGCCGTTCCGGAAAACGACATTGCGCAGTTCAAGCCCGGCAAGACGGTCAAGGCCAGCTTCTGGTCAGACAACAAGCTGGTGCTCGACGGCAAGGTGCGTGAGGTTTCCGGCAGTGCCGATGCGCAGTCGCGGACTTTCTCGGTTCGCGTCAGCCTTCCGACCGACGATCGCGTGCTGCTCGGCATGACGGCGACGATCGAGGCCGCCATTGGCAATGCCGAGACCAACCTTGCCATTCCGCTGAGTGCACTTGCCGAAAGGGACGGCAAAAAGATTGTCTGGGTCGTCGATCGCAATGCGTCAACCGTCCATGCCCGTGAAATCAAGGTCGCGGACTTCACCAGCGGCGGCGTCCATGTCGCCGACGGTCTGAAAACTGGCGATCTCGTCGTCTCAGCCGGCACGCAGTTCATGACCGAGAACCTCAAGATCAAGCTGCCGGAACAGCAGTCGGCGCAAGCCGAAACCGGCGACATCATTCGCTAGAGCCCGGCCAGGAGAGGACACGATCATGGACAACTCCACCGCCGAGAAGCGTCCCTTCAACCTGTCGCGTTGGGCCATCGGCCACCCGAGCATTGCGCGCTTCCTGTTTGGGCTGATCCTCATCACCGGCGTGCTCGGCTTGATGCGGATGGGTCAGAAGGAAGATCCGGATTTCACTTTCCGCGTTATGGTCGTGCAGGCCATATGGCCGGGTGCCTCCATCCAGGAAATGGAAGACCAGGTCGTCAACAAGATCGAGCGCAAGCTGCAGGAAACCCCGCATATCGACTGGGTTAAATCCTATACGCGGGCTGGCAGCGCCATCATCACCCTGCAGGTCAAAGGCGATACCAACAGTGCGCAGGTGGCCGACGCCTTCTACCAAGTGCGCAAGAAGGTCGGCGACATCTCCAATGAGCTGCCGGAAGGGCTGCTCGGGCCCTATTTCAACGACGAGTTCGGCGATACTTACATCACGCTGCATTCGATCAGCGGCGATGGCTACAGCTATCCCGAGTTGAAGAAGTTTGCCATCCAGGCGCGCGACATGCTGCTGACGACGCCCGGCGTCGAGAAGGCGGTGATCATCGGCGACCAACCCGAGAAAATCTACATCGACGTTTCCTCGAAGGCGCTGGCTGAACGCGGCCTGACCGTGCTCGACCTGCAGAATGCAATCAAGGGGCAGAACAGCGTCGATCCGGCCGGATCGGTCGATACCGGCACGCGTTCGGTGCGCATCTCCGTCGAAGGTGATGTCACGAAGGCGGAGGACATCCGCGAGTTGCGGCTAAAGGCCGGCAACCAGGTGACGCGCCTCGGCGATATCGCCACCGTCTATTCCGGCCTCGAAGATCCCTATCAGCGCAAGTATCGCTTCAATGGTCACGAGAGCGTCCAGGTCGGCGTCGTCATGGCCAGGGGCTTCAAGGTGACCGATGTCGGCAAGGATGTCGAAGCGACCTATCAGCGCTTCGAGGAATCGCTGCCCTACGGCGTGGCCGTCGACCAGATTTCCAACCAGCCCGACGTCGTCACCGATGCCATCAGCGAGTTCATGCATGCGCTCGGCGAAGCGCTGATCATCGTGCTCATCGTGTCCTTCCTGTCTATTGGCTGGCGCTCAGGTCTCGTTATCGCGATCGCTATCCCACTCGTGCTGGCCGCGACCTTCGCCATCATGTACGAGCTCGGCATCGACCTGCAGCGCATCTCGCTCGGCGCCCTGATTATTGCGCTCGGCCTGCTCGTGGATGACGCCATGATCGTCGTCGAGCTGATGGAGCGAAAACTCGAGGAAGGTCTTGTGAAGATCGAGGCGGCGAGCTTCGCCTATTCCTCGACCGCCTTCCCGATGCTGACCGGCACGCTGATTACCACCGCTGGCTTTATTCCCGTTGGCTTTGCTGCATCGACAGCCGGCGAATATGTTCGCACGCTCTTCTACGTCGTCGGCATCGCGCTTGTCGTCTCATGGTTCGTCGCGGTCTATTTCACGCCCTGGCTCGGCTACATGATCCTGAAACAGCGCCATCATGCGGGCGAGCATCACGACGCCTTCGATACGCGCTTCTACCACCGCCTGAGAGCGACAGTCAGCTGGGCCGTGCGCCATCGCATCATCGTCATCGCGATGACACTCGTGACCTTCGCCACCAGCCTGTGGGCATTCCAGTTCATCCCGCAGAACTTCTTCCCGCAGTCGTCGCGCCCGGAAATCCTCGTCGACCTCTGGTTGCCCGAAGGCACCAGCATCAAGGAAGTCGAGACGCAGGCAAAGGCGCTCGAAGCCAAGATCATGGACGACAAGGACAAGAAATTCGTCGCCACGTATATCGGCGAGGGCGCCCCGCGCTTCTTCCTGCCGCTCGACCAGCAGCTTCGCAATCCGAACTTCGCGCAGCTTCTGGTCATGGCAAACGACGAGCCGGCGCGTGAACGGCTGATCGTGAAGCTACGGACCATCCTGGCGCAAGACTTCCCTGATATCCGGGGCAAGGTGGATCGTCTGTTCCTCGGCCCGCCGACGGGTTGGCCAGTGCAGATGCGCATCATGGGGCCGGATCGACAGGAAGTGCGCAAGATCGCGGACGAGGTGAAGGCAAAGTTCCAGGCCAATCCGCTGCTTGGCGCGATCCACGACGACTGGCTGGAGCCGGTACCGGCAATGAAGCTGGTAATCGATCAGGATCGTGCCCGCGCACTCGGCGTCACCTCGCAACGCGTTCGCCAGATGCTGCAGACAGCCGTGTCCGGTGCACCGCTCGACGACTTCCGCGATGGCGAGGAGACGGTGTCGATCGTCGCCCGGGAGCCGGAAGCGAACCGCGCCCTGCTGTCTGCCGTCAACTCGGTTTATGTACCAACGGATTTCGGCGGCTTCGTCCCAGTGTCGCAGGTTGCCAAGGTCGTGCCCGTTCTGGAGCAGGGCATCGAGTGGCGGCGTGATCGTCTGCCAACGATCACCGTGCGCGCAACGCTGCCCGATGGCGTGCAGTCCAATGACGTCGTCATGAAGATGTATGCCGACATGCAGTCCCTGCGCGACAGTCTGTCGGCCGGCTACAACATCGAGATCCAGGGCGGTGCAGAAGACTCCGCCGAAAGCCAGGCGTCGATCGCGGCCAAGGCGCCGATCATGCTCGTCGTCATCGTGCTCTTGCTGATGGCGCAGTTGCAGCACTTCGGCAAGGCGATGCTCGTACTGGCGACAGGCCCGCTTGGGATCATCGGTGCGGCTGCGGCCTTGCTGATATCAGGCGCACCCTTCGGCTTCGTTGCCATCCTCGGAGTGATCGCACTGCTCGGCATCATCATCCGCAACTCGATCATCCTCGTCGACCAGATCGACCAGGACATCAAGGCGGGGATGCATCGGCAGGAAGCAATCGTCGGTGCAGCAGTCCGGCGCTTCCGCCCGATCATGCTGACGGCGCTGACGGCTGTCCTGGCGCTGATCCCGATCTCGCGGGGCGTCTTCTGGGGGCCGCTGGCTTACGCCATGATGGGCGGCATTCTGGTCGCGACGGTGCTGACAATCCTGGTGCTGCCGGCTGCGTACGCGCTGTTTTTCGGCAAGGAGCCGAAGGCGGCTGGCGCCGAAAGCGATCGGTCGAACGCCAATGACGACACGGTGGATGATCGCCATCCCCCGGCTGTCGCTGCCGAGTGAAGTCAAAAGGCGCGGCGAAAGCCGCGCCTTTCTGCTTTTTAGAGATCAGCCTTGCGCGTTCGCGCGCTTTGGCAGCACGAGATCATCCACCCTGTAGGCGTGGAATTCGCTCGTCGAGACGCTGTCGAGCATGCGGAATTTCTCAAGAAAGACCGGATCGGCGAAAAACTCGCCGATATTGCCTTCGTCCTGGATCGCTTCGATGTTGACGACGGTCTTGCCGTCCGTGCTTTTTGAAAGGTTGCTCCAGAGGAAGCCTTTCTTGCGCTCCGCGACATAGTGAACGACGTCCTGGATGATCCGGAAAGCCTCGTCCTGTTTTCCCGGATGGGCGTGAATGACGTTGACGATGAAGGTCGTGGGGGCGGGCGCGATATTGAAGCCGGCGGCGTAGTCTTGGGGCATGCGGGTCTCCGTGGTTGCAAGGCCGAGTTTTCGGCCAACGGGAGAGTGGTAGCCTTGTCGCTATTATGGAAAAATGGGACGATGTTCCGATAAGATCGGACCATTCTGTCCGCAATCGGAGGGGTGCTTGGATAATTTTGGCGCGCTCGGAATATTCATACAGGCGGCCGAACTCCGCAGTTTTGCCAGGACAGGGCAGCAATTCGGTATTTCGTCCTCGGCTGTCGGGAAAACAATTGCGCGGCTTGAGGATCGGTTGGGAGTGCGGCTCTTTCATCGCAGCACGCGCAGCATCACGCTGACGCCCGAAGGGGCGATGTTCCTCGAGCGCTGTCGGCGGATCGCCGGCGAGATCGAAGCCGCAGAGCTCGAGCTGGCGAGGACGAAGGCGGCGCCGCGTGGAAAGCTTCGTGTCAGTCTGCCGTTGGCGGGCATGTTGTTCATGCCGACGATTACCGCCTTCATGCAATCCTATCGCGAGATCGAGCTGGACCTGGATTTTACCGATCGCCTTGTCGATGTGATCGAGGAGGGGTTCGATGCCGTCGTTAGAACCGGCGAGATCAGCGATTCACGTCTGATGACGCGCACGCTCGGCAAGTTCTCTCACCGCATCGTGGGCTCGAGCGAATACCTCGCCCGCATGGGCGTGCCGACGGCACCGAAGGACTTGCGACGTCACTTTTGCCTGCATCACAAGTACCCCTCTAGCGGCAAACTGGAGCGATGGCCGTTCCGGACCGATGGCCCGTTGGATCTGCCCGTGTCCTCGATCGCGAGCACCTTGGAGCCGTTGATCTATATGGCCGAGAGCGGGATCGGGCTTGCTTGCCTGCCGCTCTTTACCGTGCGCGAACAACTCCGTTCGGGCCGGCTCCTATCCGTGATGGAAGAAGAGCTGGCAGACGTCGGCGCTTTTCGCATTCTATGGCCTGCCAACCGCTACCCAGCCCCGAAGATACAGGTCTTCGTCGACTACATGGCGCGGCACCTTTTCAGCTAGCGACGAAATCGGCTTCCGCTTTCAGGCCGAGCAGACCGGCGCCGATCAGGCCTGGCTCGACGCGGCATTCGCTGCGCACCACCAGCGGGCGATCGAATTTGCGCAGGATGCGCTGCCGAACGGCCTTGTCGAGCTCTGCAAGCAGCGGTTCGACGTTGGAAAGCCCGCCGCCGACAGGGACGATGGTCGCGCCCGTGATGTTGATCGTCAGCGCGAGCGGTGAGGCGACGAGATCGACGAAGACGTCGATGGTGCGCGCCGCCTTGGCCTCGCCCTTCAGCCAATCATCGATGATCTCCTGGCTGGAGAGGTCAATTTCATGCAGCGTCTTGTGCAGGCGTTCGAGACCACGCGCGCCGCCAACCGTATCGACGCAACCCTTCTGGCCGCAGCCGCAGGGATAGGCCGGAATCGCAACGGGCGGATTGCCTGCCTGTGATGCGAGCGCCGGGCCGTGGCCCCATTCGCCGGCAAAACCGCCAGCGGCATTGATCAGGCGGCCATCCGCAACGACGCCGCCACCGACGCCCGTTCCAAGAATGGCACCCAAAACGATACGATGGCCGCGTCCGGCACCGAGATCGGCTTCCGCCATGGCGAAGCAGTCGGCGTCATTTGCGATCAACACCGGCAATCCGAGTTCGGCTTCGAGGTCGGCGGCGAGATTGCGGCCGTGGATGCAGGGGATGTTGGCGCAGGTGAGCCGCTGCGTGTCAGGATCGACCACGCCGGCGATCGAGAAGGCCAGGCGCCTCGGCTGCTCGCCCGTTTCTGCTATGATGGCGCGCAAAGTGTCAACGAAAGCAGCAAAATCGTCCTTGGGGGTCGGGCGACGGCCGAGTGGCCTGATGTCGGCTTCGGAGTGTGCCACGCCGCCCTTGATGGCGGAGCCGCCGATGTCGAAAGAGATGATCATTCGGGTTCTGCTGGTTTGGATGGCGTCTGCGTCTGCTCGCATCCTTCCGCCGGTTTTGCAAGCCAAAATCCTGGCTAGGCTGGAAGCGTCATTTTCGCTTCGAAGCCAGTTTTTGCGCCGGTCGCCGGCGACGACAACTCCAGCGTGCCGCCCATCTGGGAGACGATACGGTCGGCAATAGCCAGTCCGAGCCCGGAACCGGACGCTGTCGTCTTGCCGCGACTGAAGCGCTTTTTCAGACTCGCCATGTCGGCCTCGCGAACCAGCGGTCCGCCGTTGATGACGCGGATGATGCCGCCGCTTTCAAGGCTGACGTTGACCGGCAGGTCCGGATCGCCGTGCAGCAAGGCATTCTCGATCAGGTTTCGTGTGACGATGCCGAAGGCATCCATGTCTGCGTTGCGGACGAGCTTTGCGTCCGGCGCCGCGGAATATTGAAGCCTACCATTCGTGCGGCTGTCGCGCTGGAAGTCGGTGACGACCATGTCCAGGACCGGACGCAGGTCGACCGTATTTGAGCTCCCACCGATGCCGGCCTCCGCGCGTGACAACTGCAAAAGCTTTTCTGCCAAACGGCCGAGATTGACCAGCGAAGCCTCGACCGATTGGACGCGATCCTGCGTTGCGCCGGGCGGCAGTTCCTCGATGAGGCGCTGAGCCTGTGCAAGCGCGCCGGCGATCGGCGTTCTCAGTTCGTGCGCGCTGTTGGCGGTGAATTCGCGCTCCGCTTCGAGGGCAGCGCGCAGGCGCCCGAGGAGCAGGTTAACCGATCGCGCAATCGGCCGTAGTTCGACCGGCAGCTTCTGGCCGTCGACCTCCGCCATGTTGCCACTGTCCTTCGTCCCGATATCTCGCCGAAGCGTCTCGATCGGTCGCAGCGCGCGCCCGACGATGAACCAGATCGCGAAAATGCTGGCGGGAATGAGCGCCACCAAAGGGATGAGCAGTGTCACGGTGCTTTCGCGCACCGCCTCGCGCCGGTTCTTGAACCGATCGGCCACCTGCAGGAACAGAGAACCGTCGGCTGTCATCTCGGTATAGATTCGAGCCGTCGGCGTGTCGTGAAACCCCATGCGAAGCGGCGCCTCGAAGGGCTCGGCCGGCGCATCATTCGAGCGCAACGCGACCTTGCCGCTGGCGTCGCGTACCTGATAGGTCAGATACTCGCGTCTGGCCGCAGCGTCGAACATCGCCATGGCGTGCGGATCGATCTTCGTACTCTGGTTCAGATCGTCGAGGATCAGAGCCAGCAGGCGCTCGGTCGTCTCCTGCTGGGCGCCGTCGAAAATCTCATCGAACTCATGCTGCATCACCCGAAAGCTGAGGCCGATCGCAGCAAGCCAGAAGACGACCATGACGGTCGTCAGAGCAAGAATAAGCGGGCCGGTGATGCTGCGTTCGCGTTTCATCTTCATCCGATTGTGTAGCCGATGCCGCGTGCCGTGCGGATCCTGTCCTTGCCGATCTTCTTGCGCAAGCGGCTCACATAGACCTCGACCGTGTTGCTCTCGATCTCCGAGCCGAACGCATAGAGCGCTTCCTCGATCCGGTCCTTCGGAACGATCGCGCCCGGGCGCGCCGTCAACAGGTCTAGCACCGCCCATTCGCGGCTCGTCAGGATGATCGTTTCGCCGGCCACAGAGAGCTGATGCAGGGGCCGGTTGATCTCGATATCGGAAATGCGGAGCACGGGATGCGGATTGGCGTCATAGCGGCGCGCTACCGCCATGATGCGCGCTTCCAACTCGTCCAGATTGAACGGTTTCACGAGGTAGTCGTCGGCGCCGGCGTTCAGTCCGTCGATGCGATCCGAGATCTGGTCTCGCGCCGTCAAGATGATAATGGGCGTCTTCAGGCCTCTTTCGCGAAAGCGGCGAAGAAACTCAACGCCGCTGCCATCTGGGAGCTGAAGATCGAGAAGGATCAGCCCGTAGTCGACAGGTCGAGCCGCGGCGTCGGCATCGGCGAGATTTTGTACCCAGTCGACGGCATGATTGGCTGCGATGACGTGATCGCGCACTGCTCCACCAATCATTCTGTCATCTTCAACCAGCAGAATTCGCACAGTTTTTTCCTCGGTGCCAGTTAGCTCGCAGTTCAACCCTCGGTCAAGCAAGCCTTGATCGACAAAGATGACAAGCAGATGGCATCCAGCGACCGCGCGGCAAGTCAAAATAGGCTGTGCAATTTCTCAATGCACTCGACATTTGCCCGAATTCTGGTTTGATCTGCCGCAATATGCATCTTCTGGTCGGCTACGCCCGGTCCTTTCAGCATGGTAGAGACTTGATGGTAAGAAAATCCGAGACTTCGGGACGGCTGGATGACGCGGCGCGTGCAGGATGGCTCTACTACGTGGCGGGGCGAACACAGGATGAGATTGCCTCTTCCATGGGGATTTCGCGGCAATCGGCACAGCGTCTGGTGTCGCTCGCCGTTGCCGAACGGCTGATCAAGGTGCGGCTCGACCATCCGATCGCCGCCTGCCTCGAACTCGCCAATGCTGTGCGCAAGAAGTTCCACCTCAAGCATGTCGAGGTCGTGCCAAGCGACCCAGGCTCCAGTTCGACGACCGTCGGCATCGCGGAGGCAGCTGCGGCCGAAATCGAGCGCTGGCTGAAGCGGGCGGATCCGATCGTGCTGGCGGTCGGGACAGGGCGAACGTTGAAGGCCGCGGTCGATCAGCTGCCCGCCATCGAATGTCCCAACCATCGTATTGTGTCGCTGACTGGCAACATCGCGCCCGACGGTTCGGCCGCCTATTACAACGTCATCTTCAGCATGGCCGACGCGGTGAAGGCGCGGCACTTCCCGATGCCGCTGCCAGTCCTGGTGACGTCGGCGGAGGAGCGGGAAACCTTACACAGCCAGCAGCTCGTCCGCTCGACGCTGGAGATCAGCGCGCAGGCGGACGTGACGTTCGTCGGCATCGGCGAGCTCGGCATCGACGGACCGCTTTGCGTCGACGGCTTCCTGGAGAAGGACGAGATGATGGAGCTGATGCGCAACGGCGCTGTCGGCGAGATCTGCGGCTGGGTATTCGACGGCGAGGGCAAGCTTCTCGACAACCCGATCAACGAGCGGGTGGCCTCTGCGTCGATCCCCTCGCGCGAGCGGTCGACCGTCATTGGAATCGGCAAGGGCAAGCGTAAATTCAAGGCGATCAAGGCTGCTGTAACAGGCCATCAGATCAATGCGCTTATCACCGATGAGGACACTGCCGAGTATCTGCTCAGGTCGTGAGCAAATATATATTCCTTTGAATTCAGGTAGATAACCTACATCTTCGCTGATGCAGCAACGAATGGTGATTGACATTTTTCTCCCATAGGCGAGTAATTGCCCATGAGCAAAGCGAATGCTCGCACTCATCTTCTGGGAGGAAGATATGACATTGAGAACTCTCCTGCTGGGCGCCTGCTCAGCACTGGCGTTTGCCGGCATGGCTTCGGCCGAAACGCTGACAATCGCGACCGTCAATAACGGCGATATGATCCGGATGCAGAAGCTGACGGATGACTTCAAGAAGAAGAACCCCGACATCGATCTCGAGTGGGTGACACTCGAAGAAAACGTCCTGCGCCAGAAGGTTACGACCGACATCGCGACCAAGGGTGGCCAGTACGACGTTCTGACGATCGGTACGTATGAAGTTCCGATCTGGGCCAAGCAGGGCTGGCTTCTGCCGCTCGACAACCTCGGCGCAGACTACGATGCCGACGACCTGCTGCCGGCAATCCGCAGCGGCCTGAGCGCAGACGGCAAGCTCTATGCAGCGCCGTTCTACGGCGAAAGCTCGATGGTCATGTACCGCAAGGACCTGTTCGAAGCCGCCGGCCTGAAGATGCCTGACGCGCCGACCTGGGACTTCATCGCGGAAGCCGCGAAGAAGATCACCAACAAGGACAAGGAAATCTACGGCATCTGCTTGCGCGGCAAGGCTGGCTGGGGCGAAAACATGGCCTTCCTGACGGCCATGTCGAACTCCTTCGGCGCCCGCTGGTTCGATGAGCAGTGGAAGCCGCAGTTCGATCAGCCGGAGTGGAAGGACACGCTGAACTTCTACGTCAACCTGATGAAGGAAGCCGGACCTCCCGGTGCATCCTCGAACGGCTTCAACGAAAACCTGGCGCTCTTCCAGACCGGCAAATGCGGCATGTGGATCGACGCGACCGTTGCTGCGTCCTTCGTCAGCAACCCGAAGGAATCCACCGTCGCTGACAAGGTCGGCTTCGCTCTGGCTCCGGATAAGGGCCTCGGCA
This sequence comes from Rhizobium sp. LjRoot258, assembly GCF_964254185.1. Lineage (NCBI taxonomy): Bacteria > Pseudomonadati > Pseudomonadota > Alphaproteobacteria > Hyphomicrobiales > Rhizobiaceae > Rhizobium > Rhizobium sp. LjRoot258. The sequence goes on along the minus strand of NZ_CAXUST020000001.1, from coordinate 3,322,662 downwards.
AGCGCGGCAACTGGCTCTGGGCCTGGAACCTCGCCATACCGGCAGGCTCGCAGAAGGTCGAAGCGGCTGAAAAGTTCGTCGCCTGGGCAACGAGCAAGGACTACACCAACCTTGTCGCCGAGAAGGAAGGCTGGCTGAATGCACCTCCGGGTACGCGCTCGTCGCTCTATGCGAACGCCGATTACCAGAAGGCGGCGCCTTTCGCCAAGATGACGCTCGACAGCATCAACGCGGCTGACCCGACCAAGCCGACCGTCAAGCCGGTCCCCTACGTCGGTGTCCAGTTCGTCGCTATCCCTGAATTCCAGGGTATCGGCACGGCCGTCGGCCAGCAGTTCTCAGCAGCTCTTGCAGGACAGGTCTCGGTCGATCAGGCGCTGCAGAGCGCGCAGCAGCTGACGACCCGCGAAATGACCAAGGCTGGTTACATCAAATAGATAACCTCCTGAGAAGGCGGGGCGTTTGACCTCCCCGCCCATCTGGGTCGCCGAATGCCCAAACTGCGTCGGCGACCCCCCTTTTTCTCAGCTGTCTTGCAGCCGTCTGCCTCTTTGAACAGGATCGGTCATCGCCATGGCAACGTTACACACCCGCTCCGCAGCGCGAATGATGATCGCACCGTCCGTTGTGCTTCTCTTCCTGTGGATGATCGTCCCGCTCGCGATGACGATCTACTTTTCGACGCTGAGTTACAATTTGCTCAGCCCGGGCATGGAAACCTTCGTCGGCTTCCTGAACTACAAATATTTCCTAACCGATCCGGCCTTTTTCTCCGCGTTGATCAATACGTTGCTGCTGGTGCTCGGCGTGCTCCTGATCACTGTCGTGGGCGGCATCGCGTTTGCGCTGCTCCTGAACCAGGATATCTACGGACAGGGCATCGTTCGCATCCTGGTGATTGCCCCCTTCTTCGTCATGCCGACGGTTGCGGCGCTGGTGTGGAAGAACATGTTCATGAACCCGGTCAACGGGCTCTTCGCGCATCTCGCCAAGGCGCTTGGATTGCAGCCCTATGACTGGCTTGCCAATGCGCCGCTCTTCTCGATCATTCTGATCGTCGCCTGGCAGTGGCTGCCCTTTGCGACACTCATCATGCTCACCGCCCTGCAGTCGCTGGACGAAGAGCAGCAGGAGGCCGCCGAGATGGATGGCGCCGGCGTTGTTTCGAAGTTCATCTACATCATTCTGCCGCACATGGCCCGCGCCATCACGGTGGTGATCCTGATCCAGACAATCTTCCTTCTCTCGGTCTTTGCCGAAATCCTGGTCACCACCAACGGCGGCCCCGGCACGCAGAGCACGAACCTCACCTATCTCGTCTATGTGCAGGCGCTTTTGCAGTTCGATATCGGCGGCGCTTCGGCGGGCGGTATCGTGGCGGTCATCCTCGCCAACATCGTTGCGATCTTCCTCGTGCGCCTTGTCGGCAAGAATCTGGAGGCTTGAGATGGCTAGAAAAGTCACAACTCAGCGCAAGGTGGTCATGACCGCCATCGCCTGGACGCTCGGCATCCTGATCTTCTTCCCGATCCTCTGGACGTTCCTGACGAGCTTCAAGACGGAAGCGGATGCCATCGCCTCGCCGCCGCAGTTTCTGTTCTTCCACTGGACGACGGAGAGCTATGCGGAAGTGCAGAGCCGCTCAAACTATCTCAGCCACTTCATGAACTCGGTGATCATTTCCTTCGGCTCGACGCTGATTGGCCTGATCATCGCCATTCCAGCCGCCTGGGCGATGGCGTTTTCGCCGACCAAGCGGACGAAGGACGTCTTGATGTGGATGCTGTCGACCAAGATGATGCCGCCGGTCGGCGCGCTGATCCCGATCTACCTGATGTTCCGCAACTCCGGCCTGCTCGACAGTCGCCTCGGCCTGGTGATCATCCTGACGCTGATCAACCTGCCGATCATCGTGTGGATGCTCTACACCTACTTCAAGGAAATTCCCGGCGAGATCCTGGAGGCCGCGCGCATGGACGGCGCCTCGCTTGCCAAGGAAATCATCTACGTGCTGACGCCGATGGCGGTACCGGGCATCGCCTCGACGCTGCTTCTCAACATCATCCTGGCTTGGAACGAAGCCTTCTGGACGCTCAACCTCACCGCGTCGAAAGCGGCGCCGCTGACGGCGTTCATCGCTTCCTATTCCAGCCCCGAAGGCTTGTTCTACGCCAAGCTTTCGGCAGCCTCCACCATGGCGATCGCGCCGATCCTGATCCTCGGCTGGTTCTCGCAGAAACAACTCGTCCGCGGCCTGACCTTCGGCGCGGTGAAATAAGACATCAGGGAGAGAAACATGGGAAGCATTACCCTTCAGAAAGTTTCGAAGGTCTTCGGTGAAGCCAAGGTCATCCCTTCGATCGACCTCGAGATCAAGGACGGCGAGTTCGTCGTCTTCGTCGGCCCGTCCGGCTGCGGCAAGTCCACCCTGCTCCGACTGATTGCCGGTCTTGAGGATGTCAGTGGCGGCAACATCGTCATCGACGGCAGGGATGCAACGGAAAAGGCCCCGTCGGAACGTGGTCTAGCGATGGTGTTCCAGTCCTATGCGCTCTACCCGCATATGAGTGTGCGCAACAACATCGCCTTTCCGCTGAAGATGGCAAACATGGACAAGGCGGAGATCGACAGGAAGGTTGCCGATGCTGCCCGGGTTCTGAACTTGACTGACTACCTCGAGCGGAAGCCGCGACAGCTTTCGGGCGGCCAGCGCCAGCGCGTGGCGATCGGCCGTGCGATCGTGCGCCAGCCTTCGGCCTTCCTCTTCGACGAGCCGCTGTCGAACCTCGATGCTGCTCTGCGCGTCAACATGCGCCTGGAGATCAGCGAGCTGCACCAGCAACTGAAGACGACGATGATCTACGTCACCCATGACCAGGTGGAAGCCATGACCATGGCCGACAAGATCGTGGTGCTGAACCGCGGCAATATCGAGCAGGTGGGATCGCCGCTCGAGCTCTATCACAAGCCGCGCAATCTCTTCGTCGCCGGCTTCATCGGTTCACCGAAGATGAATCTCGTGAAAGGCCAATATGCGGCGCAGTTTGGTGGGCACACGATCGGGGTTAGGCCGGAGCACATGTTGCTTTCGACCGAAAGCGGCGACTGGAAGGGCAAGGTGATGGTCGCCGAGCACCTCGGCGCCGACACCTTCCTGCATGTCGATGTCGAGGGTATCGGCCATGTTACCGCGCGTGGCGGGGGCGATTTCCCGGCCAAGGCCGGCGACATTGTCTATCTGACGCCCGACAAGACGCGGATCCACAAATTCAACGAAGGCGGCCTCGCCATCTGAGCGCATTGTTGCCGGGTTGGGGACGAAAGCGCAACGCCGGACAAGGTGCCCGGCGTGCCGATACCGGGGTCGCAGCCGAGCCCGAAGACCTTCAAGAGGACTGAAACATGACGTGCAAACTATCGCTGGCAACGCTTTCCGAGGCGGCAAAGACGGCCGCCGTACCGACCTATGAGCGGGCGTCGCTGAAAGCGGGCATCGTGCACTTCGGCGTGGGCAATTTCCACCGTGCCCATCAGGCCATCTATCTCGACGACCTTTTCAATCTGGGCCAGGATCATGACTGGGCGATTGTCGGCGCTGGTATCTTGCCGTCCGATGCGGCGATGCGCGAAAAGCTCGCCGCCCAAGACTTCCTGACGACCGTCGTCGAGCAGGACAACAACAAAACCGCCGCGCGGATCACCGCGCCGATGGTCGACATCCTGCCAGTGGGCGATGCCAAGACGATCATCGCCAAGCTCGCGGATCCCATCATCCGTATCGTTTCGATGACGATCACCGAGGGCGGCTATTTCATCGACGCATCTGGTACGTTCAATCCCGACCATCCGGCGATCGCCGCGGATGGCCAGAACCCTGCCGAGCCGAAGACGGTCTTCGGCCTTGTTGTCGCCGGCCTCAAGGCGCGCAACGAAAAGGGCATCGTGCCTTTCACCGTCATGTCCTGCGACAACATCCCCCATAACGGCGTCGTCACCGCGAATGCCGTTATCGGCACAGCACGGCTTTCGGATCCTGCCTTTGCCGACTGGGTCAAGGCGAACGTCGCCTTCCCGAATGCCATGGTCGACCGCATCACGCCGGCCACCGGACAGCGCGAAATCGATCTCCTGAAGAATGCCTTCGGCATCGAAGACAACTGGCCGGTCTATTGCGAAGAGTTCAAGCAGTGGGTGCTGGAAGACAAGTTCACCGCCGGCCGGCCGGCGCTCGAGAAGGTCGGGGTCACCTTCGTGCCGGATGTGACGCCCTACGAGCACATGAAGATCCGCATTCTCAACGGTGGCCACGCGGCGATCGCCTATCCCGCAGCGCTGATGGACATCCACTTCGTACACGACTCGATGGAAGATCCGTTGATCGGGGCCTTCTTGGCCAAGCTGGAAAAAGAAGAGATCATCCCGATCGTTCCGCCGGTTCCCGATACCTCGCTGACGGCCTACTTCTCGCTGATCGAGCACCGACTGCGCAATCCGAAAATTGCCGATACGATCCCGCGTCTGGCGCAGGACGGATCGAACCGGCAGCCGAAATTCATACTGCCGTCGACACTCGACAATCTGAACCAGGGCCGGGATGTCGTCGGCCTGGCGTTGGTTTCGGCACTGTGGTGCCGCTACTTCGCTGGAAAAACGGATAGCGGCAAGGACATTGCCTTCAACGACGCCAGCGCCGACCGGCTGCATGCGGCGGCTTTGAAGGCCAAGGATGATCCGCTGGCCTTCCTCGCCTTCGACGACATCTTTGGCGAGGTGTCGAAATCCGAGCTGTTCCGCAAGCGCTTCGCCCACGCATTGGAAACCTTGTGGGAAAAGGGCACGCGTGAAACCCTACAGCTTTATCTCGACAATAAGCTTGCTGTGTAAGGATCGCTGACGGCATTCTGGCCGCCGCCTCCGCCCGTCCGGCGGATGGAACTTCCTGCACTAACTGCGATTGGGTCTACCATGGCTGAGGCTGAAACACGGCTGGTCATTTTCGATTGCGACGGCGTTCTTGTCGATAGCGAACCGATATCGGTGAGCGTCTTGGTCAAGGCGATGAACGATCTCAACGTTCCGATCACCGAGGAGGAGGTCTACGGGCGTTTCCTAGGGCGAAGTCTCGCAACGGTGATCGAGACGATGAAGTCCGAATACAACGTCCACCCGGGCCAGGAATTCCTCGAGCAGATCCGCACAGACCTCTACGCCCGGTTTCGCAAGGAGTTGAAGCCGATGGACGGGATCGCAAAGACAATCGACAGCCTCGGCGTCCCCTGTTGCGTCGCCTCCTCAAGTCAGGTCGAACGCATTCGGCTGTCGTTGACGGTCACCGGCCTGATCGACCGGCTGCCTGATATTTTCAGCGCGACGATGGTCAAGCACGGCAAGCCGGCGCCCGATCTCTTCCTGCATGCAGCGCGCGAAATGAACGTCGATCCGGCAAATTGCGTCGTCGTGGAAGACAGCCCGGCTGGGATCGAGGCGGCGAAGGCCGCGGGCATGACGGTCTTTGCCTTCACCGGTGGTTCGCACGCCAATTTTTCCGGCTATCGCGCTGAACTTGACCGGCTTTCGCCTGAAGCCGTGTTTGACGCGATGCCGGATTTGATACACCTTATCCGCAAACATAAGCAGGACGGGATGCACCTTTAATGCCTCAGCATGTGGTTGCGGTCGATATCGGCACGGGCAGCGCGCGCGCCGGCGTCTTCGACGCTCGCGGCGCGCTGCTGGGCAAGGCCGAACACCCGATCATCATGAACAGGCCGCGTGAGAACCACGCCGAACACGATTCCGAAGACATCTGGTCGGCGGTCTGCATTGCCGTGCGCAAGGCGATGGAGCAATCGGGTGCGGCGCCTGCATCGGTGGGCGCGATCGGCTTCGACGCCACCTGTTCGCTCGTCGTGCGCGATGTCGATGGCGGCCAGATCAGCGTTTCCACCGGCGGAGAACGGCGCTTCGACACGATCGTCTGGCTCGACCATCGGGCGCTGAGGGAAGCCGATTTCTGCACGGCCACGGAGCATCCCGTGCTGGAGCATTCCGGGCATTTCATGTCGCCGGAAATGGAAATGCCGAAGCTGATGTGGCTGAAGAAGAAGCTGCCTGGCACCTGGATGAACACCGGCTATCTGTTCGACCTCGCCGATTTCTTGACCTGGAAGGCGACCGGCGCGCTTGCTCGCTCACGCTGCACGCTGACGGCCAAGTGGAACTATCTCGCACATCTCAATAAGGGATGGCAGAAGGATTTTCTCGAGCAGATCGGGCTTGATGACCTCCTCGAACGTGGACGGCTGCCGGAGGAAACAGTGCCGGTCGGCAAGAGTGTCGGGACGCTGACGCAGGAAGCCGCCTCGGCGCTCGGATTGACGACGGCGTGCCATGTCTCCGCAGGCATGATCGATGCCTATGCAGGGGCGCTGGGCACGCTTGGCGCTGAGGCACAGGATGCCCGTCGGCTGGAACGCCAACTGGCGCTCATTGCCGGCACGTCGAGCTGTATCGTGTCCTTCTCGCGCGAGCGCAAGCCGAGTCACGGCATGTGGGGTCCATACTACGAAGCTGTCTTTCCGGAGTCCTGGCTGGTTGAGGCAGGGCAATCGGCGACGGGTGCGTTGCTCGATCATATCGTGCGGATGCACGCGGCTGGCGGCGAACCGACTGCGGCGCTGCATCAAAAGATCGTCCTGCGCATTGCGCAGCTTCGCACCGAGGAGGGGGACGAATTCGGCGCCCGGATCTTCGTCCTGCCTGATTTTCACGGCAACCGCTCGCCGCTCGCCGACCCGCATGCCGTCGGCGGTATCAGCGGTCTGACCCTGGACACGTCCTTCGATGGGCTCTGCGCGCTCTATTGGCGCACAGCAGTGGCGATTGCGCTCGGGATCCGCCACATCCTCGAGCGGATGAAGGAATATGGCTATGTGCCGGACACGCTGCATGTCGCTGGCGGCCACGTGAAGAACCCGGTGCTGATGGAGCTCTATTCGGATGCAACCGGCTGCAAGGTCGTGGTGCCGAAGATGAACGAGGCCGTACTCCTTGGCACGGCGATGGCCGCTTCCGTAGCCTGCAGTCTCTATGGAGATCTCGCAGAAGCCGGATCGGCCATGTATCCCGGCGGCGAAGAGCGACTGCCGAATGCGGCCAAACGGGCCCTTTATGACCGCGATTATCGCAGGCTGCTTGGCATGTATCGTCATCGCGCCGAACTGGAGGCGATGGAGTAGGCGCCTAGCGGTTTGCGCCCTCCCCGAGCATGCTACCAAATTCGGTCATGCGACGGGTGCGGGCGCTCGCTTCTTCGCCGGCGGCGGCGATCACGGCTTCCGACAGACAGTCGAGCAGGGCCATCAGCGGTGGCAGGTTGTCGTCGCCATCGGAGCGGGCAGGCGGAAGGGCGAGGACGAGATTGGCCTGATCCGGAATCCAGTTGGCGCCTTGTGCGGTGATCAGGATGACCTTGTATCCGTAGCGCCGTGCCGTCCGCGCCAGCAAGCGGGCTTTGCCGAAACGACGGCTGTCGATCACGACGAGCAACGCGTCATTGCCATCGAGCCGTGCGAAAAGCTCGGCGAAACGGCTGCCCGTTCCATCAAGCGCATGAATGCCGTCGCGGGCATAGGTCAATCGCTGGGCAAAGTGGGACGCGAAACCGGACAGGCGCGCATGCGAGGCGACAAAAACCTCATGAGCGGCCGATATCATCGACACTGCCTCGTTCCACTGTGGCTGGCCCGTCAGATGGTAGATATGGTGCAGCGCCTGGATCTGTTCGGAGACAAGTACGGCGAGCGGCTTACCGGCGGAAGCGTCGGTCTGCAGCTCGGTGAGCGATGCCTGCATCTGCGTCGGCGAGATGGCGCTTGTCTCGCGAATGTGGATCTTGACGCTGTCGAGCCCCTGATAGCCGAGCGCGCGCAAAAAACGGCCCACCGTCATTGGGCTCAGATCCAGCCGATCGGCAACGGAGGCGGCTGTTTCGAACGGCAGGTCGTTCAGATGCTCGAAGAAATATTTCGCGATCCGTCGTTCGGCCGGGGTGCCGGACTTGGCATATTGGCGGAGCTTCTGGACAAAATCTTCCACGTCAGCCGTCCTGATCTTCCCGGAAGCATTTCTCGGATATGCAGGGCCCACCCTTGTCGTTTGCAACTATTCCGGAAGCTGCGTCTCAGGATCAAACAATCCTAGATGATAAATTACTATATATTAACATAGATTTTCCGACAAGTTTTGGGTTAATCGACGGAATTTATTTCAGCCTTGCCGTTCAAAGTTCAGATTCCTACATGGCTATTGCAACCGGAGACCTCAGGATGATCTTTCAGGCCGCTCGCCTATCCCTCATCAATCTTTTTGCGGCGGAAACACGCTCAGTGTTCTGGAAGGTCCTGGGACTGACTCTTCTGGTGCTTGCCGGGCTTTGGCTGGCGCTGCGCAGTGCCTTTATGTCGTTCGTCTTTCCGTGGATTGCCAGCTTTTTTCCCGCGATGCCCGATTGGGCGGGGTGGCTCGGCTTCGTGTTTGCGATCGCTGCCGCCATCGGGCTTGCGCTCGGGTTGGCGCTGTTGCTGTCACCGGTAACAGCGCTGATTGCCGGCCTGTTTCTCGACGATGTGGCCGAGGTGGTAGAAAAGCGGGACTATCCCTTTGATCCGCCCGGCACAGCGATGCCGCTCGGTCCGGCGCTCGCAAGCTCTATCAAGTTTCTCGGTGTCGTCATCCTTGGCAATATCGTCGCGCTCTTCCTGCTCTTCGTGCCGGGCATCAACCTGATCGCGTTCTTCCTCGTCAACGGCTACCTGCTCGGCCGGGAATTCTTCGAGTTTGCCGCGATGCGGTTCCGTTCGCCGCAGGAGGCACGGTCATTCCGCGCCAAGCATGCGGCGACGGTCTTTCTCGCGGGGCTTGTCATTGCTGCCTTCCTGGCCATCCCGATCGTCAATCTGCTGACGCCGCTCTTCGCCGCAGGGCTGATGGTGCACCTGCACAAACTGATTTCCCGCGAGGACATGGGACTTCACGGCTAAGGGTCAGGTGGAGCGTGCCGAAGTCTGCCTCCAGGCTTACTCGACGGCCTCGCCAATCACTTGCCGCGGTAGCTCGACCAGCGGCGCCGGCACGTCGCAGGTCTTCTCGGGCGATTTGCAGATGTCGGCGATGACGCAACGCTCACATTCCGGCTTGCGGGCCTTGCAGGTGTAGCGGCCATGCAGGATGAGCCAGTGGTGCGCGTGATAGAGGTAGTGCTTCGGGACGACCTTCATCAGCCGTTCCTCGACCTCATCCGGCGTCTTACCCGGCGCCAGCTTGATGCGGTTGGCGATACGGAAAATGTGGGTATCCACCGCCATCGTTGCCTGACCGAAGGCCATGGAGAGCACGACGTTGGCGGTTTTGCGGCCGACACCGGGAAGCGTCACCAGCTCGTCGCGCGTTTGCGGCACGACGCCGCCGAATTTCTCGACCAGGATCTGCGAGAGAGCGATGACGTTCTTGGCCTTGTTGCGATAGAGGCCGATCGTCTTGATGTAATCCCGCACCCGTTCCTCGCCGAGCGCCAGCATCTTTTCGGGCGTGTCGGCGATCTTGAAGAGCGCACGCGTCGCCTTGTTGACGCCGGCATCCGTCGCCTGGGCGGATAGGGCCACGGCGACGACGAGCGTGAACGGGTTTGTGTGCTCAAGTTCACCCCTGGGCTCCGGGCGCTGGATGGAGAAGCGGTGGAACATCTCCTCGCGCTCGGCTTCGGAATAGGCGCAACGGACCGTTGCCGGCTTCTTGCGGTGAACGATCACTTTTGAGTTCTGCGGCGATGTGGCGGCGGATTTGAGTTTCGGAGTTGGCATGGAAAACCTATACTTGGCAGCCATGATGGAACGCAACGCCGATAGAGCCAACGAACAACCTGTTTTTGCCGCAGAGCTTTTTCCTTATCGGTCGCTTGGCCGCAAGGGTTTCAAGGTCTTGCTGCTTGTGACCGGTGCGGTGTGCTGCCTGTATGGCATGTTCTTCGTGGCGACGGGCGCCTGGCCGATCGGCTTCTTTTTCGGGTTGGATTTTCTGTTGCTCTACGGCGCCTTCTGGTTGAACTACCGTTCCGGCCGGGCGCGGGAGGAAGTGACCGTGTCGCGTAGTGATATTTTGGTGCGCAAATTCGCGCCCTCCGGGCGGATGGTGGAGCATCATTTCAATCCCTTCTGGACGCGCTTCTTCGTCCGCAGGCATCAGGAAATCGGCATCCTTTCCATGTATATTTCCGGGGAGGGACGGGGCACGGATATCGGTTCCTTCCTCAATCCCGATGACCGCGAAAGCTTTGCCAAGGCCTTCAAGTGGGCGCTTGCCACCGTCAAGCAGCGGATTTGATCGGTACGCAAGAATCGGGTGGTTTGCGAGGGCTCACTTGACTATCTCCTTGGTACAAGGAGAAAGATCATGAATATGGTAGCCAAGCTGAACAACGACATCACGCCCGATGGCTCTGATTACGAGACCGTACGCCAGGTGATCGAACTCATCACCGAGGACTATCGCGACCAGCCGTCTCTCGAAACGATTGCAGCGCGGCTGAGCCAATCGCCGACGCAGTTGCAGAAGACGTTTACGCGGTGGGCCGGCCTGTCTCCGAAGGCTTTCCTGCAGGCCGTCACGCTCGACCATGCAAAGCGGCTTCTCCGCGAAGAAGCGATGCCATTGCTGGAGACGTCGATCGAGGTCGGGCTTTCCGGCCCCAGCCGTCTGCACGATCTGTTCGTCACGCATGAGGCCATGTCACCTGGCGAATGGAAGGCCAAGGGCGGTGGGCTGACGATCCGCTACGGCTTCCATCCTTCGCCGTTCGGCGTTGCGCTCGTGATGGTGACGGACCGTGGCCTCGCCGGGCTTGCCTTCAGCGATCTCGGGGAGGAGGTGGCTTGTCTTGATGACATGACATGTCGCTGGCCGAATGCGAGTTACGTCGAGGATGCCGAAGCAACGGCGCCCTATGCCGAGCGCATATTCGAGCCCGGCCGCTGGACGTCGGAGCAGCCGCTGCGCGTCGTGCTGATCGGCACCGATTTCCAGGTGGAGGTATGGGAAAGTCTGTTGAAGGTTCCCTTCGGCAGGGCCGTCACCTATAGCGATATCGCCAATGACATCGGCCGGCCGAAGGCGATGCGCGCGGTTGGTGCGGCGGTCGGGGCCAACCCGATTTCCTTTGTGGTCCCCTGCCATCGGGCGGTTGGCAAGGGCGGCGCCTTGACCGGCTATCACTGGGGCCTCACCCGCAAGCGGGCCATATTGGGCTGGGAAGCCGCCCACGCCTGAGGCGGTCTCGGCTTTTATTGTGCCGCTAGGTCCAGCAGCACCTTGGCGGCACTTTCGTCGGTAATCAACGTATTGCAGCCGATCCGCTTGATCGTGGCGCGAATCGCCACGGCGCGATGGGCGCCGCCCGATGACAGCACGATGTGCTTTGCTTTTTTCAGCGTGTCGAGATCCACCGACATGACGCGGCTGTTGATCGAGTGATCGATCGTATTGCCGTCCTTGTCGAGGAAGTTGAACATGGTGTCGCAGACGCAGCCGGCGTCGATCAGCTGCTGCAACTCGGCCTTCGAGATCCAGCCTTCCGACAAGGAAGTGGAATGCGGCCCGATGTCGCCGCAGCTGACGATCGCGAGATCCAGCGTTTCCGCCAGGCGATAGATCGTGTCCAGCCCGCATTTTTCGACAAGGTTTCGCTTCGTCTCGGTCGAATCTACAAGCAGCGGCGCGAGGAACATGTAGCACTCCGCACCGAGCTGGCTCGCCAGGCGCCAGGTGTAGTCGATCGGGTTCGTTTGGTGGACGGCGACGACGCCGCCGAGCAGGGAGACGACCTTGCAATTGTCGCGCCGAGGCGGCCGAAAACTGGACAGCGATGCGGTCATGGTGCGGCCCCAGCCGACGCCGATGGTGTAATCGTCGGGAATGGCCTCGGAGAGAAACTGTCCGAGCGCAAGCCCGACGCTCTTGGCTAGCGAGTTGGCGTCGGGGTGTGCGGGCGCGGGGACGACGATCGCCTCGTCGAGGCCGTAAGCGCGCTCGAGTTTGACCGACAGTTCGACGCAGTCGCCAATCGAGTCGTTGATCCAGATCTGCACTTCGCTGCGCTTCATCGCCTCGTCGAGCAGGCGGATAACAGTCGTGCGGCTGATGCCGAGCTGTTCGGCGACGTCCTTCTGCGTCAGGCCCTGATTATAATAGAGCCAGGCGGCACGCAGCCTCAGAGAGGATGCCTCAGAATAAGCCGTGTGCGTGCCGCGTTTGAGCTTGACCACATCTCCTCCGGAGCGAATTGCGCCCTAGTTTTACTATCAAGCCAGGACGGGTTCTGTATTTTGCCCGATAATGACGGGTGTGACACTTATGTCAATTGAAATGCACAAATGTCCTTGACATATCGAGGGAGGAATGGCGATAGTCGCCGCGAAGAAGTCGCTCTTGTGCGTCCGAGAGGCAATGTGCAGGCAAGCGGGAAGCCCATCGGCCTTTGGCGGTCGAGGCGTGACGGCTTTTTACAGGGACGACGCAGTTGCCGCCAACCTTTGCGGCTCGTTTGGAAAAGACGGGCGCAATCTGATGCGCAGCATGCAGGCTGCCAATTCGTAGATCATTTTTGCCGGGCGAGGTTCGCATCGGCTCGCAGCTCAAGTCAAAAGGACCAGGGACCATGACATCCAAGCTTGACCAACTCCGCGAGATTACCACGGTTGTTGCCGATACCGGTGACATCGAAGCCGTTGCCCGTCTGAAGCCCGTCGATTGCACGACGAACCCAAGCATCGTGCTGAAGGCACTCGGTACGCCGATGTTCGCAGACACGGTCAAGGAAGCCGTTGCCTGGGGCAAAAAGCAGGGCGGCAATCCAGAGGCCGTTTCCGTGGCCGTTGCCGATCGTCTGGCGATTTCCGTCGGCGCTGCACTTGTGAAGCTCGTTCCGGGCCGCGTGTCGACCGAAGTCGATGCGGATCTCTCCTTCGATACCGGAGCGTCGCTTGCCAAGGCACGTTCCATCATCGCGGCATACAAGGAACGCGGCATCGAGCGCGACCGCATCCTCATCAAGCTGGCTTCCACCTGGGAAGGCATCCGCGCTGCCGAAATCCTGCAGAAGGAAGGCATCGACTGCAACCTGACGCTTCTCTTCTCGAAGGCCCAGGCGGTTGCTTGCGCCGACGCCAAGGCGTTCCTGATCTCGCCCTTCGTCGGCCGCATTCTCGACTGGTACAAGAAGTCGACGGGCAAGGAATTCACGCCCGAGGAAGATCCGGGCGTCATCTCCGTCCGTGACATCTACAATTATTACAAGGCCAACGACATCAAGACGATCGTCATGGGTGCATCGTTCCGCAGCGCTGGTGAAATCGAGGCGCTGGCCGGTTGCGATCGCCTGACGATCGCCCCGAACCTGCTTGACGAACTCTCCAACGATCAGGGCAAGCTCGAGCGCAAGCTGTCGCCAGACGTGACGAAGCCGGCCCCGAAGATCGCGATCGACGAGAAGACTTTCCGCTGGATGATGAACGAAGACGCCATGGCGACCGAAAAGCTCGCCGAGGGCATCCGCGCTTTCGCTAAGGATCTCGGCACGCTGCGCGCCATGGTCCAGAAGGAACTGCAGCTCGCAGCCGCCTGAGGCTTTCGAGCATTGGATTGAAAGAAGGGCGGTGCCGATGGCGCTGCCCTGTTTTTTCTTTGCTGATAGAGGTCGCTTCAGTTCTGGCGCGGCTCCTCCCGTCACCCTCATTCCTGTGCTTGTCACAGGAATCCAGCCGCGGCGCGTCTGCGTCGTGAAAAGAGCCTTTTGTCGAGGGGCGACGTCGAGGGAGGCTGACTTGTCAGCGATTTGAAGTGGTGCCGCCCTCTTTGGTTTTCACATCGGCCAGATGCGTTTCGCGTTTGCCTGGTAGAGCTTGTCGCGTTCCTGCGCGCTGCAGCCCGATGTCAACGCGTGCGTGGCGGCGACCCAAGGCGTGAGTCCGCCGCCGAGCGTGCAGACCGGCCAGTCGCTACCCCAGACGACGCGATCCCAGCCGAAGCTCTCGATCGTATGCTCGACATAGGGACGCAGACTGTCGACCGACCAGTTTTCGAGATCGCCATAGGCGATGACGCCAGAGATCTTGGCGGTCACATTCGGGCGTCGGGAAAACTCGCCGATGCCGTTGCGCCAGACGTCGTTCATTCCGTCCTTGATCGGCGGATTGGCACAATGGTCGAGAATGAAGCAAACATCCGGGCAATGATCGACGAGTGCGAGAACCGTTTCGAATTGGTAGGGAAAGACGCAGAGGTCGAAGGTCATGCGGGTGGCGGATAGCCGCCTGATGTTCTCGCGGAACAAGGGCCGTGCTGCTGTATCGTCGGCAGCCACATGCAGCACGCGGCGGAAGCCCTTGATGAAGGGATCGGCGAGCGACCGTTCGAGATAGTCCGCAAACCCGTTCGCCTCCGGTCGACAGGCGGCGATGACGCCGCGCACGAGGCTGCCCGGGCGGGCGCCGATTTCCCTGACATAATTGGTCTCGTCATTGATGCGCGCGGGCGCGACGTCCACTTCCATGTGCAGGACATTGGAGATCCCGCAGCGCAGCGCATCCCGCGCATAATCGTCGTAGAGGTTGTCCCGGTTAAGATCACCTGCGCCGGAGAGCCAGGGATAGTCGAGCGCCTGCCGATCGACGATGTGCAGGTGTGTATCGAAGAACATGCGATTCCTCCCATTCATGCCATGCTGTCTGCCGCCGAGCTACGGCATCTACGCCGGGTGGCGCCTCGGTATCAGAGTTTTCCCGTGCCCGTCGGCGCTGGATTGATTAGGGTTTCTCCAGCGAGCGAAGCGTGCGTTATACAGGTTGACGCCAATGTGAATATATTGTTTGCATATGAATGAATGCGCCGCAAGCGCTGGGATTTTGGGAGGATGCATGAGCCACGGTCTGGAAGGCAAGAAAGTTGTCATTACGGCGGCAGGTCAGGGTATCGGTCGAGCGAGCGCGGAGCGCTTCCTTTCGCTCGGCGCGCATGTCTATGCGACCGATATCAATGAGAAGACGCTTTCCACGCTTGAGGGTGCACAAAAGCATATCCTCAATGTGCTCGATAGCGACGCCGTTCGCTCCTTCGCGACGGAGATCGGTCCGATCGACGTTCTCTTCAATTGCGCCGGCTTCGTTCATGCTGGCTCGATATTGGAATGCGAGGAGAAGGACTGGGACTTCTCCTTCAACCTGAACGCAAAGGCGATGTATACGACCTGCCGCACCTTCCTTCCCGGTATGCTGGAGAAGGGTAAGGGTTCAATCGTCAATATGGCGTCGGTCGCCTCCAGTGTGAAAGGCGTGCCCAACCGCTTCGCCTACAGCGCGTCGAAAGCGGCCGTGATCGGGCTCACCAAGTCGATCGCGTCTGACTTTGTTGCCAAAGGCATCCGCGCCAATGCGATCTGCCCCGGCACGGTAGACAGTCCGTCGCTGCACGATCGTCTGCGTGCGACCGGCGACTACGAGAAGGCGCTGAAGGATTTCATCGCCCGCCAGCCGATGGGGCGGATTGCAACGCCAGAGGAGATTGCTGCTCTCGTGACCTATCTCGCCGGCGACGAATCGGGCTTCACGACAGGTCAGATCCATGTCGTCGACGGTGGCTGGACCGGCTGAGATCGTATTGCTCCCGCTGCCATCAAGCTGATATCAAGGACGATCTCGCACGGGCGGAGCGTTCAATGGCGGAAGACGCGAAGGACCGGGAAAGCTGGGTCATGGGGCAAGTGCGAAGGCATTTGGTGTTCGTCGTCGCCGTGGCCGCCGGGCTGGTGACGTTCTTGCTGCTGACGAGCCGCCAGGTCAACCCGCAGAACCTGATCTTCGGCTGGAACGTCGGCGCAATCGTGTTTACGGCGCTCACCTGGCGCCGGATGTTGCGCGCGAGCGTTGCCAGCATCCGCAAGCGGGCGGAGGATCTTGACTTTTCAGACGTCTTCCTGCTGGCGCTGTCGATCCTGGCGGCGCTCGCCAGCATCGCCGGCATCGCACTGGAGCTTCATACAGCCAAGGAGGCTGAAGCAGGCGAAGCACTCGCACGAGCGCTTGGTGCAATCGCCACGATTCTCATCTCCTGGGCATTCCTGCATACCTTGTTCACGGTACACTATGCACATCGCTTCTATGGCGGAGAGGACAAGGGGGAAGGGCTGAAGTTTCCGGAAGGCAATGACGAGCCGGTCTATTGGGACTTCCTCTATTACTCGTTCACCATCGGCGTGGCATCTCAGACGGCCGACGTCGCGACGACATCGGTGACCATGCGCAAGCTGACGCTCCTGCATTCCATCCTGTCGTTCCTGTTTAACACGACGATCCTGGCGCTTGCCATCAATGTCGGTGCGAGCCTCCTCTAACCCCTTTGGCTGCGTGGAGGGGCACACGGATCTGATGTATGACGCAATCTCCTTCTCCAGAGGTTGCCGTGATGGAAGCGTTGCTGCGTGAGAGATTATTGGCACTTGCTGGCTGCGACGATGCCCGCCTCAGCGATCTCGAGCGCTTACAGATCATTGGCCCCGGACATGCCGGCTATGCCGCAAGCGATGTCAGCCGGCTCCGATTGATCCTTGCCCTGCAGGATGCCGGCATCGGCCTTGATGTACTGGCGGAAGGTTTGAAGCGGCCGATCTTTTCTCTGGAGTTCGCCAATCAGCTGATGTTCGAGCCGGTGATGATGACCGAGGCATTGGGTTTGGCTGAGGTGACGGCAGGGCAACTCGATCTCGACATCCTCAATGGCGTGAGGGCATGCGCCAGTCTGCCGCCGCTTTCGGTGGATCAGCCGCTTCGCGAGGACGATGTAGAATTCATCCGGCTTTTGACGGAGTGCACACAGCTTGGTGCCTCCGTTGCAGGGATGGAGCGGGTGTTGCGCGTCTTCGGTCATTCGGTTCGCCGCTGCGTCGACACGATGCGCGACCTCTTCCGCGGCGAGGTCGAGGAGCCCATGCTGAATGCGGGCCTGAGCTATCGCCATCTTCTGGAGATTTCCGCCGCAAAGCGGCTGTCGCTGCAGCGGGTCGGTTTCCGAATGCTCTTCCTGTTGCAGCGGCGGATGCTGGAGGAGGCGGTTTTCGACAACATCGTCGGGAGGCTGCAGGATGCTCTGCGCGAGCACGGCCTGGAACCTGGTGACGAGCAGAGCCTGCCGGCCGTGGCCTTCGCCGATCTGTCCGGTTTCACCGGGCTGACGCATGAGATCGGTGACATTTCCGCCGCCGAGAAGGCCACCCGCTTTGAAGCAATCGCGCAACGTCTTTCGTGCGCGTTCGACGGACGGATCGTCAAGCCGCTGGGGGATGGGATGATGATGCTGTTCCCGGATGCGGCTTCTGCGGTGCAAGCATCGTTGTCGCTGGTGGAGCAGAGCCGTTTGGATGAGTTGCCGCCTGTGCGAGTCGGCGTGGCTACGGGACTGGTGGTGCCGCGTGACGGCGATATCTTCGGAAGGACGGTTAATCTTGCTGCGCGTGTTTCTTCCGTCGCAGGGCCTTCGCAGACTCTCGTCTGCCTCAATACGCGTGCTGCCGCCGAAGCAGCAGCACGCGGTCTTGCCTTCCAGGGTCTGGGAGCTGTGTCCCTGAAAGGCTTCAAGGACTCGGTGCCTCTTTTCGCCGCTCAACGCCTGGCAGCGGGCTAAAACACGGCACTGCCAGCCAACAGCGCGAGGACGAGGAAGATCAGGAAGATTACCAGCGCAATGCCGAACAGAACCCGCGCGATCGTTGCCGTTGCCGCTGAGACGCCGGAAAAACCGAGGAAGCCGGCGACCAGGGACACAACGAAAAATATGAGAGCCCATTTGAGCATGGATGACTTCCTCCGTGTTCTACGTCACGATGACGCGGGGCAAAGAGAATTGTTCCATGTCCGATGGCGCACAATTGGTATGGCCGTCAGGCGCCAGTGCTTCGCGCAGGCAAGTTTGCCACGTCGGCAGGCACGCGGCGAGGCAGTCTGCTACATCAGGCCCAGTTGCTTGTAGAAGCCAAGAGCGTCGTAGTAGTCGGACTGCTGCTTGATTGCTCCCTTCTCGATGACGAAGACCGAGGCGCCGTCGAACGAGAAGGACTTGTTGGTGGCGGCCGTCCCATCCGCCCAGGCACCGCTGTTCGTTCCTGTGAAGGTCCACTCGAAAGAGACCTTGTTTCCGCTGACGATCGGATCGCCGCGCATCATCCATTTCAAGTTGGGCACGGCGGTCATGAAGTTGTCGATCACGGCAGCCTTGGCTTCGGCCTGGCCCACTGTCGGCTTGCCGACGGATGCGTCGTAGTAATTCACCTTCTCATCGAAATAGGAGGCGGCCTTGGCGCCGTCATGGGCGTTCCATGCAGCCAGATACTGTTCCACGACCGCCAGCGGCGCCTGGTCGGCGGCATAGGCCGGCATTCCGGCAAGGGTCGAGGCGAGACAGATGCCGCCGAAGGCGGCAAGAAGGGTACGGCGTTTCATGTAGGCGCCCCTTTGCATGCTTGTTTGGGTGGCGGCCGGGCCGTTCGGCCCGGCGCAGATCAGCCGTGATTGATCATCACGTGCCGGACGGCCGTGTAGTCTTCCAGTGCGTAGACCGACATGTCCTTGCCGTAGCCGGACTGCTTTAAGCCGCCATGCGGCATCTCGTTGACGAGCATGAAGTGGGTGTTGATCCAGGTGCAGCCATATTGCAGGCGGGCGGCCGTCTTCATGCCGCGGCTGATGTCTTTGGTCCAGACCGACGAGGCGAGGCCGTAATCGCTGTCGTTCGCCCAGGTGACAGCATCCTCGACATCGGTGAAGCGGGTGACCGAGACAACCGGACCGAAGACCTCGCGGCGAACGATTTCGTCGTCCTGCGTGGCGCCGGCGATGACGGTCGGCGCGAAGAAAAAACCCTTCTCGCCCGATGTCTTGCCGCCGGTTGTGACCTCCATGTGCTTGTGCTCGGCAGCCCGGGTGACGAAACTTTCGACACGGTCGCGCTGGCGCTTGGAGATCAGCGGGCCGATCTCGTTTTCGGTGTCGTCGGCCTGATTGAACCTGATCGAGGAGACGGCCGAGGAGAGGTCGGCGACGAACTTGTCGTAGACCTTGGCGTCGGCATAGATGCGGCAGGCGGCGGTGCAGTCCTGGCCGGCGTTGTAGTAGCCGAAGGTGCGGATGCCTGCGACGACGGCATCGATATCGGCGTCGTCGAAGACGATGACCGGCGCCTTACCGCCCAGTTCCAGATGTGTGCGCTTGACGGTCTTGGCAGCAGCCTGCAACACCTTCTTGCCGGTGGCGACATCGCCAGTGATCGAGACCATGCCGATCTTCGGATGGTTGATCAGGGCATTGCCGACACTCTCGCCGCGGCCGAGGATGACGTTGACGACGCCCTCGGGCAGGATATCGGCGAGGAGCTTCGCCATCTTCAGCGCCGTCAGCGGCGTCTGCTCGGAGGGTTTGAAGACGACGGTGTTGCCGCCAGCGATGGCCGGAGCGAGCTTCCAGGCCATCATCATCAGCGGGTAGTTCCACGGCGCGATCGAGCCGACAATGCCGACCGGATCACGGCGGATCATCGAGGTGTGGTTCGGCAGATACTCTCCGGCGATCGGTCCATGCAGGTTGCGCACCGCGCCGGCGAAGAAGCGATAACAATCGACGATCGCCGGGATTTCGTCATTGAGCACGGCGTTGATCGGCTTGCCGCAGTTCAGCGCTTCCAGCGTTGCAAAGCCCTGCGCCTCCTTCTCGATCGCATCGGCGATCTTCAGGAGGTAGCCGGAGCGTTCCCCCGGTGTCGTCTGCGACCAGCTCCTGAACGCGTTGTCTGCGGCATCGACGGCGGCGTCGATCTGGCCAAGCGAGGCTTCCGGCAGATCAAGCACTGTCTCGCCCGTCTTCGGGTTCAGGATGTGCTCTTCCGTTTCCTTGCCCGCTTCGAAGCGGGATCCAATCAGCATCGCAGTGTCCATGATGTTCTCCCTTGTCGTTGGTCGAGTGGGATGTGGGCGGAAAACCGCTTCACACTTTTCCGCATCCCACTCTGGGTTATTTGCCGGCTCCGGCGACCTGATCGCCGTCGCGGGTGAGGTAGTAGGCTGCCAGGATCGGCAGGAAAGTGACGAGCACGACGACCATTGCGACCACGTTCGTGACCGGGCGCTGGCGCGGACGGATGAGTTCTTCGAGCATCCAGATCGGCAGCGTCGATTGCTGGCCGCCGGTGAAGGTGGTCACGATGACCTCGTCGAACGACAGCGCGAAGGCAAGCATGCCGCCGGCGAGCAGCGCCGTGCCGATATTGGGCAGGATGACATGGCGGAAGGTCTGGAAGCCGTCGGCGCCAAGGTCCATCGACGCCTCGATCAGCGAGCCGGAGGTGCGGCGGAAGCGGGCGACGGCGTTGTTGTAGACGACAACGACGCAGAAGGTCGCGTGGCCAAGCACGATCGTCCAGACCGAGAAGGGGATGTCGAACAGGCTGAAGGCCGAGCGCAGCGCAATGCCGGTGATGATGCCGGGCAGCGCGATCGGCAGGATGACGAGGAGTGAGATCGCTTCACGACCGAAGAACTTCGTCTGGCTGACCGCGGCGGCGCAAAGCGTTCCGAGTATCAGAGCGATGGCGGTGGCAACACAGGCCACCTGCACCGAGAGGCCGAGCGCGGACCAGACATCGGGACGGTTCCACGCAACGGCGAACCATTGCGTGGTCAGACCCGGCGGCGGCCACTGATAACTCTTCTCCTCGGTGGTGAAGGCGTAGACGAAGATCAAGAGGATCGGCAGATGCAGGAAGAGCAGGCCACCCGCAGCGGCGATCTTCACAAGCAGCGGTGAACGCTGTGAACGGTCAGAGCGCATCGAAGGCCCCCTGTTTCTTGGCTAGCCATAGATAGATGGCCATGATGACGATCGGGACGACGGAGAAGGCGGCCGCGAGCGGGACGTTGCCGGCAGTACCCTGCTGGGCATAGACAGCCTGGCCGATGAAAAGGCGCGACGAGCCGATGATCTGCGGAATGATGTAATCGCCCAAGGTTAGCGAGAAGGTGAAGATCGAGCCGGCAACGATGCCGGGTAGCGCCAGCGGGAAGAGCACGGTGCGGAAGGTCTGGCTCGGGGTTGCCCCGAGATCGGCGGAGGCTTCGATGAGGTTGCCCTGGACACGCT
Source organism: Rhizobium sp. LjRoot258 (assembly GCF_964254185.1). Classification (NCBI taxonomy): domain Bacteria; kingdom Pseudomonadati; phylum Pseudomonadota; class Alphaproteobacteria; order Hyphomicrobiales; family Rhizobiaceae; genus Rhizobium; species Rhizobium sp. LjRoot258. The sequence continues at coordinate 3,301,435 of NZ_CAXUST020000001.1, read as the reverse complement.
CGAGTGCGGCCTGCGCCGGCAGGATCATGTAGGGCAGCCAGACATAGACGAAGACGAGGAAGGTGCCGAGATAGCTGACCGACAGCGAATTGCCGCCGATGATGGGCAGGTTGAGGACACCGTCGAGCAGCCAGGACAGGTGCAGCTTGGCGAAGATCCAGGTGAGAATGCCTTCTTTGGCGAGGATGAGTTTCCAGGCATAGATTTTCACGAGGTAGCTCGACCAAAGCGGCAGCATGATGCCGAGATAGAAGAGCGCCTTCCATTTGCCCTGCGCATAGCGGGCGGCATAGTAGGCGATGGGGAAGGCGACAACGGCGGAGGCCAGCGTCACCAAAGCCGCCATGACGATGGTGCGGATGATGATGTCGAAGTTCGTCGGGCTGAGGAGCTGCGCATAGGTCGCGAGCGTGAACTCGTAGTTCACCAGGCCCGAGAAATCGTCGATCGAGAAGAAGCTCTGCAGTAGCAGTGCGATCAGCGAGCCGATGTAAATGATGCCGAGCCACAGAAGTGGCGGCGTTAGCATCAGGAAGAGCAGCAGCTTCGGATGCCGCCAGAAGGCATCGGAGAGCTGTCCGAAAAAACCGCCGCGGCCGGGCAGGATCGAGGTTTCCCGCAGCTCGGCCGGCTTGGTGAGGGCAAGCGCTGTCATGCTGCGTCATCCATGTAGTGCACGTCGACGGGCTGCCAGACGAGACGGACGCTCGTGCCGACATCCGGCACGTTGGTGCCGGCCGGCAGCATGACGTGCAGGCGGGTGCCGCGGATATCGACCGAGAGGCGGGTTGCCGCGCCAAGGAAGCTTGCATTCTCGACGCGCGCCTCGACGCCGTCGCCGGCGAGATGGATCGCTTCGGGGCGCAGGCTCGCCCAACGCTTCTCGCCGCCGAGCGAAGTCATCAGGTCGGGCGCGATGACATTCGAGGAGCCAACGAAATCGGCGACGAAGCGGGTCTTCGGGCGGCTATAGATGTCGTGCGGCGTGCCCTCCTGGACGATGCCGCCGTTGTTGAAGACGGCGACGCGGTCTGCCATCGACAGGGCCTCGCCCTGGTCATGGGTGACGAAGACGAAGGTGATGCCGAGCGCGCGCTGCAGGCTCTTCAGCTCTTCCTGCATCTGCTCGCGCAGCTTCAGATCGAGGGCGCCGAGCGGTTCATCGAGGAGAAGGACCTTCGGCTTGTTGACGAGGGCGCGGGCGAGCGCCACGCGCTGCCGCTGGCCGCCGGAAAGCTGTCCGGGCCTGCGCGCACCATAGCCGGGAAGCTTCACCAGCTCCAGCGCCTGCTCGGCAGCCTTGGTGCGCTCCGCCTTACCGATGCCCTTGACCATCAGCCCGTAGGCGACGTTGTCGAGGATGTTGAGATGCGGGAAGAGCGCGTAGTCCTGGAAGACGGTGTTGACGTTGCGGCGATAAGGCGGAATGCCCTCAGCCGTCTCGCCGAAGATTTCGATGTGGCCGCCCGTCGGCTGCTCGAAGCCTGCGATCAGGCGCAGGCAGGTCGTCTTGCCGGATCCGGAAGGGCCAAGCATGGCGAAGAATTCGCCCGGCGCGATTTCGAGATTGACGCCATCGACGGCGCGAACCTGCCCGAAATGGCGTGAGACCTTTTGGAAACGGACGGCGGGGGTCATTGTAAACTCCGGGATTGTGTCTGATGTCTCGTCTTCCCCGCGGGAAGACGGTAGCCCAAAGGCTTCGACGAGGGGACAAGCCGGCTTTCCGTCGTCGCGCAGCGCTCGGACGTCCGCTCTTGTCTTCGTCTGCCCCCTCGTCTGCCCCTCAAAGGGCGTCTTCTCCGCTTACGGAGAAGGAGGTTGCGGGCGAGATTATCGTCCGCCGATCACGCCGATATAGTCGGAGACCCAACGGTGATACGGCACGCACTCGCGCTGCGTCGTGCACTTGGCCGTCGGCGTTCTCCAGAACTTGATCTTGTCGAAATGATCATAGCCGTTCGTTGCGCAACCTGCATCGGTCAGCAGTTCGTTGCCCTTGCAGGCTGCGGGAACTGAAGGTACGGCGCCGAACCAGGCAGCGGCATCGCCCTGGACCTTGGCCTGCAGCGAATGTTCCATCCACATGTAGGCGCAGTTCGGATGCTCGCTGTCGACATGCAGCATGGTCGTGTCGGCCCAGCCGGTCGCCCCTTCTTCCGGGAAGGTTGAGGCGATCTTCTGCTTGTCAGCCTGCATCAGGTTGACCTGGAACGGCCAGGAGCCCGAGGCCACGACACCCTCGTTCTTGAAGTCGTCGATCTGGATCATTGCGTCGTGCCAGTAGCGCGAAACGAGCTTGCGCTGGCCGCGCAGCAGGTCGAGGGCCGCCTTGTACTGATCTTCGTTCAGCTCATAGGGATCCTTGATGCCGAGTTCCGGCTTGTGCGCCATCAGGTAGAGCGCGGCATCGGCAACGTAGATCGGACCGTCATAGGCCTGGACGCGACCCTTGTTGGACTTGCCGTCCGGAAGGGTCTCTTCCTCGAAAACGACCTTCCAGCTGGTCGGTGCCTTCCCCTTGAAGGCATCGGTGTTATACATCAGCACGTTCGGTCCCCAAAGGTAGGGAACGCCGTAGTGGACGTCGTTGACGGTGTACCAGGGGCCCTTCTGCAGGCGCGGATCGACGTTCTTGAAGCTCGGGATGAGGTCGGTATTGATCGGCTGCACACGCTTGCCGGCGATCAGGCGAAGCGATGCGTCGCCGGAGGCGGTGACGAGATCGAAGCCGCCTTCGTTCATCAGCGAGACCATTTCGTCAGAGGTCGCCGCCGTCTTGACGGAAACCTTGCAGCCGGTTTCCTTTTCGAAGGCAGTGACCCAGTCGTAGCTCTTGTCGCTTTCGCCACGCTCGATGTAGCCCGCCCAGGCTACGATGCTGACCGCACCTTCACCGTTGCCCACCGCCTTCAGCGGCTCGGCAGCGGCAACCTGCGTCACGAAGCTCAGGCTCGCGAGGGCAGCAGTGCACGATTTCAGAAGATATTTCATCGCCTGTCTCCCGGTTTTGCCACTTTTCGTGGCGTTATGTTCCCGGTTGAAAAGGTGCGACGAATTTTTCGGTTTCGCAAATTCATTTATCAGAAAGCCGATATCGGAATTTCCGATATCTCGTCAGCGAGGCCGGCCGGATCGCAGCGCTTCGGCGATGCCGACGAAGTCGCGCGCGGCTTGCGGCAGACTCGAGCCCTTGCGCCAGACCATGCCGACCTGGACGACCGGCAGCGAGCCGGACACGTCGCGGCTCTCAATGCGATCGCCTTCCAGCGACCAAGGGCGATAGACGAGATCGGGTAGCAGTGCCACGCCGGCGCCGGTGGCGACCAGACTGCGTACCGCTTCCACGGAGCGGGTGCGGAAGGCAACATGCGGACGCGCGCCGAGCGCCGACAGCAGCTTGCCGGTGTTCTCCTCGATTTCGTCGACGGTCAGCATAATCAGCGGCTCGCGGGCGATGTCGGCGACGGAAATGATGTCGGCAGAGACCAGCGGATGGCCCATGGGTAGCCACAGCCGGTAGGGCGAGGTTTCCAGGATTTCCGCCTGCAGGGCCATGCGGTCGCGCAGGTTGGAGATGACCATGACCGCCACATCCAACTCGCCGCCGACCAGCAGGTGTTCAAGATAGCCGCCATTGTCCTCGATGGCACTGACTTCGACGCCCGGGCAGGCGCGGCGATAGCGCGCCAGGAGATCGGAGAGGACATAGCCGGCGACGAGCGAGGTGACGCCGATGTTGAGCGTTCCGGAAATGGCGTTCTGCTTGCCGGAAAAGCTGGTGCGAGCATCGGTGACGCTCGCCAGGATCTTCGTCGCATGGCGCAGGAACTGGTGGCCGTTGTGGGTGATCGTCAGGCCGCGTGGATGGCGCTCGAAAAGCTCGACGCCGAGGTCGGTTTCCAGCTCCTTCAAGGCTTCCGTAACCGAGGATTGCGAGATCGAAAGGTTCTGCGCGGCGCGCGTCACGGAGCCCTGTTCGGCGACCGCAACGAAATACTGAATCTGGCGAAGGGTGAAGGCCATGCGTCGTTAGAGCATGGCCACAAGGACATTGGCAAGCATAGGGAAGCTTGGACCTTTTTTGGTGCTAAGCCCATACTGGCGCAAACTTGGAGGGCTCGTTTAAGTATTCAGAAACGTCATTTCTCTAGCGTCGAAACCACTCGTATTGCGTTGGAGCTCGTTAATGGCGGAGCAGTTGGCGTGAAGGCCCTACTGCGCATCTTCCGGCCTTCCCGGAAACTGGTGTTTATCATCGCTGGCGTCGCCCTTCTCGGGGGCGTCTCCGGCGGTGCCGCGCTTTTTATCGGCACAGACGAGATCCTAGGCCTTTCCGCGGAAACAATGAACGGTCTCTCCTGCACCGACGTCAATCTCGTCACCATCAAGAAGCAGAACCGGGTCTGGATCCGCAAGTACATCAAGACCGAACCGACCGATGGCATGACGCGGGTCAAGACCGCGCTTCGGGTGGCCAAGGCGGTCTACGATGCGCAGAAGCCTGATCTGGTGCAGGTCGTCGTCCTCGATACCAATGGGCCGACGATGCGATCCGACATTCGCGGCCGGGCAATCGGCGCCGACGTCGTCTACATACCGCATCCCGATCCCGTTCTCGAAAGCGCGGAGGCCAAGACCTACACCGCCCGCTATTACGACGGGTCGGCTGCCGCCAACGGGCTGTTCTTCGGCGAACGCGTCGATTTGCCCGAAGACGAAATCACCGCCCTGAACGCATCCTTCAAGGAATACTCCGACTGTATCGATCCGATCGCTGTCGCTGCCACGAAGGGTGGCGAAGGCGACAGCAAGGGCGAGAAGGCGCAAGAGGCGAAGGAAGAAAAGCCGGCCGAGGGCGGCGGGCACGGTGCTGCGCCTGCTGAACAACCTGCGGCGGAAGAAGCGGCACCGGCTGCGGCTCACTGACGGTTCGAAAAAAAGCGGCGAGCCCATCGGGCCGCCGCCTTTTTTCTATTCAAGTATGCCTGTTTCAGTCAGCCTTGCTACGGCGAGCCGGAAAAAGGATGACGTCGCGGATCGACGGGGCGTTGGTCAAGAGCATGATCAGGCGGTCGACGCCGATACCGAGGCCGCCGGCCGGCGGCATGCCCTGGTCGATCGCATCGAGGAATTCGTCGTCCAGCTGTTTTTCCTTTTCACCGCGGGCATGTGCCTGCTCCAGCTGCTCGACCATGCGGCGGCGCTGCTCTTCCGGATCGTTGAGCTCGGAGAAGGCGTTGCCGAGTTCCCAGGCGTTGCAGTAGGTCTCGAAGCGCTCGACAAGGCGCGGTTCGCCCGGCACTTCCTTGGCAAAGGGCGAGATGTCCTTCGGGAAATGCGTGACATGCGATGGCTGAATGAGCGTCGCCTCGACCTTCTCCTCGAAAATGAAGGCAAGGCATTCGCCCCAGGTCCAGTCCTTCTCGACCGCGAACCCGGCAGCCTTGGCGGCAGCGCGCGCTTCCTCGTCGGTCTTGAGGCTGAGGAAGTCGATGCCGGTCACTTCCTTGACGGCGTCGGGCATCGGTACGCGCTTGAACGGGCCCTTGAACGAGATCGTTTTGTCGCCGAAGGGGAACTCCGTGGTCGCGTGGATCGACAGCGCCAGGCTTTCGAACAGCCGCTCGACGAGGTCCATGATGTCCTCGTAGTCGGCATAGGCCCAGTAGCACTCCATCATGGTGAATTCAGGATTGTGCCGGGTCGAGACGCCTTCATTGCGGAAGTTGCGGTTGATCTCGAACACCTTGTCGGTTAGGCCCGAAACCAGCGTGCGCTTCAGGAACAGTTCCGGCGCGATGCGCAGGTACATGTCGAGCTTCAGCGTGTTGTGATGCGTCTTGAACGGCTCGGCGGTGGCACCGCCATAGACGGAGTGCAGCATCGGTGTTTCGACTTCCATGAAGCCGTCGTTTTCCATGAAGCGACGGATGCCGGAGACAATCTTCGAACGCTGCTGAAAGCGCAATTTCGACTCTTCGTTGGTCATGATGTCGAGGTGGCGCTTGCGATAGCGCGCCTCGATGTCGGTGAGGCCATGCCACTTCTCAGGCATCGGCAGCAGCGACTTGGTCAGCATTTCGATCTTCTGGGCGTTGATCGTGAGTTCGCCGCGCTTGGTGCGACGCACGACGCCGCTCACGCCGATGATGTCGCCGATGTCGATCATCGGCAGTAGGGCGCGGGCGTCTTCCGGCGTGGTGTCCTTGTGGCTGAAGATCTGAATCTTGCCGCCGGCATCATGGATATCCATGAACATGCCGGAGTTGCGCGAGGAGTAGACACGGCCGGCAACGGTCACGATGTCCTGCGTCTCGACGTCGGCTTCGAGGTCCTTGTACTTCTCGACCAGCTCCGCATTGGTGATGCTGCGGTGGAAATGCGCCGGATAGACGTCGCCGATCTGCTCGCGCAGCAGCTCGAGCTTCTGGGCGCGCACTTGAGTGGCGTCTGAAGATAAGCCAGTGGATTTGAGCGTATCATCTTGTTCGATGATGTTTGTCGTTGCTGTGCGCTTTTCGTTTTTATCAGTCATGTTTCTAGCCTTCAGTTCTTCGGGCCGACGAGCGACGCCACGGCCTGCGACGCCAGTTTCAACCGCTGGCGCACGACCGAGCGGCCGAGGATCGCCATCGAGTCAAACAGCGGCAGCGAGCGCGACGAGCCGGAGACGGCGACGAAGAGCGGCGCCACGACGACCTTCAGCTTCTTGCCCATGCGATCGGCAATAGCGCGCAGTTCGGCCTCGATGGTCGCGACATTCCATTCGAGGATCTTTTCGAGGTCCGGCTGGACGGTGTTGAGGATCTCGAGGATCTCTTCCGGCGGCGACTTGATCTTGGCGAAGGCCGACGGGTCGAGGCCGAGATCGGACTTCAGCAGGAAGCCTGCGAGATCCGGAAGTTCGCCGAGCTTGGAGATACGCGACTGCGACAGGCGCAGGCCGGCCTTCAGCCGATCGTTTTCCATCGCCCAATCAAGCACGCGGGTCTGGAATTCTTCTTCCGACAGCTTCTCACGGATCCAGCGACCGTTCAGCCAATCGAGCTTCTGGATGTCGAAGATCGCGCCGGCCTTGGAAAGGTTGTCCGGATCGAACTTCTCGGAGAGCTCGTCCATCGTCAGCAGCTCGTCGCCTTCGGCGATCTGCACGAAGAACAGACCGAGGAAGTTCATCAGCGCTTCCGGGATGTAGCCGAGAGCGGAGTAGTAGGAGATCGAGGTCGGGTTCTTGCGCTTTGACAGCTTCGACTTGTCGGCATTGCGCATCAGCGACAGGTGCATGAAGACCGGTGCTTCCCAGTCGAAGTAGCGATAAAGCAGGATGTGCTTCGGCACCGAGGCCAGCCACTCTTCGCCGCGAGCGACGTGGGTGATCTTCATCAGGTGGTCGTCGATGACGTTCGCCATGTGATAGGTGGGCATGCCGTCGCCCTTGATCAGCACCTGCATGTCGACTGAGTCCCACGGAATGCTGACATCGCCGTAGACGCCGTCGGTGAAGTCGCAGGAACCTTCGGCGGGGATCTTCATGCGGATGACAGAGCTTTCGCCAGCTGCCATCTTGGCGGTGACTTCCTCGGCGGTGAGCTTCAGGCAGAGACCATCATATTTCGGCGCCTTGCCGGCGGCGCGCTGCTCTTCGCGCATCTTTTCCAGACGCTCGGGGGTGCAGAAACAGCGGAAGGCATGGCCCTTGTCCAACAGCTCCTGGCCGTAGGGCGTGTAGATTTCCTTGCGGTCCGATTGGCGGTAAGGACCATAGGGACCGCCGATGTCCGGGCCTTCCTTCCACTCGAGCCCGCACCATTTCAGCGCGTCCAGCACCTTCTTTTCGAATTCCGGGGTCGAGCGCGTCGCATCGGTGTCTTCGATGCGCAGGATGAACTCGCCGCCGTTCTTTTTGGCGAAAAGATAGTTGAAGAGAGCGATGTAAGCTGTGCCGACATGCGGCTCGCCGGTCGGCGAGGGAGCAATGCGGACGCGGACGCCGGAAGCTGTCATTTTATGTGCCCGTCAAATGATGCCGGACGGCTTTCCTCAGAAAGCGACGTTCGGCCGGAAAGAATGCAGATAACTGGATCAGGAAACCGGCCGGAAAAGGGCACTGCCCCTGTTCGTCGCCGATTGCCCATTTGGCTGGCCTTAAGGCCATATTCGACCGCGCGCGTCAAGGAAAATGGGCAATAGCGTCAGTGAACTGGCCAGACATAGAGCAGTGCGGGCACGCTGACGAGGACGATGATGAAGGACAACGGCAGGCCGAGGCGGGGGTAATCGCTGAAGCGATAACCGCCGGGGCCGAAAACCAGCGTGTTGCACTGATGGCCGATCGGCGTCAGGAAATCGCAACCAGCACCGATGGCGACCGCCATCAGGAAGGCCTCGGGTCTATAGCCGAGCGCTTGGGCAAAGCTCGCCGCAATCGGCGCCATGACCAGGACCGTCGCCGCATTGTTGAGAAACGGTGTCACAGCCATGGCGGTGATGAGGATCAGCGCCAATGCGCCGAAGGGCGGCATCTGGGCCGCAAAGTGCCCGAGCCATCCGGCGATCAGATCGCTGCCACCGGACGTTCGCAGTGTGTCGGAGACAGGGATCAAAGCTGCAAGCATGATCAGGATCGGTCCGTCCACGGCCTTGTAGACCTCGGCGAGCGGGATCGCCCGGAAGACGACCATCGCCAGTGCGGCGCAGAAGAAGGCGACCGAAACCGGGACCATTCCGGCTGCCGTCACGGCCATCGCGGCCGCGAGGATCAGCAGCGGCACATAGGCCCTGCGTGGCGTGCCAAGCATGATGTCGCGCTGCGCCAAAGGAAGGCAGGAGAATTCCTGCAGGAAGGCAGGCAAGTTTCGGCGGCTGCCCTGCAACACAAGAACATCGCCGGCGCGCAGTGTCACTTCGCTCAGCCGCTCCGTCAGCCGGTGGCCATGGCGGCTGACGGCAAGCAGGTTGATCCGACGGCGGTTCCACAGTGAGAGCTGGCGTGCAGACCAGCCGATCAACATCGATTCCGATGAGATGACGGCTTCGATCGAGGTCACGTCTCCTTCGGCTTTTGCTTCGGGAATCGGCTTGCCGGAAAGCTTGAGCTTGGCATTGGAAACGACGCGGTCCAGCGCTTCCGGGCGTCCCTCCAGCAGGATCGTATCTCCTGCCTTTAGAAGTACGTCAGGGAACGGCGAGAGTCGCGAATGTCCGCGCAGGATCGCAGTTGCGACCACTTCTCCATCGCCGAGCTGCAGGATCCCGTTCAGCTCCTTGCCTTCAAAGCTCGAGCCCTCCACCACGGTTGCTTCAGAGAAGTAGTTCTTGAGATCCAGCGCTTCCTCCAGCGACGGATTCTCGTTCTGCCGCTCGGGAACGAGCCAGTGGAAGAAAATCAGGAAGACGATTCCGACCAGAGTGAGCGTCGCGCCGACAGGCGTAAAGTCGAACATGGTGAACGGCGCCCCGGCAATTTCGCCGCGAAGGCGCGAGACCACGATGTTCGGCGACGTGCCGATCTGGGTCATCAGCCCGCCGAGAAGGGCAGCAAAGCTCATGGGCATCAGGTAGAGCGATGGCGATCTCCCGGTTTTGCGGGCAAACTGGAAAGCGACCGGGATCATGATCGCAAGCGCGCCGATGTTCTTGATGAAGGCGGAAAGAACCGCGACGACGATGAGCAGCAGGGCAAGCTGCGCATGCGGCTTGTTCAGGTTAGGGAAGAAACGCTTGATCGTCGTATCGACGATTCCCGAGCGCGCGACGCCGGCGCTGACGATGAGCGCACTGCCGACGATGATGACGATGTCATCGCTGAAACCCGAAAATGCCTTGTCGAAAGGGACGATGCCGACCGCCACCGCCAGGACGAGAGAACAACAGGCGACCACGTCATAGCGGAACCGATCCCAGATGAAGACTGCCATCATCAGGCCGATGACGCCAAAGGCGAGGATCTGATGCGTTGTCATGCTCTTCCGGAAACTGAGACTGGGCGGCAGAAGGCTCCTGAGGGATAACTGTGCCGCGCCGGCGGCTATTCAATCCCGCTGCGCCAGCAAAACTCCCTGCATGCAAATAGGTGCTGTGATCCGTCGTCCAGGACGCTGGACAATGGCCGTCAAGACGCGAATGTCCCATCGAGAAGATCCTCGTCACGAGTTCTGATGCGTCAACGACGACGGCCAGATTGTTGCTGCGCGCTATGATGAGGGGAAGGTCGTGTTCCAGGAAAATCGCGGCGAGGCGCGTCTGGCGTGCGCCCTTCACGCAATTGCGCGTTCTTCTGCTGTTCAATTTGCGCCGCGACCCTTTCGAAAAGGCCCAGCACAATTCCAGTACTTATAACGACTGGTTCCTCGACCGTGCCTTCGTCCTTGTGCCGATCCAGGGGTTGGCGGCGCAGTTCCCGACGACCATGAAGGAGTATGCGCCAAATCAGGTGCCTGGCTCGTTCAACCTCAGCAAGATCGAGGAGGGGTTGAGAGAGCCTGGCGGCAATGGACCGCAACCATCGCTGGCCATCGCCCCCCCCTCCGGCCGTGGCCGATGGCCGGTGATGGTTGCGCGGCGTTTGAGCACCGCCCACCGCAAAGGCTAACGATTGCTGCCGATTATGCGGATCGTTTCTGCGAGGATCTCGTCGGATAGTGCCTCGTCATCGACCGCGCGTGCCATGACAAGGGCGCCGACGAGGCTTGAGAGATCGGCAATCGCCTTGCCGCGATCAGCGTTGCCGCCGGTTTTTTCCTGCAGCGCCTCGACCTGTCCTATGCGCTTCCTGATGTAGCTGGCGATTGCGCCGCGCTTGCCGCTCGGCAGACGCGCAAGTTCGGGGCCGAGCGAAGCCACCGTGCAGCCATTCTCGGCTTCGTCTCGATGCGCTTTGGACAGATAGGTCTCGGCGAGGGCCGCGAGCGAGGGGTAATCCTGCTCCGATCTCAGGCTTTCTTCCATGGCCTGGCTCAGGGCCTCCGCGGCGAGGTCGCCCTTCGATCTGAAGTGGCCGTAGAAGCCGCCATGCGTCAGTCCGGCGCCCTTCATGACTTCGTCGACGCCAACGGCATGAATCCCCTTCTCGCGAAACAGCTTGCCGGCCGTGTCGATGATCCGCTGGCGGTTTTGATTTGCCTGTTCCTTGGTCGGGCGCATTTTAGGCTCTGATCATTTATCCTTGACAAATCATATGACGTTCGTCATTTAAATGCAAACGAATGACGATCGTCATTTAAAAATAGATGAAGGACACAAGAAGGGCAATGACAATGCGTTATGGAATCTTTGGCCGGACAGGCCTTCGTGTCTCCACTATGGCGCTCGGTACCGGCAACTTCGGAACCGGCTGGGGTTACGGGTCGAGCCGCGAAGACGCCAAGGCGATCTTCGACGGCTATCGCGCCGCTGGCGGAAATTTTCTCGACACGGCCGACCAGTACCAGTTCGGTCAATCGGAAATGATGCTCGGCGATTTCATCCAAGGCGATCGCGACGATGTCATTGTGGCCACCAAGTTCTCCCTTGGCGACACCCATGGCGCGGGGCTGCAGCGCACCGGCAATAGCCGCAAGGCCATGGTCCAGTCCGTCGAGGCAAGCCTGAAACGGCTTCGCACCGATCGCATCGATCTTCTCTGGGCGCATATGCCCGACGCAGTGACGCCGATCGATGAGATCATGCGCGGCTTCGATGACCTCGTCCGATCGGGCAAGATTCTCTACGCGGGCCTTTCCGACTTTCCTGCCTGGCGAGCGGCAACCGGGGCCACGCTTGCAGAGCTTCGCGGCTGGGCGCCGCTTTCGGCCCTGCAGCTCGAATACAGCCTCGTCGAGCGCACAGCCGAGCGTGAACTGCTTCCGATGGCGGCAGCCTTTGGCCTTGGCGCCGTTGGCTGGTCGCCGCTTGGCGGCGGACTGCTCACCGGCAAGTATCGCAAGGGAGAGACCGGCCGGAAGCAGGGCCTCGGCGTCGTCATTCACGGCGAGAGCGATGCGCGCAAGACGGCGATTGTCGACACTCTGATTGCCATCGTAGAGGAAACCGGAATTCCCGCCGGTCAGATCGCCATCGCATGGGTGCTGCACAAGGGCACGCTGCCGATCATCGGCCCCCGCACACCTGCTCAGCTTTCCGACAACCTCGGAGCGCTCGACGTGAAGCTTACCGACGAACAAGTCCGGCGGCTGGATGACGCGAGCGCCTTTCCGCTTGGTTTTCCCCATGATGTCGTTGCGCGCAGCCGCGATACTCTCGCCGGCGCCAAGGCCGATCTCATCCACTGGCCCGCGGTTGCGGTTCGCTGAGCCAGATGAGGCGTCGCACCGTGCCGTCGGTTCTCGATGGCGCGGCGATCGGGCGCTGCTACTGTTGAAGCTCAGCCAGCGCCCTGCGGAGAGGCGTGTCGGAAATCTGGATCCAGCCCGCGAACGGAACGTCCATGTCGAGCACGACGAAGATCGATAAGGATATCAGCAGCGCAGATATGAAGAACATCAGGACAACGATGACGTTCCTCGGCGCGCGATAGCCGAAGCTTGCAAAAATCAGCGTCAACCACGCCGTCAACATCGTGATGAGCGGCCGGGGGATGACGCCCTCCGACTGTTCGACGATGATCCAGCGCTGCTCGACGATCCTTTGATACTGCTGGCGGGCGTCGTTCCACAGCACAACATGCCCCGGGTCGGATGGCGCGATCAGCGCAAGACTGTCGCCGACAGCGTTGAGAGCAAGCTCGCTCCTTCGGTCGCTTTTTACCAACGGATCCGGTGCCCGGACCGGGTTGCTAAGGGCGGTTTCGACGTAGTTTTCCAGACGTTTACGGGTTTCGTTGGCCTCGAGGCCGTAGGTGCGCAATGTCCGGTCAAGTAGGATGATCTGCGTTGCGAAGGCGTGAACGTTCTTGTCGATCTCGGCGAAGGTGTTCTTTGAGGAATTGATCATCAGGCCGAAGACGAGCGAGGTCATGACGACGAAGATGTTGGCGACCAGCCGGACGACGGTGTTCGTCTCGTCCTGGCGGTGATGGACCGGCAGCTTCGAATAAGTCAGCATCGTTCCGATCGAGGCTGTCATGAGCAAGGAAAAGACAACGACCGCCACCAGCAATTCCAGCACCATCTTCCGTCGCGCCCTCCCGTGCTCTCGGGGCAAACTAGCTGTTTTAATTGTTTTTGCCAGTGGACTGCGTCTGCCCGCTGGACAAACGTATGGGTGGGTATAGCTTCCGCAGCGAAATTGATGCTGGAGATGGCGATGACTGATGTTTTGAATGTACCCGTGAAGCTGGCTGATGGTCGCGAGACGACTCTGAACGATCACCGTGGCAAGGTGATCCTGGTCGTCAATGTCGCCTCCAAATGTGGGCTGACCGTCCAGTATGAAGGGCTTGAGAAGCTCTATGAGGACAAGCGCGAGCGCGGCTTCGTCATTGCCGCCTTTCCGGCAAACAATTTCAAGGGGCAGGAGCCTGGCACGGATGCCGAGATCGTCGAATTCTGCACCCTGACCTACGACGTGAAATTCCCGATCTTCTCGAAGATCTCGGTAAAGGGCGAGGACAAGCATCCGCTTTACCAACTGCTGACAGCCGCTGCCGGTACTGCCATCGGCGACGGTCCGATGCGGGAGCGGCTGCGCACCAGCGGCCTGGCGAGCGGCGACAACAGTGAAATCCTCTGGAATTTCGAAAAGTTCCTGGTCGGTCGCGACGGCAAGGTGGCTGCGCGGTTTGCGCCTGATGTCACCGCCGAGGATCAGCGGCTGGTCTCGGCGATCGACAAGGAGCTTGCAAGGACCGCCTGACGCCGTCGTTGCGCTTAAGCGCGGCTACTATGCCGGAACGACTGCCGCGCCGTTCATAAACAGATCGGCGCACATTTTTGCCCGCGCGGCGATCTCCTCGATCCCGGGGGCCGGCTGCTGGCGCAACATTGCGGCGCGCTGGGGCTCCATGGCCATCATGCCGCGCAGCATCCCGCAGGCGGCATGCGGGTCGGCGAGGGCGATGACGCCGCGATCGACCTGCTTGCGCAGCCATCCCTCCATCAGCGCATTCGTTCGGACGATGGCGTTTTCATAGAACGAGGCCGCGATCTCGGGGAACCGGTCGGACTCGCCGATCACAAGGCGCATCATCGTGATGGTGTCTTCCGAGAGCGTCAGCATGCCGTAGGCCATCAGCATCCGCTCCAGCCCCTGGCGCAGATCAGCCGCCGCAAGCGTGGTCGGGTCGAGCGCCAACAGAAAGCGGCCGATGCGATCGGAAATCAGATCCGAGAAGAGGTCGGCTTTTGTCGGAAAGAGCCGGTAGAGCGTCTTCGTCGAGACACCAGCTTCCTGCGCGATCGCCGCGATGCTTGCCGTCGCATATCCATTCTGGTGAAACTGCTTGTTCGCAGCCTCGATGATGACGCTCCTGGTATCCTCGTCGCACCGCGCCTGCGGTCTGCCACGTGGCCTTCTCTCGATCTTGTGATTTGGGACCATCACGATTTTCCAAATTCATGTTGACATCGATTTTATAGAGCATATTTTGGAAAACGTCAATTTTCCTTTTTATGCATCAGAAGCCGCAGCCCTCCCGACGGCGGCCATGATCCGGAGAAAACAATGACCGCCCAGAAGCTGCATGCTCTGAACAACAACAGCGCCCCAACCACTGAAGCGGTGGTAGAGGCGGCCCCGGAAACGCTTGAGGCTGGCAGGCCGCTGCAAGCGGAGGCGCCACGCGCTGCCGCCAAGGCGCCGCAATCGCGCGGGCGACCGGGTCGGTCGCTGCTGCTTGGTGCGGCTGCCCTCGCGATCGTGGCCGCGGGCGCCTATTACGGGCACGATTACTGGACGGTCGGTCGCTTCTATGTGTCGACCGACGACGCCTATGTAAAGGCGGATAGCAGCACGATCGCCCCCAAGGTCTCTGGCTATCTGGCCGAGGTGCTTGTCAATGACAACCAGCCGGTGAAGGCGGGCCTGCCGCTTGCGCGCATCGATGATCGCGATTTCCAGACCGCGCTCGACCAGGCAAAAGCCGACGTTTCCGCCGCTGCGGCCACGCTGAATGCCAAGCAGGCCGCCCTCGCTATCCAGCAGTCGACGATCGCTGCCGCCCGCGCCACCGTCGAGGTTGACAAGGCCAACGAGACGTTCGCCGAGCAGAACAACAAGCGCTATTCGAGCCTTGCCACCAACGGCTACGCCCCGGTCCAGACCGCCCAGCAGGCGGCCTCGCAGATCGCCGCGGCACAGGCAACGATCGTGCGCGATAGCGCAGCCCTCGATGCTGCCGTAAAACACGTCGATCTTCTGGACGCTGAGCTTGCTCAGGCAAAAGCTGCTCTGGCCCGCAGCCAGGCCGTCGAGCGTCAGGCCGAGCTCAATCTCTCCTATGCGACGATCGTGGCACCGGTTGACGGCACCGTCGGCAACCGGACGCTGCGCGTGGGTCAGTACGTTCAAGCAGGTACGCAGTTGATGTCGGTCGTCCCGACGAATGCGGCCTATGTGATTGCGAACTATAAGGAAACGCAGCTGACCGACGTGCATGCCGGCCAGCCGGTCGACATCGAAGTCGATACGTTCCCCGGCCGCATCTATCACGGTCATGTCGACAGCATAGCGCCGGCCAGCGGCCAGGAGTTCGCCCTGCTGCCGCCCGACAATGCGACCGGCAACTTCACGAAGGTCGTGCAGCGGATCCCGGTCAAGATCGTGCTCGATGGCAATGGCGCCGCCAGCGGCGACCTTCGTCCTGGCATGTCGGTGCAACCGAGCATCAACACCAAGGCCGCCAACGCGGCTCATGGGGCCTGATGGGCAGAGGATGAGGATCTTGTCATGTCTACCACAATTGCTATCTCAGAGCCGCGTGCCAGCATGAAGGATTGGATTGCCGTCCTTGCCGGCATGATCGGCGCATTCATGGCAATCCTCAACATCCAGATCACCAATGCCTCCCTCCTCGAAATCGAGGGCGGCATCGGCACAGGCGTCGACAATGGTGCCTGGATTTCGACCTCATATCTGATCGGCGAGATCGTCGTCATTCCGCTGACGGCGTATTTCAGCAGCGTCTTTTCCTTCCGCCGCTACATTCTCGTCAATTCGGTTCTCTTCCCGATCTTCTCGATTGCATGTGCGTTCGCCCATGATCTCGGGACGATGATCCTGTTGCGCGGGCTGCAGGGATTTGCCGGCGGTGTGCTGATCCCGATGGCTTTCACCATGGTCTTGACCAAGCTGCCGAAGGTGCAGCAGCCGCGCGGCCTGGCGCTCTTTGCCCTGTCCGTTACCTTCGCTCCGGCCATCGGCCCCACGATCGGCGGCTTTCTTACCGAAAATTACGGCTGGCAGACCATCTTCTTCATCAACGCTGTTCCGAGCACAATCATGGTGATCGCGCTTGCCTTGACGCTCGAGAAGCAGCCGATGCAGCTCCACCTGCTGAAGGAGGGCGACTGGGCTGGCATTTTTACAATGGCGATCGGCCTTTCTGCCCTGCAGACGGTGCTTGAGGAGGGCAACAAGGAGGACTGGTTCTCCTCGCCTTTCATCGTCAAGCTCAGCATCGTGGCCGTTGTCTTCCTCGTCACGTTCATCTGGATCGAACTGGCGGTTGAAAAACCCCTGGTGAAGCTGCGTCTTTTGAAACAACGCAATTTCGGTATCGGCGTTGCTGTCAATGTGCTCGTCGGCGTCGCCCTCTTCGGCACCGTCTACATCCTCCCGCAGTATCTGGGTCAGGTGCAGAGGTACAACGCCGAGCAGATCGGCAATGTGCTGGCCTGGACCGGATTGCCGCAACTGCTCCTCATCCCGCTGGTCCCACTGCTGATGAAGCGCTTCGACGCCCGCTATATCGGCTTCCTCGGGATTTCGATCTTCGCGATCAGCTGTTTCATGAACATCACGCTGTCGGCAGACAACGCCGGTGATCAGTTCTGGATTCCGAATATCGTGCGCGCCGTGGGCCAGGCCCTTGTCCTGACCCCGATCACCGCCATCACGACTGCCGGCATCGCTGCGTCGGATGCTGCGGCTGCCTCGGGCTTGACGAACATGCTGCGCAACCTCGGCGGCGCCGTCGGCACGGCATCGCTGGGTACGATCCTGACGAAGCGCGAGCAGTTCCATTCGAATATCATCGGTCAGTCTGTGACGCTGGCCCGCGACGAGGTTCGCGACCGCCTCAGCCAAACGACGAATTATTTCCTGGCGCACGGGGTCTCAGACCCAGCGGTCGCGAGCAAGAAAGCCATCGTCCTCTTGGGTCAAATCGTCAAGCGCCAGGCGCTCATTCTTGGCTTCAGCGACACTTTCGCGGTCATCGGGGTGGTGCTTGCCATCGCCGCGTTCGCTCTGTTGCTCACCCGGAAGTCGCAGGCGGGTGGTGGTGCCGGCGCGCACTGAGCCCGCCATTCGTCAAATGGCGAAGACCGGTTGATATCGGCTGCACTCACAATCTGCAGTGCTGGCGGCGAAACTCGCTTGGCGAACAGTGTTCGCAATCGTGAAACATTCGGGAAAAGTAGAATGCGTCCTCGATGCCGACGGCATTCGAAATCGCCTCGATGGAGAGATTGGATGTCGCCAGCAACTGCTTGGCGCGATCGATGCGAAGGCGCCGCTGGAAGGCCTTCGGTGACAGGCCGATGGCCGCCTGGAAACGCCGCCGCAACGTTGCCGGGGACATGCCGAATTCCTGCGCTAGGGACCGCATGTCCGTCGGCTCGAATGCGCGACGCTGCAAGGTCTCAATCACCAATTCGACTTTTACGTCGCCGGCATCGTTCTTGCGCGTGCTTGCCTGGCGGGCACATTGGACGGCGATGCGGTGAAGCGTGGCTGCTGCCGATGCAAGGCTGAGTGGATCGCCTGCGGCAAAGTCCGAGTGAAGCGCGCTGAAGAGATGCTGCATCTCGCGACGATTGTGCAAGCGCACCAGCGGAGCTGCCGCCGATATCAGGCGCTGACGCATCAGGTCTGCCATCAGCGTTCCCTCGAAGAGAGCCCATCGTTCCTCGCAACTCTCTCCGTTCGTCGGGCCATAGGAATGCAATGTGCCGGCGGGCAGCCAGAAGAGCGATGGCGCGCGGATCTCCTGAACACCCGCCTTCACCGTCTGTAGCGTGCCATGCCCGGCTTCCACGAGGACGACGGCGTGCATCGGCAGGCGGCGGTTGGCGATACGTGTTCCAATACGTTGCCGGCCGAACCCCGTGACGGCGAGCGCCGTGCCGCCGGCAGAGGGTGAGCGATAGAGGGCGATCGGTGTTTCGTCATGAGCGAAAAATCCAGTCATTCTTTCCATCCATGGCAAGTCAGCTTTCTTTCCACCAGATTTTCCAGCGTCTATTTCGCTTTGGGAGTGATCGAAATGTCAAGTCTTGCTCTGGATCGCAAGCCCGGTCAGGCGTTGGCGACAGACCTGGACGCCAACGGGAAGGTCCTTTCGACGGCGGCGAACCGGTTGGGTGGGCTCGTGCCGACGGATCCGTCGATCGGCGTGGAGGCGATCCGCAGGCTTTATCACGAAAACGGCTATGTCTGGTTGAAGCGCTTTCTCGATCCCGAAGCGGTCAATGCGTTTCGCGGCTGGGTTTTCTCGCATCTGGCACGCGGCGGGCTCGTCGCACCCGGCTCCGATCCGATGCTCGGGCTATCCGCCGGCACGGGCTTAGACAAAGGCCAGGTAGATCGCATTCTGATGGCGCTCGTCCGCTCGGTCGCCTTTGAGGGTTTTTGCGCGCAGCCGCGGCTTGCGCGGTTCATGGACGAGTTCCTTTCCGCAATCTCCTACCTGCACAAGCGCAAGATCATGCGTTTCACCCTACCCGGCACGGCGACGGCAACCCCGGCGCATTACGATCTCGTCTATCTGCGGGGCGGCACCAACCGGCTGGTGACCGCCTGGATTCCGATCGGCGATACACCGGTCGACATGGGCGGGCTCGTCTATCTCGAGGGATCGCATGCCGTCGGCGTGCGTATGGAAGAGGAGTTTTCCAGGAAGAGCCTCGACCTGTCTGCAGAGGAAAGGATCAGTGCATTCAACCGCAACATGACCGAGGGCGGCTGGGTTTCGAAGGACCTCCCCGAGATGGCGGAGCGCTTCAATACGCGCTGGCTGGTCGCCGACTACGAGGCCGGCGACGTCGTGTTGCACAGTCCTTATATGATGCACGCCTCGACCACGAACCAAAGCGCCTCAAACCGGATCAGGCTATCGACGGACATCCGCTATCAGAACGTCGATGACGAGATCGATGCGCGGTGGGGCAATCATTGGAGCCTGGGGGACATGCTTTAGGGCGCGGCCCAGAGCCGCGCCCTTTGGTGGTTCAGTGGCCGCCTTGCTTTTTCCGCTGGCGGGCATTGCGTGCGAACATGTTGAGCCCCTCCACCAACGCCGAGAAGGCCATCGCAGCGTAGACGTAGCCCTTCGGCACGTGGAAGCCCATGCCCTCGGCGATCAGGGTCGTGCCGATCATCATCAGGAAGGCAAGGGCCAGCATGACGATGGTTGGGTTCTTCTCGATGAAATTCGCAAGCGGCGTGGCGGCGACCAGCATCACGGTTACTGCCGCAATCACGGCGACGACCATGATCGGCAAATGCGGTGTCATGCCGACGGCGGTGATGATGCTGTCGACCGAGAAGACGAGGTCCAGCAGCAGGATCTGACCGATCGCGGCTGCAAAGCCGGCGGTCGCTGCCGTGGCAATGAAATCCTCGTTGTGATCGACTGGATCGACGTTGTGGTGAATTTCCTTCGTCGCCTTCCACAGCAGGAAGAGACCGCCAGCGATGAGGATGATGTCCTTCCAAGAGAAGCCGTGGCCGAACAGTTCGAAGATCGGTGTCGTCAGCTTCACGATCCAGGCAATGGTGCCGAGGAGGGCAAGTCGCATCACAAGGGCGAGGCCAATGCCCACCTTGCGTGCTTTCTCGCGATGCTCGGGCGGCAGCTTGTTGGTGAGAATAGAAATGAAGATGAGGTTGTCGATCCCGAGGACCACTTCCATCACCACGAGGGTGACGAGGGCCACCCAGGCGGCCGGGTCCTGAACGAGCATCATGATGTCTTGCATTGGCGTATGTCCCCTTGCGCCACATAGATTTGACGCTCGCAATGTACGGACGCAGCCTGCCTTGGCAAGCGCGCAAGGGGATATACGAAAGCCAGACGACTTTTATTCCTTGATGGGAATCCAGATTTCCGTCAGGCCCATGCCGGTATAGGGGTCGAAGCGCTCGTCGTAGCGCTCGAACATGTCGGGCATGTCGCCGAATTGAATGCCGGAGTTCGGCATCCAGCTCCCGAAAATCTGATGCATCGTTGCGGGAATGCCAGAGACATGGCCGCGATGAGCAAAGACCGCGTAGCGCTGACCGGGTATCTTCAGCGTGGTAAAGCCGTCCGGCAGGTCGCTGCCGTCATCGATTGCCACTGCCGCCATGTAGCGGAACTTCTCTGCCTCGCCCTCGATATGCGTGCAGACACCATAGGCGACATTGCCGATCTGGCCGGGAATGTTGCCGAAATGAACATTGAATTTTTGCCATAGTGAGGGGATCGCGGCGTTGCCACCGTAGGGATATGTCTCCTGCAAACCGGCCAAGAGCATCGGCGGCAGGGTTTCGAAGCGCGGCGGTTCGAGTTCGGGAAGGCGGGCGGGGTCCATGCGGATCGGCTCCAGAAGTGCGAGGTTGCGCGTATGCCCCTGCTTGCGGACGGCCTCAGGTGTTAGACCGAACTGATCGCGAAAGGCACGGGTGAATGCCTCGTGCGAGCCGTAACCCGCGTCGAGAGCAACCTCGAGAATGTTGGCCGGTTGATCGAGCAGCGTCCGTGCCGCACCGCTGAGGCGGCGGGCGCGAATATAGCCGCTGATCGAATGCCCGGTGACAAGCCCGAAGACGCGCGAAAGGTGGTAGCGCGAAAGCCCGGCAACGTCCGAAATCTCCTGCAGAGTGATGTCGTTGCCGAAATGACTTTCGATAAACCAGATCGCTCGTCCGACGGCGCTCATTCCTTCTCCCTTGGCTGCATGCCTTTCATAGCGAAGGGCAGCAGGTCGCGTTTGATCGCGGTTGCGCAATTCTGGCGCGGACGGAGGAAGAAATCAAAGGGCGGGGTTCAGGACTGCTTCTTGGCGCCGTAGGCTGCCGTGAAGACGCGGATGGCGCCATTGACCACGCGATCCATCTCCTCGCGCGGAGGAGGGGCGTCCATGTCGCCGAACAGGCGCAGCTTGAAGAAACTTCCACCGCAGAGTTCCAGGAACTGCCGGGCGGCAAGCTCGATGTCGTCGATCTCGAAACGGCCAGCCTCGACCTGGCTCGTCAGGAAATCCTTCAACACCGTCCTGATGTTCTCCGGGCCGGTGAAAAAGCGCTGACAGAGGTGCGGCATGCGGTCGCGTACGCCGATGACCGTGCGCATTGCATTGATGACCTTATCCTCGGTCAGGTGGCTGACAAAGGTCATGCCGAAGTCGTGCAACGCGACGTCGGGATCACTGGATTCCTTGAGAGTATTGCGCACGCTGGCGACGAAAGCCGCTCGCTCGCTCTCCATCATCGCGGTGAAGAGCTCTTCCTTGTTGGCGAAGTAGACGTAGAGCGTTCCCTTTGAAACTCCGGCCTCGCGCGTTACATCGTTCATGCTCGCGGCATCGAAGCCAAGTTTCATGAAAACGCGTCGGGCGCCGTCGAGAATTTGTTTGCGCTTGGCAGGGTCTTCGCCTGCAGCCCATCGGCCGCCAGTCGAGGGAGAGTCGTCCACGCGCGTATCGGAAAGCTCTGTCATCGCTCCTTAACCATATCCGCATCAGCGAATTTTTCGTTAATAAAACCGAACCAACCGGTTCGATATATCTTGATATGAATGGAAAAAGGTTCTATGTCAACTGAACCGAACCGTTCAGTTCGATTAAATTCACTCGATTTACCGGTAGCCGCCCATGTCGTCCAGTCCAAAAGCCAATGTTGCCCGCATCGTCAGCGAGCCTGCTGATACCGAGGGCAAGGCTCAGGAAGCAGCAGTTCCCACCGCGGAAGCACCGCGCGCGCCGCAAGCTCCTGCTGAGACGCAGGCCGCTCCCGCAGAGAAGAAGAAAAAGCGCAGTCTCGCTCTGCCGATCATTGGCCTTGCGCTGCTGGCAGGCGCTGCGTGGTATGGCTACGATTGGTGGACGACGGGCCGTTTCCTGGTCTCGACCGATGACGCCTATATCGGAGGCGACATCGCGACGATCTCGCCGAAGGTCACAGGCTACGTCGCCAAGGTGAATGTCGTTGCCAACCAGAAAATCAAGGCAGGCGACGTCTTGGCATCGCTCGACGACGGCGACTACAAGCTCGCCCTCGATCAGGCCGTGGCGTCCCTTGATACCGAAAAGCTCTCGCTGCAGCGCATCGACGCGCAGATCGCCGGCGGACAGGCAAGCCTTGATCAGGCCAAAGCCCAGAAGACCGCCTTGGAAGCCACCGTTCGCGGTGCACAGATCACGCAGACCCGTGCTGCAGAACTGCAATCCAAGTCTGTCGGCACCACCGCCAACCTCGACGCTGCGAACATCGCGCTCGATCAGGCAAAGGCGAACCTCATCGGTGGCGATGCGGCGATCGCATCGGCAGAGGCAAACATCACGCTCCTGCAGGCGCAGCGCCGCGAAGCTGAGGGCACGATCCGCCAGCTCGAGCTTTCGCGCGACAAGGCTGCCCGTGACCTCTCCTTCACGGTTTTGAAGGCGCCTTATGACGGCGTCGTCGGCAACCGTTCCGTCCAGGAAGGCGATCTTGTGTCGCCCGGACAGCGTCTGATGGCGCTCGTTCCGGTCCGCCAGCTCTTCATCGACGCGAATTTCAAGGAAACGCAGATCCAGCATTTGGTTCCGGGCTCCAAGGTTAACGTCCACGTGGATGCCTATGGCGATCACCCGGTCGTCGGCACGGTCGAGTCGATCTCGCCGGCATCCGGCTCCGTCTTCTCGCTGCTGCCCCCGGAAAATGCGACGGGCAACTTCACGAAGATTATCCAGCGCGTGCCGGTTCGCATCTCGCTGCCGCAGGACGCCCTCGATAGCGGCCGCCTGCGTGCTGGCCTCAGCGTCGTCGTTGATGTCGACACCCGCACAGCGCCGGATGCGGCCAAGTAATATCGTCTGACGAGGTAGCCCCATGGCCGCGAGCGCAACAGTTGGAACCGTTCCGGCCACTCCGGCTGCCACGGATCATATGGATCCCCGCAAGCTCATCGCGTTCTTCGCGATGGTGCTCGGCATGTTCATGTCGATCCTCGACATTCAGATCGTGTCGGCGTCGCTTGCCGAAATCCAGGCGGGCCTCAGCGCCGGTTCGGACGAGATCGGCTGGGTGCAGACATCTTACCTGATCGCTGAAGTCATCATGATTCCGCTGTCGGGCACGCTCGCACGCATCGTCTCGACGCGATATCTGTTTGCGGCCTCGGCTGCTGGGTTCACCATGGCGAGTGCGCTTTGTGCGACGGCGACCAACATCGACCAGATGATCGTCTACCGCGCCATTCAGGGCTTCATCGGCGGCGGCATGATCCCGTCGGTCTTTGCGGCCGCATTCACGATCTTCCCGCCCTCCAAGCGTAGCATCGTGTCGCCGATCATCGGCCTGATCGCCACGCTTGCCCCGACGATCGGCCCGACCGTCGGCGGCTATCTCAGTCATGCCTTCTCCTGGCACTGGCTGTTTCTGGTCAATATCGTGCCCGGCATCATCGTGACGATCGTCACCTGGAACTTCATCGACTTCGACAAGCCGGAATTCTCGCTGATCAAGAAGTTCGATTGGTGGGGATTGCTCTCCATGGGCATGTTCCTCGGCGCGCTGGAATATGTACTGGAAGAAGGCAATTCGAACGACTGGTTCAACGACCGCAACATCGCCATGGGTGCCGTCGCCTCGGCGATCGGTTGCGTCGTGTTCTTCTACCGGGCGTTCAAGGTGGACTTCCCGGTCGTCGATCTCAGGGCCTTCAGCAACCGAAACTTTGCCGTCGGCTCGCTGTTCTCCTTCGTCATGGGTATTGGCCTCTACGGACTGACCTATATCTATCCGCTCTATCTCGGGCGCATCCGAGGCTACGATTCGCTGATGATCGGCGAGACGATGTTCGTGTCGGGTCTCGCGATGTTTTTCACTGCGCCCATCGCCGGCAAGCTGTCGACCAAGATGGACCTCAGGCTGATGATGGTGCTGGGCTTCGCGAGCTTTGCTGCCGGCACCTACATCATGACCGGCATGACCACGGACTGGGATTTCTACGAGCTGTTCATTCCGCAAATCCTGCGCGGCTTCGGGCTGATGATGTGCATGGTGCCGATCAACAATATCGCGCTCGGCACGATGCCGCCGGCGCGTATGCGCGGCGCATCCGGTCTCTTCAACCTAACGCGTAACCTCGGTGGCGCCGTGGGTCTTGCCGTGATCAACACAGTGCTGACGAACCGGCAGGACGTGCACTATCAGCGGATCCGCGAGGGCCTCGACTGGGGCAATCCGATGGCGCTCGATCAGATCAAGAACATGACGTCGAACTATGATGCCTATGGCATGGATGGGGCGGTGGTCGCGATCAAGCAGATGGTCGGTCTGGTAACGAAGCAGGCGATGGTGATGTCGTTCGCCGATATCTTTATGTTGCTGACCGTGCTGTTCCTCGCCATGATCGTCGGCATTGTGCTGATCGACAAACCCGCTCCGCAGGGCGGCGGCGGGGGTGGCGGCGGCCACTGATTTCCCCGATGAATGCAGTGTGACGCCGGCCCGGGAAACCAAGCCGGCGTTGTTGCATTTGGCTTTCCACGCCATCGCACATCAACCTTCAGGCCGTGAAAAATCAGCGGCCGATCTTCGATAGAAGATGTGTTTGCAGATTTTGATTTACGTACATCAAATTTGGAGCTAAAGGTCTCGTCAGGAGGAGAGATGAGACCTACAGTTCACGATATCGCTGCTGCGGCAGGCGTCAGTCTGGCAACCGTCGACCGGGTTTTGAACCAGCGACCGGGTGTGCGCCATGTGACGCGCGAGAAGGTCGAGAATGCCATTCGCGAGATCGGTTACATCAGGGATGTCGCTGCTGCCAACCTCGCCAAGGGCCGCACTTATCCGCTCGTCTTCATCCTGCCGGCCAGCGACAATTCCTTCATGCACGGGCTGAACGCTGAGGTCCGCGCGGCCGCCGCGCGTTCGTCCGTGGAGCGAACGAATATTCGCACCCTCGAGGTGCCAGCCTTCGATCCGAGCGCGCTCGTGAATGTTCTGGATGAGCTTCGCAAGGAGCGGCCTTCGGGAATCGCGCTTGTAGCCACCGATGCGCCTGAAGTGCGCGATGCCGTCGACCGGCTGGTGAAGGACGGCATTCCCGTCGTGACGCTGGTTTCGGATCTCACCGGCTCGCAGCGCCATCACTATGCCGGTGTCGACAATATTGCCGCCGGTCGCACGGCCGCGCGGCTGCTGGGGCGTTTCCTCGGCGGCGCCAAGGGCGAGATCGCGGTGCTCGCCGGCTCGATGCTGGTGCGTGACCATCGCGAACGCCTCGAGGGTTTCGCCGCCGTTATAGCGGCGGAGTTTCCATCGCTCTCGATCCTGCCTGTCATCGAGGGCCGCGACGATCCGGAGATGGCCCATATGCTGGTGGCAGATGCCCTGTCGAAGAACAGCGGCATCATCGGCATCTACAGCCTCGGTGCCGGCAATCGCGGCCTGATCAAGGCGCTGAAGGAAAAGGCAGTCGATCGGTCGCTGACAGTCATCGCCCATGAGCTGACCGCGCATACACGCGCCGCGCTTCTTGACGGCACGATTGACGCAATTCTGAACCAGGATGCGGGTCATGAGGTGCGCAGCGCCATCCGCGTCCTCAAGGCGAAGGCGGACGGACTTTCCGTGATCGACGCGCAGGAGCGCATCCGCCTCGACATATTCCTGAAAGACAATCTGCCGTAACGGCAAGGGGAGAAACACATGTATCTGGGTCTCGATCTCGGAACCTCCGGCGTCAAAGCCATGCTGATCGACGGCGATCAGAAGATCATCGGTTCGGCCAACGGCGCGCTCGATGTCTCGCGTCCGCATTCCGGCTGGTCGGAGCAGGAGCCGTCGCACTGGATCCGTGCCACCGAAGAGGCCGTTGCCGGCCTGCAGGCAAAGCATCCGAAGGAACTCGCCGCCGTGAAGGGCATCGGCCTCTCCGGCCAGATGCACGGCGCGACCCTGGTCGATGCCGACGACAAGGTGTTGCGCCCCTGCATTCTCTGGAACGATACCCGCTCCTACGTCGAAGCGGCCGCGCTCGATTCCGATCCGCGCTTCCGCAAGCTGACCGGCAACATCGTTTTCCCCGGCTTTACCGCGCCGAAGCTTGCCTGGGTCGCCAAGCATGAGCCCGAAATCTTCGCCAAGCTCGCCAAGGTCCTGCTGCCGAAGGACTACCTGCGTCTCTGGCTGACCGGCGAGCACATCTCCGAAATGTCGGATTCGGCAGGTACCTCCTGGCTCGATACCGGCAAGCGCAAATGGTCATCGGAGCTTCTTGCGGTCACCGGCCTCGATGAAAAGCAGATGCCTCATCTGATCGAAGGCACTGAGCAGGGTGGCATGCTTCGCAGTGAGCTGGCCGGCAAGTGGGGTATGCCGGAAAGCGTCGTCGTTGCCGGCGGCGCAGGTGATAACGCAGCTTCGGCCTGTGGCATGGGTACCGTCAGCGATGGCGCCGCCTTCGTTTCGCTCGGTACCTCGGGCGTTCTTTTTGCCGCCAATGGCGCCTATCTGCCGAAGCCGGAAAGCGCCGTGCATGCCTTCTGCCACGCGCTGCCTGATACCTGGCACCAGATGGGCGTCATCCTGTCGGCGACGGATGCACTGAACTGGCATTCCGGTGTCACCGGCAAGTCGGCCGCGGATCTGACCACCGAACTTGGGGAAACGCTGAAGGCGCCATCGGGTGTTACCTTCCTTCCCTATCTCTCAGGCGAGCGCACGCCGCACAACGACGCCGTCATTCGCGGCGCCTTCATCGGCCTCGAGCACGAGAGCAGCCGCGTGGTGCTGACCCAAGCCGTGCTGGAAGGCGTATCCTTCGCCATCCGCGACAATCTCGAAGCACTGCGCTCGGCTGGCACGGATATTTCCCGCGTCACTGCGATCGGCGGCGGCTCGCGCTCGCGCTACTGGCTGGCCTCGATCGCCACGGCGCTCGGCGTACCGGTCGACCTGCCGGCGGATGGCGACTTCGGCGCGGCTTTCGGCGCCGCGCGTCTCGGCCTGATCGCCGCGACCGGCGCCGATCCGGTTGCCGTCTGCACACCGCCGAAGACGGCCGGCACGATTGAGCCCGTCGCGACTTTGAGCGGTGCTTACGAGGACGCCTACAACCGCTATCGCGCTCTTTACCCGGCGATCAAGTCGCTACAGCACTGAACCCAGAACAACAATCTCAAACCTGAGGAGATACGAGATGAGCACCGGATTTTTCGGCGACATCCAGAAGATCAAGTATGAAGGCCCGGATAGCACCAATCCGCTGGCCTTCCGCCATTACAACAAGGACGAAGTCGTCTTCGGCAAGCGCATGGAAGACCATCTGCGCTTTGCCGTTGCCTATTGGCACACCTTCACCTGGCCGGGCGGCGACCCCTTCGGCGGCCAGACCTTCCTGCGCCCATGGTTCGACGACACGATGCAGGCTGCGAAGCTGAAGGCTGACGTCGCGTTTGAGTTCTTCTCGCTGCTTGGCGCTCCGTACTACTGCTTCCACGATGCCGACGTGCGTCCGGAAGGCAAGAACTTCGCCGAGAACACCAAGAACCTCAACGAGATCGTCGACTACTTCGCCGAGAAGCAGGCCGCGACCGGCACCAAGCTGCTCTGGGGCACGGCGAACCTCTTCTCCAACCGCCGCTTCATGTCGGGTGCCGCGACCAATCCGGATCCGGACGTTTTCGCCTTCTCCGCGGCGACGGTGAAGACCTGCATGGACGCCACGCACAAGCTCGGCGGCGAAAACTACGTGCTGTGGGGCGGCCGCGAAGGTTACGAGACGCTGCTCAACACCGACCTGAAGCGCGAACTCGACCAACTCGGCCGCTTCCTCAACCTCGTCGTCGAATACAAGCACAAGATCGGCTACAAGGGCACGATCCTGATCGAGCCGAAGCCGCAGGAGCCGACCAAACACCAGTACGACTACGACGTCGCGACCGTCTACGGCTTCCTGAAGAGGAACGGCCTCGAGAACGAAGTGAAGGTCAATATCGAGCAGGGCCACGCGATCCTCGCCGGCCATTCCTTCGAGCACGAGCTGGCGCTTGCCAACGCGCTCGGCATCTTCGGCTCGATCGACATGAACCGCAACGACTATCAGTCCGGCTGGGATACCGACCAGTTCCCGAACAATGTTCCAGAAATGGCACTGGCCTACTATCACGTTCTCGCCGGCGGCGGCTTCAAGACCGGTGGTACGAACTTCGATGCCAAGCTGCGTCGCCAGTCGCTGGACCCGGCAGATCTCCTGATAGGCCACATCGGCGGCATGGATTGCTGCGCCCGCGGCCTGAAGGCTGCCGCCAAGATGATCGAGGACAAGGCGCTCTCCCAGCCGCTGGAAGACCGCTACGCCGGCTGGGGCACGGCGGAAGGCCAGAAGCTCATCCGCGGCGAATACTCGCTGGAGCAGATCGCCGAGTGGGTCGAAAGCAAGGACGTCAACCCGCAGCCGAAGTCCGGCAAGCAGGAACTGCTCGAAAACATCGTCAACCGTTACGTCTGATCGGCGGTTGAATGTGGAGGAGAGGGCCGGGGAGCGAAAGCTTCCCGGCTTTTTTATTTGGTCTGCTATCGGGCGACGTTCGCGTCGCCCTACCTGGCTCCGGGGCCGTGGAAACAGGAGGCAATGTCATGACGAAGGCCGACCTTTTCGCCATCTAACGGGACCCGATCTCGGCACGGGTTGCGCCTCCAAGCTTGAGAGCGTGGGCTCCTTCCTTGATCTCGGCATGCATGACGCTCGCACCGACAATCACGACGCCGTCGAGGAGGTCTTCCTGATCGTAGCAGCGTGACTTCACGCAGGGTGGGTGCAGGCGCAGATCGTGGCGCCGCGGTTCTGGAAATCCTCGATCAAATCCGCGAGTGGATCCAGCGGGGGGACATGTGTCATGCGCTGGCCGCCCTTTCGCACCAAATCGATACCGGTGCCGGTGAGGAACACCGAGACTTTGAGCCCAGCTGTGATGCGGCCATTGGCGATCGCGCGCGGGACGACGTGTTGTCGACATTGCTCTCAGCGATGCGTCGTTCAGGATCGCTGCAGTTCTGCTTCATGCCGTCTGGCGACTGGCAGACCGATGACAAGCCCTCCATGGTGGCCCGGCGAGCCGATCGTGACCATTGCTTAGAACGCCGGATATGCGAAAGAGGCGGCCTGCAATCGAGCCGTCTCGCGGGCTTCGACACGCTGCCCGCGACATGGCGCGCAAAGGCGCAGACTAGCACGCGTGGTCAAGACTCTCGCGCCACCGACGACAGGTTACCGAAGCGGCCGGAAGCGGGAGAGCGACGGGAGGCGTTTAAAGGCAGACGATAGTGGCTAGCCACTTATGCCGACCGCAATGGGTGAACCTGACTGGGGTGCCAACCTCGTTTGCGAGCACCCCCAGCGGGCATTACAGAAATCGGTCGATCATCATGGCTTGCGCAGCACGCGCTGACGAGCGTAGACCGGTTTCATGCAAACGGGAGGGCCGATACATGGGCGACAGCGAACGTGATTGGACCGCCCTCGTGCAGGCAGTCGCCGACAGCCCCAAACGCGACAACAGCGCCTACCACAAAGCAATGGCCGAGGCCCGGCAGGCGTTTGATGTAGCCGAGGCCGCTCTTGGCGGGCCGGTCCAGGTCAAGATGAAAACGAAGATGAAGCGAAACGGCGAATACGTCGTGAAATGGATGTTCAAGCGGGTGAAATGACTTGCCGACATTCGATCGGATGACCGAGGAGCGCTTGCCTAGAGATGGTCCGCGGACGTATTCTTAGCATTCGCGAGCCTGCACCAGCGTGCAGCCGAGGTGAAAGGCCCGGCGAGAGGGAGGATATCATGAAAATCGCATCGATATTCGCAGTCGGTTGGATTGGCTTCTGCGGGACCGCAGCCTTTGCCTTGGCAGAGGATGCGCACCCAATATTCGCTCCCGGTGATGTCAAGTGGGTCGAGGCTCCCAAGACGCTTCCTGCCGGAGCACAAGCGGCGGTCTTGTTCGGCAATCCCACCAAGAAAGGCTTGTTTGCCCTTCGGCTCAAATTGCCGCCAGGGTATGCGATCCCACCACACACGCATCCTGGCTATGAAGTGGTGACGGTCATATCCGGGGCTGCCAAATTCGGCATGGGCAAAACCGCCGATCGGAGCGCCACGAAGGCACTACCCGCAGGCAGTTTCTTTGCCTTGCCGCCGGGCACGGCGCATTTTGTTTACTTCGACGATGAGACTGTCGTCCAAATCAACACCAACGGTCCGTGGGGCATTAAGTACGTCAACCCTGCAGACGATCCTCAAAAGTCGCAATAGCCAATAGCCAGTTGCGGCACGAAGGCCAACCGCTCCCGCCGCCGCCAAGCGCGGCGGGACGTCCATGTCGCAGTCGGGTGGCAAAAACATCTGTTACCGGCGTCAGCGCTTTGTCCATCGCCGCGACGGCGCGCCCACTGAATTGCGCACCACAAGGTCCGGGCGCAGCAGGATTTCGGTCTCCGCCGGCTGGCCGTCGGACAGGAATTCCAAGAGAAGAGCCATGGCCTGCTTGCCGATCGCGGTTCGCGGCTGGCGGATGGTTGTGAGCGGCGGCGACATGAAGACGGCCTGCGGCACGTCATCGAAGCCGGTCACCGAAAAGTCGGTCGGAATATCGTAGCCGCGGGCGCCGAGGCCGATCATCACGCCAATCGCCGTCTGGTCGTTCACACACATGAAGGCCGTCGGCAGCGTGTCGCGCATGAACAATTGCTCGACGGCATGGCGGCCACTTTCAAGCGTTCCGTCGCCTTCGAGCACGATGCGCTTGTCGGGCGCAACGCCTGCCGCATCGAGCCCCGCGTCATAGCCCTCGCGACGTCTGGCGTAGGCGAGACGGGTGCGCGAATCGCCGATGAAGGCAATGTTGCGATGACCCTCTGCAAGCAGCAGGTCGACCGCCTTTCTGGCCCCCTCCACATCATCGACACCGACATAGGGGATACCGCCGTTGAAGACCGGCTCGAAGACGCCGACGCTTGGCGGCAGGCGGGCGGTCATTGTCTGATGGCCGAAGGGCAGGATGCCGGTAAAGAGAATCAGACCGGCGGCCTGGTTGGAATTCAGAAACTTCAGATATTCAAGGCCGCGCTGCGCATCATTCTGCGTATGGCCGATAAGAATGCCGTAGCCATGGGCGCGCGCTTCGTTCTCGAGGCCGACGAGAATGTTGGAAAAATTCGGGTCGCCGATGTCGGGGGCCACCACGAGAATCATGTTCGACCGGCCGAGCCGCAGGCTCCGCGCCATGGCGTTGGTGGTGTAGCCGGTGATGGCGATCGCCTGGTTGACCTTTAGCCGCGTCGAGTTGGCGACCTTCTCCGGCATGTGGATCGCCCGCGACACCGTCGCGATCGAAACCTCGGCGATCCGAGCGACGTCTTCTATGGTTGCGGGCGTGGAATTCGACACTGCGTCCTGCCTTGGGATGCCTTCGCCGCGACACTACACAGACTTGTCGAGAGGTCAAACGCCGGAACCGGCAGATCTGTGTGTAACGATTATGTAAACCTTTACATGCGCCGTGTAAAGGTTTACATATGGCGTCCAGCGGATGGGAGCCGCAGGGAGGAAGCCAGTCAATGAGTGTGGATTCTGTCGACGCCGCGCCTGTGGTGTTGTCCGCGCGGCGCATCTGCAAGTCGTTCAGCGGCGTGCAAGTTCTCTTCAGTGTCAACTTCGATCTGCGCGCCGGCGAAATCCATGCTCTCATGGGCGAAAACGGCGCGGGCAAATCGACTTTGGTCAAGGTTATGTCCGGCTTCGAGCAGCCGAGCTCGGGCGAGATATTGCTCGACGGCAAGCCGGTCGTGCTGCCCGCCAACGGTGCGGCGGAAGCTCTCGGCATCGTTCTCATCCACCAGGAATTCAATCTCGCCGAACATCTGACCGTCACCGAGAGCCTCTTCCTTGGTCGCGAGGTCACGCGTTTCGGCGTCCTTGACCGCAGACACATGCGCGCCGAGACCCGCAAGGCGCTCGATCTCCTCGGTTCGCATGTCGACGCGAATGCCATAATCGGCACATTGTCGATCGCTGACAAGCAAATGGTGGAAATCGCCAAGGCAATCAGTCGCGATGCACGCGTCGTCATCATGGACGAACCGACGGCCGTGCTATCGCGCGAAGAGACGAGTTTCCTGTTCCGGCAGGTGCGCAAGCTGCGCGACAAGGGGACGAGCTTCATCTTCGTATCGCATAAGCTCGATGAGGTGATGGAGATCACCGACCGGGTGACCGTGCTGCGCGATGGGCAGTGGGTCAAGACGGCGCCGACCGCGATGCTCGACGGCGAATCCATCGCCCAGCTGATGGTCGGGCGCGAGCTTTCAAGCCTCTATCCGACCAAGGCCGAGCCCAATGTCGACGAGGAAATCGTCCTCCGGGTCGAAGGGGTTTCGACGGGATACGTGCAGGATGCGAGCTTCGAGGTCCGCAAGGGTGAGATCATCGGATTTTCCGGCATGATCGGCTCCGGCCGCACGGAGCTGATGGAGGCGATCGCGGGGTTGCGCGCCCGCGCATCCGGCGAGGTCGTCATTCGCGGCGAGACCGTGCTTTCGGGCGATGTGCATGCCGCCAACCGCGCCGGGCTTGCCTACATGACGAAGGATCGCAAGTCGAAGGGTCTGCTCCTGCGTTCCGGGATGATGACCAATCTGACGCTTCAGTCGCTCGGCCAGCATTCGCGGCACGGCTATCTCAGCCCGAGCAGCGAGGCCAAGGCGCTTGCGACGGCGCGGCGACGTTTCGATATCCGCGTTCGCGACACCAATATCGTTGCCGGTCGCATGTCGGGTGGCAATCAGCAGAAGCTGCTGCTTGCCAAGGTCATGGAGACCGAGCCTGAGATCATCATCATCGACGAGCCGACACGCGGCATCGATGTCGGCACCAAGCAGCAGATCTATCATTTCATCTCGGCGCTGGCGCGCGACGGTCGATCCATCATCGTCGTCTCCTCGGAGATGCCTGAGGTGATCGGGCTCTGCACCCGGGTCGCCGTGATGCGCGAGGGGCGCATTGTCGGCGTGCTCGAGGGCGAAGAGATCTCCGAGCAGGAGATCATGCGCTATGCAGCCGGATTGAAGAAGAAGGCCGCCTGATGCTGGCGGGGAGGCGGCTGCGTTCAGCGGGCCGCGCAGGTATGATGCCCATCTAATTTGGGGCGGGAGGTCGGTTTGGAGATGAGTGTGAACGAGGAGACCCGGCAAATCAGGCGTCGCCCCTGGCGGGATATCGATCTGCGGGCGGTTGCGCCTTTTGCAGCCCTGATATTGCTTTTGATCGTGGGGGCGATGGTCAACCCGAACTTCATCGGCATTACGAACCTTGCAAATGTCGCGACGCGCTGTGCCTTCATCGCCATCATTGCTGTCGGAGCCACCTTCGTCATCTCGGCGGGGGATCTCGATCTTTCGGTTGGTTCGATGGTGGCTTTCGTCGCCAGCCTGATGATCCTGTTGATGAATTCCGGCGTGATTGCCGATCCGACGTTGATGCTGATCGCCGCCGTCCTGTTTACGCTTGTTGCCGGCGCGCTCTGCGGGCTTGCCAATGGTCTGATTACCACCGTCGGCAGGATCGAGCCGTTTATCGCCACGCTCGGCACCATGGGTATCTATCGCGGCCTGACGACCTGGTTGTCGCAGGGCGGGGCGATTACGCTACGCTCGCCCGACATTCAGACGCTCTACCGTCCGGCCTATTTCGGCAGCATTCTCGGCGTGCCGGTGCCGATTGTCGTGATCCTGGCCGTGACTGCCGTTGCTGCCTTCATCCTCTACCGCACGCGTTACGGTCGGCACGTCGTCGCGGTCGGCTCGAACAGCGATGTCGCGCGCTATTCCGGCATTGCAGTCAATCGCGTGCGCACCATCGCCTTCGTCATCCAGGGACTGTGTGTTGCCATCGCCGTGCTGCTCTACGTGCCGCGCCTCGGCTCAACCTCGGCAACGACAGGTATTCTGTGGGAGCTACAGGCGATCACCGCCGTCGTCGTCGGCGGCACCGCGCTTAAGGGTGGTGCCGGCCGTGTCTGGGGTACGATCTGCGGCGCTTTCATTCTCGAGCTCGTCGGCAACATCATGCTGCTGTCGAACTTCATCAGCGAATATCTCATCGGTGCGATCCAGGGTGCGATCATCATCATCGCCATGCTGGTACAGCGCTCGCTGGTCCGCAAATCATAGCGGATCAGCTCCAGCAATTGGCCGGGATCACAGGGCGTCCGGTTGACGGGTAGGAAAAGTCCCTGACGTTTATTGGGAGGAAATAGAATGCGCAAACTCATGTTGGGTCTTGCGGTTGCGGCCGTCACGCTGGCGGGTACCGCATACGCACAGGACAAGAAGTTCACCATCGGCGTGTCCATTCCGGCCGCCGACCATGGCTGGACCTCAGGCGTCGTGTTCCATGCTGAACGCATCGCCAAGAAGCTGATGGAAGAGCATCCGGGCCTGAATGTCATCGTCAAGACCTCGCCGGACGCTGCCAGCCAGGCCAACGCCGTACAAGATCTTGACACGCAGGGCATCGATGCACTCGTCATCCTGCCGTCGGATCCGGATCCGCTCGTCAACGCAATCAAGGAAGTCAAGGGCAAGGGCAAGTACGTCGCTCTCGTCGACCGCGCGCCATCGACCAACGATGACTCCGTCCGCGACCTCTACGTTGCTGGCAACAATCCGGCGCTCGGTGAAGTCGCCGGCAAGTATATCGCTTCTCAGACGCCGGACGCCGAAGTGGTCATCATCCGCGGTCTGCCGATCCCGATCGATCAGCAGCGCCAGGACGGCTTCGACAAGGGCATTGCCGGCTCCAAGGTCAAGGTTCTCGACCGCCAGTACGGCAACTGGAACCGCGACGATGCCTTCAAGGTCATGCAGGACTACCTGACGAAGTATCCGAAGATCGACGTGGTCTGGTGCCAGGATGACGACATGGCTGTCGGCGTGCTGCAGGCGATCGAGCAGGCCAAGCGTACCGACATCAAGTATGTCGTTGCCGGCGCCGGCTCCAAGGACATGGTCAAGAAGGTCATGGACGGTGACAAGATGATCCCGGTCGACGTTCTCTATCCACCGGCAATGGTCGGCACGGCAATGGAACTGACGGCCGCTGGTCTCTACGACCAGGTGCCGGTTCGCGGCACCTTCGTCCTCGACGCGACGCTCGTCACGAAGGACAACGCCAAGGACTTCTACTTCCCGGATTCTCCGTTCTGATCCGAAAAGCCTAGTGCGGCGCCCGTTCGAAAGGACGGGCGCCTTTCCTTGATGGTGTCGCTTGCTAGCCGGGCAGGCCGGCGCTGGCGAGATCGGCGATGAAGCGGTTGATGAAGGCTTCGGTCATCACCGGATTGTCGCCGAAATAGAATTCCCGCCGGGCGTCGGCGCAGTTCATTCCCGGCCGGAAGCGATGAAGCCTGAAAATCGCTTCTCGAGCCTCGTCCGTTTCGCCTTGCCTTCCGAGGGTCGCAACCAGAACGATCGCCGGCCAGAAGGTGGCATTCGGTGAGCGGAGCGATGCACGGGCTGCCTTGGCTGCTTCCGCCATGTCGCCCAATTGATAGTTCGCGATGGCGAGAACGTTATGGAAGGTCCAAAGATGCGGATCGCGAGGACTGAGCCGGAACGCTTCCTTGATCTCGGCAATGCCCTCCGCGGGCCGCTCGACGTAGCAGAGTACCTGGCCGAGCGCGAAGTGAGCTTGCGCGAAACTCTGATCCAGTTGCAAGGCGTTATGCAGATGCGCAATTCCCGCCTCCGTCGCCCCATCAAGCGCAAGCGCTCTGCCCAAGGCGAGGTGCGCGGCGGGTTCCTTCTGATCCAGTCCGATCGCCCGTTCGGCAAGCTCGATCGCCTCGCAGATGCGCTCACCCCGCTCGTCAAGGGGGCCGTACCAGCCGAGCTGAATGTGAACGTAGGCCAAGCGGGCCTGTGCCTGCGCGAACGTCGGATCAATCCTGATCGCCTGTTCGAAAAGCGCCTTCGCGGTCTTCAGTTCGTCAAGCGTGAATCGGTAGAGATGCCAGAGACCCTTCAGGTAAATCTCCCAGGCGTCCATGTCGAGCACGGCGCGGCCGCGAAGAGCGGCGAACTCGATGGAGCCCAGTTCCGGCTCGATCGTTCCGGTGATCTCGGAAGCGAGCTGGTCCTGGACCTCGAAGATGTCGGCCAACGTCCGGTCGTAGCGTTCCGCCCAGAGCAGCGTGCCATCCGTGCCGCTCAGCAATTGCGCGGTGATGCGAACGCGATTGGCGGCGCGGCGCACGCTGCCTTCGAGCACGTACTTGACACCAAGATCCTCTGCCACCTGCCGCGCATTGGCCTGCCGACCCTTGTAGCTGAAGGAGGAATTGCGGGCGGCGACCAGCAGCCAGCGACAGCGCGCCAGCGTGGCGATCAGCTCGTCCGTGAAGCCGTCCGAGAAATGTTCCTGTTCCTCGATGCTCGACATGTTGCTGAAGGGCAGCACGGCGATCGAGGGGCGATTGCGCACGGGCCATGCGGCTTCTTCCTTCCACTCGGACGGCGGTGGCCGCTGCTCGCCTTGCGCCGTCCACCGCCAGACACGGATCGGTCGCTCGATGTTCTTGAGCCTGCGGTTGCCGAAATCGATCGCCCTGAAGTCAAGCTTCGACCGGATCTGGTCGTTGACCTGCTGGGAGGCGCAGATTCCACCTGGAGGCGCCAGAGCCTGCAGGCTTGCGGCGACGTTCACGCCGTCGCCGAAGATGTCGCCGTCCTCGACGAGCACATCGTCGACATGGATGCCAATCCGCCACAACATGCGTCGATCCGGCTCGATGGCCTCGTTGCGCTGAAGCAATGCTCTTTGAATTTCCATGGCGCAGCCGACGGCATCGACGACGCTCGCAAATTCCGCCAGCGTGCCGTCGCCGACAAATTTGACGACCCGTCCGTGATGCCTGCCGATGCTGGGGACGATGACTTCGCTGTTGTGTGCTTTCAGGTTCGCGAAAGTGCCGGTTTCGTCAAGGCCCATCAGCCGGGAAAAGCCGACAACATCCGCATCCAAGAT
This sequence comes from Rhizobium sp. LjRoot258, assembly GCF_964254185.1. Lineage (NCBI taxonomy): Bacteria > Pseudomonadati > Pseudomonadota > Alphaproteobacteria > Hyphomicrobiales > Rhizobiaceae > Rhizobium > Rhizobium sp. LjRoot258. Next base: position 3,264,065 of record NZ_CAXUST020000001.1, on the reverse strand, counting down.
TGCTGCCAGACGCCGCGTCATGCGCCAACCTCCTGGTCCAAAGACAGTAGCACGGCACGGCGTGATGTCTACCGCCGCACGACGCCGCAGGTGCTCGGATCGCAGGCAGGTGGTACAGTCGCGACGTGGTGGACAGGAGAAATGCGGTACGTACATCTTGCGGCCGGAGACAGGCCGTGATTAAGTCGGTCGCCTTTGATTTACGCCCGTTGGGGCAAATTTGCAGTTTCGCCGAAATCGGCTTGCAGACTGCAAATCGCGTGCTAGAACACTGCCAGAAACGTTTACGGTCATCTTTTAGGGAGGAATTGACATGAAAACGATCAAGGGTCCGGGCCTTTTCCTTGGACAGTTCGCGGGCGATGCCGCGCCGTTCAACTCGTGGGATTCGATCACCAAATGGGCGGCCGACATCGGCTACAAGGGCGTGCAGGTTCCGACCTGGGCCGGCCAGCTGATCGACCTCAAGAAGGCGGCCTCCTCGAAGGATTATTGCGACGAGTTCGCTGGCAAGGCGCGCGAAAACGGCGTCGAAGTTACCGAGCTTTCCACCCACCTTCAGGGCCAGCTCGTGGCCGTTCACCCGGCCTATGACGAAGCCTTCGACGGCTTTGCCGCACCTGAGGTGCGCGGCAATCCGAAGGCGCGCCAGGAATGGGCTGTCGAACAGGTGAAGATGGCGCTGACGGCCTCGAAGCATCTCGGCATCAAGGCACACGCGACCTTCTCCGGCGCGCTTGCCTGGCCGTTCGTCTATCCGTGGCCGCAGCGCCCTGCCGGCCTCGTCGAAACCGCGTTCGACGAGCTTGCCCGCCGCTGGAAGCCGATCCTCGACCATGCCGACGAGAACGGCGTCGACGTCTGCTACGAAATCCATCCCGGGGAAGACCTGCACGACGGCATCACCTACGAGATGTTCCTGGAGCGCGTCGGCAACCATCCGCGCGCAAACATGCTCTACGATCCGTCGCACTACGTCCTGCAGTGCCTCGACTATCTCGACAACATCGACATCTACAAAGACCGCATCAAGATGTTCCACGTCAAGGACGCGGAGTTCAACCCGACCGGCCGACAGGGCGTCTATGGCGGTTACCAGGGCTGGGTCGAGCGTGCCGGTCGCTTCCGTTCGCTCGGCGACGGCCAGGTCGATTTCGGCGCGGTCTTCTCCAAGATGACGGCCAACAACTTCGACGGCTGGGCCGTGGTCGAGTGGGAATGCGCGCTGAAGCATCCTGAGGACGGCGCGCGCGAAGGCGCCGAGTTCGTCAAGGCGCACATCATCCGCGTCACGGAAAAGGCGTTTGACGATTTTGCATCGGGCGGTACGGACCAGGCGGCCAACCGCCGCATGCTCGGTCTCTAAGACACCCGCCCTTGTTAACGGGAAGGGCTGATTGGAACGCTGCAGGAAGGGGTCATCCCTTCCCAGCCCCGCCCCCCACGCATTTCAGGAGGAACCAATGGCAATTGAAGCATCTACAGAACCGGCGCGCGAACCGCGTATCCGCCTCGGCATGGTCGGCGGCGGCGCGGGCGCATTCATTGGAGCGGTCCACCGCATCGCTGCCCGCATCGACGACCAGTACGATCTGATCGCCGGCGCGCTGTCGTCGACGCCGGAAAAGGCGATGGCGTCCGGCCGCGACCTCGGCCTCGATCCATCGCGCACCTATTCGAGCTACCGCGAGATGGCGATCCGCGAAGCGAAGCTGAAGAACGGCATTGAGGCCGTCTCGATCGTCACGCCGAACCACGTGCACTACGATGCCGCCAAGGAATTCCTGCGTCGTGGCATCCACGTCATCTGCGACAAGCCGCTGACATCGAACCTTGCCGACGCCAAGAAGCTGAAGAAGGTCGCCGACGAGAGCGGTGCGCTCTTCATCCTGACCCATAACTATACCGGCTACCCGATGGTCCGTCAGGCCCGCGAGATGATCGCCAACGGCGAGCTCGGCGATATCCGCATCGTCCAGGCCGAGTATCCGCAGGACTGGCTGACGGAAGCCGTGGAGCAGACTGGCGCCAAGCAGGCCGTCTGGCGCACCGACCCAGCACAGTCGGGAGCGGGCGGCTCGACCGGCGACATCGGCACGCATGCCTATAACCTCGCATCCTTCGTTTCCGGCCTCGAACTCGACAGCCTCGCCGCCGATCTCGACAGCTTCGTCGAAGGTCGTCGCCTCGACGACAACGCCCATGTGATGCTGCGCTTCAAAGCGAAGGGCAACGAAAAGCCGGCCAAGGGCATGCTCTGGTGCAGCCAAGTGGCGCCCGGTCATGAAAACGGCCTGAAGGTCCGCGTCTACGGCACCAAGGGTGGTTTGGAGTGGGTACAGGCGGATCCGAACTATCTCTGGTTCACGCCGTTCGGTGAGCAAAAGCGTTTGATCACCCGCAACGGCGCCGGTTCCGGCCCGGCCGCTGCCCGCGTTTCACGCATTCCCTCCGGTCATCCGGAAGGTTACCTTGAAGCCTTTGCGACGATCTACACGGAAGCCGCCCATGCCATCAACGCCCACAAGAAGGGCAAGGCCGTGGACAAGGCTGTCGTTTACCCGACGGTCGATGACGGCGTGAAGGGCGTTGCCTTCGTTGAGGCCTGCGTGGCTTCCTCGAAGAAGAACGGTGGCTGGGTCAAGGTCTGATCCTCACTCTGCCAGACTGAATGATACAACTATTGAGCGCGCTTCTGCAATATTAGGGAGTGCGCTCATTGTCGTTTAACAATGCTGTGGCAGAAATACGCGCAACCAGGTGGAGAGGCGTCCGATGAAATCTTCTGCTAGAGGTCTGACCTGCGCATTCGCGCTCGCCGCCTTTCCGGCGTTGTCGCAGGAAGTCCCCAATCGCGTGCCGAACTTCTATGCCGGCCAGCGTGTCCCCGGCACGGTGAACGTGCAGACGACGGTCTCCCTGTCGGTGCCGGTCGAGGCCGGGCAGGAAGCTGGCGAGCAGATCAAGGCCGCCCAGAAGGGGTTCTATCTGATGGCGGGCGGGCAGTGCGATCTCATTCTGCAGACGCTGGCGGAGAGCTGCCAGATCACCAATCTCACGAGCAGCGCGGATCTCAATCGCGGTTCGCGAAACGACATCGTCGTGCGGGGCACCGTGACGATGGCGGTGAAGCTCAAGGATAGCCAGCAGAAGCCGTAACCGTTCCTCGGCATTGTGGTCGAAGCGGCAAATCGGCCGCCTTGAGCCGACCGCCTGTTAGGCCGCGGCGGCCTGCTGGCGCTTGGTCCGTCGATGCTCAAGGGACCGCCGCCGGCGGGGCTGTGTCGTGGAACAAATCAATTCAGGGTCCGTTGCTTCACATGCGATTCCTGACCGTCGTCATAACCGGGCTTGCGCTGATCGCCCTGCCGCGCACCTCTTTGTGCTGCGGAACAAAATCGGACTGCCGAAAGCGGATTACTTTGTGGTGCAGCAGATCTATCGCGGTTGGTGGATGCGCCCTTTTCCTGCCGTTAGCGTGGCGGCTCGCCAATCTCGGGAACGCCATAGCGGTGCCAGACGACAGGACGGCGATGGTGCTTTTGACTGCGGCGGCGGTGCTATTGGCGCTCAGCCTCATTGCTGCCGCGGCAAGGCCATCCCCTTGATTTCAGCGTCCTGCCTGCCTAAATTGCGGTCGTCGCCAACACCAACAGGATGTGTGCAGCAATGGATTTCACCCCGATCGCAACGCCAGTTCGCCTTGCCATTCGGGAGTCCTTTATCCATGCCTGCATCCATTACCCTGTCCAATCTTTCGTGGTCCACGCCTGACGGGCGCGCGCTTCTTTCCAATCTCGACCTAAGTTTCGGCGCCGAGCGAACCGGCCTCGTCGGACGCAATGGCGTCGGCAAGACGACGCTTCTGAAGCTCGTCGCCGGTGAGTTGCAGCCGCAATCGGGCAGCATTGCCTTCGGCGGGCGGCTCGGCTTCCTGCGCCAGGCGGTGCAGGTGGAGGAGCGTGCGACGGTTGCCGATTTCTTCGGGGCCAGCGATGCGCTGGCCCTCCTGCGCCGTGCCGAGGTCGGCGAGACGACTGCCGACGAGATCGCCTTGGCGGATTGGACCATCGAGGCACGCATAGCCACGGCACTGGAGCGTATCGGGCTCGACGCCCAACCGGAAACCCTGTTCGCCTCGCTATCCGGAGGGCAGCGGACGCGCGTCGGTCTTGCTGCGCTTATCTTCTTTGAGCCCGATTTCCTCATACTCGACGAGCCGACCAATAATCTCGATCGCGACGGGCGCGAAGCTGTCATCGCATTGCTGGCCAGCTGGCGTGCCGGTGCTGTCGTCGTCAGCCACGATCGCGAACTGCTGGAGACCATGGATGCGATCATCGAGATTACCGCGCTCGGCGCCCGGCGATACGGCGGAAACTGGAGCGCGTTCCGGGAGCGCAAGGCCATTGAACTGGCTGCCACCGAGCACGATCTCGCAGACGCCGAAAGGCGCCTCGCCGATGTCGTCCGCAGCGCCCAGGTCACGGCGGAGCGGCAGGCACGCAGCGATCGCGCCGGGCGCAAGAAGGCGGCAAGGGGGGGTATGCCCCGCATCGTCGCCGGCGGCCTCCAGCGGCGGGCGGAAAACACCAGCGGCAACAAGGTTCGCCGCGGCGAAAAGCGCCGCGAGGAAGCGATGCAGGAGGCGTCGGCGGCGCGGGAGCGGATCGAGATCCTTCAGCTCTTCTCGGCTCAGCTTGCGTCGACGGGACTGCCGTCGGGCCGGGACGTCCTGAGGCTGTATGGCGTCACCGCCGGCTATCAGCCGGGTGAGCCCATCGTCCGAAACCTCTCTTTCGGCATCACCGGTCCTGATCGCGTGGCGATCGCCGGGCCGAATGGCTCGGGCAAGACGACGCTGCTCGCGTTGATTTCAGGCACACTGCAGCCATGGTCCGGTACGGTATCCGTCATGACCGGCTTTTCGCTGTTCGATCAGAGCGTCAGCCTGCTCGATCGAGCGCTGTCGATCCGCGAGAATTTCCGCAATCTCAATCCGCGAGCGAACGAAAATGCCTGCCGCGCGGCGCTGGCGCGTTTCATGTTCCGGGCAGACGCCGCTCTGCAGCAGGTCTCGACGCTCTCCGGCGGGCAGCTGTTGCGTGCCGGCCTTGCCTGCGTGCTCGGCGGCGCAAAGCCGCCGCCGCTCCTGATCCTCGACGAGCCGACCAACCATCTCGATATCGATTCCATCGCTGCCGTGGAGGCCGGCTTGCAGGCCTACGACGGCGCGCTGCTTGTCGTCAGTCACGACGAGGTGTTCCTGGAGAATATCGGCGTTGCGAGACGGCTTCAGCTACCTCTTGGCGAAGAGATCATTCTGTAAAGGGGCAGAGGAGACCGTCTGAGAGGGCTTGCAGGCGTACTAATGCCGGGCGCCGAGATGTTCGCTCCTATGCTGGATCGCGAGCTCGAGCCTGAGATAGGAGAGTTCGGTTGCGGCCGCCTCCCAGGCCCGCGCAGCCGGTTTCGCGACGCGCGAGATCATGTCGGCTTCATAGGCGCGAATGCCGCTTTGCCAGTCCTTGCCCTCAAGCAGATGACGCACGAGTTCTGCGGCATCGAGCATCGCCGCGTGGCACGCCCGATCCGAGCGACGGCCCCAGCAGCCTGATCTCGTTGACAGACAACGCGCGCGCAACGCGCGCGCGAAAGCGTCTGCGGTGCGCGAGGTGCTGCGCCAAGGGAGCGTGGGCGCTCTGGCGCGCTTCGGCGAAGACGAGATTACGACGCTTTGCGCCTTGTTGCGCCGCCTGAACGAAAACCTCGACCGGATGGTCGCGGAATAGTCAGCCGACGCCCCGCGACGCAGCTGTTATCAACCGCCCGCCCTGAGGATCAGATATAAAGCGCTGCCATCTTCCGCCAGGCGCCGGCACGATGGGCTCGCCCTTCCCAGACGTGTAGCTGGTGGCCGACCTGCTTTTCGGCAAGCAGACGGCTGAGGTAGTGATTGTTGTCAAGGAATGGATCGGCGTCACCGATCGTCAGAATGATCTCGATCTGGCGCAACTTCTCCAGCTGCCAGCCACCATCAAGCCCCGGCAGGAAGTGCGTCGGAGTGTGGAAATAGACTGTACTGTCGTAGTAGCCGTCGAACAGATCGCCGAAGGATTCGACCTTGATTGTCAGATCGTAGCGACCGGAAAAGGCGACGAGTTTGCGAAACAGATGCGGATGGCGAAAGACCAGACTAGCGGCCTGGAAGGCGCCGAGGCTGCAGCCATGCACGATGGTGCAATCATGCGCATTCCTCGAAGCCATCAGCGGCAGGACTTCATTCAGGATATAGTCTTCGAAGGCTGCATGGCGGTGAATACGCTCGGCTGGATGCCGATCGAAGCCGTAGAAGGTCTCGGCGGCCAGCCCCTCGATGCAATAGAGCTGGAGTTGGCCAGCCTCCAGCTTGCCGGCAAGGCTTTCAACAAGGCCGAGCCTTTCATATTCCCAGAAGCGTCCCTCGCGCGTGGGAAACATCAACACCTTGGCGCCGGCATGGCCGAACACCAGCAGTTCCATGTCGCGATGCAAGCGCGGACTATGCCAGCGCAAATATTCTCGGTTCATAACACCTTGAAAAAATGCCGGACCTTTTCACGCAGAAGCGCATTCTGTTCTGTGCTACCAGGATAGTCGAAGTGCCCGGCATCGAGGATGAAGGTTTCATTATATTTTGATGTCGGCAAAGCATTCGCCACCGCAAATTGGCAGGGCGGTGCGACGGCAGGGTCGAACAGCGCGACAGCAGCAAGCATCGGCACCTTGATCCGGATCGCGGCGCTTGCCGCATCGAACATGCGCAGGGCCTCGAGCACGCTTCCATGGTTCTTCTGGTAGGTCTGGACGGAATCGGCGCTGCCGACGGTCGGCAGTGTCAGCCATTGCTCCCGGTCGCCAAAGGTCGGAACGACGAGGTGGCCGCGATTGATGCGGAGATCGAATGGCATCGCCAAGGCGCCGATGCCGCCGCCGAAGCTGACGCCGCTATAGCCGATATGACCGGCAAGCCATGGATAGAGCGACAGAAGCGTTGAAACGGCAAGCCAGAGGTCATCGACGCAGCCACCGATGATGTAGTCGTCGGGCTTGTCGATATCCTGGACAACATGCCCCGATGCATCCGGCGGGATTGGCGGATGGGCGCTGAGCGACAGGCCGCGAAAGCAGAGGAAGAGGACCGCCGCGTCTTCGACGGGCAGATCGAAATCAGGTGCGTCGCGGCCACCATAGCCGTGACCCACCACCAGCCCGCGGCGCACCGGCCGGTCGGGCGGCAACAGCAGCCAACCGCCGATCCTGAATCCGCCGGTCGAGGTGTAGGCGATGTCGAGAACCTGCCAATCGGGATGCGTCAGCTTGCTTCTCCGGAGCACCGGCTGCGGGTCCGTCGCGATCGCCCTTTCGTACCGGGTCTGCCAAAACGAGTCGAAGCCGGGCGGCGCCTCCGGTGGCACGATCGCCTGAAGGTCGGGGAGCTTCATGCCGTAGGTCGGGTCGAAGGCAAATGGGTGTGTTAGGGGAATGCTCATGCGAAGGGTTTTTTCGCGAAAAGACGCACAATGCAAGGCAATGACTTTGGCAGTGCGCGGAACGGCGCGGAAGGCGCGACTGAAACGTTACAGCGCTGTCATTTCCACTCTGTACAACACCGGTCCGCTTGGCTAAACCGCCTTCGAAACCAAAAGAACGGGATTTCCATGATCGATCCGAAGACCCTTGCTGCCCGCTTCCCGGGCGATTTCACCTTTGGCGTCGCGACGGCCGCGTTCCAGATTGAAGGTGCTTCGAAGGCGGATGGCCGCAAGCCCTCCATCTGGGATGCCTTCTGCAACATGCCGGGCCGCGTCTACAATCGCGACAATGGCGACGTTGCCTGCGATCACTACAATCGGCTCGATCAGGATCTCGATCTCATCAAGTCCATGGGCGTCGAGGCCTATCGCTTCTCGATCGCCTGGCCGCGCATCATCCCGGACGGTAGCGGTCCGGTGAACGAGGCCGGCCTGGATTTCTACGATCGCCTCGTCGACGGCTGCAAAGCCCGGGGCATCAAGACTTTCGCAACGCTCTACCACTGGGATCTGCCGCTGCTTCTGGCCGGCGATGGCGGCTGGACGGCGCGCTCGACGGCCTATGCCTACCAGCGCTACGCCAAGACCGTGATGGCCCGCCTCGGCGACCGTCTCGACAGCGTCGCGACCTTCAATGAGCCGTGGTGCATCGTCTGGCTCAGCCACCTCTACGGCATTCATGCGCCGGGTGAGCGCAACATGCAGGCGGCACTCCACGCCATGCACCACATGAACCTCGCCCACGGTCTCGGCGTCGAGGCCATTCGCGCGGTAGCCCCGAATGTTCCCGTCGGCCTCGTGCTCAATGCTTCGTCGGTCATTCCGGGTTCGGAGAGCGCAGCCGACAAGGCCGCGGGCGAACGCGCGCACCAGTTCCACAACGGCGCTTTCTTCGATCCGGTCTTCAAGGGCGAATATCCGAAGGAATTCCTGGAAGCGCTTGGCGACCGTATGCCTGTTGTGGAAGACGGTGACCTCAGGATCATCAACCAGAAGCTCGACTGGTGGGGCCTCAACTACTACACGCCGCTGCGCGTTGCCGATGATCCGGCGAAGAACGGCGACTTCCCCTGGACGATCGAAGCGCCACGCGTCAGCGACGTGAAGACCGATATCGGCTGGGAGGTCTATGCACCGGGCCTGAGGAACGTCGTCGAGGACCTCTACCGTCGCTACGAGCTGCCGGAGTGCTACATCACCGAGAACGGCGCCTGCTACAACATGGACGTCGTCAACGGCGAGGTCGATGACCAGCCGCGCCTCGATTACTACAGCGATCATCTTGATGTCGTCGCCGACCTGATCAAGGACGGCTATCCGATGCGCGGCTATTTCGCTTGGAGCCTGATGGACAATTTCGAGTGGGCCGAGGGCTATCGCATGCGCTTCGGGCTCGTGCATGTCGATTATCACACGCAGGTCCGCACGGTGAAGAAGAGCGGCGAGTGGTACAGGGACCTTGCGGCGCAGTTTCCCAAGGGCAACCACAAGGCTAGCTGACACATGGCGCGAATCGCCGTCGTGCCTTAAAGCGGGCGCATGCAAAAGCCGCTTGTCCTCTATGCGCTCTGCGGCAGCCAGCGAATGGCTTCGACCAATCGCCGGCTGCTCGAAGCGCTGCGGGACAATGCACCCGTGGGCGTCTGCGTCGAGATCTGCGATCTGATTGGCGAACTGGCGATCTTCAACCCGGATCGTGAGGGCGAGAATACGCCTGCGCTCGTCGAAGAGTTTGCGGCTAAGGTCCGTGCGTGCGACGGCATCATCGTTGCCTGTCCGGAATACGCCCATGGCCTCCCGGGCGGGTTGAAGAACGCGTTGGATTGGCTGGTCTCCCGCGACGAGGTGCCGTTCAAGCCCGTGATGATCGCGCATGCCTCGCATCGCGGTGATTTCGCGCTGGAACAGCTGACTGAGGTCCTGCAGACGATGTCCTTCGACGTGGTCCATGACGCCTTTTTGCGGATTTCGTTGCTCGGCAAATCGGAGGACGCGCAGGCGTCTGTCCTCGCAGAGAGCGTCGAAAACCGCCGGCTCTTATCAGCGCTTGCAAAATTCTGCGCTGCAATCAATCGAAACAGGATCTAGTCTGATCGCTCAAGTTATTGGTAATATTGATCAAATCCGCACGAATCTGCGCCACTTCTAGCGCTCTTGCAAAATCGTGACGATTAATCGTTACATCGACCTTTAACCGTTTTTTGAGCCCTTGGCTGGCAGACTTCCGTGATAGGGAGCAGCGAATGCAGGCAATTTTCGGGGGCAGCAAAAAAGTTTCGGGCTTCGGTCGTCATGCGACCGTCGCCGGCGTGCTTTTTTCCTTTGCAATTGTCGTCGCGATCGTCACCGTCATGGTGCTGAGCGCGCTCGAACGCGTTGCGGACCGTTCGAATGTGCTGGACGACGAGCGCTCGCGGGAAACCATGTCCGGCGCGCTCAAGACCTTCGAAATGCAATTGAGCGCGACGCTCAACGATTACGCAGCCTGGGATGATGCCGCAGCGAACGTCTATGCGGCCGATGGCATGGCCTGGACGATCAGCAACTACGGCGAGATGTCGGTCAACAGTTCTCTCTTCGACATGGCGATCGTGATCGATGACGAGAAGAAGCCGATCATGGTCTATCGGGAAGGCAGACCGATGGACGGCGCGCTGGATGATTTCTTCTCCCCGTCGCTCTGGAGGCTCTTCGACAAAGTGAAGGTGGCGGGGCCGCAGGATAATCCGGAGGCGACGGGCTTCGTTGGCACGAAGGCCGGTATAGCAGTCGTCGGGGTGGCGCTGGTACGCGAGAAATCCGGTGCGCTCGACGTCTCGGCAGGAAAGCATCGCTATCTCATCTTCGCGCGACATCTCAGCGCCGACAAAGTTGCCGAGCTTGGTGCGACCTACGTTATCGACGGGTTGAAGCTGGTCGCTCCAAATTTCCAAGCTCCCTATTCGGTGGCGATCGCGGACGCGCAAGCGGTCACTCTTGGCAAGCTCATCTGGGTGTCGCGGGCGCCCGGCGATATCGGTTATGGTGAAGTTCGTCCGATGGTCGTCAAGGCGCTTGGACTTGTTGGCCTGTTCTTCGTTGTTCTGCTCATCATTGGCTGGCTGGCGCTGCGGCGCCTCAAGTCAGAAGAAATCAATGCCCGGGAAGAAGCAAACCGCGACCGGCTGAGCGGCCTGCTGAACCGCGATGGGCTTGGATCGGCCATCGACGCCTTCGTTGCCGAAGCGGCGCAAACACGCCGCAACGTGCTCATCCTTTATCTCGATCTCGACGGCTTCAAGGAAGTCAATGACGCTTATGGCCATGGTACCGGCGACCAGCTGATCCGCGCGGTCGCCGCCGGTCTTAACGTGCTCATTCCGCGGGGCGCCGTTCTCGCACGTATCGGCGGCGACGAATTCGCCATCGCCTTTGTCTCCGAAAGCGAGCATGCGGTTGCCCTGCAGCTTTCCGAGCAGATACTGGACTTCCTGGCAGAGCCTCTGGAGATTGGTCGCCGCGTCGTCGTCATCGGTGCGAGCATCGGTATCGCCATGTCGGAAGGCGGCACGATCGACCGCGAAGAGCTGGTGCGTCGGGCCGATCTTGCCATGTACAAGGCCAAGGAAGCTGGCCGTGCACGCATGACGCTTTACGATCCGGCGATGGACGCAGACCGCGGAGAGCGCAATGCGCTGGAACTCGATTTGCGGATGGCGATCGAAGGCGGCGACCTGCAGATTGCCTATCAGCCGCTGATCGATGCAGCGACCCATGAGATGACCGGTGTCGAAGCACTGGTGCGATGGAACCGCCCGGGACACGGCCCGGTCTCGCCCGAAGTATTTATCCCGATCGCGGAAACCAGCGGGCTTATCGAGGCGCTGGGGCTTTTCGTTCTGCGCAAGGCTTGCGAAACTGCCAAGCAATGGCCGGAACTGCGTGTCTCGGTGAATGTTTCTCCCGGCCAGTTCCGCAACCCGGCCTTTGCCGACTATGTCCGTTACGTGCTGAAGCAGACGGAGATCGAGGCCAAACGTGTGACGCTTGAAGTCACCGAAGGCTATATGATCCAGAACCCACAGCGAACCCGGCAGGCGATCGAGCGGCTGAAGGCGCTTGGCGTCAAGGTTGCGCTCGATGATTTCGGCTCGGGCTTTTCCTCCATCGGCTATTTGCGCCAGTTCGGCTTCGATCGCATCAAGATCGACCGCTCGTTGGTCATGGATATCCTCGAAAGCGATAGTCAGCGCGAAATGCTGCAGGCGACAGTGGCGCTTGCCCGGTCGCTCGACATTCCGGTTACCGCCGAGGGCATCGAGACCGAGGAGCAGGCCATTGCGGTGCGGCTCTTCGGCTGCGATACGCTACAGGGCTACTTCTTTGGCCGGCCGATGCCGGCCGATCAGATCACCGAGCGACTGATGCAGGCGCGCGCGGCGAAGGTTACCACCCGCCGCACCAATGCCGCCTGAAAACAGGTCGTCGCGCTTTAGCGTCCGATGTGCTTCTGCCCGCGCGTCTTGGCGAGCGCGATCTGGTGCTGCCGCTGGCGGTAGCGCAGGCGGTCGTCTTCGCTGCGCGTGTGGTAGCAGTTGCTGCAGGAGACGCCTTCCTCATAGTAAGGTGAGGTGATCTCCTCGGCCGTGATCGGATTGCGGCAGGCGTGGCAGAGCTTATGTTCCCCTTCCTTCAGGCCGTGCTCGACCGACACGCGTTCGTCGAAGACGAAGCAGGCGCCGTCCCAGAGGCTTTCTTCCTGCGGGATTTCCTCGAGATATTTCAGAATGCCACCCTTGAGATGGTAGACCTCGTCGAAACCCTGGTCCTTCATGAAGGCGGTTGCCTTCTCGCAGCGGATGCCGCCGGTGCAATACATGGCGATTTTGGGCTTGTTGTGCAGGCCGGTATTGTCGCGCACCCAGTCCGGAAATTCACGGAAGGTCTTCGTCTTCGGGTCAACAGCGCCGCGGAAGATACCGATCGCCGTCTCGTAGTCGTTGCGCGTATCGATGACGATCGTGTCCGGATCGGAGATCAGAGCATTCCAGTCCTGCGGTGCCACATAGGTGCCGACCACCTTGTTGGGGTCGATGTTTTCGACCCCCATGGTGACGATCTCCTTCTTGAGCTTCACCTTCATGCGAACGAAGGGCATCTTCGATGCGTGGCTTTCCTTGTGCTCGAGCGCGGCAAATTCCGGCTGGGCACGCAGATAGGCAAGCACCGTCCTGATACCCGCATCCGGGCCGGCGACCGTGCCATTGATCCCCTCATGCGCCAGAAGCAGCGTACCCTTCACACCATTTTCTTCGCAAAGCGCCTGCAGCGGCTCGCGCAGGCTTTCGAAGCGCGGCACCGAAACGAAATGGTAGAGAGCCGCAACGAGGAAGGGGCTCGTCGCAGACGTCGGTTGTGTGAGCGTGTCTGTCATGCGGCTGCAAATACAGCTTTCGGGCCTTTTGTGCAATTGGGGCGTTTCAGCTCACCTGCGCTCGCCACAGCAACTCGATCCGCTCCGCTTCCTCTTGCGGATCATCGGCGAAGACGTCCTCTGCCCGTTCCAACGCCGCATGTCGGTCCTCCTGCTGGCGGAAGATGATTGCATCGAGAAGATGTGCGAGGTCGTCGGCATTTGGAAAATGTTGCGGCTCGGCCTCCACCAGTGCGCAGAGCACGTCGAGGTCGTGGATATGGCCGAGCAGATCGATCAGGCTGCTTGTCACCTCGTATTTCGCCTTCATCGCCGCCGGCCAGAGCGGTCGAAGCAGCCGTTGGTATGCCCGGTAGTCCTGTGCCCGTTTGCGCAATGTGTGAAAGGTGTCCGCCGAGGCTTCGGCCTGGCAATGCGCGATGGCTTTCCCTGCCTTCAACGTTGTCTTGCGCCAGCCCTTGGCGACAAGCCGTGCATTCCGGCGCGGGCCACCGTTGAAGTGGACCTCTTCCACCGCTGCAATGGCGTCCTTCAGCACCTCCGGCGCTTCGGCGAGCTTCCTGTCGATATCCACCTCGGCGTCAGCCATGTTGTCCCGCCGACTTTCCAGTGCCGCGACAATGCGGCCAAGTGCTTTCGCCTCTTCGGCGTCGCGGGCGTTTTCCTTCAGGTAGGCGGCGGTCTCGATCAGCGCTGTCGCGTCTCGGATCGCCGACAGGGACGTTGCCACATCACGAAGCCGAGCGTTCTCGCGCTCGCAAAACTCCGGCACTTCGCTGGCCACCAGACGGTAGAGGGAGCGCAGGCGCTTCAGGTTCTTGCGAAAGGCGTGGATCGCCTCGTGCTTGCCCTCAGGCATTTCTGCAAGCGTGCGGAGCGCGTGAGAGAGCTGGCCGCCAGCGGCTTTCCTGAACTCTGCGGTGAAACTGTGGTCAGGCCGTATGCGAAAGGGCATGCCGATCGTGCTCGTATTCAGTGGCAAGCGCCTGGTTTGAATAGCGGAAATCGCCTGTCACCTCGCGGCCGACCCATGAAGGCAGCGTGGGGTTGTCGCTCTCCGAGCGCATCTCCACTTCGGCGATCACCAAGCCACGGTGCTGTCCGGCAAACACGTCGACCTCCCACACGAAACCGCCGTGGGGGACGCGATAGCGTGTCTTCTCGATGATAATGCCGATCGCGTCATCGAGCAGTTGTTCGGCGTCGGCGACGGGGATATCGTATTCGAATTCCTCGCGGGTCATCGTGCTGCGGCCGATCTTGACCGTCAGCCGCGCCTTGGTGTTGTCGAGCACGCGCACACGCACGGATCGATCGTCCATCGAGGCGATATAGCCTTGTTTTAAAATGGATTTCGTCTCGGCTCCGGAACGCCAGGCATCGCCGTGCACCAGAAACTTCCGTTCGATTTCTTTCGCCATTCCCGGTGAACCTTGTGTGACGATTTTATTACGCTAGCCTAATTCTATCGCCATGGGTACCCATTCTATTCCAAAGATGGGTTTCGGCTCGACAAAGCTTACCCTTGGGGTTATTTCGGGTCCCGAATTCAATCGTTTCAAAAGGATCACGCGGCCATGGGCGAGAAGACAGAAAAGCTCCTTTCCATCCTGAAACTCCAGCCAGTTGTCCCGGTCCTGATCGTCGATGACGTCAAGTCTGCCGTTTTGCTGGCGCGCGCTCTTGTCGCAGGCGGTCTGAAGGCGATCGAGATTACCATGCGCACGTCGGTCGCACTTGATGCCGTCCGCGCCGTTGCCGACGAGGTCGAAGGCGCCGAGGTCGGTGCCGGAACCATCCTCAATGTCGCTCATTGGGATGCCGCGGTCGCTGCCGGCTCGAGGTTCATCGTCAGCCCGGGCGCAACGCAGGAACTGCTCGATGCCGCGCGTTCTTCGTCCGTTCCCCTGCTGCCGGGTGCTGCGACCGCAAGCGAAGTCATGGCGCTGCGCGAAGAAGGTTATCAGGTGCTGAAGTTCTTCCCGGCAGAGCAGGCCGGCGGCGCTGCCTATCTCAAGGCGCTGTCCTCGCCGTTCGCCGGCACCGTTTTCTGCCCGACCGGCGGCATCTCGCTGAAGAATGCGATGGACTACCTGTCGCTGCCGAACGTCATCTGCGTTGGCGGCTCCTGGGTTGCGCCGAAGGAACTGATCGCCGCTGGCGATTGGGCCGGCATCACCAAGCTCGCATCGGAAGCGGCAGCGTTGAAGAGCTGATTTCGGGGCAGACCCATCATTCGATGCAGGTGGATTTCCCACCTGCATTTGTATTTCCCTCGCCAATACCTATCTCCCATCTGGCCTCTAGACAGGGAGATGATGAGGAATGTTCGACGCGAAGAAGCTTCTTGAGCAGTTCTTGGGTTCGCAGGTGCCGGGTGTCGGCGGTTCTGTCCGGGACCGGGCTGGTGACGCGGTCCAGATGGCCAAGGACAATCCGTGGAAAGCCGGTGCGCTGGCAACCGCGCTTCTCGGAACCAAGACCGGCCGCAGCATTGCCGGCAATGCGCTGACCATCGGCGGTCTGGCCGCAATCGCCGGCCTCGGCTATCAGGCCTACAAGAATTACCAGGCAGGGCAGGCGCCGGCGACGCCGTCCGACGCGCCGCCGCCGAAGACGGCCGTGCTGCCGCCGCCCGCCGAGTCCGGGTTCGGCGCCGCTTCGCCCGCTCAGAGCAACGAATTCGTGCTCGTTCTCATCCGCGCCATGATCGCGGCGGCGAAGGCTGATGGCCACATCGACGATGGCGAACGCGCGCTCATTCTCGACAAGGTCAAGGCCGCCGAGGTGAGCGGCGAGGCAGCCACCTTCATCGAACGGGAGCTGTCGCAGCCGACGGATATCGATGCGCTGGTTGCAGCCGCCGTCACCGAGGAGCAGCGGGTGGAACTCTACACCGCCTCGCGCCTGACCATCGAGCCGGATTCGCGCGCCGAGCGCGGCTACCTCGATCTGCTGGCCGGCCGCCTCGGTCTTCCCGATGCGCTCGTCGATCACATCGAGGCGACGGTTTCCTCCGCCAAGGTCAGTTTGTAAGGGCATCATCCGGCCAGTTGCCTTTCCCTGGCGGCTGGCCTAAGCCATGTCTCCTTATCTGGAGGAGCGCATGCGCGATCTATCGAATTTCAAGGGCTGCCCGGCACCACAGCCGGTAACCCTCAAGGGCCGTTTCGTCACCGTTGAACCCTATGTCCGCGAGCAGCATCTGCAGGCCTTGTGGGATGGACTCGGTGGCATGGCTATCAACCCGCTGCTGCGCTATTTCACCCAGCCCGACTTCACCGGCATGGAGGATTTCTCCAACTGGCTTCATTCGGTCGCCAAATCGGGCTGGCTGACGCACATCTTCCGTGACAACAGCTCCGGCAAGATCGTCGGCGTGGCGAACTACATGCGGGCGGATCCGGCCAATGGCGTGATCGAGGTCGGCGGCGTTGCGCACGGTCCCGACATGAAGCGCTCGCCGCTGTCCACGGAAGTCCATTACCTCATGGCCAAGCATATCTTCGAGACGCTCGGCTACCGGCGCTACGAGTGGAAATGCGACAATCTGAACGAGGCGAGCAAAACGACCGCGGCCCGCTACGGCTTCACCTTCGAAGGCGTGTTCCGACAGCATATGATCTCCAAGGGCCGCAACCGCGATACCGCGTGGTTTTCGATGATCGATTCCGAATGGCCCGTCTTGAACGCCGCGTTCGAGGCCTGGCTGTCGCCTGACAATTTCGATGCGGACGGCAAACAGAAGCGCCGACTGGAGGATATCCGCGCCGAGATCAGCAAGGAGCAGGCGGTATGACGGCTCCGAAATCGGAAAGCAGGTCGCAGGCGATTGCCGCGGCCGTCATCCTCGTGGCGGCAGGTCTCGTACTCTATTTCATGCCGACCATCGTTCTCAAGCTCGGCAGCTACTCGCCTTATCTGGCGGCTGCCGTCGGCGCCTGCCTGGTTTTCGCTTTCTTTGTCGTCTTCTGGCTAAGGGCGCGATACCAGCGCGGCCGCGGAAAGTAGCGCTTCCGCTAACCCTGCAGCGAGGCGCCGAGCAGCAGCGCGCCCATGGCAATCACGAGCAGGGCGCCGAGAATTTCGATCGTATTCCCGATCCAGATCGAAGCGGCAGAGCCACGGCCGGCAAGCCGCATCGCGGCGCTCTTGGCGGTGACGGCAAGCGTCGCCAGGATCGCGACTGTTATGGCGGTGCCAAACGACATGGCGATCACCGACAGCACGCCGCCGAGATAGAGGCCGTTCAGCAGCGAGAAGGTCATGACCAGCAGCGCGCCGGAGCAGGGGCGCAGGCCGACCGCGATGATGGCCGACCAGGCTTCCCGGATATTGAAGTTCTCCGCGCCGAGCAGGGACGGGTCGGGCATGTGCGATTGCCCGCAGGTCTCGCAGGCCATGCCCGCAATGAACTTGTGCCCGGCTTTGAGCGCTTGCGCCTCGCCGAAGGCGTAGCTTGCCCCCTGCTTCTGTGCCTCGTTGTCCCTCCAGTCCAGCATCATGCTGACGGGCCCGGAGGACGTTGCCATGACTTCGCGGCGCGGCATGCCGGCGACGATCGCGCGCAGCTTGCGAAACAGCAGCCAGCAACCGAAGAGGACGACCATGATGAAGCTCGCGATCTCCATCGCCTGTGTCGCTGCGGTGAGGGTAATGCCGGTGCCACGCAGCACCAACCATGCCCCGCCGACGAGCGCGATCGCCACAAGCCCTTGTAGGAAGGCGGACACGAAGGAGATCGACACGCCGCGTTTCAACTCGATTTCGTTCGCGATCATGTAGGAGGAAATGACAGCCTTGCCGTGTCCGGGACCGGCGGCATGGAAGACGCCATAGGCGAAGGAGAGGCCAATCAGTGTCCAGAGATGCCAGGAATCATCGCGCATGGTTTTGAGCGCGCCGGTCAGCGCGCGATAGAAGGCTTGCTGTTGCGCATTGATGTAAAGGAGAATGGGCGCGAGCGGCCCGCCGGTTGGCTGGAAGCTTGGCTCCGACGTGCCGATGCCGAGCGGCGATTGCGCATGCGCGACCGCTATGCCCGCGACGAGCACGAGTGCTACTCCCAGGGCAAGCGGTCGAAGCCGGTGCCTCAGCATGTCACGTCTAACCGCGTCGCAAAGAGCTTCGACATGTTCGTCCCCGTCGGGTCGTTGAAGAAGGCGTCGGTCAAGGACTGCTTGTTCTCGGCGATCACCTGGTCCGCATCGGGGCGGACGACCTGGTGCTTGCAGCTCTTGAAGCTGTCTCCGACCAGGACCAGCTCGTTATCGCTCGGAAAGTCGATCGACGTGTAGAGTGTCGGGTCGTAGACGCCGAAAGTCAGGCGGCCCTTGAGCGGCATTTTTTCCGCCGGCTTGACCGCGAAGAACATCAGGAGCTGGCCCTGCTTGTAGTCCACATGGATCAGATCGGGCTTCTCGACCTTGATGTTCTTACCGTTCATCGTGAGGTTCATGTAGTAGTCGTAGTCGACCAGCGAATCCCGCACCGTCTTACCGACCTCGGCCAGCTCGTTCGGATCGAGCTTCAGGTCGGTGTTCTTGTCGAAATCCAACACGACGGATGAAGAGAAGACCTCGTCGAAGCGCCAGACGTTGCGCAGTTCGGCAACATTGCCGTCATCGTCGGCGACGACCTCCAGCCGTGCCTCGACGAACACGTGCGGGTGCGCAAAGGCGGCGGCTGGCAGAAGCGACAGGAGCGACGCCATCAGGAATGTCGATTTCTTCATGCGTGCTCTTACTGCGGGATCCCGTTGTTCAGCTGAGTCCTTGCCAGTAAATGGGACGGAATTGGGACCGGCTGCATCGACAAGGTGGTCAGGGGTGCTTCCTGAACCAATTGTGAAGATAGTCGACGAAGATTCGCACCTTGGCCGGCAGATAGCGGCGGTGCGGGTAGACGGCATAGATGCCGCGATCGGTCGGAATGTAATCGTTGAAGAGGGTCACCAGCTCTCCGTCTTCGATCGGCTTGCGGGCGATGAAATCAGGGATCAGCGCAACGCCGATGCCGGCAAGGGCGGCGCGCAGCGTCGCATGGGGGCTGTTGACTTCCATTGGGCCGGTGACGGCAACCGCGAAGGAGCTATTGTCCGGATTGTAGAAGCGGATGCTGCCCTGGCTGCGCGCGTTGGTGTCGATGATGAAGGGGACGTTCGCGAGATCAGAGGGGTGGGCTAGCTCGGGATGGCGTTCGACGAAGTCGGGCGTTGCGCAAAGATGGACACGGAAATCCGAAATCTTGCGGGCGATCATGCCGGAGTCCTCGAGCTTGGTCACGCGGATCGCGACGTCGAAGCCTTCCTCGATGAGGTCGACGAACCTGTCGTCGGCCGCGATATCGAGGGCGAGATCGGGGTTTTCCTTCGCGAAATCGATCAGCGATTGCCCGACATCGGCATCGACGAAGGTGCGCGGCACCGAGACCTTCAGCCGGCCCTTCAGCTGCGCGTTGTTCTCGCGCACGAGATCGGCAAGGTTGTCGATTTCTTTGAGGATGTCGGAAGCGGTACGATAATAGGTGTGCCCGGCTTCGGTCATGGAGAACTGGCGGGTCGTACGGTTCAAAAGCAAGGCGCCGAGTTCGTCCTCCAATTCACGCACATACTTGGACAGCAGCGCCTTGGAACGGCCGGTGCGCCGCGCCGCGGCCGAAAAGCCTTCTGCTTCAACGACATCGATGAAGGCGCGGATGCGGGTGAGGGTGTCCATGGCTGTTGTCTCCGAGCGCGTCGAACCGGACGTCAAATCAATTGCTTGCCTGCCGTTTCACCACGTTGAACAAATTGCGGTGTATTGTTCAAATATTTTCTGCCGGGAGATGCGAAAAAACCGCTTGATTATGACGGCGAATATTCCTATCTCGTGATCAGCCCAAAGTCGCACGTGCCCATGGGTGTCCGCCGAACCCTCGAATTGGTGAGGAAATCGGTAAGGTACCTGGAATTAACCCCTCCAGTCGCTATTCCGGCCAACCGGAAAATGCGAGGACGCCTGAAGCAACGACGGTGCGGGCCTTTTTGTTCTCTCCCTGCTTTCCATCAGCGGGGGTTACTGAAGAGGCACACCTTCATTGCCGGAAGTGCGGTTGGGATTTTCCCTCCAATCCATGGCAGACAAAGCCGGATCCATGTCGCTTATGCGGCGTTGATTCATCATTTGCGCGATCCAAGCGCTTGCTAAGGTTCCGGGGTCTCCACCGGCTGGTTCCTGTGCGAGTGATTGGTTGCCCTTTGTCCTCCGGGTTTTCCCGGAGCTCTGGAATTGGAAGAGGGATTGATATGACCACTCAGCGCATCCGCGACTTTCTCGCAACCCGACGTCCCGATGGTCCCTGCCTCGTGGTCGACCTCGATGTCGTGCGCGACAACTTCTCTGCTTTCCGTCATGCGATGCCGGACAGTGCGATCTACTATGCCGTCAAGGCGAACCCGGCTCCTGAAGTCCTGAAGCTGCTCGCCAACATGGGTTCCAACTTCGATTGCGCGTCTGTCGCTGAAATCGAAATGGCGCTCAACGCCGGTGCGACGGCTGCCCGTATTTCCTACGGCAACACGATCAAGAAGGAACGCGACGTTGCCCGCGCGCATGCGCTCGGCGTCAGCCTCTTTGCGGTCGACAGCCACGAGGAAGTCGAGAAGATCTCGCGTGCCGCTCCCGGCGCGCGCGTGTTCTGCCGCGTTCTGACGGATGGCGAAGGCGCTGAGTGGCCGCTGTCGCGCAAGTTCGGCTGCGTGCCGCAGATGGCTGTCGACGTTCTCGTCTACGCTCATCAGCTCGGTCTTGAGTCCTACGGCGTGTCGTTCCACGTTGGTTCGCAGATGACCAAGGTCGATGCCTGGGATTCGGCTCTTGCCGATGCCAAGCGCGTCTTCGTCCAACTGGCCAAGCAGGGCATCCACCTGCAGATGGTCAACATGGGCGGCGGCTTCCCGACCAAGTATCTGCGCGACGTTCCATCGGCGGAAGCTTACGGTCGTGCGATCTACCAGAGCCTGCGCAATCACTTCGGCAACCAGCTTCCGAAGACGATCATCGAGCCGGGCCGCGGCATGGTCGGCAATGCCGGTGTCATCAAGACGGAGGTCGTGCTGATTTCGAAGAAGTCGGACAACGACGCTGCCCGCTGGGTGTTCCTCGACATCGGCAAGTTCGGCGGGCTCGCCGAAACGATGGACGAAGCCATTCGTTACCCGATCCGCACCGAGCGTGACGGCGACGAAATGGAGCCTTGCGTGATTGCCGGCCCGACCTGCGATTCGGCCGACGTGCTGTACGAAAAGAATCTCTATCCGCTGCCGATCTCCCTTTCGATCGGCGACGAGATCCTGATCGAAGGCACCGGCGCCTACACGACCACCTATTCGGCGGTCGCGTTCAATGGCTTCGAGCCGCTGAAGGCCTACGTTATCTAGCACATGACCCCTCAGATCTTCTGATCTGAGGAAAGGCTCATGGGCCAAGAATCGACTTTGCCTGCCCCGTAGCCAGCCGGGGCGGCACCCTCACAATTCATATCAATCGCCGCTCATAACGGTTTTGGGTACGGGAGGCCGCGATGGCCGCTGTTCTTGATTCTGTCCGCGCATACTTTGCGCCGTCTGTCTTCACCATCGACGCCGAGAATCCCGGCGATGTCGTGGCTCGCGAGAATTTGCTCGATCGCGCCATGGGTCCGAACCGCCGCAAAAAGTCGTCGGAGAAGATCCGCCGCGGCCGCGTTCCGGCAGAAGGTCTGGCGCTGGTTGCGCGCGATCGCGATGGCCATGTGATCGGCACCGTGCGTCTGTGGAATGTCGAGGCCGGCGTCAATGCTGAGGGCACGCCGATCAATGCGCTGCTGCTCGGACCGCTGGCGGTCGATTCCTGCTTCGAAGGCAAGGGCGTCGGCTCGGCATTGATGCGGGCTGCCGTTTTGGAAGCCAAGAACCGCGGGCACGGGGCGATCCTGCTTGTCGGCGATGCCCCTTACTATGAACGTTTCGGCTTCTTTGCCGAGAAGGCTCAACACCTCGTCATGCCGGGGCCTTTCGAACGCTCGCGCTTCCTGGCGCTGGCGTTGATCGAGGGCTGGCTTGATGGCGCGGCCGGCATGATCGTCCCCTCGGGACGCATGCTGACCACCGCGCCGGTCCGCAGGGCGGCGTAATCGGCACGGCCTCTCCCCGCAAGGGGAGGGGCTTTTTTGTGGTCCCGTTTTTCCGGAAATCAAGTTTAGGAGCGCCGGAAGACCCGGCGAACGCGTAGCCTAAACTTTTACGACTGCTTGCCCCCTTAGGCTTCAATCACTTGACGACGCTTGCGTCGATGAATTGAGTTCCGGCAGTCTGAACGACATTTTCAGGTATAGCGGCGATGAAGAACATCGTGAAAGCATAAACCGCGAATATAGTCGCTGCGGCAGTGGCCCTTAGAATCATTCATGCACTCCTATTCTCAGGAGTTCAATGTGGGCTCAAAAAGTGGCTTTCCCAAGAGTTTTCTGAACGCCAGATGAACAAAAAACTGTGAGAGCAAAAATTAATGATATTTTAGCAACACCTGAGTTTCGCCCTGGGGAGAATGGAATTCTTGGTTTGTTCTTATAAATATGCAATTATTTCAATCATATAGATGAAAGTTTAGGCAGGCGCTTTCCACTCCTGACGCGGGTTGTTATACGCTTGCCTGGTCATCGGGCAGGGAGCCGGGTTCATGAACCGGGCCGCCTTCCGTTCATATTTCGGCGCTCGGTGATGGTTGTAAAGGCTGGGTCGGATGCCGTCAGAGTTGAAGATCCATCGGGGAATCGGGGTCGGGAGACGCTCCTGCCGATCTTGAAAAGCCGGAAAGCCGGTGCGATCGGGCAGGCGATGCAGCCTGACGTCCCACTCCAACACCCAATCGCCTGCCCATTCCCATGAGGCAAACCGTCGCGAAGCAAGGCTTCGCGCGGCGCTTTGGCGTGCCTGCGCGATGCCGGCTTACGCCTTTCGGATTCGTTGCGTCGACCTTCATTCTGTAAGATTGTAAATTAGCAATGCGATATATGAAGGTGCGCAAATGACACGTTCAACTTTGATCCTAGTGTCCATTTCGTCGCTTTTCGCGATTTCCAGTGTTGCACCGGCAAGCGCCGAGATCCAGACCGTCACATCCAAGCCAACCGTGGGTTCGCTAGCGCCCGGCCAATCAGTACTCTTTGACGACAAGAAGTGCCCGAGCGGTATGATCGCCAAGTTCACCAAGGCGCAGAAACGAACCTCCATGAAGCGTAGCTGCGTTCATCAGTGACGGCACGGCGATCATAAACTTTCACGTCCACGTGAGCCGCGCCGGCGGGCGATGACTTCGCGGTGCGCCTACGCTAGCTCAGCGGGATGATCACGCGCCTCGCTTTCTTCGTCGTTCTTCTCGTGTCCCCGTTCGCTGCCACCGCCCAGCAGGAGAACGGGCGGACGACAGCTCTCCTGGAGAGCTTGTCTTCACGCGAGGATTTAAAACCGCTTAAGACGGTGATCGTCGCCAGGGATGGGCGGACTGTGGCGGAGCAAGGCTATCGCGGCCACACAGCGACCGAATCCGTCAACATCAAGTCCGCATCCAAATCGATCATCTCGAGCCTCGTCGGTATTGCCATCGAAAGGAAATTGCTCGAAGGGCCGGAGCAGAAGATCGCTCCCATCCTGAGGTTCGATCTGCCCGCCAATCCCGATCCGCGGCTCAACGAGGTGACCATCGGCGACCTGCTCTCCATGCAGGCAGGACTTGGTCGGCTGTCTGGGCCCAACTACGGCCGCTGGATCTCCTCCCGCAACTGGGTGCGTTTCGCGCTTGCTCAGCCCTTCGCCGACGAGCCGGGCGGTCAGATGCTCTACTCGACCGCTTCCACTCACCTTCTCTCGGCGATCCTGACAAAGGTCGGCGGGAAATCGACGTTGGCTCTGGCTCGCGAATGGCTCGGGCCTGTCGACGGTTTCCGAATCGGCGCCTGGGAGCGCGACCCGCAGGGCATCTATCTCGGCGGCAACCAGATGGCGATGACGGCTCGCTCGCTGCTGGCTTTCGGCGAACTCTACCGCAACGGCGGCCGGACGGCCGACGGCACGCAAGTGGTGCCGGCGGACTGGATTGCGAAGTCGTGGCAGCACCGCACCAATTCCCGCTTCTCCGGCGACGACTATGGCTATGGCTGGTTCTCGCGGCAAATCGGCGGCGAAGAGGTCCACTTCGCCTGGGGTTACGGCGGCCAGATGCTCTACATCGTGCCCTCATTCGGCATGACGGTCGTGATGACATCGGACGAGAGCGGCCCATCCGCGCGCACCGGCTATCGCGATGCGCTGCATGGGCTTCTGGCCGATATTATTGCAGCCAGTCGCCCAACCCGATGAGCGATTTCGGCACATCATTAAAAAACGAGCGAACCGTAAAATTAAAATTCAATAGCGCGGGTTATAAGCTGCGCCAGCCATAGGTTGGAGAGTGCCGGAAATGATGCTGGACCTGAGAACGATCTACGTCGTTTCGGCCATGACATGTCTGGTGCTGGGCAGCGTGCATCTCGCGGCGCATCGGACCGGCCGCTTTGGACGCTGGCCGGCCTGGTGGGGTGTCAGTAATCTCCTCATCGGTATCGGCTCCTTCTGCGTCTCCCTGCGCGATTTCGTTCCTTCGTTCGTCTCCCTCGACGCCGGCAACGTCTTGACGATCGCAGGCTACGTCCTGACGTTCTTTGCCGTTCGTGTCTTCGCCGAGCGGCCGGTCGGCAAGCGCTACTGTGTGCTTGCCATCGCCTGCATCAGCTTGCCCGTTCTGATGTTCACGGTAGATCCTGCCGCGGTATCGGCCCGCATCCTCTATGTTTCAACCGTATGCTGCCTCTGCGATCTTGCAATCCTGCGGCAGGGCGTTGCCATTCACCGGCGCGAGAAGCTGTTCTCGGCCGGGTTGCTGGCTTGGCTTTATATGCCCACGGCGGCGATCTTCCTGGTTCGCAGTCTGCTTGCGGCATCGGGCCAGATCGCCGGACCAAGCGCCTTCGGCGACAATCCCGTTCATGGCTGGATGGCGGCCACCGCCGTGGTGTTCCTCACCCTGCGCAGCATGGTCATCGTCCTGATGGCCGCCGAGCGCAGCAGGAACGAGCTCATCGATCTGGCCCATCGTGATCCGCTGACCGGCGCGCTCAATCGCGGCGGTCTGGCGCAACGTCTGCCATTCAGCCGAGCGCAGTCGTTTGCACTGCTCGCCATCGATATCGACAATTTCAAGCAGTTGAACGACCAACACGGCCATGTGCTGGGCGACGATATCTTGCGGCTCTTTGCCCGAGTGGCGCAGGCGGTGCTGCGGCCCGGCGATCTGCTGTCCCGTCAAGGCGGCGACGAGTTTTTGGCCGTTCTGAAGGACATGCCTGATGCCGAGGCGGTGCAGACCGCCGAAATGATAAGGCTGGCCTTTTCAGCTGCCGTCACGCAGGTGCCGGGGCTGGCAGTCTTTCCGACCCTCAGTATCGGCGTTGCCGCCTCCGGCGAGACAGATGTCGATTTCGAGCAACTGCTGCGAAAGGCAGATGAGGCGCTATATGCCTCCAAACGCCGGGGTCGGAATCGCGTCGAAGCGTCGGCAAAGGGCGAGCAGGCCGCATGAGCAGGGTGCGGTGGCAAGGGCCTCGTCGCAAAAGGGGACGAGGCATCACTGCATTGCGGTGCCTAATCTCAAGCCCGGTATTTTGGACGGCGCGCTCTTGCTGCCTAAGCCGCGATATCGACCACGCCGCAATCGCCGGCTTCAGACGCGAAGGCCAACAGCTTGCCGTTCTTGCTCCAGCTCATTGAGGTGATCGCGCCTTTGCCGGGACGGCGCAGCAGCGCTTCCTTGCTGTCGGCGACGCGGACGGCGAGGATCATGCCGTCGATGAAGCCGATGGCGAGAATGTCTTCGACGGGGTGGAACTTCACCGACGTCGCCATGATGTTGGCGCGGGTACCGAGTTCGAGCGGCGCCTTGCCCATCGGGCCGTCCTTGCCCTGGAACGGCCAGACGATCGCGGCCGGCGCGCCTGAGGAGGCAAGCCACTTGCCCTTCGCCGACCAGGAGAGCGATTTCACCTTTGCGGGATAGCCGGTCATGCGCATGTGCCGGGCCTCGGCGCCGGCCTTGCTGTCGAGCTTCCAGCCGTGCAGCGCATTCTCCTGCATCATGGTGACGAGGAAGTTGCCATCCGGCGAGAAAGTCACGCCGGTGTGGGCGCCCTTCCATTCGAGATCGACCGGTTTGGCAGCCGTGCCGACCCAATGCAGCGACACGCCATTATAGCGCGCAGCGGCGATGCGCATGCCCTTCGGGGCAAAGGCGAGGCCTTCGACGGTGCGCTCTTCGGTAAATTCCTTGGTCATGCCATCTGCGAGACGGACGAAAGCACTCTTGCCGTAGGAATAGGCGACGGCACCCTGAGGACCGGCGGCAAGCTGCGAAATCCACTTGCGCGGCGCGCTGGCAAGCTCGGTCACGCCGGCGTCAGCCGCCATGCGCAGCACCTTGCCGTCCTCGCCGCCGGATATGAGGCTCTCGCTGTAGGGATCTCTGATGCAGCTCAGCATGCCCTGATGGGCTTCCGTGACCTTCTCTCCACCATCGAGGCGGTGGAAGGTGCCGGCGGCATTGGCGAAGAAAGGGGTGTCACCTAAAAATTCGACGGCCAGGATATGACCGTCGAGATCAAACGGGGCAACTGTCGGCATCAGGCTGCCGCCTCGCACGCCTTAAAGGAGGCTTCGAGCTTTTCGCGGTCGAGTTCGCGGCCGATGAAGACGAGGCGGGTCTCATGCTTCTCACCGTCCCTCCACGGGCGCTGGTGATCGCCTTCGACGATCATGTGGACGCCCTGCACGACATAGCGTTCGGCATCGTCCTTGAAGGCGATGATGCCCTTGAGGCGCAGGATGTTCGGCCCCTGCGTCTGCGTGACCTTCTGGATCCAGGGGAAGAAGCGCTCGGGGTTCATTTCGCCGCCGCGCAGCGAGACCGACTGCACCGTCACGTCATGGATCGGCGACATGGCGCCATGATGATGGTGGTCGTGTCCATGATCATGATCATGATCGTGATCGTGGTCGTGATCATGCGCGTGGTGATGGTGGTCGTGATCGCAATCTGGACCACAGACGTGATCGTCGTGGTCATGATCGAGGAAGTGCGGATCGTTCTCCAACGCGCGCTCCAGATTGAAGGCACCCTGATCGAGAACGCGGGCGAGATCGACGCCGGAGCGGCTGGTCTTGTAGACGCGAGCCGACGGGTTGATGGCCTGCACGATGTCTTCGATCTGCGCCAGCTCTTCCGGCGTCACGAGGTCGGTCTTGTTGATCAGAACGACGTCGGCAAAGGCGATCTGGTCTTCCGCCTCGCGGCTATCCTTCAGGCGCAGCGGCAGGTGCTTGGCGTCGACGAGGGCGACGACGGCGTCGAGTTCCGTCTTGGCGCGCACATCGTCATCCATGAAGAAGGTCTGGGCGACCGGCACCGGATCCGCAAGGCCCGTCGTTTCGACGATGATGCCGTCGAAGCGGCCGGGGCGGCGCATCAGGCCTTCGACGACGCGGATCAGGTCGCCGCGCACCGTGCAGCAGACGCAGCCATTGTTCATTTCATAGATCTCTTCGTCGGATTCGACGATGAGGTCGTTGTCGATGCCGATCTCGCCGAATTCGTTGACGATGACCGCATATTTTTTGCCGTGGTTCTCCGACAGAATACGGTTGAGCAAGGTCGTCTTGCCGGCGCCGAGGTAGCCGGTGAGAACGGTAACGGGGATTGGCTTCTGCTGGGTGGAGATCGCGTCGGTCATGAGAACCTCGAGAGATGGCGCCCGGGGGGCGGGGCTAAAAATTCGTCGGTCTCATATAAGGAGTTGCGAGCGGCAGTTCAAAGGGTTTTGTATGTTATAAGATCACATCGCAAGGGCGATGGTTTCAGCCAAGCTGTGTTGCATCGAACGCGTCGACGTCCTCGAGCAGTTCCACCAGGCCTTTTACGGAATGTTGGACCAGTGCCTCGCCTTTCTCCGCGGTTGCGAGTGCTGCGTTGCCCGCGACGCCTGACGGGCTCAGGTCGGGCATCTTCCATCCGAAGGCATGCGGGCCGTAGGCGCGCAGATGTTTGAAGCGGGCAGCAAAATCAGACTGGCGGGAAGGGAAGTCAGCGGCCTTGCTCATATCGACCTTGTCAGGGTGAAGCGCCAGCATGACGGAGGTCTCGACGTCGCCGCCGTGGATGTCGATCGCCTTCGCCTCGGGCGAAATGGTGTCCGGCGGAACACCGAAGCGTGTCCAGCTGGTCGCGACGGCAAGCATGTTGAAACGGATGCGGGCCTCCGTTGCAACGATCGTCATCAGCGGCGAGTTGCCGCCATGGGCGTTCAGCATCACCAGCTTGCGAATGCCTAGGTCGGAGAGCTTTCGGGCAATGCCCAGCCAGTGCTCGATGGCCTCGCCGTATGTCAGCGTTTGCGTACCGCTCGCGTCCATATGCTCGATCGAGTAGCCGATCTCCTCCGTCGGCAGGAAGGTCACCGGCAGGGCGGCGGGAAGGGTGGCCTTAAGCCGGGCAACGATACCCTTGGCGATCAGCGTGTCGGTCTCGAAGGGCAGGTGAGGCCCGTGCTGCTCATGCGCGCCAAGTGGCAGAACAGCGATCCACTGGCGGCGGTCCGCAGGCGTCAGGTTCGGATCGTTATCCTCGAAGTCGCGAGAAGGCTCCGTCATCCGGCTAAGACCTCTTGTTTATGACGAAATGATGCGCAATGTCATAACGCAGCGTTCTCAATGCTTAGCGCATAAGCCCTTAAACCGAAATCGATTTAGGGGAGATGACTATGAATGCTCCGGCTCGCTTGCAGGGCGAGGGATGCGCAACGCAGCAAAGTCAAAGGGATGGCGATGGGGAAGAAGCACAAGGACGGAAAGAGGCAGAAATCCAAGAAGAAGGACCAGACCGAATATACGGTCGTCGATCTTTCGCCGGCTTTGACGCAGGCGGCCCGGTCGATGCGCACCGTCTTGTCGCGCAACCTCCTCGAAAGCGGCCTCTATGCCGGCCAAGACGGCGTGATCCTCTTGCTTGCGGAAAGTGACGGCATGACCGCCGGCGGGCTGGCGCAGAAGCTCGGGGTCAAGGCGCCGACCATGACGCGCACGATCGGGCGCATGGAAGCGCAAGGCTTCCTCGAGCGTAAGGCGGACGCCGAAGATGCACGCCTGACGAAAGTCTATCTGACCGAACTCGGCCGCGGCAGCGTCAAGGCGATCGAGATGGCCTCTTCGGCCTGCGACCGGATGGCAACCCAGGAGTTTTCCGAGAAGGAAATTCGCAATCTTGTCCGTCTGTTGAAGGCAATCGACGGCAACTTGCAGTCCGCCGCCATTCCTCTCGATGAGCCTGAGGAAATCTGACAGATTTGTGAAATTACGAATTGCCTCGCTGCGTTTAATCTTTTAATTAAACATTTTAATAACGCTCGATTCTTCCAATTGTCGGGCGCGTAGAAACCGCGCGTTGCTGGGGAGGACACGTGGCTCAGAAGATCAAGCTTTCGACGATCGCCGAAACGCTCGGCATTTCAACAGCAACCGTATCTCTTGCCTTACGCGACAGCCCGCTGGTGGCTGGCGCCACCCGCGACAAAATCAAGGAACAGGCGCGCGCGCTCGGCTATATCTACAACCGCCGTGCCGCCAGCCTGCGCACGTCCCGCTCCGGCATCATCGGCGTCGTCGTGCACGACATCATGAACCCGTTCTACGGTGAAATCCTGAAGGCAATCGAAAGCGAGCTCGATCGCAGCCGGCACACTTTCATTCTGTCGAATCACTACGATTCGGTCGAAAAGCAGCGCACCTTCATCGAAACGCTGCTGCAGCTTGGCGGCGACGGCGTCATCATGTCGCCGGCGATCGGCACGCCGCAAGAGGACATGCAGCTTGCCGAAGACAATGGTATGCCGGCGATCCTGGTTGCCCGCTCGTTGGACGGATTGGACCTTCCGACCTATCGCGGTGACGACAGCTATGGCATTTCGCTTGCCACCAACCACCTGATCGGGCTTGGCCATCGCTCGATCGCCATGATCGGCGGCACCGACCAGACCTCGACGGGACGCGATCGCTACCAGGGTTACGTCAACGCACTGCGCAAGGCCGGCATCGATGTCGATCCGGGCCTGCGCATTCCCGGTCCGCGCTCGATGCAGGGCGGCTTCGAAGCGGCGGTGCATTTCCTGTCGCTGCCGCAAAAGCCGACCGCTGCCGTCTGCTGGAACGATCTCGTCGCGATCGGCCTGATGAACGGCATCGCCCGCGCGGGTCTCGTCCCGGGCAAGGATATCTCCGTCACCGGCTATGACGATCTCGAGGAAGCGTCGATATCGATGCCGGCGCTGACGACTGTCTGGAATGGCCAGGCCGAAGTCGGACGCCTTGCCGCCCGCGCGCTTCTCGATCGCCTGGCCGGCAGCCACGAGCCTGACGGGCTCCATCTGATCAAGCCCGAGATGCGGATCCGCCAGTCGACAAGCCCCTACCGACCGCGCCCGTAAGCAAGCCAAGAGGAAATGCCATGTCCCGCATCGCTGTTCTCGTTCCCGGGAAGATACACGAACGCGTCCTGACGCGCCTGCGGGAGAGCTTCGATGTCATCGAAGCCGATCCGGTGGCGCTCGATGCGGAGGCTGCAGGGAGAATTCGCGGCGTTGCCGTTTCGGGCACCTTCAACGCGACCGCGATCGACAGCCTTCCGAATGTCGAGCTCATCTCAAGCTTCGGCGTCGGCTATGACGGCGTCAATGCCAAGCACGCGGCCACCAAGGGCGTCATCGTCACGAACACGCCCGATGTGCTGAATGACGAAGTCGCCGATACGGCGATCGGACTGCTGCTCAACACGATTCGCGAGCTTCCGCGCGCCGAGAACTGGCTGCGTGCCGGCAACTGGAAACCCGGACAGAACTATCCGCTGTCGCGCTTTTCCCTGAAGGGCCGGCATGTGGGCATCTATGGTCTTGGCCGCATCGGCCAGGAGATCGCCAAGCGCCTGGAGCCGTTCAAGGTGAAGATCAGCTACCACACCCGCACGCGCCATGCCGATGCGCCATATGGCTACTACCCTTCGCTGAAGGACCTTGCCGAGGCGGTCGATACGCTGATTTCCATTGTTCCGAGAACGCCGCAAACGCACAAGACGATCAACGCGGATATCCTGTCGGCGTTGGGGCCGGACGGGGTCTTCATCAATGTCGGACGCGGCTGGACGGTCGACGAGGATGCCATTGCGGCGGCCCTGAAGTCTGGAACAATCGGTGCTGCCGGCCTCGACGTCTTCTACGACGAGCCTAATGTGCCGGCCTCCCTGCTCGATCTGCCGAACGCAGTGCTTCTGCCGCATCTTGCATCGGGCTCGGTGCCGACACGCAACGCGATGGCGGACCTGGTGGTCGACAACCTGATCGGGTGGTTCCGAAATGGCAAGCCGCTGACGCCGGTGCCGGAAACGCCGGTCAAGGCGTAACAGCGCCGGAACGGGCGCACGAATGCGAACGCGCGCCCATCCAAATTCGCCGCTCAGTTATTTGGCGACATGCCACACGCCACCCACGCCGTCGCCTTTCATGTCGCCTGCCATCTTGTCGTCGACAAACATGTAGAGCGGCTTGCCTTCATAGGCCCACATTTCCTTGCCGTCCGCAGCCTTGACCAGTGTCCACTCGCCTTCCGCCTTGGCCTTGGCGGCGGCATGGAAGGCTGGCCATTTCTTCAGGCAGGCCTTGTCGCAGTTCGATTTGTCCTTGGCATCCTTGTCGAAGGTATAAAGGGTCATGCCCTTTTCAGTCGCCAGGATCTTGCCCATCTTCGTATCGACCATTTTGGCCGGCTCGGCCGCAAATGCCGAGAGCGCGGTCGCGGCCAGCACGCCTAATGAGACCAGCAGCGTTTTCATGATTTTCCTCCCACTCGGGAGTGCCGGCGAAATGCCGGTAGTGCCCGATATGCCTCATGGAAACGTTCTATCGGCAAAGCTGTTCCGCGGTCTTCCAGCCGCGGCAGAATGTCGCGACCGGTGGGCGACACCGATCAAGGGACGGGAGCGGGAGGTTTTTCGGCAACGTTTGGTCGCGTCAATTTACATCAATCACAATCGCGCATATTCATTTCGCTTCTCGGACGGCCTTACGTTGATTGGGTAAAAGCGAGACATCATGAACGAGACGCGGCGCAAGCTGACGACCATCTTCTCCGCTGACGTGCAGGACTACACGCGGCTGATGGGGACCGACGAGGAAGGCACGCTTGCGATGCTGAAACGCTCGCGGGAGGCAATGTCGGGCCTGATCGTCGCGCATGGCGGCCGGGTGATCAATACCTGGGGTGACGGTCTGATTGCCGAATTCCCGAGCGTGGTCGAGGCGGTGCGCGCTGCCGTCGATGTTCAGAACGAACTTGCAGGGATGAATACAGCCCGGCCTGCGGACGGGCGGATGCTGTTTCGGATCGGCATTAATCTCGGCGATGTGATCGCCGAAGGCGATGACATCTATGGCGATGGTGTCAACATCGCCGCCAGGCTTCAGGCCTCTGCTGTCGCCGGCGGCATCGTAATTTCCAATACGGTCTACGACCAGGTCCGCAACAAGGTCGCCGTCGGCTTCGATTTCCTGGGACCGCTCGCGGTCAAGAACGTCGCCGAGGCTGTGCCGAGCTATGCGGTCAGGATCGGCGCAGGCGCGGATAGTACATCGCAGCCGCCCGTGAGCGCCGTGTCGGCGAGGGCTGTCTCGACGCCAGACGCAGGCCCGCGGAGCACGAAAGCACGAAAGATGGGTGCTCTCTACGCAGTGGCTTCGGCCGCATTGGTGGTGATCAACCTTCTATCATGGCAAGGCGTTTTCTGGGCGGTCTGGCCGATTCTTGCTTTTGCCTTTCTAGCGGCGATGATCTGGGTTCGAAGCCAGAACCGCATCGACCGACGCATCGCTGCTGTTGCCGTTGTCGGACTGGGCATTGTCGCCATCAACCTTCTGTCGTGGCATGGAACATTCTGGGCGATATGGCCGCTCCTCGGCATCGCTGTTGCGGCCGGTATTCGATGGGCAATGCGCAGCTAGCACCGGCGATGGGCGCTTTGAGTGCCAATAGCGGCTGCTGCAATATATCTTCCAGTTCATCCACGAACGAGAATTCCATCTTTTTTCGAGCGCATTCTCCCGAGTGTCGTAGACGGCAATGATTGGTTTCTGTGATTTTTATCTCCAGAGAATATTTCTGGGCGCTTCTATCAACCGAGGGCAATCGCTGCTATCTAGGCCGCATTACGCGCTGCGCCGCAGAAAGATCCCCATGACATACCCCTCGCTTCGCGACCGCGTCGTCATCCGGTGCGGCGAAAATGACACCCAATACAAGGGTAGGATTTCCGCCGTCGCAATAGCCCTCGCCTTCTCGGAATTCATTGCCATTCGCGGAATTGTTCTTTGATTGATGCCCTTCAGCGCGACCCAAGCCCAGCCCTTTCCGACGAAAAGGCTTGGCTGAAGATCCTCGCCAAATATCGCCAGCCGCATCTCAGACGCAGTGTTTTCGAACTTGCGGTAACGGCCATTCCATTTGCGTTTTGCTGGGCTGGCGCCTTGGCAGCGGTTCACTACGGCTTCTGGGCCGGGCTGATACTGATTGTTCCCGCAGCCGCTTTTCTGCTTCGCTTGTTTATGATCCAGCACGATTGCGGCCACGGCTCTTTCTTTGCGCGTCGGCGCATCGACGATTGGACGGGCCGCGTGATCGGTGTCCTGACGCTGACCCCCTATGACTACTGGCGCCGGGCCCATGCGGAGCATCATGCCTTGGCGGGAAATCTCGAGGGGCGCGGCGTTGGCGATATAACGACGCTGACGGTGTCGGAATATAACGGCCGCTCCTGGCCCGGTCGGCTTAACTACCGCCTGTACAGGCATCCGGCAGTCATGTTCGGTATCGGCCCGGCATGGCTGTTCCTGTTCAAGCAGCGGCTACCCTTTGGCATGATGCGATCCGGTTCCTTGCCCTGGATATCCACCATGGCGACAAATCTGGCGATCGCGATTATCTCCGCGACATTGATGTGGGCAATCGGAATCCTGCCCTTCCTGCTGGTGCATCTGCCCATCGCCCTACTGGCGGCAACCGCGGGCATCTGGCTCTTCTACGTGCAACATCAGTTTGAGGAAACCCATTGGTCAAGAGAACCGGAATGGCAATTTCCACATGCGGCTCTTCATGGTGCATCGCATTACGACCTGCCGCTGGCCCTTCGCTGGATCACTGGCAACATCGGTATCCATCACGTTCATCACCTGTCGAGCAGGGTACCCTATTACAGGCTTCCGGAAGTGTTGAGGGACCACCCAGCATTGGCCGGTATTGGCCGCATCACCATGATGGAGAGCCTGCGCTGTGTAAAACTGGTTCTGTGGGATGAGCAAAGCCGACGCCTGATCTCGTTTCGCGATGCCGCGAAGCTGCGGCACGCACAGTAGCCTTGTCAGTCAAAACCGCAATGTGCCGTCCGGAGCGGATCGGCCTTTGGATGGTTGAAGGTGATACGACTGTGGACGACATCGCAGGTACCATCGCATCTCTACTACGCAGGCTTCGACCGTTGGCGCCTGCGTCCTCGGTAGCTGCTCTCACTAATGAACGTGCCAGAACCTGTTGATTCCGCTTGAACGGGACACGGCGCCGGCCTCCCTACCAGCCGATTTGCCGGACACACTGACGCATGCTCCGGCGGCTGTCGGTGCGTTGGGTCGGATGTACGTTTTGGGCGGCCGATAGTGTTGAAAAAGTCGAAAATACCGGCTTGCCGAAAAGTCGGCCAATTCGCGATTTGAGCGAATGTTGCCGCTCGATGCTGCTCCACTTCCGCTAGACGGCCCAAACGCTGCTTGAACGCAAAATCGGCGGGTCCCCGAGCTCAATTTCCTGTGTCGGCCTCTACGGCCCTTAAA
Source organism: Rhizobium sp. LjRoot258 (assembly GCF_964254185.1). Lineage (NCBI taxonomy): Bacteria > Pseudomonadati > Pseudomonadota > Alphaproteobacteria > Hyphomicrobiales > Rhizobiaceae > Rhizobium > Rhizobium sp. LjRoot258. The sequence goes on along the minus strand of NZ_CAXUST020000001.1, from coordinate 3,229,058 downwards.
AAAACCAGGGTTTGCAGAAAACGGACTTTTCAACACTATCGGCCGACAGCAGTCGCCCGTTCGGGCCAAGCGACATTCGTTCAGGACTACCCTTCAGGCAAGCGCCGCATTCTCGGCCTTTGACAGCTTGCCGGCCGCGTAGGCTCTCACCGCATCGCCGAAGGCCGTGAAGATCTGGCTCGAAGGCTTGTCCGTCTCGGCCCAGTATTCCGGGTGCCATTGGACGCCAACCGCAAAGGCTGGAGCATCGATCACCGAGACTGCCTCGATCGTGCCATCCTCGGCGACCGCCTCCACCTGCAGGCGCGGAGCCGTCTTGGCGATGGCCTGGCGATGCAAAGAGTTCACCTTGATCTCGCCTGGGCCGACGATGCCGGCAATGCAGGAGCCTTCTTTGACGAAGACGCTCTGGCGGATCGCATACATACCGTCGCGGTCGACATCCGCCGGCTTGCGGTGGTCCCATATGCCCGGCTGGTCCTGGATCTCGCTGGCGAGTGTGCCGCCCAGTGCGACGTTGAGCTCCTGGATGCCGCGGCAGATTGCCAGCAGCGGAATGGCGCGGTCGATGGCGCGGCGGATCAGCGGCAGGCTCGTGGCGTCGCGCGCGATATCGAAGGGCCCGTCGGCGTCGGTCGCCGTTGCGCCGTAGTAAGACGGATGGACGTTGCTGGCCGAGCCCGAGACGAGAACACCGTCGACGCGGTCCAGAACCGCGTCCGTGCCGTAGCCTTCCTCGAAGGCCGGAATGATGAAGGCCATGACCCCGGCTGCGTTCAACGCAGCGCGCACATATTGATGCTGGACGGCGTGCCAGCTGGCGCCGTCGAAGGTGCGGATATCGGCAGGAACGGCGACGATCGGCTTCGTCATTTTAACCCCGGTCGGAAGATGCAGTTCATTATTGTGAGAGCCGAGAACGGCTTGGAAGTCAACGTCTCGGCGCAATCACCGGCGCAATTGCGGCATTGTCGGCTCGTGGCTCCGGCCTGTCTTGCCTAACTCGCTGATTTTGATGCAAATGCGCTTGGCGCCAAATTGCCGTCGTGATGCCAAAGACTAATGGCACAGTGCTTGAAACAGGGTTGCCACCGTGCTTAGCTTCCAGCTATTGCTGCGGGCAGAGATGAGGGTTCGCCTCGCAGTACCATCTATACGGGAGGTTTTTGATGGATCGTCGTTCATTCATGAAGAAGGCAGGAACTGCAGGCGCCGGTGCGGTCGCTGCTGCCGGTGCGCTGGCGGCGCCCGCCATTGCACAAGAGAACCCTAAGATTTCCTGGCGCATGACGTCGTCATTCCCGAAGAGCCTCGATACGATCTATGGCGCGGCAGACGATATCTCCAAGCACCTTGCCGCGGCGACCGACGGCAATTTCACCATCCAGCCGTTTGCGGCAGGCGAAATCATTCCGGGTCTGCAGGCCGCCGATGCCGTCAGTGCCGGCACGGTCGAGGCAGCGCACACCTGCTCCTATTATTTCGTCGGCAAGGATCCGACCTACGCGATCGGTACGGCAATTCCGTTCGGTCTCAACGGACGCCTCACCAATGCCTGGTTCTACGAAGGCAATGGCAACAAGCTGATGAATGAGTTCTACGCCACGCAGGGCATTTACGGCCTGCCGGCGGGTAATACGGGTGCCCAGATGGGCGGCTGGTTCCGCAAGGAAATCAATACGCTTGATGACCTGAAAGGCGTCAAGATGCGTATTGCCGGTCTTGCCGGCCAGGTCATCAGCAAGGTCGGTGTTATTCCGCAGCAGATTGCCGGGGGCGACATCTATCCGGCCCTCGAAAAGGGCACGATCGATGCCTCCGAGTTCGTCGGCCCCTATGACGACCTGAAGCTCGGCCTGCACAAGGTTGCGAAGTACTATTACTATCCTGGCTGGTGGGAAGGCGGTCCGACGGTTCACGCCTTCTTCAACCTGGAAAAGTGGAACAGCCTGCCGAAGCACTATCAGGCGGCGCTGACCGATGCCTGCGCCTTTGCCAACACCAACATGATGGCAAAGTACGACGTGAAGAACCCGCCGGCGCTGAAGCAGCTGGTATCGGAGGGCGCGACACTGCGTCCCTTCAGCCAGGACATCCTGGAAGCCTGCTTCCAGGCCGCCCTCGGCATCTATGCCGAGATTTCCGCATCGAACCCGTATTTCAAGAGGATCTACGAGGATCAGACCGCGTTCAAGCGCGATGCCTACCTCTGGGCGCAGCTGTCGGAATACACGTTCGATACGTTCATGATGATCCAGCAGCGCGCCGGCAAAATCTGATCGTTAGCCAGCCTCAACCAGAAGAAGCCCCGGATTCGATCCGGGGCTTTTTTGTCAGTTGATCTTCGGTGGCTGGCTGAGATCCGTTGCCGGCGGCGCAGGCGTTGCGGGTGCCGCTGCGGGCGGCTGGCCGGGCAGGCCATTCATCGGCGGCAAGGTCAGTCCGGGCATTTGCGGTGAGCCGCCGCCCGGCGCGCCCAATGGTGGCAGCGAGAAGCCATTGCCGCCGAAGCCCGGCACTTCGATCTTGATCGAATTCGGATCGACCTTCGGTCCCTTGTCCAGCCAGTAGGTCACCGATTGCGGCCAGAAGATCACGATCGCGACGAGGATCAGCTGCATACACACCCAGGGCAGGGCGCCCATGTAGATATCCGACGTCTTGACGCTGCGATCGGCAATCGAACGCAGGTAGAAGAGCGCGAAGCCGAAGGGAGGATGCATGAAGCTCGTCTGCATGTTCACGCAGATCAGCACGCCGAACCAGATCAGGTCGATGCCGAGTGCCGAAGCCACTGGCGCCAGCATCGGAATGACGATGAAGGCGATCTCGAAGAAATCGAGGAAGAAGGCCAGCACGAAGATGAAGATGTTGGCGAAGATCAGGAAGCCGACCGGGCCCCCGGGGATGCCCGACAGCATGTGCTCGATCCAGCGTGAGCCGTCCATGCCCTGGAAGACAAGGCTGAAGCAGGTCGAGCCGATCAGGATCATCACCACCATCGAGGTGATGTGCATGGTGGAACGCATCGCTTCCTGCATCAGCGGCCAGGTGAGACGGCGATGCATGGCGGCAAGCATCATGGCGCCGACGACGCCAAGCGCGCCGGCTTCGGTGGGCGTGGCGAGCCCCATGAAGATCGTGCCGAGGACAAGGAAGATCAGCACGATCGACGGCACCATCCCTGACAGGACCCGCATGAGCAGCGCCCAGTTGAAATCGCCGCGGACTTCCTTCGGCAGCGGCGGCATGGCGGCCGGCTTCAAGATCGACAGGATCAGGATGTAACCCATGAAGATCGCCACCTGCAGGATCGAGGGGCCGATGGCGCCGAGATACATGTCGCCGACCGATTTGCCGAGCTGGTCGGCAAGCACGACCAGCACGAGCGATGGCGGAATGACCTGGGTTATGGTGCCGGAGGCGGCGATCACGCCGGTGGCGAGCCTCGGGCTGTAGCCGTAACGCAGCATGATGGGCAGCGAGATGACGCCCATGGTGATGACGGAGGCGGCCACCGTGCCGGTGATGGCGCCGAGCACGGCGCCGACCAGGATCACGGCATAGGCAAGGCCGCCCGGAATGCGGCCGAACAGCTTGCCCGTTCCCTCCAGCAGATCTTCCGCCAGGCCGCAGCGCTCCAGAATGGCGCCCATGAAGGTGAAGAAGGGGATGGCGAGCAGCAGGTCGTTGGAGACGATCCCGAAGAAGCGCAGCGGCAGGGCCTGCAGGAACGCTTCGCTGAAATGGCCCGTGGCGATGCCAATAATGCCGAAGAACAGGCCGACGGCGGCCAGCGAAAAGGCGACCGGAAAGCCGTAGAGCATGAAGAGAATCATGCCCACGAACATGGCCGGCGGAATGATGCCGAAATCAAACATTGGTGTTCCTCCGGGCCCGGCCTACTGCAGCGGCTTTTCGTATTTCGTATCGATCAGGATGTAGCCGGTGAGGGCAGCAATCCTCTTGATCAACTCCGAGAGACCTTGAAGGGTCAGCAGCCCGAAGCCGAGGAAGAGAACGAGCTTGACCGGCCAGCGGATCAGGCCGCCGGCATTGGCCGAGACCTCATGCTGCAGGTAGGAGGACAGGAAGAAGGGCCAGCAGAGCCAGGTCAGGAAGAGGCAGGCCGGGATCAGGAAAACGACAAGGCCGATGACGTCGATCCAGATCCTCGCCCTATCGGAGACCGCGCCATAGATCAGGTCCACGCGCACGTGCTCGTTCATGCGCAGCGTATGGGCTGCACCCAGCACGACGATGAAGGCGAAGAGATACCATTGGATCTCGAGCCAGCCATTTGAGCTGTAATTGAAAGAATAGCGGATCAGTGCATTGGCGGCGCTGATCAGACAGCAGAGCAGCACCATGTATTCGGACAGTTTGCCCATGAATTGGCTGACCGCGTCGATCAGCCGGCTGACGGTCAACAACGCCGGCATGCCTTCCCCCTGTTTTGTCGCGCGTTTTTATGCGCCTTTTATCTTTCCACCGGTTTAGACCACGGTTTTTCAAATTGAAAGATTAAAGGGGGCGTGTTGGAATATAGTCGTATAAGCCGCATGAGACACGCTTGGCGTCAATGGTGGGGCGCACAGACAACCTCAGGATAGGCGTGATGCCAGCGAAAACTTCACCGAATGGATGCATAAGTCATTGCAAACGCTAAAATTCATCCCAGGGTTTTGGAAAATTCGACAAAATGTATCGATTACCCGAAATCAATTTTTAAAGGGTTGCGGTTAAGGTTTCGCCGCACAGGGAAAGTATGGATGAAGCCACATAACCCGAACAGGGTCCCTACCGACGTTTATCTGTCGTTTGTCAGTTCCCTCTTCGGGAATCGCATGACACTCGTCGCGGGTGTCATCGTGCATGTGGTTGCCTTCCTCGCCGTAGCCCTGAAAACCAGTTCACCGTTCTATGTCGCCCTTTCGGTGGGTTTCCTTGCCGTTTTCGCCGGCCGGATGGTGACCTTCCGCATGTTCGACAAAGTCGACAAGCGGACGCTATCGCGCGAGCAGATCGAACATTGGGAAACCGTCTATGTCATCGGTGCTGCCTCCACGGCGGCGATCCTCGGCATCGGCAGCGGCTATGCCATCTTCATCCTGCAGGATCCGTTCGCCGAGCTCGCCTGCATCGCCGTCACCATGGCGTCGATGGTCTCCGTCGTCGGCCGAAATTACGGATCGCAAAAGGCGATCGACCTGCAGACGCTGGCCTGCTGTCTGCCGATGATCATCTGCAGCCTGATGGCGCTCGACTTCTATCGCGCGATCCTGTCGGCCTTCCTCATTCCGTTCGGCCTGACCACGCGGGCAATGGCGAATGGCGTGCGCGAGTTCCTGTATGAGAACGTCATTGCGCGCCGCCAGATCTCGATGATCGCCGACCGCTTCGACACGGCACTCAACAACATGCCGCACGGTCTGGTGATGGTCGATCCGGAAAACCGCATCCAGGTCATCAACCGCAAGGCCTGCGATCTTCTGAAGATTGGCGATCCGGAGCGGCTGAAGGAACGCGACCTCGGCGCGGTGTTGCGCTACGGTGCCCGCTACAGCTTCATGGATTCCACCCAGCCGGAGCTGATCCTGCGGCAGATGACGCATGTCGCCGAGGGCAAGCTTTCGCGCACGCTGATTCACTTTCCAGAAGATCTGTCCCTGGAGTTTTCGGCAAGCCGCCGCGCCGATGGCGGCGCCGTCTTGATTTTCGAAGACGTGTCGAGCCGCGTGAAGGCTGAGCAGAAGATCCTGCACATGGTTCGCTTCGATGCGCTGACCGGTCTGCCGAACCGCGAATACTTCAGCCACCTCGTGCAGGACTACCTGACCAAGTACCAGAAGAAGCGCGGCCCTGTCGCCTTCATGGTTCTCGATATCGATGAGTTCAAGCACGTCAACGACATGCGCGGCCACATTACCGGCGACCGCTTGCTCTGCGCCATCGCAAGCCGCATCGCCAAGCAGGCGGGCAAGGCCATCGTCGGCCGCTTGATGGGCGACCAGTTCATTGTCTTCTTCCCGCACGCGAAGGACATGGCCGCGCTCGACGCGGAGATCCACCGCTTCCATGAGAGCATTCAGGGCAACTACGAGGCCGACGACGTCACTTTCCTCGTTTCGCTGAGCGCTGGGTTTGCGATCCTCGAAAGCGATGCCTTCGCGATGGAGGAGTGGAGCATCAAGGCCGATCTCGCGCTCTTCGAAAGCAAGTCGAAGCAGCGCGGCGGAATTGCCGGCTTCGAACGCGAGATGGACGGGCGCTATATCGAGCAGCAAAAGCTCAAGGCGGATCTGCGCGAAGCGATCGGTAACCAGGGTCTCAGCGTCGCCTACCAGCCGATGTTCAAGGCGGACGGAACGCGCATCGAATGCGCCGAGGCGCTGGCGCGTTGGGTCCATCCAGAAAAGGGCGCAATCCCGCCGGATGTCTTCATTCGCATTGCCGAAGAGATGGGCATCATCTCCGAGATCACGCGCTTCATCCTCATGAAGGCATGCAAGGACTGCATGAGCTGGCCGGATCATATCGCCGTTTCGGTCAACCTGTCGGCGCGCGATCTGCGCGACGCGGATATTCTTGCCGTCGTTTCCGAGGCGCTCGAGACGTCGCGTCTCGAACCCGCGCGGCTGCATCTCGAAATTACCGAAAGCTGCCTGATCGATGAGCCGGCCGCGGTGCGCGCGATCCTCGCCGAACTTAGGGCACGCGGGATCACGATCGCCATCGATGACTTCGGCACCGGCTTCTCCAGCCTCAGCTATCTCGACACGCTGCCGCTCGACATCGTGAAGATCGACCGCTCGTTCCTGCGCAACATCGTCGAGGACGGGCGTCGGCTCAAGCTGCTGCGCGGCACCGTCAACCTGGCGCGCGAACTCGGTCTGAAGATCGTCACAGAAGGTGTCGAGACCACCGAGCAACTGGCCTTGCTCAACAAGTATCGCGCCACCGATCTCGTGCAGGGCTACGTTTTCTCGCCGGCAGTTCCGGCACAGAACATCGCCATCCTCTCCCAAAGCCTCAGCCGGCGTGCGGCGCCGCGTCGTCGCCCGAAAGTTGCATAAGCTCGACCGTTTTCTCGGCTGAAGGCCCTTCACGCAAGCGCCGCGCCGTTAACCTTAACAATTCAAATATAACGTAAGTTCTCGTATCATTCTTGCCCTTCCGCCGGTTCCATATGATTAATGCTTCGTTAACAGGCGGACCGGGTAACTATGGTAGACAACCCTTTAAAGACGAGTGATTTCAGCAGCAAACTTCTCGAAATAATGGACCACGTCGAATACCGCCGCGTCGAAAGCGGCGAGGATATGGAAGAGGTGGAGCGCCTGCGCTACAAGGCCTACAAGGCCCGTGAAGTGCTTCCGGTTGCCGCCAAAAGCATGATCGACGAGGCCGATTTCGACAGTCAGGCCTATGTTTTCGGACTGTACTATTATGAACAGCTGGTCAGCACGATTCGCATCCATCACGTGACGCCGGACCATCGTGTCTCACAATCGGGCGGTATCTTTCCGGCCGAAATGGACGCGTTTCTGGATGCCGGGCTCAGCCTAATCGATCCGGCGCGCTTTGCCGCGGATCCGGAACTCAGCACGGAAATGCCGTGGATCCCTTATCTGACGCTGCGTCCAAACATCGTCGCCGCCGCGCATTTTCGCGCGGACCGTGTGATGCAGCACGTGCGCCCGGCGCATGCAGCCTTCTACAAGCGGGTCTTCTACGCCGACACCGTCGTCGCAAGCCGCATGACGGAGACCTACGGCTTCGATCTGACGCTGATGGCGACCAATGTCATCGAGGTTGGCCGAAAGCTCCTGACGCGCTATCCCTTCTTCATCTCCAGCGCCAGCGAACAGCGCATGATGTTCTCGCGCACTCCCAATGACACGTTGCCGCCGCTCACCATCATACCGACGGCACGTTTCATGGCTGAAGGCAATCTCGGAACCGATCTTCCGCTGTGAGCCCATCCACTTGAATTTGGCTGAGAATGCCGCCTGCCTGCGGCATTCTCTTGCATTGCGCTTTATCAAAGCTTTGTGTAATCCCTCTGCAGGGAAATTTCCTCGCGGGATCGAGGGAATCACGGCAGTCGAACGGCCGCATTGCTTTATCGGCCGGGAAGTTTGAGGGAGACGATATTCATGGCTGAGCATCACACCGGACCTACCGAAGTAGGCGCGCCGATGGACTATAAGGAGCATGAGCAGACCTACAGCATGTTCCTCGCCGCGGCGAAGTACGGCACACTGTTCCTTGTCGCTCTCCTGCTTGGCATGACCGCTGGCTTCTTCACTGGTGCCGGTTTCCTTGGCGGCCTCGTCGTCCTGCTGATCGTCTTTATCGCTGGCCTCGTCCTGCTGCGCTAAGCGCGGCGCGGGGTGCGGCTTTTCCAAAGCTTTGACTGAATGTTCGGGCTGAGCAGGGAGGACCTGCGGCAGGCTGGCTGACCCGGAGGAGGGGCGGTTGGGCAACGTTGTTTTTGTGGCGAAGGAAATCACGGGGGATGAGACGCGTGTCGCTGCGTCCGTCGAAACCGTAAAGAAGATGATAGGGCTTGGGCTCGACGTCGTCGTCGAGGCGGGAGCGGGGGCCAAGTCGAAAATTCCGGATGCGGAGTTCGAAGCGGTCGGCGCAAGCATCGGTTCGCTCGGCGCGGCGGCGACAGCTGATGTCGTCCTAAAAGTCCGCCGCCCGACGCAAGAAGATATCGGCGGCTACAAGAGCGGTGCGATCGTCATTGCGGTCATGGATCCCTACGGCAATGACGAGGCGCTCGCCGCCATGGCCAAAGCCGGGCTCTCCACCTTCGCCATGGAGCTGATGCCGCGCATCACCCGCGCGCAGTCGATGGACGTTCTTTCCTCGCAGGCAAACCTGGCAGGCTACCAGGCCGTCATCGAAGCAGCGGCGGTCTATGACCGTGCCATGCCGATGATGATGACGGCAGCCGGCACCGTTCCGGCAGCCAAGGTCTTCGTCATGGGCGCAGGTGTTGCCGGGTTGCAGGCGATCGCCACGGCCCGTCGTCTCGGCGCTGCCGTTTCGGCGACCGACGTTCGTCCGGCGGCCAAGGAGCAGGTCGCGTCCTTGGGCGCGAAGTTCATCGCCGTCGAGGATGACGAGTTCAAGGCGGCGGAGACCGCCGGCGGCTACGCCAAGGAAATGTCCAAGGAGTATCAGGCAAAGCAGGCAGCCCTCGTGGCTGAGCATATCGCCAAGCAGGACATCGTCATCACCACGGCCCTGATCCCCGGGCGCCCGGCACCGAAGCTCGTCTCGCGCGAAATGCTGAAGTCGATGAAGCCGGGTGCGGTTGCCGTCGACCTTGCGGTCGAGCGCGGCGGCAATATCGAGGGCGTCAAGCCCGGCAAGGTGGCCGACGTCGACGGCGTGCGCGTCATCGGCTTCCCGAATATGGCCGGCAGGATCGCTGCCAGTGCCTCCCAGCTCTACGCCAAGAACCTCGTCACCTTCCTTGAGACCATGGTCAACAAGGAAACGAAGACGATCGCCCTCAATCTCGAGGACGAGCTGATCAAGGCGACGATGCTGACGCATGCGGGCAATGTCGTGCATCCGGCATTTGGCGGTGCGAAGAAGGGGGATAACTGATGGCTGGTGAAGCAATGGACAAGGCGCTGGAGCAGCTGAACCAGGCCGTGAATGCCGTGGCGGCCGCTGCCGCGCATGCGCCCGAGGCGGCAAGTGCTGCAACCGGCGGGGCGATCGATCCCTTCGTGTTCCAGTTCGCGATCTTCGTGCTGGCGATCTTTGTCGGCTACTACGTCGTCTGGTCGGTAACGCCGGCGCTGCACACGCCGCTGATGGCCGTCACCAACGCGATCTCCTCGGTCATCGTCGTCGGCGCGCTTCTGGCAGTCGGCATCTCGACCAGCGGGCTTGCGACCGGTTTCGGCTTCATCGCTCTGGTCCTCGTCTCCGTGAACATCTTTGGCGGCTTCCTTGTCACCCAGCGCATGCTGGCGATGTACAAGAAGAAGGACAAGTGAGGACCGCATGACCAGTATCGCAGCCTTCCTCTACCTCGTCTCCGGCGTGCTCTTCATCCTGGCATTGCGCGGCCTTTCCCACCCGGCCAGCAGCCGGAAGGGCAATCTCTACGGCATGATCGGCATGGGATTAGCCATCCTCACCACGCTGACGCTGGCAACGCCCTCGTTCGGCGGCCTGGTGTTGATCGTCCTCGGTCTTGCCATCGGCGGCGGTGCGGGCGCCTATATCGCCCGCGTGATCCCGATGACCTCGATGCCGCAACTTGTTGCCGGTTTCCACTCTCTGGTCGGCCTTGCGGCCGTGCTGGTGGCGGCCTCGGCGCTCTACACGCCGTCTTCCTTCGGCATCGGCAATATCGGCGAGATCCACACCGAGGCGCGGATCGAAATGGCGCTTGGCGTCGCCATCGGTGCGCTGACCTTCACCGGCTCGATCATCGCCTTCCTGAAGCTTGACGGGCGCATGTCCGGCAAGCCGATCATGCTGCCCTTCCGGCATCTGATCAACATTGCCCTGCTGGTGTTGATCGTGCTGTTCATCACCGGCCTCGCCGCAACGGAAAGCCATTTCGACTTCTGGGCAGTCGTTGCCCTGTCGCTGGCGCTCGGCGTACTGCTGATCGTGCCAATCGGCGGCGCCGACATGCCGGTTGTCGTGTCGATGCTGAATTCCTATTCGGGATGGGCGGCGGCCGGCATCGGCTTCACGCTCGGCAACCTGGCGCTGATCATCACCGGTGCGCTCGTCGGCTCATCCGGTGCGATCCTGTCCTACATCATGTGCAAGGGCATGAACCGCTCGTTCATCTCGGTCATTCTCGGCGGCTTCGGCGGCGAGACGGTTGCGGGCGGCGCGGACAATTCGGACAAGACCGTCAAGCTCGGTTCGGCAGAGGATGCAGCCTATCTGATGGCGAACGCCTCGAAGGTCATCATCGTGCCAGGCTACGGCATGGCGGTGGCACAGGCGCAGCATGCACTTCGCGAAATGGCCGACAATCTGAAGAAGAACGGTGTCGAGGTAAAATACGCGATCCATCCGGTCGCCGGCCGCATGCCAGGTCACATGAACGTGCTGCTTGCCGAAGCGAACGTGCCCTACGATGAGGTTTTCGAGCTCGAGGACATCAATTCGGAATTCGCGCAGGCGGATGTCGCCTATGTCATCGGCGCCAATGACGTCACCAATCCGGCGGCGCGCGACGACAAGACCTCGCCGATCTACGGCATGCCAATCCTCGACGTCGACAAGGCGAAGACCTGCCTCTTCGTGAAGCGTTCGCTCGGCTCCGGCTATGCCGGCATCGACAACACGCTGTTCTACAAGGACGGCACGATGATGCTGCTTGGCGATGCCAAGAAGGTCACCGAAGAGATCAACAAGGCGATCAATCACTGAGGCGTCGCCAGGTTGCTTGATCTTCCCGGACGTTCGAAGGGTCAATCGCATCAGCGGGACGATGATGATGATGATGATTTTCGGCCTGAGGGATCACTCCGCCTGATATGGAAAGGAGAGAGGCCGCTTGCCTCTCTCCTCCTCGGCGCGACCTGCGATCAGGTGGCAGCCGGCGCCAGCGTCAGTTTCTCCACGCCGAGCGCGAGGTTCAGGCCTTCCTGAGCCTGCACGTTCAGTGGCTGGAGCATGAAGGATTGGTTTGTACCACCGGCGATGACCTTGGCACCCGCACCCGCGCCGAAGCTCGCATCGGCCCCTACGCCGTAATACTCACCCGCCAGCGCGTATTCTGGAATATCGGTTCCGGTCTTGGCCAGGACCTGCCATATCATGACAGTCTTGCCCGTCTGGCCGACATCCAGTCCGAATTTCCGGATTGTTCCGGCATAGACGACCTTCGGGCCTCCTTCCGCCGGCGTGTAGGTGCAGAGTAGGTTCTTCTGCGAGGTGACGATCAGTCCCTGACCGCCCTGTGATCCGCAGACGAGCTGACCGAGCGTGATGTAACTTGCGGCACTTGCCGGGTTTGCGATGGCGGCTACTGCGGCCACCGCCGCGGCAATCATCGTTTCCCTGAACATGGTCTTCTCCTTTCGAGTAGCCTGTCCGAAACGAACGTTCAGCGGGATTGTTCCGTGACCTATGCGCGCTCCAAGGTGCGGCGAGGGGCCGTCAACGCCCAATAAAACCCTTCCGGCCGGAAGTCGATTTCGACGGTGCCACCAAAAGCGGCGGCGGCGTGGTTCTTGATGATGGTCGTACCAAAGCCTGAGTTCTCTGGCGGGTGGGCGGGCGGACCGTCACGCTCCTCCCAGGTGAAACGAAGCATGGGTTCGCTACGCTCTTCGTCTCGCGCGTCCTGCCAGCTCAGCAGAACACGGCCGTGCGGCACGGAAAGGGCGCCGTATTTCACCGAGTTTGTTGCCAGCTCATGCAGAACGAGGCCGAGGTTTTGCACCACCTCGGGCCTCAGCGTGAAATCCTTGCCCGATATATCGGCCTGCTCGGCAGCTTGTGGAAAGCTCTTGAAGTGGATGTCGATCACCCGTCGCAGCGATGCGCCCGCCCACTGCTCGCTGGTGAGCAGATCGATCGAGCGGGAGAGGCCCTCGAGGCGATCGGCCACCGCTGCCTGGTATGCCTCGACGCTGTCGGCGCGCTTGGCGACCTGGCGCATCATCGCCTGTACCAGGGTCAGCAGGTTCTTGGTGCGGTGCACCAGTTCGTTCATCACGAAGTGCAGGCGATCTTCGGTCTGGCTCCGGTCGAAGGATGCGTTGGAGAGCGCGACCGCAACCTGGTTGGCTTCGATGACGCTGGTCTCGATCGGCGCCACGATGTGGCCTTCGCCCAGGCGAATGGCCATGTCGGCGATCGAGCGGATTGTCGTGCGAACCTGGCGCGCCACCACATAGGCGGCCAGAATCGCGAGAAGCATCAGCGCCAAGCCGCCGATGACCAGAAAGCGCCATGTCGTCAAGATAGAAGCCTGCGCCGTGGCGACTGGTCCCCATATGACAGCCTTCCAGGACCAGCCCGGAATCTGCGCATAGCCCAGCATTGCCTTCGGCAGGACCTGTCTATCCTCGTACACCCCGCTGGAATCGACCAGTGAGGGTAGAATGCTCGGATTGAAAGGTTGGCCGAAGCCGATGTTCGTAGCGCCGGCGGAGGCGACCACATGGCCGCTCTGATCGATGACAGCTGCAGACCAATCGGTCGGCAGGCCTTCAGTCGTGACAAGTTTCGCAAGGTCCCTGGCGTTCTGCGTTATGATCAGCGCCCTGACCTCGCCCGCCTGCAGCGGCATGGTAACGTTGTAGACGAATTCACCGCTCGTTCGCCCCATGAACACATCCGAGGCTTCGATTCGGCCCGACTTAATGGCCGCTTCGACAGCCGGCAGGTTCCCCGCTTTCCCGAGGAGCTCGCCGTAGTTCCGGCGGGTGTTCAGGAGCTGCTGGCCGCTCTCGTCGACCGCAATGACATAAAGGTTATCTGCCCGCAGAGATGTTTCAGTGCGGGCGTGGAACGACGCGAAGTCGTTGCTCTCCAATTCCGGCGAGTTGGAAAGCAGCCTTAAAGTTGTAGCCATGTCCTGAAGCTGGCGATCGATGGACCGGGCGAGAGCGGTGGCATCCTGGGCTGTTTCCCGCTTCAGAATCGAGCGCTGGTTATCTTCCAGCTGTGCCAGCAGAAGTGCCACAAGGGCGAAAATCGGCAAGGCCGTCGCAACTGCCATCGCGATCAGGTAAGTCCCGATCGACGCCTTCGGAAAGAAGCGGAAGCGGCCTCTCATGAGCCTATACTTTGTTGCGTTACGCAGCCGAAACTGCCGGTGCGCCGGCCGCTTACAGGCATGAAAGCAAAAAACTGGACCACCGCAATTGCCTTCAACGCGCCCCCGGCTCTCCTGATAGCCTGCTATCGAAACGATTGTATGTTAGGGACAGGTGTTGCTGCTTGCAACACACTAAAACATGTCGCCCGGCAATTCGCAAATTTTTGTTCGACTGTGGTGTCAGCCGAATCTTCCGAGGCGGAAGGAAGCGAGGGATGCATCCGCATCGCCCGAAAGAATCTCGTTAGACGCGAGTAGGCCGACGAGCGGCGCGAGCGTTACCCCGGAGTGCATCACGGCAATATAAAGGCCGCTCTGGCCGCAATTGCCGATGATCGGGAAGCCGTCCTTGGGTGTCGGACGGTAGCCGACGGTGAAGAACTCCATGCTCAGCCGGTCGCTCTCCGTCAGGCTTTCCTTCATCGTCGCAAAGAGTACCGCGGCAGTGGCGTGCTGGTCGGCGCCGGGATCGGTGCCGCCGAAATCGGAGCCGGCGATGATGCGGCCGTCGGCCGTCTGGCGCATATGCAGATCGGCTGCCATGACCAGGCCGTTCAGCCGCCTTTCGAAAGGACGCGAGTGAACGATCAGCCCGGGCGGAGCTTCCAAGGGGAGTGTGACGCCAACAGCGGCGGCAAGCGGCGTGCTGCCTGCGCCGGCGGCCAGGACAATGTGATCGGCCTCGATCATGCCTGCCGATGAGACGACGCCGGCAATCCGCTCGCCGCTGCGAATAAGGCCGTCGACAGCGGCGTTGACGAACTTGGCGCCCCTGGTTTCCGCGTCGGCAAGCAAAAGCCGCGCGGCTGCGGCCGGCTCGACCGCACCTTCTTCTGCGACCGACAGCGCGAAATCGGGAGCATGTGCCAGGTAAGGCTCGCGCGCTGCAATTGCTGCGCTGTCGAGCCGTTCAATGTCATAGCCCCACGAACGGTGCTCGACGGCAAACGCCTCAAGCCGATCGGGCGGCAGGTCAAAGCAGATGCCGCCACACCAGGAAAGCGGCAGTCCGGGGAGCTCGCGGCCCAAGCGCTTCCATTCGGCCATGGAACGGCGGCGAAAGTGAAAATAGAATTCCGGGTTGCCCCAGCTCGCATTGATCCAGGCAAAAGAATTGGGTGTCGCCACACCGCCGATGTCCTCGGCTATCACGGTAACGGCGGCGCCGTCACGCGTCAGGTGCCAGGCGATCGAGGCACCGACAATGCCGGAGCCGACGACGACCACATGCTGTTTCGCTGCCATCGTCGGTCTCCTGCCTGCAATGCCTTAGCCGGTTGTCGCTGCGCCCACGCGGGCAAGACCGTCCTTTGCCGGCTGGTACTTCGCATCCAGGCCGATCGCGTGACGGTAGGAGCGCGCAGCCTTGTCTTTTTCGCCGCGGCGCTCATAGACCAGCGCCTGGTTGGCCCAGGATTCGGCAATGTTGCCGTTGAGCTCGATCGCGTGGTTGAAGTCGGCAAACGCATTGTCGTCGTCGTTCAGCGCGATGTAGGAGATGCCGCGGCCGTTATAGGGTTCCGGCGCGTTCGGCGAAAGCGAGATCGCCTTCGAGAAGTCGTCGATCGCCTTGTCCTGCTGATTGCGCTTCTGATAGATCAGACCGCGATTGTGATAGGCGCGGCCATCGGTCGTGCCGTTCTGGATCGCCTTGTCGAAATCGTTGAAGGCGGCATTGTCCTGACCGGCGGCGCGGTAGACGTTGCCGCGGCCGATCAGCGCCACGTCGTAGTTCGGATTGATCTGCAGGGCGGCGTTGTAGTCCTGAATCGCCTGCTGTTGCTGGCCCATGTTGCGGTAGACCAGCGCGCGGTTGGCGTAGGCCTGATAGAAACGCGGGTTGAGCTGCAGCGCCGTATTGAAGTCGTTCAGCCCCTGGCGGAAATCGCCGCCACGGCCATAGGCGGAGCCACGGACGTTGTAGCCTTCCGGATCCTTCGGATTGGCATTGATGACTGATGTCAGCGAGGCGATGTTTTCCTGTGAACCCTGCGCTTTGTCGATGCGAATGACAGCATCGGACGTGTTGCTTGTCGTGCAGCCAGCAAGGCCTAGCGCGGTGACGATTGCGAAAACCGGTAGAACAGCGATTTTCGGCGAACGCAGAGAGCGGGTCTTGGTGATGTCAGCCATGCGGGCTCGTTTTCCCCCAGTGTAGCCGCTCCGTTTCAAGGACGGGCAGGCTTCAGCAGCAAATTAAAAAGGCGGTGGCGAACAGATCGCCCCCGCCAACATGCATTTGAAAACGTCGAAATAACGACAGCTACGCTTAGCGTGCGACAAGACCTTCGCGCTGCGCCCGCTTGCGAGCCAGCTTGCGAACACGACGAACGGCTTCGGCCTTTTCGCGAGCGCGCTTCTGCGACGGCTTTTCGTAGTAGTCGCGCATCTTCATTTCGCGGAAAATACCTTCGCGCTGCATCTTCTTCTTGAGAGCGCGGAGAGCCTGATCGACATTGTTATCGCGGACAAGTACCTGCACGAGAATCACGTTCCTTTGGTTTGGTTGGTCCCGGCGTCGGCAAGGCGCCAGAGGCAAAAAATATACGGTTCGCGCGGCCGGAGCCTTGCGATTGAGGTTGCGGATAGCAGAATGGCGGGTGGAAGTCCATATGCTCTGGCGGTTCTTGCGGTAAAAAACCGTGTCTTGTCCCCATCGGCGCCGGTTTGTTGAGCCCTCAAAAGGCTGACATTCGGCACAGCTGGGTATCCCTGAAGCACCGCCGATCAGCGTTGCGCGATCCGCCCGAACCCAAATAGCCTGCTTCTTTCCCTTGTTTATTCCGCCGTTTGCGA
Organism: Rhizobium sp. LjRoot258; assembly: GCF_964254185.1. Taxonomy (NCBI): domain Bacteria; kingdom Pseudomonadati; phylum Pseudomonadota; class Alphaproteobacteria; order Hyphomicrobiales; family Rhizobiaceae; genus Rhizobium; species Rhizobium sp. LjRoot258. The sequence goes on along the minus strand of NZ_CAXUST020000001.1, from coordinate 3,212,431 downwards.
TATATGTAGCCCATCGACTGTTGGTTGTGACCTTTGTCAAAGAGCGCGAAGCTCCGTCAGATTTCCTCTCAAAATCGATCTTAGCCTTGTGAATAAACGCATGGCAGTAACGACTATTGAAAGGAGATCGTTATGAATTCAGGTACCGTTAAGTGGTTCAACAGCACCAAGGGCTTCGGCTTCATTCAGCCGGACGACGGCAGCACGGACGTTTTCGTTCACATTTCCGCCGTTGAACGCGCTGGTTTGGGCAATCTTTCCGACGGGCAGAAGATCACCTACGATCTCGTTCGCGACAAGAAGTCCGGCAAGAATTCTGCGGACAACCTGCGCGTAGCTTAATTCTCATTCGGCCCGGCTGACCACGGATGTACTGGCAGTTGAGAGCCTGATGGCGAAGGTCGGGGTTAAACCCGGCCTTTTATGCTTTTGACGATCAAGACAGTTCGGTGAAACCAAATGGTACGAATGCCAAGATACGCTGTCGGCGACAGTATCGTTCTGAAAGACGGTTTCGTCCGTACCGAAGAGGCGAGCAGGACCTGTATAATTGCGGCGATTCTTCCGTCTGACGGCAGTCGCCCGCAGTATCGTGTTCGATTCGAGACCGAAAACTTCGATCGGCGGATTCTTGAGAGCGATATCGACGTGAACCAGTCGGCATCCCCGACGCCGAGAGTTGACGCCGCTGCCGATATCCGGGGCGGATCCTGGTTGAAAACTTCAAGCATCAGGGTGCGGAAGTAGTTTCCACTCTGACCAACCGGCAAACGAGTTTGCCGCATGAAAGGAAAGAATTTGCAGGTTCTCGTTCGAGACAACAATGTCGACCAGGCGCTCCGCGTCCTGAAGAAGAAGATGCAGCGCGAAGGTCTGTTCCGCGAGTTCAAGGCGCGCAGCGCCTATGAAAAGCCGTCCGAGAAGCGTGTCCGCGAAAAGGCCGAGGCGGTTCGCCGCCAGCGTAAGCTTGCGCGCAAGAAGCTTCAGCGTGAAGGTCTCCTTCCGGCTCCGAAGAAGGCAGTCCGTCCGGCCCGCTGAACTGCCATCTGGCAGACTCCTTCTAGATAGAGAGAGAGCAGATGACTTCAAAAGACGAACTCTTCAATCCGGCTAAGCTCTCATCGCGCGATAAGGCGGCCGTCACCGATACGACGGCGAGGGCAATCGTTACGGCGGAAGCCGCCGCTCGCGAAAAGAAGACGGAAAAGCTGAGGGCGTTGCGCTTGCAGCAGGAAGCCGATGCACCACCGGCCGCCGCCGCTGTCAAGAAGCGACGGACTGCGCGCAAGTCGGCTTCGTCCTCCTGAAAAGCCCCCGCGCCTATGGGCGCGAGGCCTCTTTGCTTGACGGAATAGAGCCTGCTTAGGCTTCAATGGCCATGTTCGCTCGGACTGGTCGAGGCAGGTCGGTGGAAGCATCACTGCGCTGTGACCTGTTGGAGCCCAGGCACCATTTCGACTGCGGGCGGGTTCCATTTTCCTGTCAAGGCTTCTGCTTTCGGCCCGCAAAGACGCATCGTCAGGTTGAACGGTCCTGCTGGTGCGGGTAGCCAGTTCGCTTCCTCTGCCTCGCCCGGGCTCTTGCTCTGGAAGTAGAGATCAAGCGACCCGTCCGCATTGTTCGAACGGCATCCAGCTGCTCACGGCAAACCGGTTCATGCTGTTGGCGACTTGAAATCCCTCCGGATCGTAAAGCGTGACAGACCAGAACGCTTTGACCGGTGGTAGGCTCTCCTTGTCGAGGTGGATCTTATAGCTCATTCCGTTTAGCGGGTTTCCCTTCTCGTCGCCGAGGTTGAGCGGGTAGATCGCGTCCTCCGGCAGGTTTGCGCCAAGCCCGAGCTGCGCCACGATCGCCCGCTTCAAGTAGTAGTTGCCATAGACGCCCATGGTGTCGGTGTTCATCGACCAGTTGTTGGCCACGCGAGCACGCGTTGCGATTTTCCAGTCCATCACGTTTTGAGCTTCGGCCGAGACGTCTTTCAAAGCTTCGGCGACGTCGGGCGCGACCTTGCTTTTATCGAAGCTTTTGCCCGGCTCTATCCCGATCCGCTTCATCTGGCTTATGATCGGCTGGTCGGTGGCGTGCGGCGGATTGACCTTCAGCAGTTCCGTTGCGTAGGCGAAGAAGTCCTCTGCCGCCATCCCGTCCACTGTCTTTTTTGGCCGCGTTTGATGCCAAGTCGGACGTGGAGTCTTCCTATAGGCGTGCCGACGTCTGGCTTATGAATGTTGCCACTGCTGCGGACGCGGGACCCTCAGCGCGCAAAGTGCGCTTGCGCAGTGCGTGAATTATGCGGTCAAAAATTGTAAGTGCAAATGCACTAAAATAAGAGGAATGGCGAGGGAAGTAGCCGCGACAGGCCGGTTCGGCTTTTTTTGCCGGTGTGCTCTGCTTGGAAGAGAGCACGCGATCTCATTCATTCTTGCTGTGTGTCAAAACAAAAGCCGCTTCGCGTCGCAAAAGAAACGTTGTGCCGCTTTTGGATTTGCGATTTGTATGGCCGACGAGAAGGGACCTTTCCCCGAAGGAGATGAAGGCGGATGCGCAGATACTCGGTTTTTGCCGTGGCACGGGAGGCCCTGAGAGGCCACAAGGGCTGGGAAAAGCAATGGACTTCGCCCGAGCCGCGCGCCGAATACGACGTCATCATCATCGGCGGTGGCGGACATGGCCTGGGTGCGGCTTATTATCTCGCCAAGGAGCACGGCATCACCAATGTCGCGGTGCTCGAAAAGGGCTGGCTCGGCGGCGGTAACACGGGTCGCAACACGACCATCATCCGCTCGAACTATCTCTACGAAGAGAGCATGCACATCTACGAGCATTCGATGAAGCTCTGGGAGAACCTGTCGCAGGATCTCAACTACAATGTGATGTATTCGCCGCGCGGCGTGATGATGCTGTCGCACAATGTGCACGACCAGCAATCCTTCAAGCGGCATATCCATGCCAACCGCCTCTACGGCATCGACAACGAGTGGCTGACGCCGGAGCAGGCCAAGGCCTACTGTCCGCCGCTCGATATCTCCGCCAGCGCCCGCTACCCGATCAACGGCGCTGCGCTGCAGCGCCGCGGCGGCACGGCGCGTCATGATGCGGTCGCCTGGGGCTATGCCCGTGCCGCCTCCGATCGCGGCGTCCACATCATCCAGAACTGCGAAGTGACCGGCATCCGCCGCAGCCCGGACGGGCGCGTCACCGGCGTCGAGACGAGCCGCGGCTTCATCGGCGCCAAGAAGGTCGGCGTTTCGGCGGCCGGCCACACCACGACGGTCATGAAGATGGCCGACGTGCGCGTGCCGCTGCAATCGAGCCCGCTGCAGGCGCTGGTCTCCGAGCCGCTGAAGCCGATCTTCCCCTGCGTGGTCATGTCGAACACAGTACATGCCTATATCTCGCAGTCCGACAAGGGCGAGCTCGTCATCGGCGCCGGCACCGACCAGTACAATTCCTACAGCCAGACCGGCGGGTTGCAGATCATCACGCATACGCTCGATGCCATTTGCGAGCTGTTCCCGATGTTCCGCCGTGTCAAGATGATGCGCCAGTGGGGTGGTATCGTCGACAACACGCCGGACCGTTCGGCGATCCAGTCGAAGACGCCGGTTCCGGGGCTCTACGTCAACTGCGGCTGGGGGACCGGCGGCTTCAAGGCGACCCCTGGCTCGGCCAATCTCTTCGCGCATCTGATCGCTCGCGACGAGGTGCACAAGTTCAATGCCGGCCTGACGCTGGACCGTTTCCGCACCGGCCGTCTGATCGACGAAGCCGCCGCTGCTGCCGTCGCGCACTGACACGAGGACATCATGCTTCTTATCTATTGCCCATACTGTCAGGAAGAGCGCTCCGAGCTCGAATTCCGCGGCGCCGGCGATGCTCACATCGCCCGCCCGGCCGACATCGCCTCGATCTCCGACGAGGCCTTCGAGGAATATTTCTTCCTGCGCGACAACCCGAAGGGCCTGATCTTCGAACGCTGGCGTCACCAGCACGGATGCGGCCGTTTCTTCAACGCGGCGCGTGACACGATCAGCGACAAGTTCATCAAGACGTACAAGGCAGGCGAGCCGAAGCCGGAGATCGGCGCGGCCGCCGTTCCGCATGCTCCCGTCGAGACCTATGAAGCGCTCGAAGGAGAGGCACAATGAGCGGCACGAACCGTATTGCAGGCAAGGGTCGCCTGACGCCTGCCAGAACCGCGCGCTTCACCTTCGACGGCAAGAGCTACACGGCGCTGGAGGGTGATACTGTCGCCTCGGCGCTGATCGCCAACAACATCCATCTGGTCGGCCGCTCGTTCAAGTATCACCGCCCGCGCGGCATTCTCTCTGCCGGTGCCGAAGAGCCGAACGCGCTGATCGACGTTGCGCGCGACAGCGCCCGCAAGCAGCCGAACGTGCGTGCCACGGTGCAGGAAGTCTTCGACGGCATGATCGTCGAATCGCAGAACCGCTTCCCGTCGCTGTCCTTCGATATCGGCGGCATCAACAACCTGATGTCGCCCTTCTTCGCGGCCGGCTTCTACTACAAGACCTTCATGTGGCCGAAGGCGGCATGGAAGCATGTCTACGAGCCGATCATCCGCCGTGCCGCCGGTCTCGGCGTCGCCCCGAAGGAAGCGGATCCTGATCACTATGCCAGCCGCTACGCGCATTGCGACGTGCTGGTGGTGGGTGCCGGCGTTGCCGGTCTTTCGGCTGCCCTTGCTGCGGCTCATGCCGGTGCCAAGGTCATTCTCTGTGACGAGCAGGCCGAAGCCGGCGGTGCGCTGCGCTTCGACAGTGGCGTCAAGATCGACGGTCTCGACGGCTATGAGTGGGCGCAGAAAACGGTTGCCAGCCTGAAGGCGATGGACAATGTGCAGGTTCTCACCCGCACCACCGCTTTCGGCTACTACAACCACAACTTCGTCGGCCTTGCCGAACGCGTCACCGACCATGTCGCAAACCCGGGCCGCCACCTGCCGCGCGAGCGTCTGTGGCAGCTGCGCGCCAAGCGCGTCATCCTCGCCAACGGCGCGATCGAGCGCCACATGGTATTCCCGAACAACGATCGTCCGGGCATCATGCTGGCCTCGGCCGCGCGCATGTATCTCAATCAGTACGGCGTTGCTGTCGGCCAGAAGGTCGGCGTCTACACTGCGCACGACTCTGCCTACGAGGCTGCGTTCGACTTGAAGCGCGCCGGTGTCGAGATCGCCGCGATCGTCGATGTCAGGCAGACGCCAGGTGCCGAGGTACTTGCCGAAGCGCGTTCGCTCGGCATCGACGTTCTCGCCGGCCAGTCCGTGGTCAACACCTCGGGCAAGCTGCGCATCTCCTCGATGACCGTTGCCCGCAACGGCGGCGGCTCACCGCGCAAGATCGCGGTCGATGCGCTGCTGGTGTCTGCCGGCTGGACGCCATCGGTGCATCTGTTCTCGCAGTCGCGCGGCAAGGTGGCTTTCGAACCGGAAACCCAGCGTTTCCTGCCCGGGACCTATGCACAGGATTGCCTCTCCGTCGGCGCCTGCAACGGCACCGACGATTTGCAGCAGACGATCGAAGAGTCGCTTGCCGCCGGCGAACTGATGGCGCAGGCCGCAGGCAAGTCGTCGGGCGGCAAGATCAGCCTGTCGTCGCGCCAGGCGCATCAGTGGACCGGCGGCATGATCGGCGCTGCCGAAGGTGCGGGCCCGGAGACCAGCGCCAAGGCGTTCATCGATTTCCAGCACGACGTCTGTGCCAAGGATATCCGCCTTGCCGTGCGAGAGGGCATGCACTCGATCGAGCATATCAAGCGCTTCACCACGAACGGCATGGCGTCGGATCAAGGCAAGCTCTCCAACATGCACGGCCTGGCGATCGCCGCCGAAATGCTCGGCAAGGAGATCCCGCAGGTCGGCCTCACGACGTTCCGCGCGCCCTATACGCCTGTCACCTACGGCACGCTGATCGCCCATTCGCGCGGCGAGCTGTTCGACCCGACGCGCAAGACGCCGCTGCACGAGTGGGAAGAATCCCATGGCGCGGTGTTCGAGGATGTCGGCAACTGGAAGCGTGCGTGGTTTTATCCGCGTGCCGGCGAGACGATGCATCAGGCGGTTGCCCGCGAATGCAAGACGGCGCGCGATGTCGCCGGCGTGTTCGATGCCTCGACGCTCGGCAAGATCGAGATCGTCGGCCCCGACGCCGCCGCGTTCATGAACCTGATGTACACCAATGCCTGGGATACGCTGAAGCCCGGCAAGTGCCGCTACGGCATCATGACGCGCGAAGACGGCTTTGTTTATGACGACGGTGTCGTCGGGCGTCTGGCCGACGATCGTTTTCATGTAACGACGACGACGGGCGGTGCGCCGCGCGTCCTCCACCACATGGAAGACTATCTGCAGACGGAATTCCCGCACCTCAAGGTGTGGCTGACCTCGGTGACGGAACAGTGGGCCGTCATCGCCGTGCAGGGTCCGAAGGCCCGTGAGATCATCGCGCCACTGGTGGAAGGCGTCGATATTTCGAACGAAGCCTTCCCGCATATGAGCGTTGCCGAGTGCACGGTCATGGGTGTGCCGGCGCGCCTGTTCCGCGTGTCGTTCACCGGCGAGGTCGGCTTCGAAATCAACGTGCCGGCCGATTACGGCCAGTCGGTGCTGGAAGCGGTCTGGGCCAATGCCGAGCCGCTCGGCGCCTGCGTCTACGGCACCGAGACGATGCATGTTCTGCGCGCCGAGAAGGGCTACATCATCGTCGGCCAGGACACGGACGGAACCGTGACGCCCGACGATGCCGGTCTTTCCTGGGCCGTCTCCAAAAAGAAGACGGATTTCGTCGGCATTCGCGGGCTGAAGCGGCCGGATCTGGTGAAGGAAGGCCGCAAGCAGCTGGTCGGTCTCGTCACCAAGGATCCGAAGCTCGTGCTCGAAGAGGGCGCGCAGATCGTCGCCAATCCGAACGAGCCGAAGCCGATGACGATGCTCGGCCACGTCACCTCGTCCTATTGGTCCGAAAATCTCGGCAAGTCGATCGCTTTCGCGCTGGTCGCAGGTGGCCGCGCACGGATGGGCGAGACGCTCTACGTGCCGATGCCGGACAAGACGATCGCCGTCGAGGTGACTGATTTGGTGTTCTTTGACAAGGAAGGAGGCCGCATCAATGGCTGATACGGCAGTTCGCAAGTCGGTGCTTTCTGGTCGTCATGGCGGCTCGGCCACAGTACGGCTGACGCCGGCGCCCGCGGCAAGCCGCGTGGCGCTTCGCGCCCCGGCGGAATCGCTCAAAGCACTTTCTTCCGCCCTTGGCGTCACGATCCCGGCTGCGCCGAAGACCTCTGGCCGCAAGGGTGGTCGTGCCGCCCTCTGGCTCGGCCCGGATGAATGGCTTGTTATCGACGAGTCCGGCGCCGACCTGATGGGTGCGCTCGCCAAGTCGGGCGCGCTGCATTCGGCCACCGACGTGTCGCATCGCAACGTTGCGATCATCGTCTCCGGCCCCGGGGCGGAGGCGACGATCTCCGCGGGCTGCCCCCAGGATCTGTCGCTCGAGATCTTCCCCGTAGGCGCCTGCTCGCGCACGCTGTTCGGAAAGGCCGAGATCGTGCTCTTGCGCACCGAGGACGACACATTCCGGGTGGAGTGCTGGCGTTCGTTTGCGGACTTCGTATTCGGCCTGCTGGCCGAGGGTGCGGAAGACGCCGCCCACTAAGCGCCACCAATTTGGAACTCCCGATCGGGGACGGTGATATTGTGCCGTCCTCGCGTGGCTTCAAGTTGCAAGGCCGCCGTCATTCGTGTCATCATCCACCATCGCGTGCGGCCCGTGTTGGAGCGTCGTCGCAACGGTTGCGGGGGTGTCTTCGATGATGCTGCATCACGTTTCTATCGTTGCCACGGATCTGGCCCGATCGGTCGCCTTCTATCGCAATGTCTTCGGTCTGGAGCAAATCGAGAGGCCGCCCTTCAGCACGGACGGAGCGTGGTTTGCCTGCGGCGCGCTGCAGGTCCACATCATCATCAATCCGGCCGGGACCTTCCGGCGTGCGGCGACCATAGACACGGCCGACGGGCATTTCGCGTTCCGCACCGATGATTTCGAGGGATGTATTCGAGGGCTGATCGCGAAGGGTTTTCGGGAGGATGGGCCTGATGGCGATCCGTGGCGGTTGCGACTTAGGCGCAATGGGCCGGCCGGCTTTCCACAAGCTTACCTCCTCGATCCCGATCGCAACATCATCGAAATCAACGGTGCTCCATAGGGATATCGTGGACGAGAAAGCGACACCGCTGCACACCCTAAAGTCCTGTTGCGGTTGGACTCTGTGAGCCGCTAGTTTGCTTAAAGCCGTCCCCGGGAGGAGCTCATGAAGATACGCGCCGCGGTTTTACGCCGATCTCCGGTCGAGCCGCCATTCGCGGCGAGCAGGCCGCTGTCTATCGAGGATCTTGAGCTTGCGCCGCCCGGCAATGATGAAATTCTCGTTCGCATCGGTGCAGCCGGGCTCTGCCATTCCGATCTCTCCGTCATCAATGGCGACCGGCCGCGGCCGATGCCGATGGCGCTTGGACATGAAGCGGCGGGCACGGTCGAGTCGGTCGGGCCAGGCATTCACGATCTGGCGCCTGATGATCATGTCGTGATGAGCTTCATGCCGAGCTGCGGCCACTGCCTGCCCTGCGCGGAGGGACGCCCGGCGCTGTGCATACCCGGGGCTGATGCCAACGGAAAAGGCACGCTGCTATCGGGCGCTCGCCGATTGAGTTGCGAGGAAGTGTCGATCCATCATCATCTCGGTGTTTCGGGTTTTGCCACCCATGCCGTCGTCTCGCGCCATTCGGCCATCCGCATCGATCCCGATATTCCTTTCACCCACGCCGCGCTGTTCGGTTGCGCCGTACTGACGGGCGTTGGCGCCGTGGTGAATACCTGCCGCGTGCAGCCGGGGCAGACAGTCGCCGTTGTTGGCCTGGGAGGCGTCGGATTGGCTGCGGTGCTCGGCGCGGTGGCGTCCGGGGCCGAGCGGGTTGTTGCGGTTGACCTTGCGCGTGACAAGCTCGGGATTGCCCTTTCGCTCGGCGCTACCGATGTCTTTCTCGCCAGTGATCCCGACGTGGTGGAGCAGATCCGCGAGGCAACCAAGGGCGGCGTCGACCACGCGCTCGAGATGGCCGGTGCCGTCAAGGCCTTCGATCTCGCTTACCGCATCACACGGCGCGGCGGCACGACGGCAACGGCAGGGCTTGCCAATCCGTCCAGCCAGTTTGCGATCCCCGCCGTCAGCCTGGTGGCCGAGGAGCGGCGCGTGCTCGGCAGCTATCTCGGCAGTTGCGTGCCGAGCCGCGACGTTGTGCGCTTTATCGGGCTCTACAGACGCGGGCGGCTGCCGGTAGACCGTTTGCTGTCGTCGACCGGTCCGCTGGAGGGGATCAACGAGGCATTCGATCGGCTCCATGCCGGCCAGGTTATCCGGCACGTCATCGATTTCGAAGGCGCTTAGACGTTTTCGGGCCGGTCCTTTGGGTCGAATTGGATGATCGTGATCCATTTGGCGGTCAGCGCCGGTTTCTTCTCGTTCTCGATCTCGATCGAGACGTCATAGCTCGTCATCAGCATGCCAGCGCCGCGGAAGCGGGCTTCGGCGAGGACAAAGTGGCCGCGGATGCGGGCGCCCGATTTGACCGGCGAGAGGAAACGGACGTTCTCGAAGCCGTAATTGATGCCCATGGTCTGCTCGCGGACCTTCGGCAGGCTGTTGTAGTTCATCGCCGAGAGCAGCGACAGGGTCAGAAAGCCGTGGGCGATGGTGCCGCCGAAGGCACTCGAAGCGGCGCGCTCCGGGTCGACATGGATGAACTGATGGTCGTTGGTCGCATGCGCAAACGCATCGATCATGGCCTGATCGACGACAATCCAGTCCGAGAGGCCGGTTTCAGTACCGACCAGCCCACGCACATCCGTGAGCGAAATTTCCTTGGCCATTGATTCCTCATGAGAATGCCGCAGCGCAAGCCTTACAATGGGATTGTGACGATTGCGACAAGGAATTGCAGGCAGGAGCCCGGCAGATCAACTTTCGAGATAGAAGGCGACCGAGCGGCGCGGCACGATGGCCGAAGTCACGGATTTCTTCGAGGCATCGGGGGCAAGACGTCGCCATGGGGATGAACCGGGCAACGCAAAGATTTCCTCGCCGCCCGAGCGATTGAAAAGCACGGCCAGCCGTGTCGACTTGCTGCTTTCAGCGTCGCGCGTCGAAAGCACCATTCCGAGCGTGGAAAAGTTCGGCGTCTCCCACTCCTTTACGCTCATCGGCTGGCCGGAGGGTGATATCCATTCGACATCGCCGTTGCCGTTGAGGAAGCCCATCTCCGCGAAGGCCGAGAAGCGCTTGCGCAGGCCGGAGATGAATGCGGTATGGGCGATAAGATCGTCGTCGAGCGCTGCCCAGTCGACCCAGGTGATTTCATTGTCCTGGCAATAGGCATTGTTGTTGCCGCGCTGGGTGCGGCCAGCTTCGTCGCCCGCCGTTAGCATGATGCTGCCACGGGTGGCAAAGAGCGTGGAGAGCAGCGCCTTCAGGTCGTCATCGCGCTTGCGAATGATGTCGGGGTAGCGGGTTTCGCCCTCGACGCCGTTGTTCCAGCTGTGGTTCTCGTTGTGGCCGTCGCGGTTTTGCTCGCCGTTCGCCTCGTTGTGCTTGCCGCTGTAGGACACGACATCCCTCAGCGTAAAGCCGTCATGGGCGGCGAGGAAGTTGACACTGCGCGTCCCTGTCCCTGCGTTTCGGGAGAAGATATCGGAGGAGCCGGCAAGGGCAGTCGCGAGCGGGCCGGTCTTGTGGTCGTCGCCGCGCCAGTAGCACCTGACATCGTCGCGCACGCGGTCGTTCCATTCGAGGAAAGGTGCCAGGAAATTGCCGAGCTGATAGCCGCCGGGGCCAATGTCCCAGGGTTCGGCGATCATCACGCGGTCCGCCAGCACATCATCGGCGAGCATCGCCGTCAACGTTTCGCCGTGTGCCTCGAAGCCGTTTGCGGAACGGCCAAGGACGGGGGCGAGGTCGAAGCGGAAACCGTCGATCCCGGCGCCGAGCACAAAGTGGCGTAGGCTGTCGATGATCAGCCGCCTGATATAGGGATGATCGCAAGCGACGGTGTTGCCCGTTCCGGTATCGTTGACCAATTCGCCTGGCCGGCCGGGCAGATGGCGATAGAAGGAGAGATTGTCGAGGCCACGCAGCGATAGCGTTGTGCCGAAGCGGTCGCTCTCGCCGGTATGATTGAAGACGAGATCGAGGATGACGGCGATGCCTTCCGCATGGAGCTTCGCAACGGTGTCGCGTAGTTCCGCCATGCCGCCAGGGACAAGCCGCGGATCCAGCGCCATGAAAGCAATGGGGTTGTAGCCCCAGCCGTTTCTCAGCCCGAGCGGCGGCAGGTGGCGCTCGTCGATCCAGGCGGTGATCGGCATGAGCTCGATGGCATCGACGCCGATACGCTTCAGATGCGCGATCACCGAGGGATGCGCCAAAGCTGCGACCGTGCCGCGCTGGGCTTCGGGAATATCCGGATGCAGCATCGAGAAGGGCCGAACCGCGACCTCGTAGATGAAGCCGCCCGGCCTGAAGAGGGGCTTTGCCGGCTTCCCGCTGATGTCGCGGGTGACGATCGCCTTCGGCACGAGATGCTGCGTCTCGGCGCCGAAGGCGCCGAGTAGAGGATCATGGTGGAAGGGGCGATCGAGTTCTTTTGCGTAGGGATCAACCAAGAGCTTCGACGGGTCGAACCAAAGGCCACTGTCGGGTGCATAGACGCCGTCGGCGCGGTAGCCGTAGCGCGCGCCTTCCTTCAATCCGTCGACGAAGAGGCGATGAACATGGTCATCGCCGCGTTCCATCGGCAGGCGGGCTAGTTCCTTGTCGTCGTCGCCGAACAGACACAACTCGATCTGTCCGGCATTGTGCGACCAGACGGCAAAATCAACGCCGGTCTCAAAGATCGTCGCCCCGCCTTGCCCGGATTTGTTCGCCGCCATGCTGCTCCGGTCAGGTAATCACGGAGGGAGCGTCGCGGCCCGTGCGGCTGCGAATATCCGCGATCGTCTCGGCGGCAACGACGAGATCGGCGAGCGCCTGCTGCGTCTCGATGTTGTGACGGCTCGAATCCGGCTCGTACCGCTCGACATAGACGCGCAGAGTTGCCCCCGATGTTCCCGTACCAGAGAGACGGAAGACCACGCGCGAGCCGCCTTCGAACAGGATACGAATGCCTTGATGCTCGCTGACCGACTTGTCGACCGGATCGTGATAGGCAAAGTCGTCGGCCTTCTCGACCTTCAGCGGGCCGAAGCTTTTGCCCGGCAGCGAACCAAGCTGGCTGCGCAGGTTTGCCATCAGGCCATTTGCCGCGTCGGTGTCCAAGCCTTCGTAGTCGTGGCGCGAATAGTAGTTGCGGCCATAGGTCTGCCAGTGCTGGGTGACGATGTCCTGAACGCTTTCGCCGCGGACGGCCAGAATGTTTAGCCAGAGCAGAACCGCCCACAGGCCGTCCTTCTCGCGCACGTGGCTGGAGCCGGTACCGGCGCTTTCCTCGCCGCAGATCGTCGCCATCCCGGCATCGAGCAGGTTGCCGAAGAACTTCCAGCCGGTCGGCGTCTCGTACATGCCGATGCCACGGCGCTCGGCGACGCGATCAGCCGCACCCGATGTCGGCATGGAGCGGGCGATGCCGGCGAGACCGCCCGAATAACCGGGCGCGAGATTGGCGTTGGCCGCGAGGATCGCAAGGCTATCGGACGGCGTCACGAAGATGCCGCGGCCGATGATGAGGTTGCGGTCGCCGTCGCCATCGGATGCTGCGCCGAAATCGGGCGCATCGTCGCCGCCCATCATCTCGTCGTAGAGTTCCTTGCAGTGAACCGGGTTCGGGTCGGGATGGTGGCCACCGAAATCGGGCAGCGGCATGAAATTGCGAACCGAGCCGGACGGGGCGCCAAGGCGGTTTTCGAAGATTTCCTTGGCATAAGGGCCGGTGACCGCGCTCATCGCATCGAAGGCGATGCGGAAGCCAAGGCTGATGAGGTTGCGGATGGCGCCGAAATCGAAAAGCTCTTCCATCAGAGCCGTATAGTCTTCCACCGAATCGAGCACCGAGAGAATCATGCCGCCGGGCAATTCGTCCTTGCCGATGCGGTCGAGGTTCACATCAGGGAAATCGGTGATCTTGTAGGTGTCGATCACCTTCGTGCGCGCATAGATCGCGTCGGTGATTTTCTCCGGCGCCGGCCCGCCGTTGCTGATATTGTACTTGATGCCGAAATCTTCGGTCGGACCGCCGGGATTGTGGCTGGCCGACAGAATGATGCCGCCGAAGGCCTTGTATTTGCGGATGATGTGGGAGGCTGCCGGGGTCGACAGGATGCCGCCTTTGCCGACGATCACCTTGCCGAAGCCATTGGCGGCGGCCATCTTGATCGCCTTCTGGATGACTTCCCTGTTGTAGTAGCGTCCGTCGCCGCCGATGACGAGGCACTTGCCCTGGAACCCTTCCAGCGAATCGAAGATCGACTGGATGAAGTTCTCGGCATAGTTCGGCTGCTGGAATACGGGGACCTTCTTTCGCAGGCCCGACGTGCCCGGCTTTTGATCCTGATAGGGCGTAGTGGATACGGATTTTATCATTTTCTCTCACTTGCCTTTGGGGGCGAGGCTTGAATAGAGGGCAGCGTAGCGCTCGGCGCTCTTTTCCCACGAGACATCCGATTTCATGCCCTGCTTTTGCAATTGGGTCCAGACTTTTTGATCGGCGTAAAGATGTAGCGCTCGGCGGATGGCTTGCAACAGGCCCGATACCGTCACAGGCGAGAATTGTATCCCGGTTGCCACTTTCGCTGCAAGAGCGGCATGATTGGCGTCGATGACGGTGTCGTTCAACCCGCCGGTGCGGGCGACGATCGGCACGCATCCGTAGCGCAGCCCGTAAAGCTGCGTCAGGCCGCAGGGCTCGAAGCGCGAGGGGATGATGATGGCGTCGGAGCCGGCCTGCATGAGGTGCGACATCGGCTCGTTGTAGCCGATGGAGACGCCGATCCGCCCGGGGTGGCGGGCGGCGGCGGCGAGCAGCGAACCTTCGAGCGCCGCGTCTCCCGAACCAAGAATGGCAAGCTTGCCGCCCATGTCGACGATCTGATCGGCGGTGGCGGCGATGACGTCCATGCCCTTCTGCCAGGTGAGGCGGCTGATGATGCAGAAGATCGGCGCGTTGTCGTTGTGAAGCCCGAAGAACTCGGCGATCGAGGTGCGGTTTTCGACGCGGCTCTTCAGCGTGGTGGCGTTGTAATGGGTGTGGACAACGGGATCGGTCGACGGGTTCCAGACGTCGGTATCGATGCCATTGACGATGCCGTGGAGCGAATCGATTCGGCTTGTGATGACGCCCTGGAGGCCCATGCCGAACTCGGGGGTCAGGATTTCGCCGGCATAGGAAGGGCTGACGGTGGTGATGGCGTGGGCGGTCTGCAGGCCACCCTTCAGAAAGCCGATATTGCCGTAATATTCGATGCTTTCGGTTGCGAAGGCATGCGGCGGCAAGCGAAGGCCGGGGAAGACATCGGCGCCGAACTGGCCCTGGAAAGCGATGTTGTGGATTGTCAACACGCTCGGCAATTCCGGCGTTGGGTTGTAGCGCATATAGACCGAGGTCATCGCCGACTGCCAATCATGCGTATGCACGAGGTCGGGCCGCCAGCCCGGCATCAATCCTGCGGCAATCTCGGCGCCGGCCAGAGACAATGCTGCAAAGCGACGCCAGTTGTCGGGATAGTCCCTGCCGGTTGCATCGAGATAGGGACCGCCCGCGCGGTCGTAGTAGGCGGGTGCATCGAGCACGAGGATATCGATCCCCTCGTGCTCCACTTCCAGGACCGTCGCAGGCTCGCCGAGCAGATCATCGAACTGAAGCCGGGCGACGGGCTTGCGGATCGCCTTCATGACCGCTGGATAGCCGGGCATGAGGGTCTTGGTTTCGACGCCGAAACGCTTGAGGGCGATCGGCAGGGCACCCGCCACGTCGGCGAGGCCCCCTGTCTTGACGAGCGGGAAGACCTCGGACGAAACCGAAAGAACTTTCATTTGTCAAAGATCCAGCTTGTCGATCATCGGCTGCGTGATGAGGCAAATTCCGCTCTCGGTCCGCCGGAACCGCTTGGCATCGAGTTCCGGGTCCTCGCCGACGACAAGGCCTTCCGGGATGACGACGCCGTGATCAATCACGACGTCCCTGAGTTGTGCGTGCCGGCCGACCTTCACGCTCGGCAGGACGACCGCTCCTTCCAGCTTGGAATAGGAGTTGGCGCGCACACCGGTGAACAGAAGGCTCCTGTTGAGCGTCGCGCCCGATATGATGCAGTCGCCCGCCACGACGGACGAGGTCGCCGAGCCACGGCGGTCGTCGTCGTCATGGACGAATTTTGCCGGCGGCGAGATTTCTGCGTAGGTCCAGATCGGCCAGGACTTGTCGTAGATATCCAGTTCCGGAACGATCGCGGTGAGGTCGATGTTGGCCTGCCAATAGGCATCGATCGTCCCAACATCGCGCCAATAGGGCTCGTGCTCGAAATCGGAGCGGACGCAGGATTGCGCGAAGCGGTGGGCGACAGCCTTGCCGTTCTTGACGATGTAGGGGATGATGTCCTTGCCGAAGTCCTTGCTGGAGTTCGGGTCGGCGGCGTCGCGACGCAACGCATCGATCAGGAACTTCGTGTGGAACACGTAAATGCCCATGGAGGCCAGTGCAAAATCCGGCTTGTCGGGAATGCCCGGCGGGTCGGCAGGCTTCTCGATGAAGTCGATGATCCTGTCGTTCTGGTCGACATGCATGACGCCGAAACCGACGGCCTCCATGCGCGGCACTTCCAGGCAGCCGATCGTGACGTCGGCGCCGGAATCGACATGCTGCTGCAGCATGTATTCGTAGTCCATCTTGTAGACATGGTCGCCAGCAAGGATAACCATGTATTCGACGCCATAATCCTCGATGATGTCGATGTTCTGGTAGACCGCGTCGGCCGTGCCTTCATACCACTGCGTCTCGGAGACGCGCTGGGAGGCCGGCAGAATGTCGAAGCTCTCGTTTCGCTCGGGGCGGAAGAAGTTCCAGCCGCGCTGCATGTGGCGGATCAGCGAGTGCGCCTTGTACTGGGTGGCGACGCCGATGCGGCGGATGCCCGAATTCAGGGCATTCGACAACGCGAAGTCGATGATGCGGGTCTTGCCGCCGAAGTAGACCGCCGGCTTGGCGCGGCGATCGGTGAGCTCCTTGAGGCGGCTTCCCCGACCGCCTGCGAGAACATAAGCCATTGCGTCGCGGGCAAGTGGCTGAACACGTTTTTCTACCATTTTTATCCTCCCACCAGTCTTTAGTTCTCAGGTTCAAGCATGATCGTCGCCAGAGGCGGCAAGGTGATCGATGCGGCGATGTTGCCGCCGGCATTGACGGCCTGAACGCGGCCGCCATTGCCCTTGCCGCTGCCGCCGTAGATGTCGGCATCGGTATTCAGAACCTCGCGCCACCGCCCCTCGATCGGTAGGCGCACTGTGTAGTTCTCGCGATAAACCGGTGTCAGATTGCAGATCACGGCAACCGGCTTTTCGCCCGGCGCCTTGCGTAGCCAGGCGAAGACGGAATTCTCGTGGTCGTCGGCGATCAGCCATTCGAAGCCGTCGCCCTCGCAATCGCGGGCATGCAGCGCCGGCTTGCTGCGGTAGGTGAAGTTGAGGTCACGCACCAGCCGGCGCATGCCCTCGTGCATACGATACTGCAGCAGGTTCCAGTCGAGCGATGTCGCCTCGTTCCACTCGCTCCACTGTGCAAATTCCTGACCCATGAACAGCAGCTTCTTGCCCGGATAGCCCCACATGAAGGCGTAATAGGCACGCAGGTTGGCGAACTTTTGCCAATCGTCGCCAGGCATCTTGGCGATCAGCGAGCCCTTTCCATGCACCACCTCATCATGGGAGAGCGGCAGCACGAAGTTCTCCGAATAGGCGTAGAGCAGGCCGAAGGTCAGCTCGTTGTGATGATGTTTGCGGTGGATCGGCTCGCGGCTCATGTAGCTCAGAGTGTCGTGCATGAAGCCCATGTTCCACTTGAAGCCGAAGCCGAGGCCGCCTTCGTGAACCGGCTGCGAGACCTTCGGCCAGGACGTCGACTCCTCGGCGATGGTCATCACGCCGGGATGCTCGGCGTAGATGCGGGTGTTCATGTTCTGCAGGAAGCGAACGGCTTCCAGATTCTCGTTGCCGCCATACTCATTCGGAATCCATTCGCCGTGCTTGCGGGAATAGTCGAGATAGAGCATCGAGGCAACGGCATCGACGCGCAGGCCGTCGAGGTGGAACTTCTCGGCCCAATAGAGCGCGTTGTTGACGAGGTAGGAAATGACTTCGGTTCGACCGAAATTGTAGATCGCGGTATTCCAATCGGGATGAAAGCCCTTGCGCGGGTCTTCGTGCTCGTAGAGCGCCGTGCCGTCGAACCAGCCGAGACCGTGTTCGTCGGTCGGGAAATGGGCGGGCACCCAATCGAGGATGACGCCAAGGCCGACCTTGTGGCAGCCGTTGACGAAGCGGGCGAAACCCTCAGGCTCGCCGAAGCGGGCGGTAGGGGCATAAAGCCCGGTCGTCTGGTATCCCCAGGACGGATCATAGGGGTGCTCGGTAATAGGCAGGAACTCTATGTGAGTGAAGCCCATGTCGACGCAGTAGGGGATCAGCCGGGATGCCAACTCGTCCCAGGAAAGAAACGTGCCGTCATCACGCCGCTGCCACGAACCGGCATGAACCTCGTAGATTGAAATCGGCTGACGACGCTTGTCGGTCTCGCTCCAGTGCTTCAGATGCGCTTCGTCGTCCCATTGCTGCAGCAGTTCGGACGCCGCGACCGAGGCCGTCTTCGGGCGCAACTCGCTGCGACGGGCAAACGGATCGGCCTTCAACGGCAGAAGAACGCCGTCGTGGCCGCGAATTTCGAATTTGTAGGCGACGTCTGTCGCAACATCAGGGGCGAAGATCTCCCAGATACCGGCGCTGGAGCGGAAACGCATCACATGGCGGCGGCCGTCCCAGCCGTTGAAATCACCGACGACGGAGACACGCTGGGCATTCGGCGCCCAGACCGCGAAATGGATGCCCTGTGCGCCCTCGTGCTTGATCCAGTGCGCGCCCATCTTGTCGAACAGGCGCAGGTGGGAACCCTCGCGCACGTAATAGTCATCCATGGGTCCGAGGACCGGCCCGAAGCTGTAGGGGTCGGTCACAGCCCATTCGGCGTCGCCGCGCCGGGCGCGGTAGCGCACCGGCTGCAGCTTCGTCAGCGAAACCTGTCCGGCGAAAAAGCCGTCCGGATGCTGCCGGCTCAGTTCCCCGATGACGCTGCCGTCGAGCGCCATCGCTGTTACCTCTTCGGCACCGGGAATGAAGCAGCGGGCGACATAGGCATCGCCCGATTTGTGAACGCCGAGAACGGCGAAAGGATTGGAATGCGACCCTGCGAGGATTGCCGCTATCTCGTCTGCCGAAATCTCCCAGGGAAGTCTGACTTCAAGGGTGGCTTTCGGCGTTTTCATCCGGCTCTCCAGATTTCCTTGGCATATTGGCGTATCGTGCGGTCGGACGAGAACCAGCCCATCCGCGCGGTGTTGTAGATCGCCTTCGAATTCCACGTGGATGAATCGGTCCAGAGCTGGTCGACATCGCGCTGGGCCTGGGCATAGGCATCGAAGTCGGCGGCTACCATGAACCAGTCATGGGCATAGATGCCCTCGATCAACGCCGAGTATCGGTTTCGGTCGTCGTGCGAGAAGACGCCGGAACTGATGGCCTGCAGGGCCTGGGACAGTTCGCGAGAGGCCTCGATGATGGCGCGGGGATTGTGGCCGTCGGCACGGGCGGCAGCGACTTCATCGGCGCGCAGGCCGAAGATGATGATGTTGTCCTCACCGACATGATCGCGCATCTCGACATTGGCGCCATCAAGCGTGCCGATTGTCAGCGCGCCGTTGAGGGCAAACTTCATGTTACCGGTACCCGATGCCTCCATCCCGGCCGTCGAGATCTGCTCGGAAAGGTCGGCAGCCGGCACCATGACCTCGGCCAGCGAGACGTTGTAGTTCGGTACGAACACGACTTTCAGCAGGCCGCGGACGGCCGGGTCGTTGTTGATCGTGCGGGCGACATCGTTGATCAGTTTGATGATCAGCTTGGCGTTGTGATAGCTCGGCGCAGCCTTGCCGGCGAAGAGCTTGACGCGCGGTACCCAATCCAACTCAGGATGCGAGCGGATCTGGTCGTAGAGGGCGACAGCCTCGATGATGTTGAGCAGTTGGCGCTTGTATTCGTGGATGCGCTTGATCTGGATATCGAACATCGCCGACGGATCGAGCTTGATGCCCATGCGGCTGGCGACAAGATTGGACAAGGCCACCTTGTTGGCACGCTTAACTGCCGCAAACTTCTCCTGGAAGCTTGCATCGTTCGCGAACTTGTCGAGCGGCTTCAGCTTTTCGGCATCATCAAGGAAGTCGTCGCCGATCGCCTCGCGGATCAGCGAGGTCAGGCCGGGATTGCACTGCTGCAACCAGCGGCGCGGCGTGATGCCGTTCGTCTTGTTGTTGATGCGGTCGGGATAAAGCTTGTGCAGGTCGGCAAAGACCGTGACCTTCATCAGGTCGGTGTGCAGCGCCGAGACGCCGTTGATCGAATGGGCGCCGACGAAGGCGAGATTGCCCATGCGCACACGGCGCTCGCCGCTTTCCTCGATCAGAGAAATCGAGCGGATTTCCGTCTCGGAGAAAGTCTTGGTCTTGCGCGCTTCGACCAGCACCTTGGCGTTGATCGCGTAGATGATCTGCATGTGACGCGGCAGCAGGCGCTCGAAGAGCGGGATCGGCCAGCTTTCGAGCGCTTCCGGCAGGAGCGTGTGATTGGTGTAGCCGATCGTGCCGCGGGTGATGTCCCAGGCCTGGTCGAAGTCCAGGCCATGCACGTCGCACAGCAGACGCATGAGTTCGGCGACGGAGACGGCCGGATGCGTATCGTTCAGCTGGATCGCCACCTTGTCGGGCAGCGAGGTGAAGTCGTCATACTGCTGCAGATGACGACGCAGGATGTCCTGCAGGGATGCGGAGGAGAAGAAGAATTCCTGGCGCAGGCGCAGTTCCTGGCCGGCCGGCGTCGCATCGGCCGGATAGAGGACGCGCGTCAAGCTTTCCGCCTTGTTGCTTTCGCGCAGCGCGCCGATGTGGTCGCCGGCGTTGAAGGCATCGAGCAGGATCGGGTCGATCGGCTGCGCGGACCAGAGACGCAGCGTGTTGACGCGCTTGCCCCGCCAGCCGACCACGGGCGTGTCGAAGGCCGCTGCAATGACGCGCTCGGCCGGTTTCCACACATAGCGCGGCTCGCCCTCGGGGCTGTTGACGACATCCACCGTGCCGCCGAAGCCGATTTCGTAAGCGCTTTCGCGACGCTCGAATTCCCAGGGATTGCCGTGCGCCAGCCAGCTCTCCGGCAGCTCCACCTGCCAGCCGTCGGCAAGCTGCTGGCGGAAGAGACCATGCACATAACGGATGCCATAGCCATAGGCCGGCACCTCGACGGTCGCCATGCTTTCCATGAAACAGGCGGCGAGACGGCCAAGGCCGCCGTTGCCGAGGGCTGCATCTGGCTCGAGGCCGGCGATGACGGAAACATCGACACCGAGCGAGGCGAGCGCGTCGCGAACCTGTTCCATGAGGCCGAGGTTCGAGACGGCATCGCGCATCAGGCGGCCAATGAGGAATTCGAGCGACAGGTAATAAACGCGCTTGTCGCCGGTCGCATAGACCTTGCGGGTCGATTCCATCCACTTGTCGATGATGCGGTCGCGCAGAACGAGGATCGTGGCAGTCAGCCAGTCATGAGGCTTGGCGACCTTCGCATCCTTGCCGATGCGATAGGTCAGGCGCTCGATGATTTCTTCGGCGAGAATTTCAGGCTTGGAACTGCGGGGGGCGGGGGAAGGGATGGTCGGCTTCGAAACGGTGTTCATCGTCAGTCCTCGCCAATTCTGTTTGGTTTCAGTACGTTATGCCAATTTCAATCGGTTTACCACGCACTAAAGACGCAGTTTATGCATCGTTACAACGCACTTGCAACAAGGGAATTACCCAAACGAGAAAATTGACAAAGCTCGGTATCCGGCTGCGGAAAGAACTTGATTTCAATCGGTTTTCCGATTTTGATAAGCGCGTTTTTGAAACGAAAAGCCGCTCCGGTTGGTTCCGGAGCGGCTTATTTGTTGGGAAACTGCGCGACGAGATCAGTTGATCAAGCGTGTCTTCTGTTCGGAGGTCTTTGCGCCGATCTCCTTGAAGGCGGCGAGAAGATCGGACATGCTTTCTGCCTTGAAGTAGTGATTGTCGTCTGTCGCGCAATACTTCAACAGGGCCTGGCCATTCGTAGGTGCCATGAAGGCGACCGTGTAGATCTCAATGCCATCGCCCTTCGCTTTATCGCACGTGGCCTTCGTCAAGGTGTCATACGAGCGGCCGCCTGACGTATCATTGTTGTTGTCGCCGTCCGTCATGAAGACAATGTACTTCTTGGGCGTCTGGCCGGTTTTCGCCTGGTGCAAAGCGTTTTCGTTGTCGTTGCCTGCATTGTTCTTCGCCATCAGCGAGCTATAGGCCATGCTCACCGCACCGCTGGAATTCGTGCCATTGGCCGCCGAGAGCGCGTTGACATAGGTCGTCACGGCACTGGTTCCCCAGGCGAGCTTGGTTTCCGGATAGGTAATGAGATCGTAGGAGACCGCACCCGTGCGGGAGTAGATGTGCGTCGGGTCAGCCTTGTCGAGCTCTGTCGTCAAGTTGCCGACTGCAAGCTTCAGGGCTTCGATTTTGGTGTAGTAGTTTGTACGCGTGCCGGTGCACTTGTTCGTCCACTTGCCCTTGTCGTTCCAGTGGTAGTCGCAATTATACGTATATGTTTCAGTTGGGGTATCTGCGTTGGTGGTTGTGGTGTCGTCGCCCATCGACCCTGATTTATCGAGTGCGAGAAAGATCGAGACGGAACCCTGCTTCTCGGAATAACCGCTCGCCGTCTGGCTTCCCGCGCCAATATTGGTGGTCTTGAAGCCGATGACCTTCGCCAGGCCGCTCAGGTCCATGCTGTAGGAAGATGAGACGCTCACGCTGTAGCTTGTGCCACCGTTGGAGGTCGTCTTGGTCGCCGTGGCGGTCGTAGCATCCCTCAGCGCGGTCGTGTCGCCAATGAAGTTCGCCATCTGACCGGCAACGAAATCCTTGGCGAAGGCGGAGGCGGTCGTTGTGTCGATTTTCCCGTCAGCAAGGGCAGCAGCGGTGGCAAGCGCCGCTGCATCGGATGCTTCCTGCAACTGATGCTTCGCCATCGCAGCGTTCGTGATGTCGACCGCAAGTGCGCCCGCTCCAATCGTAACCGGCAGCAGAATTGCGCTTATGATCCCGAAATTGCCATGCCGGTCGTTCCGCAGCCGAGACAGGCTCGACTTCAGCGCTTGAAAGGTGCTCATCATGTTCACCTGAGTTAGTGCCCCAATAATGCTTAACTCATGCGCCTCAATTCTTGAGTTCACCTTTACCAAGTCGTTAAAATTCTAGCGGAATGTCACTTTCTTGTGCGCAGTCTCGGTGAAAACGCCTTCCTGAGGGATGCGCCGCGCCAATATACCTATCGGGTGTCAATCAACTCAGCGGGATCACATCCACCGCCTGGACGGTGCGTTGGCCGCCGTAGCTTTTCAGTACGCCGATGACAGGCGCGACGTCGGCGTAGTCGCGGCCATAGGCAACGACGATGTGATCGGTGCCGGCCGGGATGTTGTTCGTCGGATCGAGCTCGACCCAGCCGATCGTCTCGCCGCACCAGACCCTGACCCAGGCGTGCATGGCGTCGGCGCCCTCCAGCCGCTCCTTGCCCGGCGGCGGAATGGTGCGCAGGAAGCCAGAGACATAGCCTGCCGGAATGCCGAGGCTGCGCAGCGCAAGGATCATGACATGGACGAAGTCCTGGCAGACGCCGCTCCTCAACAGGAAGGCCTCGAGCGGGGTGGTGTCCACGGTCGTCGCGTCGGCGTCGTAGGTGAAATCCTGATGGATTTTGGCGCAGAGCGCGGTAGCGATCTGCAGCACGGTCAATGACGCTTCGGCGCAGGCTTTCGCATAGTCCGAGATCGCGCGCGTTTCCAGCAGGCGGGGACTGTTGCCGAGAAAATGGTGCGGCGCGTCAGGCTTCAGCGACCAGACACCCGCGACCTCGTCCGGAAGCTTCGCCAGTACGGGGGAGAAATCCGCCGCGATCGAATGGCTCTCCACCTGGACCCGGGCCTGCATCCGAATGTCCAGCTTCTCATGCGGCGCTCGCAGCATGAAGGAGGTTGCCGGATGTTCGAAGAAATCGATGAAGTGCGCCTGCTCGTCAGGCGTCGGCGAGACCTTGATCGAGCCGGCAATCAGCCGCTGGCGGTCAGGCAGCGACAATGGCATCAGCCGCATGATGTGGCGTGCGCCGGAGGCCGGCGTGTCGTAGATGTAGCCCATGTGTAGCGAGAGATCGTAGAGCACGCGCGTCACCCGAGATATGTGCGGGCAAGAAGGTCGGACAGCAGTTCCAGCTCGCGTTCGAGGCGACGATAGACATCGACGCTCATCGTCTCCGGCGTCATGACGGCAAGGCCGGAGTGCAGACGCATCGCTTCGCGGTAGAACGGCGACATCTGGCCGTTAACGAGCGCATTCGGCAGTTGTTCGACCTCGCGGTGGATCTCATTCATCTGGAAGAGAATCGAGCGCGGGTTGAGCGGATCGAGCGCCAGAAGATCGGTCACCGTCAGGCGGGCGGTGTTGACGTTGTAGCGACGGCGATGGGTCATCACGCTGTCGCCGATTTCGAGCAGCATGTCGAGCGCGCCGTCCGGGGCGTCCGTACCCGACATGTGGCCAAGCAGGCGCGTCATGTGCAGGCCGCGCTCGATATGGCGACCGAGCGAGAGGAAGCGCCAGCCGGTGAAGCGATACATGTTCTCGTGCACCAGACCGGCGAAGCCCGCGAGTTTGCGCAGCAGGATCGTCATGGCATGGCTGGCATCGTCGCCTGGAGAAATCGTCTCGTGGAACCGCCGTGCGGTTTTGGCGAGATCGGTGAGCGCCAACCAGCCGTCCGGCGAGAAGCGGTCGCGGATGTTGCTGGCGGAATAGACGGCGCTGTCGATGTTGCGCAGCAGTGTGTTTGGCACCGCATCTTCGGTGTCGATGTCGACGGCGGCCAGATAGGCCGTCACGTCGGCCAGCAACGGCTGGCTCGGGTCGGCGGCCTCGGCAAAGCGGGCGTGCCAGGCGCGCAGGATGCGCAGCGCGCCTTCCGCGCGTTCGATGTAGCGGCCAAGCCAGAAGAGGTTGTCGGCCGCGCGGCTCGGCAGGCTGCCCGGCATGTTGCGGGTGAAGCTGCCTTCCGCCGGCAGCAGCGTATGCCGTTCCACCGGCTTGTCGCTGACGATCCACACGTCGGCAGCCGCACCGCCCGATTGCATGGCGATGGCTGAAACGTCGTCGCTGCCGCCGATGCGGGCAAAACCGCCCGGCATGATCTGCCAGCCATTGGCCGTGCGGGCGGCAAAGACACGCAAGGACATTGGCCGCGGCGTGAGCTTGCCGTCAATCCAGGCCGGCGTCGTCGACAGCGTCACGACTTCCTGGCCGACGAGTTTCGCGCCGTCGCAATCCAACCAATCGCCGATCGAGTCCTTGGCGGCGGCACGCAAGGTCGAGCCGAGCACGGATTCGCCGCTGTCGTCGAAGAAGGGCGCGCGCGAATAGGCCGGGCCGATAACCATCTTTTCGATGTTGTCAGCCACATGCCCGCGCTCATCCTTCTGACCGCACCACCAGGTCGCGATCGACGGGAGCTTCAGTTCTTCGCCGAACAGCCGGCGACAGATCGTCGGCATGAAGGCAAGCAGCGCGCGTGTTTCGATGATGCCGCTGCCGAGCGCGTTGACGATCGTCACGCTTTCCGCCCGGAGGGCTTCGACGAGGCCGGGCGTGCCGATATGCGAGTTCTGGTTCAGTTCCAGCGGGTCGGCATAGGCTGAATCGAGGCGACGCCAGAGCACCGTGATCGGCTTCAGGCCGGAGACGGTGCGAACCATGACCTTGCCGTTGACGACGGTCAGGTCTTCGCCCTCGAGCAGCATGAACCCGAGATAACGGGCGATATAGGCGTGTTCGTAATAGGTTTCATTGGCGGGGCCGGGCGTCAGGACGGCGATGCGGTCGTCGCCGCTGTGCTTCATACCCTGCAGCGAATCGCGGAACGCGCCAAAGAAGGAGGCCAGCCGATGCACCGGCGTCTCGGCGTAAATATCGGAGAAAGCGCGGGTTGTCGCGACGCGGTTTTCGAGCGCGAAGCCGGCGCCTGATGGAGCCTGGGTGCGGTCGGCCAGCACCCACCAATTGCCGTCGGGCCCGCGGCCGATCTCGAAAGCGCAGAAATGCAGGTAGTGGCCGCCAGCCGGGGTGACACCGACGAGCGGACGCTGGTACTCCGGATTGGCGGCGATGAGCGCCGGCGGCAGCACGCCTTGCGCGACGAGCCGGTTCTGGCCGTAGATGTCGGCAACAATCGCCTCCAGCAGGTCGGCACGCTGCACCAGGCCAGCCGACACTACCTCCCATTCGCGTGCATCGATCAAGACAGGCACATGCGAAAGCGGCCAGGAGCGCTCGGCGCTGCCAGCGCTGCCGTAGGCGCGGTAAAAAACGCCGGCATCGCGCAGGTAGCGATCGGCGCGGGTGAAGCGTTCCGTCAGATCCTTTTCAGGCATGCTGCTCAGATGCGCGAAGAAGCGCTGCCAGACCGGGCGGATGGCGCCGTTGGTGTCGACCATTTCGTCGGCGACACCAGGCAGGGGAGCATAGCCGAGTACCGCATCGTTGCCGGTACGGTCCCGTGGCTCTTCTCTCAGTTCTGCCGTCGGTTTTTTGCCCATTTCACCCTAACGTCTAAATCCCAACCGGTCGTCGAAGGTCCAGCGTCAGCGGGAATTCCGGCGACACTGTTTCAGCGCGCTGGATATAACCGCCTGCCGTATGCCCCCACGGCTCGAATCGCGCCAGACGCCTTGCTTCCGCTTCGTTACCATTGACAGGGAAGGTGTCATAGCTACGCCCGCCGGGATGGGCAACATGATAGATGCAGCCGCCGATCGAACGCTTCGACCACGTATCATAAATGTCGAAGGTCAGCGGCGTGTTGACCGGCAGAAGCGGGTGCAATCCCGACGCCGGCTGCCAGGCCTTGAAGCGGACGCCGGCGACGGAGACGCCGGCGGTGCCGGTCGGCGTCAGCGGCACGCTGCGGCCGTTGCAGGTGACGGTGTAACGCGACGCATTGCTGGTTTCGAGGCGCACCTGCAGCCGCTCGACCGAGCTGTCGACATAGCGCACGGTGCCGCCGATCGCCCCTTCCTCGCCCATCACATTCCAAGGTTCCAGCGCCTGGCGTAGTTCCAGCTTCGAGCCCTCGTATTCGACCTCGCCGCAGAAGGGGAAGCGGAATTCGAGCTGCGCCTTGAACCATTCGGGCCTGACGTCGAAGCCGTTCTGCTTGAGATCGCCGAGCACGTCGAGGAAATCGGCCCAGACGAAGTGCGGCAGCATGAAGCGGTCGTGCAGCGTCGTTCCCCAGCGGACGAACATGCCATCGGCCGGGTTCTGCCAGAAGCGGGCGATCAGCGCGCGCACCATCAATTGCTGGGCAAGTGACATGCGGGCGTTCGGCGGCATTTCGAAACCGCGGAACTCGACGAGGCCGAGACGGCCGGTCGGGCCATCCGGGGAGAACAGCTTGTCGATGCAGATTTCGGCGCGGTGGGTGTTGCCCGTCACATCGATCAGCGTGTTGCGGAACAGGCGGTCGGTGATCCATGGGAGCGGTGCCGCGCCGTGGCCGGGCGCGGGGATCTGGGCAAGCGCCGTCTCCAGCTCGTAGAGGCTGTCGTGGCGGGCTTCATCGATGCGCGGCGCCTGGCTGGTCGGGCCGATGAACATGCCGGAGAACATGTAGGAGAGCGAGGGATGGCGCTGCCAGTGCAGCACCAGGCTCTTCAACAAATCCGGGCGGCGCAGGAACGGGCTGTCGCCGGGGTTGGCGCCGCCGACGACGACGTGGTTGCCGCCGCCGGTGCCGGTGTGGCGGCCGTCGATCATGAACTTGTCGGCGCCGAGTCGGGTCTGGCGCGCCTCTTCATAGACCGTCGTGGTAATGTCGACGCAATCCTGCCAGTTGGAGGCGGGATGAATGTTGACCTCGATGACACCGGGGTCGGGGGCGACGCGGATGACGTTGATGCGCTCGTCCTGCGGCGGCGAGTAACCTTCGATGTGGACGGGCACACCGAGCTCGGCGGCGGCATTTTCGGCGGCGGCGATCAGCTCGAGATAATCCTCGATGCGCTCGACCGGCGGCATGAAGACGCAGAGCCTTCCGTCGCGCGGCTCGACCGAAATGGCGGTACGCACCGCACCGCCGATTTCGCCGATCGTCTGCTCGACGCGGCTCTGGCTGCTGTCGTCGCTGTGGCGGGACGCTTCCGGCATGGCGCGGCCGGCGGGAACGAAGACCTCTGGCAGCGGCTGGCGAGGGATCGAGGGATCGGCTGGGTGGATATAGGGGAAGCGAGCCGGAGGCACATAGGGCAGCGTGCCGAGCGGCAGGCGATAGCCGACGGGGCTGTCGCCGGGCACGAGGAAGATCTTGCCGCGGCGGGTCTTCCATCTTTCGCTGACCCAGCGCTGGCCCGATGCCCTGGCGTTCCAGGCCTGAACCGGCAGAATGTAGCCGGTCGGCGTCGTCAGGCCGCGCTCGAAGACGCGGGCGATGCGGCTGCGCTCTTCCGGGTCCTTCAGCTTGGAATTGGACGGATCGACATTTTCCGGCAGGCTGCCTTCCTTGATGATCCATTCGGCCGGATCCTCGTAGGCGGGCAGCACCATGTCGGTCTCGATCGCCAACTCGCGGGCGATCGCATTCAGCAGGTTGGAGGCGTCCTCGGCCTTAACGCCGGTGTCCTTGCCTTCGCCGGCGATCAGCTCCGGGTTCTGCCAGATCGGCTTGCCGTCCTTGCGCCAGTAGAGCGAGAAGGTCCAGCGTGGCAGGCTTTCGCCCGGATACCACTTGCCCTGGCCGTAATGCAGAAAGCCGCCGGGGGCGAAGCGCTCGCGCAGTTTGCGGATCAGGATATCGGCCTTCTCGCGCTTGGTCGGGCCGACGGCGGCGGTGTTCCATTCCTCGGATTCGAAGTCGTCGATGGAGACGAAGGTCGGCTCGCCGCCCATGGTCAGGCGAACGTCCTCGGCTTGAAGGATGCTATCGACCTTGGCGCCGAGTGCGTTGAGTTCGTCCCAGCTGTCCTCAGAAAAAGGCTTGGTGATGCGCGGATGCTCGGCAACGCGCGACACCTTCATGTCGAAGGCGAACTCGGTGTTGGCCTCGCCAAAGAGCGCACCGGAGATCGGGGCGGCATTGCGATAGTGCGGGGTGGCGGCGAGCGGGATGTGGCTCTCGCCGGTCAGCAGCCCGGAGGTCGGGTCGAGGCCGACCCAGCCGGCGCCGGGCAGGTAGACTTCGCACCAGGCATGCAGGTCGGTGAAATCGACCTCAGTGCCCGAGGGGCCGTCGAGCGCCTTCAGGTCAGGCGTCAGCTGGATGAGATAGCCAGAGACGAAGCGGGCAGCGAGCCCGAGATTGCGCAGGATCTCGACCAGCAGCCAGCTCGAATCGCGACAGGAACCGAGCGCCAGCTTCAGCGTTTCCTCCGGCGTCTGGACGCCGGGCGCCATACGGATGACGTATTCGATGTCTTCCTTCAGGCGGGCGTTGAGGCCGACGATGAAATCGATGGTGCGGACCGGCGTGCGGTCGATACCTGATACGTAGGCTGCCAGCGCCGGCTCCATCGGCTGCGGCTGCATGTAGATCTTCAGGTCGTCCCTGATGTCTTCGGGATAGGAGAAGGGCCACGTCTCGGCGCTCTCTTCGATGAAGAAATCGAAGGGATTGTAGACCGTCATGTCGGCGACGAGATCGACCTCGATCTTGAACTCGGTGACCGGGTCCGGAAAGACGTAGCGAGCGAGATAATTGCCGTAGGGATCCTGCTGCAGGTTCACGAAATGGTTGGACGGCGAGACCTTCAGCGCATGGCTGATCACCCGCGTCTTCGAATGCGAGGCCGGTTTCAGGCGGATGATCTGAGGCCCGAGGCGGACCGGCTTGTCGTATTTGTAATGCGTCAGATGATAGATGCTGGCTTTGATCGACATATGTTGCCTTGTCCGCTGCCACTCGTCGTGCGGCATTTGCTGTTCCCGGGCATCAGTGTGTGCAATGCAGCGAAAGAATGCAAGGCGGTAAGGGCGAGCCGGCTAAGCCTTTACGTCGCCTTCGCAAAGGTCACGGAGGCTTTGAGGCCCGTACCGTCCGTGCCGGGCTCCAGCGTCAGCGCCGCATTGAAGAGGCCGGCAATCTCCTCGACGATCGGCAGGCCGAGCCCGGCGCCTGGCGCACCTGCATCGCTGCCACGGGAAAAACGCTGCCGGACGGCGGCCAGCTTATCGGACGGGATGCCTGGTCCGTTGTCTTCGACGTCGAGGCGGACAGTATCATCCGTCTCGGATATCCGAACCGTCACCTCTGCGCCCTTGCCGGCATAGGCGATGGCGTTTCCGGCGAGGTTGCGCAGCAGTTCGCCGATCAGCAGCGGCTCGGCGCGGACGAAAGCAGGGCGGTCACCGTCGAATCCGAGATCGATGCCCGCCTCGGCGGCGGCAGGGATGAGTTCGCCGGTGATCTCCTGCGCGATGGCCGTCAGGTCGATGGAGGAGGCCGTCAGCGCCTCCTTGGCCGTCGCCGCATCGATCTTCGCCATCAGCAGCAATTGGGCGAGGATTCGTTCGGCGTGGGCGACGGCCTGGTCGCCTTTCAGGGCGGAGCCTTGCGCTTCGGCCAAGGTGCCGGCGCGGGCCGATAGCGCGAGCTGCGTGCGGATGATCGCCAGCGGGGTGCGCAGCTGGTGGCTGGCGTTGCCGGTGAAGTTGCGAAGCGCATCGAGCGCCGACTCCAGACGCACCATGAAACCGTTTACCGTGTCGACCAGCGGCTGCACCTCGCTCGGTACCGACTGTTCGATCGGGTGGAGGTCGTCGGGACTGCGCTCACCGATCGCGTCGCGCAGCTTGTAGAGCGGGCGCAGCGCGACGGTGACGGCGATCCAGACGATGACGGCGGCTCCTGCGATCATCAACGAGAGGCGGAGCGCCGAGCGGAAGAGGATGGCGCGGGCAAGCTGGCGGCGGGCAATCGTGGTTTCCGCGACGGTAACGGCGAAGGGCACTGAGCGGATGCCTGTCGAGGCCGAACGCTTGAGCGTTGCGACGCGGATCGGCTCGCCGCGGAAGGTATCGTCAGCGAAGGCGGCATTGTCGCCCACGGTTTCGACAAGGACGGGAAGCGCCTGATAGCCGGTGATGAATTTTCCGGGCGGGCCGTCGACGCGGTAGAAGACGCGGTCCTGCGCGGCCGAGGTCAACATCTCCAGCGCGACATAGGGGATATCGACCTCGAGCGTGCCGTCTTCCGCAACGACGACGCGTTCTGCGATGGCAAGCGCGGAACCGGCCAGCACGCGATCCGATACGATGTTGGAGGTCTGCACGGCTTCGCGGTAGGTGTCGACCAGCGCGACTATGCCGATGATGGCGGTCGAGATCAGCAGCCAGAACAAGAGCCTTCGTCTGAGCGAATAGACCGTTGTCATGAGGCCTCGGGCAGCTTGTCGAGATAGTAGCCGATGCCGCGCGCGGTCTTCACCGTCAGGCCGTAGGGCGACAGGCGCTTCCTCAGACGGCTGACATACTGCTCGATGGCATTGGCGGAAATGTCGTCGTCAAAAGCGGTCAGCGACTGGATGATCGCTTCCTTGGCGACGACCTTGCCGGCGCGCATGAAGAGGATTTCCAGAAGGCCGAGCTCGCGGGCGGGGATGTCCAATGGCGTCGAGCCGGCGGAGAAGGCGCGGGAGTTGAGATCAAGCGACACACCGCCGAAGCTGACCGTCGCCGAATGCAGACCGGCCTGCCGGCGTAGCAGAACGCGCACGCGCGCTTCGAATTCCGAAACATCGAAGGGCTTGATGAGGTAGTCGTCGGCGCCGAGATCGAGACCCTTGACGCGCTCTTCTGGCGCGCCGCGCGCTGTCAGGATGAGGACCGCCGACTGGTTCTGCCGGGCGCGCATGGCGCGCAGAACATCGAGGCCGTCCATCTCCGGCAGGTTCAGGTCGAGCACGACGAGATCGAAGTTCTCAGCTGCCGTCACGGCATTGGCAGAGGCGCCGTCATGCACGACATCGACGGCATGACCGGTGCCGCGCAGGATGGCCGAAAGCCCGTCGGCCAGCGCGATATTGTCCTCCACCAGTAGAATGCGCACGGATGTTCCCTTGGTTTTTGAAGAGGATACAGGCTGGTGCGGCCGATGTCACGAGGACGGGCGCGTCGAGTGATGGAGGAAAAACGTGCTTGAGCCGCCCCTTAGGTCATAGCCTATAAGGGGGCAATGGAGGCGCGATGACCGGACGAATCAACGAAAATCTCTGGCTGACGGCTGCCCAATGCGCCGAGCGGATGGGTCTGACGGTGCGGGCGCTGCGGCTCTACGAGGCGCGCGGTTTGATCAACCCGCGCCGGACCGGCAAGAACTGGCGGTTATACGGTCTTTCTGATATAGCGCGGTTGCATGAAATCCTGGCGCTGAAGCGCATGGGGCTAAGTCTCGCCCACATCACCCAATTGCTGGCGGGACGTGCGATCGATCTCGACCGGACGCTCGCCATGCAGCAGGCCGCCCTCGTCGCGTTACGCGAGAGGGCCGAGGAGGGGCTCGCCCTCATTCGGGCATCGCGGCAGCGCATTGCAGGCGGCGAGCCGATCTCCATCCACGACCTCATCAAGATAGCAAGAGAGACAGATATGAGCGACGATACCGCTGATGCCGTCGCATGGCGGCGCTACGAGCAGGCCCGCCCGCGCACCGAAGTGTCGCTCGATCCGGCCCTCTACACCCGCTATGTCGGCGCCTACCGGTTTCCGAACGGCGGCGTCATGACGATCTCAATGCGTGAGGGAGGGCTGGCGGCTCAGCTCACCGGTGAGGACGGGTTGGAGATCTATCCTGAAAAGGAGGATGTCTTTTTCTATCGTGTCGTGCCGGCGCAGCTAAGCTTCGCCCACGAGAATGGGGCTCCAGCCGAAAGCCTCATACTACATCAGAACGGCTACGAGCAGACGGCACGGCGCATCGGCGAGGGTCTGGCGCAGGAGATCGCCGCTGAACTTGAAAGTAGGATCAGGGGCAAGCGACCGGTCGCCGGCAGCGACGCCCTGTTGCTGAGCCTCATCGCCGAGGCTGCACGCGGCGAATACGATCTCAGCCGGATGACCGAGCCGCTCGCCGCCGCGACGCGCGAGCAGGCCCAGAAGATCAAGGCCGATCTCGAAAAGGCGGGTCCCTTGAAAGGCCATGTTTTCAAGGGTGTATCGCCGGAAGGATGGGACGTCTACGAGGTGGCTTTCGAAAACGAACTGATGGAATGGCGCTTCACTCTCGCCGACGATGGTCGGTTCAGCGGCGCGTGGATCCGCACGCTGCCCTAGGATCGCCTCGGTGCCTTGTGTCGCCTTCCACCCTCATGCATCCTAGGGGAATGAGGAGACTATCTTTACTTGCATGTCTGCTGCTCTGTCCCGGTCTGGCGACGGCCGACGAGGCGTTCTATCCCGCGCGTTCCGGCAATGCGGAAGCTCCGACACTGGTCGTTTACTCCTCGCTCGACGAGCCCTTGGCGCGGCCGATGATCCACGGGTTTCAAGAGGCGAACCCCGATGTGGCGGTCAAGTATGAGGACATGTTGACCGGGGAAATCTACGACCGCATCGTGCGCGAGACCGATGCCGGCAAGCGCACGGCCGATTTCGCTTTCTCCTCGGCGATGGACCTGCAGGTGAAGCTTTCCAACGACGGCTACGCGCAGGTGAGCAACCTGCCGATGAGCGCTCGCTGGCCCAAATGGGCCAACTGGCGCAATACCGCCTACGCGCTGACTTTCGAGCCGGCGGTCTTCGTTTACCACAAGCCGAGCTTCGCCAGTGAGCCGCCGCCGAGTTCGCGGGCCGAATTCGTCGATTACCTCAAGCGCAAAGGCGATGCGATCCACGGCCGGATCGGCACCTATGACATCGAGCGCTCCGGCGTCGGCTTCCTGTTCATGGCGCGCGACCAGGAGCAGTTCGGCGATATCTGGTCGGTCGTCGGCGCCATGGGGGCGGCCGGCGTCAAGCTCTATTCCACGAGCTCTGCCATTCTGGAGCGTGTTTCCGACGGACGCTTTGTGCTCGGCTACAACATCCTCGGCTCCTACGCCGCCGATTGGGCCAAGCGCCATCCCGATGTCGGGATCGTGCTGCCGAAGGACTATACGGTGGTCATGTCGCGCATCGGCCTCGTGCCGCAGGCGGCGGCCGACCCGGAACTCGGGCGACGTTACCTCACCTTCTTCATGTCCAAGGAGGGGCAGACGATCATGGCGCGCGAGCTGCAGATTCCTGCCGTCAGCCCCGAAGTCGCCGGCGAAAATACGGCCAACACGATGCAGGAGCTTCTGGGTGCGCAGTTGCGCCCCGTGCCTGTCAGCCCGGGATTGATGGTCTATCTGGATCAGGTCAAGCGTGCGAGACTGATCGCGCACTGGAACGAAGTGCTGCGCACGCAATAGGGAGTTCGTCGCGGAATGAGCTACCGGAACAGGCAGGGCCGCTGGGCGTTGGCCAGCAATTCCTGCTTGGTCGCGAAGGATCCGAAAAGCGCGAGGAGACGCTTCTCCTCTTCCTTGTCCAACCGGTGACGGCGCGCGAAGTCGCGCACGCTCCACACCTGTCGTAAGCCCTCATGTTCGATTTGCTTGGTATCGATGTGAGAACTCATGGGCCAATCCTCCTAGCCGTTCTTAACGCCCGGGCGGCGGACAAGTTCCATCGAGTTCGAAATTCTGCGATGTCCCCCGTCCAGTGCCAATTACGGCAAAAAAGTGTCACTATGGGGTGGATACTTAGCCGATGTCAGCTAAATGACAGCTTGTTGTGGTCCGCTTTGCAGAACTTCAGCTCCGTGGAGGCGGAGAGATGAAGTTTCGGGAGGAGCTTGCCAGCCATAACGGACCCTACGTCCGTCTGCAGTGTCCTTCCCGATTCCATCGAGAACAATGCGCGGTTTCTCAGCCGCGCCCACGGAGGGCACACTCGTGAAGCATACTCTTCTTGCAACCATTTTCGCAGTCGCGGTCGCGCTGCCGGCCTATGCCGCCGACTACACCATCATGGCGCCGGCCGCTCCCGGCGGCGGTTGGGACCAGACGGCCCGTTCGCTGCAGAGCGTTATGCAGAAGGAAGGCATTTCTGGCAACGTGCAGGTTCAAAACGTTCCGGGCGCCGGCGGCACCATCGGTCTCGCCCAGTTCAGCGGCCAGAACAGCGGCAACCCGAATGCGTTGATCGTCGGCGGCTACGTCATGGTTGGCGCGATCCTGACCAACAAGTCGCCGGTCACCCTCAAGGACGTCACGCCGATTGCCCGCCTCACCGGCGAATATGAGGCGATCGTCGTTCCGACCGCGTCCGACATCAAGACGATGGCCGATCTCGTTGCCAAGCTCAAGCAGGATCCGGGCTCGGTTTCCTGGGGCGGCGGTTCGGCAGGCGGCACCGACCATATCGCTGTCGGCCTGATCGCCAAGGCTGCCGGCGTCGACCCGACGAAGATCAACTATGTCGCCTTCTCCGGTGGTGGTGAGGCTCTGGCCGCTATTCTCGGCGGGCAGGTGACCGCAGGCATTTCCGGCTACGGTGAATTTGAATCGCAGGTGAAGGCTGGGCAGCTCCGGCTTCTGGCCGTTTCCAGCGACAAGCGCATCGAGGGCGTCGACGCGCCGACGCTCAAGGAATCGGGCCTCGATGTCGCTGTCGAGAACTGGCGCATGGTTGCCGCAGCGCCCGGCCTTTCGGCCGAGCAGACGGCTGCGATCACGGCCGATTTCGACAAGCTTTCGAAATCCGCTGGCTGGCAGGAAATCCTGAAGACCAAGGGCTGGGCCGACACCTACCTCGCCGGCGACGCCTTCAAGGCGCAGCTCGACAAGGACGTTTCGGCAACCGAAACCATCCTCAAAGAGATCGGACTTGTTCAATGAGCAGGGGTAACGAACCCTTGGCAACGAAGCGTCGCCCCGACTGGGCGGCGCTGGTCATCGCCATCTGTCTTTTCGCCGTCGCCGCCGTCATGCTCTGGGACGCATCGCACATGCGCGCTATCGCCCAGTATGACCGCATCGGCCCAGCAACCGCACCCAAGGTCGTGGCCTTCGGGCTGATTGGTCTCGGCATCTGGACGATCTTCGAAGCCTGGCGCAACGAGTTTCCGGAACGGGAACATCAGGAAGTTGCTCCCGTCATCTGGATTGTCGCCGGCCTTGCCGCGCAGATGCTGCTTCTCAAGACAGCAGGCTTTTCGATCGCAACCGGCATTCTCTTTGCGTTCACGGCGGCCGGCTTCGGACGTCGCAAACTCTGGATCTCGATCCCCGCGGGCATCGCCTTCAGCTTCGTCGTCTGGGTGATCTTCGCGAAGCTTTTGCAGCTGACCCTGCCTGCCGGGCCGTTCGAACGAATCTTCTTCTAGGATTGGATGCGATGAGCACCTTCGAATTCCTCTTCCAGGGTATCCTGGTCGCCATGCAGCCGATGAACCTGGTCTATGCGCTCGTCGGCGTTACGCTCGGCACTGCGGTCGGTGTGCTGCCGGGCATCGGCCCGGCGCTGACTGTGGCGCTTCTGCTTCCCGTCACCTACAAGCTGGACCCTGCCGGTTCGCTGATCATGTTCGCGGGCATCTATTACGGCGGCATGTATGGCGGCTCCACGACCTCTATTCTTCTCAACACGCCCGGTGAAAGCGCCTCGATCGTCACTGCGCTGGAGGGCAACAAGATGGCGCGGGCCGGCCGCGGCGGGCCAGCGCTGGCGACGGCGGCGATCGGTTCGTTCGTCGCCGGACTGATCGCAACGCTCGGCCTTGCTTTCATCGCGCCCTATATCGTCAAGCTTGCGCTGATTTTTGGACCGCGCGAATATTTCGCCCTCATGGTCCTCGCCTTCGTGACCGTCTCCTCGGCCTTCGGGGACTCCGCCTTGCGCGGCTTGACCTCGCTCTTCATCGGCTTTGCCCTTGCCATGGTCGGCATCGACCAGCAGACAGGACAGGCACGCCTTTCCTTCGGCGTTCCGGATCTGCTCGATGGCGTCGAGGTAACGACGCTTGCGGTCGCGATGTTTGCGATCGGCGAGACGCTCTATATCGCCGCTCAGGGCAATCGTGGCGAAGAGAAGGTCGAGGCCGTCAGGGGCTCGTTGTGGATGACGGCGCAGGATTGGTCACGCTCGTGGAAGGCTTGGCTGCGCGGCACGCTGATCGGCTTCCCGATCGGAGCTATGCCGGCCGGCGGCGCCGAGATCGGCACGTTCCTCTCCTACGCTACCGAAAAGCGTCTGGCGAAGAACCCGGAGGAATTCGGCCACGGTGCGATCGAAGGCGTTGCCGGTCCGGAGGCTGCGAACAATGCGTCTGCGGCCGGCACGCTGGTGCCGCTCTTGACGCTTGGCCTGCCGACGACGGCGACGGCAGCGATTATGCTCGCCGGCTTCCAGCAATATGGTCTGCAGCCCGGTCCGCTGTTGTTTGCGAACAACCCGCAGATCGTCTGGGGCCTGATCGCCAGCCTGCTGATCGCCAATGCGATGCTGCTGGTGCTCAACCTGCCGCTGATCGGCTTGTGGGTGCGTCTGCTGACGATCCCCAAGCCCTGGCTTTATGCCGGCATCCTGCTGTTTGCGACGCTCGGCACGATCGGCGCCAACCCCTCGGTGTTCGAGCTCGGCATGCTGCTCGCCTTCGGCGTTCTCGGCTACATCATGCGGCTCTTCGGCTACCCGATCGCGCCTGCCGTCGTCGGCCTCATCCTTGGTCCGCTGGCGGAGCAGCAATTGCGCCGCGCGCTGGCGATCAGCCAGGGCGACGTGACGACGCTGGTAATGTCGCCGATCGCCGCCGGCCTGCTGATCGTTGCCGCGGCGGCCTTCATCATTCCGCTGATTCTGCGGTTGCGCGGACGCGGCGAGGTTCTGTCGCAGCTTGCTGCGAACGAGGACTAGAAGAAAAAGACTGCCCAAACCCCTCCCTTGCGGCCGGCGATGGAAACATCCGCCGGCCTTTTCGTGCTACTGGGAAGACAGCTCCTGCCTGGCTTGAGGAGCAGCTCTTGCTTCGGGCCAGCGGAGCCGCTGACCGCGTGTTCTTGCATAGCAGGGCTGAATTTCCGTTGCTTGTGGCGAGACGCGCGCAGCCACACATGTGAGCGGTCAATCATAAAGCAAAGCGAGAAAGAAAATGTCCTTCCGTAAGTCCATTCGCGATGGTTTCCTTGGCCGCGCCTTTGCGGTGATCGGTGCTGCAAATGCTGTGAGCGCCACCATCGAAGCTGGCCGTCGCCCGAAGGCCCGCGATCTGCGCGAGCTCGGCATCGACCCGAGCATGTTCGGCAGAATCAACCATTAAACTCATCTGCGCGCTTCGGCGCGGTTTTGGCGGTCCGCCGATCGCCAGATACGAAACAGCCCGCAACCGGATGGTCGCGGGCTTTATTTTTGTCCTGCTGAAGCCGCACCGTCGGGTGTGGCTCATCAGGTTCAGGCGTGCAGTTCCTTGTGCGCCTGGGCGCGCTCTGCTGCCTGCTCCTTCTTGTTGTAGCGGATGGAAGACCACAGCGAGATGCCGATCAGGGCCGCGCCGCCAAGGCCGGTGATGACCTCGGGGATATGGAACATGGTCTGCACGTACATGATCACGGAGAGGATCAGGATCGCGTAGAAGGCGCCGTGCTCGAGATAGCGGTATTCGGCAAGCGTTCCCTTTTCGACAAGCATGATCGTCATTGAGCGCACGTACATGGCGCCGATGCCGAGGCCGATGGCGATGACGAAGAGGTTCTGCGTCAGCGCGAAGGCGCCGATGACGCCGTCGAAGGAGAAGCTGGCATCCAGCACTTCGAGATAGATGAAGGCGCCGAGGCCGCCTTTGGCGGCGGCGCTCATCGTCTGCTGCGAGGCATCGAGCAGGCCGCCGATCACCTCGACCGCGAGAAAGGTCAGCAGGCCGTAGATGGCGCAATGGACGAAGGTGCTGGCTTCTTCGTCGCCAAGGAAGGACGAGAAGATCAGGACCAGCGCCAGAACGAAGGCGATCTCGATGCCTTTGATCGTGGCGGAACGGGCCATGAGCTTTTCAAGCCCGGCGATCCAGTGGACGTCCTTCTCATGGTTGAAGAAGTAGTTGAGGCCGACCATCATCAGGAAGGTACCACCGAAGGCGGCGATCGGCAGGTGCGCGTCGTTCATGATGCGGGCATATTCGGCCGGCTCGCGGGCTGCGAGCACCAAGGCTTCCCAGGGGCCGATGTTGGCGGCGATGGCGACGATCGCGAGCGGGAAAACGATACGCATGCCGAAGACGGCGATGACGATACCCCAGGTGAGGAAGCGATGCTGCCAGGCCGGCGTCATCTCCTTCAGCTTGTTGGCATTGACGATGGCGTTGTCGAAGGAGAGCGAGATCTCCAGCACGGCGAGCACCGTGCAGACGAAGAAGACGGTCGCCATGCCGCCGATGGTGCCGGTGGCCTGCCAGCCGAGGGCTGCGCCCAAGATGAGACCGAGGAAGGTGACGATGAAGGCCCAGCGGAAATAGCCGAGCGTCGATTTCTGCGAGGAATTGTTGGTCATGGCCGCACCTCGCAGCCACGAGCCTTGTCGAACAGGGAATATGTGCGTGAAAAACGCGACATACCACAAAGGGCATGCGCGTGAGGCATGGTGAGCTTTTTCATCAATGAAAATCCGCCGGCTTAAGCTGCAGGCGGTACCGACATCACGAGAGCGCCGTAATAACTCTCGCCAGAGGGGCCCGGCACCAGGTTCACCCGTCGGCCGATGTCCGAGGCCGCGGGATAAGGCGAAGGTAGTGAACTTCCCACGCCAGTCAAGATCGGCGCGATGCGCTTTGTCTTTTCTTTGGAACCATCCGGCATCGCGGTCGTTAGTCCCTCGTTCACCAGTGTTATGCGCAATAAAAAGGAGGCCGACGAATGCACCCCTCGACCCACACTCCCGACAAACGGACGGAAAAATCCGACCGAATGAAGCGAGCGCGCCCCAACCGAATGCAGAAGGCGCAAGTGCTGCCTCCACATCAGGTCGATCTGACGCTGCCGCACGGCGTTTTCGACGACGTCCACGTTCCCGCCCACGTAACCGGCGGCGATCTTTCGAAGCGTGGGCCGAAACCGGCCGTGGAGGACGATTCCACGATCGCAAAGCCGGCCCGCTGACGCATCGGTGCTTGCAACCCTGACGTTTTTACTCGCGACAACCGGTGAGAAGGATGAAAACAACTTTGGTGCCGCACGACATTTACATGAAGCACGAGATCGAATGGCAAGCGCTTCGCACGGCCGCTGATATTCAGATCGATCCAAAAAGAATCGAGATCACGAATTCGCTGGACTCTCGTTGGGACCCGCCGACGCGCTTGAGGCCGGACACGGCGTCCCCTGCGGTGCGGCGATTGTAGATGCC
This sequence comes from Rhizobium sp. LjRoot258, assembly GCF_964254185.1. Taxonomy (NCBI): domain Bacteria; kingdom Pseudomonadati; phylum Pseudomonadota; class Alphaproteobacteria; order Hyphomicrobiales; family Rhizobiaceae; genus Rhizobium; species Rhizobium sp. LjRoot258. The sequence goes on along the minus strand of NZ_CAXUST020000001.1, from coordinate 3,172,592 downwards.
GCTTCGTCAGGCGCTTCGCAGCATCATGGATCGTCACTCTGATGATCGGGATCGCTCGAACCGCGGTTCCACCTCCTGCAAGATGAATTATCCGCAAGTCGTAGCAACGGTGGCCAAGAACGCTACCGGTCAATAGCGGAGTGCAGCTTGCGCCGGAAAACCACCTGCTGGTCCGGATGGCGCAACCCCAACTCAGGGAAAATGTCAGCAACCTTTCGGAAAGGATTGCCCGGCGATAATCCGTGCGTTCACGGGAATCGGATAGATGGCAAAGACTGCGACCCGCCGCCGCAAATCATCGGCACGATCGAAGGGAAGGGGAGGTGGAAGCGCTCTGCCCTGGATAATCATCGGTGTCATCGCCGTTGGTGGCATTGCGATTTACGACAACTGGAAGAGCGTGAGGCCGATGTTGGCCGCGCACGCGCCGGCGTCCATCGTTTCCCGGCCGGCCTCGGTCGTGCGCAGCGAACCTGCACGCGATTCCAGCCCGAGGCAGACCGCCTCGATCACCGCGGCGCCGCGCATGGTACCACCTGCCGCCGTGCCGATTCCGGCCAAGGCGCCTGTCGTCCCGGAAAAAGCGATTCCGGTCTCCATCTCACCCGCGCAAGCGCAGACCGGCAAGGCCGCGTTTGGTTATTGCGGGCAGGGAGAGCACATCAACTGCGTCGCCGATGGAGGCACGTTCTGGTACAAGGGCGAGAAGATCGCCATTGCCGACGTCGTGAGCCCCGGCATCGAGACGGCTCGTTGCGACAACGAGAAGCGGCTTGGCTTTGCTGCCAAGCTGCGGCTCTTGAACATCCTGAACTCCGGATCCTTCTCGATGAACCCGGCCGGGCAGCCTGGCAAGGCCGGTGCGCCGCACGTCGTGTCGCGCGATGGCCTGTCGATCGGTATGCAGATGATCAACGAGGGCTTGGCCCGCAAACCCGGCGCGAATGGCGCCTGGTGTGCCTGAGCCTGGCCTGTACCAGCAAACGGTGGGCTACTTCTGCTTCGGCGCCTTGCCATTGGTGCGGAAGCTGCCGGCAAAGGCCGTGTCCTTGCTTTCGGCCGTGCATTCGATGGCAACCGGCTTGCCGCCGTACGGGTTCCCCATCGTGCAGGTGCCGGCAACTTTCACTTGACCGGTCATCTTCTGGCCGACGCCCGTCACCACCAGGTTGAGTGGCATGCGAGCATTGCCGTTGGAGGCGGGCTTGATGGCCGTACCATCGCCTTGAAAGCCCAGCATCTTGCCTCCCGAGGTGAAGATGAAGGTGACTTGGCCATTCACAAGCGTCACGCTTGCGAGTTCGCCTTCGCAACCCTTCGTCGCGTCGACCTTGCCAACGACGAGCTTGGCGCATTTGCCGGAAAGCGTTAGCGCTCCGGGGGCGCCGGGGAAGTTTTGCGGGGCTGCGTCCGCTGCTGTCGTCAGTGTTGCGGCGAGCAGCGAAGCGGCGGCCAAAGTTGCCAGTTTCATGTCTTTACCTCGTCGTATCTCGGCAGTGCTGTTGTATGGGCAGCGACTTGCCATTCTTCTGTGTTCGAAATTGGTCGATAGGCTCGACTTTCAATCTTGGCAATCGACCGCGTTTGCCGTGCGGTCATTCGGGCCAAGCAGACGGGGACATGCGGTGAAATGACGCTTGGTCGAAACCCATCGGGCGCGATAGCTACCTCTTGGCCTGGCAGCGAGACTGCCGGTTAAGCTAAGATGGAGGAAATGCGATGATCAGGAAAATCGCTCTGAGTGTTGCTATCCTGGCCTTCGGCGTCGCTCCGGCGCTCGCCGCAAGTAGCCACTATTATGTGGAACATGCTCCGAACAGCAACAAATGCAGCGTCGTGCCGAAGCGCCCTGACGGCAAGGCCGCTATGGCTGTCGGAAGCTCGCACAAGACGAAGGCGCTTGCCGAGGCGGCAATGAAATCGGCGGCTGCGTGCATGTAGCATGGGCTGCTGCTTGCGCACGAAAATCGGACGAAGCGCCCGCTGATTGGCGGGCGTTCTGCCAGGACCAGCGCGCATCGTTTACGGGTTGGTGTGTCTATCGCGCAAGCGGGGACTTCGGGGGTATGGCAGCCGATTTGTCGGTTCGCCAAAAACGAGTATAGTCGGCCTCCGGCCATGCTCATTCCGAGGGAGCGCGAAATGGGCGCTGCATCTGGTGCTGCCTTCAGTGCTGCAATTTTGGCGGCCACGCTCATGGTGCCGTCGACAGCCTTTTCTGCTGGGGCACTGAACGTCGATGCTCGCGCTCACACCTGCAGCCAAATCTCGCAGATTATCCGCCAAAACAAGAAGGTGTTCGTCCGCTCCGGCTTCGGCGGCAGCAGCTTTCGCTATCCACCCGCCAAGTGTGGGTTGGGCTATGCGCGCTCCACCGCCAATGTCCGGGATGCGATGGGAAAGCAGTGCGTGCTCGACTACGCCTGTGTTTACGACAGCGGATCCTTTTACAATAATCCGTAGCGTCGCAAGCGGAGGCGCGCCTCTCCCGGCTGATATCGAGGCGACGCCTCAACGAGAGGCCGCGAATTGATGTCGGAAGGCAAACGGCCATCCTCGTATGGCCGGCCGTCAGAGTCTGCTACCCCGCGGCGTCGTTTCCAGACGATTTTCTTCGTGACGGCGCAAAGCCACCAGCAGCTCCGGCAGAAGACCTTCGCCGCGTTCAGCGGCAACGGCGTGCAGCGCTAGAAATGGCGACATGGTGTGCCTCCAAAGCTCTTGGGATCGGAGCATTAAATGCGCAAAGACCGAAGCCGCCCACCCGTTTCTTGCCGTGGCAGCGGCGCTCGCGGCACTGCGCGCAAGTGGGGCTTAATCCAGCATCCAGAAACGGAAAAGGGCTTAGCGGTTTTCCGCTAAGCCCTTGAATTCGAATGGTGGGCGTGACAGGGATTGAACCCGTGACTTACATCGGCATGTAGCCACCGATCCAAAGCCAAAGCCCGGCAACCAGCATGGAAAGAATTGTGATCGGCACACCGGCTTTCGCATGGTCGCGAAACGTCAGGTGTATGCCTTGCACCGACGCACGTTCGGCCACGATCAGGTTTGCGAGGCTGCCGACGAGAAACAGGTTGCCGGCGAGCGAGGAAAGGATGGCGAGCCCGACGAGCGTGCCTTCCGGAATCCCGTGCCAAACTTTCAGGATCATCACGACGGCAGGGACGTTGCCGATCGTATTGCTGAGAAGCAGCGAAATCGGCACCAACGATGAAACCCGATCGGGCAACAGATTATAGTCGGCAAGTATGTGTACGGCCTGCTCCGGAAATCCAGTGCGGGCGAACGCGTCGTTGATCACGAACAGCGCTGCAATCAGGATGAGCAAAGGTACATCGATTTCATCGAGAAGCTGCCTAGTCGGGAGCGTCCGGCTGATAATCAGGCAAGCGGCGACCAGTAGGGCCGAAATCTCCCGTGGGAGCGGGGACCCAAACAAAATGAGCAAGACGGCGAGTGCCAAACCGCATACGCCGACCTGAAGACGATCGAAGGCGACCGTTTCGGTCGGTGCGTCGGTGGGTGGCGTGCCGAGGCTTGCCCGCCAGACATACGCCACGCACCCGTAACTGATGAAAAGTGCCGCAACCGATGGAATTGCCGCGTCGGCGAAATAGCCCCAAAAGCTGAGCGCGCCCGCCTGGCCAATGAGGATGTTCTGTGGGTTGCCGATCAGGGTCGCCGCCGAGCCGGCGTTGCTTGCCGCAGCAAGCCCAAAAAGGAAGGGGCGGGGATCGAGATTGCGGGCGGAAAGGCCCGCGCACAATAGCGGGGTCATCGCGAAGACAACGATGTCGTTGACGAGGAAGGCCGAGAGGATGCCGCCGATGGCAATCGTCAAGGCAAGCAGGCGATGTGGCCGTCCCGCCTGCGCGGCGATCCACACGGCGACCGCGCTGTAGAACCCGCTAGCGCCGACCCGTGCGGACATGATCATCAAGCCGCCGAGCAGTAGCAGCGTCGGAAAGTGAATAGCCTCGCCCATCGCGTCGCCTGGTACCGCACCGACGGCGACGAGCACGACAGCGACGACGAGGGCGATACCTGCACGGTCGATCCGCAGGCCCGGGACGCGCCCGAGCGCCATCCCCAGGTAGGTAATCCCGAAAAGAACGGAGATGAGATTGGTCATTGTTAGTAAGGGCTCCGGGGAAGACGGCGAATCGCAATCCGAACGCTACCACAACGGCCTTTGCGCCTGGCTACAGACGAGTTACGGCCAACAAAAAAGGCCGGGCAAACCCGACATTCCCAAGGTTCAATGAACCTACCGGGAAATATGTGAAAGGCTCCCGAAGGAGCCAAAAACATCTTGAATATCAAGTAATTGGATGGTGGGCGTGACAGGGATTGAACCTGTGACCCCTACGATGTCAACGTAGTGCTCTCCCGCTGAGCTACACGCCCATCCGATGGCGGCGCATAGACCACAAACCTTTTTTGCCGTCAATAGGCTTTTTTCGGTTTTGTGACACGCGCTGCCGGAAGCCTTATGCGGCAAGCATTTTGTTCACTTCCTCCACGAGGTCGCGCAGGTGGAAGGGCTTGGAAAGAACCTTGGCGTCTTTCGGTGCCTTCGAATCGGGGTTCAGCGCGACGGCCGCGAATCCGGTGATGAACATCACTTTGAGGTCCGGATCGAGTTCGGTCGCGCGGCGCGCCAGTTCGATGCCATCCATTTCGGGCATGACAATATCGGTCAGGAGCAGCGAGAAGGGTTCTTCGCGAAGCCTGTCATAGGCGCTGGCGCCGTTGTCGTAAGAGAGGACTTTGTAGCCTGCCTTTTCAAGCGCCTTCACAAGGAAGCGGCGCATGTCGTTGTCGTCTTCTGCAAGAAGTATCTTCTGAGTCATTATCCAGACCGCTGATCAGTAATTTATGCGTGGGGCTCCAGCCATTTACACTAGAGTTCGCCCAGTAAACAACCGGTGAAGAGGCCGTCCGGGCCGTCATCCCCATGAGATAGTATGGACTTGCCGTGCGGCAACTGGCAACATGGGCGAAGCAATAGCCTCCTGGCATGGTAAAGAGGGAACAAGGGTGCACGAAATCCCCGAATACGCACTTTTCGAGGTCCGGGAGCCTTTGTCGCACACCATTCCATTCGTCTACAACTCGCCGCACAGCGGGCGCATCTATCCTCCTGAGTTCATCGCCCAGTCGCGTCTCGAAGGCGTTTCCATACGTCGCTCCGAAGACCACTATGTCGATGAGCTGTTCGCCGATGCGAGCGCGCTTGGGGCGCCACTCCTGCTTGCAAACTTTCCGCGCGCCTATCTGGATGTGAACCGCGAGCCTTACGAGCTCGATCCGCGCATGTTCGACGGTCTGCTGCCGCCTTACGCAAACATCAATTCGCTGCGCGTGGCGGGCGGGCTTGGCACTATTCCGCGCATCGTTGCGGAGAACATGGAGATCTACACCCGGCGGCTGTCGGTGCAGGAGGGGCTGGATCGTATCGAGAGCGTCTACAAGCCGTATCATGCGGCGCTGCGGCGGCTGATTGCCCGCACGCATGTGCAGTTCGGCTTCGGCGTGCTGATCGACTGCCACTCCATGCCGGGTAATGTTCGCGTGGCCGGCAGCAATGCGCGGCCGGATTTCATCATCGGCGACCGCTACGGCACCAGTGCCTCGGCAGAGGTGTCGCGCGCCGCCGTCGCCATTTTCGAGGAGATGGGCTTCACCGCGATCCGTAACAAGCCCTATGCCGGCGGGTTCATCACCGAGCATTACGGCCGCCCGTCACGCGGGCTGCATGCGCTGCAAATCGAAGTGAACCGGTCGATCTATGTCGACGAAATGACGCTGGAGAAGCGTGCCGACTTCGCCTTGGTCGTCGGAGCGATCACCGCCTTCATGCGCCAGTTGGCGGTCTATGTGGCGCAGTTCGCGACAGATTCTGCCCTGGCTGCCGAGTGAGCCGTCTAGACTGCCAAAAAAAGACCGCCTTGCGGCGGTCCAAGTCTAGGGAGGAAACACCCAAGGAGGGTATTTACAGTCAGAAGACTGTGAGCAAACGCTACTATTGCGGTGCACAATTGTCAATCAGAATTTTGCAGTGCAAAAATAATGTGCAGCCGGCTAAAAGCTGCCGCTCTCGTTTGCAACCGGCCGCAATTCCGCTATGAAAAGCGCCACTCGCGCGCCACCGATGGATTTCACCATGTTGCCTGATCGCTCGTTCTTCAACCGCTTGGCGGAGGCCGCCAAGGCCGAGACACTGCCGCGTTTCCGTTCCGGGCTCGACGTGACCAACAAGCTGTCGGGCGGCTTTGACCCGGTCACCGAGGGCGACAGGGCGGCTGAGGTCGCCATTCGCGCGCTGATCGAGGAGCATTTCCCGGATCACGGCATCCTTGGTGAAGAGCACGGCAGCATCGGCCTGGACCGCGAATACGTGTGGGTTATCGACCCGATCGACGGCACGCGTGCCTTTATTTCCGGCGTGCCCGTCTGGGGAACGCTGATCGGCCTGCAGCAACATGGCCGGGCCATTATGGGGATGATCGAGCAGCCCTTTACCGGCGAACGTTATTTCGCGGATGCGCATGGTTCCATCTACAACGGTCCGGAGGGAGAGCGCCGGCTGCAGGTTCGCGATTGCGGTGCGCTGGCGAACGCCATTCTCTTCACCACCTCACCGCATCTTTTCACGGGCGCGGAGATGGACAAGTACAGAGAGATCGAGAGCCAGGTGCGGCTCTTCCGCTACGGCACGGATTGCTACGCCTACGCTTTGCTCGCTGCCGGCCACGTCGACCTGGTTATCGAAAACAGTCTGAAGCCCTACGATGTCGGCGGCATCATCCCCATCATCGAGAATGCCGGAGGGCTCATCACGACCTGGGATGGCGGGCGCCCGGAAAACGGCGGCTCGATCATCGCCGCGGGAAGCCGCGCCGTCTACGAGCAGGCGATGGCTGTCCTCAATCGGTAGCAGCCATCGGCACTTGCCGAGGTCGCTCGGATGGCGGCCGGGCTAGGTGCCAAAATCTTCGACTTCCTCGACGGCCTCGGCATCGCTACCGGGAATGAAGGCGTGAAAGGCTGCGAGCGCTGCCTTGCGGTAGACGTCGCGTTCCTGCAGCACCTCATGCCGCGCGCCGTTGATCGGGACGAACTGGGCGGCGCGGAAATAGCGCGAGATACGCTCCTGCGCGATGTAGGGCACGATCTCGTCGCGCGTCGGCGCGATGACGACCGTCGGAATGGTGATCGAGAACAGATGGTTCGGTGACGTCACGCGGTCGATCGTTAGGAACGAATCGTGCAGCCAGCGTGCCGTCGGGGGCCCGAGCGTCAATTCCGGATGGGCCGCGGCAACACCAACGTTGCGCTCGAACCGCGTCTGGTCCGATGTCAGAGGGTTGTCGCGGAACGGCTGTTCCTTGAGCTTGCGCGTCAGCGGAAACGAGCCGAGACCGAGCGAACAGGCGACCCCAGCGAGCGCTCGGATCGTACCTTCCGATGCTGCCTGGCCCGAGAGGCCGATAAAGGGGGCTGTCAGCACCATGCGCTCGATGCGCGTCGAGAGGTAGGGGGCGGCGGACATCGCGATCAACGCTCCGGTCGAATGCGCGAGGATGAAGAAGGGCAGGCGGGTATCCGGCAGCACGATCTTCTCGAGAAACGTGTCGAGGTCGTGCTCGTAATCGATGAAGCGGCGGACGTGACCGTATTGACGATTCTTCAGAAGCCGGTCGGAGCCGCCCTGGCCGCGCAGATCGAATGTTGCAACCCAGAGGCCACTGGCCGTCAGGTCGCGGATCGTCTCGAAATACTTCTCGATATATTCGTTGCGGCCCTGGAGGAGGACGACCGTGCCCTTCGCTACCGGCGCATCAGAGCGGAAGACGGCATAGCGCAGGCGATGGCCATCATGCGTCTCGAAGAAGCCTTCCGCGCGGTTCTCCGGTATCGGATTGTCGGGGGTCGAGAAAAGGACTGGTTCCATGGCTGATCGATCGTGTCCTTCGCGGATTCGCCTGTCGAGTAAAGCGGATAGGCGATCGCCATGTCAAATGAAAGAAAGATGCGTGGCCAACCTGCGGTAGAGCAAAAAGTCGAATCTGTCGTCACTGCGCAAACTTCTTGAGCCGGCGTGGCTTGTGGCGGGCTTCGTATACTCCCTTTTGAGTAGGCGTTAGCGCTATTCTGCGAAGTTCAATGCAATGCAACTTATTGTACCATGGAGTAGTATTACTCGTTCCAAAGGAAGCCAGCATGTTATCCACGGAAGATCCAAAGCTGCCCCGCAATACCGCGCGCAGGCATTTTCTAGGCGTGGCCGCTGCCGCCGGCGCTCGCCTCGCGAGCGTCGCCGCATTGGCAACGGCAGTTTCCTCTTCTCCCGCACGTGCCATGGGACGGCGCTGGGGGCGCGGTGGTTCTGGCGGAAGCGGGCATGGCAATTCTGGTGGCGGCGGGAACGGCAACTCCGGTGGAAACGGGAATGGTGGCGGCGGGGCGCATTGCTTCTTGCGTGGGACATCGATCCTGACAGATTGCGGTGAAAAGCGGGTCGAGGATCTTCGGATCGGCGATCGCGTTGCGCTTCCGCACGGGGGTAACCGGTCGATCAGGTGGGTCGGTCGCCAAATGTTCAAGAAGAGTGGCACGCGCTGGCATGACGGTGTCGTGCCGATCCGAGTCTCGCGCCATGCACTGGATGAGCATACGCCACATTCTGATCTCTACCTATCACCTGGGCATGCGCTGTTGCTGAATGGCGTTCTGATCCGCGTGAAGGATCTCGTGAACGGCACGACGATTGCGCCAATCGTTCCTGCGGACGACACGTCGATCGAATACTATGCCGTCCTGCTCAACACGCATGAAGTCATCCTTGCTGAGGGCGCTGCGGCCGAGACTTTCCATCCCTCGGACAGCGATCACGAAAACTTCTCCAATTTTGCGGAGTACGAACGCCTTTATGCCGGTGAGGAGCGCACCCCGATGACTTCCTATGCGCCGGTGCTCGGCGAGGAAGGCGGCTGGAAACATTTGCAGGCGCTTCTTCTGCTCGGCGCTTCGCCCTTGGTGCCGATGCGCGATCCGTTCGAGGATGCCTGCGAGAAGATCAACGCGCGTGCGAAGGAGCCGTCGGTCTGACACGCGACGGACCGTCCTCGTCTTCGAGCTCAACCGTTCAAAAAAAGACCGGCATGCGGAACTTGAGGTTCCGCGATGCCGGCCGGAGATCGGGCTGAAGACGAAGGGACGATACACTCCAGCCATCGGGCCAGTGTCACCCGATGGCGTGATTCCTAATCCTCCACGCATGAATGGCTTCCGAACCGGCTATTCATATGCGGTTCACGCAACGTGAGTTCGCTCCTGCGCCAGGGTCTTGAACTGCGCAAAAGCCATCCCCATCTCATTCCTGCAGGCGCCAAACGGGCCTGTCCACCCGTCCCGAAGCTGCCGATCAAGGGGTTTCAGGGGCAATTATCGCAACACGTCGCTTCCTCAGGAGGACATCATGCGTCACGTAGACTTCTCTCCCCTTTATCGTTCCACCGTCGGTTTCGACCGTCTTTTCACCATGCTCGACAGTCTCGGTCAGCCTGATCAGGGCCAGACCTATCCGCCCTACAATATCGAGCGTACCGGCGAGAGCACCTATCGCATCACCATGGCCGTTGCCGGTTTTGATGAGACCGAAATCTTCATCGAGGCGCAGGCCCACGCTCTGACCGTCAAGGGTGAAAAGAGCGAAGACAATGCGGAAGGTAGCGAGTTCCTCTATCGCGGCATTGCCAAGCGCGCCTTTGAGCGCCGCTTCCAGCTTGCCGATCACGTCGAGGTCACCGCCGCTTCGTTGAAGAACGGTCTGCTCCACATCGATCTGCTTCGCAGCATTCCGGAAGCCATGAAGCCGCGCAAGATCGCGATTGCGGCTGAGCCGGTCAGCGCGCCGAAGGCCATCGAGGCGCAGGTCGCCAACTAATCGGTCCTCCCAGGCCAATCATGCAGGCGGCGCTCGTGTGAGCGCCGCCTTTTTGTCGTCCGATGTCAGGCCGGGCTTGCCGCTTCCTCGGCTTCCTCTTCGGTCACGTGGTGCGCTGCCTTGGCTGCATATTTCTGCGCGATCACGGCGCAGACCATCAGCTGGATCTGGTGGAACAGCATCAGTGGAAGCACGATCGCGCCGACCGATTGCCCGGCAAAGATAACGCTCGCCATCGGCGCGCCGCTGGCAAGGCTCTTCTTCGAGCCGCAGAAGGTGATGGTGATCTCGTCGGCCTTGTTGAAGCCGAGGAGACGGCTGCCAAACATGGTGAAGCATAGCACGAAGGCGAGCAGCACTGTGTCGGCGACGATGACCGCGGCGATGTCGCCGATCGAGAAGGTGTGCCACAGACCCTCGGCGACCGCCGAGCTGAAGGCGAGATAGACGACCATCAGGATCGAGCCGCGGTCGACAGGCATCAGAAGCCTCTTCTTCGCGCGGATCCAGCCGCCGATCCACGGCTCAAGCAACTGGCCGACGACGAAGGGCAGCAGCAGTTGGAGAAGGATCTGCTGCAGCGCGTTCCACGAAAAGCCGCCATGGCCGCCGACGGAAAACAGCAGCCCGACCAGCAGCGGTGTCAGGAACATGCCGAAGATGTTCGACGCCGATGCCGAGCAGATGGCTGCCGGGACGTTGCCGCGCGCCATCGAGGTGAAGGCGATCGACGACTGCACCGTCGATGGCAGAACGCTCAGATACAGGATCCCGAGATAGAGCGGCTTCGGCAGTATCCATTCAGGCACGAAGCCGAGGCCGAGGCCAAGGATCGGGAAAAGTCCGAACGTCGTCAGCAGGATGACAAGATGAAGCCGCCAGTGCAGCAGGCCGGCGATCACGACGTCGCGCGACAGACGTGCGCCGTGCAGAAAGAAGAGAAGCGCCACCGCCAGGTTCGTCGCGATCCCGAAATAGCCGGCAAAAGCGCCTTTGGCCGGCAGCAGCGAGGCGAGGATGACGGTGCAGACGAGTAGCATCGTAAAGTTATCGGGTAGAAAACGGCGCATGGCGGACACTCATGGAGATCAGTAGATCATTTGTCTTTCTTCCATTATGATACAGGATGCAAGGAATAACAGTTATCGTATTTCTGGATTGCCATGCTTGATCTTACGCAACTGCGCAGTTTTGTTGCCGTCGAACAGATGGGAAGCTTCACGCTTGCCGCCGAAAGGCTAGGGCTTGGCCAATCGACCGTCAGCCAGCACATCCAGCGGCTCGAAAGCGCCGTCGGACGGCGGTTGCTGGCGCGCGACACCCACAAGGTGCTGCTGACGACCGACGGCGAGGCGCTGCTCAGTCATGCGCGGGCGATGCTGGCGATCGAGGCACAGGTTCAGTCGCAATTCAGGGGACAGAAGCTGCGCGGCAATCTCCGGCTCGGCGTGTCGGAAGACTTCGTGACCAGCCAGCTGCCGGCAGTGCTCGAGGATTTCGTCCGCTCGCACCCGTCGGTCGATCTCGAATTGACGGTTGCGCTCTCTGGGACGCTTTACGAGATGCAGGACAATGGCGAGATCGACCTCGTGCTGGCGAAGCGCCGGCTTGGCGATGCCCGCGGGCGACTGGTCTATCGCGAGCCACTCGTCTGGCTGGCGCGCGATCCCGAGCATGTATTGAGCAGTAGGCCGCTATCATTGATCGCCTTCCCGCCGCCGAGCGTGACGCGCAGCATTGCACTCGAAGCGTTGGGGCGCAGCCAGGTCGCCTGGCGGATCGTCTGCACCTGCGGCAGCCTCAGCGGACTGACGGCGGCAGCGCGGGCGGGGATGGGCGTTCTGGTGCAGCCACGCAGCATGGCGCCATCAGGGTTGAAGGAGATCGGCAAAGGCAAGCTGCCGATGCTTGAGGATGTCGAGTTTGTGCTGGTGCCGCGAAAAGGGGCGGACCAAGCACTGGTTTCAGCCCTATCGGATGATATTCTTGGCAAGGTACGTAGCCTTCGCGCCAACGCATGACATGGCTGTCAGCCGCCGGACGAACAGTCGCGAAATCAGTTTCCTAGCATGCGCTATCGAGACGGCGATCTTGTCTGCAAGACCTCAGCTTCCCTATCAAGCGGCATTGAAGCCGTCGTGATAGCTGACTTTGCCCGCAGGCGTGTGGCCGTCGAACGCCAAGTGCATGAAATATTCCGCAGGCGCAGCCTCAAAGATCAGATTGGCCTCATTCTGGAAGCCGAAGCGCGTGTAGTAGCCGGGATCGCCGAGAACGACGCAGCCTCTGGCTCCGACATTGGCAAGCCGCGATAAGCCGTCGCGAATGAGCTTGCTGCCAATGCCCTCTTTTTGACGGTCCGGCCTGACCGAGACCGGTCCGAGTCCATACCAGCCCCTGTCTTGGCCATCGATCGCAACAGGCGAAAACGCGATATGCCCTACAACGGCACCATCCTGGACCGCGACGAGCGAGACCGTCAAAGCGCCCGCTTCGCGGAGAGCGTCGACGATCTCTGCTTCTGTTTGGCCGCCATATTCCATCGGTGCGAAAGCCGCCTTTGTTATCTGACGGATCGCCGTAATGTCGCTCGGCTGTTCAGGACGGATTTCCATTCGGGTCACCTTCGCTGTTTTCCGATTTCAGACCGGTGCCCCCCTTGATAGCGCGGCTAAGGCAGGGTGGCCAGCGGATCGGCAATCAACCATGTGCTGTCCCGCATTTCCGCTTTATCCTGGGGCAATTTCGGTTTGCCTCTTGCCTCAAGAGTTAATGGGCTACTTACCATCTTAAGACGCTCTCAACCCTGTCGCTTAGGCCTCTGGTTAGGTTCGGCGTCTAGGCTCCACGCCTGATGGTCGATCTTCGGGGCAAGGAGAACGGACCGATGACGTATGGCGTACTCTTCGTATCCGGGCTGGTTGCCTGTGTGATGCTGATTGTCGTGGCCGGACACGACGCGAAAACGACGGACAGCGGCAAGCCGCAATCCGCCGTCACGGGGCATCAGAATTGAGCCCGGCAACTCAGTCCGCAAGGCAGCCCAGGAAACCATCGACATCTGCCTCTGTCGTCGCAAAGCTGGTAACGAACCGGACCAGCGTCTCACCCGGGCCGACGAGCTCGGGCGTTGCCGGCGGCACTGGCCACTCGTAGAATTTCGCACCCTTCTCCTCGGCGGTTTTGGCCGCGCTCTTCGGGATGACTGCAAAGACTTCGTTGGCCGAGGTCGGCCACGCGAGGCGAGCCAAGTTGCTTGCTTTGATGCCGGCGCGCAGGCGGTCGGACATGCCGTTTGCATGGCGGGCAAGGTCGAGCCAGAGATCGTTCTCGAAATAGGCATCGAACTGGGCGGCGATGAAGCGTGACTTGGAGAAAAGCTGGGCCGCGCGCTTGCGGATGAACGGCATCTCCTTGGCCTGTTCGGGATTGAAGAAGACGATCGCCTCCGCGCACCAGCAGCCGTTCTTCGTGCCACCGAAGGACAGCATGTCTACGCCGCGCTTCCAGGTCATCTCAGCCGGGCTGGCAGCGAGGGAGACGAGGGCGTTGGCAAAGCGTGCACCGTCCATGTGGAGGGGTAGCTTATCTTTCCGGGCGATTGCGGCGATCGCGTCGATTTCCGACAGCGTGTAGACCGTACCGGCCTCCGTTGCCTGGGTGATCGTCACAGCCGTTGCTCGCCCGTGTTGCACGGCTGTCTGCGGGAAGGCTGCGATCTTCTCCTTGAGTTTTGCCGGATCGATCTTTGCTTCTGCACCGGGAACGCCGAGCAGGCGGGCGCCGCTGAAGAAGTCGGGTGCGCCGCATTCGTCGGCGATCACATGCGCGTCGGAATGGCAAAAGGTAATTCCGCCGGGGCGCTGGACGCTGGCAAGCGACAACGAGTTCGCCGCCGTGCCTGTCGCGACGAACAGCACTGCGACCTCGCGCTCGAAGACTTCGGCAAAGCGTCGCTCGACGCGCCGATCGAGATCGCTTGCGCCATAGGCCGCGGCAAAGCCGTCGGATTCCCGGAGCAGACGTTCGGCGATGGATCGATGGGCGCCTGCCCAGTTGTCGGATGCAAAATACATGAAAGGAGACCGCTTGGATGTGGTGGGATCAGGTTCGGGCGGCGACATTACGCTATCGCCTCCACGGGTCAAAGGGGCGGCCTGGAATCCATCACAAAAATTGACTTCAGCAATCAATAGACAAAATAATGCGGAGATGCGTAATTTTATGTCTCATTCTCTGACGCGCAAGGTAATATTCTGTCGTTGATCGACGTTTTTTTGATTCAGCGCTCTTGCGCGGGCGGGATGTTTCTGGCATAGATCGAGTGAATTAGGACAGGGTTGCTGTCCTATTTTGGCCGCGATGGCCGAAGAGGCGCCAAAAAACCTTACACTCGTGGGGTTTCACGCTATAGTTCTTCAAATGCGGGCAGAAGCCCGCGTGCGGAGGCGGATGGCAGGCGCGGGAGCGCAACGGTTGCTTTCCCTGGAGAGCCCGCCGCCGGCGACCGGATCTTCGACAATGCAACAGAGCTGTCACGCGCCGAACCTAGGATCAGGGGCGACGTGGGACAAGAAGCCGCCCGCCAGCTTGCGGGCTCTGACAGGAGGGAATGATGACGAAGACGCCATCCACGGGTTTTGACCAGTTCGCAGCGGCAACGACGCGTGCGACGGCCAATGCGCGTAAATTCGCCTCCGGTCTGCCGCGAAAACAGGGGCTTTACGACCCGCGCAACGAGCATGATGCCTGCGGCGTCGGCTTCGTCGCCCATATGAAGGGTCAGAAGTCGCACCAGATCGTCAAGGACGGTCTTTTTATTCTCGAGAACCTGACGCACCGCGGTGCCGTCGGCGCCGATCCGCTGATGGGCGACGGCGCTGGCATCCTCGTGCAGATCCCGGACCGCTTCTTCCGCGAGGAAATGGCCAGGCAGGGTATCACCCTGCCGAAGGTCGGCGAATACGGCATGGGTCACATCTTCATGCCGCGCGACGAAAAGCAGATCGCGCACTTCAAGAAGGTGATCCAGGACGTCATCGTCGAGGAAGGTCAGGTCTTCCTCGGCTTCCGCGATGTGCCCGTCGACAACTCCTCGCTTTCCAAGGCGCCCGAGATTGCCGCGACCGAGCCGCATCACGTGCAGGTCTTCATTGGCGCGGGCAAGGATGCTGCGACGAACGACGAGTTCGAGCGTCGCCTGTTCACGCTGCGCAAGGTGATCTCCAACCGCATCTACGACGAGTTTGATGGCGAGGAGAGCAACTTCTATCCGGTGTCGCTGTCGTCGGCGACCGTTGTCTACAAGGGCATGTTCCTGGCCTACCAGGTCGGGGCTTACTATAAGGACCTGTCGGACCCGCGTTTCGAGTCGGCGGTTGCCCTCGTGCACCAGCGCTTTTCCACCAACACTTTCCCATCGTGGAAGCTGGCGCACCCCTATCGCATGGTCGCCCACAACGGCGAAATCAACACGCTGCGCTCCAACGTCAACTGGATGGCGGCACGTCAGGCCTCGGTTTCTTCGCCGCTCTTCGGTGACGACATCTCCAAGCTCTGGCCGATCTCCTATGAAGGCCAGTCCGACACGGCCTGTTTTGACAACGCGCTCGAGTTCCTCGTGCGCGGCGGCTACTCCATGGCGCATGCCGTGATGATGCTGATCCCGGAAGCCTGGGCCGGCAACCAGTCGATGGCGGCCGAGCGCAAGGCATTCTACGAATATCACGCTGCGCTGATGGAGCCGTGGGACGGACCGGCGGCTGTCGCCTTCACCGACGGCAAGCAGATCGGCGCGACCCTCGACCGCAACGGCCTGCGTCCGGCCCGCTATCTTGTCACGAATGACGACCGCGTCATCCTTGCCTCTGAAGCCGGCACGCTGCCGGTCCCGGAGGAGGACATCGTCCAGAAGTGGCGCCTGCAGCCGGGCAAGATGCTGCTGATCGACATGGAAAAGGGCCGGATCGTTTCCGACGAGGAAGTGAAGTCCGAGCTTGCCACCAAGCATCCCTATCGCAGCTGGCTGGATCGCACGCAGCTGATCCTCGAAGACCTGAAGCCGGTCGAGCCGCGTGCACTGCGCCGCGACGTTTCGCTGCTCAACCGCCAGCAGGCCTTCGGCTACACGACCGAGGACACCAAGATCCTGATGTCGCCGATGGCGACCACGGGTCAGGAGGCCGTGGGTTCGATGGGCACGGATACGCCGATTTCGGCGATGTCGGAAAAGTCGAAGCTGCTCTATACCTACTTCAAGCAGAACTTCGCGCAGGTCACGAACCCGCCGATCGACCCGATCCGCGAAGAGCTCGTCATGAGCCTCGTCTCGTTCATCGGGCCGCGTCCGAACATTCTCGACCATACGGGCATGGCGAACGCCAAGCGCCTGGAAGTGCGCCAGCCGATCCTGACCAATGGTGATCTGGAAAAGATCCGCTCGATCGGTCATACGGAAGACCGCTTCGACACCAAGACGCTCGACTTCACCTATGATGTCGAACGCGGCGCCGAAGGCATGCCCGAAATGCTCGACCGTCTCTGCGAACGCGCCGAAGCCGCGGTCAAGGGCGGCTACAACATCATCGTGCTCTCCGACCGCCAGATCGGGCCGGACCGCATCGCCATTCCCGCGCTTTTGGCGACGGCTGCCGTGCACCATCACCTGATCCGCAAAGGGCTGCGCACCTCGGTCGGTCTCGTCGTCGAAACCGGCGAGCCGCGCGAAGTGCACCACTTCTGCCTGCTCGCAGGCTATGGCGCCGAAGCGATCAACCCTTACCTTGCCTTCGACACGTTGCTCGACATGCATGCCAAGGGCGAGTTCCCGAAGGAAGTCGACGCCAGCGAAGTCGTCTACCGCTACATCAAGGCGGTCGGCAAAGGCATCCTCAAGGTCATGTCGAAGATGGGCATCTCTACCTATCAGTCCTATTGCGGCGGCCAGATCTTCGATGCGATCGGCCTGCAGCAGGAGCTGGTCGACAAGTACTTCTTCGGCACAGCAACGATGATCGAAGGCGTCGATCTCGCCGCGATCGCCGAAGAGACTGTTGCGCGTCACACCTCCGCCTTCGGCAAGGATCCGCTGCTGGCGACGACGCTCGACATCGGCGGCGAGTATGCCTACCGCATGCGCGGCGAAAGCCACGCCTGGACGCCGGATGCGGTCGCTACGCTTCAGCATGCCGTTCGCGGCAATGCCGAAGACCGCTACCGCGAGTTCGCCGAGATGGTGAACACCTCGGCGCTGCGCATGAACACGATCCGTGGCCTCTTCAACATCAAGAGCGCCGAGCAGATCGGTCGCAAGTCGGTCTCGGTCGACGAGGTCGAGCCAGCGGTCGATATCGTCAAGCGCTTCTCGACGGGTGCCATGTCCTTCGGCTCGATCAGCCGCGAAGCGCACACGACGCTGGCGATCGCCATGAACCGGATCGGCGGCAAGTCCAACACCGGCGAGGGCGGTGAAGAATCCGACCGTTACATGCCGCTGCCGGATGGTTCGTCGAACCCGGAACGCTCTGCGATCAAGCAGATCGCATCGGGACGCTTCGGTGTCACAACCGAGTATCTGGTCAATGCCGATATGCTGCAGATCAAGGTGGCCCAGGGTGCCAAGCCCGGCGAAGGCGGCCAGCTGCCTGGCCACAAGGTTGACGCGACGGTTGCCAAGACCCGCCACTCGACCCCGGGCGTCGGCCTGATCTCGCCGCCGCCGCATCACGACATCTATTCGATCGAAGATCTGGCGCAGCTGATCTATGACCTGAAGAACGTCAACCCGACGTCGGATGTGTCGGTCAAGCTCGTCTCGGAAGTCGGCGTCGGCACGGTTGCGGCCGGCGTTGCCAAGGCGCGCGCCGACCACATCACGGTCTCCGGCTTCGATGGCGGCACCGGCGCATCGCCGCTGACCTCGCTGAAGCATGCCGGCAGCCCGTGGGAAATCGGCCTTGCCGAAACCCAGCAGACCCTGGTGCTGAACGGATTGCGCTCGCGCATCGCCCTGCAGGTCGACGGCGGCCTGAAGACCGGCCGCGACGTCATCATCGGAGCGCTTCTCGGCGCCGACGAATTCGGCTTCGCGACGGCACCTTTGATCGCTGCCGGCTGCATCATGATGCGCAAGTGCCATTTGAACACCTGTCCTGTCGGGGTTGCCACGCAGGACCCGGTTCTGCGCAAGCGCTTCAAGGGCACGCCCGAGCACGTCGTCAACTACTTCTTCTTCGTTGCCAACGAAGTGCGCGAAATCCTCGCCTCGCTCGGCTTCACCAAGCTCGATGACATCATCGGCGCTTCGGAGCTGCTCGAGAAGGACGAGATGCTGGCGCACTGGAAGTCCAAGGGTCTCGACTTCAGCCGCATCTTCCACAAGGTCGAGGCGCCGAAGGATGCAACCTACTGGACGACCCGCCAGAAGCACCCGATCGACGACATTCTCGACCGCAAGCTGATCGAAGAGGCGCAGCCGGCGCTGACCTCGAAGACGCCGGTTGCCTTCGACGTGGACATCAAGAACGTCGACCGTTCGGCCGGTGCGATGCTCTCCGGGGAAGTCGCCAAGCGCTACAACCACCGCGGCCTCAAGGACGACACGATCAACGTGACGCTCAGGGGCACTGCCGGGCAGTCGTTCGGCGCCTTCCTAGCGCGCGGCATCACCTTCAACCTGATCGGTGACGGCAACGACTATGTCGGCAAGGGCCTGTCGGGCGGCAAGATCATCGTCCGACCGCCGGAGAATTCGAAGATCGTCGCGGAAGACTCCATCATCGTCGGCAACACCGTGCTCTACGGTGCGACCGAAGGCGAGTGCTACTTCCGCGGTGTCGCGGGCGAGCGCTTCGCGGTCCGCAACTCCGGTGCGATCGCCATCGTCGAAGGCGTGGGCGACCACGGCTGCGAATACATGACGGGCGGTGTCGTCGTCGTACTCGGCTCAACGGGCCGCAACTTTGCGGCCGGCATGTCCGGCGGCGTGGCTTATGTGCTCGATGAAGCCGGCGATTTTGCCAAGAGGTGCAACATGGCGATGGTCGAACTCGAGCCGGTTCCGGAAGAGGACGACATGCTGGAGAAGCTGCATCACCACGGCGGCGACCTCATGCACAAGGGACGCGTCGACGTCTCGGGTGACATGACGCGCCACGACGAAGAGCGTCTCTACCAGTTGATCTCCAACCATCTGCACTACACGGGTTCGACCCGCGCCAAGCAGATCCTGGACAACTGGGTCGACTACCGTCCGAAGTTCCGCAAGGTCATGCCGGTCGAGTACCGCCGTGCCCTGGAAGAAATGGAACGCGCCCGCATGGGAATTGCGGCCGAGTAATTACGCTTACTTCCGTTGCGCTGGTGAACGTCAGCGCGGCGGATGACCGAAGTATCTCAATGACCCACAGATCGGCAGCAGCCTCAGGCAGCGCAGACGCGTGGATGGCACTCAAGGGATATGCTTGATGACGGTCGAAAGAAGCAACCTGCCTCCGCTGTCGAGGCTGACGATGGACAACTGGCCGCAGGCGAGGCGGTTATGAGTGTAAGGGACGAAAATATGGGTAAGGTCACAGGGTTTCTTGAAATCGACCGGCAGGTGGCGAAGTATCAGCCTGCTTCGGATCGCATCCGGCATTTCCGCGAATTCACGATCCCGATGTCGGACCAGGAAGTACAGAAACAGGCAGCGCGCTGCATGGACTGTGGCATCCCCTATTGCCATGGGCCGACCGGTTGTCCGGTGCACAACCAGATTCCTGACTGGAACGACCTCGTCTATAACAACAACTGGGAAGCGGCGATCCAGAACCTGCATTCGACCAACAACTTCCCGGAATTCACCGGCCGCGTCTGCCCCGCCCCTTGCGAGGAAGCGTGCACGCTGAACCTTGAAGACACGCCGGTTGCGATCAAGACGGTCGAGCAGGCGATCGCCGACAAGGCCTACGAGCTCGGTTTCATCCGCCCGCAGCCGGCCACGGTGCACACGGGCAAGAAGGTGGCGATCATCGGTTCCGGCCCTGCCGGCATGGCGGCTGCGCAACAGCTCGGCCGCGCCGGCCACGAAGTTCACCTCTATGAGCGCGAGTCGAAGCCCGGCGGCTTGCTGCGCTACGGCATCCCTGATTTCAAGATGGAGAAGAACTTCATCGATCGCCGCGTCGAGCAGATGAAAGGCGAGGGCGTCACCTTCCATTGTGGCGTCAATGTCGGCGTCGACGTGAAGGTCGAGCAGCTGCTTTCGGATTATGATGCCGTGCTCTATTGCGGCGGTTCGGAAACGCCCCGCGAAGCGGGCATTCCGGGCATCGAGCTTGCCGGTGTCCACGATGCGATGCCGTACCTTGTGCAGCAGAACAAGCGCGTCGGCCGCGAAAACATCGACAGCGTCGGCTGGGCATCTGACCCAATCCTTGCAGGCGCCAAGCATGTCGTCGTCGTCGGCGGTGGCGATACCGCGTCTGACTGCGTCGGCACGGCGTTCCGTCAGGGTGCCGTGAAGGTTACCCAGCTCGACATTCGCCCGCAGCCGCCGGAGAAGGAAGACAAGCTCGCCGTCTGGCCGTTCTGGGCGACGAAGATGCGCACCTCGTCTTCACAGGCAGAAGGCGCCATTCGCGAGTTCCAGGTTGCAACGCTCGAGTTCGTCGGCGAAGATGGCGTGCTGACCGGCGTGAAGTGCTGCGAAGTCGACGAGGGTCGCAAGCCGATCGCCGGCACGGAATTCATCATCAAGGCCGACCTCGCCTTTATAGCGATCGGCTTCAGCGGTCCGTTCAAGGACAGCGTGTTGAAGGAGCTCGACGGCAAGCTGACGCTCAATACCGACCGTCGCGGCTCGACCAACGTCGTTGCCAACGACCGCGACTACAAGACCTCGGTCGACAAGTTCTGGACGGCGGGCGACGTTCGCCGCGGCCAGTCGCTGGTCGTCTGGGCCATCCGCGAAGGCCGCCAGGCCGCCCGCGCCATCGATGAAGCCCTGATGGGCTCGACGGTCCTGCCGCGGTAAGCAATGCCGTTTGATGAATGGAGTTAGGGCCGCTTTATGCGGCCCTTTTCATGCCAAGGACGGGCTTTCGTCTCACGTTGCCTATTTGATAGAAACCTGCTCCGCGGGCTTCATCGGCGCCATGCGGTAGTCATCGACGCGACCGGCTGGGGGAGGCGCCATCTCGCCGTCCTGAACCAGCATGTCGCGCGGTGACTTGGTCACGCTGACCGGTAGGGCTCTGCCGCCGAGAAGCTCCGCGCCGCCATCGAGGTTCGGGTCGGAGAGGCTGATCGGTTCGGTCCGGCCCGGTGTTGTAAGAGTGTCGATCGTGGGCGCGTTGCCCGTGTCAAGCCGGACGAGGTCGGGGCTTGCCTGAATGCCGAGGATACGGCGCACGGGCTTCTCGACATAAAAGGCGAGCTTGCGCCGGCCGGCCTCGGTCAAGTTGATTCCGTCTGACGTGCGCAGGCGCACCTGCTGGCCGTTGATATCCGAGCCAGTGACAATGAATTCACCGCCTTCGCTGACGAAGCCGTCCCAGATGTCAACGAACTCGCCGCCGACGCTCTCCATCTGCTTGCGGAACAGCTGGTTGAGCTGCACTGCATCGGCCGTCATCGCAGGCGAATCGAAGGCCGGCAGGCCGACCCACAGGAGCGGGATCTTTCGGCCGGTGACCTGCTTGCCGAAGTCGACGACACGGCGCTGATATTCGACATACCAGCCGTCGGTCCTGAATTTTTCCTTGCCTACATCCGTTACCATCTGCTGGCGATCATTCGCGCCAAGCATGACGATGACCATGGCGGGCTTCGCCTCGTCCATGAACTTCGTCAGCTGTTGTGGCCAATCATAGTAGTCGTCTCGCACCAGACCGGAGGCGACGTTGCTGTGCGTCTCGATGACGATGCCGGGAGAATCCTTGAACGCGGCATCCATGCCGACGCCAAGACCGCCGGCGAGAAAATCGCCAACGACAAGGATCTTCTGAGCGTTGGCAAGTTTCTCGACCACCTTCTCTTCAACGACCACGGGAGCGGCTGGGCGTGGCGCTGCAGCCGCCTTCGGCGCCGCCTTCCTCTTCGGCGCAGGCTGTCGCTGCGGCGCGTTCTGAGACGGTGCCTGTCGCGGATATTCCTGGATGTAGCGACGACCAAGGAAGAAGTCGAGAATGGAGCGGCGATAGTAATAGCGCTCCTGCGCATCGGCCACGTGCACCGGCAGCGCGCTGAAGACAAGCACCAGTGTCGCGGTGCCGATCGCACCCCAGCGGCGCGTTGCCCGGTTTACTCGTTTACGCATAGTCAGCAGCCTCGCATCTGCCGGCATTCTCGCATGGAGCATGAAGGCGCGTCCACACCCTAAGATACATGTCGTCGATTTATTCTTCTTATTTGCGAAGCGCGTTCAAGAGCGGCAGCGATGGCTCGCCGTCCTGCTGCATTCCAATACGGGCCTGGACCGCCGCAATGGCTGCCTTCGATCCGCTGCCGAAGTTGCCGTCGACCTCGCCGTCATAATAGCCGAGCGTCTTCAGGCGCGTCTGCAGTTCGAATTTCTCCTTGACGTCGAGCGTGCCACCCGGGCGCGGCCAGCGCTGCTTCATGCCGCCATAGCCGGCGATCTCGTCCGCCAGCAGCCCGACGGCGATCGCATAGCTGTCCGAGGCGTTGTAGTTCTTGATGGTGAAGAAATTGCTGGTCATCAGGAAGCCTGGGCCATCGGGACCAGCCGGCATCTTGAGGACGGCGTTGCTGCCGCCTTCGCGGAAGCCCTTGCCGCTCGGCCGTGTCAGGCCGAGGGAGGCCCACTGCGCCAGCGAGTGGGTCTTACCGACCTGCTTTCGCGCGTTCGGCGGTACGACGACCTCGTACCCCCAGGTCTTGCCCGCGTCCCAGCCGTTCTTCATCAGCAGGTTGGCGGATGTCGCCAGGGCATCGGGCACGGAGTTCCAGATGTCGCGATGACCGTTGCCGTCGGCGTCGACCGCGTAGAGCAGGTAGCTTGTCGGAATGAACTGGGTATGGCCCATGGCGCCGGCCCAGGAGCCGGTCATGCCATCCGGGGAGATATCGCCGTTCTGCAGGATCTTCAGTGCGGCGATCAGCTGCTTCTTGGCGAATTTCGCGCGGCGTTCGTCGGCGTAGGCGAGCGTCGCCAAAGCGCGCGGCACATAATGCAGGCGGTCATCCTTGTCGAGAACTGCGCCATAGTTGGACTCCATCGACCAGATGGCGAGGAGAATCGTCTTGTCCACACCGAATTGGCGTTGGATCGCATTCAGTGTCGAGGCATGCTTGGCAGCCATCTGACGGCCGATCTGAACCGTGTACGGATTTACACGGGAATCCACGTAGTCCCAGATTTTCGTTGTAAATTCAGGCTGATAGGCCGCCTTCTCGAGCACGGTCGGGTCCGGATCGCTGACGCCTGAGAAGGCTTTGCGATATGTTGCCTTGCTGATGCCATTTTGAGCGGCAGTTTGATAGAAGTCCGCGATCCACTTCTGGAACCGCTGATCGGCTTTCGCGTTGAGGGGAGCCAGACCGGCGGACGCGGTCACGATGAGTGCGATAGCAAGACCACGAAGGGAGTTTCTGTGATTTTGAGTCATCGGCGGTCATCCGTCCTTTCGTTTCAGGCACAGCAGAGCGCGAAATTCCGCTCAGGCCTGAGACTACCTGAACGAAGTCAACAAATTCTTTACCATGACGTAGGAACGCAGTCACCATTTGCAAAACCGTAGTAAATCTCATCTAGTCCAATCAAGAATGCCTTTTATTTCAAGCGGTGTAATCATCGCAGGAGGATTGTGTGGCAGAGCATAAAAAAGTTCGCAAAGCTGTATTTCCGGTTGCGGGTCTCGGGACTCGCTTTCTCCCGGCCACGAAAGCCGTGCCGAAGGAAATGCTGACTGTCGTCGACAAACCGATCATTCAGTATGTGGTCGACGAGGCTTTGGAAGCGGGCATCGAGCATTTCGTTTTCGTCACCGGCCGTAACAAACACATCATCGAAGACTACTTCGATATCCACTTCGAGCTCGAGCAGACGCTGCGCGAGCGCAGCAAGCAGGCGGAAATGACGCTGCTTGCCGGCCAACTTCCCAAGGCCGGTACAGTCAGCTTCACCCGCCAGCAGGAGCCGCTCGGTCTCGGCCATGCCGTCTGGTGTGCCCGCGAGATCGTTGGCAATGAGCCATTCGCGCTGCTGCTGCCCGACATGATCATGAAAAGCGAAGGCAAGGGCTGCATGAAGGGCATGATCGATCTTTATGCCCATAGCGGTGGCAACATCGTCGCTGTCGAAGAGTGCGCGCCCGATCAGGCCCACAAATACGGCATCGTCGGCGTCGGCGAGGCGATCGGGGATGGCTTCCGCATCACCGGCATGGTCGAGAAGCCGGCCAAGGGTACAGCGCCGTCGAATTACTTCATCAACGGCCGCTACATCCTGCAGCCTGAGGTCTTCAAGATCCTCGAGACGCAGGAACGCGGTGCCGGCAACGAGATCCAGCTGACCGACGGCATGCTGAAGCTGCTGAAGGATCAGGCCTTTGCAGGCTATCACTTCCGCGGGACGACCTATGACTGCGGCGCCAAGGACGGCTTCATCCTGGCGAACGTAGCGTTCGCACTAGAGCGTGCGGACATCCGCCCAACCGTCGAGGGCGGTTTCAAGGAACTGCTGAAGGGCCTCTGAAGCAGGCCCGCCGCCTAAACGAATTGCGTCCGCCTTCAAGTCTCCCACTTGGAGGCGGATTTCGTTTCAGCGCTTCAGCTTGAGGCCGACACCGGCTCGCCACTGCTCGGAGTCGCTGCTCGTCTTGCGAGACGTCAGTTCGTAGCCGATCGTGCTGGTCAGATCGAGGTAGCGGTTGATATTCCAGGTCAGACCGGCGCCCGTGGCGTAGACCGTTTCGTCGCTGGTCGGGCTATCCGAGGGGTAATCGCGGTAGGTGATGCCGCCAAGGACAGTGCCTGTCAGATTGTCACGCAGCTGATGCGTGACGGCCGTCGCCAAGGCATGGGAAACGTAGCCGGATTCACCGGCGGTCGTCGACGGGTTGATGCTTGTCAGCAGGCCGATGTTAACGTCGGTGCCTCTGAGCGGCGACCAAAGGAGTTGAGCGTCCACCACGGCCGCGTCGATATCCGCAAGGCGCGGATCGTCGAAGGTGGCCGTCTCGTAGCCGAGGCCAACCTCGCCGCGAAGCTTTTCGCCCATATCGAGCTCGACGCCGACTTTGGCGCCATAGCTATCCCCCGACCGCCGGAAGCCAGCCGAATCAACTCTCTCGTCATAGACCGTCGTGCCGACATTGGCCTCGATGAAGGGGATGAGCGCGGGAGAAAGCTCGTAGCCGATACGGCCGCGGATCGTGCCGCTGGTCTGGTTGCGGTCGCCCAGTGAAATCGTGGTGCCGTCCGATAAGGTGGCGTCGGAATAGATCGCGCGGCTCAGATCGATGCCGGTACTGCCGCGCAGGATGCCGAAGTCGCGCTCGATCGAGGCGCCGGCGCTGAATTCCTGGACGTCCGATTGCTCGTCCGCGTTCTGCACGGCATTCGGATCATCGGTGTCTTCGCGGTAGAAATGGTAGCCGCCGGTAATGTGTGCCGTCGTGTCCTGCGGAAGATCAAGGCGCAGATCGCCGATGATCCTGAAATTAGGCTGTTCTTCGCCTTCGCCGCTGACGTTCTTCTGCCAGGCGCCGTCGGTGGTCACCAAGAGCTGGTGCAAAGCCCAGTCGGACGTCAGCGTCGTGTGCATGTCCGTTTCGAGGAACGCGCGCGTCTGCTTGACGCCGCCATCGTTCTGCGTCTCGGTGTTGATGCTCTGGGTAACGGTGGGACGCAGCACGAAGGTACCGATGCGGATGCCGGGCGTTTCCTCGGTTGCCGGGTTCGGCTCCGGCTTGCGGGGCGGCAGCCGCTCGTCAAGCGGCGCCTCGCGCGTGTTGAGGCGCATCATGTCCTCGTCAAGGATCGCCCCGGTGGTTTCATCGCTCGGCTTCTGATCGGGCGCTGCAATGGCGGCGGTGGTGGCTCCTTGCGCGTTATCGGCCGCTGACGTGGTGCCGTTAGACGGTTTTGGGATATCGCCTTCATCCTCGGTCGCCGCACCAGGCAGCGTAGTGGACGAGCGTATCGAGCTGTTTGGTGTCGGCGTCGACTGCGCAAATGCGGCTTGGGAAGCAAGGAGAACGCCTGCGGTCAGAGCCATGGATACGGCAAAGCCCGCCGCACGGAGCGGCGTTAGACTGCTCGTATCCTTCCAATGGCCCATGTCGATCCTGGCATGCTTCGAAGCGTTACCCGAACGTAACGCCTATTGCTGTTTCACATACACAACGCAAAACCGCTAAGCGTATGAAAACAAATATAAAATACACGCTGTATATATGCAGCTAACTATGCCGGGCAAACGTTATTTTATGGTTAACCGTTCGTAAAAAAAGATATGGCGCGGGTGTTTTCGATGGAGAGCGCCCGCCCATCTCGGGACGCAGTGCGGCGTTGTGAGATTCTCCGCTGAAGAACATCCGCAAAGTCGGTGGTAGATTGTATCGTGCACAATTCCACAGCGACATGGCACGCAGGTTTCATTTCGCATACTAACAGAGGGAGAGAAATTATGCTGCACAGACACGCCCTGTCCCTCGCGATCGGCATTGGCCTCACGAGTGCCTGTCTTCTTTTCGTTGAACCTTTGGCGGCTGCCGATCAAGATCCGTGGCCCAGCACCAAAGTTGGAGAGCCTACCCCGAAAGTCGAGGGGATGCCGCCCGAGTTGGCAAAACGCCTGGCTAACTTTGACGACCTCGATTTCCGCGTCTACACCGGCCAGCAGTGGGAGGACCTTCATAAGAGCCACGCCAAGGACATCACCGTGCACTATCCGGACGGTCACACCACCAAGGGCATTCCGGATCACATCAAGGAGCTGGAGTTCATGTGGACATTTGCTCCAGATAACCGGATTACCGAACATCCTGTAAGGTTTGGCACAGCCGACGCCGAGTGGACTGCTGTGATGGGATTTCTTGACGGCACCTTTACCAAGCCTATGACCCTGGCGGATGGAACTGTTATTCAGCCGACAGGTAAAACCTACCATCTACCCATGGCAACGTTAGGGCGTTGGAACAAGGAGGGTACGATGGACGAAGAGTATCTGTTCTGGGATAACGCAACCCTCATGACACAAATCGGGGTTGGTAAATAGGCGTTTTCAAGTTCGGCCGCACGAGTGTGAAGGTTTTCGCTCACTCGGATCTCACCTCGATCAGCTGCGCGTCGATCACTATAGGCTGATCCGCTGCTAGCGCTGTCGTTGTGCTCATCGAGCGCGTTCAGCAACGCAGACCAATCCTGCCTGTGGGTGAATCTACATCGACACTCTGCTTCGGCCGACCCCATCCCCGGTTCAACACGGCCACCGCCGCGTTTACTCGGCTGGTTTCGTTCTTTCCATAAAGCGCGACATCTACAAGAACATTGAGTATCCCGCTTCGTGTCGGCCTTTGCAGCCTCCTTCACATCTGGATCGACTGGTGTAACCATTCGTTGCGACGGCATCCCTTGAGGATCAGCCGATGGACTCGGCCAGTGAAAACCGCTAACGCAGTGCCATGATCAAAAGAGCGGTAAATGTCATCGAAAACGGTGTTATTGAGTCTGCAAAGCGGACGATCGGCACCGAGAGGCGGGCGCTTGAAGCCCTGGAGCGAGCTTTTGACGGCGGCCTCACCGAGCCTTTCATGCGAGCCGTCGAGATGATCACCGGGATCACCGGTCGCGTCATCGTTACCGGTGTCGGCAAGAGCGGCCATATCGGCGTGAAAATCGCGGCGACACTGGCTTCAACCGGAACGCCGGCGTTCTTCGTCCACGCTGCCGAGGCCAACCATGGCGATCTCGGGATGATCGGCACGACGGATGTCGTTCTTGCCCTTTCCAAGGGCGGAGAAAGTGCTGAGCTTCGCAGCATCGTCGCCTATACGCGTCGGTTTTCGATTCCGCTGATTGCCGTCACTTGTTCCGAGAAATCGTCACTCGCGACTGCCGCCGACATCATCCTGCTGATGCCGAACGAGGAGGAGGCGTGCCCGCATGGCCTTGCGCCGACAACGTCGACTTTGATGCAGCTGGCGATGGGCGATGCGCTGGCAATCGCCCTGCTCGACGCGCGCGGTTTTTCTGCCCGCGATTTTCATGTCTTCCACCCAGGCGGCAAGCTCGGTGCGAGTCTCAGCCACGTCGCCGACATCATGCATACGGGTGATCGCGTGCCATTGGTGGCGAAGGGGACGTCGGTGCCGGAAGCCATCTCGACACTCTCGCGCAAACACTTCGGCTGCGTCGGGATCGTGGAAGGGGACGGCCGTCTCTGTGGTATCGTTACCGAAGGCGACGTGGCGCGCAACCTCACGCGCAATCTCTCCGAGCTGCTGGTTGACGACATCATGACGCGCACGCCAAAGACGGTGAAGCCGACGGTGCTTGCAACGGCCGCGCTTGCGATGCTCAACCAGCACAGCATCGGCGCACTGATCGTCGTCGACGACGACAACCGCCCGATCGGGCTCGTGCACTTCCATGATCTGCTGCGGATCGGAGTGGCCTGATCAGGCCGCTTCCACGGTTAGATCGCGGCCGCTGCTTGCCACCACTTTTACCTTGGTGCCGATGGGCAGGTCCGGGCCGCTGACGCGCCAGATCGTATCGTCGAGGCGAATGCGGCCGCGCCCTTCGCGAATGGGCTCCGCCAGCGTTGCGGTGCGCCCGACGAGGCTTTCGGCCCGCTGATTCAAAAAAGGCTGATCCGTCTCGCCGTGCCGCAGGGTCAGTTTGCGGCCGATGAACGTTGCCACGACGGCAAGCAGCGCAAACAGGATGGCCTGAACCTGCCAGAACCAGAAAAAGCTGTCCCAGAACAGCAGCGACAGCATGCCGACGACCAAGGCAGCAAGGCCGATCCAGACGAGGAAGAAGCCCGGTGCGATCAATTCTGCCGCCAGCAGCACCAGGCCGGCGATCCACCAGCTCCAGGGTCCGAGTTCCGCAACAAGGCTGGCAATCATGGCTCAGCGCTCCGTGGACGGGTGGAACGGGTTGACGGGCGGTGTGGTGCGCTGCGCTGGGCGCGGCGCCGGCGGAGTCGGATTGTCGCCAAAGACCTCCTTGGCAATCGCGCCAATGCCGCCGAGCGATCCGATGAGGGAGGACGCCTCGACGGGCATCAACACGACCTTGGAATTGGCGGCGGTGCCGATCGAGGCAAGCGCTTCGGTATATTTCTGCGCAACGAAATAGTTGATGGCCTGGACATTGCCTGATGCGATCGCTTCGGACACCATCTTCGTCGCCTTGGCTTCTGCTTCGGCGAGGCGCTCGCGAGCTTCGGCGTTGCGGAAGGCCGCTTCGCGTTGGCCCTCGGCCTGGAGGATGGCGGATTGCTTGGCGCCTTCGGCGCGAAGGATCTGGGCATTTCGGGCGCCCTCGGCCTCAAGCACCTGCGCGCGCTTCTCGCGCTCGGCCTTCATCTGCCGCGCCATGGCGTCGACGAGGTCGCGCGGCGGTTGAATGTCCTTGATCTCGACGCGCGTCACCTTGATGCCCCAGGGCTGCACAGCATCGTCGACGACGCGCAGAAGGCGGTCGTTGATCACGTCGCGGTTCGACAGCAACTCGTCGAGATCCAGGGAGCCCATCACGGTGCGGATGTTCGTCATCGTCAGGTTCAGAATGGCATTCTCGAGCTGCGCGACCTGATAGGCGGCCTCGGCGGCATTGAGGACCTGGAAGAAGGCGACGGCGTCGGCCGAAATGGAAGCGTTATCCTTGGTGATTACCTCCTGGGTCGGCACGATGAGAACCTGCTCCATGACGTTCATGCGGGCGCCGATACGCTCGATGAAGGGGGTAATCAGGTTGAGGCCGGGTTCCAGCGTGCGGGTGTAGCGGCCAAAGCGCTCGATCGTGTAGCGGTAGCCCTGCGGCACCGTCTTGATCCCGGCAAACAGGACCAGGATGACGAAGACCACCAGCGCAATAACGACGATATCAAAGCCGCCCAGAACCATAAAACTCCCCCGCGATAGAATCGACTGACACAACCTTAGACGAGCCGACCTGAAACGCCAGTATCTTCAGCCGGCGAGACCGTTTGGTCATGGATTCGATATGGGATGTCGGTTGGCTATTCACAACGGGGCCGCTTTGGCCTAGAAGGCGCGCAGGAAATACCGGTCGCAGCCCACCCGGTCAAAACAAGGGATCCTCATCATGAAGACTATCGTCATCTGCTCCGGCGGATTGGACTCCATTTCGCTCGCCCATCGCGTGGCGGCGGAGCATCAGCTTATCGGCCTGCTTTCCTTCGATTACGGACAGCGACACCGCAAGGAACTGGACTTTGCGACAGCCTGCGCCAAGCGGCTCGGCGTGCCACACCAGATCATCGATATCCGCACCATCGGGCGGCACCTGACGGGATCGGCGCTGACCGACGACGTCGATGTGCCAGATGGCCACTATGCCGAAGAGACGATGAAGGCGACCGTGGTGCCGAACCGGAACGCAATCATGCTGGCAATCGCCTTCGGTCTTGCCGCGGCTCAAAAGGCAGATGCCGTGGCCGTTGCCGTGCATGGCGGGGATCATTTCATCTATCCCGATTGCCGCCCGGGCTTCATCGATGCCTTCCAGGAAATGCAGAACCAGGCGCTTGAGGGCTACGCCAGCGTCTCGCTGCATGCACCTTACGTCAACATCTCGAAGGCCGATATCGTTGCCGATGGCGCGAAATACGGAACGCCCTTTGCCGAGACGTGGTCCTGCTACAAGGGCGGTACACGCCATTGCGGGCGTTGCGGCACCTGCGTGGAGCGGCGTGAGGCCTTTCATCTCGCTGGCGTTGCCGATCCCACGGAATACGAGGATCCGGATTTCTGGGTGGCGGCAACATCAGGCTATTCGGCCAGGGAGGTGAAGTGATGTTTCGCATCACCAAGGAGTTCCACTTCTCCGCATCGCATCAGCTGACCCATTTGCCCGCCGATCACCAGTGCGCGCGGCTGCACGGACACAACTACATCGTGGTCGTGGAGCTTGCGGCTGCCGAGCTCGACGAGAACGGCTTCGTGCGCGACTATCACGAGCTTTCGCCGCTGAAGCGCTACATCGACGAGCGCTTCGACCATCGGCACCTGAATGAGGTGTTCGGCCATGACCGCGTGACGTCGGAATATCTCGCCAAGCACTTCTACGACTGGTGCAAAGAGTGGCTACCGGAAACCTCGGCCGTGCGCGTCAGTGAAACGCCGAAGACCTGGGCGGAATACCGGCCATGAGCGGGGTTCGCGAGACGCAGATCCGCGTCAGCGAGATCTTCGGGCCGACGATCCAGGGGGAAGGCATTCTGATCGGCCTGCCGACCGTCTTCGTTCGCACCGGCGGCTGCGATTATCGCTGTTCGTGGTGCGACAGCCTGCATGCGGTCGACAGCCAGTATCGCGAACAGTGGCTGCCCATGACGGTCGATGGCATATGGGAAGAGGTGACAAGGCTCTCCGGGGGCAAGCCGCTGATGGTGTCGCTCTCCGGCGGCAATCCGGCGATCCAGCCGCTTGGCGGTCTGATCGCGCACGGGCATGAGCGAGGCTACAGGTTCGCGCTGGAGACGCAGGGCAGCGTCGCCAAGGAATGGTTTGCCGATCTCGATGTCTTGGTGCTGAGCCCCAAGCCGCCCTCGAGCGGCATGGCAACCGACTTCGATGCCTTCGAGAACTGTCTCGGGATGGCCGCCGATGGACCTGAGATCGCCCTGAAGATCGTCGTTTTCGACGATCGCGACTACGCCTATGCCCGCGAGGCGGCCACCCGCTATCCCAATTTGCCCGTCTATCTGCAGCCGGGGAACCACACGCCACCGCCGCCTGATGACGACGATGCGCGCGTCGACATCGATGGCATCATGGACAGGATGCTGTGGCTCGTCGACAAGGTCACCGAGGACCGGTGGTTCGAGGCACGGGTACTGCCCCAACTGCACGTTCTGCTCTGGGGCAACAAGCGCGGCGTCTGACGATCAAGCCCAGCCGAGCAGTTCGCGACGGACGACTTTCTCCAGCACCCGCATGCCGTCCTCGCTGTCGTTGAGGCAAGGAATGTGGGTGAACTTCTGGCCGCCGTGCTCATGGAAGGAGTGGGCGGCCTGTTCGGCGATTTCCTCCAACGTCTCGAGACAGTCGGAGACGAAGCCGGGGTTCAGCACGGCGATCTTCTTGACGCCGTCCTGCGCAAGTTTCTCGACCGTCTTGTCGGTGTAGGGCTGCAGCCACTCTTCAGGCCCGAAGCGGGACTGGAAGGTCACCATGAACTTGTCTTCCGGCAGCCCCAGCCGTTCGCGCAGCAGCCGGCCGGTCTTCTGGCATTGCCAGTAATAGGGATCGCCCTGCTCTGAATAGGAGAGCGGGATGCCGTGGAAGGAGGCAAGCACCATGTCCGGTTGCCAATCCAGCGCCGCCAAATGGTTCGTTACCGAATTGGCCAGAGCCTCGATATAGGTCTCGTCGTCGTGGTAGTCGGGGACGGTGCGAAGCGCCGGCTGCCAGCGCATCTTGAGCAGCTGCTGGAAGGCCTTGTCGTTGACCGTCGCCGTCGTTGCGGCGGCATATTGCGGGTAGAGCGGGAAGAGAACAATGCGGTCGCAGCCTTCGTCTTTCAGTGCCTGGATGCGGGACGGGATAGAAGGCGTGCCATAGCGCATCGCCCAGTCGACTTTTACGTTGGGCAGATCCTTCAGGCGCTCGGCCATCAGATTTGACTGGTTGCGGGTGTAGGTGCGCAGATAGCTTTCGTTCTTGTCCTTGTTCCAGATCGTCTCATAGGCTTTGCCTACCTTCTGCGGACGCGTGTTGAGAACGATGCCGAACAGGATCGGATACCACTTCCAGGGCGACCATTCGATGACGCGTTTGTCGGTCAGGAACTCCTTCAGGTAGCGGCGCATGGAGGCGTAGTCGGTGCCATCGGGCGTGCCCAGATTGACGAGCAAAACGCCCACCTTGCCTGATTTCACCGGCGGATGGTCCGCCGGGCGGTGCGCAGTATCAACTGTCATTTGAACCCCGGTGCTCGTCTGGTCTGCCGGCTCGTATGCGGCCGGGCTTCGATGGTTCACCCTATAGAAACAAAAGCCGGCCCGGGAAACCCCGGACCGGCTTTCAGGATCGAGACAAATCGTCTTACTTCGACGGTATCTGCAGTTCCTTGCCGATCGTCAGATGGCGTGGCGCCGGCGTGCCGTTGGCCTCGGAAATCCTCTTCCAGAGCGCACCGTCGCCATAGAACTGCTCGGCAAGATCCCAGAGCGTATCGCCAGCCGCGATGACGTGGTTGGTCGGCGTGTTCGGGGCAAGCGCT
The DNA here is from genome assembly GCF_964254185.1 of Rhizobium sp. LjRoot258. Lineage (NCBI taxonomy): Bacteria > Pseudomonadati > Pseudomonadota > Alphaproteobacteria > Hyphomicrobiales > Rhizobiaceae > Rhizobium > Rhizobium sp. LjRoot258. Next base: position 3,139,210 of record NZ_CAXUST020000001.1, on the reverse strand, counting down.
GCGGGAGCTTCGGCCGTCGATGCTGCCGGAGCCGTGGCGGGTGCCGATGTCGCCGGGGAGGCAGGCGCAGCGGGCGCGGCCTCGGTGGTTGCCGGCGCTTCGGTTCCCGAGGCCGCAACCTCGGTCACGCGGCCGTCCGTATAGGGTTTGTAGGGCGAGTGCGCAGCCAGGTATTCGGCGGTCACGTCGGCAAGGTCCGGTCCGAAGTCGTAGGCGTTCTTACCGGCCGTCTCGAAGATCGAATAGCCGTCGCCACCTGCGCGCATGAAGTTGTTGGTGACCACGCCATAGGTCTTCGCGTCGTCGAGCGGCACGAAGGCATCGCCTTCCTTGACGTCGACCGATACTACACGGCTGCCAGCGGGCTTGGCTTTGTCGAACGTGTATTTCAGGCCCGACACCTGCGGGAAGCGGCCGGCACCCTCCTCGATCTTGCCGAGGCCGTTTTCCAGCGCCTTGCGGATATCGGCGCCCGTCAGCTGGAAGGTGGCAAGCGTGTTCTGGAACGGCAGCACGGTGATGACTTCGCCCTGAGTGACGTCGCCGGCATCAATCGAGGCACGCAGCCCACCGCCGTTCTGGATGGCGATGGTCATGCCCTGGCTTTTGCCGCGCTCGAGCATGGCGTCGGCTACGAGGTTGCCCATCGAGCATTCCTCGACGCGGCAGACGGTGCGGTCGCCTTGGATCGGGGCCTCGCTGGAGCCAATGACCTTCTTGCGCAGCTCCTCGATCGGCTTGGCAAGTTCGGCGATCCTTGCGGTCAGCGTCGGATCGGGCGTGAAGGAAGAATCGATCAGGATCGGGTCGCCCTTGGCTCCCTTGACGACGCCGTTGTCATCGAAGGTGACGACGATATCGCCGAGATACTTGCTGTAGGACGCGGCCTGGACCACCGGCACCTTGTGGCCGTCGGGATTGTCGACCATCGTCGGGTAGGGGCCTTCGGCCTTCGGGTCGGTATTGGACAGCAGGCTGTGCGAATGGCCGCCAACGACGACATCCACGTCAGGAATCTTGGCGATGGCTGCGAGGTCGCGGGGATAGCCGACATGGGTCAGAGCGATGATCTTGTTGACACCCTCTTTCTTCAGGTCTTCGACGGCTGCCGTGATGGTCTGCACGTCGTCGGCGATCATCACCTTCGGACCGGGCGAGGAGAGTTCCTCCGTGTCGTTGGTCACGGCGCCGACGATGCCGATCTTCTGGCCGCCGACGTCGAGCACCAGCGAAGGCTTGATGCGGTCGCCGAGCTTCGAGCCGTCGCCGGCCAACACATTGGCTGAAATGACAGGGAATTGCACCTTGTCGAGGAAAGTTGCCAGGCCATCCTCGCTGTCGTCGAACTCGTGGTTGCCGACGGTCATCACGTCGAACTTCATGTCGTTCAGCACTTCGGCTTCGGCAGCACCCTTGTAGGTCGTGTAGAAAAGCGAGCCCTGGAAATTGTCGCCGGCATTGAGCAGCAGCACGTTCTTGCCATCGAGAGCCTGTCGGCGCTGGTCGATCGCGGTCTTCAAGCGCGCCGCCCCCCCGAAGCATTCCTTCTTGCCCTCTTCCTCGGCCGAGCAGGTGGAATCGAACTTGTTGATCGGTTCGATGCGCGAATGGAAATCGTTGATATGAAGAATATTGAGTTCGTAATCGGCAAAAGCGGCGCCGCTCGACAGCGCCAGCATCGACGCGGTCAGCAGACCGAATTGAAATGATTTCGTCATCCTGCTCTCCTGATTTTTTGGGCGAAGCCTTTGACCCCTGCGCTGCGCCGTCCCTACGTGATCGATGTTTTCACCTAGCACTGGCAGCGGCAAGAGAAAAAGCTGTGACAGCCTCGACGCTTTCCAAGAGCGGCAAACAAAAAAGCCCCCACAAAGGGGAGCTTTCGTCGTTCGGTGCCGGTGGACCTTTACATGCGGCGGCTCAAGGTGAACTGCGCCCCGGCATCCGAGGTGCAGTTCAACTGGCTCTGGGTCACCAGCGCGCAGTTGACCTTGGACTGCGTCTTGCGCACCAGCGACGTCATGTTGATCTCGACGAGCGACGGAGAGGTGTTCACATAGGTGCCAGAAGCGAGAAGCTGGTTGCTGTCGGTCGTGCGGGTGGTGAACGTTCCCGCCTGGAAGGTCGAGATGATGCCGTTCGGATCCGCCCATGAGCCTTCAACGCCCGTTGGAGCCGGATTTGCGGCGACCGGCATCGGGCGTGGCGACGACATGGTGCAAGCAGCCAAGGCTGCGGCAGCGCCGAAAAGGGCAACGAGGGTTCTGATTTTCATGAGCTTCTCCCGGCGATCGGAACGAAAACTATCCGTGTGGTTGTAGAAAGACATGGCGCGGGCTCGGCGGGAAGGCAAGTCTCCAGCCAGAGGCGGCGGCATTTATACAGCAAGCGTTACAAAAATGCCCGCCTTGCGGCGGGCATCTTCGAATGCGGTGGGGCTAAGATCAACGAACGAGGATGTTCTTGAACTGCCACGGATCCTTGGTGTCGATCTCTTCCGGGAAGAGCCCCGGGCGACCGTCCAGCGGCGTCCAGTCGGTGTAGTGACCTTCGACGGGTCCGAGGTATTGCGTCTGCACCTCGAGGCAGCGCTTGTAGTCGATCTCGTCGGCTTCAACGATGCCGGCGTCCGGGTTTTCGAGCGCCCAGACCATGCCGGCGAGAACAGCGGAGGTCACCTGCAGGCCGGTGGCGTTCTGGTAAGGAGCGATACGGCGGGTTTCTTCCAGCGACAGGCGCGAGCCGTACCAGTAGGCGTTCTTTTCGTGGCCGTAGAGCAGGACGCCGAGTTCGTCGATGCCGTCCTCCAGTTCGTCCTCATCGAGAACGTGGTGAACGGGCTGCGATGTGCCGCCATTGCCGAACATTTCGTGTAGCGACAGCACGGCGTCGTTGGCCGGATGATAGGCGTAGTGGCAGGTCGGGCGGAACGTTGCTTCGCCATCCTTGTCGCGAACCGTGAAGTAATCCGCGATCGAGATCGACTCGTTGTGGGTGACAAGGAAGCCGTACTGTGGGCCGGGCGTCGGGCACCAGGTGCGGACGCGGGTATTGGCGCCCGGCTGCTCGAGGTAGATTGCCGCCTTGCAACCCTTCTTGTGCTTCTTGCCGTTCTTCGGCATCCAGTTTTCGTGAGTGCCCCAACCGAGTTCGGCCGGCTGCAGGCCTTCGGAGATGAAGCCTTCGACCGACCAGGTGTTCCAGAAGACGTTGAGCGGCTTCGGGTGCTTGGTGCGCTGCGTGTCACGTTCGGCGATGTGGATGCCCTTGACGCCGACCTTCTTCATCAGCTTCGCCCAGCCTTCGCGGTCGTGCTGATCCGGCTCCTCGAACTTCAGGCCGATATCGTTGGCAAGATTGACGAGTGCCTTCTTGACGAACCACGAGACCATGCCCGGGTTGGCGCCGCAGGTCGAAACGGCAGTGGCGCCGCCCGGGTTCTTCGCCTTTTCCTTGCGCAGGGTTTCGCGCAGCGCGTAGTTGGTGCGGTCGGCATTTTTCATGCTCTTGTCGAAATAGAAGCCGAGCCAGGGTTCGACGACGGTGTCGATGTAGAGAGCGCCGAGCTTGCGGCAGAGCTTCATCAGGTCGACTGACCCGGTATCGACGGAAAGATTGACGCAGAAGCCTTGGCCGCCGCCTTCGGTCAGAAGCGGCTTCAGCAGCTCCTTGTAGTTGTCCTTGGTGACATGCGACTTGATGTGCCTGACGCCGTGCTTTGCCATGATTTCGGTGTGATCTGCATCGTCGCGCGGGTCGATGACTACCATCCGGCTCTTGTCGAACTTGAAGTGGCGCTCGATCAGCGGCAGCGTGCCGCGGCCGATGGAGCCAAAGCCGATCATCACGATCGGGCCGGTAATTTCGGCATATACCGGGTGGGTCTGTTCCGTCATTCTTTTCTCCTGTGGAAGGCGACGAAGGCGATGAGCCCTAAGAATTCATCTGAAATGGCGCAGATAATGCAAAGTGACCGGCTCTAACCATAAAACCGCGTCACAATAAAGAGCGTTCGGGCCGGGAACACAAATATCAGGCAGGAAAGAGGGCGTCTGCGAGCGCCCGAAGCTTGGCGGCGAGCTCTGCCTTCTGCAAGGTCAGGCCCTTGTAGGCCGCCTGCTGCTCATCGAGGCCATCCAGTTGCGCGGCGAAACTTGCGGCGAGTTTGCCGGCATTCGGATGATGGGCGATGGCCGTGATGGGATCGACATAGACGCGGATGGTGAAGAGGATATCGCCCGACGCCGGCAGCCTGCGCAGTGTCTGACGCTCGACACGCGCGAAGCGCTCGGCAAGCGTGAACGGTTCGGCAGACGGCGGGCGACGGTGCTTGGAAAGCGGCAGGAAGAGATCGTCGGTGACGTTGACGGACCAGTTCAGCCGCTCGACCGGCTGCGAGACCTGCAGATTGTCGAAGATGCGGGTGATGAGCGCCGCGTTGCGCGTCCCTTCGCCGAAACCCGGCACATCGGCATGGATTGCCTGTATCGGGCGGCCGAACTTTTCCTTAAGCGACCAGGAAGACGGGAAGGCAACGAAGCCGGCGACGAGATGCCAACCGTCTTCCTCGCGACGCATGATGACGAGATCGTCCTGCACCAGCAGACCGGCGCGCAGCAAGGGAGGGGCGTCCTGGTCGGCGGCATCGGCAATGCTGTGGGCGAGCTCCGGATGGCATTTTGAAAGGTGAACCTGCAGGAGATCGAAGACCTCCTGTTGCGCCTCCGCGGTCTCCTCCTCGGCAACGAAGATCTCGTCGCGATGGGTCTCGATCAGTCGTCGCTTTTCACCGGTATAGCGACCCCAATCGCCATCCGGTTCGATCCAGCGGGCAAGATCGAGTGGCATCAAGCCGATGGTGAACGGGCGCGCGGAGCCGTCATAGGGCGTGTAGGTCGCAAGCGTCATGACCGCACTCTATGCCGTCAACGTCCCCTGATGGAAGACCATCCGCCACTGACCGTCGGCATCATGGTGCCAGATGGAGCTGCGCAGCGATCTGACGGGTGGACCGCTCGTGGTGGACCGCGCCGCCCTATAGGTGACGAGCGCCAGGTCGGGAGAGAGCAATTGCATCTCGAGATCGGTCAACGTGCGCGTTGTACCATCCGGCGGCTCGGTGAGCAGGGTGGCGATGATGTCCTCATAGAGATACAGGCCGCCGGAAGCGCCGATCTCCCGAAAGTCGGGCGAGAGAAGAGATTCGAGCGCAGTACGCGAATTGAGCACCTCAGGCTCGAACAGCCGTTGTTCCAGAGATTGAAGATGTTCGCTGAGGTCGCTCATGCCACTCCCACGTTGGTGCGTTCAGTCTTTCAAAATATCCAATCCCGCCGCCGTCGTGGTGATGGCGACCTCGGTGATATCGTATTCGGCTACGCCATGGATGGTGAAGGGGTCTTCTGCAACATAGGCCTCGATTTCGGCGCGCTGACCGAGCGAAAGGATAACACCGCCGGTGCGCGGCACCTTGCGGCCAGAGCCAAGAAACCACCCCTTTGCGTAACCTTGCTTCACCCAGGCCAGATGGCGCTCCATGTATTTGTCGGCTTCCTCGGTCGGCTTCACATAGGTCAGGGCGAGGATGAACATCGCAGAATTTCCTTTCAGGGTGTTGCGTTCTGACGCATGTGAATATTCAATTGGCGTGCAGCCATCCATATTCTTTTTAGAATTCTGCTCCAAACTGCGAACCGTTAATTTCAGCACGCCCGGAACAATCGGATGAACCAGATATCTGAGCGGCTTGCCGAATTGCAGGAAGACAGCGCCGTCCTGATCGCCGTGTACGATGAGGAAGACCGGTTGCGCTATGCAAACGCGGCCTTTCGTTCGACTTACGCCTTAGAACCTGACGAGACGCCGTTGTGGTCGGAACTCATGCGCCGCAACACGCGAGCGGGCAAGGGCACGATCATTCGCACAGCCGATTTCGAGACATGGCTCGTTTCCGCACAATCGCGCCGCGGCAAGCTGCCGTTCCGGGCATTCGAAACCGACGTCGTCGACGGCCGCTGGTTCTGGATGACCGAGACGGTGCAGAAGGACGGCTGGATGCTCTGCATCGCCAGCGACATTACGCATCTGAAGCAAAGCGGGCGCGACGTGCGGCAGGACCGTGATTTTGCGCTGCGGGCCTCGCAGACGGATGAACTGACGAGCATTTCCAACCGTCGTTTCATGATGGCGGCGTTGGAAAGCCTGATAGCACGTCAAGACTCGGCCAATGCAGGCGTCATCGGCTGCATCTGCATCATCGATCTCGACTTCTTCAAGCGCATCAATGACATCTATGGCCACCAGTTCGGTGATGATGTGCTGATCGATTTCTCGCGCCGCCTGCAGCCGGTCATCCGCCGACGCGACAGCTTCGGGCGGATCGGTGGCGAGGAATTCATGCTGATCCTGCCGGATACCACGCTGGCGCAGGCTGAGCTGATCGTCGACCGCATTGTCAGGATGGTGCGCGGCGCCCGCCCCATACCGACGGTACCTTCCTTCAGTTACACATGCTCGGCGGGACTGGCGGAGTTGCGGCCCGGCGAGACGGCGCGCGAAGTCTATGCCCGCGCCGACGAGGCCTTGTATAACGCCAAGCAGAGCGGCCGCGATCGGCTGAAGATCGTGGCCTAGCCGACGAGCCGGGCCAGGATCAGTCCACGCAACGAATTGCCCACATAGAGTTTTCCAGCTGTCAGATCTTCCACAGAGAGGCGTCCAACGCGTGCCTTGCGCTGGCAGATCAGTTCTGTGCGCAGCACGCCGGCCAGCAGGCCGCAAGAAATTGGAGGCGTGCGTAGCGTGCCGGATCCGTCGTCGAGGAAGACGGAGGTGATCGTGCCTTCGCAGACTTCGCCACGTTCGTTCAGAAGCAACATCTCGTCGGCTTCGCAGGTCGCGCATTCGGCGCGTGCGGCCTCGTAGACACCACGGCGCGTGGTCTTCAGCCGCAGCAATCTGTCAGTGGAATCGAGACGGGTGTCGGCGATCCTAATCTTCCATTCGGTGCCTGCCGGGGCCGGCACGAAGGGAGCCGAGGTCACGTCGATGCGCCCCAAGCGATCAAGCGTCAGCCGCACGCGCAGAGCCGTCGTGGCGCCGGCAACGGCCTCCTCCAATTTCGCACCAGCATTCGTGGTGTCGGGAAAGCCGATGCGACGGGCGGAGCGGGAAAGGCGGGCAAGATGCAGGCGCAGCCGTACGAAGCCGGCTTCCGGTTCCCAGCGCAGCGTTTCGATCAGCGAGAAATCGGTCATCACGCGATCTCCTGATCACCGATGGCGAAGCGCGCCTTCAGCAGGCACTCCTCGTACTCAGCCTCGGCAGTCGAATCGAAGACGATGCCGCCGCCGACATTGAAGACGGCCTTGCCGCCGGCAAACAGGCTGATGGTGCGGATCGCGACGGAGAAGCGCATGGCGCCGCTTGGCGAAATCATGCCGATCGCGCCGCAATAGGCGTCGCGCGGCACGTCTTCCAACTGGTGCAGGATCTGCATGGCGCGGAGTTTCGGGGCACCGGTGATCGATCCGCAGGGAAAGAGCGCGGCGAAGATATCGCGGATTTCGAGATCAGGAAGAAGTCTCGCCTGCACGTGGCTGACCATCTGGTGCACGGTTGGGTAGGTCTCGATGTCGAAGAGCTTGGGAACGTCGAGCGTGCCGACTTGCGTGATGCGCGAGATGTCGTTGCGCAAGAGGTCGACGATCATGCGGTTTTCGGCCTGGGTTTTGATATCCTCGCGCATCGCGGCAATGATCGCGGCGTCCTCGACGTCGCTCGCTCCGCGTTTTGCCGTCCCCTTCATTGGGTGGGCTTCGATCCAGCCTTCCTCGTCCGTGCGGAAGAAGAGTTCGGGCGAGCGCGAAAGGAGGACTGGGCCGCCGAGATCGACAAGCGCGCCGTATTTCACCGGCTGCCGTTCGATCAGGGACCAGAATGCCGCGCGCGGATCGCCACTCCAGTGGGCGGTGATCGGCATGGTAAGGTTCGCCTGGTAGCAATCGCCCTGGCGCAGATGCCAATGCAGGCGGTCAAAGCGTTGCTTATAAGTGACGAAATCCCAGCCGGCCTTGGGTGCACTCAGGAATTCCTCGTTCTCGCTGCGCTGCTTCGGCTGGGCAAGCGGCTGGGTATCGGCCCGTGGGGCATCGAAGACACCGAAGGCGAGAAGCGGCGTTTCCCGACCTTCCCTCGTGAAGGCCGCCATCTTTTCCTCGAAGAGGTAGCCAGCCTCATAGGCCATGTAGCCTGCCAGCCACTTGCCTGCGGCTTTTGCCTCTTCCATCCGGGCAAGTCCCGCAAAGACCTCGGCCCGCGTCCGGGCGATGATGATCTCCGACGGATCGGAAAAGAGCATCACTTCCCCGGTCGTGTCGTCCCGGAAGAGGATGTGTGGCTCAGAAATTGTCATCCGCGCTCCCGTCTGCTGACATCGATTGCTCTGGATTTCCTCATTCCTGTGACAAGCACAGGAATGAGGAAGAAGGGGCTACCTTCATCGTTCCTCGTGAGCGTCGCAGACAATGCCAGTCGGTCGCTCCGCCAGCCGGAACAAGCAGATGCAGCTTGTAGTCGGCCTCGCGGTGGCGTCTTAGCCTCTATCAAGCGCTTCCAATTCGTCGATCAGCCCTTCGATCATCGACAGGCCCTTGCTCCAGAACGACGGATCAGTGGCATCGAGGCCGAAGGGCTTCAGCAGCTCCGAATGATGCTTTGTGCCACCGGCCTTCAGAAGTTCGAAATACTTCTCCTGGAAGCCCTTGTCGGCCTTCTGATAGACGGCATAGAGCGAGTTCACCAGGCAATCGCCGAATGCATAGGCGTAGACGTAGAAGGGCGAGTGAATGAAGTGCGGGATGTAGGCCCAGTAGGTCTCGTAGCCCTCTGAAATCTTGATCGCCGGCCCGAGGCTCTCCGACTGCACGGCAAGCCAGAGTTCGCCGATGTCCTCTGACGTCAGTTCGCCCGCCTTGCGGGCCGTGTGGATCTCACGCTCGAATTCGTAGAAAGCAATCTGGCGCACGACCGTGTTGATCATGTCCTCGACCTTCTGAGCGAGCATCGCCTTGCGCTCGCGCTTGTCCTTCGTCTTGTCGAGAAGTGCCCGGAAAGTCAGCATTTCGCCGAAGACCGAGGCCGTTTCGGCGAGAGTGAGCGGCGTCTGGCACATCAAGGCGCCCTGGGCGCTGGCGAGGACCTGATGCACGCCGTGGCCGAGCTCGTGCGCAAGCGTCATCACGTCGCGCGGCTTGCCGAGATAGTTGAGGAGCACATAGGGGTGCGCCGACGGAACCGTCGGATGCGCGAAGGCGCCTGGCGCCTTGCCGGGGCGGACCGGCGCGTCGATCCATTGTTGGTCGAAGAAGCGTTTGGCGATCTCAGCCATCTCCGGCGCGAAGTTGGCGTAGGCGGAAAGCACGGTGTCCCTCGCCTCGTTCCAGGAGATGACGGCGTTGGAGGTTTCCGGCAGCGGCGCGTTGCGGTCCCAGAAGTTCATCTGGTCCATGCCGAGCCACTTTGCCTTCATCTTATAATAGCGGTGCGAGAGGCGCGGGTAAGCTTGCTTGACGGCGGCAGCGAGCGCATCGACCACCTCGCGCTCGACGCGGTTGGCAAGGTGCCTGCTATCGGCAATGTCCTCGAAGCCGCGCCAGCGGTCGGAAATGTCCTTGTCCTTGGCGAGCGTGTTGGTGATCAGCGTGAAGGTGCGGAGGTTTTCCTTGAAGGTCTTCGCCAACGCCATCGCAGCCTTGTGGCGAACCTCGGGGTCCTTTTCCTGCAGCATGTTCAAGGTGACTTCCAGCGGCAGCTTTTCGCCGTCGATCTCGAAGCGCAGTTCCGTCATCGTCTCGTCAAACAGGCGGTTGAAGGCGGCGGCCGAGGTCATCGATTTTTCGAGGAAGAGCTGTTCCAGCTTGTCGTCCAGCTGGAAGGGCTTATCCTTGCGCAGGTCGATGAGCCAAGGGCGATAGTGGCCGGCATCCGGGTCGTTTGCCATGCAGGCATCGACGACCGCATCGTCGATGCGGTTGAGTTCGAGTGCGAAGAAAAGAAGGTGGCTGGAAAACTCGGTGACCTTCGCTTGCGCGTCGCCATACAGCTTGCCGTTTACCGGGTTTGATGTGTCGGAGAAATAGGTGAGGCCGGCAAAGGAGCCGAGGCGGCCGATGATGTCGTCCAGCGCCTCGTATTCCTTCAGCGCCTGGCCGATGCCCTCGGTGCCCGTCTTGGTCGCGGCGTCGGCAAGCTTGCCCTTCCACTTCTCTTCGAAGGCGATTGCCTGTTTGCCGGCCTTGTCCATGTCGCCGGTGAAGGCCGTGGAGGTTGCGGAAGGGTAGAGGTCCTGCAGTTTCCAAGTCGGCAGCTCGCCGAGGGCGGCATCCGTCGCGGAGGCAGCCGAACCTGCCGAAAAATTAATGGCGGTGCCGGAGAGCGTGTTTTTCATCATCGGGGTCCTCTTCCTCTTTTGCGACAGGCTTGACTGTCTATGCGCCCAAAGGCTTGGCATCAAGGGGGTTTCGGTTGCTCGCAAGCTCCGTTTCGGGTCGGATTCAGTGCCGTCACAAACGTTAAAATGCAATTGTTTCTCAAAACTGGATGTTCAAGCCTTTCTGCCAGAGTGCTTCTCAGGTTTCGCATGAAGTGAGGCAGCAATGACCGGTTACAATGAGCTCAAGGGTGCAGCGCAGATTCTTGTCGTCGAGGACGACCCAATCCAGCGTCGGCTGCTCAAGAACGCGATCGAGCGTCACGGCCACGTCGTCCATCAGGCGGAAAACGGCCGGATCGGTCTGGAGATGGTGAAGAGAGGCAGCGGCCTCTACAACATCATCGTTCTCGACTTGATGATGCCCGAGATGACGGGTCTCGAATTCCTCGAGGCACTGCACGAGTTCGGCACGCATGTTCCGGTGATTGTCCAGACGGGGCAAGGCGGTATCGAGACCGTGGTGCAGGCCATGCGTGCCGGCGCCTTCGATTTCGTCGTCAAGCCGGTTTCTCCCGAGCGGATCGCCAATTCGATCTCAAACGCCCTGAAACTCGACCAGCGCGAGGTCAAGGCGCGCGCCGGCCGCCGGTCGCGCTCCGGTGCCGTCGGTTTCGACGACATCGTTTCGGCGAGCCCGGCGATGCTCCGCGTCATCGATCTGGCGCAACGCGCCGCGCAGTCGAACATTCCTGTCGTGCTCGAAGGCGAGTCCGGCGTCGGCAAGGAACTGGTGGCCCGCGCCATCCAGTCCGGCAGCGACCGGTCCGGCAAGCCGTTCGTCACGGTCAATTGCGGCGCCATTCCACACAATCTGGTCGAAAGCATCCTCTTCGGTCACGAGAAGGGTGCCTTTACCGGCGCCACCGATCGGCATATCGGCAAGTTCATGGAGGCCGATGGCGGCACGATCTTCCTCGACGAGATCGGCGACTTGCCGCTCGAGGTCCAGGTCAAGCTGCTGCGCGCTGTGCAACAGGGGGAAATCGAGACCGTTGGCGCGCGCACGGCGCACAAGGTCAATGTCCGCCTGATTTCGGCAACCAACAAGGACCTGATCGAAGAGGTCAAGAACGGCCACTTCCGCGAGGATCTCTACTATCGCCTGAACGTCTTCCCGATCACCATCCCGGCGCTCCGCAAGCGCAAGGAGGATATTCCGCATCTCGTGCGGGTCTTCGCCGAGCGCTTCTCCAGCGAGCAGAAGGGCGGCCACCGCATGTCGGTGAGCTCCGGTGCTTTGGCCTTGCTCACCGCCTATGACTGGCCGGGTAACATCCGCCAGCTTGAGAACGCGATCTTCCGCGCGGTCGTCCTGGCCGAGGGGGGCGAACTGACCGAAGCAGACTTCCCGCAGATCGCGGCGCAGCTGCCCGAATACGAGGTCGTCGATCACTTGGCGTTGGTCGCAGACAACACACGCCGCGACCGGCAAAACGACGTCTCGACTGCCGACTATCCGGCCCATCAGGCCAGCGTCGAAGAGGCGGTCGCACGAATCACGGAGGCGCCGGACAACGCGATTGCAAGCACAAATCCTGCCGGAGACGTGCGAAAGCTTGCGGATGTGGAGGAGGAACTGATCCGATTCGCCCTTAAATTCTATCGGGGGCAGATGAGTCAAGTGGCCCGAAAACTGGGCATCGGACGATCCACATTGTACCGAAAACTCAAGGATTACGGCATCGATCCGGACAATCCGCAGAAGGACGCCGCATAAGTCCTCTAAATTAACATTCCGGCAATCATCTTTTGTTACCAATCATAAACCACTTGTTAGTGGCCTGTTCACTATGTAAAGAAAAGGTTGATCACGTGTGGCATTTTTGCCATCGTGTGACCGCATTTAACAGCCAACGGTGTCAAAGAGGACCATCGGCTGTCTGACGGGGATTGAGTTTGCCGGATCTGAATGGGAATACGAGACCTTCGCGCTTGAGCTGGCGCCCTAGGTACACGGACCTTTGCGGAAAGGTGTTTAGGACGGTTATGGCCGCCCTTCTCGCACTCGTCGTTTCGTCACCGGTTCTGGTCAGCTCGCCTTCCGAGGCGGCCGGCGAAACACGCAGTCTCAAACTCTATTTCATTCACACCGGCGAAAAGGCTGTCATCACCTACAAGCGCAACGGCCGGTACGATCCGAAGGGTCTGCAGCAGTTGAACCGATTCCTTCGCGACTGGCGCAAGAACCAGCCGACGAGAATGGACCCCCGCCTTTTCGACCTCATCTGGGAAGTCTACCGCCAGAGCGGCTCGCGCGACTATATCAACGTCGTCTGCGGCTTCCGTTCGCCGGCCACCAACGCCATGCTGAAGGGCCGCTCGCGCAATTCCGGCGTCGCCGAGAAGAGCCAGCACATGCTCGGCAAGGCGATGGATTTCTTCATTCCTGACGTCAAACTCGCCACTTTGCGCGGCATTGGCATGAAAATGCAGGTCGGCGGCGTTGGATTCTATCCGAAATCCGGCTCTCCCTTCGTTCACATGGATGTCGGCGGCGTCCGCGCCTGGCCGCGCATGAGCCGCGAAGAACTGGTCCGGCTTTTCCCGAACGGCAACACGATGCACATCCCAGCGGATGGCCGTCCGCTGCCGGGTTACGAGCAGGCCGTGGCCGATTACAAGCGCCGCGTGAGCTCGTCGCAGGTGCAGATGGCAAGCTCCGGCGCCTATACGGGCTCGTCATCGAGCGACCAGCCCAAACACAAGACGCTGTTTGCCGCCCTGTTTGGGGGTGGCGCCGACGAGGCTGAAGACAGCTCCGACGATGATAGCAGCGCAGCAGTGGCGGTCGCCAAGGCGTCGCCGCCGACGGCTGACATGCCAAACGCGGCCGATCCCGGCGAGCAAGCGCCCACGCAGGCTACTGAAGTCGCAAATGTAAACGCGCCGGTTCCGCAGGTGCGTCCGGCGTTCGCCAATCAGCAAGGCGGTAGCGAGGTGGCTAGCGCCCTTGTCGCTCCACAATCCGGAAACGCAGCGCAACAGGCCCTTTCTGCTGTGACCGAGCAAGGTCAGCAGCAGTTTGCGGATCTCAGCGCCTACAGCGTGCCAGTGCCTTCTCTGCTCGGACCGCGCCGCTCTCCGGGTGACGCGGAAGTCGCTTCGGCCGATCCGGCTGCGGGGACGGGGATTCTCGCAGCGGTTCCGAGGCCGGCTGAACGACCGGCGCTTGCCGAAAAGCTTCTGGCAGCGGCGAATGCCGATGCTGAAGCCGACGTGGCAGACCAGGAGGATACGCTTTCTCCGGCCGTTGCCGATGCCCTTGACCAGCAGAATGGTGATGGCGACCGCCAGGTCGCGTCCAACCAGCCGCCGGTCACGAGCGTCGAGCAGGCTATCAACGCGGCAACGCCGCAAAAGGTTCCAAGCGAAAAGCCGCCACTGCAGCTTGCCGCTCTCGCGCCTGCCACGAAGTCCGCAAGCTTCGGCGATGCCTTCGATGCACCGAAGTCGGCGGCCAATGGGCTGTCGCAGGGCCTGCCGACCAAGGGTGGCCGCCCGACGAAGCATGAGGCCGCAGAAGCCGACGCCAGCCGTGCGACGGTTCGCACCGAGCCGAAGCTGACGCAGAAAATCATCTCGCAGTGGGCGCTCACCAATGCCCGCATGGAAATGGTCACCAGGCCGGTCAAGGCGCCGCGCTTCGTCAGCCAGACGCTGCGTGCCCAGCCGACTGCAGTCTATGCCGAAGGCTTCACCAAGACGGCCTCCATCGATCCGGGCCGCTTCAGCGGCAGCGCGGTCAACTTCATGGAAGTGCGGAAGTTCTCTTCGAACTGAGGCCGACAAGGAAGAATTTGGAAGGGCCGCCGGAGCGATCCGGCGGCCCTCTGTTTTGCGGACTGTGGCGGAAAGTCGCGCAGTGAGACGTCGCTTCCTGGGGAGAGCGGGGTTGATCTTCATTTCCATATCGAGAATAAAGCGCCTCCGACGTTCTCTCACGGTGAAGATATGGATCTCTCGTCAATCGATATTTTCAAGGCGGTCGCATCTCATTGCAGCGTCACGAAGGCGGCGGCGGCAGTCGGCCGCGCGCCGTCGAACGTCACGACGCGCATCCAGCAGCTCGAGGAGGATCTCGGGGTGGCGCTGTTTAGCCGCGACGGCAAGAAGATGTCGCTGACGCGCGAAGGCTTGATCTTCCTATCCTATGCGACGCGGCTTGCCGATCTGGCGGAGGACGCAAAGCAGGCCGTGCGTCCGCTGGCGGTATCGGGCACACTTCGCGTCGGAACGATGGAGAGCACGGCCGCAAGCCGGCTTCCGGATGTGATCAGGCGGTTTGGGTCGCTTTGGCCCGACGTCTCCCTGCAGCTCACGATGGGAGCAACCCGGGAACTCATGCAGAGCGTGCTGGCCGAAGAGCTGGACTGCGCATTGGTCGCCCGGCCCCCGGAGGCGTCGCTCGACCAGACACGCTATGGGGATCTCGACCTGGGCAGGTTCGATGCGCGGCGCATCTATGTCGAGGACCTCATTCTCGTCCTTCCTCCGAAACACCCCGACGTCAAAGCCGCGGCCGACCTGCGTGTTGGGACACTTGCAGTGATGGAGCCAGGGTGCACCTATCGGCGGATGGCCGAGGAGTGGGCTCAGGGCGTCACCCCGCTGCGCACGCTGGAGCTCGCCTCCTACCATGCGATACTCGCGAGCATTGTCGCCGGCAATGCCTTTGGCGTCATGCCGCGCTCGGTGGTCGATCTCTTGCGCTGGCCCGTCGATATCGTCACCCGTAAGATCGGTGCCGTGGAGACATTTCTCATTCACCGCAAGGGCGAGCGATCGGATTCGTTCGAGGCCCTTTGCGACGTCCTCATTGCCTCGCGGGGCAGGGACGGTCCCGCAATTCCCGGCGGCTGACGTCAGAAACCGTCCTTCTCTCAATCAGGCGCTTCGTTTCACAAACTCTTCGGTTCGTCATGTCAAATTCCAGCAGTCCAAAGGTCGATCCCGGTCACCGCTTCCGCCTCCGCCTGTTTTCGCCGATCCTGGCCGGCGCCACGCTACGGGAGCGCATGCTTGCCTGCCTTGGCGCACTGATTGCGATCGCGCTGACCGGTATGGTCTGCGGTTACTTCTTTGGCCAGGGCTCTCATCTGCCGTTGATTGTCGCGCCGATGGGCGCTTCGGCCGTTCTCCTTTTCGCCGTGCCGGCAAGTCCTTTGGCACAGCCATGGTCGATCGTTGGCGGCAACACGATTTCCGCGATGATGGGCATCATCGCCGCGCACTTCATCCATGAGCCGATCATCGCAATTGGCGTAGGCGTCTCGCTGGCGATCGGTGCCATGTCGTTCACCCGCTGCCTGCACCCGCCCGGCGGAGCTGCGGCGCTGACCGCTGTGCTGGGCGGCCCGGCAGTGGCAAGCTGGGGGCTGCTCTTCCCCTTCGTGCCGGTGGCACTGAACTCCTGCATTCTGGTGGCGCTCGGCATTCTCTTTCACAAGCTCGGGCGGCGAAACTATCCGCATATCGCCGCTCCGGCGCCGGTCAATACGCATCACACGATCGATCCGCCGTCCGCGACACGCATCGGTTTTCGCGAGGAGGATGTCGACGCGGCGCTGGAAAAATTCGAGGAAACCTTCGATATCGATCGCCGCGACCTGAGCCGCTTGCTGCGGCAGGTCGAGGTCGAGGCCGCCGTTCGCTCCCACGGCACCGTCTGCTGTGCCGATATCATGTCGCGCGATGTGATCGCGGTCGGCGAGAACGCCAGCGCGCAAGAGGCGCGCGCTCTGCTCCTCAAGCACAATGACCGCACGCTTCCCGTGAAGGATCGCAGCGGCCGATTGATGGGCACCGTCGGACTGCGGGAATTGATGCAGGCCGAGCAGCTTTCCGATCATATTGCAACGGCGGCAATCGCCCCTCCGGATGCGCCCGCCATCAGCCTGTTGCCTGAGCTGACGGACGGGCGCACCCACGCAGTTGTCATTGTCGATGCCGGCGGCCACGTGCTTGGGCTCATCTCGCAGACGGACCTGCTCAACGCCATCTTCCACATGCTGCCGGAAAAGACAGGGCGCATCGCCGCTTGAGATGGCGTCTAGAAGGCAGGGGCCGGCCCGAACTGCAGGTAGGCGGCTAGGCTGAGTGTGGACAGGGACACCGCGAGCACGGGCGCCGGTGCCCGCATCGTCCAACCGAGAAGCGGGCCTAGCGCCGCGATCAGCATGCCGAGCCATGGCGCGTTGCCGGCAAAGGCCAATCCAAGAGCGGAGAGGCTGACGGCGCTGGCAATCATCGTAAGCGGGGCGGTCGCCACCGCCGTCTGTGTTTCGCCGCGAAAGATGCTGCTGAAGCGCGGCCAGCTCAAGGCAATGGCCAGAACGAGGAAGACGGGGGCGATTATCTGAAACTGCACTAGCGTGCGCCCAACACCAAGCGGAGATCGCTTTCGACGTGGCTGGCATCGCCAGCGACGGTCTGGCGTGCCGCAAGTGCGCTGCCAACCGCGATCAGCACAGGATTGTCATAGCCGATTTCCGCGATCCCTTCGCAGATGGCCGCGAGCCTGCCGCTCCAGTGGCGTTCTGTTGCCCGACTGACGTCGCTGATAATGACGGCCGGCGTTTCAGGCGCCAGGCCTTCCGCCACCAACCGATCGGCGATGAGCGGTGCTGTTCGCCCGCCCATGTAGAAGACGGTCGTCGTCCCCGGATCGGCGACGGTGGTCCAATCGACATCGACGGGCAGGCCGCCGTGGCGAGAGTGGCCGGTGATGAAGCGGACGGATTGCGCGTGGTCGCGATGCGTCAGCGAAATCCCGAGGCGGGAGGCCATGGCACTTGCCGCCGTGATGCCGGGGATGACATCGACCGGAATGTTCTCGCGATCGAGATGGGCAATTTCCTCGCCGGCGCGGCCGAAGATCATCGGATCACCGGACTTCAGGCGCACGACGCGCTTGCCTGATTTGGCGAGCTTCACCATCATGTCGTTGATGTCTTCCTGGCGGCAGCTCGTGCGGCCGCCGCGCTTGCCAACGAGCATGCGCTTGGCCTCACGCCGAGCGAGCTCCAGGACCTCCGCAGAAACCAGGTCGTCGAAGAGGATTACATCGGCGGCCTGCAGGGCACGCACGGCCTTCAGGGTCAGCAGTTCCGCATCGCCGGGGCCGGCGCCGACCAGCGTCACTCGGCCACCTCTGGAAGAGTGGGCAGGGGCTTCGCGAAGCCGTTCGGCTTCCTTGAGAAGCAGCGCGCCGACGCTCTCCTCCGGTGTATCGGAACTTGAAAAAGCGCGATCGACAAAACCCTCCCAAAAGGCGCGGCGCAGCGGGCCGGGCGTGAGCCGCTCGTTGATCCTGTCTCGCAGCGAGTGGGCCAGTTGCGCCCAACCCTTCAGCGCCCGCGGCAGCAATGTCTCGATCCGCCGCCGGATTGCCTGGGCGAGGATGGGTGCAGCACCATCGGTAGAGATCGACACGACGACCGGCGAGCGGTTGACGATCGAGCCGAACTGGAACTGGCAGAAAGCGGGCTTGTCTATGACATTGACCGGCACGCCTGCCTTACAAGCAGCGTCAAAAAAGGCCCGCGCTTCATCGTCCTCCTCACAGTCGGCGATGGCGATGGCCGCGCCGGCGAAGATCGTTCCATCCCATGCGCGTGGGAGATGGGTGAAGCCGCCTTCGCCATGTTCGGCACCCCGTACGATCAACTGTTCGAATGTCTCGGAAAGCTCGTTTGCATAGACATCGACTTTCGCGCCGCAGGCAGCGAGAAGCTCGGCCTTCCAGGCAGCGGCATCGGAACCGCCGGCGACGATCACGCGCTTGCCTTCGAGCGCCCAAAAGACCGGCAGCTTGGCAAGCGGCTCCATGCGGGCGGGTGCTTCACTCCGCGGCTGCTGCAAGGCATCCATCGATGATCCCCCTGATCTCGGCGCGGCAGGAGCCGCAATTGGTTCCGGCATTGAGTTCTTTGCCGACGGCTTCGATGCTGTGGCAGCCGCCGCGAACGGCGGCGACGATCTGGTTGACGCCGACGCCGAAGCAGGAGCAGACGGTGGCGCCCGCATCAGGCTTGTCTGCGCCCGGGCGACCCGCAACGAGAGCGAAGCGCTTGCGCAGATTGGTGTGTTCGGCGGTGAGCTGCGAGATCGCCCAGTTGCGGGCAACCGCTACCGGTTCGCGCGCCAGGAACAGGGCCGCAAGCAACCGCCTGCCGTCGAAGAAGGCGAGCCTCAGATCGCCGGATTGCTGGTCGGCGTAGCCAAGTGGTTCGACCCCGCCGGGGATCGCGAAAGTGGTGCGGCACCACGCGCACCAGTCCTCCACCGGCTGGTCGAAGGCGAGCTCCACCCGCCACCCGCCTTCCGCCTTTGCCAACGCCCAATACGCGGCATCGAGATTGTCCGGCTTGGCTTGGGAGACCGCAAAGCCGTAGCGCGCCGCCTTGAAGCGTCGGGCAGCGACTGCGACATTTTTCGAGGCGGGTTGGCCCGAGAGCGCGTCGGTCAAAGGCGCGACGAGGGCGTCGATGCGGGCCTTGGCCGCAAACTGATCGTTCCAGTGCATAGGCACGAAAATACTGCCGCGGGCCTGGCGCTCTGTGATCAGGGCGCGAACCACGGCTCTGCCGTGCGGGCTTTCGATCTCGACGAGGCCGGCTTTGCCGATGCCGATTTCGATAGCGTCGCGCGGGTGCAGCTCGGCGAAGGGCTCGGCGATGTGGGAGGAGAGGCGTGCGCTTTTGCCGGTGCGCGTCATCGTGTGCCACTGGTCGCGAATGCGGCCGGTGTTCAGCGTGAAGGGATAGTCGGCGTTGGTGCGATCAGACGCGGCCGGTTTGACGGCGATGAAGCGTGCCTTGCCGTCAGCGTGGTAGAAGCCACCCTTGGCGAAGAAGCGGGTCTCAGTCGCACCGTGGCCTGCAGGCTGTGGCCACTGGAAAGGCGGGAGTTCGTCATAGGACTGACGGTTCATACCGACGTATGAACCGATGTCGAAGTCGCGCTTGCCGTTGTTCTCGAAGGCGGAGAGGGCGGCATGCTCATCGAAGATCTCCGCATTCGAGGGGAAGTCGAAGGCTTGGGAAAAGCCCATCCGCCGGGCCACCTCGGCGAGCTGCCACCAATCGGCGCGCGCTTCTCCCGGTGCATCGAGGAAGGAGCGCTGGCGCGAGATGCGGCGCTCGGAGTTGGTGACCGTACCGCTCTTTTCGCCCCAACCCAACGACGGCAGAAGGACGTGGGCGTGACGCGCGGTATCGGTGTCCTTGAGGACGTCGGAGACGACGACGAACGGACAGGCCTTGATGGCGTCTTCGACGGCGTCGGCATCCGGCATCGAAACGACCGGGTTGGTCGCCATGATCCAGAGCGCCTTGATGCGCCCGTCGGCGACGGCCCTGAACATGTCGACCGCCTTTAGGCCCGGCTTTTCGGCAATCGCCGGCGACCGCCAGAAGCGTTGGACGCGGTTGCGATCCTCAGCACTTTCGATTGCCATGTGGGCGGCAAGCATGTTGGCAAGCCCGCCGACCTCACGCCCGCCCATCGCATTCGGCTGGCCGGTGAGGGAGAAGGGCCCCATGCCCGGCCGGCCAATACGGCCAGTGGCGAGATGGCAGTTGATGATGGCGTTGACCTTGTCAGTACCTGACGAGGACTGGTTGACGCCCTGGCTGTAGCAGGTGACCACCTTCTCGGTCGTGGCAAAGAGGCGATAGAATTCGCGAAGCTGCATGGCTGGCAGGCCGGTCAGCTCCAACACCTCGTTGAAGGAGGTGGACGAAAACGCCTCGGCAAAGCCGGTCGTATGTTCAGCCACGTAATTCTGGTCGATGGCGTTGACCGCGATCAGGTGCTCGAAGAGGCCGACGAAAAGAGCGACATCGCTGTCGGGCCGGATCGCCAAATGCAGGTCGGCGATATCGGCTGTCATCGTCCGCCGCGGATCGATGACGACGACCTTCATGCCGGGGCGGGTGGCCTTGGCAGCCGCCAGCCGCTGATAAATGACCGGGTGGCACCAGGCGAGGTTCGAGCCGGTGAGGATCACCAGATCGGCAAGCTCGATATCCTCATAGGTGCCTGGCACGGTGTCCGAGCCGAAGGCGCGACGGTGGCCGGCGACGGAGGACGACATGCACAGACGCGAATTGGTGTCGATGTTGGCCGAGCCGACGAAGCCCTTCATCAGCTTGTTGGCGACGTAATAATCTTCGGTCAGCAACTGACCGGAGACATAGAAGGCAACGGAATCAGGTCCGTGTTCGGCGACGGCATCCGAAAATCGTTGCGCGACGAGGTCAAGCGCCTGCCCCCATTCTGCTCGCTCCCCCGAAATCTCCGGATGGAGAACGCGCCCATCGAGATCGACCGTTTCGCCGAGCGCCGAGCCCTTCGAGCACAGCCGTCCGAAATTGGAGGGGTGATCCGGGTCGCCCTTGACGGAAACCTTGCCGTCGTCAGCGACCTTGGCGATGACGCCGCAACCGACGCCGCAATAGGGACAGGTTGTCTTAACCTCTGTTTCCATCATTCGGCCGCCATCATCAGGCTTTCGAGAGCGATGAAGAGGGCGCCGTCTTCGTTGCGCACCGGAATGGTCCGTACTTCGCCCTCGTCGGCCCCGAGCGCCTTGCCGGTTTCGAGCGAGATCACCCAGTTGTGCAGCGGGCAGGTGACCGCCTTGGCATGGACGATGCCCTGGGAGAGCGGCCCGCCCTTGTGCGGGCAGTGGTCCTCGATGGCGAAGACTTCGTTTTCGGCCGTGCGGAAGACCGCGATCTTGCCCTGGGGGGTCTTCACGCAGCGCGCGCCCCTGAGCGGAATTTCGGAGATGTCGCCGATTGCAATCCAATTCATGTCCATCTCCTTATTCAGCGGCCTGCGGGTAGCCGATCGTCGCCATCGGCTTGAACTCATGCTTGTCCTTGCCGGAGACCCGCTCCGACCAGGGGTCGACCTGCGCGAACGTCTGGGAGAAGACGAAGCGGTCGTAATAGGCCTTCCGCTTCTCGGCGTCGCCCATGATCTGGCGGCGGATTTCGTCCAGGCCGACGCGCTTCGCCCATTTGTAGATGCGCTCGAGATAGCGGGCCTGCTCGCGGTACATCTGCGTCAGCGCCACGATATGCTCCAGCGCCTCGTCCTCGGTCCTGACGAGGCCGAGAACCTCGGTGCCCTTGATGTCGAGACCGGCAGCACCGGCGAAATGGATCTCGAAACCTGAGTCCACGCAGATGACGCCGATGTCCTTGCAGGTCGCTTCCGCGCAATTGCGCGGGCAGCCGGAGACGGCCATCTTCAGTTTGGCCGGCGTCCAGGAACCCCACATGAACTTCTCGATGCGGATGCCGAGCCCGGTGGAGTCCTGCGTGCCGAAGCGGCACCAGTCCGAACCGACGCAGGTCTTCACCGTGCGCAGCCCCTTGGCATAAGCCTGGCCGGAAACGAAGCCGGCCTTGCCGAGATCGGCCCAGACAGCCGGCAGGTCTTCCTTCTCGATGCCGAGCAGGTCGATGCGCTGGCCGCCCGTCACCTTCACCATCGGGATTTCGAACTTGTCGACGACATCGGCGATGGCGCGCAGCTCGTTGGAATTTGTGACGCCGCCCCACATGCGTGGCACGACGGAATAAGTGCCGTCCTTCTGGATGTTGGCGTGGACGCGCTCGTTGATGAAGCGCGACTGGTAGTCGTCGGCATATTCGTCCGGCCAGTCGCAGACCAGGTAGTAGTTGAGTGCTGGGCGACACTTGGCGCAGCCGCAGGAGGTCTTCCATTCAAGTTCCTGCATGACGGCAGGAATGCTCTTCAGGCCCTTGGCCTTGATGAGCCGGCGGACGTCGTCGTGGCCGAGTTCCGTGCAGGTGCACATGGGCTGGACGGCGGCCGGGTTGTAGCTGTCGCCGAGGGTCAGCGTCATCAGCTTTTCAACGAGACCGGTACAGGAGCCGCAGGAAGCGGAAGCCTTGGTGTGGGCGCGCACGTCGTCCAGCGACGTCAAGCCCTTGCTCGTGATCGTCGAGGTGATTTTGCCCTTGCAGACGCCGTTGCAGCCACAGATTTCCGCGTCATCCGGCAAGGCTGCAACGGCCGCCATAGGGTCCAGCGGCGACCCTCCCTGGTAGGCTTGACCGAAGATCAGCGTTTCGCGCATCTCGGTTATATCGGTCTGTTTCTTTTTCAGATCGTTGAACCAGGCACCGTCGGCGGTCTCGCCGTAAAGCACGGTGCCGATGATCTTGTTGTCCTTCAGTACAAGACGCTTGTAGACACCGGCTGAGGCATCCCGCAGCACGATTTCCTCGCGGTCGTCACCATCGGCGAAGTCGCCGAGCGAGAAGAGTTCGATGCCAGTGACCTTGAGCTTGGTCGGTGTGTCGGAATGCACGAAGGTGGCCGAGCGGTCGCCCGACAGATGCGATGCGGCGACGCGGGCCATTTCGTAGAGCGGCGCGACGAGGCCATAGACCATGCCGCCGACTTCCGCGCACTCGCCGAGCGCCATGATGCTGCCGTCCGAGGTCTGCATGCCGTCGTCGACGACGATGCCCCGGTTAACGGCGATGCCAGCGTCTTTCGCGAGCCCGACACTCGGGCGAATGCCGACCGCCATGACAACGAGCGTCGCGGGGATGATACGGCCGTCATCGAGCTCGATGCCCTCGACCTTGCCGTTGCCGATGATCGCCTTGGTGTTGGCCTTGGTGATGACCTTGATGCCGCGCTCTTCCACGGCCTTCTGCAAGAGGTACCCGGCGGCCGGATCGAGCTGGCGCTCCATCAGCGTCGGCATGACATGCAGAACGGTGACGTCCATACCGCGCGACGCAAGGCCGGCGGCCGCTTCTAGGCCGAGCAGGCCGCCGCCGATGACGATCGCCTTCTCGCGCGACTGGGCGGCAAGCAGCATCGCCTGGACGTCGTCGAGGTCGCGGTAGGTGATGACGCCGGGCAGATCCTTGCCGGGCACGGGAATGATGAAGGGCACGGAGCCGGTGGCGATCACCAGCTTGTCATAGCTTTCAACGACCCCATGATCGGAGGTAACCGTCTTGGCGGCACGATCGATCGCGATGATCTTGTGGCCCTTGTAGAGGGTGATGCCGTGTTTGATGTACCATCCGTCGCCATGGATGATGATTTCCTCGTAGTCCTTCTCGCCCGATAGGACCGGCGAGAGCATGATGCGGTCGTAATTGACGCGCGGCTCGGCGTTGAAGATCGTGACCTGGTATTGGTCGGGCGCCTTTTCGAAGAGGTGCTCGAGCATGCGCCCGGGCGCCATGCCGTTGCCGATGATGACAAGCTTCTCAGTCATAGTTTCAGGTCCTCAGATCAGGTGGCGGCGACGGCTTGTGTGGAGAGCCCACGGCGGTCGAGTTGCTTGACCGACAGGTGCATCCAGATGAGCGAGACCACGACGACCGCAAAGAGCAGCATGAAACAGCTCGACCAGAGGCCGGTCATGTCCTTGAGCAGGCCGAAGGCGATGGGCAGGATGAAGCCGCCAAGGCCGCCCATCATGCCGACGATGCCGCCGACGGCCCCGACGTTTTCGGGGTAGTAGGCGGGGATATGCTTGTAGACGGCAGCCTTGCCGAGGCTCATGACGAAGCCGAGGGCGAAGATGACGACGATGAAGACGACCGGCGTGATCCCGAGCGCAGCGCCGGTCCCGGCAGCCGGGAGCGACAGGATCAGCGTCGCGACGCTTGACACGGCAAACATTGCGTACATGACGCTGCGTGCGCCCTTCTTGTCGGAGAGAACGCCACCGAAGGCGCGGAAAATGCTGCCCGGAATGGAATAGGCGGCGGCGACCATCCCGGCGACACCCAGATTGAAGCCGTAGACGCCGACCAGATAGCGGGGCAGCCACAGCGACAGGGCAACGAAGCCACCGAAAGCGAAGAAGTAATAGAGCGAGAAGCGCCAGACCTGTGCGTTCTTCAGCGGTGCGAATTCCTGAAGCAGGCTCTTGGAGGCAACGCCGCGCTCACGGCGGAGGCGGAAGGCCGGATCATCTGTCGTGGTGAACCAGAAGACGATCGCCATCAGCGCCAGGCCGACGGCCCAGATCTGGGCAACAGCCTGCCAGCCCCAGGCGATCAGGACGAAAGGCGCTGCGAATTTGGTCACAGCGGCACCGACGTTGCCGGCGCCGAAGATGCCAAGCGCCGTTCCCTGCTTCTCCGCTGGAAAGAAAGGCGAGACATAGGCGACACCGACCGCGAAGGAACCGCCGGCAAGCCCGACGCCGAGGCCGGCGATCAGCATCTGCGTATAGGTGTGGGCATAGGAGAGGAGGAAGGTCGCCACGGCGGCGGCCAGCATGGTCAGCGTGTAGACGAGGCGGCCGCCATAGCGGCCGGTCCAGATGCCAAGGACGATGCGCACGAGCGAGCCGGTTAGGACAGGCGTGCCGATGAGCAATCCGAACTCGGCCTCATTCAGGCCGAGTTCTTCCTTGATGCGAATGCCGATGATCGCGAAGATCGTCCAAACGGCAAAACAGAGGGTGAAGGCAATCGTGGACATCCACAATGCTTTGGCTGGTTCGCCGGCGGACATGGACTGTGTAGTCTTGATAACAGACATAGCTTCTCCGGGGCCCGACAAGGTCGTGCCGATCCATCGCTAGGGGTTAAAAACAAAAAGCCGCTGGTCAGGGCGCGCATGCACGGGAGGTGCGCGGGGTACCCTGATCAGCGGCTTTGCTGTGGGCGCCCGTCGTTGGACACCGAATTCTTGGCCTCTTGGCCTGCTTATAGCAAAGCAAGGGGCGTGCCAGTTTTCCAAGTGCTTGTTTTTAAATGGCTAAGATTGATTGCCTAAGTCGGGCGGGCATTTTCTGCGCTAACGCATATGCAGTGATCACTCTAAAAATTGTGCAATGCGCATAAAATAAGCACGCGCTAGGATTGGCTCTGAATGGCGATGTAGCCATCCACGTCATCTGGATCGAACAGGCCGCCGTCGAAGAATCCGTCCGGCCCGAGCGTCAGGGCACCACTGGAGCCGACTGGCGTTTCGAGGCGGAGCGCGCCTTCCACCTTGGAGCTTGCCGCCGGCATGGCAATGCCCAGTGCCTTCAGCGCGCTTCGGTAGATGTCGGGCCTGTAGGTGTCGTTGGCGATCTGCTGGCGTTCTGTCGTGTGCCGGATGTGTCCCCAGCGAACCATCTGTGTATAGAACCACAGGGCGTGGCTCTTCCATGGAAATGTCGCCGCCTTGGCATTGGGGACGAAAAAGTCCTTGATGCTCAGCGTCTCGCCTCCGCCGATGTGCAGGAGGCCGGCCAATGCGGGTAAAAGGCTTTCTGCGGGCCGATCCACATAGGCGGGCTTCGCCAACAGGTTGGCAAGCTCCTCGTGATTGCGGGTGTCTGCGCACCAGAGGGAGGCCGTGTAGAGAGCCTGCAGGAGAGCTGCCAAGGCCTCCGGGTGGCCGTCGGCCCAGCGGCTGTTGACGCCAAGTACCTTTTCCGGGCTCGATTTCCAGATGGCGGCCTTCACCGTCGCCAGATGGGCGCGGTTGTGGAGCACGCCTAGCGTGTTCCACGGCTCTCCGGCGCAGTAGCCGTCGATAATACCGGCCGTCAGCGCGTCAGCCATATCAGGGGGAGGCAGAATGCCGATCTCCACATCCCGGTCGGGATCGATGCCGCTCGCGGCCAGCCAATAGCGCAGTTCGTAATTATGGCCCGAATAGGGATGGACGACGCCGAAGCGAAGGCGCTCGCCTTTGCGGCGATCGATGATCTGCCGCAGAGCAAGGCCGCTGGAGCGAGCATCGAGATCGGGCAAGGTGCCGCATTCGGCCATTTCGTTCCATAGACCGGCGGAGACGGTCACGGCGTTGCCCCCAAGCCCGAGCGCCATTGGCACGATCATGCGCGGAGCCGGTGCGGTTAGCCCGAGATTGCAGGCGATCGGCATGGGAGCGAGAATATGCGCCACGTCGAAATGGCTAACCGCAAGTCGGTCGCGAATCGTCGCCCAAGAGCGTTCGCGTACGAGCGTGAGGTCGATCTCCTGTTGCGCCGCAAAGCCCTTTTCCTTGGCGGCGACCAGAAGAGCGCTGTCAAGAAGCGGCAGGAAGCCGGCGGTGATCTGATGTGTGCTCGTCATGTGTCGGTTCCCGGATCCAGAAGGCTTGCGGCGGTAATCAGGCTTTGGGCGATCTCGACGATCTTCCTGTTCTGGTTCATGGCCGTTCGCCGCATGAGCGCATAGGCCTCGTCTTCCGACAGCCCGCGGGATCGCATCAGCAATCCCTTCGCGCGGTCGATCAGCTTGCGGTTCTCCAGTTCTCCGCGCGTCTCCTCCAACTCGCGGTTCAGGCGTGAGAAGGCATTGAAACGGCTGATCGCCATCTTGAGGATCGGGCGCACACGCTCCTGCTTCAGGCCGTCGACGATATAGGCGGAAACGCCGGCCTCAACGGCGGCCTCGATCGAAGCCTCGTCGGACTTGTCGACAAACATCGCAATGGGGCGTTTTACCGCGCGCGAGATCTGGAAGATGCTTTCCAACATGTCGCGGTTCGGGTTCTCGATGTCGATGACGATGACATCAGGATTGATCTCCATGATGCGCCTCGCAAGGCCGTTCATGTCGTCGATGATCGTGACATTGTCGTAGCCCGCCTCGCGCAGCCCAACCTCGATGATCGACGCCCGGATGCTGTTCTCGTCGATGACGAGCACATTGAGGTCGCTGGGCGTGGAAGAACGGTTGGCCACGGGACTACCGCCGGTCGCTAATGTCAGGCATGCGCGTCGAATGAGATAGCGCCGTCATTGGTATCGCGAAAGGTGCCATGCTGTTGTTGTACTGCCCTGTGATCTTTGAGGCTGCTTTCGAGCCCGTCGGAGGCCATTGAATGCGCGAACGACGCCTCAAAATCAAGCAGTTTATATTACTGCTTATTCTATGAGCATTCTCCCGGAGCAAGGCAGGCCGCTCTTTGCGCAAGTCTGCACAGGCTAGAAGGCCACTACACTGCAATACATTTAGCCGCGAAGCCTGACATATCGGCGATACGTCGCGCGCACCAGATTGCCGACGCCTTCAGCCGATGCCTCCAGATCTTTTCCGGGCCTGAGTGCGTCATAAACCAAAAGGAGTGACCGCATGAGCCGTCGTATCGTTTCCACTTTCGCACTTGCACTAGCCACCAGTGTCATCGCCGTTGCGGCCCACGCCGCGGAGATCAAGAACATCGTCATCGTTCACGGCGCCTTCGCCGATGGGTCCAGCTGGCGCAAGGCTACCGAAATCCTGGAGCGGCGCGGGCTTCATGTCACGCTCGTGCAGGAGCCTGTGACTTCCCTGGCCGACGATATCGCCGCAACGAACCGCGTGTTGGACCTGCAGGATGGGCCGACGCTATTGGTCGGCCACAGCTATGGCGGCATGGTCATTACGGAAGCGGGCCACAACCCGCACGTCAGCGGGCTTGTCTATGTGGCAGCCTTCCAGCCTGACAAGGGCGAAGATCTGGCCACGCTTGCCGGCTCAAAACCGCCAGCTGCAACGAGCATCAAGGAAACCAAGGACGGCAAATACCTCTATCTCGATCCAAGCGCCTTTCATGCCGATTTTGCCGCCGACCTCCCTAAGGGCGAAGCGGCCTTCCTCGCCCAGTCGCAGGTCTTTGCTGCCAAGGAGGCGCTGACCACGAAAGTCGGCGATCCCGCCTGGCGGACGAAAAAGAGCTGGTCGATCGTGGCGACAGAGGATCGCGCCATCAACCCCGAGTTGGAGCGGACGATGGCAAAACGCGCCGGCAGCCTGGTTACCGAGATCAAGTCCAGTCATGCCGTCTTCGCATCACAGCCGAAGAAGGTCGCCGACGTGATCGAGAAGGCGGCCAAGGAAGCTGGCAGATAAGATCTGCCGAGCGCAAACTCGGCACAAAAAGAAAGCCGCCGAGGGGATCGGCGGCTTTGAAGGAAATACGTGGAAAACTCAGCCTTCCGGCGGCGCTTCGATCATGCCGAGCGCATGCAGATAGGTGTCGAGGATTGCGTCCTCTTCCATGCGTTCCTGCTCGTCCTTCTTGCGCAGCGCAACGACCTTCTTGAGGATCTTTGTATCGAAGCCCATGCCCTTGGCTTCGCCATAGACGTCCTTGATGTCGTCGGCGATGGTCTTCTTTTCTTCTTCCAGGCGTTCAATGCGCTCCACAAAAGCGCGAAGCTGGTCGCGGGCGACGCCATGAGCATCAGACATCGTGTTCTCCTGATAGGGGGTGTGAAATTCGGATGGCGTTGACTGCCGCGAAGCGTGCCCGGGGTCAAGCCGATTCAGGTCGCAAGGGGACTATTTGTGCGGCTTGTTCAGTTCAAATGCGGCTTTTTGCTCGGACGAGGCTTCGTTCTGATGGAGATTTCTCCAATCCTCATATGGCATCCCGTAGACAATTTCGCGCGATTCGTCCTTTGATAGCGCGACGCCTTCGGCCTCGGCCGCCTCGCGATACCAGTTGGACAGGCAATTGCGGCAGAAGCCGGCCAGATTCATCAGGTCGATATTCTGCACGTCGCTGCGTTCGCGCAGATGCTCCACGAGGCGGCGAAAAGCCGCAGCCTCGAATTCGGTCTGCTGTTGTTTCGTCAGGGCGGCCATCTTGGTCTCCTTCATTCGTACGGGCCGGTGCGCGACACGTGGACATTATACTCGTGCAGCGCCGGATCGGCGTTCATCGTCTCAAAGATCGGCGCGAGACGCTTTGCCCATGCGGCAATGCCGGGCTCGTCGCCGATCAGGTCCTGACGCACCTCCAGCAGCGCGTGCGGGATGCCGGTCAGCATGCAATGCCGATACATCGTGTCGCCCTTCAGTGCGCCGTCGTAAGGTTCGTTGTCACCGACCACGAGATCGGGATCGCTGCGCAACATATCAAGCAGGGGAGCGACTGCGCGATGGTCGGTATCCCACAGAACGGCGGCGTGCCAAGGGCGAGGGAAGTGCTTCCAGACCGGCGTATAGGAATGAAGCGATAGAACGAGCGGCGCGCTCCCGGTCTTGTTTGCCACCCTGTCGATCGTGTCACTGACGGCATGGTGATAGGGCCGGTGGAACGTTTCGACCCGGTAATTCCATTCCTCAGCGGTGATCGGATGATTGCCCGGAACGATCGCGCCGTCTGATATCTTCATGATCAGTGTGGGGTCGTCCTCGCCACGATTCGGGTCAATCAGCAACCGCGAAAAGCCGCCCAGCACGGCGGGCACGCCGAGTTTCGTCGACAAGTTCCGTACGAGTCCCTCGATGCCGATATCATAGGCGATGTGACGCTCGAATGCACTGTCGGGCAAGCCAAGCCTGCCATAGCGCTCCGGCAGTCGGTTCATCGCGTGATCGCCGAGTAGCACCATGCCTTTGTCATGATCGCCGGCTAATAGTTCAAGTGATTTGAAAGTGCTCATGAAGGAAATGGCCGATCGCAGTTTACGGGGCTGTCTCTGATCGCACGGGGCACGGACGGGTTCAAGCGCGGTTGGCAAGCAAAGGCCGCGGCCTGGTCCAAGTACGGTCGGCCATCCGGAATATAATCGATTAGCATTGCGTTGACATTCGCGGGGAGGCAGCGCAAGAAGGCACAACAACGAATAACCGGGAGCCAATTGGAAGTCGTGTTGATCCAGACCGCGCCAAGTTTCCTTACGCGTTCCGGGCCGCTTGCCCGTTTTGCCCTTTTTGTTCTTACGGCGTTCTCGCCGTTCTTCATTGCCGATGTGGCCCGCGCGGATTTTCGCGTGTGCAACGGAACGCAGAATCTGGTGGGCGTGGCGATCGGATATCGAGCCAAGGATGGCTGGATGACGGAAGGCTGGTGGCAAGTGCCGGCGACGACCTGCGCGACGCTGATCGAAGGGGAGTTGCAGTCCCGATACTACTATCTCTACGCCGAAGACGCGGCCCGGGGAGGCCGATGGACGGGTGACGTACAGATGTGCGTGGCGGAAAACGAGTTCAAGATCACGGGGGTCAATGACTGCTACGCCCGTGGCTATCAGAAGATGGGGTTCAAGGAATATGACACGGGCCGCCAGGGCAGCTGGATGGTTCAACTTTCCGATACCCCCGGCACGCAAGAAAGCCCGAATTGATGAAGCGCAACCGCAAAGTTAAAATCCTCGCCACCCTCGGACCCGCCTCGTCCGAGGAATCGATGATCGAAAAGCTGCACCAGGCAGGTGCGGACGTCTTCCGCATCAACATGAGCCACGCCAGCCATGACGTCATGCGCATGCTGATCAAGCGCATCCGCGCCGTCGAAGCGCGCTCCGGCCGTCCGATCGGCATCCTCGCCGACCTGCAGGGCCCGAAGCTGCGCGTCGGCAAGTTTGCCGAAGGCAAGGTCGACCTGAAGCCGGGCGATACCTTCACGCTCGACAACAAGGACGTTGCCGGCGACGCCACCCGCGTGTTCCTGCCGCATCCGGAAATCCTGGAATCGGTGCAGCCCGGCCACCGGTTGCTGATCGATGACGGCAAGCTCGCACTGCGCGCCGAAAAGTGCGACGGCAAGAGCATCGTCACGACGGTTATCTCAGGCACGAAGATCTCCGACCGCAAGGGCGTCAGCCTTCCCGATACGCTGCTCACCGTCGGCGTGCTGACGGACAAGGACCGCACGGACCTCGCAGCGGTTCTTGAAACCGATGACGTTGACTGGGTCGCGCTCTCCTTCGTGCAGCGCCCAGAAGATCTGGCCGAAGTGCGCAAGATCGCGCGCGGCCGCGTCGGCATCATGTCGAAGATCGAAAAGCCGCAGGCAATCGAGCGCATCGAGGAAATCATCGAGCTCTCCGACGCTCTCATGGTTGCCCGCGGCGATCTCGGCGTCGAAATGCCGCTCGAATCCGTTCCGGGCATCCAGAAGCAGCTGATCCGCGCCTGCCGCCGTTCGGGCAAGCCTGTCGTCGTCGCCACCCAGATGCTGGAATCGATGATCTCCGCGCCGGTCCCGACACGCGCCGAAGTGTCTGACGTCGCCACCGCCGTCTTCGAAGGCGCCGATGCCGTCATGCTGTCGGCCGAATCCGCGTCTGGCGACTATCCGGTCGAATCGGTCGCGACGATGGCCTCCATCGCCAGCGCCATCGAGCGCGAGCCGCACTATCCCGGCATCATCTACGCGCAGCGTGCGCAGCCGGAGGCAACCGGGGCCGACGCGATTTCGCTCGCCGCCCGCCAGATCGCCGAAACGCTGCGCCTGTCGGCCATCGTCTGTTACACCTCGTCCGGCACAACCGGTCTTCGCGCCTCGCGCGAGCGTCCGCAGGTACCGATCCTGGCGCTGTCGCCGGTTATCCAGACCGCCCGCCGCCTTGCTATCGTTTGGGGCCTGCACTGCGTCGTCACGCACGACGCGACGGACCTCGACGACATGGTCAACCGTGCCTGCCGTATCGTCGCCGACGAAGGCTTCGGCAAGCCGGGCGACCGCATCATCATCTCGGCCGGCGTGCCGCTTGGAACGCCGGGCGCGACCAACATGCTGCGCATCGCCTATATCGGCTCAGACGGTCAGACCGGCATCTGAGACACTCCGTAGGGATTGAACGAAAGCCCGTCGCCTGACACAGGCGGCGGGCTTTCTGTTTCCCACGCGCTATGCTCCCTTGTGTCGGACACAGGCAAATGCAAGTCTGCGCCCCGAGACCGGGAGGGTATCATGCAGACAGTCACGCTTCTTGCGTTCGCAGCCGTTTCCTTCGTTGGCATCGCCACGCCGGGACCAACGGTGCTTCTGGCGATGACGAATGGTTCGCGTTACGGCGTCAGGCGTGCCGCTGCAGGCATGGTGGGCGCCGTGCTGTCGGATTTCGTGCTGATCGGGGCGGTTTCGATCGGGCTCGGCGCGCTGCTGGCGGCTTCGGAATTCTGGTTCTCGGCTCTCAAATATGTCGGCGCCGCCTATCTGGCTTTTCTCGGTATCATGATGTTGCGGTCGAAAGGCACGATCGATGCCGCCTTGAAGCAAGGGACTGCGGCCGCGACCGAAACGCCGTTTTCGATCGGTCTGAAGAGTTTCATGGTCGCGGTGACCAATCCGAAGGGCTATCTCTTCTTCTCGGCCTTCCTGCCACAGTTCATCGATCCAACGAGCCCGCAGGCGGCGCAATATGCCGTGCTGGCGCTGGCGTTTGCTTCGCTCGATTTCACGATCATGCTTGCCTATGCGGTGTTCGGCGCGCAGGCTGTGCGCTTCCTCAAGACGAAGGGTGTGCTCTGGCTCGAGCGCGCCTGCGGTGGCGCGCTACTGGCACTGGCCGGTTCGCTGGCGCTCTATCGTCGGGCGACGGTGTGATCTAGGGCAGGGAGACGTGTCCGACGCGATAGATCTGGCTTGAGCCTGAGATGAGCGGAGCCGATCGGTGCAGGCTGAAGCGCACCAGCGTCCAGTTCGTTGGGTCAAAAGCGGAGACGGAGGCCAAGACCTCGGCCTGTCGCGCTTCGCGTTGCGCGCGTTTGCTCTCTTCCTCTCTGATCTGCGCCAGCGGGGCGTAGGGCTCGATCATCATGGTCTCCTCGGAGGCGAATTTGGCATCTGCGACCGCGGCTGCGGCCTCAGCGCGCCACACGATCCATGTCTTCACACGGGGCCAACCAAAGGACTGGGTCAGTCCTTCGAAGCCGGGTCCGGTGAGAAAGTCGCTGGCGCCCTGCGGCTGTTGCCAGAGGTAGAAGGGCGCATATAGATTTTCGCTGGATCCGAACTCGCCCTTGCGGGCGCTGAGATAGGCCTTGAAGCCGAGGCCCGGAAATCCGTCCAGCATCGGTCCCTTGTCGCGGATACGCCGGTCTATGATCGACATGTCGTAATCGGCCGGCAGCCTGAAGCTGTACTGCATCGCCATCATGACAGAGCCTCCACCGGTTCATGCCAGTCGACGAAGCGGCCGGCTTCGTTCGCCTGGATGCTGAGATAGCTGAACGGACGGTCGCGTCCGGCGCCGTGCCAGTGCTTTTCGCCGGCGGCAAACCAGACGGCATCGCCCGGCCGCAGCTCTTCCACAACACTGCCTGCGCGCCGCGCCAGGCCTTTTGCCGACAACGCATCGAGCAGCTGGCCGCGCGGATGCGTGTGCCAATGCGTGATCGTGCCCGCATCGAGGGTCGCCCGCATTGCCGTGTTCTCGCCATCGGCAGGGCGGCGGATCGTCATGCTGCGGGGATTGCCCATCACGCAGCACTCCCGAATGCTTGGGCTTCCCAGCCGGGCTCGCTCATCTGCGCCTTTCCGTCGCCGAACGACCACTCATCCGGCGATGTGGTGGTGACGACGATCATGATGTCTTCCGGCCGGATGCCGGGCGATTGGCCCAAAAGCTCGGCGGCGCGCTTGAAGAAAGCCTGTCGCATCTCCGTCGAGCGCGGCTTTCCCGCCGTGATCGCAAAAAGCGCGAAGTCGTCGGAGCGAGGTCCGGCCAGATAGTTGCGGTCGAAGATCAGCTCGGCCCGTTCATGCTGATGGATAACCTGGAAGCGATCGGCGGGCGGCACGTTGAATGTCTCGACCATGGCGCGATGAATGCTGTCCGAAACGGCGCGAAGATACTCCGGCGACTTGCCACGCAGGAGAGAAATACGAACGAATGGCATGACAGCCTCCTCTCAGTGAATTCTTGACAAGGAGCATCGCACGCCACGATAATGCAGAAAATCAGAATTTTATGGATTGATGATCCATGAAAACGGGACTATTTCGATGCGACGGACGATCTTCGACCTCGATGTGCTGAGGACCTTTGCGACCGGGATGGAGCTTGGCAATTTCGCGAGGGCGGCCGACCGGCTCGGCCGCTCGACCTCGGCCGTCAGCGCCCAGCTGAAGAAGCTGGAGGAACAGGCGGGCACGCCGATCTTCCGCAAGGCGGGGCGCGGGCTTGCGCTCACCGATGCCGGCGAGACGATGCTGGCCTATGCGCGCCGGCTGCTGGAACTGAACGATGAAGCGGCTGCCGCCGTACAGAGCATAGAGCTCGAGGGCTGGGTGCGGCTCGGATTGCAGGAGGATTTTGGCGAGACCCTGCTGCCCGACGTGCTTGGCCGCTTTGCTCGTGCGCATCCGAAGGTCCGCATCGAGGCGCGGGTCGTGCGCAATGTCGAGCTGATCGAGCGCGTCATCTCGGGAAAGCTCGATCTGGCCCTAGCATGGAGCGATGGCACGTTGACGCCACATTGCGACAAGATCGCCGACGTCCCGATGCGCTGGATCGGACCGGCGGAAGAGGCGGTCGGCTGGAGCCGCGGCAGCGGCGAGCCGGTGCCGCTCGCCTCACTGGAGGCTCCGTGCCTGTTGCGCACTGCGGCGACAAAGGCCCTCGATGCGGCGGGCATTGCCTGGCGGCTTGCCTTCGTCAGTCCCAGCCTCGGT
The DNA here is from genome assembly GCF_964254185.1 of Rhizobium sp. LjRoot258. Classification (NCBI taxonomy): domain Bacteria; kingdom Pseudomonadati; phylum Pseudomonadota; class Alphaproteobacteria; order Hyphomicrobiales; family Rhizobiaceae; genus Rhizobium; species Rhizobium sp. LjRoot258. The sequence goes on along the minus strand of NZ_CAXUST020000001.1, from coordinate 3,104,361 downwards.
GGATTGTGGGCGGCGACGGCCGCGGGCCTCGGCATCACCATCCGCACCCCGATCGGACTGCCCCGGAAGGTCAAGCCACTCCTCGCCAAGGAGGCCGGCTTGCCGGAGCTCCCGTCGCTCGGTCTTGTCCTGCATCGTGCCGAGGCGGAGCCCGGGCCAGCCGCGGCCCGGCTTGCGGCAATCATGCTGCAATCGGTCGGCGGGGCCGTCGACGATGTCGTGCCGCAGGCCGTCCGCTCTGCCGCGAGGGCTTATGCCTGATACTCGCGCTGCGCGTTGCGGCGGATCGCCTGCGGTGGCTGGCCAAAGGCGCGCAGGAAGGCACGGCGCATCCTCTCGCGGTCGGCGAAGCCCGTTTCCGCCGCAACGACATCGATCGGATGCCGGCCTTGTTCCATCATCAGACGCGCGGCCTCGAGGCGCAGGTTCTCCACCGCCTTTGCTGGCGATTGCCCCGTCTCGGCCCGGAATGTGCGGCTGAACTGGCGGGGGCTCAGGTGTGCTGCGTCTGCTAGCTCCTCGACGGAGAGCGTGTTCTTAAGGTTGCTGCGTGCATGCGCGAGCGCCTTCTGGATGCGGTCCGATTTCGGCTCCAGTTCCAACAGCGCTGAAAATTGCGACTGGCCGCCGGCGCGGCGATGATAGACGACGAGTTTGCGGGCAACGGCGCGGGCGACAGCCGCGCCATGATCCTTCTCGACCATGGCAAGCGCCAAATCCACACCCGCCGTCATGCCCGCCGAGCTCCACACGGAGCCGTCGATGATGAAGATTCGGTCTTCCTCGATCTTGATCTTCGGGTAGCGCGATTGCAGCTCACGGGCGAGAAGCCAATGCGTCGTGGCCCGGCGACCATCCAGAACGCCTGCCTCGGCCAGCAGGAAAGCGCCGGTGCAGATCGAGGCGACGCGCCGGGAGGCGGCAAGGGCGTTGCGGATGAAGTCGCGCTCCTGAGGAGTCGGCAGTTTGATGCCGACCGCGCCCGACACCAAGAGCGTATCGAAGGCCGGATCTTCGAAGCGGCTGGTTTCGATCGTGACGCCGAAGGAACCCGGCACCGGTCCTCCGGCCTCCGAGAGGTAGGTGATGTCGTAGACCTGCTCGTCGAGTTCGAGGTTGGTGAACTCGAATGCCGAGATCGCGGCCAGGCTCATCACCTGGAAGCCGGGAAAGAGCAAAATGGCAATGCGCTGCATGGCTCAAAACTCCATTTGTCCTAAATGGTGGTTTATATGACATTCAAGACATTGGCAACTGAGCGTAAGACTCCCTTCAAGCCGACAGCAGGTGCTGTTGCTCAACATGGAGAAAGACAATGACCGAACAGCACAAAGGCACCGCGCTCGTCACCGGCGCGTCATCCGGCATCGGTGCCATCTATGCCCAGCGGCTCGCAAAGCGCGGCTACGACCTCATTCTTGTTGCCCGCAATGGCGAACGCCTTTCCGAACTCGCGACGAAATTGACCAGGGAGACGGGCAGGACAGTCGAGACGGTTGCCGCCGATCTTGGCGACGGGGTCGATCTGGCGCGCGTCGAGGCGGTGCTGAAGAGCGACCGCAGCATCACGCTTCTTGTCAACAATGCCGGTTTTGGCGGCACCGCACCGCTGCTTGCCTCCGATGTCGACAAGATGCAGGCGATGGTGGACCTCAACGTCACGGCGCTGATGCGGCTGACCTATGCCGCCGTGCCCGGTTTCGTGGCGCGTGGCGGCGGCGCGATCATCAACATCGCGTCGATCGTCGCAATCGCGCCTGAAATCCTGAACGGCGTCTATGGGGCCAGCAAGGCCTTTGTTCTGGCCTTCAGCCAGTCGCTCAAGCACGAGTTGGCGGACAAGAACATTCGCATTCAGGCTGTCCTGCCGGGAGCGACGGCGACCGAATTCTGGGGTATTGCCGGCACGCCGGTCGAGCACCTGCCGACCGAGATCGTGATGTCGGCGCAAGACATGGTGGACGCAGCTCTCGCCGGCTTCGACCAGGGCGAATTCGCGACCATCCCGGCCCTCGAAGAAGCCGGACTGCTAAAGGCCTACGAGGATGCACGCCAGGCGCTAATGCCGAACATGTCACGGTCGGCACCGGCTGCGCGCTACAAGGCTGTATAAGGAAAGTGATGAGGCAGGCTTGTCCTGCCTCTACCCATGCCGGGCCAGTGCGCCGGCGAAGATATCGGCGTCGACGTTGCCTCCCGAGGTGACGACGACGACGTTGTCGTCTTCCAGTTGATCGCCATGGAACAGAGCTGCGGCAAGTGCCACCGCGCCGCCGGGTTCGACGACGATCTTCAGCCGCACAAAGGCGAGCGCCATAGCGCGGAGCGCCTCTTCGTCGGTGACGACGATGCCGGCGCCCGCGAGGCGCTGCAGGATCGGGAAGGTGATATTGCCGGGTTGCGGCGTGATGATCGCATCGCAGATAGAGCCGGTCATCGCCGCGTTGCGCTCGATCTTGCCCGACGCCAGCGACCGTGTCGTGTCGTCGAAACCTTCAGGTTCGCAGGGGCGCACGCGAAATGTGGGCGCGCTTGCCTCGAGCGCCAGGGCAATCCCCGATGTCAGGCCGCCGCCGCCGCAGGGGATCAGAACCTCAGCCGACCTGATGCCTTCTTCTTCCGTCTGCTCGGCGATCTCAAGACCTGTCGTGCCTTGTCCGGCGATCACCTGAGGTTCGTCGAAGGGCTTGATCAGCGTCAGCTTGCGCTCGCCCGAAAGAGCAGCGCCGATGGCGTCGCGATCCTGCGTCGCGCGGTCGTAGAGCACAACTTCGGCGCCGAGCGCGCGGGTGTTGGCAATCTTCAGCTTCGGTGCGTCCGACGGCATGATGATAACCGAAGGAACGCCATGCAGCTTCGCTGCGAGCGCCACGCCTTGCGCGTGATTGCCTGACGAAAAAGCGATGACGCCACGTGCGCGCACGCCAGGATCGAGTGCGGAAACGGCCGACCAGCCACCCCGGAATTTGAAGGAGCCGGTATGCTGCAGGCATTCGGCTTTCACGAACACCCGTCGTCCGGCAAGCTCGTCGATGAAGGGAGAGGAAAGAAGCGGCGTGCGGCGCGCATGTCCGCGCAGGCGGGCGCGGGCGGCAACGATCATTTCAATGCTGACCATGGAGACTCTTTCGAACAACGGAACGCTCTTGCATAGGGCCGCACGCGATGCTTGTGAACGGTGACTTTGTCACCGTGACACGAAAAGCGTCGGGCGCGTTTCGGCAGCCTCTGGCTTGTGGCGACTTCGCCGCCGGAATTCGCTTGGGTTGGTGCCGGCGACGCGTAGAAATTCGCGATTGAAATTCGACTTGCTGATGAAGCCGCAATCGAACATCAGCCGTGTGACGGGTTCGTCCGTGGTTACAAGCGTCTCGCAGGCCGCACGGATTCGGTAGTCGTTCACATATTGCGAGACGCTGACGCCGTGGACGCGGTTGACCGCCATCGAAACGCGGCGGGCCGACAGGTTCATCTTGCGGGCGATGCGGCCGAGATTGAGGTCCGGATCGCGGTAGATCTGCCGAGATTGCATGAGATTCTCCAGCGCGCTGGCGATCGCATCGTCTTCCTGGCTCGGTACGGGTGGGGCGGGTGGTTCCGAGGTTGTCGTGACGATCGACTGACTGCCGCTCGCGATCGAGGCCGCCGTGCCAAGGATCAGGAGCGTGATCACGTTGCCGAGCGCGACAATCGCGCCGGCATGGAGACCGCCGCTCTGCTCGAGGTCGAGGCTGATCGCAATATCGGCCGCTGCCGAGGCGACCAGCGCCACGCCAGTGATCAAGAGAGAACGGTAGGATAGAAGAGCGCCATCGAGGCGGGAGGAGACGAGCGCGTCGGGACCGTGACGAGCCAGCCAAAGCAGGGCCGCTCCATAGGCGAGGAAGATGATGGTCAGGATAGGGCCGATCGGGTCGCGCCAGAACACCAAGAGAGCGACGATCGATACGCTTGGCAAAATATGCGGCCAGAAGCGGAGGAGCGATGCCGGGCCATCCGTGGCGAGATTGCGAAAGCTAATCCAAGCGAGCGCCGCAATCAGCGAGGCGACGACCGACTGGGCGGGCAGGATCGCGATCACCTCATAGCCCCAGCGGATGCCGATCAGGATCGATTGCAGCGTGTAGGCACCAATGAGGAGCAGGAATGGACGCTTCTCCTGTTCGGCCCAATCGTTCTGCCGCAGCATCCGCACGAGCAGGATGGCGAGCAGCAACGCGACGACAAATGGAAGCGGAACGAAGATCATGACGGCAGGTCCGGTAAGGTGCGTTCAATAACTGCACGACTTTGGCCTTGATCGCAATCGCGGGCGACCCGGATCGCGATTCAGGTCTCCAGATCGTGTCCTGCTCTTCACCTTGCATGCAGTCGCCAACCAATGGCCGGCCCGTTCAAGGAGCTGGCATGAAAGAGGCCGCGGCCGCTGAGAGAACGGATCACCGAGATGCAGTGGATGATCGAGGGACAGTCACACTTCCAGCCTTTCGGCTTATCCTATTGGGGTTTTGCAAATCTCAATAAGGGAGTTGGAAGCATGACTGCCTCTTATGATTACCATATCGGCGTGGACTACCACAAATCCTATAGCCACCTGGTGGTGCAGGATTCGGCAGGCAAAACGCTGCGCTCTGGCCGTGTTAAGAACGACCGTCAGTCGCTCGGCGGGTTTCTCGAACGCTACCGCGAGAACAGCCACGCGGTTGTCGAGGCGACCCGCAACTGGATGGTGATGTACGACTGGCTCGACGACATTTGCGATGATGTCGTTCTCGCCCATCCCTTGAAGGTCAAGGCGATTGCCGACGCCAAGATCAAGACCGACAAGATCGATGCGACGGTGCTGGCGCATCTGCTCAGAGCCGATCTGGTACCGGAGGCCTGGGCACCCAGCGAGAGATCGCGAGACCTTCGCGTCGCGCTGCGCGAGCGGATGTTTTACGTGCGGCTGCGCACGATGACCAAAAACCGCATCGTCACGGTATTTGATCGCTATCCGGAGCAGACGGCGCAGCTGAAGAAGCTCGGCGATCTGTTCGGCAGGGCCGGCCGCATCCAGCTGGCTCAAGTGAACGTCTCAGAGATCGACCGCATCCAGATCAATCGTGGCCTCGAATTCATCGGCGACATCGACGTGCGCATCAAACAGTCGGAAGCAACGATCCGGGCAATGACCAAGGCCAATGCCAATGTGAAGCTGTTGAAGACGATCCCCGGCATCGGCGAGTTCTTTGCCCGATTGATCGACGCGGAGATCGACGACATAGCGCGGTTCAGTAACCCGAAGAAGCTCGCCGCCTATGCCGGGCTGGTGCCCTCGACCTATTCCTCCGGCGGCAAGACCTTTCACGGCAAGATCATCAAGCAGGGCAACAAGTGGCTGCGCTGGGCCTTTGTTGAAGCCGTCACCCCTGCCATCGCCAGCGATGCGCAGCTTCGCGCCCAGTATGAACACCTGAAGTTCAGAGGAGTGAACAAGGCGCGTGTTGCGATCGCGCGCAAGCTTTTGACGATCGCCTTCCAGATCCTGCGTGACCAGCGCGCCTATCAGCCGCGCGGCACGAGCCCCAGGAAAGGCGCGTCGATGATATCCCGGTTGTCCTGATCGGTTTCTAGCGAGCCCGGCAGGACTGGGCTGCGCTCATCAAGGAGAATGGGAAACCGGGAGCCGAACGCCACCCTGTGACCGAAGCCAGAAGCGGCATTAGGGCACGCATTGGAGAATGGTTCGAGAACCGCAGGACGGAAACATTCTGTCCCGCGGAAAGGAAGACTTGGCCGATCGGCGAGAACGCCGGTCAAAACGAAACCGAACCCAAGGAAAGCCGCTAATTGAAGGCGTTTTGCCCCTTGCGTTCTTTCATTGGAGTAATCGATGACACTGATCCTCTTCATACCCGCATTCATCCTGACGTTTGCTTGCGCCTTTGCCGATGTTCGAACGACGGGCGAGGCACTCGATATTTCCTCCGTCCGTTCCGTCGTCATCAGCGGCGACGCCAGCGACATCAGGCTGACCACGACCAACACGCAACCCTACAGTGCCAACACGAGCGCGCGGCGCAGCGGCTGGTTCTCATCCTGGTATTCCAGCTGGTTCTTCAACGGCTGTCGCGATCGAAGCGCAATGCGCATCGATGCAACGGTCCTGAAAATCGAGGTAATGCAGACCTCATGGACGGATCTTTCGGATTGCGCGCCGGAGGTTTCGGCCAATCTCGTGCCGGGCACCACCGTGCGCATCGACCAGCAGGCGGTAAGGGCACGATTGGATGGCGATTTCGCCGGCGTTGCAATCTCCAGCAAGGCGACCGACATCACCTTCGACGGCCACGCGACCGGGATCGATATCCTCGGCGCAGCGGTGCGCGCACGGCTACGCTACGACACGATCCGCCAGGACGAGACGGTCAGCATCAATGCGCAGTCACTGCAGGCGGATCTAGACTTCGGGAGCGTGCCGGTGGACTATTCGGTGATCGCCAAGGCGTCCTATGTCGATAGCCTGGAGCCGAGTGTGCCCGGCGCCAGGCCGCGTGTCAGCATCAAGGGCGATTTTGTCCATGCGCGTATCCGCTGACTAGTAACCGCCGGCGGAACCCTCGGTGGCGCGGCTGTCCATCACGCCATAGTAGCGTGCGCCGCCGCCCTTCTCGATAGCGGCGAGGCTTTTGCCACCGACAAGAATACCAGCGGCCTGTCCCCATTGCGGCGGGCCGCTGCCATCATCAAGCGTATGGCCCATCGCGATCAATGCCCGGATCGTATCGGGCGAGAGCGTGTAGGGCTCCAGATAGATCTTGTCCGGCTGCCATTGGTGGTGAATGCGCGGGGCATTGACCGCCTGGCTGATGTCCATGCCGAAATCGATGACGTTGAGGATCGCTTCGAGGGTGATGGTGATGATGCGCGAGCCGCCGGGGCTACCGACCACCATGAAGGGCTTGCCGTCCTTGGTGACGATGGTCGGGCTCATGGAGGAGAGGGGCGTCTTCTTGGGCGCGATCGCATTGGCTTCGCCCTGCACGAGCCCGTAGAGGTTCGCAACGCCGGGCTTGGAGGTGAAGTCGTCCATCTCGTTGTTGAGCAGGATGCCTGTACCGGGCGCAACGACGCCGGCGCCAAAGGAACCATTCAGCGTGTAGGTGACGGCGACGGCATTGCCTTCGTCGTCGACGATCGAGTAATGCGTGGTCTCGACGCTTTCCTTGACGCTGAGTGGTTTCAGGTTGGCAGAGGTGCCGGCTTTGTAGGGATCGATCTTGGCGCGGATCGCCTTGGCGTAGCCCTTGTCGAGCAGTGTCGACACCGGGTTTTCCACGAAATCAGGATCGCCGAGGGCCGCATTGCGGTCGACATAGGCATAGCGCATAGCCTCGACCATCAGGTGAACCGTCTCGGCGGAGCCGTAGCCGAGGAAGGAGAGCGGGTAGTCTTCCAGCACGTTGAGGATTTCGCAGATAATGACGCCGCCGGAGGAGGGAGGAGGCGAGGAGATGATGTCGTAGCCGCGGTAATTGCATTCGATCGGCTTCAGTTCACGGACCGCGTATTGTTCGAAATCCTCCTTGGCAAGAATGCCGCCCGTCGCCTGGCTCGCCTTGACGATCGCGTCGGCCGGCACGCCCTTGTAGAAGGCATCCGGCCCCTTATCCGCGATGCTGGAGAGTACGGCGGCGAGGTCGGGTTGAACGAGCTTCTCGCCGGCGGCGTAAGGCTTTCCCTCCGCCTTTAGGAAGATCTTTGCGGCGGCCTCGTCCTTCGCGAGCCTTTTGGCGCTGCCGGCGATGCTGGCCACGTCGCCTTGTTCCAGCGTGAAGCCTTCCTTGGCGTAGCGAATGGCCGGCGCCAGCAGATCCTGCCGTGACTTCGTGCCGTATTTCTCGCGGGCCATCTCAAAGCCCATCACGGATCCGGGCACGCCAACGGCGAGATAGCCGTCGAGGCTGGCGCGGGGAACGATATCGCCCTTGGCGTCGAGATACATGGTCTTCGTGGCCGCCAACGGCGCACGCTCGCGGAAATCGAGAAATGTCGTCTTGCCGTCTTTCAGGCGGATCGTCATGAAGCCACCGCCGCCGATGTTGCCGGCCGTCGGGTAGACGACGGCGAGCGCATAGCCGACGGCGACTGCGGCATCGACGGCGTTGCCGCCGTTCTTCAGCACATCGACGCCGACGTTGGTCGCCAGATGCTGGGCTGTTACGACCATGCCATGCTCGGCTTCAACGGGCGTGGGCGAAGCGGCGAGCGCCGGCTGAGCAAGTGAAAGCGACAGCGCGGCGACAGCCGCAAATATTGTGATGTTGGGGTGATCCATGACTTCCCTCAAAGCATGTCGGTGCAATGGATATGGGACGCAGTGAGCGCTAGGCAATGCACTGCTGTCGGCTACGGGCTGTTCGGTCGCCAAAGGATCAGTTTTGCGCTGCGACGGGTGGCGCCAGTCCGGTCGGATCGCCTAGGGGAACCACAATGTCTGTCGGCGCAGTCGGTGTCTCTCGCGCCAGGCGTTGTTCGGCCTTGCGTGCGGCGGCCTGGAGGTCGCGGCTGGCGCCACCGATTTTTTCGACTGCGGCAATGGCGACATCGGTGACCACGTAGTCAGGCTTGTGGCCGAGGCCGCGGATCTTCACCAGTTCGGAGCCGGCGATATCGAGGGCCAGTCCCTGCGAATGAAGGTGCTCCCAAACGATGCGATCGCTGTCACCAGTAATGATAACCGTCGGCGCGGTAATCCTGGAGTATTGCGCAGACTGCGCCCTGACGTAATCCAGCAGGCGCGTGCAATCGACAGCGTTGTGGAAGAAGGCACGCGGCCGCAGCACCAGGGTAGGACCTGTCTTCGCGATGTAATCTTCCGGGCGTGGATTGGGCCGGAAGACGTCTCGTGTCGCCTGGTCCAACCGCCGCAAGCCAAGCGGCACGACTACGGCGTGGGTGAAGAGCCAACCGAGTATGGGCATCGCCGCAAGGTGATAGTACCATTCGACGCCGCCTGGCCAGGGATGTGTTGCCGGGGCCAGAAAGAGCAGGCCTTCAGTCTTGTCAGGATGGCGCACGCCGAAGGCGGCCGCAATGGCGCCGCCGAAGGAGTGGCCGACGACGATGGCCCGTTTGATGCCCCGGCGTTCCATCAGTTTTGCGATCGCGTCTGCCTGTCCTGAGGGCAAGGCATTCTCCGGACCGCCGCGCTGCGAATAGCCGTGGCCAGGGCGGTCGACGAAGAGCATTTCGGCACGGCCTTGCAGCGGCTGCAGGAAGGCACCGACTTGATCGAGCAGGTTGCCGCTTGCACCGTGGATGAAAACAATGGGCGGCAGATCGGCCGTCTCTGGACGGGCGACGTGAAAGGCGTTCAGCCGGTAGCCGCCGATATCCGTCAGCTCGCCGATGTTCGGGCATGTCGCCTCGAATTGACGACCTTTGTAGGTGGAGTAGCCGATGGCGGCGGCGATGGGTGCAAGGAGAGCGGAGGCTACGGCAAGCATGGCTACATCTGTTAAAATCACATGACCAATACGTAAGATTGGCCCTCGTGGTTCACCGTCAAGATCAGGTGCGGCTGCCGGCCAGCTTTTCGGAGAGTGTATTCATCTGCTCCTGGGCGCTTCGATTGGCCGGATAGATCTCCAGGAAACGCTCCCAGGCTTTCAGGGCCAGCTGGTCGTTGCCCGATTCGGTGAGAATGGCGGCCATGCCGGAAAGTGCGCCGAAGTGGCGTGGTTCGAGGTCAAGCACGTGCTCGATGTCAGACATCGACTTGCGATAGCTGTCATTGGCGTAGTTGAGCGTCGCTCGGCGATTCCAACTTTCGGCATAATCCGGCTTGAGGGCGATCGCCTGGTCGAGGAAATCGAGGGCGGCAGCGGTGCGTTTCTCCTGGATCGCCTTATCGGCCCATTGCATCAGGAGGTTGACGGTCGCGCTGCCCGAGTCGTTCCACTGGGTGCGGATTTCGTCGGCGATACCACTCGCCTTGTCAGGGTCGCGCTCGCGCTTCAGCTGTGCGTAGAGCTGATCCAGATGCTGCTTTGGTGAGAGGTTCGCGTCCGGCTGCTCGACGATGACTTCCTTCTCCGCAGCTGCGGCAGGGGAAATAGGAGCGAGCAGGCAAAGCGACAGCGGCAGCGCCGCACAGGTCATAGCAAAAAAACGCATGGCGGGCATAGTAGCCCGCCATCGCTGAAGATCAAAGCAATTTGATTTGATTGCCGAAGCAATCCCCGGACAGGCACGGGCGCAAAATGCCACAGAACCGTCCAGGCGCGCTATATCAGCCCTGGCGAGCCTTGAAACGTGGGTTCAGCTTGTTGATGATGTAGATGCGGCCCTTGCGGCGAACCAGGCGGTTGTCACGATGACGAGCCTTGAGCGACTTGAGCGAATTCTTGATCTTCATTGTTTTGATCCGCGATGTTTGAGGGGGAATTCACATTCGCCCGTATCTATTACATTCAAAAGCGCGCTCAGGGCGCGCTCTTCAGGTTGGGCGTGCAGATAACCCGGCGACTTTCCTGTGTCAACCACATGAGGGTGTTTTTCCCATGGCCGAAACGGCTTTTGTCAGGGAAAAACCGGCAATTTTGTGGTCAACGTGGTAACGTGCCCCATCTTGCGGCCGGGACGGGATTCCGTCTTGCCGTAGAGGTGAACCAGCGTGTCTGGTCGCCGTAGCCAGTCCGGGAGCGCCAGAATATCGTCGCCGATCAGGTTCTGCATCACGCAGTCCGAGTGACGGTCGGCATTGCCGAGCGGCAGGCCGGCAACCGCGCGGATATGCTGCTCGAATTGAGAGATGGGGCAGGCGGCTTCGGTCCAGTGACCGGAGTTGTGGACACGCGGCGCCATTTCGTTGGCAATCAGGCTGCCGTCGGCGAGGACGAAGAATTCGATGCCGATGACACCGACATAGCCGAGCGCCGCCAGTATCGTCTCGGCCGCACCGCGGGCAGCGGCTGCAGTTGCCGCCGAGATGGACGCGGGCACCGTTGACGTGTGCAGGATGCCATCGCGGTGAACGTTTTCGGCAGGATCGTAGCAGGCGACGGTGCCGTCGGTTGCACGCGCTGCGATGATCGAGATCTCGCGCTCGAAGGAAACGAAGCTCTCGAGAATGAGCGGAACGCCGCCGAGCGCCGCAAAGGCGCCGTCCGGCGTATCGTCGGTGGAGCGGAACACTCTCTGCCCCTTGCCGTCATAGCCAAGGCGGCGGGTCTTGAGGACGCCGCGACCGCCGAAGTTTTTCAGCGCCGCATCGAGATCGGCTTGACTGTCGACGGCGTGGAAGCCCGCCGTTGGAATACCGCATCCGTTGATGAAGCGCTTTTCGACAAGCCGATCCTGCGCAGCCTCCAGCGCCTTCGGCGGCGGATAGACGGGCACCTGGCTTCCGAGGGCCTCGGCGGCGGTGACCGGGACGTTCTCGAACTCGTATGTGACGACGTCGCAAGCCTTCGCCAATTCTGCGAGCCCTGCAGGATCGTCATAAGCCGCTGTGATCTGTTCGTTGGCGACCTGCGTCGCCGGACAGTCGGCCTGCGGTTCCAGAACGACGGTGCGAAAATTGAGCCGGGCTGCGGCCATGGCAAGCATGCGGCCAAGTTGACCGCCACCGATGATGCCAATCGTTCTTACAGTCATAGGTCGTCCATCGGATATTCAGCAACAGCCGCGCTCTGGCGCTCGCGCCAGTCGTCGAGCCGCTCGGCAATGTCCTCGTCCGACAATGCCAGGACTGCCGCTGCCAGAAGGGCGGCGTTGATCGCGCCAGCTTTGCCGATGGCAAGCGTGCCGACCGGAATGCCGCCCGGCATCTGGACGATGGAAAGAAGACTGTCCTGACCCGACAGCGCCTTGGATTGCACCGGGACGCCGAAAACGGGAAGCGGCGTCATGGCTGCGGCCATACCCGGCAGATGAGCCGCGCCGCCGGCGCCGGCAATGATCACCTTGAAGCCTTCATCGCGGGCGGTCTTGGCGAAACTCACCAGGCGGTCCGGCGTGCGGTGGGCCGATATGATGCGCGCGTCATAGGGAATTTCGAGCGCCTCCAGGGTATCGGCGGCATTCTTCATGGTCTCCCAATCGGACTGGCTTCCCATGATGATGGCAACGGATGGTCTGTCTGTCATCGTCACGGCGTTCCCTTCAGGCAATGATGTCAGGGATGATCTGGTCTTCCAGCTTTGTCAGCTTGTCCTTGATGACCAGTTTCTTTTTCTTCATGCGCTGGATGCGCAATGCGTCACATCCGGTGGCAATCATGGCATTGATGGCGGCATCGTAATCCTCGTGCTCCTGGCGCAGTCTTGCGACCATGAGCCTGACTTCCGCCTGTTCCTGATCGGCCATATGCATTCCCCATAACCGTCTTCGGACATCGTCCGCTCTGCCGATAATTTCCGCAAGCTCCTATCACCAATTGGAGGTAACGGCTAGCGGCTGTTCGTCATGATTTTGCCACTTGTTCTCCTTGTTTTCACCTTCGACAAGGCTTCAAAAATGTGTCACAGTCGAAAGGTTGACGCCTTGGATCTCCGGCGGTGTTGGCCGGGGAGAGGTAAGAGGAAGGAAGGGTCAAATGACTGTTCAAGCTCATCTTGAGTCACTCCAGAAAAAGCATGTTGCTCTCGAGGAGGAGTTGCATTCGCTTATGATATCTCCCTCCCGAAACGATAATGAAGTAGCTGAGTGCAAACGCAGAAAATTGCGGATCAAGGACGAGATTGAGCGCCTTAAATCATCCTTCCATTGAGTAGGATGCAATAAATTACCGAGCGCGGCCCTAGGCGAAGAGGGCAAAAGTCCAATTCCACCAAAAGCTTAGATAAGGTCGTGCTCGACAGGCGATTATGGCGCCGGTTCCGACGGAAAGTCGCGAGCCGGCGTCTCTCATTTGAGTGGTCGGGCTAAGCCCAGAACTGGTCGAGCCAGAGATTGAGCCGGTCGAAGCCGCGATTGTTGACGGCATAGATGCGTCGCGTGCCCTCTGCGGTGACCGAAACCAGATTGCAATCTAGCAGCGCCTTGAGGTGCTGAGAGACGGCGGGGCGGCTGATGGGAAGCCCCTCGGCAAGCTCATTCACGGTCTTTGGAGCGCGTCGAAGTTCCTCCAGCAGGAAGCGCCGGTGGGGATCAGCTATCGCCGTGAAGGGATCCGTGTTCGACATGGCGAAAAGCTACGTCAAACGGCGCAATCGGGCAAGGAAATTGTGCGCCGCAACGAAACCCAAAATTGTCAGGAACCCAAGCCTTCCTGCGCGATGAGCACGGCGGCAATCAGGGCCATGGCATACATGAAAGGATAAAAAATCGCGGGCTTCATGCGCCGTACGCACCAGGCGCCGGCAATGGTCGCAAGCGGTGCAAACGGCAGCAGCGTGGCCGAGGCGGCGAGGTTGTGCGTGTCGAGCTGACCGAGCGCGAAGTAGGGGACGAGCTTGACGGCATTGAGAATTGCGAAGAAGCGAACACTGGTGCCGGTATATTCGCGCGGCGGCAGCTGCAGCGGCAGGGCATAGATCTGGAAGGGCGCTCCGCCGGCGTGTGCGACGAAGCTGCCATAGCCGGATAGGCTTCCCCAGATCTTCGCAAGCAGCGGCCGCTGGCCGTGGGGCGGCGTATGCATCCGGGCGCCGGGGCCGAAGCTGTTCCAGAAATAGCGAAGGCAAAAGAGGACGGTGACGACGCCGATGACGACGCGAAGCACGTTGCCGGGAACGAGCGCCGAGGTCGCCCAACCGAGCGCGATGCCGAATAGCGCTCCTGGCAGCATGATTTTCAGTGTTGTCCAGTCTCCGTGCTGGCGCCAGATCACCAGCGAGATCATGTCCATGCAGATGAGGATGGGCAGCAGAATCGCGGCCGCCTGCATGGGCGAGACGACGAGAGCGAGAAAGGGCAGCCCGATCAGCGACAGCGCATCGCCCATACCGCCTTTCGCAAGTCCGACCAAGATGACAGCGGGAACGGCGGCGTAGTAAAATGACAGTTCCATCGGCATGCTTTTGAAAATCCTCCCCTTGCCAGCCCCGTCTAACGGAATTACTCACACAAGACGAGTGCAGATGGGCCGCGAAACGGCCTGTTCCGCTGTAAATGGAAAGAGTTCATGACCGAACCGGAAAACCGCTGCCGCCTAGTTCTGATCGTCCCCGATATCGCCGATGCCGATGAGCAGGCAAACATCGTCGGCGATGCCTTAAAGGGCGGTGACGTCGCCTCGGTCATTGTGCCGCAATACGGTCTCAATGATGGCGAGTTCCAAAAGCACGCCGAGAAGCTGGTTCCAATTATTCAGGAGACAGGGGCGGCCGCACTGCTTGCAGGCGACAGCCGCGTCGTCGGACGGACCAAAGCCGATGGCCTGCATCTGACCGGACCGGCCAGCGAAATCTCCGAAGCGATCGACAAATATGCTGACAAGCTGATCGTCGGCGGCGGCAATGCCGCCGACCGCCACCATGCGCTGGAGATCGGCGAACAGCGACCGGACTATATCTTCTTCGGCAAGCTCGAAGGCGACATCAAGCCGGAGGCACACTCCAAGAACCTGGCGCTCGCCGAGTGGTGGGCCTCCATGATCGAGATTCCCTGCATCGTGATGGGCGGTACGGATCCGGCTTCTGCGCTGGCGGTGGCCGAGACGGGTGCGGAGTTCGTCGCGCTGCGGCTTGCGGTTTTCGCAGACGCAGGCCGTGCGCCCTCCGTCGTCGCCGAGGTCAATGCGCTCTTGGACGAAAAAGCGCCACGGTTTGAGGATTGATATCGCGCTCATGCCGATCCTGTCCCGCTGTTTACGCGTCTGCGCTGCCTTTGCCGCCGTCATTGTGGCGGGGCTGACGCATGGCGTTTCGGCCCAGGCGGTCGACAACGTCGTGACACGGCCGCTCGCGACCGCTCCCGAGTCGCTGAAAACTGGGCGGCCGCAGACAGACGGCGCGGGACCGTCGACGGGCGTCGGGGTTTTCGACCGCATGGGTGCGAAGCTGCCAGATCTGCCGCCGGAAAAGGACTACAAAGGGCCGGTCGACGACGCCTACGGCGCCTATCAGCGTGGCTACTATTTAACTGCGATGGAAAAGGCTCTGCCCCGTGCGCAGCTCGGCGACCCGGCTGCGCAGGCGCTTATGGGCGAACTCCTGGCAGATGGGCTAGGCGTCAAGCGCGACATGAAAAATGCGGCCTTCTGGTACAGCAAGGGCGCGGAAGGCGGCGACGCCGCGGCGATGTTCAAATACTCGCTGATGCTGATCGAGGGCCGGTTCGTCAAGCGCGACAAGGCCAAGGCCGATGAGTACATGCACAAGGCGGCCGATGCCGGAAATGCCTCGGCCCAGTTCAATTGGGGCCAGATCCTGACGGCTGACAATCCGGGCGACAAGGGACTGAAGCTCGCCTTGCCTTACTACGAGAAGGCTGCCGAACAGGGCATCGCCGACGCGCAGTATGCGGTGGCGGAGATTTACTCCTCATTGCCTGATCTGCCGGAGGAAAAGAAGCAGTTGTCGCGCGAATGGATGGCACGCGCTGCGCATGCTGGCTACGACACGGCCCAGGTCGACCTTGGGATCTGGTTCGTCAACGGTCAGAACGGGCCACGCGATTTCGTCAAGGGTTTCCAGTGGTTGCGGCTTGCCGCCAATCGCGGCAACGTGGTTGCGCAAAACAAGCTGGCGCATCTCTACATCAACGCTCTCGGAACCAAGCCCGATCCCGTCGAGGCAGCAAAATGGTATGTGCTGTCGCGTCGGGCCGGCCTGCCCGACGCAGCGCTCGAGGACTTCTATCTCGGTATCGAGGAAGACCAGCAGAAGGCGGCCATCGATGCCGCCAACAAGTTCCGCCGGATCCAGTGATCTAGGACAGCGCGTCGGCGAAGAGGTCTTCGTCGTCCCCGACCTTCGCAGCCTTGGCGACAGCCGCGGTGCCTTGTTCCATGGCTGGAACAATATCGCGATGGACATTGCGCTCCTGCACCATCGTGTAGAGCTTGAAAATCTTTCGATCGAGTGGTGCGACCGCGTCGGCAATGTCTGATATGTCTGCGATTTCAGCGCCGGCCACATCTTCCAGAACGTCGGCGCAGCGCGCCAGCACCTCGCTGAGGTCGCGCTGGAAATCCAGCTTACCGATCAATAGGCTGATCTTGTTCGCCACGTCGCGACCATGCTCGCAGAGCACCTTGAGCTCGTCTTCCATGGTGTCGGCTGCCGCACGGATGTTGCCGACGGCTGACGTCAGGGTCTGCCCGAGACCACCTGCTGGGTCGGCGCTGGCAGGCGCGATCCGGCCGGCAGCCGCTTCCAGCGTCGGCAGGCCGTTGACGATCGCATCGGCGGACTCGTCGAGTTTGGCGGCAAAGATACGCAGTTCCGCGGTGACAACGTTGATCGATTTTCCTTCTTCGCCCAAGCGGCTGCAGCGCAGGTTGGTATTCAACGCCATGTAATGGATGTCGGTTTTGACCACACGGATATTGCCGACGGCTTCCAGGAGTTTGGCGGCGGTGCCGAGCGTCGATTGGCTTACCTGATCGGCCTGCCGGGTCGCCTGGTCGACCTGCCTGACGATCTCGTGCGCGGCGGAAACGCTCGATTCCAGTGCGCGCATGAAATTCGCCTGGCCGCCGCCGCTCATCTGGTCGCGCAGACGCAGGATTTCCTGCGTATCCCGACCGAAGCTCGCGATCGTCATTACGACACTTTGCGAGTCCCGATGGAAATCCTTGCACATGTCGTTCATCTGCGCGGCCGTCAGATGATGGATGACGTTCTCCAGACGTCGGCGCGCATCCGCATCGAGCTTGCGTCCGTCTTCTCCGCCGAGGAATTCGTCGAGCAGCGCAAAGGTGCTCTGGACATGCTCGATGCGTTGGCGGGTGATGTCTCCGACCTGCAGGGCAGACAGCGTGGAGGCGACTTTGCTCTGTATGCCGCGGGCGATTGCCGAGACATCCCGGGCGATGGCCGCGAGGTTCTTTCGGTGTTCGGCAATCTTCCGGGCGTCGTCCTGCAATGCCCTTGCAACGTCGGGCACTGTTTCGGAATTGCTGCGTGCGGCTGCCGTGCCGAAGCTCAGCGCCACCTTGACTTCCTTCTCGAGACTGTCGAGGTGGGCGGCAAAACCGTTGACCTCAGCCGTTCCTGAGTAGATGCGCTCGAGGATCTCCTGCGCGAAGTCGGCGAACTCGGGAAGACCGGCACCGGTGATCTTGGCAGTCACTGCAAAGGTGCGCAGATAGCGCATCGTCTCCTGCATATCGGCGACGTGTTTGCGCAACGAATTGCCCGTGTCGGCAAGCGAGGAGAGCGCATCCTGGCGCGCCCTTTCGGAGCTCGGCAGGTCGGTTAGGCTCTTGACCGTCGCACGCAGATCCGCGCCGGTATCGCTGGACTTGTTGGCGTCCAGCGCCTTTGTGACATTGTCGAGCGAGCTCAACAAACGGTTGAGAACATCCATCACCGAAAGCAGCACCGTACCGCCTTCGAGGAAACGCTCCTCGACCTGGCTGCGGGCCGCTTCGAGCGTCTCGCTGATGCCCGATCCCGAAGCTTCAAATGCCTGAAGTGCCGATGCCGCCCCGTTCGTCACGTTATTTCCTTTACTTATAACACTGGCAAATTTTGACGCCATCTTTAGGGGCAGGACGGAAACAGCGGGTAAACGGCGCAGGTTCGTCAATGTTGTGCTTAACAGCGTGTGAAAATCTCGCTCTGCGACCGATGCTGGAGCTTGGATTCCCATATTCCCTATGAAAAACAGCTTGTTATGTAACGTGAACAACCCTCATTGTAATTTATCTCAGGTAATAATTCGGGGAGCCTGGACACGCCCTAATTGCATGTTCTGACAACCAAACTTTACCCGCTGTTAAGCCTGTCATGAGAGTCCTTTTCGGGTCTAGAAGTATTTCTCCATCCAAGGAGGCCGATTTTAGTACGTATTTCCAATATAACGAGACGATATCCTTCATCGTGTTTGTCTATTAGAAAATATATTCGGCATATGTTTGAAAAAGACTGCTGGTATCAATAGTAATAATTCGATTGTCATCGATATTCCCGAACATGCCGAAGCGGATTTGACATTCAGCGCATCGAATCCGCTCGTCGCCAGGCAAAGGCGCAGAACAAGTCGATCACGCTTTCTCGCCCGCAAGGGGCATGTTCTGAAGGTGCTTGAGCGCGCAGGGTTCCTCGACGCGTTCAACTCTGACGACACTAAATTCTGGTTGCATAAAGAGGTGGCGCCATGAGCGCAAACATTCTGACTGTTGATGAATCCGCAAGCACGGGATGCCCATCGCCAAGGGTGGGGTGGATCGGTTCCTGCCGCTCGATCAGATCGCCCGTGAAATCCTGATCACCCGGCTGACGTTTTGAAAGTCCGGCAGTCTATGCTGCCGGACCTGCTCTCAGGCCAGATAACCGCCGTCGATGGTGAGGCTGGCGCCGGTGATGAAGGAGGCTTCCGGGCTTGCCAGATAGGCTGCGAAGCTTGCGATTTCGCGGTCTTCCCCGAGACGGCCGAGGGCCATCAACCCCTTCAGCATTTCGTGGGAATGCGGGTCGGAGTTCATGTCGGTCACCGTGGGACCAGGCTGGATCGTATTGACGGTAATGCCGCGCGGACCGAGATCGCGGGCGAGGCCACGCGTCATGGCGGCGACAGCGCCTTTGCTCATGCTGTAGACGGCGGATGTCGGAAAGCCGCTGCGCTCCGCAACCACGCTGCCGATGGTGATGACCCGGCCGCCGTCATGCATATGCTTCGCTGCAGCCTGCGTGCCGGCAAAGACCGCCCGCACATTGACGGCGAACATGCGGTCGAAGTCCTCCAGCGGAAAGGCTTCCACGCTATTCAACAACAGAATTCCAGCATTGTTGACGAGAATATCGAGGCCGCCAAAATGACTGGCGGCCGTGTCGACGGCTCTTTGCACAGCGGCGGCATCTGCGCTGTCGGCATGGATCGCAAGTGCCTTGCCGCCATTTGCCTCGATGTCGGCGGCGATCGCCTCGGCTTTCTCCTTCGAGTTCGCAAAGGTGAAAGCGACGGAGGCGCCGTCCGTCGCCAGCCTGCGCACGATCGCCGCACCGATGCCGCGTGAGCCGCCCGTCACGATTGCGACCTTTCCTTCAAGTGGTTTCGTCATTTTCACTATTCTCCTTTATTGGACTGATTGGTCTAGAAACGAACGCGAGACGTCACCGCTGTCCAATTCTGCTGCTATCGAAGGCTGCGGATTGCGAGGCGGGCGATGGCGCGCTGGGTTTCGGGGCTTGCGCCGTTGCGGGCGCTGACCTTCATGCCGGATAGTGTCGCGCCGAGGAACTGAGTGGCGACCTCGGGATCGACCTCTGCCGATAGCTGACCTTTCCTTTGGCCATCTTCCAGCAGCATGACAATTGCCTTGCCCAGCATTGCCGAGGCGCTGTCGGTCAGGCTCGACACATCGTGATCGGTGCGGCCGAACTCGCAAATGGCGCTGACGCCGAGGCAGCCTCTAGACGCCTCCGAAGCAGGTCTGGATGCAAAGGCAACGAGGGCGGCTTCCAGGGCGTCAAGCGGCTCGTCGCTGTCCTTCATGTCCGCGATGATGCGTCGGATACTGTCGGCATTGTAGCGCTTCAGAGCCTGCAGGTAGAGGCTGCGTTTGTCGCCGAAGGTGTCATACATGCTCTGCCGGCTGATCTTCATCGCCGTAAGCAGGGCGTCGGTGGAACTACCCTCGTAGCCATGCTGGCAGAAGACGCCGATCGCGGCATCGAGAGCCTTGTCTCTATCGAATTCCTTGTGTCTTGCCATGGATGCATGAATAGCAATTCCGGACTGATCTGTCTAGAATATTCTGCGCCATTTGTTCGAGCGGCGCCGCGCTGCGCCTGTCTCCTCTTGAAATTTTCCCGATTTTGTGGTCTTGAGGCCGCCAATCTTATCGAGCGCTGCCTTCTCCGGCGATCAGGGACCTTTCCCGCCCTGACAGCGCGCACCGTATTATCGCTCAAGGAAAAGTGCTCACATGGCTCGTTCAGCTCTCCTCAATGTCATGGTTCAGGCTGCCATCAAGGCAGGAAAATCGCTGGGGCGTGATTTCGGAGAAGTCCAGAACCTGCAGGTCTCGGTCAAGGGGCCGGGCGATTTCGTGTCCAATGCCGACCGCAAGGCGGAGAAGATCGTCAAGGACGAACTCCTGAAGGCCCGCCCGACTTATGGCTTCCTCGGAGAAGAGAGCGAGGAGATCAAGGGTACGGACGGTGCGCACCGCTGGATCGTCGACCCGCTCGACGGCACGACCAACTTCCTGCACGGCATTCCGATGTTTGCGGTATCGATCGCGCTTGAGCGCAACAATGAGATCGTCGCTGGCGTCGTCTTCAATCCGGCAACGGACGAGCTCTACACCGCCGAGCGCGGCGGTGGCGCCTTCCTGAACGATCGCCGTCTGCGCGTCGGCGCCCGCCGGGTGCTTTCGGATTCCGTCGTTGCCTGCGGTGTTCCGCACCTCGGCCGCGGCAATCACGGTAAGTTCCTCGTTGAGCTTCGTCACGTGATGGGCGAAGTTGCCGGCATTCGCCGCATGGGCGCGGCCTCCCTAGATCTTGCCTACGTGGCGGCCGGTCGCTTCGACGGTTACTGGGAAACCGCGCTGTCGGCCTGGGATATTGCGGCGGGCATCCTCCTTATCCGCGAAGCCGGCGGCTATGTGTCCGATTGGGATGGCGGTTCGTCCATTCTCGAGACCGGTTCGGTCGTCGCGGGCAACGAATATATCCAGAAGGCATTGCTTGAGGTGGCCAAGCGTCCCGTTCCTAGCCGGTAAATCGCTGTTGTAAAGACACGGTTTTCGTTTCCGCATACTTCAATTCGGCACAATGTTGCTCTAGTCTCCGGCTGAAATGAATCCGGAGGCTGCGGAACCTATGGAAAATGTGAATGTGGCTGAATTCGGCTCGACCGAAAAAACCACGAGCAACTACAGTTATAAACTTTCCAGTCCGATGCCGTTTCTTTGGACGATGGTGCTGTTTCTGATCATCGTCGGGTTCATTGCCGCCATTCTTTTCCGACAGACGCAGACTGCCTTCATGCACAATCCGGGCCTCAACGGTTTGATCCTCGGTGTCCTGGCTGTCGGTATCATCCTCGTCTTCAGCCATGTGCTGTCGCTGCGGCCGGAAGTGCGATGGTTCAATTCGTTCCGCGCCGCAGGCAACGCCGACAAAGTCGGCCGCAATCCCAAGCTGCTCGCTCCGATGCGAACGCTGATCGGCAGCCGTAGTGCTTCGGCAGGAATTTCGACGGCGGCCTTCCGCTCCATTCTCGATTCCATTGCCAACCGCCTTGATGAATCGCGCGATGTGTCGCGCTACCTGATCGGTCTTCTGGTCTTTCTCGGTCTGCTTGGCACGTTCTGGGGTCTTATCGGCACAATCGGCTCGATCAGCTCGGTCATCCAGTCGCTCGATGCGGGCTCGAATGGCTCGACCGATGTTCTTGGTGCGTTGAAGGAGGGCCTTTCGACGCCGCTTTCGGGCATGGGTCAGGCATTCTCGTCGTCGCTGCTCGGCTTGTCCGGTTCGCTCATTCTCGGCTTCCTCGATCTCCAGGCGGGTCGCGCTCAGAACCGGTTCTACATGGAGCTGGAAAACTGGCTTTCGTCGGTAACCGACGTTGGCTCCGATACCGCCATGCCCGCCATCAGCGGCACCTCGGCCGTCTCGCCCGAAGAGGTTCGCGCGCTCTCCGACTATATGCGCCGGATCTCCGAGGAGGGCAGCGGCGGCGCCCAGAGATCGGTTGCGGCGATGGCAAATCTTGCCGAAGGCATTCAGGGCCTGGTCAAGAATATGCGCAATGAGCAGCAGATGTTGCGCGACTGGATCGACGCGCAGCAGGAAGAGACGAAAGCGATGCGCCGCACGCTTGATCGTCTGGCCGAGCGGATTGGCTCGCAAGAAAGGCATGGTTTGAGCGAGCGCGTTCAACGCACGCCGCAAACTGAAAAAAGCGAGGGCAAGTAGGCCATGGCTCTTGCCCGCAATCGTCGCCCCCAGCGTGCGGTGGAGTACTGGCCAGGTTTCGTCGACGCGCTGTCGACACTCCTGATCTCCATCATGTTCGTGCTGACGGTCTTCGTTGTCGGCCAATATATCCTGAGCCGCGAAATCTCCGGCCGTGACGAGGTGCTGAACCGTCTGAACAGTCAGATCAACGAGTTGACGCAGCTGCTTGCTCTCGAGAAGGGAAGCAAACAGGACCTCGAGGACAGCGTCGCCAATCTTCAGGCCTCGTTGTCGTCGGCGGAAAGCGAGCGATCGCGGCTGAAGGCGCTGCTTGATGCTGGCTCGGGAGGCCAGAGCGCTGCACAGTCGCGTATCGGCAGCCTCACCAAGGAACTCGACGAACAGAAGCAGATGAGCGACCGGGCGATGAGCCAGGTCGAGTTGCTGAACCAGCAGATTGCCGCGTTGCGCAGCCAGATCGCCGCCGTCGAAGCCGCCCTGCAAGCCTCCGAGCAGAAGGATCAGACCTCGCAGACGAAGATCGCGGATCTTGGCCGCCGCCTCAACGTCGCGCTGGCGCAACGCGTGCAGGAACTCAATCGCTACCGGTCCGACTTCTTCGGGCGCTTGCGCGAGATTCTGTCCGATCGCGAGAATATCAGGATCGTCGGCGACCGCTTCGTCTTCCAGTCTGAGGTCCTGTTTCCCTCTGGCAGTGCGGATCTCAATCCGGACGGCCAGGGCGAGATGGCAAAGCTTGCGACGGCGCTTCTCGACGTTGCGAAGGAAATCCCGCCGGAGATCAACTGGGTCCTGCGCGTCGACGGACATACGGACAACGTGCCGCTCGCGGGCACCGGCAGGTATGGAGATAACTGGCAGCTGTCTTCTGCGCGCGCGATCTCAGTCGTCAAGTTTCTGATCTCCCGCGGCGTGCCGGCCGACCGTCTCGTCGCTGCCGGCTTCGGGGAGTTCCAACCCATCGCGCCAGGCGACACCCCGGAGGCACGCGCCACCAACCGTCGTATCGAACTGAAGCTCACCGAGAAGTAGATCTACAGCGTTTCGCCTGTCGAAAGATCGGCTGCTATTGCTGCCGGCTAGAGTCGTTCCTGTGCAACAAGCGTCTCTCGGATCGGGCTGCAAAAGATATCGTTTCGGGAAAAGTGGCGTTGTCGCCGAGCGAGGCTGCGCATAGGTTCGAAGAGAAGCGGGGGAGAATGCTTTGATCGAATGCGATGTGCTGGTCATCGGCGCAGGTCTTGCGGGGCTCGTGGCGGCAGCGGAGGCGGCGGATCGCGGCCGGAAGGTCTGCATCGTCGAGCAGGAAGGCGAGCAGAGCCTTGGCGGGCAGGCGTTTTGGTCTCTTGGTGGGCTGTTCTTCGTCGATAGCCCGGAACAGCGGCTACTGGGTATCCGTGACAATCTTGGCCTTGCACGGCAGGACTGGATGGGTTCCGCATCGTTCGACCGGCCGGAAGACTACTGGCCGCGCCGCTGGGCGGAGGGCTATCTTGAATTTGCCGCAGGCGAGAAACGCCGCTGGCTCTATCAGCAGGGCATGCGCTGGTTCCCGGTGGTTGGCTGGGCTGAGCGGGGAGGCGGCTTGGCGCATGGCCACGGAAACTCCGTGCCGCGCTTCCATGTGACGTGGGGAACCGGACCGGCCGTGCTTGCGCCATTTATTCGTCGTGTGCGAGAGGCGGAGGCGAAGGGGCTTGTCACGCTTCTGTTCAGGCATCGGGTGGACGACCTTGTCGTGCAAGGCGGTGTCGTCTGCGGCGCCCGTGGCGCGATCCTTCAGCCGGACGCTTCCATTCGAGGTCAGGAGACAAACCGCATTTTTGCGGCGCTCTTCGAGATACGGGCCGGTGCGACGATCGTGACTTCAGGGGGCATCGGGGGCAATCATGACGCGGTGCGCCGCAAATGGCCGGTCGATCGGCTCGGACGACCGCCGGTAAGCATGGTCGCGGGCGTACCCGCCCATGTCGACGGACGGATGATCGAGATCACCGAGCGCGCGGGTGGGCGAGAGATCAATTCGGACCGGATGTGGCACTATACGGAGGGGCTGAAGAACTGGGATCCGATCTGGCGCAATCACGGCATACGCATCCTGCCCGGCCCATCCTCCTTCTGGTGCGATGCCGATGGAAACCGCTTTGCCGCGCCTGCGATGCCCGGTTTCGATACGCTGGCGACGCTGAAGGCAATCTGCGCGACGGGTCATGACCACAGCTGGTTCATCCTGACCAAAGCAATCATCAAGAAGGAGTTTGCCCTTTCCGGCTCGGAACAGAATCCCGACATCACGGGCAAGGATATCGGCCTGCTGCTCAAGCGATTGGGCAAGGAGCCGCCGGGACCCGTTCAGGCCTTCATGGACAGGGGAGAGGATTTCATCGTTCGCGATACGCTGGAAGCGCTTGTCGACGGCATGAATGGGTTGACGGGTGAAAGGCGCGTGGATGCAAGCCGTCTCAGGACGCAGATCGAGGCCCGCGACAGGGAGATTGGCAACGCCTTTTCGAAGGACGCGCAGGTCATCGCCATTCGCGGCGCTCGGCGCTACCTCGGGGACCGGTTGATGCGCACGGCAAAGCCCCACTCGCTGCTTGACCCGCAGGCCGGACCATTGATTGCAGTGCGGCTGCACATCCTGACGCGCAAATCTCTAGGTGGTCTGGAGACGGATCTTTGCGCACGAGTGATCGGCCATGGTGGTGATCCAGTGCCTGGGCTCTATGCCGCGGGCGAGGTGGCCGGCTTTGGCGGCGGGGGCATGCATGGCTATAACGCGCTCGAGGGAACATTCCTCGGCGGATGCATCTTTTCCGGCAGGGTTGCCGGGCGGGCGGTGTAGAGGCGGCGCTTTTGGCGCCGCCTGATTTGATCAGGCCTCAGCCTTCGTCGTGTCGACGACTTCTGCGCCGGGAGAATTCTTCTTGATGGATTCGATGGCGCTCAGCGCCGATGCCTTAGCCTTATAGCCTTCGGAGCCGAACATGGATTCGCCGTTCGGCGCCTTGAAACGGAAGCGGAACTCGCCAGCCTTGTCCTTGTAAACTTCGAACTTATACATCGATTTTTCTCCCGGAATCAGGATGATGTCCTATCTGCAGGCGCAGCCTAGAACAAAAAACGCAACTATTCCATCGGGATATTTGCGTGCTTTGCAACCAGCGCGACGAGCCGATTTCGCGCAGGAAATGCGCCGCACTACGGTTTGAAAATCAAGACGACCTCCGAAAACTGTTGATCAGGTACGGCGCGAAGAGCACCAGGCCCGAATAAAAGACGTTGGAATTTTCATATCGGGGATCTCGTTGACGCCGGCCGGGTCGGTCTTCGTCAACTCGACTCCTTCGGACAACGCGTCGCTGAGCGACCAATCCCGGGCTCCCGGAGCGAGCGATAGCACAGCAGCATCGATACGACGACGGCCACGGCGACGAGTACGATCAACGTATCGGCAGGTTCTATCGAGTTCACGAGAGCCTTCCTCACGGCGCGGCGACGTTAAATCCGCCTGAGGCCGGCGTTGGGGAGGGAACGTGTAATCGGACGATCACTTAGCTGCGGCGAGAAAGTCTGCGGCACCCGTTTCGAACTGCAGCTTGGCCAGCTTGGCGTATATGCCGCCGTCTCGAATAAGGGTCTGATGCGTTCCCTCTTCGACGACGCGACCCTGATCCATCACGAGGATCCGGTCAGCCTTCAGCACGGTCGCGAGGCGATGGGCGATGACAAGGGTCGTGCGGCCGGTCATGAGGCCATCGAGGGCTTTCTGCACAAGGGTTTCGCTTTCGGCGTCCAGTGCCGAGGTCGCCTCGTCGAGCAGCAAGACCGGCGCGTCCTTCAGAATGGCACGGGCGATGGCGATACGCTGGCGTTGACCACCGGAGAGCGTGATGCCGCGCTCGCCGACCTCGGTGTCGTACCCCTTGTCCAAGCGGGCAATGAATTCGTCGGCCTGTGCAGCGATCGCGGCGGCACGCACCTCTTCACGGCTCGCCTCTGGGCGGCCGAAGGCGATGTTGTCGTGAATGGAGGCCGCAAAGATCGTCACATCCTGCGGCACGATCGCGAGACGCTTGCGCAACTCGTCGGGATCGGTGCTGCGGGCATCGACGTCGTCGATTTTGACCGCACCCTGTTGCGGATCATAGAAGCGGAGCAGCAGCGAGAAGACGGTGCTCTTGCCGGCACCGGAGGGACCAACGATCGCGACGGTCTCTCCGGGGGCGACGTCGAAGTTCAGGCCATGGAGGGCGGATCTCTCCGGGCGCGACGGATAGGCAAAATGCACGTCCATAAACTGGACACGACCATGCGCTGGAGCAGGCAGAGCAGCAGGCATCGTGGGCGCTGCAATCGGCGAGACTTCATCGAGCAGTTCTGTCAGCCGGTCGGCCGCACCCGCAGCTTGCGAAAGTTCCCCCCAGACTTCGGAAAGAGCGCCGAGCGAGCCGGCGGCGATGACGGAGTAGAGAAGGAACTGGCCGAGCGTGCCGGGCGAAAGCGTGCCCGCCAGGACGTTGTGAGCTCCGACCCAGAGAACGGCGACGACGCTCCCGAAAATAAGGGTAATGGCGATACCTGTCAGCAGGGCGCGCGAGCGGATCGCCGCGCGGGCGGCATCATATGCCGTTTCGACAGCGGTCCCATACCGGGTGGCAGCGGCGTCCTCTCCGCCGAAGGCCTGGACGGTGCGGCTGGCGGCGATCGTTTCGTTGGCGAAGGCGGAGGCGTCCGCCAGAGTATCCTGGGCGGCGCGTGAGCGCTTCCGCACCGAACGACCGAAGCCAACCAGCGGAAATACGATCAACGGAATCGCTCCAATCACAAGGCTGGACAGCTTTGGCGACGTCACGATCATCATCCCCATCGCGCCGAGGCAGAGAATAAGGTTGCGCAAGGCGACGGAAGCGGTCGCGCCGACCGCTGACTTTATCTGTGTCGTATCCGCCGTCAGGCGTGAGACGATCTCGCCCGATTGGTTGACATCGAAAAAGGAGGGCGACAGCCGCGTCACATGGCTGAAGACATCACGGCGAAGGTCGGAGACCACGCGCTCTCCGAGCGTAATGACGAAGTAGTAGCGAAGGGCGCTCGCGACGGCCAGCACGATCGCCATGATCATCAGCATCAGAAAATAGCTGTTGATGAAGCTGCCGTCGGCCTGCGTGAAGCCATGGTCGATCATGCGGCGTACGGCGAGCGGCAGGGCGAGCGAGGTGATGGCGGCAAGCGCAAGGCAAGCGAGGGCACCAGCGACCATGCCGCGATAGCGCACGACATAGGGCGTCAGCCGGCCAAGCGGCTTCAGCGATCCCGACTTTTTTTCCCCTGCTTGCCCTGCGTATGCCAATTCGTCTCCGATCACCTTCGACACCGCTCATCCGCGGCTGATGGCTCTTGTTATCCTGCCGGCCTTCATGTATAGGCAGCCCATCCTAATGGGAAGCCGTGGCCTTTGCGTCTGCGGCTTCATTTATTCAATCGGTCCTCTTGTCGCAATGATGATGCGTCAAATTGGACGTTGCATGGCAGGAAGATTGTTATGAAGGCAGATATCCATCCCGACTATCACACGATCAAGGTAGTCATGACCGACGGCACCGAATACGAGACCCGTTCGACCTGGGGCTCTGAAGGCGCAGTCATGAACCTCGAAATCGACTCCAAGTCGCATCCGGCATGGACTGGCGGCAACCAGCAGCTCATGGACCGTGGCGGTCGCGTTTCCAAGTTCAACAAGCGTTTCGGCGGCCTCGGCCTCTAACTGTTGCCACTTGGTGGAATTTGAAAGAGCCCCGCTTGCGGGGCTCTTCGTTTTTGAGCGCATGCCATGGCGTTGCGCTCTGTTGGGCACACAACGAAAAACCGGCTGCGCAGGACGCAGCCGGTTTCGTGAATTCGGTTTGAGGCGGCTCAGTTGTTGCCGAAGGCCGTCTGCAGCAGGCTGAGCTGAGCCTGGACGCTGTTCTGGTTATCGGGAACGATCGGTGCCTCGGCCGGGCGATAGATTTCGCGGTCGAGCAGGGCGACGCGGTTCTGCAGGCGCAACGAGCGTTCGATCAGGTCGCGGAAGGATTCCGGCAGATCGCCCCAGCCCGGTGCGTTGCGATCGACGTTAAAGCCGTCGAGGCGAACCTTGTTCTTCTCGGCAAGAACCTGATCGCGCGACATCTCTCCGTTGTTAACGGCGCGCTGCAGCAGCAGCCAGGAGGCCATCTGCATGAGGCGGGTGGTCAGGCGCATCGACTCTGCCGCATAGAGAACCGATGCCATGCGCGGCAGAACCTTGGAGGCTGTGCGACCCTGGCCATCGAGATAGGCGGCGGTTTCTTCGACCAGCGACATGCCTTCCGAATACAGCGCCTTGAACTGCGAGGATGCGGCAGCGCGACCTGCAAAACTGATTGTGTTCAATCCAAGCTCTGACATTTAAACAGTCCCTGTTGCACGCATCTACTTATGGTCAGGTAACGCCAGCCGAAGGGAAAAGGTCCCTCCGGCCGTTCTTTATGCTTTTAAGATGGTAGCTTTAGCGGAATTGCGCAAGGCGTTTCTTAAGAAAGGGTTAACTTCCACAGTTTCATGGAAATGGTCCCCAGCGCAATAAAAAAGAAGAGCCGCAAAAGCGGCTCTCAAGGTAAAACAGGGAGAAAAATCAGACCAATTCACCGCATGGAAAACTGTCTGAGATCCAGAGAAGATCTGGATGAGTACAGTAATACCTTATAAAGCTTAATGGCCGCTTAAACCTGTCCCGGATTAACACCTTTCGAGCCCTAGTTTGCTGTAATAGCCCGCTCGCGAATTACGAGCGGAAGAGGCTTTCCGCCGCTGATCTTGTCGATGTCTTGCTGGCGGCCTCTGCTTCGATTCTCACGATCTCGGCTTTGAGCAGCTCGACACGCGCTCGCAACTCGTCGACCGATAAGGTGGAGAGGTCGGCACCGATCTCGTGTGCAACCTTCTTCTGCGGCCGGTCGTCGTCGATGAAGCTCATATGGAATCCTCCCTTTTAGCCTCAGCTATATTTTAGGGCAGGATCGCCAGTTTCGGGAGTCTTGCCGGTTCCGCGGTCCGCAAGCGACATACTTTCTGGCGTCAGCGTTTGCGATGTGGCCGTCGGAATGGTCGTAAAGGCGTCGCGGTCGCCGACCGGAACGGCGGCGCGCATGCGGCTGCGAATGATGGCGTAGGCGGTGATCAGCACATGGGCGACCGCCGTTACCAGGAAGAGGGCGTGCGGGCTGATTATCGACATGACTGGGCCGCCGATGGTCGGGCCGATGATGGTGCCGATGCCGTAGAGGAGCAGCAGTCCGCCGGAAACCTTCACGAAGTCCTCGGCGGAGGCATAGTCGTTGGCGTGCGCGACCGCGATTGGATAGAGCGTGTTTGCAACGGCGCCGTAGAGCACGACAAGGCCGATGATGAAGTAGGGCGAGGAGGGCTGCAGGATCGCCAGCAGCAGGCCGGCGATAGCAGCAATCGCGGACATCGCCGCGAGCACGTAGCGGCGGTCGATGCGATCGGAGAGGCGACCTGCCGGCAGCTGCATCAGGGCGCCGGCGAAAATGGTGGCGCTCATCATGATGGCAATGCTGGTATCGGACAGGCCGGAGCCCGCGCCGAAGACCGCGCCCAGCGTCCCATAAGCGCCGTTGGCGATGCCGACGAGGAGAATGCCAAGGCAGGATACGGGGGAGTTGCGGTAGAGCGCCGGCAGATCGAGTTTGACGGCCTTCAGCGGCTGCGGCGAGGCTGCGGTCGAGAGCGTCGTCGGAAGCATCGCGATGCAGTAGAAGATGCCGCAGATCATGAACAGGACGGGCGTGCGCACATCCTCCAGCGGGATCATCATCTGGCCCGCCACGACGCCGAAGAGGGTAATGGCGATATAGAGCGAGAAGATCGCGCCGCGGCTCTCATTGGTAGCGCGCTCGTTCAGCCAGCTCTCGATGATCATCGAAGTGCCGGCGGTCGCAAAGCCGGTGACGGCTCGCAACAGCACCCACCAGACCGGGTGGATGATGATACCGCTGACAAGCGCGATGATTGCGATGATGGCAATGAAGCCGGAGAAGGCCCGGACGTGGCCGACACGGCGCACAAGTTTCGGTGCGACGAGGCAGCCGATGACGAAGCCAGCGGCCCAGGAGGTGCCGAGAAGGCCGAGGGTGGTTGTTGCGTAGCCTTCCAGATTGCCGCGCATCGGAAGCAGGATGCCCTGCAACCCGTTGCCCATGAAGAGAAAGAGCGTCCCGAAGAGAAGCGAGGCGACGGACAGCAGATTTCTTTTCATATAGCCAGACTCTATGCGTTGAATGTCAAAGGTCATATGGCAACACGCAGTGTCGCCCAGCCTCGAGATGATTGATTGTGCCCCCAAATGCCTTTACGGCATGAATAAATGCAGTCGTGACGCGAAAAAATGTCCGTCCTGTGACATTCATAAGAGATGGAAAAATAAAGACATGACGAAGCTGATCGCACTGCTGCTCATCCTGGCGATGGCTATTCAGGTGATCAAGCCGCTCGGTGTTCCCGGGCTGCGGCGGCGCATGGATTTCTGGAAGATCGCGCTGATCGCCTTCGCCATCTGGGCGGTGGCGCTGATCGGGCGCGATCTCTTCGCCTAGTAGGCGATTTCGCCGCGCATGACAGGCGCGCAGCTGCCGGAAATCGTCACGTCGGTGACGATGCCGTCCTTCTTGACCACGTCAATCCCGATGATGCTGCGGCGTCCCATCTCGACGCCTTGCTCTATGGTCAGCGAAACGCTCATGTTCGCATCCGGCTCTAGCGAAACGAGGTAGGCGCCGAGTGCCGCCGAGGCGCTGCCGGTCGCCGGATCTTCCGGCACGTTGTCGAGCGGCGCAAACATCCGTGCGCGGATCGTCCATGGGTTTTCCTTGGAGCGGACGTAGACGAACAGCGAGAAGTCGTGGTTGCCTTCAACCGTCGGGGCGGCAGCGTCCTGAAAGTATGCAAGGTTCGGGCGGGCGCGGCCAAGGGCGGCAAGATCTGCAAGTTCGGCAACGACGAAACTCAGCCCCACCGATGCGACAACCGGCGAATGTTTCGCTACGCGGATATCCCGCGGCTCGATCGCGATACAGCGGGCAACAGTCTGCGCCAAGACCGTGTCGCCGATGGCGAGCGGCTTTGGCGCCCGAATGGCCGCCGACAGCACCTCATTGCCGTTGCGCTTCAAATCGACTTC
This sequence comes from Rhizobium sp. LjRoot258, assembly GCF_964254185.1. Classification (NCBI taxonomy): domain Bacteria; kingdom Pseudomonadati; phylum Pseudomonadota; class Alphaproteobacteria; order Hyphomicrobiales; family Rhizobiaceae; genus Rhizobium; species Rhizobium sp. LjRoot258. The sequence continues at coordinate 3,073,107 of NZ_CAXUST020000001.1, read as the reverse complement.
GACGAGGCCAGCCTTCTCCTCGAAGCGCAGGCTGTCGCCGACTGGCCGCCCGAAGACATGCCCCTGTTGCCCGAGCACATAGGCCGTTCCGACGTTCGGATGTCCGGCAAAGGGCACTTCCATTGTCGGCGTGAAGATGCGGACGCGGGCGCTATTTGCCGGATCTTCCGGCGGCAGGACGAAGGTAACTTCCGAATAGCCGAACTCGGCGGCGATGTTTTGCATGTCAGTATCGGTCAGCCCACGCGCGTCCGTCATCACAGCCAGCGGGTTGCCCTCGAAGCGGGCGCAAGTGAAGACATCGACGGTCGTGAAAGCAACGGTTTTCATGGCTGTTTCCGAACTGGCTGATGCCATGATCTCTACCGGCGATCGGCCGACTGAAGAAGCGGAAAACTTGTCGCTGTTACAATGGAAAAACCGGCCGCCTTGGCGACCGGTTTCTTCTGTTTCGTCAGCCGAGAAGAGGTTTACGCGGCCTGCTCGAGGTCCTTCTTCCAGCTGCCCTTGGCCGCAAGGCTGTTCATCTCGGCGCGATGGGCAAAGGCGCGCTGGCCGGCGGCGACGTTTTCCGGCTTGCCGCCCCAGGCCTTCAGCGCCGTATCCTGCAGGGCGCGGCCGTAGGAGAAGGTGACGGCCCATGGTAGGTCGTAGCCGGAGTTGATCGCGGAAAGATGCGCCGTCGCTTCTTCGCTGGACTGGCCGCCGGAGAGAAAGGCGATGCCCGGAACGGCGGACGGGACGGTGCGCTTCAGCACCTCGACCGTGCGCTCGGCGACCTCGGCCACCGATGCCTTGCGAGCGTTCTTGCCATCGATGACCATGTTCGGCTTCAGGATCATGCCCTCGAGGCTGACACGGGCATCAGCCAGTTCTTCGAAGACCGTGCGCAGCGTCCATTCCGTGACCTCGGCGCAGCGATCGATGTTGTGATCACCCGGCTTGCCATCCATCAGGCACTCGGGTTCGACGATCGGAACGATGTTGGCTTGCTGGCACAGCGCGGCATAGCGGGCGAGTGCATGCGCGTTGGCCTTCATGGAGCCCCATGTCGGGAGCGTGGGAGAGATTGCGATGACACCGCGCCACTTGGCGAAGCGGGCGCCGGCTTCATAGTACTTCGCCAGCCGCTCCGCGAGGCCGTCGAGGCCTTCGGTGATGGTTTCGTCGGGATAGGCTGCCATCGGCTTGGCGCCGATGTCGACCTTGATGCCCGGAATGCTGTCTGCCGCGCGGATGATGTCGACGAAGGGCGTGCCGTCTGCCGCCTTCTGGTGGAGGGTCTCCTCGTAGAGGATCACGCCGGAAATATACTGACGCATCGCGTCTTCCGTGCGAAACAGCATTTCGCGGTAGTCGCGGCGGCTCGTCTCCGCCGATTCAAGTCCGATCGTGTCGAACCGCTTACCGATCGTGCCTGTCGATTCATCCGCTGCAAGCAGCCCGCGGCCACCAGCTACCATACGCACGGCAATGTCTTCCAAACGTTCGCTCATATCGCCTTCTCCACAGCAAGAAAAATCGTCAATCGGTGAATATAGGTCGCGGATAACAGAAGTTTATGGGTGGGAAAACGGCAGCAAAATTGATTGAAACGTTTGAATTTTTTTCAATCGTTTGAAAGTTTGAACTTTTGTACTTGCAGTGAGCAAAAGACCGCGGAGCTTTCGCGCCGCGGTCTATCTACATGTAAAATTTGTTAAATCTGGCTGCCCAGATTATTTGGCTTTGTTGAGTACGGCGACACCGGGAAGGACTTTGCCTTCCATCCACTCAAGGAAAGCACCGCCCGCCGTAGAGACATAGGTGAAATCGTCGGCAACGCCGGCGTGGTTCAGCGCCGAGACCGTGTCGCCGCCGCCGGCAACCGAGACGAGCTTGCCGGCCCTGGTGCGCTCGGCCGCATATTTCGCTGCGGCGACGGTTGCCTTGTCGAACGGTTCGATCTCGAAAGCACCGAGCGGGCCGTTCCAGACCAGTGTCTGGGCGCGCTCGATCCAGGCTTTGATCGACTCGATCGATTTCGGGCCGACGTCAAGCACCATTGCATCGGCCGGGATTGCATCGATGGCGACCGTTTCGTTGGCGGCGTTCGCCTTGAATTCGCGGGCAACGACGCCGTCTTCGGGGAGAATGATGGCGCAGCCGGCCGTGGCCGCTTCGATCATGATCTGCTTTGCGGTCTCTGCAAGATCATGCTCGCAGAGCGACTTGCCGACATTGGTGCCACGCGCGGCGATGAAGGTGTTCGCCATGCCGCCGCCGATCACCAGCGCATCGACCTTCTTCACGAGGTTCAGCAAGAGATCGATCTTGGTCGACACCTTGGCGCCGCCGACAATGGCCACGACCGGTCGGGCCGGATTGCCAAGGCCGCTTTCCAGCGCCTCGAGCTCGGCCTGCATCGTGCGGCCGGCATGTGCAGGAAGATGGTGCGCGAGGCCTTCCGTCGAGGCATGTGCGCGGTGGGCAGCGGAGAACGCATCGTTGACATAGATATCGCCATTTGCCGCAAGCGCCTTGACGAAGTCCGGGTCGTTCTTTTCTTCGCCCTTGTGGAAGCGGGTGTTTTCGAGAAGCAGGATGTCGCCGTCCTTCATCGATGCAACCGCAGCGGCCGCGGCATCGCCGATGACGTCGCTCGCCGTCGCGACCGGGCGGTCAAGCACCTCCTCGACAGACGGAGCGATCAGTGACAGCGAAAGGTCCGGCGACGGACCGTCCTTGGGGCGGCCGAAGTGTGCCAGCAAGATGACCTTGGCACCTTTCTTCGACAGCTCGATGATCGTCGGAGCAACGCGCTCGATACGCGTGATGTCGGTCACTTTGCCGTCTTTGACCGGAACGTTGAGGTCAACGCGAACGAGGACGCGCTTGCCGGCAATGTCGTTGAGGTCGTCGAGGGTCTTGAAGGAAGGCATGGAAAAGTCCGTTCGTTATTGCCCAAAGATGCGGGGACCATAGCAAGGATGACCGCAGACGCAAGGCGGTCATTGCGGGTTTTCATCGCCCTTGCCGGATGCCGCAGTGGCGGCTGCTTCGCGGTTTCTGCGACCTTTGAAACGGTCGCGGATGCGGTCGATGATATCGTGCAGATTGAGGAAGATCGGCAGGGCCGTGGCAGGCTCGAGGGCCTCGAGCGACATGCCGACCGAGGTGATGTGATCCTGGTCGTCGAGGTCGCGCACGATGAGGATGATGGAACCGAGGCGCACCCGGTCGGCATAGTCGGCTTTGCCGCCCAGGCGGTGTTTCATCAGCTCGGCGATCGTCAGGCCCTTCTCGGATTCGTTCAGCAGGCCGGGGCCATAGGCAGCGTCGAGATCGGCGGCTGGCCGGGCCGGAGACAGCGCGAAGGCGCCGAAGAAGTCGGCATCGTCCTCCTCGACCGGCGCACGGCTGGCAAAGAGCTTGTCGAGAAGCCGCGAATAGGAAGGAACAACGAAGAGATAGACAAGATCGTTCTCACGCAACCGGCCGGCATATTGGTAGCGCATCGACTTGCCATCGCGGATGACAAGCGAGGGCGTTGCCCAGCGCGGGATGCGCTCGCCACGCAGCACCGGGCTGTCCTTGACGACGCGGTAGGACAGAAGCTCGTGGTTTGCTGCGCCAGGCAGATCGACTTCCACCTTGTCAACGGCGCCCATCCGCGGCGGGATGATGAGCCCAAGCTTCTTGGCGACCGGCTTGATCGTCCAGCCCTGCACCAGAAGCGAGACGAGCACAATGATGAAGGCGGTATTGAAATAGACCTGACCATTCTCCAGGCCGCCGAGAATGGGCATGATGGCAAGCAGGATCGACACGGCGCCGCGCAGACCGACCCATGCAACAAAGCCGATCTCCTGCTGCGTATAGTCGAAGGGCAGCAGCGAGAGCCAGATGGCGAGCGGGCGCGCGATGAAGATCAGGAACAGGGCGAGCAGCACGGCGGGGATGGCGATCGCCGGAAACTGCGACGGAGTCGCCAGCAGGCCGAGGACGAGGAACATGATGATCTGGGCAAGCCAGGTCATGCCGTCCTGGAAGCGCTTGATGGCGGCATAACCATGGAGCCGGCGATTGCCAGCGTAAATGCCGGCAACATAGACGGCAAGGAAACCGCTGCCCCCGACCGCGCCGGTCGCCGAGAAGACAAGTAGCGCCAAAGCGAGCACGAAGATCGGCGTCAGGCCGCGATCCGTCTCCAGCTTGCTGACGATCAGAACGATCATCATGCCGCCGAGCAGGCCGAGGATGACGCCAAGGCCCATCTGCTGCACGAACATGGCAAGCATGCCGATGTTGATGCCGTGGTACCGTTCGCCGCTGGCAAGAATCTCGACCAGGGCAATGGTCAGGAAGATCGCCATCGGATCGTTGGTTCCGGATTCCACCTCGAGCGTCGAGCGCACCTTGTCGCGAATATTGATGCCGCCGATGCGCAGCAGGAAGAAGACGGCCGCCGCGTCAGTGGAGGCGACGATGGAGCCGAGCAGCAGGCCTTCCAGCCACGTGAAGTCAAGCATCCACATGGCGGCGACGCCAATGAGTGCGGCCGTTATCAGGACGCCAACGGAGGCGAGTGTCAGCGAGGGCACGGCTGCAAGCTTGAAGGCCTGCACCGGCGTTCCGAAGCCGGAGTCGAACAGGATGACTGCCAGCGCGATGGAGCCGAGGATGTAGGCGAGATAATTGTTGGTGAACTCGATGCCGAGGCCGTCCGTGCCCGCAAGCAGGCCGATCGCCAGGAAGAGCAGGAGGAGGGGAGCGCCGAAGCGGAAGGCGAGCAGGCTGGAAAATGCGGCGAGGAGCACGAGCGTCGTCGATACCAGTACGACGATGTAGAACGCTTCCATGCCTATCCCCTTACCCGCAAGTCGATGCAGACCGCCCCCGGTCCCGCAGCCCATTTCAAGTCGCCCTTTCGTGGTCACCCCAAGCAGCCATAAGTAAACGGCAAAACAAACGGGATGGGTAGGCCTTGCGGTCAAACCCGTGCTGTTTTGCGGCTTCATGCTGCTGTTTTGGCGTGCCGAACGGCAAAGCCGGATGAGCGCTCACGAAGGAGCATGAATCGAGTGTATGAGCAAATCGGGCGATAGCAGGGCAGAAGCCGCGCGCTCGCGCCTTTCCTCGCAATCAGTGAGCGGCCACAAGGAGAGCCGCGCCGGGCTTCGGCACAGGGGCGCTTTGAGCGCGCTCACTTATCTGATCGCTACCGCTCAGGCGCCGTCGTCCTCATCGGCAACGTCGGAAATCGGGATCAGGAAGACGACGAACTCGTCGTCGATGGTCCGCTCCGGATCGTCGTCGAACTCGTAGGCGTGCTCGACTTCGCTTGCTTCGTCGGCGGTTGCCTTGCGCAGGTTGAGCGCAGCGATCCCATCCCAAACCGGCTTGCCTTGGGACTGCAGGACCGTCAGGTCCTCGCGGAAATCCTCAGCCTCGAAGAAATTCTTGGCATCGTCGGCATTTTCGGAGCGAAAACTCGCGATCGCTTGTCCGCCGATCTCGATCGTAAAGTAATCCATCAAATTCTCTCTCGCCTCTGCGCCGCGTGTCTTCGATCGACACTACGGTGATCGGTCGCGCCGCGCCAGTCCTATCGTTCTCGGGGCGCGCGGATTATCGGGGGCCCATGACGCGTGTGGACGCCATCAGCGGCTGCCCCTCGGCGATCTGCCTCGAACTGCGCCCGCCAACGACGCTCAAGCTCAACACGCTCGCGACCATGAGGAAAACGATGATCGTCATGAGAATTTTCATCGGTGGTTCCGCCAGCCATTCATCTGGCATTTCTTGTGGCTATGACGCTAGTCAGTTTGGCACCAAAAGAAAAGCGGCCCGGTTACCCGAGCCGCTTTCAACGATTAATGTCGCGATGCTCTTAGATGAGCTTTGCGAAAGCAACGGCGGTGTCGGACATGCGGCTGGAGAAGCCCCACTCGTTGTCGTACCAGGACAGGACACGCACGAAGTTGCCTTCCATGACCTTCGTCTGATCGGTTGCGAAGATCGAGGAGTGGCTGTCGTGGTTGAAGTCACGGGAAACGAGCGGCTCGTCGGTGTAGCCGAGGATGCCCTTGAGTTTGCCGTTTGCGGCAGCCTTGATCGCTTCGTTGATTTCGCCGACGGTCGTAGCCTTCTTGGCGACGAACTTGAAGTCGACGACCGAGACGTTCGGGGTCGGAACGCGGATCGAGGTGCCATCGAGCTTGCCCTTAAGGTGCGGCAGGACGAGGCCGACGGCCTTGGCGGCGCCGGTCGAGGTCGGGATCATCGACAGGGCTGCAGCGCGGGCGCGGTAAAGGTCCTTGTGCATCGTGTCGAGCGTCGGCTGGTCGCCGGTGTAGGAGTGAATCGTGGTCATGAAGCCGTGATCGATGCCGACAGCGTCGTCGAGGACCTTGACGACCGGAACCAGGCAGTTCGTCGTGCAGGACGCGTTGGAGATGACCAGGTGGTCCTTGGTCAACTGGTCATCATTGACACCGAAGACGACAGTCAGGTCGGCACCGTCGGCAGGAGCCGAAACGATGACGCGCTTTGCGCCGGCCGTCAGGTGGGCGGCAGCCTTGTCGCGGGCGGTGAAGATGCCGGTGCACTCCATCGCGATGTCGACGCCGAGTTCCTTGTGCGGCAGCGTTGCCGGGTCCTTGATCGCGGTCACCTTGATCGGCTTTCCGCCGCCGACAGTGATCGTGTCGCCCTCAACCTTTACCTCGGCCGGGAACTTGCCGTGAATAGAGTCGTAGCGCAGCAAGTGGGCGTTGGTCTCGACCGGGCCGAGGTCGTTGATGGCAACGACTTCGATGTCGGTGCGGCCGGATTCGACGATAGCGCGGAGAACGTTGCGGCCGATGCGGCCGAAGCCGTTGATGGCAACCTTTACAGTCATGTGCATTCACTCCCTAGAGATGGGGCTTGACGATTGAGTTGTTGGAGAGCGCCTGAGCGCTCTCTTAGAGTTTTGCTTCTGCGGCAGCGACCACGGCGTCCGCGGTGATGCCGAAATGCTTGAAGACTTCCTTCGCCGGGCCGGACGCGCCGAAGCCCTTCATGCCGACGAAGCTGCCTTCCGGACCGATGAAGGCATCCCAGCCCTCGCGGACGGCGGCCTCGACGGCGATCTTGACCGGCGAGTTGCCGATAACTTCCTTGCGGTAGGCTTCCGGCTGCTCGAAGAACAGTTCGGTGCAGGGAACGGATACGACCCGGACGCTGACGCCCTTGGCTTCCAGCGTTGCGCGGGCGGCAACCGCAAGCTCGACTTCCGAACCGGAGGCAAAGATCGTCACCTTCGCGTCGGTATTGCCAGCGAGTGTGTAGGCGCCCTGTTCGCAGAGGTTCTTCTCACTGTACTCGGTGCGCACCGTCGTCAGGTTCTGGCGAGTGAGCGCGAGAGCGGAGGGGTGAACCTTCGACTTGATGGCGATCTGCCAGCATTCGGCCGTTTCGGTAGCGTCGGCCGGACGGAACACCTGCAGGTTCGGAACGGCGCGCAAGCCGGCGATCTGCTCGACCGGCTGGTGGGTCGGGCCGTCTTCGCCAACGCCGATCGAGTCGTGCGTCAATACGTGGATGACACGGATGCCCATGAGCGATGCGAGGCGGATCGGCGGGCGGCAATAGTCCGAGAAAATCAGGAAGCCGCCGCCGTAGGGAATGAGGCCGCCGTGCAGCGCCACACCGTTCATGGCAGAAGCCATGCCGTGCTCGCGGATGCCCCAGTGCATGTAGCGTCCGGCAAAATCCGTCGGCGTGATCGAATGCATCTGGCTGGTCTTGGTGTTGTTCGACGGCGTCAGGTCAGCGGAACCGCCGAGCGTTTCCGGCAGGAAGCCGTTGATGACTTCCAGCGCATCTTCCGATGCCTTGCGGGTGGCGATCGTCGGCTTGGTTTCGATGAGCTTCTTCTTGTAGGCGCTGATCGCTGCATCGAAGCCTTCCGGCAGTTCGCCGGCAAAACGCCGGGTAAACTCGGCCTTGTGTGCGGACTTGGCGAGGCCGCCTTCCCAGGCGTTGACGAGATCAATCGAGCGGCTGCCGGCTGCGCGCCATGCGTCGAGAACGTCGGAGGGAACGACGAAGGGTTCGTATTCCCAGTCCAATGCCTTGCGGGTCGCCGCGATTTCGTCGGCACCGAGCGGGTTGCCGTGGACCTTGTGGGTGCCCTGTTTGTTCGGAGCGCCGAAGCCGATGATGGTCTTGCAGGCGATAAATGTCGGACGATCAGACTTGTGGGCGGCTTCGATGGCAGCCGCGATGGCAGCCTGATCGTGACCGTCGATCTCAATCGTGTTCCAGTGAACGGCCTTGAAGCGGGCAACCTGGTCGGTGGAGTCCGACAAGGAGACGGCGCCGTCGATGGTGATCGAGTTGTTGTCCCAGAAGAGGACCAGTTTGTTCAGCTTCAGGTGGCCTGCAAGCGCGATCGCTTCGTGGCTGATGCCTTCCATCAGGCAGCCGTCGCCGCAGATGGCATAGGTGTAGTGGTCCTGCAGTTCGGCGCCGAATTCCTCGCGCAGCTTGCGTTCGGCGATCGCCATGCCGACGGCATTGGCAATCCCCTGGCCGAGCGGGCCGGTGGTCGTTTCGATGCCGGTTGCGTGGCCGTATTCAGGATGGCCGGCGGTCTTGGAGCCGAGCTGGCGGAACTGCTTCAGGTCTTCCACCGTCATATCCGGATAGCCGGTCAAATAGAGAAGCGAGTAGAGCAGCATCGAGCCGTGGCCGGCCGACAGAACGAAGCGGTCGCGGTTCGGCCAATGCGGCTTCTTCGGGTCGAACCGAAGATACTTTGTAAAGAGGATCGTCGCCACGTCGGCCATGCCCATCGGCATGCCGGGATGCCCGGAGTTCGCCTTTTCGACTGCATCCATGGCGAGGAAACGGATCGCATTTGCCATCCGGTCGTTTTGTTCAGGAGAGGTCATGGCTGTTCCACGGAGTTCCGGTGTCGGGGGATGGCCTCGAGCCTGTGGAGACCATCAATGAGAGCGGGTGACACATAGCAGTTGGAACGGCCAAGTCAATAAATTGAAGGTCGGCTGAAGGCCGCTCCAATCGATTTTAGACATTTGACCATCAATTTTTACAAAAGTTGAATGCTGCTCCTGCCAGCAGTTGATTTTCGTCATCCACAGAATAGGTCGGCAGCCGCGGTGCCGGCTTTATTGACGCACCGTTGGCGAGATGCGTATCCTTTTGGAAATACTGGATCGGTCTCGGGCGCCGATTCGGGGTCTTGTGCGGGGAACCGGAAGAGACATGACGCCTACAGGCAAAATCATGGAAGCAGCACTCAACGAGCTGCGGCAAGCAATCTCGGGGCTCGAGAACGCAGTCGAGATGCGTATCGAACACCAGCGAGAGCAGGGCGAGATCGAAGGCGAGGTTCGCCGTGTTCATGCCGATCGCTCGAAGCTTGCCCAGGAGCTGGACCAGGCCGAGTTCCGCGCGAACCGGCTCGAGGAAGTCAATCGCGAGGTCTCGCGGCGGCTGGTGACGGCCATGGAGACAATCCGCGCGGTTCTGGACCGATAGAAAGGCGCGGCACATGGCGCAGGTAACTGTAACGATCGATGGCAAGGCCTACCGCATGGCCTGTGAGGAAGGGCAGGAAGACCACCTGACGGATCTCGCGACGCGCTTCGACAACTATGTCGGCCACCTCAAGGGTCAGTTCGGCGAAATCGGTGACCTTCGAATTACCGTCATGGCCGGCATCATGGTGATGGACGAAATTTCGGAGCTGAACCGCCGTGTCGCGGATCTCGAATCCGAACTGGGCACCTTGCGCAACACCAGCGACACGGTGCTGGCGGCGAATGCCCGCACCGAAGAGAGCCTTGCTGCGGCGCTCGGCGAGGTGACGAGCCGTATCCGCGGCATTACCGACAAGCTGAACGGCAGGGCGCCAGCCGAGCTCAATTGACCGAGCTCAATTAAATAGGGGCGGCGTCCCGCGCCCTCTGGCGCGCCGCCGAAATCAGCCTTATATATCTGAATGCGGTCTGCGCCTCTCGACAGGAACCACAATCCCTGGGGCCATACTCGATCCAAAGGGAGCTGTCCCTGACCAGGCTCGTGGGCCTGGACACACGGTGCCCACCTACGTTTGTAGGCGCCCAGGATCGTAAACATCCATCGGTTGCGTGGATCGCGCTTTCCCTTTCTCCGCCCGCTTTGCCCGCGTGCACTTTTCGTGCGCTTCGCGCAGCAGACCTGATCGTTCATCCTGCGACGATCTTCTTTCAACCGATCCAGTATCGACAAGGCCCGGTCTATTGCCTCCGCCGTTCGCTGCCGCCGTGCGCCGGGTCTCATGCTTCGCGTCATGATCCAAATGTGACAGAGACTTCTCTTGCTTGCTGTATTGCGAGTGCTAGTTTCCGCAGTCATATCGATTTAATTTTCCAGGAGACTTGAGATGCAGCTTGGCATGGTGGGTTTGGGCCGCATGGGCAACTACATGGTCCAGCGATTGATGCGCGATGGCCATGAATGTGTCGTCTACGACGCCAAGCCGGAGAGCGTTGCCGATCTCGTCGGTAAGGGAGCCGTCGGTAGCGCCTCTCTCGAGGAGTTCGTCTCGAAGCTGTCGCGCCCGCGCGCGGTCTGGCTGATGCTGCCGGCGGCGATCACGGACAAGGTCATCGCCCAACTTCTGCCGTTGCTGCACGACGACGACATCATCATCGATGGCGGCAATTCCTATTATCACGACGATATCCGGCGTGGTGCCGAGCTCATCACCAAGGGCATCCACTATGTCGACGTCGGCACCAGCGGTGGCGTCTTTGGCCTCGAACGCGGCTATTGCCTGATGATCGGCGGCGAGAAGGGTATCGTCCAGTCGCTGTCGCCGATCTTTGCGTCTCTGGCGCCAGGGCAAGGAAGCACCGCCCCTTCCGAGGGTCGCAGCGCGCGTCCGGAAAGCACGGCGGAACAAGGTTACCTTCATTGCGGTCCGCACGGCGCCGGTCACTTCGTCAAGATGGTGCACAACGGCATCGAGTATGGCCTGATGGCCGCCTATGCCGAGGGGCTGAACATCCTGAAGCATGCGAACATCGGTGCGGCGACGCATGAGGTCGACGCGGAAACCGCGCCATTGGCTCATCCCGAACACTATCGTTACGACTTCAATCTGCCAGATGTTGCAGAGGTCTGGCGCCGCGGCAGCGTCATTACGTCGTGGCTGCTCGATCTGACGGCCGATGCTCTGCATGCCGATCCCGTCCTCACCGAGTTTGCGGGTCGCGTTTCCGATTCAGGGGAGGGCCGCTGGACGATCATGGCTGCGATCGATGAAAGTGTGCCGACGCCGGTCCTGAGTGCGGCGCTTCACGGCCGCTTCTCGTCGCGTGACAATGACGAGTTCGCCAACAAGGTGCTCTCGGCGATGCGCGCCGGCTTCGGCGGGCACGTTGAGAAGCCGAAGGGGTAGGCTGATATCCTTTGCTTTTTAAAGGCCCGCACAGGACTATCTGTGCGGGCTTTTCTTTTATACAGCGCGATATATTGTCGAGAGATCGCATCGGGGGGCAAGGAATGATGGGTCTTGCAATTGGCGCACGTGGCATATTGCAGCTGCTGACACCGATATCATTCGTCCTTGCTGTCGCTGGGGCTGCTATCGCCCAGACTGCGAACCCGCCTTCGGCTCCTCCCTCGACCACCGCTGCGCAACCACCTGCAGAAGTGCGGCAGATGCTCGAACTAATGCAGACGCCGCAGGTGAAAGAGTGGATGGCGACGCAGATGAAAGCCGCGCCGACAGCCACACAGGCCGAGACCGCAGAAGTGTCGGCATTGTCGGAGCTCGTCGGCCACGCGCGCCGTCATGTCGAGATGGTCTCCGACGCGGCGATGGCGATTCCCGACGAGGTGGCGTCCGCTTCCGATATCGTCGAGCATGAGGTCGCGCCGAGCGGTTGGGTGCTGATAACGACCGAAGTCGTTGTGTTGTTTCTGGCCGGAGCGCTGGTCGAGTTGCTGTTTCGCATAGTCGTGCCGAAACCGAAGATTCGGCAGAGCGACGACGAGGTCATGACGGTCGCCCACCATGCAACGGCAAATCTCTTCTATCGCATAGTGCCGGCTGTCGTGTTCGCCGTGGCCACGCTGGTGCCGCTGCTGGCCTTCAACTGGCCGCCGATCACGCGGTCCATGGCGATCGCGATTGCGATCGCGCTGATCGTCGCCCGCTTCGCCCTCGCGTTGGGACGGCTGCTGGTTGCACTTGTCACCCTGCCACGGGCGGATGGCGAGCGTCAGATCTCGCGCGCGAAAGCCTTGTTCTGGTTCCGCCGCTGCGCCCTCTTCGTCATCTATTTCGCCTTCGGCTGGGCGGCGATCCAGGTCATGATCCCGCTCGGCTTTTCCGATGGCGCCCGCTATTTCGTCGCCTATATCCTTGGCCTTGGATTGTTCGTTATCGCCGTCGAGGCTGTCTGGTCCCGTCCGGTGGAGGAAGGGGAGCATCGTAGCCTCACCCTGTCCTGGGGGCTGACGTTCTACTTCGGATTGCTCTGGGTTCTCTGGGTCACGGGGTTCAACCTTTTGCTGTGGATCGGTATCTACACGGTGCTGCTGCCGCGGGCGCTTGCCGTTGCCACGCTGGCGGTTCGCTCCCTGCACCGGGCGGAGGCCGGGCTACTTGCCCAACGCAGGATCGCCACCGTGCTGCTCGATCGCGGCGTTCGGGCCCTCATCATCACCGCCGCAGCATTCTGGTTCGGCCGCATGCTTGGCCTTGCCGCGGATCGAATGGCAGCAGGGGAGACGATGGTCGATCGCATTGCCCGCGGTGCGATCGGGGGGATCGTCATTCTGCTTGCTGCGGACCTGCTCTGGCACCTGGCGCGTGCCTACATCAACGGCAAGCTGGACGAAGCTCGTGTCGATGGCGCCGCCACGGACGAGGAGAAGGCAAGGCGCGCGCGTTTGCAGACCTTGTTGCCGATCTTTCGCAACATTCTTGCCGTCATCATCGCCGTCATCGCGGTTCTGATGGTGTTGTCCGGTCTCGGCGTCCAGATCGCTCCTCTGATCGCAGGTGCCGGCGTTGTTGGCGTCGCCGTCGGTTTTGGCGCGCAAACCATCGTCAAGGATGTCATCAGCGGCATGTTCTATCTTTGGGACGATGCCTTCCGGGTCGGGGAATACATCGAGAGCGGCAGCCACAAGGGCGTAGTCGAGGCCTTCAGCCTACGTTCCGTCAAGCTGAGGCATCATAGGGGACCGCTGACGACGGTGCCGTTCGGTGAACTCGGGGCGGTCAAGAACCTCAACCGCGACTGGACGATCGACAAGATCACCTTGAACGTGACCTATGACACCGATCTGGTGAAGGCGAAGAAGGTGATCAAGCAGATCGGACAGCAGTTGTTGGACAATCCCGACTATAGCCCGCACATCATCGAGACGCTGAAGATGAAAGGCGTGGAGCAGTTTGGCGAGTTCGCGATTGTTATCCGCCTTGCAATGATGACAAAACCGGGCGAGCAGTTCGTCATCCGGCGCAATGCGCTGGCCATGATCCGCAACGCCTTCAAGGAGAACGGCATCGAGTTTGCTGTGCCGACGGTGCAGGTCTCCAGCGAAGGGCATGAGGCCGACGCGCGCGCGGCCGCCGCACGCCATCTTTCGCAACGGCCAAGTTCGGAGGAGCCTGCGGTGTGACGTTCGACCTCCTTGCTGTCGGACCGAGCTGACCTTGCGCAAGTCTCTTATCGCCGCCCGAGCCCCGTCAACGTTACGAAATTGCAATGTGCGCGGGGGCGCCCTGCGCCAAATTTGCCCCAATTGGAGATGAAGCAGGCAACAGCGGCGGGTCAGGGTCGGACAGGCATTCATAGAGCTTACGGGCCGCCCATGTTACGTGGTTCGAAGATGATTCCCGCTGAACCGGGATATAGCGACGGTACGAGATGGCGGGGCACGGCAATTTGGAAGAAATCGAAGACGCCGACGAATCTTCGATGCGTGGATTGTTCAGGCGCTACCGCGCGCTCCTGACGGCATTGGCGACGCTTGCGCTCTTCTGTCTCGTCGGCTTTGCGATTGTTCAGCTGACGAACGAAGTGCGCTACGACGACGTAGTTCAGGCACTGGCCGATACGAAGGTCAGCTCGATCGTGCTTGCGCTCGTCTTTACGGGCCTGAGCTTCCTCGCCCTTGTCTTCTATGACGTGAACGCCATCGAATATGTCGGCCGCAAGCTGCCGTTTCCGCAGGTGGCGCTAACCGGCTTCAGCGCCTATGCGGTAGGCAACACCGCAGGTTTCGGGGCACTGAGCGGCGGTGCAATCCGCTACCGCGCCTATTCGCGCCTCGGCTTGACGCCTGAGGAGATCGGGCGCGTCATTGCCTTCGTAACGCTGTCATTCGGGCTCGGACTTGCAGGGGTCGCGGCAATCGCGCTGCTGATCATTGCCGATGAGATTGCGCCTCTGATCAATGTCGGTAGCCTTACCCTGCGGCTGTTGGCCGGTGCAGTCATCGCCGGCCTTGGCGTCATCATGTTCATGGGGCGCGACGGGCGCGCGATCCACCTTGGTCCGGTCGAGATCCGGCTGCCGGACTCACGCACCTGGTCGCGGCAGTTCCTGGTCACCGCCTTCGACATCGCCGCCTCGGCGACTGTCCTTTATGTCTTGCTGCCACAGGCGGCGATAAGCTGGCCGGTGTTCCTGGCGGTCTATGCGATCGCCGTTGGCCTGGGTGTCTTGAGCCACGTCCCAGCCGGTCTCGGCGTGTTCGAGACCGTTATCATCGCCTCGCTTGGCAGTGCTGTGAACATCGACGCGGTGCTCGGCTCGCTGGTGCTCTATCGCCTGATCTACCATGTTCTGCCGCTGCTGATCGCCGTGCTTGCGGTGTCGGCGACCGAGCTTCGCCGGTTTGCAGATCACCCGGTTGCGTCAGGCATCCGCAGGATCGGCATCCGGTTGATGCCGCAGTTGCTCTCGACGCTGTCGCTGCTCCTCGGCGTTATGCTGGTCTTCTCGAGCGTGACGCCAACGCCGGACCAGAATCTCGAATTCCTTGCGAACTACCTGCCGCTGCCAATCGTCGAAGGCGCGCATTTCCTGTCGAGCCTGCTCGGACTGGCGCTGGTTGTTGCCGCACGGGGCCTCGGCCAGAAGCTCGACGGTGCCTGGTGGGTGTCGATCCTGTCGGCTGCTGCGGCGCTGACGCTGTCTCTCCTGAAGGCGATTGCGCTGGTTGAGGCATGTTTCCTCGGCTTCCTGATCTTTGGCCTCTTCGTCAGCCGCCGTCTGTTCCGCAGACATGCGTCTCTTCTCAACCAGACGCTGACGGCCTCGTGGCTGATGGCCATCGCCGTCATCTGCGTCGGTGCGATCGTGATCCTGCTCTTCGTCTACCGCGACGTCGAGTACAGCAGCGAGCTCTGGTGGCAGTTCGAATTCGCCGGCGAAGCGCCGCGAGGTTTGCGCGCCGTACTCGGCATCTCCATCATTTCCTCGGCGATTGCGATCTTCAGCCTGCTTCGTCCGGTGGCGGTCAAGCCGGAGCCTGCGTCAACGGACGCCTTGCAGCGGGCGGTCGATATCGTCGAGAAACAGCGTTATGCCGACGCCAATCTGGTGCGCATGGGCGACAAGAGCATCATGTTCTCCGAGAAAGGCGATGCCTTCATCATGTACGGAAGGCAGGGACGCTCATGGATCGCTCTCTTCGATCCGATCGGTGAGCGCAGCGCCATTCCGGAGCTGGTCTGGCGTTTCGTGGAGTCTGCACGCGCCGCCGGATGCCGCGCGGTCTTCTACCAGATCTCGCCGGCGCTTCTTTCCCATTGTGCCGATGCGGGGCTGCGCGCATTCAAACTGGGTGAGCTTGCTGTTGCCGATTTGAAAACGTTCGAGATGAAGGGCGGCAAGTGGGCAAACCTGCGGCAAACGGCGAGCCGTGCGCAACGTGACGGCCTTGAATTCGAGGTTATCGCGCCTGAAAATGTTCCGGCGGCGATGGATGAGCTTGCGGCGGTTTCGAATGCCTGGCTCGAGGATCACAATGCCAAGGAGAAGGGCTTCTCGCTGGGTGCGTTCGATCCTGACTATATTGTTGCCCAGCCGGTTGGCATCTTGAAGCGTGAAGGCAAGATTGTCGCTTTCGCCAATATCCTGATAACGGTGGCGAAGGACGAGGGGACCATCGACTTGATGCGCTTCTCGCCGGATGCGCCGAAGGGGTCGATGGACTTTCTCTTCGTCCAAATCATGGAATACCTGCGCGACCAAGGGTTTTCGCATTTCAATCTCGGTATGGCGCCGCTCTCGGGCATGTCGAAGCGCGAGATGGCGCCGGTATGGGATCGTATCGGCAGCACCGTCTTCGAGCACGGCGAGCGATTTTATAACTTCAAAGGCCTCAGGGCTTTCAAATCAAAGTTTCATCCGCAATGGCATCCGCGGTATCTTGCGGTTTCGGGTGGAGGCAATCCGATGATCGCTCTGATGGACGCAACATTCCTGATCGGCGGCGGATTGAGAGGGGTAGTGAGGAAATGATGAAAAGGCACCTTCTTGCAGCCGTCTGCGCCCTGTCACTGTTCGTTCCGGCGGCAATGGCGGCGACCGAGACGACGCAGAGCTTCGAAACCGGGCTTATTCCTTCACCACACATCTTCCTTCCCGACGGTGACGTAAAGGGGGCCGTCGTGCTGATATCGGATGGCGCCGGCTGGGGCGACAACGAGAAGGCGGAGGCCGACCGGCTTGTCGAACAAGGGGCCGTCGTCATCGGCATCGACTTCGCGTCCTATATGGATGCGCTCAGAAACTACGACGTCAGCCAGAATGACGGCTGCATCTACATGGTGTCCGATATCGAATCGCTGAGCCAGCAGGTCCAGCGCGCGGCGGGCAACAGCGCATACCATCTACCGATCGTTGCCGGCGTCGGCGAGGGCGGCGCGCTGGCACTGGCGATTGCTGCACAGACCCCGGATGCGACCATCGGCCAGACGCTGGCGATCGATCCGGTTGCCGGCATCCCGCTTACCAAGGAGCTCTGCACGCCGGCGAAGAAGCAGACGGTTAGCGATCGCATGATCTATGGGCTCAGCGATACATCGCTGCCGGACCCGATCATCGCGTCGTTCACGGCCTCAGCAAACAAGGACGGGCGCGCCCATGTCGAGGAGCTCAAGAAGCAGCATTCCGACATCGAGATCCGCGACTCTGGGGACAATGCACAGACGACGCTCGGCGACACGCTCTCGGACCTGATCGACGCCTCCGGCAGTGCCGACAATCCGCTCGGCCTGCCGCTCACCATTCTGGATACCAAGCCGGCCTTCGACACGATGGCGGTCATCTTTTCCGGTGACGGCGGCTGGCGCGACATCGACAAGGAGGTTGGTGCCTCGCTTCAGAAGCAGGGCATCCCTGTGGTCGGCGTCGACTCGCTTCATTACTTCTGGTCGGAACGGGAGCCGCAGCAAACGGCGGACGATCTCGGCAAGATTATCGAGCTTTATCGAAAGCAGTGGAAGGTGAAGCACGTTCTGCTCATCGGCTATTCCTTCGGCGCCGACGTCGTGCCTGCCGCCTACTCGCGACTGAAGCCAGCCGCCAAGGCAGCTGTCGCGCAGATGTCGCTGCTGTCCCTCTCGCACGAGGTGGATTACCAGATCTCAGTCATGGGCTGGCTCGGCCAGAAGACGGAAGGTGCCGGTGGCGACCCGGTTGATGACCTGAAGAAGCTCGATCCGAAGATCGTCCAGTGCATCTACGGAAAGGACGATGACGACGAGGTGGCTTGCCCTGACCTCAAGGACAGCGGTGTCGATGTGATCGCTCTTGCCGGCGACCACCACTTCGATGAGAACTATGAGCTCTTGACGAAGACAATCATCGACGGGCTGAAGGCGCGACTGCAGGACTAGAGCGCGTCGCGTCGTTTAAGTTCTAGCGCATCAAGTCGTCTTCACTCCAGCCGAGGGCGGCGATATCGCCGCCGCGGAATCGACCATCGTCTGCGACGATGAATTCGTCGAGCTGTGGCGGGGGCACGCTCGTTCCCGCCAACATCGCGTGAACCTGACCGCGGTGATGTGTCTGATGCTGGAACAGATGGTTCAAAACGTCTTCCATCCGCTCGCGCTGGATGCGTTCGGTGCGATGGATCTCGGTCACCGACGCCAGCTTTTCCGGGGTCGCCGCTTCGCAGAATGCGACCAGCCGGCGATCGACTTTGGCCTGTTCGGTCGCAAGTGTTGCGATATCGTCGAACGGTTCCTCGATGTCCCAGGCGGACGGCCCCAATGTGCCGCCTTCCAGCGCATCAACGTAAAACCAATCGACCGTCAGAATGTGGTTGAGCGTTGCCTTGATCGACGGAAAGAAACTTACGCGAACAGCCTCGAACTCCCCGGGCATCAACCGGCCGCAAGCGCCATGCAGCCGGTGGTTCGCAAGCGCATTGTTGTAGGCGAGCTTGCGGGCGGTCCTGCACGGGTCGAACGTCGGCATCAGATAACTCCCATTCTTGACGGCGCCACCCGAATAGCTTCGCAGGCCTCAGTCGTCTTCCTGGAACAAGCGAAACTGCGCGGCCTCGAGATCCTTGGGAGGCTGCATGCCGAGATGCTTCCAGGCCGTCGCGGTCAGGACGCGGCCGCGCGGAGTACGCTGGATGAAACCCTGCTGTATCATATAGGGCTCGATGATGTCCTCGATCGCATCGCGCGGCTCGGAAAGGCCTGCGGCGATGGTTTCGATACCGACGGGGCCGCCGCCGAAATTGACCGCGATCATGTTGAGATAACGCTTGTCGAGCTGATCGAGGCCCATGTTGTCGACGAGGAGCCGTGTCAGCGCCTCGTCGGCGATCTCGCGGGTGACAGCCTCGGCCTTGGCCACTTCAGCAAAATCGCGCACCCGGCGCAGCAGGCGACCGGCAATGCGTGGCGTGCCGCGGGCTCGCCGCGCGATTTCTCGCGCGCCCTCGTCGGTCATGGGAAGGTTCATCAGGCGTGCGCCTCGACGAACGATCAGCTCCAGTTCCTCGACGGTGTAGAAGCTCAGACGGACGGGAATGCCAAAGCGGTCACGCAGCGGCGTGGTCAGCAGGCCAAGGCGCGTCGTCGCGGCAACGAGGGTGAACTTCGACAGGTCGATCTTGACCGAGCGCGCGGCGGGGCCCTCGCCGATGATAAGGTCGAGCTGAAAATCCTCCATTGCGGGATAGAGGATTTCTTCGACAGCCGGGTTGAGCCGGTGGATTTCGTCGATGAAGAGCACGTCGCGCTCTTCGAGATTGGTCAGGAGGGCGGCAAGATCGCCCGCCTTGGCGATGACCGGGCCGGAGGTCGAGCGGAAATTGACGCCAAGTTCCTTCGCCATGATCTGCGCAAGCGTCGTCTTGCCGAGCCCGGGTGGGCCGACGAAAAGCACGTGGTCGAGTGCTTCGCCACGGTTCTTCGCAGCCTCGATGAAGACCTTCAGGTTGGCGCGCGCCTCCGCCTGGCCGGTGAATTCGTCAAGCGATTGCGGCCGCAGCGTCACATCCAGGTCTTCGCCTCGCTTTTCCGAGGATATCAGGCGCGCTGCTTCACTCATGCTGGCATTTCCCAATCTTCAAACGCTCGCGACCAATACACCAAGCGGGCGGCTTTGGCACCCGCCCCGGGCAGATGATCAGCGAGCCAATTCCTTCAACCCAAGCCGGATCAGCTTGGCGCTATCGGCGCCTTCACCGGCGGTCTTCATTGCTGCCGCAACGGCATTGGCAGCCTGATCACGCGAATAGCCGAGATTTGTCAGCGCCGATACCGCATCGGCAACCGGAGCCGCGGCAACACCTTCGCCGAGCTCCTGTTTGAGGCCGATGGTGCCGGACGCTTCTCCCGCGAAGGCCGGCGCTTTGTTCTTGAGTTCGGTGACGATGCGCACAGCAACCTTGGGGCCGACACCTTGGGCACGCGAGACGGCGGTGCGATCCTGCAGCGCGATGGCGGTCGCAAGTTCGCTCGGCGGCAGTGTGGAAAGCACGGCGAGAGCCACCTTCGCGCCGACGCCCTGAACGCTTTGCAGGAGGTTGAACCACTCCCGCTCCAGGGCAGTCATGAAGCCGAAGAGCTTCAGCTGGTCTTCACGAACGTAGGTTTCGATGAAAAGCACGCAGGCCTCGCCAACAGAGCCGAGCCGAGACAGGGTGCGCGCCGAGCAGAAGGCGACGTAGCAGATGCCGTGGACGTCGACGAGCACATAATCCTCGCCGATTTCATCGATGGTGCCTTTGAGCTTGCCGATCATAAATGGAAGTCCGTCAGGAATGGGTTTCAGGGGAGATGATGTCGAGCGAGGGGAAGTAGGTGCGATAGCGCGCGGCATCGCGTGTCAGCAGGCGGCGCGGCCTGAGCCGCAGGATCATCTCGGACGACCATTCCTTGAAACGTGCCTCCGGACCGAACACGTCGATGAAGACGTTCGTGTCAACGAGGACCGAGGTCATCGCGCGGTCCCCTAAGCCATTCGATATACTCGTCCGCAGTCATGCCGCCGGTGTCGAACGTCCCCGAAACGCTCTTCAGCCAAGTTTCGACGTCGTCCTCGGATACTGATCTGCCATCGGCGACGACAACCAGCCTAGCCCCCTTGTCGTCGGCAATGAAATCCACTTCCGATCCAGGGCCGACATTCAATCGGTCCCGGATGTCCTTCGGGATAGTCACTTGGCCTTTTTCAGTCACGCGCAATGGTAATACCTCTCCGGTATGACTTATCATGCGATGAGAACAAGTCAAGAACAGGCTATCCTGCAAGCGCTGCCTGCCGGATGCGACTGCTGCCGCGGTTGTGGGCGTGGCAGATGGCGATCGCGAGCGCGTCGGCGGCGTCGTCGCCCTTGAACTCGACCTTCGGCATCAGGATCTTCAGCATCATGTGGATCTGTTTCTTCTCGCCGTGGCCAACGCCGATCACGGCCTTCTTGACGGCGTTTGGAGCGTATTCTGCGACCGGCAATCCGGCACGGGCAGGGACCAGCATGGCAATGCCGCGCGCCTGGCCGAGCTTCAGTGTCGCCACGGCATCCTTGTTGACGAAGGTTTGTTCGACGGCAGCCTCATCCGGCTTGTAGCTATGCACGACTTCCGCCAGGCCGTCGTGCAGTTGGCAAAGGCGCGAGGCCAGGTCCATGTCGCCGTCCGAGGTGACAGTCCCGGAAGCGACGAAGCGCAGGGAGTTGCCGAGCGTGTCGATAATTCCCCAACCGGTGCGGCGCAGGCCCGGATCAACGCCGATGATGCGAATCGTATGTTGCATGCTTCACCCTATTGCACTCGTGAAATAACTGCCATCGATAAGTGAACAAAACAAAAACATTCCTTGTTTTTCAGGGCGGCTGTTTACGGCAATTTAAGCTCCGTAGCCGAGTTTTGATCCATAAAATGTCAGAGGAGCTCCCTTCCTGAGAGGGCAAGGCTCCCGTGTTCTGTTTTCAGGTCAGTCGGCAGGGCGTTTCCGCGTCCTGCCGGTAAGGGCCGTTCCGGAAGGGTTCATCGTTCATGGTTCAGAGATTTCAATCCCTGTCCTTCAAGGTCATCGCCACCTTCATTCTGCTGACCGCACTGTCGATCGCGGTCATCAACGTCCTCGCTTACTTCGCCAGCAGCCGCATTTCCGGCGAACAGGCGCTCAAGGCAAAGGAAAGCGTCCTGATCTTCCGCGGCGACATGCTGCAGGATCAGCTTGAGCAGCTGGAAAACCAGGCGAACTCGATTGCGCGCATCGAAGCGCTGCAGATGTCGATCACAAGCCTGAAGAGCGGCTGGAAGACCATCGAGAAGACTTCGGGCGATGCCCGGGCCGAATTGAAAAAGGTGTTCATCACCAACAATCCGAACCCGGCCGACCAGCGCGAGAAGCTGATGAAGCCGGAGGCGCCGAGCGGCTTCTACTATTCCAACCATGAGACGACGCAAGGCGAGGTGGCCCGTGACCTCGAGAACACCGCCTTCAGCGACCTTTTGATTACCGATCTCGATGGCAACGTTCTCTACTCCTACAGGAAGAACGACGATTTCGCTGAAAACCTGAAGACCGACGCATGGAAGTCGACCGGCGCCGGTCTGGCCTTCGCCAAGGCGATCGAGAACACGGCCAAGGCGACAGACGATTCCGCGCCGACGGGCTTTTCCGGTCTTCGCGTCGACGCGGCGAGTGGCAAGGCGGCAATCTTCTACGCCGTGCCGATCGTCAAGCTTGGTGCCGCGAAGGGTGTAATGCTCTTTAAGGTGCGTGAGGACATCATCACCAGCATCCTCGCCAAGGGCATTGTCGCCGGCAGCACAGCGCAGGCGGCGATCATCTCGGATGGCGGCTCGGCTATCGGCGTGAACGCCGCCGGCCAGCTCGTCACGCTCGATACCGCGCCTTTCACATTCGCGAAGGACGCGCTTTCGGCGAAAGGTATGACGGTCGACGACTTCGATCGTGCCGATGGCTTGGCGCGGGCCTATGTCCGCGGCATCGACTACCAGGGTTCCCGCTTCCTCGTCGTGGAAAGCGTGCGGCTCAGCGAACTCAACGCCGGCTCCCTCGAAATCGCAACGCTGCTGACGATGATTGCTTTCGGTGTTCTCGTCGTCATGGCCGTGGCGACCGCGGTGATCACCAAGCGGCTCTTCTCGCCGCTTGCCCGCCTTGCCGGCGTCACCCGCGATGTCGCCGACGGCAACCTCGCCGTCGAGATCGGCAGCCAGAACCGCGGCGACGAGATCGGCACGATGGCGAAGGCACTGGCAAGGTTCAAGCAGTCGCTGGTTGAAAGCCGCGAACTGGAAGCCGCCAGCAACGAAACCCGGGCTCGCGCGGAGCGGGATCGCCAGCAGCACATGGCCGAGCGCGAGACGGAAGCAAGGACATTACAGGAGGTCGTTCAAGCGATCGACCAGGGCCTGCATCACCTTGCCAATGGCGATCTTGCCTATCAGATCGAGACCCGCTTCCCGAACGAGCTCGAAAGCCTGCGCATCAATTTCAACGAAGCGCTGGCTGCCCTCAGCGAAACGATGACGGCGATCGGCGGCAACTCCATGGCTGTGCGCTCGGGTTCCGAGGAAATGCGCACCGGCGCCGATGAACTGGCGGGCCGCACCGAGCGTCAGGCCGCCTCGATCACCGAGACTGCCAATGCCATCGATGCGATCACCCAGTCGGTCCGCGTTCAGATCGAGCGTGCCGAACAGGCAGAGCGCATCGCCCGCGACGCCAAGCGGGAGACGACCGGCTCCAGCCAGATCATGCGCGAGACGATTGCCGCGATGGAGGCGATCCAGGCCTCGTCGCGCCAGATCAACTCGATCATCGCCGTCATCGAGGCGATTGCTTTCCAGACCAACCTATTGGCCCTCAATGCCGGCGTCGAGGCAGCGCGTGCCGGCGAATCCGGCAAGGGCTTTGCTGTCGTTGCCATGGAAGTGCGCGAACTGGCGCAGCGTTCGTCGAGCGCTGCCAAGGAAATCGCGAGCCTGCTGCAGAAGTCCACGCGCGAGGTGGAAATGGGTGTCTCTCTCGTCGAGCGTGCCGGCGACGCGCTGATGGGGATCGGCAGCCACGTCGAGGCGATCAACGGCCAGATCAGCGAGATCATGGAAACGACGCGCGAAGAGGCGGACACGCTGCGGCAGATCAACACGGCAGTGTCCGAGCTGGATGCGATGACGCAGCAGAACGCTGCAATGGTCGAGGAGACCACTGCAGCGATCCACCGGCTCGCAACCGAAGCGGTGGAGATGGACCGACAGCTGGCGAACTTCACGCTGACCCAGGGGCATCAGAGTGCTGAGGTGCACGTCCTGAGACGTCGGGCTTGACGCGATCGGGAGATGAATGAGGGGGCCGGGAGAGCGGCCCTTTTTCTTTTTCAGCTCGTTTGGAATGGGCGCGTCGCACACCTACATAGACCTGTCCTTCCAACTATCGACAGGCATCGCCATGGTTCCCTTCTCCATCCTCGATCTCTCTCCTGTTCCAGAAGGCGGGACGATCCGCCAGTCGCTCGAGGGCTCGGCGCGCATGGCGCAGAAGGCCGAAGAGTTCGGGTACAACCGCTTTTGGCTTGCGGAACATCATGGCATGCCGGGCATCGCCAGTGCGGCGACGGCCGTCGTGATCAGCCATGTCGGCGCGGCGACGAAGCGCATCCGTATCGGCTCCGGTGGTATCATGCTGCCGAACCATTCGCCGCTGGTCATTGCAGAGCAATTCGGAACGCTTGAGGCGCTGTTTCCGGGCCGAGTCGATCTCGGCCTTGGACGTGCGCCCGGCACCGATATGCGCACCACACAGGCTCTGCGACGCAATCTCGACGCCGGGGCGCAGAGCTTTCCGAACGACGTCGTCGAATTGCAGCAGTTGCTCGGCGCGCCGATTGAGAACCAGGCGATCCTCGCTGTTCCAGGCATGAATTCCAACGTGCCGATCTGGCTGCTGGGCTCCAGTCTCTATAGTGCGCAACTCGCCGCGATGCTGGGGTTGCCCTATGCGTTCGCCTCGCATTTCGCACCGGACTCGCTGCTTGATGCCATCGACATCTATCGCAGTCGCTTCAAGCCATCTGCCGTGCTTGACAAGCCCTATGTCATGGTCGGTGTCATGGGTTCTGTCGCCGCGACGGACGAGGAGGCGCAGTATCATTTCACCTCCGCCCAGCAGCAGTTTGTCAATCTGCGCCGCAACGTCCGCGGCCAGTTTCCGCGTCCTGTCGAGGATATGGAGAGCTTCTGGTCGCCGATGGAGAAACTGACGGTGGAGCACACCTTGCGCTATGCCGTCGTCGGTTCGCAGACGACGGCGGAGGCAAAGCTCACCGATTTCCTGGCCGAGACGGAAGCGGACGAAGTCATCATCTCCATGCCGATCCACGATATCGAGGCGAGATTGAAGTCGGTCGAGCTGTTTGCCGGGCTCAGAAACTTCCTCCGCGCTGCGGCCTAATGTCGCGCATCGCGGGCGGTTCAGGCCCCACAGCCATTTGTGCGAATTGACTTAACGCAGCCGGACCATAGCTTTGCTTGATCACACATGTCGTTTGCACGGCGTTGTGGCGATAAAAATATGATGGACGGCGCACGCCGCAAATCGCGCGCGGTCGGTTTCGAGCAACCTTTGGAGGATGAGGCTTGCGATGCGTTACCGTGGTCTTGCTGTATTGATTTCACTGATCTGTCTTCCCACCTCGGCTGCCATCGCCCAAGAAGGCGATGCGGCGGCCGGGGAAACGATATTTAAGAAGTGCGCGGTCTGTCACATTGCCGACAGCGACAAGAACAAGGTCGGACCGTCGTTGAACCACGTGTTCGGTCGAACTGCCGGGACGCATCCAAACTTTGCCTATTCACCGGCGATGAAGGCCGCGGGCACAGCCGGGTTGGTCTGGGATGAGGCGACGCTACGCGATTATCTTCACGACCCAAAGTTGAAGGTTAAGGGAACGAAGATGGTATTCGTCGGCCTGAAGGATGATGGCGAGATTACCAATCTGATTGCCTATCTCAAGCAATTCTCGAAATGAAATCAGCTTATTGCGGCCTCGCCGACTGATTTGGAGGCCTCACTCGTGGCATTGCCGTGATGCATCGTTTATGAGATAGTCGTAACGTAAGTGCCGACGGATTGCGGGTAATTTCCGCATGCGGTGGCTTGGGAGGAACGCATGGTTGTCGTTCTCGTTCTCGTTCTGATCGTCATCGGGTCGGTGGCATTCCATCTGTTCAGCCCGTGGTGGTGGACTCCGATCGCCTCGAACTGGAACTATATCGACAATACCATCATCATCACGTTCTGGATCACCGGCATCGTCTTCGTGGCGGTGATCTCGTTCATGGCCTATTGCATCTATCGCTTCCGTCATCGGCCCGGCCACAAGGCGGCCTACGAGCCGGAGAACAAGCGCCTCGAATGGTGGCTTGCGGGCAGCACGGCCCTTGGTGTGGGGGCGATGCTGGCACCTGGCCTCGTCGTCTGGAACCAGTTCGTGACGGTTCCGCCGGACGCTGGCGAAATCGAAGTCGTCGGCCAGCAATGGCTTTGGAATTTCCGGCTGCCGGGCGCCGACGGCAAGCTCGGGAGAGCAGACAATCGGGCGGTTTCAGCAGACAATCCACTTGGCGTGATCAGGAACGATCCAGCAGGGCTCGACGATATCATCATTTCAGGGGGCGAACTGCATCTGCTGCTCGGCAAGCCGATCCGCGTTCACCTACGCTCGGTCGATGTGCTGCATGATTTCTATGTTCCAGAGTTCCGGGCAAAGATGGACATGATCCCCGGTTCGGTCACCTATTTCTGGTTCACGCCGACGCGCACGGGCACATTCGAAGTGCTGTGCGCCGAGCTCTGCGGCGTCGGACATCCACAGATGCGAGGGACGGTCGTTGTCGACGAGGCGGACGCCTATCAGGCGTGGCTTGCGCAGCAACAGACGTTCTCGCAGCTGATGGCAGCGGTTGAACCGGCCAAATAGGCCGGCGTTACGGCCAAGGCAGCGGCCGTGACGGGAGGAGGAAGGAAGGCATGCGATGGTTGATATTCCAACCAGTGCCGGCGACGTTATCCCGCCTGCCGAGGTGGCGGATGTCGAGCTCTATCATCCGAAGAGCTGGTGGACGAAGTACGTCTTCAGCCAGGATGCCAAGGTCATTGCCATCCAATATTCCATGACGGCGTTCGCGATCGGCTTCGTGGCGCTGGTCCTGTCGTGGCTGATGCGCCTGCAGCTCGGCTTCCCCGGCTATTTCTCCTTTATCGACGCGGATCATTATTACCAGTTCATCACCATGCACGGGATGATCATGGTGATCTATCTGCTGACCGCGCTCTTCCTCGGCGGCTTCGGCAACTACCTCATCCCCTTGATGGTCGGCGCTCGCGACATGGTGTTCCCCTATGCGAACATGCTGAGCTATTGGCTCTACCTGCTCGCCGTCATCGTGCTTGTCGCGGGCTTTTTTGCGCCCGGCGGTCCGACAGGCGCCGGCTGGACGCTCTACCCGCCGCAGGCATTGACCTCCGGTACGCCGGGTGGGCGCGACTGGGGCATCATCCTGATGCTGTCTTCGCTGATCATCTTCATCATCGGCTTCACGATGGGCGGACTGAACTATGTCGTCACCGTGCTGCAGGGGCGGGCGCGCGGCATGACGCTGATGCGGATGCCATTGACCGTCTGGGGTATTTTCACCGCCACCGTCATGGCATTGCTCGCGTTCCCGGCACTTTTCGTCGCTGCAGTCATGATGCTGTTCGACAGGCTGCTCGGCACCAGCTTCTTCATGCCTGCCATCGTCGAAATGGGGGAACAGCTGAAATCCGAGGGCGGCAGCCCGATCCTCTTCCAGCACCTCTTCTGGTTCTTCGGCCATCCGGAAGTCTATATCGTCGCGCTTCCGGCTTTCGGCATCGTCTCCGATCTGATCAGCACGCATGCCCGCAAGAATATCTTCGGCTACCGCATGATGGTGTGGGCGATCGTGATCATCGGGGCCCTGAGTTTCGTCGTCTGGGCGCATCACATGTACGTCAGCGGCATGAACCCGAACTTCGGGTTCTTCTTCGCCACGACGACGCTGATCATAGCCGTGCCGACCGCGATCAAGGTCTATAACTGGGTGCTGACGCTGTGGCGGGGTGATATCCATCTGACCTTGCCGATGCTGTTTGCCATCGGCTTCATCGTAACCTTCGTCAATGGCGGCTTGACTGGGCTCTTTCTGGGCAATGTCGTGGTCGATGTGCCGCTGTCCGATACGATGTTCGTGGTTGCGCATTTCCACATGGTGATGGGTGTGGCTCCCATCATGGTGATCTTCGGCGCAATCTATCACTGGTACCCGAAGGTTACGGGGCGGATGCTCGACGAGGTTCTCGGGCGGATCCATTTCTGGGTTACTTTCATCGGTGCCTACGCGATCTTCTTCCCGATGCACTACGTGGGTCTTGTGGGCGTGCCGCGCCGCTATTTCGAGCTTGGCGACACGGTCTTCATTCCGCCCTCTGTGCATACGCTGAACATGTTCATTTCCGTCGCCGCGCTTGTTGTCGGCGCGGCTCAGCTGGTGTTCCTGTTCAATCTCGTCTGGAGCCTGTTTCGAGGTCGCGACGCCGGAGGCAACCCGTGGCGGGCGACGACCCTCGAATGGCAGACGCCACAGACGCCGCCCGCCCATGGCAATTGGGGTAAGGACCCTCCGATCGTCTATCGCTGGGCCTACGACTACAGTGTCCCGGGGGCGGCCGAAGACTTCATACCCCAGAACCAGCCGCCAACGGCCGGATTGTCGAGGGAGCCGGCATGAGCGTCGTTCTCGTCTTCCTCGCGGGAATAGCCGCGATCGTCATCTGGTGGATGTCGGGGCAAAGGTTGATGTCGAAGCCATGGATGGAGGTCGGCACGCTCGACGATATCCAAGGACCGGCGAAGCCGCCCGTCCCCGCCGCCAAGATCGGCCTCGGCATTTTCCTCGCGGTTGTCGGCGCCCTCTTCTCCCTGTTGGCCAGCGCTTATCTTTCGCGAATGAGTGGTGCCGATTGGTGGGCGATCCCCGTGCCTCGGCTTCTCTGGGCGAATACGGCGGTACTGATCGCCAGCTGTGCAGCCCTGCAATGGGCTGTGGCCGAAGCGCGCCGCGGCGCCGATGAGGGCATGCGACTGGGGCTCGATGTGGCGCTCGTCACTGCTTTCCTGTTTCTCGCCGGGCAAATCGTGGCCTGGCTGCAGCTCGTTGCGGCGGGTTATGTGCTGGCCGATAACCCGGCAAACAGCTTCTTCTACATGCTGACGGGGCTGCACGGCCTCCACATTGTCGGTGGGCTGGCAGTGCTTGCGCGAACACGGGTGAGACTGCTCACCGACAGCACCGCTCCATCCGCCAGGCTGCGCCTCGGCATCGAACTCTGCGCCACCTACTGGCACTTCATGCTTGTGGTGTGGCTCCTTCTCTTCGCGCTCTTCACCGGCTGGGCGAACGACTTCGTCGACCTCTGCCGCCAACTCGTTTCCTAAGGGGTGGACAATGGCCGAACTGACCCGAATGGATACCGAAGATGTAGTCCTCCCGCACGCCAGCGGGCTGCGTGGCGTTGCGGCCGACTTTGCCTCGGACCAGCGGGCGTTCAAGAATGTCTCCTGGGGCAAGGCCATGATGTGGATCTTCCTCCTCAGCGACACCTTCATCTTCGGCTGTTTCCTGCTGGCCTATATGACCGCCCGGATGTCGACGCCGGTTGCCTGGCCCAATCCAAGCGAGGTCTTTGCGCTCAGTATCGGCGGGCAGGAGATCCCGCTGATCCTGATCGCGATCATGACCTTCGTTCTGATCAGCAGCAGCGGCACGATGGCCATGGCCGTTAATTTCGGTTATCGCCGTGAGCGTGGGAAAACGGCTGCCTTGATGCTTCTGACCGCATTTCTTGGCGCCACATTCGTCGGAATGCAGGCCTTCGAATGGACGAAGCTCATCACCGAAGGTGTGCGCCCCTGGGAAAACCCGTGGGGCGCGGCACAGTTCGGATCATCCTTCTTCATGATCACCGGCTTTCACGGCACGCACGTGACCTTCGGCGTGATCTTCCTGCTGATTACCGCGCGCAAGGTATGGCGCGGGGACTTCGATACGGGCAGGCGCGGCTTCTTCACAAGCCGCAAGGGCAATTATGAGGTCGTCGAGATCATGGGCCTCTACTGGCACTTCGTCGACCTCGTCTGGGTCTTCATCTTCGCGTTCTTCTATCTGTGGTGAGGTCGCATTATGGCACAGGCACAAGCGCATTCCGGTCAACAGCATCCGATCCGGCTTTACCTCGTCGTCTGGGGATTGCTCTTCGTCCTCAGCACCTTTTCCTATCTCGTCGATTATCTCGGCATTCAGGGCTATCTGCGCTGGACGCTCATCATCGTCTTCATGATGCTGAAGGCAGGGCTGATCGTTGCCATCTTCATGCACATGGCATGGGAGCGGCTGGCGCTCGTCTATGCGATATTGTTGCCGCCGATGCTCGTTCTGGTCTTCGTGGCGATGATGGCGTCCGAGTCACACTACACGATCTTCACCCGGCTTGCCTTCCTCGGCGGCGCCGGTTCCTGACCGGTGCCCCTGGAACAGGCCTGCCGCATTTTCCTGTCGATAAGGTGAGAGACGCCGGCTTGGCGAGATCGCTCTTATGTTCACTTGCAAGCTCGTTAATCATTACTCTTTCTTTTCCGGCCTTGAGGACGAAAGCACATGCGTGAAGCTGTTGAACACAGCAGGAGGCAGGGCATTTAGACGACGGCTGGCATACTCTTATGCGCGGGTTGGGTACCGCATTTCCGTGTGTTCGTCTGGGGCTGCCTCTGTCTAGGGTCGGGCGTGGATGTTATCCGCCACATAGCTACGACGAGGGTTCCCCACCGGAGCCCTGCCTCCAACTTTGTCCAACAGCAGATGATTTCTAATTTGGATTATGCTTCTCTCTTCAAGCTGAGCATCGGCATTAGCCTCTTGCTGTAGGAGCGACCTCCTGCCCAATCGCCCACAGGAATGCGGCCATTTCTCTGGCAATGGCGGTGACTGCGATGACTTTCGGCTTGCCTGCCGCCACCAGCCTTCGATAGCGCGCGCAAAGTCGCACTTGCCCTTTCCAGGCAATCTCTCGAACAGCCCTTGGCAGGTCCTCCAGGCGCGCCTGGATCGTCGGGCTTACACGGGCCGGGAAGCGATATGTCCAGGCCCCTTCTATGAGGACTCGACGCGCCCGTATGTTGCCCGCCTTGGTGATCCCACCACGCTTGACCCGTTCGCCCGTTGAGCTTTCCGACGGCACAAGACCCAGATACGCCATTAACTGACGAGGATTATCAAAACGCCTGACATCGCCGATCTCGACCACAAAGGTGACCGCGGTCATGAACGCGACGCCACGCATCGCTTGGTAGGCGGCCACAACCGGGGCCATCGACCAGGATGCCGCGGTCTCCACCACCAGCTGGGTCAGCCTGTCCAGACGCACGCCGGCATCCTCGATGGCCTGGCAATATTCTGCCAACAGGATTTGGTGGGCGGGATGATCGAAGGCCTGGCATGTCAGCCATCGGACATGGGCGCGCGTCCATGGCGTGCGGCCGGTATAGAGCCGGCCGTGCCGCAGGAGAAAGGACTGGAGTTGCTGACGTGCCTGCTTCAACGCGTCGTTGGTCGCTTCGCGAGCCCGCACCAGGTCGCGGATCGCCTCATGAGCTTCGTCCGGAACCCAGACCGCGGTCAGCTCGCCCGCCCGGTGCAGGCGCGCCAGGCTCATGGCATCCCGCCGGTTGGTCTTCACCCGGTCGCCAGCACGCTTGGGCACCAGCGATGGCGCCACGACCATGCAGTCATGCCCCAGTTCGACAATCTGCCGGTAGAGACCATACCCCGTGGGACCCGCCTCATAGCAAAAGTGAAGCTTGGCTGCGCGCTTGGAAAGCTTGTTGACCATCGATGCCACCGATGACGGCTCCGACGAGATGTCGCCTAAAAACCGTACCTCGCCGTTGCGTGCTCCGTCGGCAATCGCCACCGAAATCTTCAACTTCGACGTATCCAAGCCGATGAAAATTACGCTATCGTCTTTCATGGTTCGCCCTCGCTAAGCTTGGGGCTCGGCTCCGGCCAATCCGGAGCAACCCCCGAATTCAGCTTACCGCGGGGGCGGGCCACCTTCACCCCGCGAACATACGGTCTAGGGCGGTTGCGTCGATGGACGGGATCTGGGCGCCAGCAACGCCACCCCGCGTAAGACACCGGGGGGCGGCGTTGATCCAGCTTCCTTAGTTGCCCACGGCGGCGATTGCGCGCTGCAGATCGTCGCGTTCCTCACAGCCGCCTGGGCAGAGCCGGGCCAGCTCAGTAAGCTGTTCGCGGGCATGCGCCATGTCGCCGGTCTCGACATAGAGCTCGCCGAGATACTCACGGGCCGCGCGGTGGTCCGGCTGAAGCTCCAGCGCCTTGGTGTAATAGGTAAGCGACGTCCGGTAGTCGCCGGTCTTTCTGAGCGTAAATCCCATCAGATTGTAGATATCTGCCTGGGGACTGCCTTCCGCCAGCCCGCGCAGCTCGGCAAGCGCCCCGGCATAGTTTTTCACGGCGATCTTCGCGCGCACGCCCGTCAGATCCGGCGCCTCCGTCGTCTCCATATTGTCGACCGCGTGCGCGGGTAGGGCGGCGGCAATCGGTGCCACGACAGCGATGGCAAGGCCAAGAAGGATATGCTTCATCATGATGTCAGCTCCTTGCGTTTTCAGGCTTGCAGCGTGGGTGTGAAGACATAGGCGTTGCCATCCTTCACGAAGGTCCCGGAACCCGGGAATGGGAAATGCGAACCGCAGATTTTGATGTTGTCGGCGATCACGCGGTCGATGAGCTTGCAGCGGCTTGCGACAGCCATCGGCCCGTCCTGGTCGTAAGTGCCCTGCCATTCGGGATGGGGCGCGAGCAGCGCCGGCACGTACATCGTATCGGCTGACACCATCAGTTGTTCGTTGCCGCCGTCGACCAGGAACACGGAATGGCCCGGCGTGTGGCCGGGTGCTGCAATCAGGCGGATACCAGGCGCGACCTCCGCGCCGTCCTGCACCTGCCGCCAGTTCTTCCAGGTCGGGAAGACTTGGGCGATGCGCTTGCCCGCGTCCTTGCGCGCCGGCGCCAGCTTGTCGGCGCGGCCGGGCTCGGTCCACCAGTTGTATTCGTCGGCATTGACGATCAGCTCCGCATCCCGGAAGACCGGTGCGTTCGTGCCCTTCTCCATCAGGCCCCAGACGTGATCCGGATGGAAATGGGAGATGATGACCGTGCCGATCTTGCGGTAGTCGATGCCGGCTGCTGCCATATTGGCCGGCAGATGCGTGGCGTTCGCCTGCCATTGACCGATGCCGGAGCCCGCATCCATCATGATCAGCCGGTCGCCCGTCTTGAGCACGACGACGGTGAGCGGGATGGGCATGAACTCCGTGGTGAGGCCCGCTTTCAAGAGCGCTTCCTTTGTGTCCTCGATCGAGGCGTTCTTGATGAAGGCCGGGTCGTGGGGCTTGCGCCAGATGCCGTCATAAATGGCGGTAACTTCCACGTTTCCGACCTTGTAGCGGTAGAAGCCGACGACCGGCTCGAGCGACGTCTCGGCAAGCGCCGGAGCCATGAATTCCAGTTTCGACGACAGGCCGAAAGCCGCAGCGGCGGCAGCCGTTCCGAGAACGGTGCGGCGTGACATGACCAACATTGCGATCACTCCTTTAATCGTGCGGCAGGCAAAATCCGCCGCTGGCGAACAAGAGCGGCGACGCCCGGCACTTATTCCCTGTAGGGCGAAAGATTCCTGCAACCGATTGAAAAAGAAGAGATAATTCCTGCCCGCTCGGAAACGTGCCGTCAGAACGATGCCGCCACCCGCCGACCCGACGCGGCGCTCTAAAACAAATCGATGCACGGCGGAATAAACAGCGGCCAAGGACGATCAAGGAGACAACGCGACATTGCGCACGCTCCCGGCAGAGGCGTAGGATCCGAGCGGGGGAACCGAGGAGAAGGAATGACAGGCATCCGCAGCCTTTCGCCCGTTTTCTTCGACGTCCGGCCATGGATATTGGCCGTGCGCGGACGGTTCTTTCGCGCCGTTGCCACGGGTGCCGGGCGAAACCCCGCCCGGGACCGGACGGCGGCCAAGTCGGGCGGAACGTCGGGAAACATCCTTCTCATGGCACGGCCGGAGCAGCCGCCAGCCGTCTGCAGCCGCGCGTCGGCTGAGACTGCCCGTCGCTTCCATGAAACGATCGTCCCGTATCTCGACGCCGCCTATAATTTCGCATGTTTTCTCAGCCGCGACGGCGAAGCCGCGGAAGACATCGTGCAGGAGGCGTTTCTGCGCGCCTATCGGCATTTCGACGGCTATCGCGGCGGCGATCCCCGCGCCTGGCTCTTCAGTATCGTCAGGAATTGCTATCGCGCCTGGTGGCACGACTACCGCCGCAAGGCGCATTTCGAGCAGCCGCTGCCGGAGGATACGGCCGGTGAAGGCGACCCGCCGGCTTCGCGCGACATCGCGTCCGACGAAGACACGCCGGAAATGGCGATGATCCACAAGAGCGATGCCGAGCGCGTCCGCGCTGTCATCCACGGCCTTCCCGCCGCAATGCGTGAAATCTTAGTCCTGCGCGAGCTGGAGGACCTCTCTTACCGCCAGATCGCCGACATCATCGATGCGCCGATCGGCACCGTCATGTCGCGTCTTGCCCGCGCACGCGACGAATTCGGCAAGGCCTGGCGCCTGATCGATCCCAACGAGGCGACGCCATGACCGCGGCAAACCAGACCCATCGCCCCGAATGGCCCGCCATGCTGCATGGCTTCATCGACGGAGAGCTCGATTCAGCGCACGCGGCGCAAGTCGAGGCACACCTCGCTACCTGCTCCGATTGCGCTGGCGAGGTCGAACGCCTGCGCGCCGTGCGCCACGCGATCGGCCGCGACGGCGTCCGCTGGCAGGCTCCCGACGCACTCAGGGCGCGCATACTGGCGATGGTCGGGCGCGAGAGCGCGGCCGCCATGCCCCAGCCTCCGGCGCGGCGGTACCTCCTTGGCTTCATTCAGCGCTGGAGCCTGGTGCCCTCGCTTGCCGCGCTGGCGGCAAGCGCCTTTCTCTTCTTGAACATGCCGCCTCAGGATTTTTCGATCCAGGACCAGCTGCTGGCAAGCCACGTGCGGTCGCTGCTGGCCGACCACCTGACCGACGTCGAAACCTCCGACCAGCATACGGTCAAGCCCTGGTTCAACGGCAAGCTCGACTTCTCACCGCCGGTGGTCGATCTGGCGGCAGAGGGTTTTGCGCTGGCAGGCGGCCGCGTCGACTATATCGGCGGCCGCGTCGTCGCAGCCTTGATCTACCGGCGGCACGGACACGTCATCAACGTCTTCGTCTGGCCCGGCCCGCCCGCCGCTCGCACGACGGCACTTCGCGACGGCTACAATATCGAGGAGTGGTCGGCCGGCGGGCTGCTGTTCTCGGCCGTGTCAGACGTCAACACCACCGATTTGACCGCCTTCCGCGACAGTTTTACCCGCGCGGCGGGCATCTGAGGACAAGAAAAAACCCGGCGCGAGAGGGCGGCCGGGCTTCTTGGGAATCTGCAGATTGCTGAAGAAATCAGGCCGAAAGCTTGGCAAGAACCTCTTCGGAGACTTCGAAATTGGAGTAGACGTTCTGGACGTCGTCATCGTCTTCGAGGCTGTCGATGAGTTTCAGCAGCGACTGGGCTCTCTCTTCGTCGACCGGCACATTGTTCTGGGCGCGCCAGACCGACTTGACGGTTTCCGCTTCGCCGAGCGTCGCTTCCAGCGCCTTGGCGACTTCACCGAGGGATTCGAAGGCGCAGGTGATGTAGTGGCCGTCTTCATCGGTCTCGACGTCGTCGGCACCGGCTTCGATGGCTGCTTCCATCATCTTGTCGGCATCGCCTGCCGACAGCTTGTAGGTGATCTCACCGACGTGGTCGAAGGAGAAGGAGACCGAGCCGGTTTCGCCGAGTGCGCCGCCGGCCTTGGTGAAGATCGAGCGGATGTTGGAAGCGGTGCGGTTGCGGTTGTCGGTGAGGGCCTCGACGATGATCGCCGTGCCGCCCGGGCCGTAGCCCTCGTAGCGGACTTCATCGTAGTTCTCGCCGTCGGCACCGGCGGCCTTCTTGATGGCACGGTCGATGTTGTCCTTCGGCATTGACTGGGCCTTGGCGTTCTGGATCGCCAGGCGCAGGCGCGCGTTCATAGAAGGATCAGGCAAGCCAGCCTTGGCGGCAACGGTGATTTCGCGCGCAAGCTTGGAGAACATTTTCGATCGCACGGAATCCTGACGGCCCTTACGATGCATGATGTTTTTAAACTGTGAATGGCCAGCCATGGCACCCCTGTTCACGTCTCATTGTCGGAATGGGCCGCCTTATAAGAGCGAAATGGGCCGTATTCAAGGGAAAACGGCTTCATTCTCCGGGGTACCGGCTCGTCCGGAACTACGGAACAAAGCCTCGAAGCTGGCGTTTCGAAATAGGGGACCCTTGAAACGGAAGGAAGTGCTATGGCTAGTTTCAACGAGGCGCGGAAACACCCGGCACGTCAGCTCTGGGATCAGGTCAACGACATTCATGCCGGCATGCTCGGCGTGGACGGAGTGGACATGCATATGCAGCCAATGGCACCACATGCCGATCCGAAGACCAATACGATCTGGTTCTACTCGAAATCGGACGCAGAAATCGCCCGTGCGATCAAGCCGGGCACCAGGGCACATTTCTGCGTCGTCGGAAAGCATCACGACTATCACGCTTGCCTTGCCGGCAAGATCGAGGTGCGGTCCGATCCGTCGAAGATCAATGAGTATTGGGATTCCGTCGTCGCCGCCTGGTATGAGGACGGCAAGAAGGATCCGAAGCTGACGATGCTTGTGATGCATGTTGACGATGCGGAGATCTGGGTCTCTACCGGCAGTGAGCTCAAATTTGGTTGGGAGATTGCCAAGGCCAATCTCGATGATGACAAGATGCCCGATGTCGGCATCCGGCAGCACCTGCAGTTCGCTTGACAATGAAATAGACCCGGCGCCTTCCGGGTCTTTTACTGCATACCTTTGGCGACGTAGATCAATGGCTTCCTCGGCAATGTACGCAGCGACACGGTGATCGTGTTCGTCGCTGCGTAGCTGACATCGAAATCGGGTCCGAACATCGACAGGAAGCTTTGCAGCGGCCTCGGCTGGTGCATCGGCAGGATGAGAGAGGCGCGCAGGCGCTTGATGACTCGACTCATGCTGTCCGAGCCCATCGTCAGGCCGCCGTCGACGGGAACCATGACGACATCAAGCCTGCCGATCTCGGCATAGTGCGCTTGCGTCAACTCATAATGAAGGTGGCCGAGGTGGCCGATGCAGAGCCCGGCAATCTCGAAGATAAAGATTGAATTGGCGTCCGTCTGCGGCGCACCGAAGCCGCCTCTGATATCCGTTGTGACGTTGCGGATGTAGGTGTCGCCGACCACGAGGTTCACCTTCGCCTTTTCCCCCGGGACGTCGCTCCATCCGTGCAGGACGTGTTGAATGGCAGGGTCGGTCACCAAACTATAATGCGAGGAATGGGCGCGGTTCATGGTGACGACCATCGGCACGTGTGGCGGCGAATACCAGCCGCTGTAGTCGGTCGCGATGGTTACGCCGCCCGGCGTTTCGATAAGGAAGGTGGAATGTCCGATGTAGGTCAGCGTGACCGATTGGTCGGCAGCGCCGGCGCCAACGATCGGTGCTGGGCCGGTGAAACTGGCGAAGGTCGCTTGCGGGATCGATTGGGCGATGGCCTGGCACTGGCTGACGTTTCTTCGTCCCTCCTGGGCAGCGGCTGCCTCCGCGGCGACCAAGACCACCAGGCAGGCGATTGCGAAGACAAGAAAACGCGGCTTCATGCCACTTCCTCCAGCGCTCTGACGGTAAGCTCGGGAGGATGCGGCAAGGCGCCGCAGCGGTCCAGTTGAAATCCAGAGCCACGGCTCACTTTTGCGTCATGGCGCGAGGCTGCCTGAACTAACGCCAAAACTCCGGAATGGTTTCGGCGAGCCGGGGCCCAAGGCGCAATGGCGCGATCTTTTCGGCGAGGCCGGTCGCATCTGATATCTCGACGCCGACGCCGCAGATGGTCGCTGGGCCGGTCGCTGCCTCCATGCGGCCTTTCGGCATCTTGGAGATGAAGCGGTTCAGTGGTTCTTCCTTGTCCATGCCGAGGGAAGAATCGTAGTCGCCGCACATGCCTGCATCCGATATGTAGGCGGTGCCGCCGTTCAGGATCTGGTGATCGGCTGTCGGCACATGCGTGTGCGTACCGACGACGAAGCTGGCGCGGCCGTCGACGAAATGGCCGAAGCACTGCTTCTCGCTGGTCGCTTCGGCGTGGAAGTCGAAGATGATCGCATCCGCCTGCTCTTTAAGCGGGCAGGCATCCAGGATCGTCTCGGCGGATTTGAAGGGATCGTCCAACTCCGGATGCATGAAGACGCGGCCCATGACATTTGCGACCAGCACGCGTGCGCCGTTGCGGGCATAAAACAGGCCCGAGCCGCGCCCCGGCGTGCCCTGCGGGTAGTTGGCCGGTCGCAGGAACTGGTCATGACGTCCGGCAAAGGCGACGGCTTCCTTCTGATCCCAGACGTGGTTGCCGGTCGTGACGACATCCGCGCCGGCATTAATCGTCTCGAGGAAGATATCCTCGGTAATGCCGAAGCCGCCGGCGGCGTTCTCGCCGTTGACGACGATGAAATCGAGTTTCAGGTCCGAAATGAGGCCGGGGAGGCGGTTCCAGACGGCAGTGCGTCCGGTCTTTCCCACCATGTCACCCAGAAAAAGCAGTCGCATTGCTATCCAATCCAAGAGGCAAAAAAGCGCAGCCCGCTTTCTGTCAGGAGGGCGTCCAGGCTGACGTCGTGCGGCTCGTCGGGCACATGTGCCACTTCCTGGCAGTCGAATGCAATGCCGATCAGTTTCGGATGCAGGCCTTTTTGCCGCAAACGCTCGATGGCGCGGTCATAATAGCCGGCGCCATAGCCGATGCGGTGGCCGCGATCGTCGAAAGCGGAGAGGGGCACCAGCATGATCTCGGGATCGAGCACGGCGGCGTCCGCAGGCGGGCCGGAAGTGCCGAAGCCTGTGCTGACCAACGGGACGCCGCGCACCAGTTCGCGAAAGGCGATCGTCTGCTTGTCGAGGATCGCCGGCACGCAAAGCCGTGCTCCACGCGCCTGGAACCGTGCCATGAGCGGACGGATGTCGGCCTCGGAGCGGATCGGCAGGAAGCCGGACACGATGGTGCCTGGCTCGAATGCCACGGCCTCGCCGGCATGCTCGGCCATGGCGAGGCTCATCTCGATGCGAATGTCTTCCGGGATCGCGTCGCGTAGCGCGAGGCGGCCGATACGCATTTCGGCTTTCAGTTCTTTCGGAGTCATGCGGTCCATCGCGCTGGTTTCAGCAGACGATAAAGCTCTTGCCGATCATTTCAACGGGGCAATGCGACCTTTGCGCGCCTGGCTGAGCCGATCAGGTCAAATCGTGATGCTCGTTGGAATGGCAGTGGCGCCAAGCTGTGCCTCAAGCGGATAGGCGCCTGCGGCCGATCCCTGCTGGCCGGCTCTTGCGCGCAGTTCGCGCATCGCCTTGTCCATCAGTTGCCGGACTTCCTGCAGGATGGCCTTGAACTCTTCCATCGTCTTGCGATCCTCGGTCGAGATACCGGCAGATGCCTGCTTTCCATCTTCGACGATGCTCTGGTAGGCATTGCGTGCCGCGGTTGTGCCGTCGGGCTCGTCCGCTTGTGTCGCGCTGCCCTCGGCATCTTTCGTGGATGCTGTCGCGGATGTATCGGTTGCGGCCACCGTAGCCGCACCCGTGCCCGCATCGGCGGTTGCAACGGCTGCATTGGCTGCAGATGCGATGCTCGTCGCGCTCGTCGCGCTCGTCGCGCTCGTCGCGACGGCGGAGGCGAATTCCGCAGCTGCGGCGCTGATCTTGTGAGCAAGTTCGGCCGCCAGCCGTGCAACGACTTCGGGCGGGTAGCCGCCGCCTTTGAGCATCTCCAACTGCTGCTTGGCTTCCTCAAGCTTGCGCGCCGCGCGGCTCTTGGCGGCTTCGGCGGAGGTCGTCATGTTCTCGCGCAGGCTCTCCTGCGCCTTGGCCGAATTCTGTAATATCTTCAGTCGCGCGCTGGCGCTGTCGGTCAACCAATTGAGATTGTCGGTTGAATAGGTGTTGCGCAGGATGTTGAGCGCTGATGCGGAACCGACTTGCATACTATCCTCCGGATTGCACTATCCGTGGTAGTCTGCAACTTCAGGCTTGCCTGGGCCTGTGCGCCGTCACCGGCCGCCTATCTGCCCGCGGCCAGCGCATGGATCGTTTCGTCGAACAAGGGCATGCCGCCTGGCGACCAACCGAGCGCGCGGATTTTCGCCGTGTCCATCGGTGT
Organism: Rhizobium sp. LjRoot258; assembly: GCF_964254185.1. Lineage (NCBI taxonomy): Bacteria > Pseudomonadati > Pseudomonadota > Alphaproteobacteria > Hyphomicrobiales > Rhizobiaceae > Rhizobium > Rhizobium sp. LjRoot258. The sequence goes on along the minus strand of NZ_CAXUST020000001.1, from coordinate 3,033,090 downwards.
GAGCAGCGATTTGTCGGCGGGAAGCGGCAGCCTGTTCAGGCAATCACGCTCCCAGCGAATGGGCTCCAGGATGTCCCATGTATCCAAAGCGACGTCGGAGACGTTGAAGGTCTCCCCGGAGATGCGCGCAGCGTCCGCTTCCAGCATGAGCCGCACGGCTTTGCCAACGTCTCGTCCGTGGACCTCGGTTCCGGCACGTGAAGGCACAGGACGGCCAGCGAGGTAATCTTCGATCAGCTTGTCCCATTTGTTGGGTCGAAGGTCGCCGTAGACGCCGGTCAATCGGAGACTGGCCGTTGCAAAGCCCGGTGCCGCAAGATGCGCAAGGCTGCGTTCCGCATCCAGCTTGACTTGGCCGTAGAGGGTTTCCGGCTTGTCGGGCATCCCCTCCTTCAGGGTGGTTCCCGGCGCATGTTCGCCATAGGCAGCACGGCTGGAAACGAAGATACAGCGCCGTGTGCCGGCGCGTTTGGCGGCCTCGAGAAGCCGGACGGTGCCGTCCAAATTGAAGCGTTTGAACGTCTCGGGGTCGCAGCCTTCACCGCCGCGGTATTGTCCCGGCAGATGATGGAAGGCGGCGTGCACAAAGAAATAGGCGTCGTCGAAGGCTTCGATATGGTCATGCGCCGGATCGAGCGAAAGCGGCGCGAATTCGAGCGGGCGAGAAAAGAAGCGCGGCAGCGGCGCGTGGCGGCCGGCGATAATCACGGTATAGCCGGCGGCGAGCAGTTCTTCGACGATATAGCGTCCGACGAGACCCGTTCCGCCCGATACCAGTACCTTCATGCCGCCTCTTCAGGGTTGGCCATTGCCGAAATATCCGGCAGATCATCGCCGGCATAGAATGCGTGCCACAGGTCGATCAGCGGCCGCAATTTCTCGACCTTCGGATGATCAGCCTCCCATGGCTTCTCGTACTGGTAGTGCAGGACGGAAATGCTCCGCCAGTCCCAAAGCCTGGGCATGGTGAACCATACATATTGGAGCATGTTGAAATAGACCGGCAGGCCGTGCCAATCCGGGAAAAAATCCTGCAGGAAGGTCTGGTCCGTCCGCTTCCAGAACACGTCCGGCTGATCCAGTCGCTCCAGCATGCGTTGGAATGTGTCTTCGCACGGTCGTGCGACGAAAACTCCGGAATTCAGCCGATGGAAGTCGGCAAGAGATTCGTAGACATTCGGGGCGGCCGAAAACTCCGGGTAGTGGAAGAGCTTGTCGATGTTCCGCAGTACGATCGCATCGGCGTCGATGAAGACGCAGCTGGTGTATTCGCTCAGCTGCCAGAGGCGCAGCTTGCAGAAATTGTCGAGCGGCGAATGGAAGTCTGGCTTACGTCCCTTCGTAAAAGGGGCGGCGGAGTGCAGGTTGGCTCGCGCGTGGCGCTCGTTGAATTCGGTCGAGAGCGGCAAATGATCGGCTAGCACGAGTCGGCAGTCGAGTTGCAAGAGCGGGGCGAGGCTGGCTTCGCCAGCATCTGCCGTATGGAGGACGACGATATCGGCAGAGGTGTCGGTTCGGCGCAAAGACGCCGCGAGCGCCTTGGCACCCATGGCGTAGTCGTTGTTGGTGACGAGGGTGACGTAGGCGTGCCGCAAGGACCGGGGCTCACTCATGAAACCGACTTCAGCCTCCTGCCTTCCGGATCGTGGTTGATCGTAGCGGCAATGTCCTTCGTCCAGGCGGAAACCGCAGGAACGCGCGACCGGTCGACACGATAGGCAAACTTCTTGGCGACGTCGACGATTTCACTCAGCAGCCCCGCCTGCAAGGTGATCGGATCAAGGCCGAGATTGCGGAATTTCTCGTTCTTGACGATCAGCTCGTTCTCCGCCGCTTCCTTGCGCGGATTCGGCAGCCAGGCGATTTCGGCGCCACTCATCTTGGCAATCATTTCAGCCAGATCGCGCACGCGATGCGTTTCCGTCATCTGGTTGAAGATCTCGACGCGGGCGCCGCGGGCGGGCGGGTTGTTCAACGCCAGCTCGATGCAGCGCACGGAGTCCTGGATGTGGATGAAGGCGCGGGTCTGTCCGCCGGTGCCGTGAACGGTCAGCGGATATCCAATTGCCGCCTGGATCAGGAATCGGTTCAGCACCGTGCCATAGTCGCCATCATAGTCGAAGCGATTGACGAGCTGCGGGTGCCGGCGCGTCTGCTCGGTGTGCGTGCCCCAGACAATCCCCTGGTGCAGGTCCGTGATGCGCAGGCCGTCATTCTTTGCATAGAAATGGAAAAGCAGCTGATCCAGGCACTTGGTCACATGATAGATCGAGCCGGGATTGGAGGGGTAGAGGATTTCCTGGCTGACAGTCTCGCCGCCGGGCGTCTCGATCCCCACCGGCAGGTAGCCCTCGGGGATGGCGGCACCGACCGTCGAATAGCCGTAGACACCCATCGTGCCAAGGTGGATCAGATGCGCGTCGAGCTGAAGTTCGACGAGCGCATTCAGGAGGTTATGGGTGGCGTTGACGTTGTTATTGACCGTGTAGTTCTTGTGGCGGTCGCTCTTCATGGAGTACGGGGCGGCACGCTGCTCGGCGAAATGGACGATGGCATCCGGACGGTTCTCGGCCAGCCACTTCTTTAGGAGCTCGTAGTCCTTGGCGAGGTCGATCAGGTTGAAATGTATGCGCCGACCGGTTTCGGCGTGCCAGATGCGCGTGCGCTCTTGGATCGAATCCATCGGCGTCAGCGACTGGACCCCGAGTTCGGTGTCGATCCACCGCCGCGAGAGGTTGTCGAGGATATGGATGTCATGTCCGGCGTCGGAGAGATGCAATGATGTCGGCCAGCCGATGAATCCGTCCCCGCCCATCACTGCAATCTTCATCGCGTCGTCTCCTGCTTGATTGTCTCTGTCGAAAATTACTTAGGAAGCGTGACAATTGTTCAATGCTTGCAAGGCGGAAAGTCTTCCGCCAAAGAGGGCGCGTGACTTTGGAGAAAATTATGGCGGACAACGGTTTTTCGATCTCAGGCGAACTCACGCAAACGGGTCACCGGCTCTTGCAGCGCGTCTATTACGAGGACACTGACTTTTCCGGCCTCGTCTACCATGCTCGCTATCTGCACTTCCTCGAGCGCGGCCGCACCGATTATCTGCGTTGCCTCGGTGTCGAGCAGCGAGAACTCATCAATGCTGACGACGAGGGGCTCGTCTTTGTTGTCCACCGCATGGAGATCGACTTCAAACAGCCGGCGCGGATGGATGACATCCTGACTGTGCTGACACACACCGAAAAAGCCGGCGGGGCCAAAATGGTCCTCAATCAGCAAATCCGGCGTGGCGAAACGTTGCTGATCGCCGCCAGGGTGATCATAGCCGTCATTAACGCCAATGCGAGGCCGCGACGATTGCCGGAGGCACTTGCCGAGAAATTTCTGGAAGGCAGCAAGCCGCTCTGACGCCGTTGAGCCTACGCGCAATGATCGCACGGTTCTGCTGCGGCAAACCGCGTCGGTTGATAGCGAAGCGCCGAAAAGACGCGGGATTCCGGTCTTGCATAAACATGAGTTTTGTGTGAAGGAATTCGCGCGCTGGTAGATGAGCGCTGTGTGGTCATCGCCTTAGATCTGGCCAAGTATTCCAAGGGATAAATCTTTCGCCGATAGTTTCGCTGTCATGATCCGGCGCTAACGAACTATTAACCATAATAGTGTCTTACTCGGATTGTCAGAGTTTGTGCGGTGCACGCCTTCCTTTGACCAAATTTGACGGCAAGGAAGGCGGATAAGAGCTTGGAAGCTTGACCAGGGCTTTGGGCGGCGGCCGCCAGACACTTCTTGCGAGATCACTTTGTGCCGCCCGGTCAAGTGCCGGGCGTTTGGATTCGGGGATTTTGGATCAATGGAACAAGTAGGATTGGCAGCAGCAACGGCCGACGTCAGCCTCTGGTCGCTGTTTATGCAGGCAGGTCTCGTCGTCAAGCTGGTCATGCTCGGGCTCATCGCGGCCTCGGTCTGGACCTGGGCGATCGTCATCGACAAGTATCTGGCTTACGGCCGCGCGCGGCGCCAGTTCGACAAGTTCGAGCAGGTGTTCTGGTCGGGCCAGTCGCTGGAAGAACTTTATCGAACGCTGTCGGAACGCAACAACACCGGCCTTGCCTCGATCTTCGTCGCCGCCATGCGCGAATGGAAGAAGTCGTTCGAGCGCGGCGCACGGTCGCCGATCGGTCTGCAGATGCGTATCGACCGCGCCATGGACGTCACGCTCGCTCGTGAGTCCGAATTCCTCTCGGCCCGTCTCGGCTCGCTCGCGACGATCGGCTCGGCAGGTCCGTTCATCGGACTTTTCGGTACCGTCGTTGGTATCATGACCTCGTTCCAGGCGATCGCCGGCTCGAAGTCGACGAACCTTGCGGTCGTTGCTCCCGGTATCGCGGAAGCGCTGCTTGCCACCGCCATCGGCCTTGTCGCCGCTATCCCGGCGGTTATCGCCTACAACAAGTTCTCCGCCGACGCCGGCAAGCTCTCGGGCCGTATGGAAGGTTTCGCGGATGAATTCTCCGCCATCCTTTCGCGCCAGATCGATGAGAAGTTGCAGCCGCGCCAGGCCGCGCAGTAACGGACGGAAACGGAGTAGCGCAAATGGGTATGGCTGTTGGAGGCAATGGCGGCGGGGGCGGTGGACGCCGTCGCCGCGGCGGGCGCAGAGGCGCCGTCATCTCCGAAATCAACGTGACGCCGCTCGTCGACGTCATGCTCGTGCTGCTGATCATCTTCATGGTTGCCGCACCGATGATGACCGTCGGCGTGCCGGTCGACCTGCCGGAAACGCAGGCTAAGGCGCTGAATTCCGAAACGCAGCCGATCACGATCTCGGTCAAGAACGACGGCCAGGTGTTCCTGCAGGAAACGCCGATCCCGGCCGAGGAGATTGCCGCGAAGCTCGAGGCGATCGCAACGACCGGCTACAACGAGCGCATCTTCGTTCGCGGCGACGCGACCGCGCCTTATGGCGTGATCGCCGACGTCATGGCCCGCATCCAGGGTGCCGGCTACAAGAACATCGGTCTCGTGACGCAGCAGAAGAAGGACCAATAGCGAACGCTATGAAGGCCAGTATCGTCACATCTGCGGCTCTGCACTGTGCACTGCTTGCCTGGGCGCTGATTTCGATCGGCTCCCCGGAGCAGTTCAAGGTCGAGGATTTCGAGGCGATGCCCGTCGACCTCGTGCCTGTCGAAGAAATGACGCAGATGCAACAGGGCGACAAGACGGCCAAGCCGAGCGAAAAGCCGGCGCCGAAGCCGACCTCCAAGCCGACCGAAGTCGCAAACGCCGAGAACATGGGCGATAACAAGGTCGACCTTAAGACGCCGCCGGTCCCGAATGCTAAGCCGAACAACAATGTGAGCGCGGCCGCGCCGAAGGCCAGCGAAAAACCGCTTCCCCAGAATGATCCTGTGCCGAACGAGGTGAAGGAGATCATGAAGGAGGAGACGGACGTCGAGCCGAAGCAGGTGGCGTCAATCACGCCGCCGAAGCCCGAGATCACGCCGCCGACTCCGACGCCCCCGAAGGCCGAGGAGAAGCCACAGGAAACGCCCGAGCCACCGAAGCCGGATGCCGAGGCATTGCCGGACAAAGTGCCGACGCCAGTCGTCAAGCCGCAGGTGAAGCCGCCCGAACAGAAGCCGGCCGAAAAGCCGCCTGAAAAGAAGACGGAAGACAAGGCACAGACCGACGAAAAGCCGACCGACAAGAAGAAGGCCGACAAGAAGCAGGAGAAGGCGAAAGCCTCTTCCTCCAAGCAGAGCGACTTCAACGCCGACGACATCGCAGCCCTGTTGAACAAGCAGGACCCGTCGAACGGCGGTGCCAAGCGGTCAACCGAAGTTGCGTCGACCGGCTCCACCAAGCCGTCCACGGGTTCCAAGCTCTCGATGAGCGAGATGGATGCTCTGCGCAGTGCGATCGCCGGCAACTGGTCGGTTATTCCTGGAATGGAAGGCGCGAGCGAAGTTCGCATCAAGGTCCACATGAAGCTTGACCCTGATGGCAACATCATCGGCTCGCCCGAGGTCGAAGCGGTCGGCGGCACCAACGAGGCGACGCGCATGGCGTTGATGAGCGGTGCCAAGCGAGCCGTCATGAAGTCGTCGCCCTTCACGAACCTTCCGAAAGACAAATATGACGCCTGGGGCGAAGTTATCGTCAACTTCGATCCTAGCGATCTAGCCCTTTAAAATGCTGAAAGGCTTGTCCTCCATGACCAAGTGTTCCCTCATCCGCGCCTTGATGGTCGCCGTCGGCATGATAACCACTGCGGTTGTTGCCACGCCGGCGAACGCGCTTGTCGAAATCAACATCAACAAGGGTAACGTCGAGCCGCTGCCGATCGCGATCACTGACTTCCTGCAGGGCGACATGGGCGCACAGGTGTCGCAGGTGATCGCTGCGGACCTTCAGCGCTCCGGCCTCTTTGCGCCGATCAACAAGAACGCCTTCATCGAGAAGATTTCCAACCCGGATGCCGCTCCGCGCTTCGAGGACTGGAAGGTCATCAATGCGCAGGCCCTCGTCACCGGTCGCGTGACGCAGGAAAGCGACGGCCGCCTGCGTGCCGAGTTCCGTCTGTGGGACACGTTCGCAGGCACGCAGATGACCGGTCAGCAGTTCTACACGCAGCCTGAGAACTGGCGCCGCGTGGCCCATATCATCGCCGATGCGATCTACAAGCAGATCACCGGTGAGGAAGGCTATTTCGACACCCGCGTCGTTTTCGTCTCGGAGTCCGGCACCAAGCAGGAGCGCAAGCGCCAGCTCGCCATCATGGATCAGGACGGCTTCAACGTGCGCATGCTGACCAACGGCAGCGACCTCGTTCTGACGCCGCGCTTTTCGCCGAACCGTCAGGAAGTCACGTACATGTCCTTCGCCAACCAGCAGCCGCGGGTCTACCTGCTGCAGCTTGAGACAGGACAGCGCGAAGTCGTCGGCAACTTCCCGGGCATGACCTTTTCGCCGCGCTTCTCGCCCGACGGTCAGAAGGTCGTCATGAGCCTTCAGCAGGAAGGCAATGCGAACATCTACACGATGGACCTGCGTTCGCGCACCACGACGCGCCTGACCTCGACGGCCGCGATCGATACGTCGCCGTCCTATTCGCCGGACGGCGGGCGGATCGTCTTCGAGAGCGACCGTGGCGGCAAGCAGCAGATTTACGTCATGAACGCCGACGGCTCCGGCCAGACGCGCATCTCCTTCGGCGATGGCAACTATTCCACACCCGTCTGGTCTCCGCGCGGCGATCTGATCGCCTTCACCAAGCAGTCGGGCGGCAAGTTCTCGATCGGTGTCATGAAGCCGGACGGTTCGGGCGAGCGCATCCTGACGACGGGCTTCCACAACGAAGGCCCGACCTGGGCGCCGAATGGCCGCGTCATCATGTTCTTCCGCCAGGCGGCGGGAGCAGGTGGTCCGCAGCTCTACTCGATCGACCTGACGGGCTACAACGAGCAGCTCATCAAGACCCCGACCTACGCTTCGGACCCAGCCTGGTCGCCGCTTCTTGAGTAGTAAAGCCTGTGGATGTGCCTTTTTGTCGCCGCAAAAATCCCTGATTGGGGCGACTGAGGGACAAATCAATCATCCGTTAACCATAATTCTTGAGTGCCGATTAACCCAACGAGGTTACAGTCCGGCAACCTTAATCAAGTCGCAAGGAGACCGGCCATGAGCCGAATTCACACCCCGGCAATGAGCCGCATGCAGAATTTCGCCCGTAACCCCGTCATGATCGCGCTTGTCGCCGGTCTTGCTCTGGCCGGTTGCGCGAACAAGAAGAACGTGGCCAACAGTGCCGGCGACCTCGGCCTTGGCGCCGGCGCCGCAACGCCTGGCTCCGCTCAGGACTTCACCGTCAACGTCGGCGACCGCATCTTCTTCGACACCGACTCCACCTCGATCCGCGCGGACGCTGCCCAGACGCTCGACCGTCAGGCTCAATGGCTCGCCCGCTACCCGAAGTACGCCATCACTGTCGAAGGCCATGCCGACGAGCGTGGTACGCGCGAATACAACCTTGCTCTTGGTGCTCGCCGTGCTGCCGCCACCAAGGACTACCTCGCTTCGCGTGGCGTTCCGGCGCAGCGCATGAAGACGATCTCCTACGGCAAGGAACGTCCGGTTGCCGTCTGCGACGACATTTCCTGCTGGTCGCAGAACCGCCGTGCCGTCACCGTTCTCGGTGGCGCCGGCATGTAATTGCCGGGAAATATTACAATTTCGAAAGGCGGCTCCATCGCGGGCCGCCTTTTCTTTTTGAACACACTTTGGCCAGTTTCCGTTGCTTTTTGAAAGCAATTGGAAAAATCTCCTGTTCGTGCCAATGGGTGCGAAGAATCACAGGGACAGGACGAACCATATGAAAAAACTTGTCGTTGCGGGCATGCTGTGTCTCGCGGCCGTGGCCGGGGCGGGCCAATCGGCGAATGCGACGTCGCTTTTGGGTTGGCAGATCGGCGGCAAGGCTGCGGATCGACAGCCGCAGGCACCGGTTGTAAACGTGCAGGCCGGCGGCGCTGAAGTCCGCGTCCAGCAGTTGGAAGAGCAGCTGCGTCAGCTGAACGGCCGCATCGAGGAGATGAGCTTCCAGCTCCTGCAGATGCAGGAAACGATCCGCAAGGCGCAGGAAGACAACGAATTCCGTTTCCAGGAGTTGGAGAAGGGCGGCGGTGGCGGTAGTGCCGGCAGTAACTCCAAGACGATGAAAAAGAGCGAGGCAGATGTACCTCCTCCGGCTCAAGGTCGCAGCGGTGGCGACGATGTCGCCCGCGTTATCCAAGCACCGCAGGGAGCCGAAACGGCTCCCTCGACCGACGTTCCAGCAAACGAGGGCCTCGGCCAGCCGCCGAAACAGCTCGGTTCGATGGAGTTCGACCAGAGCGGCAATCCGATCGGCGGCTCGGTCAACGAGGGTGCCACAGTTGGATCCCGCCCGCTTCCGGGCGTCGATTCCGGCCGTTCGTCGCAGACTGCCTCGCTCGGCAGCGAAGCCGACCAGTACAAGGCTGCCTACGGCCACGTACTGTCCGGTGACTACGCGACGGCCGAACAGGAGTTCACCCAGTATATCGCTCAGTATCCCGCCAGCGCTCGCGCCGCCGATGCCAATTTCTGGCTTGGCGAGGCGCTCTACTCGCAAGGCAAGTACAACGAGGCTGCCAAGACGTTCCTCGATGCGCACAAGAAGTATGGCAGCTCTGAAAAGGCGCCGGAAATGCTTCTCAAGCTCGGCATGTCGCTCGCCGCGCTCGACAACACGGAAACCGCATGCGCGACGCTGCGGGAAGTCTCGAAGCGTTATCCCAAGGCTTCGCGTGCCGTGATAACCAAGGTTGCCAGCGAGCAAAAGCGTCTCGCCTGCTAAGGTCTTCCGGTTTTGCGCCTGGACCGCCCCCTTCTACCACAGACGGCAGCACGCCGTTTCCTTGGTTCGCTGATCAAGCCCTCGCGTATCCTTGTCGCGATTTCGGGCGGAAGCGATTCAACCGGCCTGCTTCTGGCGCTTGCCGAAGCTCTTAAGGCCACACCCAATTTGAAAATCTCTCTTTGTGCCGCAACCATCGACCATGCGTTGCGGACAGAATCGGCCGAGGAGGCGCAGCAGGTTGCAGCCTTCTGTCGGTCGCTTGATATCGCGCACCTCATCAAGACATGGCGTGGCGAAAAGCCAAAGACCGGTATAGTGGCGGCAGCACGCGACGCCCGTTACGCTCTGCTTGCCGATGCCGCTGAAAGCCTGAATGCGGACATTGTCGTGACCGCGCATACGGCCGATGACCAGCGCGAGACACTCGCCATGCGATCTGAACGTTCAGAACAGCCAAGTACCGGCATTGCAGATCTCGTCCTTTTCGATCGGTGCCTTTGGGTTGCTCGACCGCTGCTCGGCTGCCGGCGGGAGGCAATCCGTGATTACCTTCGCGCCCGGCAGGTCGCCTGGATCGACGACCCAAGCAATGATGACCCGAAGTACGAGCGTGTGCGGACGCGATGGCGCCTTGCTGAAGCGGCGGATGTTGTTCCGGCTCCGCACGGCGCGGCTGATCTGCGGTTAAGCGTCGCTACTTTGGCGTCGAAATGGTTGGACCAGTATTTTATCGTGCATTCTGCCTTGATCGGCCAAGTGACCCCGGCAGGGCTCGCCGCCGATCGCGAGATCCTTGGTTATGCCTTTGCGCGCCTTGCCGCAGTATTTGGCGGGCAAGTGTTCGCACTTGGCCGCAAGCAGACGGACGACGTGCTGGCGCTTATCGCCAAAGGTGAGTTGGGCCGGATGACCGCGGGCAGGGTGGTGTTCGACCTTCGGCGCGACGGCCTCTTCCTTGTCCGCGAAAACCGCGGCATCCTGCCATTGACGCTGGCACCCGCCGCGCGCGCTGTCTGGGACGGCCGGTTCCTGGTTGAAAATGCGGCTCCAACGGAAATCGGCATCGTTGCTGGCGCAACGGTGGCGCAGAGCGGTCAACTACCCAGGGGCGTCATCAGACGAGCCCTGGCGGCCGCGCCACGTATCGTCGACGTGGCAGGACACGAGGCTCCCGGCAATGTTGCCGAGAAAGTCCGTGTCAAACCCTATTTTTCGCCCTTCGACCGTTTTTTGACACGATTTGATTTCATCTTCGCCGATAGCCTTGCGGCTGCCTTTGGAACACGCCCCTATCCAAAACCGCCTTTAGGTCTTATTGACGGAAAATCTATCTAACAGTCCAGTTTGCCTTGGCATTCACCCGATGCAATCCTATGTTAGAGGCCAAATAAGACGGTTGCCATGAGGCGGCTGTTCCAGTGCTGGGGAGTTCGATGAACCCTAACTTACGTAATTTCGCCTTGTGGGCAATCATAGCGCTGCTGCTGATTGCTCTGTTCAGCATGTTCCAGACGTCGCCGGCGCAGACCAGCTCCCGCGAAATCCCATACTCGCAGTTCCTGCGGGAAGTGGATGCGGGCCGCGTCAAGGAAGTCGTCGTCACGGGCAACCGCGTCTCCGGTAGCTATGTTGAAAATGGCACCACCTTCCAGACCTATACGCCTGTCGTCGACGACAACCTGCTCGATCGCCTGCAGCAGAAGAACGTTCTCGTCTCCGCGCGCCCGGAAACCGATGGTTCGTCGGGCTTCCTGAGCTATATAGGCACGCTGTTGCCGATGCTTCTGATCCTTGGCGTCTGGCTGTTCTTCATGCGGCAGATGCAGGGCGGTTCGCGCGGCGCGATGGGCTTTGGCAAGTCCAAGGCCAAGCTATTGACCGAAGCACATGGCCGCGTGACCTTCGATGACGTTGCAGGCGTCGATGAGGCCAAGCAGGACCTCGAGGAAATCGTTGAATTCCTGCGCGATCCGCAGAAGTTCCAACGCCTCGGCGGCAAGATTCCGCGCGGCGTACTACTGGTTGGCCCTCCGGGCACCGGAAAGACGCTGCTCGCTCGCTCTGTCGCTGGCGAAGCAAACGTTCCGTTCTTCACGATCTCGGGTTCCGATTTCGTTGAAATGTTTGTCGGCGTCGGCGCAAGCCGCGTCCGCGACATGTTCGAACAGGCCAAGAAGAATGCGCCTTGCATCATCTTCATTGACGAAATCGACGCCGTCGGTCGTCATCGCGGCGCCGGTCTCGGCGGCGGTAACGACGAGCGCGAGCAGACGCTCAACCAGCTGCTGGTCGAAATGGACGGCTTCGAAGCAAACGAAGGCATCATCCTGATTGCAGCGACGAACCGTCCCGACGTCCTCGATCCGGCGCTGCTGCGTCCGGGCCGTTTCGACCGTCAGGTCGTCGTTCCAAACCCCGACATCGTCGGCCGCGAGCGCATCCTCAAGGTGCATGCCCGCAACGTGCCGCTGGCGCCGAATGTCGATCTCAAGGTTCTGGCTCGCGGTACGCCTGGGTTCTCCGGTGCCGACCTGATGAACCTCGTCAACGAAGCTGCCCTGATGGCTGCGCGCCGCAACAAGCGTGTCGTCACCATGGCGGAATTCGAAGACGCCAAGGACAAGATCATGATGGGTGCCGAGCGTCGCTCGTCCGCCATGACCGAAGCCGAAAAGAAGCTGACAGCTTACCACGAAGCCGGTCATGCCATCACCGCGCTCAAGGTTGCGGTTGCCGATCCGCTGCACAAGGCAACGATCATCCCGCGCGGCCGTGCGCTCGGCATGGTCATGCAGCTCCCCGAGGGCGACCGCTACTCGATGAGCTACAAGTGGATGGTCTCGCGCCTCGTCATCATGATGGGCGGGCGCATTGCCGAAGAGCTGACCTTCGGCAAGGAAAACATCACCTCGGGTGCATCCTCGGATATCGAGCAGGCCACCAAGCTTGCCCGCGCCATGGTCACCCAGTGGGGCTTCTCCGACGTGCTCGGGCAGGTCGCCTATGGCGAAAACCAGCAGGAGGTGTTCCTCGGCCATTCCGTTTCGCAGTCGAAGAATGTCTCCGAATCCACGGCGCAGAAGATCGACAGCGAAGTGCGCCGACTGATCGAGGAAGCGTACGCCGAGGCACGCCAGATCCTGACGGAAAATCACGACGAGTTCGTCGCGATCGCCGAAGGGCTCCTCGAATACGAAACGCTAACTGGCGAAGAAATCAAGGCGCTGATTCGTGGCGAGAAGCCTTCCCGCGATCTCGGCGACGATGCGCCGCCCAGCCGGGGTTCGGCTGTGCCGAAGACCGGTACGCGGCCGGCGACAAAGGGCGACGAGCCGGAAGCTGGCCTGGAGCCGCAGCCACATTGATTTCTCTCGAAAATGACTGAAAGGCCGGGGTCCATTCTGGACTCCGGCCTTTTGCGTCGGTAACGCGATGTAATGGGTTTTCTTGCTAATTTACGTGATGGTCACGGCGATTTATGTCATGCCGGTGACATAGGGAGGTCTCATTCGAGGCCCTTGTAGCGACATTCCGCCTGTGGCGGCGTGATTTTTGCAAGTAATAATGCGCAGCCTGAAGGCGCGCCAAGGCACAGGGGTGCATATGAAAAGACGCTATTTCGGTACGGACGGCATTCGCGGTCAATCCAACGTGTTCCCGATGACACCGGATCTCGCGATGCGGGTCGGCATTGCAGTTGGGACGATCTTTCGCCGAGGCAACCACCGTCACCGCGTCGTCATAGGCAAGGACACGCGCCTTTCGGGCTACATGCTGGAAAACGCGATGGTCGCCGGCTTCACCGCTGCCGGCGTGGATGCGTTTGTTCTCGGTCCTATCCCGACTCCGGCCGTGGCCATGCTGACGCGGTCTCTGCGCGCCGACATCGGTGTCATGATTTCTGCCTCCCACAATCCCTATCAGGACAATGGCATCAAGCTCTTCGGGCCTGATGGCTACAAACTGTCCGACGATCTGGAATCGCAGATCGAGGATCTGCTTGAAAAGGATCTGTCGACGCAGCTTGCCAAGGCCGACGATATCGGCCGCGCCAAGCGCGTTGATGGCGTGCACGACCGCTATATCGAGCATGCCAAGCGCACGCTGCCGCGCGACGTGACATTGCAGGGCCTGAGGATCGCGATCGATTGCGCAAACGGGGCGGCCTACAAGGTGGCGCCCGCCGTTCTCTGGGAGCTCGGCGCTGACGTCGTGACCATCGGCAACGAGCCGAACGGCACGAACATCAATCTCAATTGTGGCTCCACGAGCCCGGTCGCGCTGCAAAAGAAGGTCGACGAAGTGCGCGCCGATATCGGCATTGCGCTCGATGGCGACGCCGACCGCGTCATCATCGTCGATGAGAACGGCGCGGTCGTCGACGGCGACCAGCTGATGGCCGTTATCGCCGAAAGCTATGCCGAGAACCAGCAGCTTCGCGGCGGCGGTATCGTCGCGACCGTCATGTCGAATCTCGGGCTGGAGCGCTTCCTCGGCGATAAGGGACTTGGTCTTGTCCGTACGATGGTCGGTGACCGCTACGTCGTCGAACACATGCGCCAGCACAACTACAATGTCGGCGGCGAGCAGTCCGGCCACATCGTGCTGTCCGACTACGGCACGACTGGCGACGGTCTGGTGGCCGCCTTGCAGATCCTTGCTGCGGTCAAGCGGACCGGCAAGACGGTGAGTGAAGTTTGCCGTCGCTTCGATCCGGTGCCTCAGCTGCTGCGCAACGTCCGCATTTCCGGCGGCAAGCCGCTGGAGGATATCCGGGTGCAGAAGGCGATCGCCGATGCGGAGGCCGAGCTTGCCAAGAACGGCCGCCTCGTCATCCGTCCGTCCGGCACCGAGCCACTGATCCGGGTCATGGCCGAGGGCGACGACCGCGCCCAGATTGAACGCATCGTCAATGATCTGACTGGCGTGATCGGTGGGGTGCGCGACGCGGCGTGAAGGCGGCCGTGCATGGCGGATGTCGATTCGACCCCGCTATGCATTTTTTTGCATAAGGCCATGATGAACATCTTGTAAATTTAATCGGACATTAACTCTGATTTGTAAGACTTCGGGACGAATAAGAGCCGGATGCGGTCGACTGACACGCGGATTATTTGTATTCCTGGAGAATTATTATGAAGAGATTTTTGATTGCCGCGGCAGCGGTGGTGCTGGGAACTGCCCCAGCTCTCGCGGCCGATCTCTATGTCGATCCGCCGGCACCGGCGCCTGTGTTCGGCGGATGGTATTTGCGCGGCGAATTGGGCATGAGCAACCAGCGCCTTGGCGGGTTGCAGCAAGAATTGTTTGACGACGTGGAGCTCCATGAATTTCTGGACGATGGCGGCTTCGACAGCGCGCCGCTTGGTGGATTGGGCGTAGGCTATCAATTCAACCAGTGGCTACGCGCCGACGCGATCGTCCAGTATCGCGGCAAAGCCGACTTCTCCGCACTCGATCGTTATGGGCACACCGATGCAACGGGGACGGCTGTTTGGGATGCCACGAATGATTACGACGGTGCCAAGTCGGAATGGCTGCTGATGGCCAACGCCTATGTCGATCTAGGCACCTGGTACGGCATTACACCGTATGTCGGGGCCGGTGTCGGTACCTCCCGCAACACTATCTCCGGTTTCAGGGACGTCAACGTCCCGACCCAGGGGGTTGCTTATGCCGACAGCGACTCGACCTGGAACTTTGCCTGGGCGCTGCATGCGGGTCTCGGCTATCAAGTGACAGATCGTCTCACCGTCGATTTCGGTTATACCTACCTTGATCTAGGCGATGCACAGACCGGCCGGATCCACTCATATGACAACACGGTGAACACTGGGCCGATGCATTTCGACAACATTACTTCGCACGATTTCAAGCTCGCCTTGCGCTACTCATTGCAATAGCCAGCCACGTTCTTCGTTGTGTGAGTTCTCACTTGCAAGGCTGCCTTCACGGCAGCCTTTTTCGCATCGGCCGAACGCTGACCGCAGTTAACAAATATGGTTAACCGCGCGTTAGCATCTCGCTGGAATAATGTCCGCCTAGTCAGTCATGCGGGCGTTGTCTTGCCCGGCCGGGAATTTCCAATGAAATCGTCCAAAGTGATCCTCGCCACTGTAGCAAGCCTTGTGCTGCTCGGCAGTCCGGTGGCGGCGGAAGAACCGCTCATCACGGACGTACCGGAGGTTAGCATCGCCGACGGCTCAATGACGACCGGATGGTATCTTCGGGGTGATCTCGGCTATGCGCCCTGGACGGGCAACGAAAAGCCAACCTATCACCTCGGTGGTGCCGACGCCGGCGAGTTCGATCCGGCGCGCTTTTCCCAGCCCGTTTCCGGTGGCGTCGGGATCGGTTATCAATTCACCGACATCTGGCGTGCTGATTTAACGACAGATTTCTTCAGAAGCGATTTTACCGGTACAGCACGCCTCGATCTGCCTTGTGCGGCCTCCGCTCCTATCGGAACCGGTTGCGCCTACGGCACGCGTGCCGATGTTCGGGCGTATGGCATCATGACAAACGGCTATGCCGACCTTGCGACCGTTGCCGGCTTCACCCCCTATGTCGGTGCCGGCGTCGGGATAACAAATGTCAGATGGGGGAGTGTGAGTTCCCAACCGGACTGCGTCGACGGCGCCTCGACATGCGCGGGAGCGACCTTCGCCCCGCAAGAATTCAACGGAGAAAACAGCTGGCGCTTCACCTATGCACTGATGGTTGGCGTCAGCTATGAAGTCACCGACAACATCAAGGTCGATCTTGGCTATCGCTTTTCCGATATTGCCGGCGGCAGCATGTTTACAGGTCCCTCCTCGGCAAGCGGGCGCGATGACGGGATGACCCGGCACGAAGTCCGCATCGGCCTGCGCATCGCTGGCTGGTAGGGTCGGCTGATCCGCGACGCAATGCCGCGTACACGCCAAAAATTTCTCTCGTTGCGACGCCGACTGCTTGACTTCGATCTCACCGCCCTATAACGACGGCGGCGGGACACTCCTCCCCAACGAGGAGCTATCTATCTGGAAGGATAGCACATGGCGAAGACCGCAAAGCCGGACGTACGTCCGAACAATACTCATTTTTCTTCTGGCCCTTGCTCGAAGCGCCCCGGTTGGACGCTCGAAGCTCTTTCCGACGCGGCCCTTGGCCGTTCGCACCGTGCGAAGATCGGCAAGACGAAGCTGAAGCAGGCCATCGATCTTACCCGTGAAATTCTGGAAGTGCCGGCCGACTACCGCATCGGCATCGTTCCCGCATCTGACACTGGAGCTGTCGAAATGGCGCTCTGGTCGCTCCTCGGTGAGCGCGGCGTCGACATGGTCGCCTGGGAAAGCTTCGGCGCGGGCTGGGTCACCGACGTCGTCAAGCAGCTGAAGCTGAAGGACGTTCGCAAGATCGAAGCCGGATATGGCGAGCTGCCGGATCTTTCGACCATCGATTTTGACCGCGACGTGGTCTTCACCTGGAACGGCACGACCTCGGGCGTGCGCGTTCCGAACGCCGATTTCATCCCGGCCGATCGCAAGGGCCTGACGATCTGCGACGCGACCTCTGCCGCTTTCGCGCAGAACCTCGATTTTGCCAAGCTCGATGTCGTCACCTTCTCCTGGCAGAAGGTTCTGGGCGGCGAGGGCGCACATGGCGTCATCATCCTGTCGCCGCGAGCCGTCGAGCGTCTGCTCAACTACGCACCGGCCTGGCCGCTGCCGAAGATCTTCCGCATGACCTCGGGCGGCAAGCTGATCGAAGGCATCTTCAGCGGCGAAACCATCAACACGCCTTCGATGCTCTGCGTCGAAGACTATGTCGATGCGCTGCAGTGGTCGAAGCAGGTCGGCGGTCTCAAGGGCCTGATGGCCCGCGCCGATGCGAACGCCAAGGTCATCGCCGATTTCGTGGCTGCCAACGATTGGATCGCCAACCTGGCCGTGAAGCCGGAGACGGCCTCCAACACCTCCGTTTGCCTGAAGATCGTCGACAGGGACGTTCTGGCGCTCGATGCCGATGGCCAGGCGAACTTCGCCAAAGGGATCGTCAGCCTGCTTGACAAGGAAGGTGTGGCCTACGACATAGGCCATTATCGCGACGCGCCGTCGGGCCTGCGCATCTGGGCCGGTGCCACGATCGAAACCGCCGACATGCAGAAGCTGATGCCGTGGCTTTCCTGGGCCTTCGAGACGCAGAAGGCAACGCTTTCCCAGGCTGCTGCCTGAGCTGATCGCATCCGGCTCCGCCGAACGGGCGGAGCCTCGCATTTCTGATTTCATCCATCGCTGAACATTTTTGAAGGAAGCCCCCAATGGCACCTCGCGTTCTCGTATCCGACGAACTGTCGGAAACCGCCGTCCAGATCTTCCGTGATCGCGGCGTCGAAGTCGATTTCCAGCCGCAGCTTGGCAAGGACAAGGACAAGCTCGCCGAAATCATCGGCAATTACGACGGTCTCGCCATCCGCTCCGCCACGAAGGCGACGGAGAAGCTGATCGCCGCTGCGACCAACCTCAAGGTCATCGGCCGCGCCGGCATCGGCGTCGACAATGTCGATATTCCGGCCGCCTCGCGCCGCGGCATCATCGTCATGAACACGCCGTTCGGCAACTCGATCACCACGGCCGAGCATGCCATTGCGCTGATGTTCGCGGTCGCCCGCCAGATGCCGGCTGCCGATGCCTCGACGCAGGCCGGAAAGTGGGAAAAGTCGAAGTTCATGGGTGTCGAAATCACCGGCAAGACGCTCGGCGTCATCGGTGCCGGCAATATCGGCTCGATCGTCTGCGCGCGCGCCATCGGCCTGAAGATGCACGTTCTGGCCTACGACCCCTTCCTCTCGAAGGAACGCGCCGAGGAAATGGGCGTCACCAAGGTTGAGCTCGACGAGCTGCTGGCCAAGGCCGACTTCATCACCCTGCACGTGCCGATGACGGACAAGACGCGCGGCATTCTCGGCGCTGAAAACCTTGCGAAGACAAAGCCCGGCGTTCGCGTCATCAACTGCGCTCGTGGCGGTCTCGTCGACGAGGCGGCCCTTGCCGAAGCCATCAAGTCCGGCCATGTCGCCGGTGCCGGCTTCGACGTCTTCGAAGTCGAGCCGGCCAAGGAAAGCCCGCTTTTCGGCCTGCCGAACGTCGTCTGCACACCGCATCTCGGCGCATCGACCACGGAAGCACAGGAAAACGTAGCGCTGCAGGTTGCCGAGCAGATGTCGGACTACCTGGTGAAGGGTGCCGTTTCCAACGCCATCAACATGCCGTCGATCACGGCGGAAGAAGCACCGATCCTAAAGCCGTTCATCCGGCTCGCCGACGTTCTCGGCGCCTTCGTCGGCCAGGTTACCGAAGAGCCGATCAAGGAAATCGAGATCCTTTTCGACGGTGCGACGGCCACGATGAACACGCGCGCCCTGACGAGCGCACTGCTTGCCGGTTTGATCCGCACGCAGGTTGCCGACGTCAACATGGTCTCCGCGCCGATCATGATCAAGGAAAAGGGCATCGTGCTCTCCGAGGTCAAGCGGGACAAGACCGGCGTGTTCGACGGCTACATTAAGTTGACCGTCAAGACCGACTCGATGACCCGTTCCATCGCTGGTACGGTGTTCTCGGACGGCAAGCCGCGCTTTATCCAGATCAAGGGTATCAACCTCGATGCCGACGTCGGCTCGCACATGGTCTACATCACCAACACCGATGTGCCCGGCATGATCGGCTTCATCGGCACGACGCTTGGCGCCGCCGGCGTCAATATCGCGAATTTCCAACTCGGCCGTGACAAGCAGGGTGGAGATGCGATCGCGCTGCTTTACGTCGATGGTCCGATTGGCGATGAGGTGCTTGCCAAGCTGACGGCGAACACGGCGATCCGCCAGGCAAAGCCGCTGGTCTTTGCGGTCGATTGAGTTTTGCTCCCAAGGCAATCAGAAAACCCGGCGTGGGAACCTTACGCCGGGTTTTCTCGTTTTGGCTCTCGGTCGTCCGAGTTGATCACTGTCACGCGGGCGACTATCGTTCTTTCACGGTCAATTCGGGAGCTTCCATGACAAAGTCAGCCGTCGCTATCGCCATTGCGCTTGCATCGCTAATCGGCCTCTCATCCTGCGCAAACACGGCGAATGGTCTTGCCAAGGACGGCAGGGAGGCGGGCAATGCGCTCGATGCCAGCACGCATCGTGTCCTCAAGGCCGGCGCGAACTAAGTCGAACAGCCGGCCTCTATTCTGGGGAAGCAGTAAAGCCCGCCTGAGCAAGCGGGCTCGAAATTACTGCGGGTTCGCAGGAGCCGGAGCGGCAGGAGCCGCAGGAGCCGCAGGAGCCGCAGGAGTTGCCGGAGCGTCAGCGGCCGGATTCGCTGCTGGCGGATTAGCTGCCGGCGCTGTTGCCGGTGCAGTCGATGCGGGTGGCGGCGAAGCTGGCTCAGAAGCGGTCGGAGCCGGTGCGTTCGGAGCTGTCGCGGTCGAGCTGCTCTGTGATCTCGGCCAGTAAGTGGCTGCTAGAGCTACGATAACGACAATGGCTGCTAAAACAATCCATAGCGTCTTGCTCTTGGACGCTGAGGTATTCATCGGGTTTGGTTTGTTGAAGTCATTCGTCATGTTACTCCTCCTCTTAACGTTAACTCCCTAGCGCGCAAAATGTTCCGGGCCGCGTGCAAATTCCGAAGGTAAACGGCGCAAGAGGTTTGCAGGCGCACGAACGCCGTGAAGCTGAGAGCAATTTTACCGTAACGTACTTCCAATTTACGCTCTTCCGTGGCTCGCTTCGGACCGCCGCCCAACCGGGGTGACCAGCCGGCGATCACGGCGGACTGGGCGGCCCCTGCGGGCGGTTCTTTTCGACGTTGGAGGCTGGTGGAACGGGTATGATGGCAGTCTCCCTTGCAGTGTTTGACGCGAGCAGCGGACGTAATTGGCTGCACGGCGCGCTCCGCTATGTCGGGCGCGCGCTAATTGGCCTCGCGGCGATCGGCGCAGCTGCGGTTGGTGAAGGCAGTGTCTACGGCCAGATGCCGCAGCAATCAAATAGGCAGGACTTTCCTCAGCGAGAGCTTGTTATCGGTACCAAGGAGGCACCGCCCTTCGCGATGAAGGATGCTCACGGCAATTGGAGCGGCATTTCCATCGAGCTCTGGCGCGAGGTTGCACAGAAGCTCGGACTGCAATTTCGTCTCTCCGAAGAACCTGATGTCCAGAAGCTCATCGAAGCGACGTCGCGGGGCGACTAAGATGTTTCCGTGGCGGCGATCACGATCACGGCCGAACGCGAACGCAGCGTGGATTTCAGCCAGCCTTTCTACGATACCGGCCTGGGGATCGCGGTATCCGTCAACAGCGTGTCGGTGTGGCGCGAAATCGTCCGGACGATGATCTCAGCGGGCTTCCTGCAGGCGGCGGGAGCGCTGATCGGCATCTCGCTGCTCGTCGGCGCGCTGGTATGGCTGTTTGAGCGGCGCCATAACGACGACTTCGGAGGACCGGTGGGACGCGGATTGGGCGCGAGCATTTGGTGGTCCGCGGAGGCAATGACGCAAGCCAGCACCGGACATCGCGGACCGATCACGATCGCGGGCAGGGCGCTCGCGATTATCTGGATGGTGGTCTCGATCATCACGATCGCGGTCTTTACTGCCAGCGTCACTTCCGCATTGACGACCAGGCAGATGCGCGGGCTGGTCAACGGCGTGGAGGACCTGCCGAGCGTGCGCGTCGGGACGCTGGCCAACTCGGCAACCATCGGCTTCCTGGACGGCGAGCGCATCAAGCATCGCACGTTTGCAAAGGTTGACAACGGGCTCAAGGCGCTCGAAGCCGGATCGATCGATGCCTTCGTGTACGACAAGCCGCTTCTCGCCTGGACAGTGGAGCAACATTTCTCCAGCACCGTGCAAGTCCTGGATATCGACTTCGAACCGCAGAGCTACGGGCTTGCCATGCCGCTCGGCCGCCCGTATCGCAAGGCAATCGACGTCGCCGTCCTCGAGGCAATCCACGACCAGCGTTGGAGGCGGACACTGTTTCAGTACCTCGGAGAGAAACGGTAGAACGAACGACCGATGTCTCCGTGACCGACGCTCGCTGTGGATGGGCGCGGGACCGGCGATCCTTATTTGGCCGGTTTCAGCAGTCTCAGCGCGTTGATGGTGACCAGTACCGTGGCACCGGTGTCGGCCAGGATCGCGGGCCATAGGCCGGTGATACCAGCGATGGTGGTCACCAGGAACACGGCCTTCAGGCCGAGCGCGATGGTGATGTTTTCGACGATGTTGCGCATGGTGCGCTTGGAAAGCGCGATCAATGCCGCAACATCGCTGACCCGGCCATGCAGGATGGCGGCGTCGGCAGTTTCGAGCGCCACATCGGTGCCGCCGCCCATGGCGATACCGACATCGGCTGTAGCTAGCGCCGGAGCGTCGTTGATACCGTCCCCGACCTTGGCAACGATCGAACCATCACGCTTCAGCTCGTTCACGATGCGCTGCTTGTCCTCCGGCATCAGCTCGGCGCGCACCTCGATGCCGAGCTGCTTGCCAATGGCCTCAGCGGTGCGGCGGTTGTCGCCGGTGAGCATGACGATCTTGATGCCTGCCTCCGTCAATTCCGCAAGGCCGGACTTGGCGTCGTCACGCGGTTCGTCGCGCATGGCAATGGCTCCTGCCAGCGTGTCGCCGACGACGAGCACCGAGACCGTTTTTCCATCGTCGTTGAGCGCCGTGATGCGCGCCGTCTGATCGGCCGTAAGAGGAATTCGCTCGCCGGCGGCCTTGGGAGAGCCGAAGAACACCGGCTGGCCCTCGACCGTCCCGGTAATGCCTTTGCCCCCTAGAGCCTTGGCGTCTGTCGTTGCGGGGAGCGTGATCGCCGCGGCCGTTGCCCTTGCCAGGATCGCCAGCGCCAGCGGATGGCTAGACCCAGTCTCAAGGGCGGCGGCATATTTGAGGACTTCGGCTTCGTCCTGTCCGAACGCAATCACATCAGTCACCTGCGGCTTGCCTTCCGTCAGCGTGCCTGTTTTGTCGAGAGCGACGGCGGTGACTTTGCCAAGCGTCTCGAGGACCGCGCCGCCCTTCAGCAGCAGGCCACGGCGCGCTCCCGAAGACAGCGAGGCGGCAATTGCGGCCGGGGTCGAAATCACCAGGGCGCAGGGGCAACCGATCAGCAATATCGCGAGGCCCTTGTAGATCCACTCGTCCCAGGCGCCGCCTGCAAGAAGCGGTGGCAGGATTGCGATGAGGGCTGCAACGACGACGACGCCAGGCGTGTAATAGCGAGAAAAACGATCGATGAAGCGCTCCGTCGGCGCCTTGGATTCCTGCGCCTCCTCCACGAGACGGACGACGCGTGCAATCGTATTGTCGGCTGCCGCGGCCGTCACCTTTACCCGAAGCGCTGCGTCACCGTTGACGGTGCCGGCAAAAACCATGTCGCCATCGCCTTTGCGCACTGGCGTACTTTCGCCGGTGACCGGCGCTTCGTCGATTGCACTCTCGCCGGAGAGAATGGTGCCATCAGCCGCGATGCGGTCGCCCGGACGAATGAGAATGGTCGAACCGACGGCGAGGCTCTCGGCCGGCACTTCCCGGGTCGTACCAGCCTCTTCGAGGAAGGCACGCTTCGGAACCAGGCTCGTCAGAGACTGGATGCTCGCGCGCGCCTTGCCGGCGGCGACGCCTTCCAGCAGTTCGCCGACCAAGAACAGGAAGACCACTGTCGCGGCTTCCTCGCCTGCATCGATGATCACCGCGCCGACCGCCGCGATCGTCATCAGCATTTCGATCGAGAAGGGTGTGCCTGCGAAGGCGGCGGCGACGGCGCGCCGAGCGATTGGAACAAGCCCGACGAGCATTGCCACGATGAATGCATAGGGCGCAATTGCCGGCACGAGGTGACCAATGACGTAGGCGACAACGAGCGCTGCGCCGGAAAGGATTGTCAGGCGGCCCTTCTTGCTTTGCCACCAAGGTCCGGCCATTGTCACGTCGTGACCGTGGAGGCCCTGAAGTGCGTCCGTCGCCTTTTCCTCGGTATGTTCGTGACCTGTGTGATCGTGGTTGGCATGATCATGGTCAGTGTGGTCGTGGTGCTGGTGTGCATGATTTGCCGGTGGTGTTTGGGCCGGCAACCTTCCGGCGACCTGCGAGACGGCATAGCCGAGGCTCGCCACTTTCCTTTCGATCGCGACAGGGTCGCTGTTGCCATCGTGGCGCACCGTCATCGTTCCTGCCGTCACTGAGACCGAAACGTCTTCGACGCCTGGCATACGCCGGACGGCCGTGTCGATCTTGGCTGCGCAGCCGGCGCAATCCATGCCGCCAACCCTGTAACGCTTCTCCACCGTTTCACCCATGATCCGCTTCCTTGTCAGACAGAAGCATCCTTCCTACATCCTCTAGCGACTAGAGGTGCAAGAGGAAAATCATGAAAAAGATCACGATCGGCGAGGCCTCCCGAAAAAGCGGCGTTAAGGTACCGACGATCCGCTACTACGAAAGCATCGGCCTCCTGCCGGAGCCAAACCGCAGCGAGGGCAATCAACGCGCGTACGAACCCGCAGATCTGCGCAGGCTCGCCTTCATCCGCCATGCTCGCGAGCTTGGTTTCGAGGTGGAAGCGATCCGCGCGCTTCTGACACTGCAGGACGATCCACATCAGTCCTGCGCTTCTGCGGACGCGATCGCCAAGGCCCGTCTCGTCGAAGTCGAGCAGAGAATCCGAAGCCTGATGGCCTTGAAGGCGGAACTGGAACTGATGGTGGAAGGCTGCGGTCATGGTCGCGTCGATCAGTGCCGGGTCATCGAGGTTCTGGCGGATCACGGTCAGTGCAGTCACGCCCGTCACTGACGATGGATGCCGGATCGATAAGCCAAAGAAACGACAACAGAGCCGGAAGATATACTGCACAATCCAAAGGCGTTTCGCCTAAAGTTTGGGCGCACTATGATTCTGATTTTATTTAGCTTTTCTGTCTATAACCTGTCGATCCGCCGCCATTATTTCATGTGATTTCCTCATGACCGGTCTTCAGAAAGCACTTCTTCCGATCGATGCGCCGAACGACGATTTTCAGTCGCTGTTTGCAACCCATCCCTCGCCGATGTGGGTTTACGACCCCGGCAGCCTTCGCTTCCTGATCGTCAACAACGCTGCTGTCGATCTCTATGGCTATTCGCGCCAGGACTATGCGCGCATGACGGTCCTCGACATCAGGCCGGAGCAGGAGCGCAAGCGAATGCTCGATGCCGTGCAGCGCCGAACCGACATGGAACGCGCCGAGCGCTGGACGCACGTGAAAGCCAATGGCCACACCCTGGAAGTCCTTACCTATGGGCGGGCGGTTCGTTTTGACGGGCGGGATGCGATCCTCGCGATCGTTCAGGACCGGACCGAGGTCAACGCAGCCCAGCGGCAGGTGAGCGACACGCGCTCGATGCTAGACAGCATCGTCGACAACCTGCCCGTCGGCGTCTTCGTGAAGGACATGGACGAAGACGGCCGCTACATCCTTTTCAACGAGGCTTGCGGCGGCATCGTCGGCTATGACCCGAAAGACATTGTCGGCCAGAGCGATCGCATCCTATTCGACGACAGGCAAACGGCCATTTTTCGCGAGCAGGACTCTAGGGCTCTTGGGGCCGGAGCAACCATCAGCTTCGAGGAGACGATGCAGCGCGCCGATGGGGCGCCGCGGATCCTGCGGACGATCAAGCGTGCACTTCCCGCACCGGATGGCGGTGCGCCGCGCTATGTGCTCGGCATTTCCCAGGACGTGACCGAGGAGCGGTCGGTCGAGGCACGTCTCGCCTACATGGCAATGCATGATGCACTGACCGGCCTGCCGAACCGGGCATTCTTTGCCGATCATATCCAGCGGGAAGCAGCGATCGCCACGGCGGAACACCCGCTGGCGTTGCTTTACCTCGATGTCGACCATTTCAAGCACATCAATGACAGCAAGGGCCACGCGGCAGGCGATGCGTTGCTCTGCCAGGTCGCGGCACGTCTGATGCAACTGGTGGCAGACGGCGATCTCGTCGCTCGCCTCGGCGGCGATGAATTCGCGCTGCTTCTGCGCTTGGAGCGACGCGAGAGCATCGAACGCTTTGCCGAACGTCTGCTCAGATCGCTATCGACCCCGTTTGATCTCGACGGCGTCAACGAGCACGTCACCTGTAGCATTGGCATTGCGCTTGCGCCTGAACATAGCGAGGACGACGATGTCCTGATGCGGAACGCGGACCTTGCGCTCTATGCAGCCAAGGAGAGCGGCCGCTCGACCTACCGCTTCTATCTGCCGGAGATGCGTCTGGAAGCAGAGCGCCGGCACATGCTCACGTCCGAACTTCACGAGGCGCTACTAAAGGGCCAGTTCGAACTTCACTACCAGCCCATCGTGCAACTTGATGACGATGGCTTGGCGGGCTTCGAGGCCTTGATCCGCTGGCGCCATCCCGTCCGAGGGCTCATTCCGCCGATGGAATTCATACCCCTCGCAGAGGAAACTGGCCTCATCATCCAGATCGGCGAGTGGGTGTTGCGCGAAGCCTGCCGGGCGGCGGCTGCCTGGCCCAATCATTTGAAGATCGCGGTCAATCTCTCCGTGTGCCAGTTCCGGCACAACGGCCTGCTTGCGATGGTCGTCTCCGCACTCGACGAGACCGGCCTTCGTCCAGAACGCCTCGAGATCGAGATTACCGAATCCGTTTTCCTTGCCGACGTCGAGCAAAGCCTGCCGCTGCTGCGGGCATTGAAGGAACTTCGCATCCGCATCGCCATTGACGATTTCGGCACCGGCTATTCGTCTTTCAGCTACTTGCGGGCCTTTGCCTTCGACAAGATCAAGCTCGACCGCAGCTTCGTCTCTGGCATCGAAACGGATCCCGGCAATCTGGCGATCGTACGTGCGGTCGTCGGTATCGGCTCCGGCTTCAACGCAACGACGCTTGCGGAAGGGATCGAGACCGAGGAGCAGTTGCAGAAATTGCGCGCCGAAGGCTTCAGCGAGGTGCAAGGCTTCCTGCTTGGCAGGCCGATGCTGCAGGCCGAGGCGCAGGCTCTGATCGAAGGCGACGCCTCACCCTTGCTTGTCGGAGCCCGTGGCTGAAATCATCGCATCGAAGGTGTCGGCAGCCTTGCTGCGATAGCGTTCCTGATGGCGCAGCAGAAAGAACGGGCGGGGCAGGGGCGGGATGTTCGCCTCCTTGAGAGTTCCAGCCCGGAGGAAAGGGGCGGCGATGCTTCGTGACATCAGCGTTGCCCCTAGTCCAGCCTCAACGATGCCGATCACCGTTTCGTTGCCCGGCAGCGACATTGGAATATCCAGCGCGGCGGCCGTCAACCCGGCAGTTTCCAGTAGGCTCTCGAATGCGCGGCGGGTTCCCGAACCGGTCTCGCGCAGGATCCAAGCCGTCTTCGGGAAGTCGTCGACGGTTAGCGGTTTGCCGTCGGCCCAGGGGTGTCCAGGCGCGACGATCACAATCATCTCGTCAGTGGCAATCCTTCTGGCCGACAGGCTCCGGCGTTCCTGCGGCCATTCGATGAGGCCGATCTCTGCCCTTCCCTGCACTACGGCGTCGGTGACTTCCTCCGTATTGCCGATGAGAACCTTGAGCGCGATGCCGGGGTAGAGGTTGCGATAGTCCGCGAGACGTGGGGCCAGCCAATAGCCGGCGACGGTTTGGCTGGCCATGATCGACAGTTCACCGTGCATGAGACCCGACAGATCCATCAAAGCGGCTTCGGCAGCGCGCGCGCTCGAAAGGACGGCTTGCGCCTCCTTGAGGAACACGCGTCCGGTCTGGTTCAGCACGATCGAGCGTCCGACGCGATCAAACAGCGCAACGTGATGCCTGCTTTCAAGCGCAGTGATTGCGGCGCTGACGGCCGATTGCGTCATGTTGAGGTGGGCCGCTGCCTGGGTGATGTGCTGGCGGGCGGCGACCTCCACGAAAATGCGAAGCTGCTCGAGGGTCAAGGGATCATTCGCTGTGGCTCGATCATTCGATTTTATCGAACGTAACTAGAATTACAATTCGTTGGAATCGATTGATCTGTGGGCGTATCGATGGACGACTTCTTAAGGATATGGCCATGACCGCATTCACCGTCCTAGGCATTCGACCCACGCAATCGGAAGGACGCCGGTGCGTCCTGCATTTTACGCCGAACTGGTACGCGGCGACGATGGGCACAGGCATTCTTGCCACCTGTCTCGCACAGTTCCCGAATGCACTGGCATTGGTTGCGGCCGGGGAGGTTCTATGGCTCTCGAATATCGTGCTGTTTGCCTGTCTTTCGATCCTCTATGCCGGAAAATGGATCCGACACCCGCGCGAGGCCTTGCGCGCTTTCTCACACCCCGTCGTATCGATGTTCTTCGGGTGCATTCCCATGGGACTTGCGACGATCGTCAACGGAACGGTCATCTTCGGCTTGACGCGGTTTGGCGAAGCGGCCGTTCCCGTCGCCATCGGCCTCTGGTGGCTTGATGCCGCGCTCGCCGTGCTTGCCGGACTGGCCATCCCATTTGCCATGTTCACCCGGCAGAACCATGTCTTCGAAGAGATGAGTGCGATCTGGCTGTTGCCGATCGTTGCCTGCGAAGTGACCGCGGCAAGCGGCGGCCTGCTTCTTCCGCATATTCCCGGCGCGAGTGACCAGATGACGGTGCTGTTTGCGAGCTACGTGCTCTGGGCCTGTTCGGTGCCGCTGGCGCTGGGGCTGCTCACCATCCTCTTCCTGCGCATGGTCCTCCACAAGCTGCCGCCGGCTCACATGGCGTCGACCGCTTTCCTGTCGCTCGGTCCGATCGGGACCGGCGCGCTCGGACTGATCCTTTTTACCCTGAACGGGAACGCGGTGCTTATCGCCAACGGTCTCGGCGTCTTCGCCGGTGCAATGTCCGGTGCCGCCCTCCTCGGCGCAATCCTGCTCTGGGCCTATGGCTTGTGGTGGCTGGGCATAGCGCTCGCCACAACTGCGCGCTACCTGCCGAACGGCCCCCCGTTCAATCTCGGCTGGTGGGGATATACCTTCCCGATCGGAGTCTATGCGGTTGCCACGCTGCGCCTGGCGGCGGCGGTTCATCTCCCGGCGATCGCCATCTTTGGCGGAGTTCTGGTCGTCGCGCTGTCGGGGATCTGGATCGTGGTTGCCATCAGAACCTGTTTCGGGGCTGCTGACGGCACGCTTTTTGCCGATCCAAGCCTTGCCGATCAGGCTTGAATGGCCCGCACCGCCGGTTTCGATTTCACCCACCGAAGCGGCTGACCTCGATGCCGCCACCGACGGGCAGAAGCACACTGGTAATGCCCGGCTTGGCCCGGATAGCTGCGCCATACTGCCTGACGTTCTCGTCGCCCGGACGCAGCATGTTGTCGGCAACGACGATCGCGCTGGGATTGAGCTTGGGGTAAAAGGCCTCCAGGCATGGCAGGTACAAGTCCTTCCAGAGATCCACCAGGACAAGGTCGATGCCATCCGTGAGCTCACTGATCATCTGCACCGCGTCACCGATCCTGAAATCGATCCAATCGGCAAGTCCAGCCTCCACTTGAGCGGCCGCCGCCCGGGAAGTCTTGACCGGCTGACGCCCGCATGAAAGTTAAACTTTCGCAACAATCGACATTTGCCGCCGGCGGTTGTTGCACGGCCTTGAGATGTCGATTACATCGGGTTCGTCAATGGCCGAGCATCTCTCGGTCACGTAAGCGTTAACGTCACTCAACGCGTATGATCGAACGGCTCTGCGGCTTCGATCTGCGCGACTGTGTCCTGCGGATCGAGGCAAAGAGCCTCTGAAGGACACGATGGATAACAATCAAAACCCAACTCACAGCCTGCCGGCTCCACAGATCGAACGGGTTCGCCATGAGCTGCGTCGCCGCTCCCTGATGGTCGCCGAAGTCACCGATATCACGCCGGGCATGCGCCGCATCGTCCTCACGGGTGACGATCTCGCGGACTTCGTCAGCCTAGCGCCCGACGATCACGTGAAGATTTTCGTACCCGCGGCCGAGGGCGAAGCGCGCCGCGACTACACGCCTCGGCGGTACGACAACGATGCCCGCACATTGACGATCGACTTTGCCTTGCATGAGGCGGGTCCGGTGACCCAATGGGCGATCGATGCATCCCGGGGCGATACGCTAGCCATCGGTGGGCCGCGAGGCTCGGCGGTGGTCTCCGCCAGCGTGACCCGGTGGCTGCTGATCGGCGATGAGACTGCCTTGCCGGCGATGGGACGCCGGATCGAAGAATGCGACACCGGTACAGTAATCACCGCGATCGCTGCGGTGGCCGGTCCGGCAGAGAGGCAGATCTTCGAAACCAAGGCGGACCTGCATTTGCATTGGGCGGACCGTCCTCTTTCGGATGCGACGGACGCCGGGCCGCTGCTGAGAATCTTGCGCAACATGGACATCGAGCCCGGGACCTTCGTTTGGGTCGCGGCAGAGGCTTCGGTCACGCGCGCCGTTCGCGAGTATCTGGTCGCCGAGAGAGGCTATCCGCTGCACTGGATCAAGGCGTCCGGCTATTGGGTGAAGGGGAAGGCAGATACGACTGAGAAGTTCGACTAGGATCGGGCTGCGAAGCGAGCGAGCGCGTGAGGCGACGGCTCACTGTTCCTTTGGCCCTGTCGATTGACGGACTCGACATGCCGCAATAACCAGAGCGGGCCGAAAAATGATCGGCCGGTTGGTTATTCCGGCCCCTCGCACCAGCGGGAATTGGTCGCCAAAGGCGAACCCACGGCACCTGACCTTACTGAGAGGTGGTGCCTGTGTCTTTGGAGAACGCTTCTGGCGCAGTCCGCCTCCCACGTGGAGAACGACAACGACCGATACCAAAACCCTGCTGATCGCCCGACTGCTGATCGCCTGCATGATGGCCTTCTGCATGACGGGACTGTTCAGTCTCCTGACGCTCGGGCCGACAGCAGAATGGCTGCACGAATGGCTGAAGGCATTTTTCACGGCCTGGGCGATTGCATTCTGCTTGTCGATTTTCGTGGGCAAGCTTCCTTCAAGATCGCCGGCCGGATAATCGGCAGTCGATGATCGCCGATCCGCGTGTTCGCTACCGCGCACGCGGATTTTCATCATTTATCCAATACGCCGGATCGCCAGCTCTGGCTTTACGAAGCACTTCTTAGTCGCTTTCTCAGCGGCAGCAGCGAAAGGCCGGCGAGCAAAGCGAAGGCCGCGCCGGCGAAGAAGGTCATCTGGTGTCCGCCCCAGTCCCAAAGGGCACCGGCAAGCACGCTCGCTGCGAGAAGCGCGGTACCCGCAATCAGGTTGAAGATGCCGAAGGCGGTTCCGCGCAGTTCGGCGGGTGCGGCATCCGCAACAAGGGCGGCCAACAACCCTTGCGTAAATCCCATGTGGAGACCCCACAGCAGTACCCCGATCCCGAGGCCCGCCAATCCGGGAAGGAGCGCAAGGCTGAGGTCGGCGAGAACGAGAAGCACCAGGCCGACAATCAGCAGAGTTATCCGGTCAACGCGGTCCGCCATGACGCCTGCCGGATAGGCCGACAACCCATAGGCAATGTTCATGACGATCAGTACGACCGGCACGAACATGACGGGAAGCCGCATCTGTTGAGCGTCGAGAATGAGGAAGGCCTCGCTGAACCGCGCAAGGGTGAATACTGCCGAAACGGCAACGACCAGCCAGTAGATCGCAGGCAACTGGACCAGCTCCGAGCGGTGGAACGGGACCCGAATGCGGCGCTGCTCGGTCCGCTGCGGTTCCTTGACGACAAAGAGGATAATCGCGACGGAGCAGAACGCCGGGATGACCGCGATCCAGAAGACTGTCGAATAGTGGTCGGCGGTCCACCACATCAAAACAAGAGCCAGCGCCGGCCCAAGGAATGCGCCGACCGTGTCGAGCGATTGGCGCAGACCGAAACTTGCGCCACGGATTTCCTTCGGACTGATATCGGCGATCAGGGCGTCGCGTGGCGCGCCGCGGATGCCCTTGCCGACGCGGTCTATGAAACGTGCTGCCACCAGCCAGCCAAGCGATGGTGCCAAGGGAAAGACGGGCTTTATCAACGCAGCCATGCCGTAGCCCAGGGCCACAAGCAGCTTTCGCTTGCCAAGCCAATCGCTCAGTGCTCCGGAAAACACCTTGGTGATGGCGGCGGTCGCCTCGGCAATGCCTTCGATCAGCCCGACCGCAAATGCCGAAGTACCGAGGACGGCAACCATGTAGACCGGAAGCAGCGCGTGGATCATCTCGGAGGAGATGTCCATGAACAGGGAGACGAAGCCAAGAGCCCAGACGCCTTTCGGGATCGCCCGCAGGGCCGAGGGTCTTGAGCCGGCGACGTCGACCATTCGAACTACCTTTCACAAACTACCCGCCATGGGTCTTCTGCTTCTCAAATCTGACGGCGACCTGAAGGTCCTTCAGCTTGGCTGCTGCGGCTTCGCCCTGTGGTTCAGTCGTTACATCTCAATTGTCCGGCAGCGCAAGCAGTTGGAAGGTGTTGACATACCCGACCCACCGTGGATCATATGGTTCATGGGGTCGCGATCACCCCACGAGGCGCCAGCCGAAGAGTCGCGTCCAACGAAGCCGCTAAAACGGAGGACGCGCGATGCCGTCATTCACCGAAATCTCAACCGATAAACTGAACCGCCTCATCGGCACGCCGGGTGCACCGGTATTGATCGATGTGCGCAATGACGAGGACTTTTCCGCCGATCCTCGTCTCATCCCCGGTTCGATCCGCAGGCCATTCAAGGATGTGGACGAATGGGGTGCTGAAATCCACGGCCCGGCCGTCATCGTCTGCCACCATGGCGCCAAGCTCAGCCACGGCGTTGCCGCGCATCTTCGTGTCATGGGCGTGCAGGCCGAAACGCTCGAGGGCGGGTTCGAGGCATGGATCAAGGCAGGCGGGGTCGCCGTGCCCGAGGAGAAGCTGCCGCCTCGCGACGCCAAGGGGCGGACGGTTTGGGTCACTCGCGCCCGCCCGAAGATCGACCGTATAGCGTGCCCCTGGTTGATCCGCCGCTTCGTGGATCCGTCCGCGGTCTTTCTGTTCGTTCCTGCCGCGGACGTGCTTATGGTCGCCGACCGTTTCGGGGCAACACCTTTCGACATCGAGGATGTCTTCTGGAGCCACCGCGGCGATCGATGCTCGTTCGATATCATGGTGGAGGAATTCGCCCTTCAATCCGGGCCGCTCCTTAGGCTTGCTACGATCGTCAGGGCTGCAGATACCGCAAGGCTTGATCTCGCGCCCGAAGCGGCGGGATTACTGGCGGCCTCGCTCGGGCTCTCGCGGATGTTTGCCGACGACCTCGAGCAATTGGCCGCAGGCATGACCCTGTACGATGCTTTCTACCGATGGTGCCGGGACGCGACCGAGGAAACCCACAATTGGCCCTCCGCGAAGAAGGGAAGCTGAGATGGCCAACCTTGTCACAGATACGCCCGCCGAGGGAACGGCGGGCGTCATGAGCCACGGCATCTCCTTCGGCGAGGCGTTTCGCGTCTGGTTGCGCGTGGCGGCGCTGAGTTTCGGCGGCCCGGCCGGGCAGATCGCCGTCATGCACAGGATCGTCGTCGACGAAAAGAAGTGGATCGGCGAACAGCGTTTTCTGCACGCTCTCAACTATTGTATGCTGTTGCCTGGGCCCGAGGCGCAACAACTCGCCATCTATATCGGCTGGCTTATGCACAGGACGGCAGGAGGGCTTGTGGCCGGCATCCTTTTCGTTTTGCCCGGCTTCCTGTCCATCCTTGCCCTCAGCTACGTCTACGTGGTGTTTGGAAACGTCGACGCCGTAGAAGGCATGTTCTTCGGCCTCAAGGCCGCCGTGCTTGCGGTCGTCGTGCAAGCCGTCATTCGGATCGGGGGCAGGGCGCTCCGGAACCCGGCCATGATCGCCATCGCGGCCGCGGCCTTCCTGGGGATCTTTGTTTTTCATGTCCCGTTCCCGCTGATCATTCTGGTCGCCGCGATCATAGGCCTAGCGGGGGCCAAGTCCGGCTCGAGGCTCTTCCAGACAGGCAATGGCCACAAGGCCACGACCGGTCGTGTTCTTGCCGATGCAGACTCCGCGCTTGGCGAGGAAACACCGGTCCATGCGCGGCCGAACCTGTTGTGGTCGCTCAAGATTTCGGCTGTCATGCTTGCGCTTTGGCTCGGGCCGCTTCTGCTGCTTTATGTCTTCCGCGGCGGAGATGACGTGTTCACGCAGATTGGCGTCTTTTTCAGCAAGATGGCCGTGGTGACCTTCGGTGGCGCATACGCCGTGCTCGCCTATGTCGCGCAGGAGGCGGTGCAGCACTACGGCTGGCTGCGGCCGACGGAGATGCTCGACGGGCTCGGCATGGCCGAGACGACGCCAGGCCCGCTGATCATGGTTCTCCAATTCGTGGGGTTCATGGGCGCTTATCGCGACCCGGGGACCCTCGATCCGATCACAGCCGCTACGCTGGCTGCGATGCTTACGACCTGGGTGACGTTCGTGCCGTGCTTCCTCTGGATTTTTCTCGGTGCGCCTTTCATTGAAAAGCTCAGGGGCAATGCGGCGCTCGCGAGCGCCATGTCGGCCATCACCGCTGCCGTGGTCGGCGTTATTCTGAACCTCGCGATCTGGTTCGGCCTGCACTTCCTGTTCACCGAGGCGCGCATCCATCGGCTCGGCCCTATATGGATAGAGCTGCCCGTGTGGTCGTCGCCGGCACTGCCATCGCTCGTTCTCAGTATTGCCGCCGCTGTTGCGATCTTCCGGTTCAGGATGTCGGTTATTCCCACACTGTTCGGATGTGCCGCCGCTGGGATGGCGTGGAAGCTGTTCGGGATACTCTGAAGCGATTGCGTAAGGGTTGAAATCTGCGCCGAGATGCCCGCAAATCCCCCGCCTCTTGCGCAGGAACCCAATCCTTTCTATATCCTCGGCAACGAAAGTCCGGCGGCCGATCCCGCTCGGACACACCAAATCCGCCGACTCTGATGGGCGGATCGCAGCAAGCTTAGAATTGGCAGCCACCCGTGAACACACTGGATTTTGACAAGAGGCCGGAAGATACCCGCGTTGTCGTCGCCATGTCCGGCGGCGTCGATAGCTCCGTGGTGGCAGGTATTCTCAAACGCCAGGGCTATGACGTGCTCGGCATTACGCTGCAGCTCTATGATCATGGCGCGGCCGTTCACCGCGCCGGTTCCTGCTGTGCCGGTCAAGATATCGACGATGCCCGTCGTGTTTGCGAGACACTTGGTATTCCCCATTATGTGCTGGACTACGAGAAGCGGTTCCGCGACACTGTGATCAATCCCTTCATGGACAGCTATGTGGCCGGCGAGACGCCCATCCCCTGCGTTTCCTGCAATCAGACCGTCAAGTTCGCGGATCTCCTGGCAACGGCCAAGGAGCTCGGTGCCGACGCGTTGGCAACTGGCCACTACATTCGCTCGCGGTCCAATCCGGCATCTGGCAATCCCGGTCGCCGCGCGCTTTATCGTCCCGCCGATGCCGATCGCGACCAAAGCTACTTCCTGTTTGCGACGACGCAGGAGCAGATCGACTACCTGCGCTTTCCGCTTGGCGGCCTACCCAAGGCCGAAACCCGTAAGCTTGCCGAAGACATGGGCCTTGTTGTCGCCAAGAAGGCTGACAGCCAGGACATCTGTTTCGTGCCGCAGGGAAAATACTCCGACATCATCAACAAGCTGAAGCCGAATGCGGCGCTCGCAGGCGAGATCGTCCATCTCGACGGCCGCGTGCTGGGCCAGCATGAAGGCATCCTACACTACACCATCGGCCAGCGCCGCGGCATCGGCATTGCCGCTGGCGAACCGCTCTATGTCGTCTATCTCGATGCCCGGTCTCGCCGGGTCATCGTCGGGCCGAGGGAGGCGCTGGAGACGCACCGCGTCTATCTGCGGGATGTCAACTGGCTCGGCGACGAGCCGCTTGCCGAGGCTGCCTCGGGAGAAGGCTTCGCATGCTTTGCCAAGGTCCGCTCGACGCGGGCCCCGACACCCGCTGTCCTGCATGCCGATGCGAGCGGCATCTACGTCGACCTCGCGATCGGGGAAGCTGGCGTTGCGCCGGGCCAGGCCTGCGCACTCTATTCGGCGCATGGCGACGACGCCCGCGTTTACGGCGGTGGTTTCATCGAGCGTTCCGAGCGCGAACCGGCGGCGGAAGCCTCGCTGAAGGCCCTGCTAGCGAGCCCGGTCGCAGCTTGAAAAAGCCTGTGGTATTTTCTCGATCATGCGCTTGACACAAAGCCGAAGCGCACCTTATAAGCCGCTCATCCCACGGGCCGCCGCATCGCGAATGGCACCGTTGACCAGTGGCGGAGTAGCTCAGTAGGTCAGAGCAGAGGAATCATAATCCTTGTGTCGGGGGTTCAAATCCCTCCTCCGCTACCAGTCAACTAACTGAAATTATTACATAATTTGTAATTATTGGCTGCCTGGTCCGTGTTGCAGTGTTGCGTGCTATAACGGCCCATTTCCGGGCTTTTCAACGTGTTGCAGTTTATGACTTGCAACACGGATGCAACACGAAAAACCCGCCGGCATTCGCGCCGACGGGGCCAAGTCTTCCTTGTGGTGGTGCGCCCTTATATGGTGGCTGCGGCGTTCCCTAACCTGCGAATGCCATCGGCTAAAGCGCGTCGCCCGTTTTTTGATTCAGGTTCTCGAATCGGCCGATTTGTGATTCCTTCGTAGCTGGAAGGAGACCGATCATGGGCAAATCACATCCGATCGAGTTGCGTTCCCGTGTTGTTGCGTTCGTTGAAGAAGGTAACACCCATCGCGAGGCGTCTCGGCATTTCCGTGTGTCGCCTCGGTTTGTGAATAACCTTGTTATCCTGAAGCGTGAAACGGGCTCTCTGTTGCCAAGACGACAGGGCCATGTCGGCGGCGGCAAGTTGAGCGACCATGGAACATGGTTCCGTGAACGTATGGCTGAGAAGGGTGATTTGACGCTTGACGAATTGTGCCTCGAGCTTGCAGAGCGCGGCGTCATTGTGCATCGCTCGAGCGTTGGACGCATGTTGCACCGGCTCGGTTTGAGCCATAAAAAAAGCCTCATGGCAAGCGAGCAGCTTCGCCCGGAAATCGCTCGGGCGAGAAGTCTATGGCTCGAAAGGCGCAAGCCATTCTTCGATAAGGCTCTGGCTCGCCTTACTTTTATCGATGAAACGTCAACGAACACGAAGCTGACAAAACGCTCCGGATGGTCGCCAAAGGGCCACCGTTACCGCAGTCATGCGCCTTTCGGATCCTGGAAGACGCAGACGTTCATCGCTGGCCTCAGATCGCATTCCATGGTCGCCCCATGGATCGTCAACTCGCCAATGAATGCCGAGATATTCGAGACCTGGATCGAAACGCAACTCGTCCCAACTCTATCCAAGGGCGACGTCGTGATTGCCGACAATGTTCGTTTCCACAAAAGCGAAAAGGCCGAAAATCTCATCAGACAAAAGGGTGCCTGGCTGCTTTTTCTACCTGCGTACTCGCCCGATCTAAACCCGATCGAAATGGCCTTCTCGAAACTCAAGACGCTCCTACGAAAGAAAGCCGCAAGGAGTTTCGACGCAATATCAAATGCCCTGAGCGACATCTGTGCACTGTTCCCCGTTGAAGAATGTCGAAACTACTTCAAGGCCGCAGGGTATGAGGCGATTTAGACGCGACAAGCTTTAGAATTCAAAATAGAGGGTCACTCCCGACCGCCGGTGGTAGCCATAATAGTCAGGATAGCCGCCATCGTACCGAGGATAGCCATAGTACCTCGGATAACTGCGGTATCCATATGGGCGAGAGTAGCAGTTGCCGTAGTAACCGCAGGAACGGTAGGCGTACCGCCGGTTCCAGTAGCGATCCGAACGCCAATGACCATGGTGCCGGTTTTTGACCTGCACGACATCGCCGGTCTGCACTTGTTCTGCTTTCGGCACGAACATCGGCGCGGCGTTTAGCGGTAGGGCGAAAGAGGCAGCCAGGACTACAGCTGCGAGGGCGGATAAGAGCTTTTTCATCATGAACTCCTCCTCGCTAACTACATAGAACCATCGCGCCTGAACCGCCCATGAACACACGCGTTCTGCGTCTTGCGCTTTTCGCGGAGTTCTGCACGGTTTCTGGTATGGCGATTGTCCGCGTAGCAGAGTCAACCCGCCGGCGCGCTGATCGTCGACCGAGTTTTTCGCTGTCAATGTGCGACTTGGGAAGCTGCCGACATCAATTCTTCGGGATCTAGCGCCCGGCACACATGTCGGCCTTCCTCTTCAACTTCTGTGAAGCTCCAGCGCACCACGCCTTCTCGATCGAGCAGGAAATGGCCGACAAGCTGCATCTGTCCGGGTGTCCTCATCTGCTGATCGGCTTCTGTGATCTCGTACCCATCCTTCTCGCTGAGAAGGTCGCCCGCGGCCGCCGGATCCATCGGTTCGGGCAACTCCCCCGGCAGATCAACCCGCATTGTCATGACCACATCCATTCCGACCTTGTAAGGCCAGTTGGTCTCATTCTGCGTGAACTCGAGGATGGGTAAGCCGAAAGCGCGGTGCGAAGCTCGCTCCGGGTCGGATGCAGCATGAAGACCGGGTATCGGATGATAGCGGAAATAGTGTCGCGCGCGTTCGACCGGGGTGTTTACCACCGCTAGAGAGTCCACGCCTTTCTCGTGTAGGGCCGGGACGAGCTGTGCCATCGCCGCGACATGGCGTCGGCAGAACGGGCAAAGCAGGCCTCGAAACAAACCTATCAACAACGGGCTACGGCCGCGAAATTCATCAAGTGCGATCTTCCCCTCGCGTGAGATCGCATCCAGGACGATGTTCGGGGCCTGATCGCCCGGTTGTAACGGATGGTCCAAATAATGCGCAGACATGGACAACCTCCTCGCCCGAAGGACCAGTCAAGAAGAGACAAGGCGACAAGTGCTTCGAGGTCGAGCCCGTGCGGCGCGCAAGCGGCTTGACGCCGTGGCGACGGGCTAGCGCGCTCCTGCTTCCGTGACGGTGCGGTCGCCGCCAACTTCGCCATCCGGCTATCCGGACATCCCGCCACGTTCGATGCTAACACTCGCTGCAATCCGCGACAAGAATACCTTGCCGCGGCGGCAGGAGGAACGGCTGATGGCGTGTAGCCTCGTTGCGATCCAAGACCGATTCCAACCACGCGTTACGTCCGAGTTTGCAATGGGAATGGCCGTTTGGGGGCATGGGCATGACAGCCGAGGCACGAACGTCCGCTTGGGGCGTCAAAAGCCGACGACGCCTACGGCAGTTGTGCGCCGCCAATACCGGACATTGCCTTTTTTCAGAAATGCGTAAATGGTTTTGAAGAAATGCTGCTTCGCCGCTCGTCCCCCGCTGCATAGCGGGGCATATCATTTACAGCAGCCTGAAAGGCATCACGCCGGGAAGAGCGACCAGCCCGTGCCGGTCAAGAATGGCATGCGCCGCGGTTTTGGCGGGCACACGCACGTCGCCGGCAAGCTTCCTGAGGATAGTCAGGAGTGGTCGCCTTCCCGATCCCGCCGCCGCCTCTGTCACCAGTGTGTCAGCTAGGCAGTTCAGGCTGCAGCTCAGCTCCTTCCTGCCGGCCTGCCTGATCAGGGCGACGTTTGGATCAAGACACATTCGAAGGCAGTTCAGATCGCCTACGAGTGTAGCGGGACGTTCGTTCGGACTGATGCGATGATGGCGGCCGGCTTCGAGGCGATGGGTTTCGCTGATCCGCGACGCCTTCTTCACTGCCGCGTCGAGGCCTTCAGATCTCTTCTGAACTGGCCAAGGTCCAAGCCGGTCAGCGGCCTCGCAACCAACCGTGCCCGGCTTTTTGGCTGAGTTGCGGGTTATTTCAAGGCCGGCGTAACCGCGTGATTTAAAGAAAGAATTGGCATCCAATTGAAACAATGGCAATGGCCAATGGCATTGTTAGCACCATGGCGATGCTTTGCCAGTCGGCTTGATGTTCATGAGCTTCCGAGGTCATCCTAGCTCCTCCCCACATGGATATGGAGCCTACCGGACCTAGGAGCGATGTCGTCTCAAAATAAGTTTCTGGCTGTAATATTGATGGCAATATCGCTGGTCCGCCCCGTGACGGGCTAAAAGGTGGTTTCCTGTACCAGCCACCACACAGGAAGAAATGCCAGCGCAATCGCTGCTAGCCAGACCGAGGCAAACTTGACCAGATACTGCCGTCTCGCTTTCGCTTCGTCCCACTCGTAGTACATCGCCAACTCCCAACTTTAGGCTTCGCTACTTGAAACATCGCTTCAGCGGCGAGTCGAGTGCGGAACTGCAACACTCTCCTTCAGACAAATCTTGAACATCTTATCGACCGCAAGATTCTCTTCGCCGCGGTGCGCCGCCGGGCATCCGGTATTTTCGGCACGTCTCTAACTCAGGGGCAGGTCGATGGCGTCACCGGCATCCTCGATGCCTTCGCCACCCATGGAGACGGGGGCTGCTTCCATCCTGGCATTAACCGGCTCCATCTGGCCGTTTGTACTCGGCGTTGCGACTCGAAGATATTCAGACATCGCATTCCGCAAGGCAATCTGCCAGTTTCCGAAGTCGATAAGGCCCGAGGAATCCAGTCGGTGATAGAGGCCGCTACGGTCCTCCGCTACCACTATTGCCCTTGCATCTTGCAACGCTTCGGCGCAGCGGCTGCAATGTTCGATCGCGAGTAGCTGGACCGTCGTCGATTGAAATTGAGGGAGAATTTGAAAGCGCCGTGGGGCGGAGACAAAGTCGTCAGGTTCGATGTTTTGCATAGCCCAAGAGCAGAAGGCTATGAGCGGCCGACGCCTTTGGGAGCCCCGCCCTGCGGCTCCCGGAAGCTTCTACTGGAGAGGGCGTCCCTGAATGGCAGCGCGCGTCCGCTCGAAGCTTGGCGGAGATATTGCCGAAATCACAGTGCCAAAATGCCTTTCCAATTCCCGGGATAGGTCGTCGGCGGAGGTCATCCCGTGCCGGAAACGTTCGATAAGCAGTTTCGCCGCGACGTTGTATCGTTCGGGATCAGCAACGCTACTGGCCGAACAGTATCCAGCCGCATCCAAGACGCCTTGCAGCATCGTGAGGTCTTTTGACTTCAAGACAGAGCTAAGTTCGGAAGACATTTCGGTCCTCCTTCCATTTGGGGCAAGGGCCGGTAGCCCTGATGCAGCAGCGCCCGTAACATTGGCTGCTGAAGGAGTCACCATGCCTGAGCGCGGCTCCGCATGCAACGTGATTCCTGCAATTTTCGTTTTTATAAGGTCTCGGTAACAAAACCAAAAATTGAGGTTGCGTTTCATGCGGGGAGTGCCTATATCCCTGCTATCGGCATTGCTGATGAGCGCTGGAAAGTATCTGTCGCTCGCAATCGCCGCAATTGCTTTCTGCTTTTGACCACGGATGTACTGGCACTGGTGTGAGTAGCGATGTGAGGAAGGTCGGTGCGGTTTCGCCCCGGCCTTTTTTGTTGGCTGCTCCACCGGTCTAGAGAACTTGGTTTAAACACAATGGCGGCTCTGCTTACCTGTTTCAGTTTGCTAGTCGAGCTTCGTTTCGCGCCCGTTGGCGTCAAGCAGACCTTTTCTCCCAAAATCGATTTCATCTGCCGGCTACGTCGGGCAGCGATCACTCTTGCAAGGAAGAGGAATCTAGAATGAGCAAAACCGATGCGGCTGAGATCCAGCGCAAATCGGAGCGCCAAGTTGCAAATACGAGCGGTGGAGGGCACTAGGGGGAACCAATTTTGGCCAGGCGCCCGACGCCAAGACCGCAGGTGGAGCGGGCGGAAAACCTCGCCCAAGTGGGGGGCGGAAGTAGTCTTCCGCTCCGCAGAAAGCCCGCCGTCGAAGGCGACGGGTATTCGGTTTCCGGATCCTGGATGCTATGCCCTCAGTTCACGCAGCCTCGACACGGCCAACGATAATCCCAGAGATGCGTTGAAAGGCGCGCCTCCACTACCAGCTAAATGACGCATTTTCTCCTGTGGAATTTTCAATAAAGTTTGGCCTCGGGCCTTTCTCCTTTGCGTACGCTATGCACGATGGTGGGTCTGCAGGCGTGTCATCGTTGCGGCTTAGACTACTCGACGAAATCACGGATCGGATTTGAGAATGGCGAACGAGCCGAAACTGGAGCATTCCGACCTTGCTGGTGAGTTCACCGATGACGGCGTAACGGTGCTCGTCGACATCTTCCGCCCTGCGGGCACGAATGGCGACTGGAAGATGGAAGTGGTGACCCAGCACGAGGACCTCATCGAATGGGAGGCGCCCTTTGCGACCGATCGCGAGGCGTTTGACGAGTTTTTGGCGACGGTCGCGCGCGAAGGGATCAGAACATTTTTGGAAGAAGAGGACCCGTCGGTCCACTAACCCTTGCTCGGTCGCATGAAGGAGTTCTCCTGGATCGGGCAATTGGAGAATTGCGGTATCCCACTTCCTCACGTTCCGGAGAATTGCGCAGCTCTCGGGCCCGCCAGCGTTACTTGCCAGTCACTCTTGTTGCTGAAGTTCTGGCTTGCCAAGAAAGTATATCCCGTGCTTGCCCAGGGTTTTACTTTACCGACAAGATTGTCGAGCACATAGTCGCCTGACTTCAATCGCGCCAGCAGGACGACATGGTTGTTGCCGCCTCGATCGATTACGACCGAAAGCGCCAGTTTGTTTGATGCAAAGCCTGCGCCGAGCAGCGTCTTCATCTTCAGCAGCGCATAGTCTTCGCAGTCGCCTTTGTTGTTAATGGGCAGCGACCAGTATTCCGATTTTCCTGATGTCCGTGTGTCCGTTGCTGCTGCAACGCCGGCGTTGACCTGCCTATTCACCTTCTGGAGCAGGGGCATCGCCTCTTCGTCGCTCATCTCACGACCGCCGGTGCCATGGCAGAGCCAAGCATAGCGCGTGCATGCGGAGGGAAAGCCTATCGGGGCTCCGATCGAGCGTGATGGGCGAAGGGCTGAGCCTGCGTAGCTCTCACCCGCAAACGCTGCGAAAACAAGAGTGAACGCCGCGAAAGCTGCAAAGGCTCGCATCGAAAACATCCCTTCGGCTGAGTGCTGACCTGCCAATTATACACTTTAAGCTGCCACCTTTTAATTAGAATTTTATATTTTAAAGGTTAACTATATACTAACGTTTTAGGGTCTGTTTACGATAGTTATTCTTCTTTTTACTTTATTAGGACTGTATAAATCTCCTCGTTAACGCTCTGTTAACTTTGGGAGTGAGTAACTATGCGTACAAATTTACTGACAATTTCTGCCGGCATCGCTTTTCTTCTTGCCGGAACCAGCCTCGCAAGTGCACAGAGTCAGCGGCTCAATTGTCAGGCGGTGCGGCCAGGCACGATTGAGGAGAGATTGTGCGGGCCGGTAGCATCCATCAATCTTAATCCTTTTGCCGATCCTGATCATCACGGTGGCCGATTGCTGGGAGGCAGGCAGTCCGCAGGCAATTCTTCCGGGGGAGGGAATGCCGGCGGCTCCGACGCTGGCAGCGGTGATAGCAATGGACGCGGCGGCAGCGGCAACACAGGCGAAGGTTCTGGTGGCGCCGGCGATGGCAATGGCGGCGGTGGCAATGGGGATGGTGACGGCGGCGATGGCAGCAGCGGCGGTGGTCATCATGGCGGGGCCCACCATCACCATGGTCCGAAAGACCACCACGGACCCAAAGATCATGGCCCTCGCGGCGATGGCCCGAAAGACCACCACGGTCCCAAGGGCGACGGTCCTCGCGGCGATGGCCCGAGAGATCACCACGGTTCGAAGGGCGATGACCCTCGCGGCGACGGTCCCAGGGATCATCACGGCTCCACGGGGGACGGCCCCCGGGGCGATGGCCCGAAAGACCACCACGGCTCCAAGGGCGACGGCCCTCGCGGCGATGGCCCAAAAAGCCAGCACGCCTCCAAGGGTGACGGTCCGCGCGGTAGTCGTAACCACGGCGGGGGCAGCCAAGGTGGCGAGAACCGAGGCGGCGGTAATCAGGGTGGAGACAACCAAGGTGGCGGCAACCAGGGTGGCGGCAACGAAGGTGGCGGCAACCGGGGTGGCAGCAACCAGGGTGGCGGTAACCAGGGTGGCGGCAACGAAGGTGGCGGCAGCCAGGGCGGCGGCAACGAAGGTGGCGGCAGCCAGGGTGGCGGCAACGAAGGTGGCGGCAGCCAG
This sequence comes from Rhizobium sp. LjRoot258, assembly GCF_964254185.1. NCBI lineage: Bacteria > Pseudomonadati > Pseudomonadota > Alphaproteobacteria > Hyphomicrobiales > Rhizobiaceae > Rhizobium > Rhizobium sp. LjRoot258. The sequence continues at coordinate 2,989,556 of NZ_CAXUST020000001.1, read as the reverse complement.
GGCGGCAGCAGCCAGGGTGGCGGCAGCCAGGGTGGCGGCAATCAGGGTGGCGGCAGCCAGGGCGGCGGCAGCCAGGGCGGCGGCAGCCAGGGCGGCGGCAGCCAGGGCGGCGGCAGCCAGGGCGGCGGCAGCCAGGGCGGCGGCAACGAAGGCGGCGGCAACCAGGGCGGCAGCAGCCAGGGTGGCGGCAGCCAGGGTGGCGGCAACGAAGGTGGCGGCAGCCAGGGCGGCGGCAATCAGGGTGGCGGCAACGACGGTGGCGGCAGCCAGGGCGGCGGCAGTCAGGGTGGCGGTAACGAAGGTGGCGGTAACCATGGCGGTGGCCACGGCGGAAACCACTAGAAGGCGAACGGACCGCCTTTCACGGCGGTCACCGTCATATCAAATGAACGAAGCCCGGGTCGTTGCCCGGGCTTTGTCATTTCCTGCCCGTTCGTCGGCAGGTTCAGAGATCTCAGAACTTGAAGCCGACGCCGACGGTGACAACGTTCTGATTGAAGTCGGTGTCCACACCGAGCAGGTCCTTGCTGCCGTAATCGTTGTAGCGATATTCGACCCGCCCGAAGATGTTGTCGGTGAAGGCGTAGTCCAAGCCGGCTCCAACGGTCCAGCCCGAGAACGTGGCGTCGTCATCGCCGACGGGTGTGTTTACATGGCCTCTTGCGCCCGTCCAGCCGGCGGCTCCATAGAACAGCGCGTGATCGAGAGCGTAACCGACGCGGGCGCGGACGGAGCCTGTCGTGTCGAACTTGTATTCATTGCCGCCAACGGTTTCATCGTTCCAATTGTAGGAAACGTCACCTTCGACGCCGAGCACGATATTGTTGTCGAGTTGCCAGTTGTATCCGGTGAAGCCGTTGATGAGGCCGCCGTTGAGGTTGGCGTCGCCGATGCCGGAGAAGTCACCGTTGCCCCAGGCGCCACCACCTTGCAGGCCGACATAGAAGCCGTTCCAGGTGAAAACCGGTGCGGCTTGTGCAACCGGGGCTGCCGGCGGCTCGCTCACAAGGTCAGCGGCCGATGCAGCCCCCGCAAGACCCATAAAGGCCGCCGAGGCAGCAATTATACGAAAATACATGATAAATCCCTCTCCTATGACAAGGGTCCACTCCGTTTGCACACCAATCGAGCTGGGCTCGATCAATGATCGCGGCCCATGCGGCATGCAGATACACTTTCAGTGGAAGTGTCCGCCCACAGAACCAACGAGCTAACGTTGCCCTGTCTGAAAGGGTTCCATCACGAATTTCTGATGTGCGAGGTGGCGCGCGGCGCGTATTTCGCGGCGCTTATCCGCTGGCCAATGCCTCGTCACGATCAAGAACGAAGGAGCGCGTCTCTTCGGCAGGCATGGCCTTGCCGAAGAGATAGCCCTGTCCGACATCGCAGCCGAGCTGAAGCAGGTGCCCGAGTTGGCGATGCTCCTCGATGCCCTCGGCAGTGGTCTGGATGTTGAGACTGCGGCCGAGCCCAAGCATTGCGCGAATGATCTTTTCCTGGCGTTCATCATCGCGGTAGGTCGCGATGAAGCTCTTGTCGATCTTGATCTTGTCGAAGCGATATCGGGCGAGCTGGGCGAGGCTTGAGTAACCCGTGCCGAAATCGTCGAGGGCGATCTGGACGCCAGCATCGTGGAGCTCGTCCAAAATGATGGCGGCAACTGCCGGATCCTGAATCAGCGCATTCTCGGTGATCTCGATCTCCAGGCGGCGCGGTGGCAGACCATTTGCCGAAAGCACCTTGAAGATGCGCGAGGCCAGCAGCTTGTCCTCCATCTGCACCGGAGAGACGTTGAAAGACAGGGTGACGTGGTCGTCCCAGGCCAGCGCATCCCTGCAGGCCTGAGCCAGTAGATCTTCGAAGAGCTCGGTAATCATTCCGGTTTCTTCGGCAATCCCGATGAAGACCGGCGGCGGAATGGCGACGCCCTCTTCATCCGTCCAGCGGGCGAGCGCCTCGAAGCCGCAGACCTTGCCGCTCTTGAGATCGATCAACGGTTGATAAAACGGCCGGATCGCCTTCTTCTGGATTGCGATACGCAGCTTGGATTCCAGCGTTGCGCGCTTTGCCACCTTGTCCTGCATCGAGGCTTCAAACACCATATGGTGGTTTGGTCCGCGTGACTTGGCCTCGTACATGGCCAGGTCGGCACGATGGGCGGCGTACTCGAGCGGTTCCCGACCCTGTTCCCAGCGATCGTAACCGACGCTGGCGCCGACTTCGACGGCAAACCCATTGATATGGATGGGGCGTGTTACGGCCTGGATGAGCAACCGCGCGAAGCGTTCCTCGTGCCGGGGGGAGAGGCCGAGCGCAACGACGACAAACTCGTCGCCGCCAAAACGATAGACGCAATCAGCATTTCCGATCGCACAGATGCGCTTTGCCACTTCGATCAGCAGGGCGTCGCCGCCATTGTGGCCGACGAGATCATTGACCTTCTTGAAGCCGTCGAGGTCGACCGAGAAGATCGTAACATTCTGCTCCCACTCGGCGTCTTCGACGTCGGTCTTCGTCCTTCGCGGAACAAGGTTGCGCTCGAATGCGTAACGGTTGGGAAGTTTGGTAAGGTGATCGTGTGTTGCCGTCCAGTCGGCCTTGGCCTGGGCGCTGGTTCGCAATTCCATCTCTTTGCGCAGGTCGAGGATGCGCAAGATCGAATAAACGAAGCTCATGGCGCCGCCGATGCCAAGCGCGAGGACGAGCTTGTCTGCACCATAGTTCTCGTAGGCGCCGACGAAAGCGACCAGCCAGTTGTCCAATTCGAGGATCGCACCGACGAGCCACAGCGTTAACCCCCACGCCATGACCAACAGGCATTGCCTCCCGGCCCTGCTCTGGAAGAATACCGGCATGCTTCACTCCATCTCCACCCGGGCGCCGGTGTATCATTGAAGTCTGAAGGGTATGTTGAAACCAAAGGGTGAATTCTTGGTATCTGCATCTACGGCGCAGGGAGAGGTGGTTCGAAAGGCGAACGGTGCAGCCGCCCGCCTGTCGTTCTCAGGGCCTGATCAGTAGGGATGCGCCGATGACAAGCAGGAGAAGCATCACAACGGCGGTCATGCGTAGCAGTCGCGTGCGCCGCATTTGCGCGCCGCTCCAATCATAAGGCATGCTTGATCCTCCTTGGGGCAAGGATTGACGCCCCGACGGTGTCGGGTCGGAAAGCTATGGCATGGCGTGCTTGCGTAAGGCTGGCCTAAATTATCGCCTTGAAAATTAAGCCGTTGCGCCTTCGACGCGCAGTGACCAGCGGCTTCCATTGCTCGTCATGTGGACGATTGCGAGTGGCTCGATGTCGGCAATCCAGAATGACGCGACGGGTGCGTTCAGCGTGCTGATGATGGCCGCCCGAATAACCGCGGCATGGGTGATGGCGACGATGTGGCCGCCGGCCTGCAAGCGCTGGCTCAGCCAGGCGTTTACACGCGTGCACACGGCAGCGATTGCCTCACCACCATGCGGAGCCTCCTCCGGCCGCGCCATCCAGGCCGCAAGGTTTTCCGGCTCCGCTTGCTGGATTTCGGCGATCGAACGTCCCGCCCAGCGGCCAAAATCACAATCGGCGAGCGCATCGGAGAATGCGGGCTGCAGGCCGAGCGCATCGGCCGTCTGCCGCGTGCGCAATGTCGGGCTGGCGAAGACGTTATCGGCGTGCCGAAGGCGAGGCGCAATTGCCTGCGTGGCAATGACTGCCTTCTCGTTCAAGGGCTCGTCCAAGGGGAAACGCGCCTCGCGGTTGGCGGCGGTCGAGCCATGGCAGATCCAGGTGAGGCGCGTCATCACGTTGGTCGTCTCCGGATAACAAGGAGGGTGGCCTGTCACTGCATGAAGTTTCGTTGACAGGTTCGAAGCCGCAGATATAACGGTGTTGTTGTGGGTTTGGAAACCGGTGAAATTCCGGTGCGGTCGCGCCACTGTGATCAGGATGAGGATACCTCGGACTGGAAGTCAGACCCTGCCACGCAACAATTCTCGACTGAACGCGTCATTCCAGGAGGAATACATGTCTGACTCCACTTTTGCGCCCGTCGCCGCACCGGCCCCGATTCCGGTTGGCGAGCTTTTGCCCTGGGCGATCTTCGGCGGTCTGCTGATGCTCATCGCCATCTATTTCGTCGGCACCGAAGAGGGCGCGATGGCGCTTTTCAACGGTATGTACGTGCACGAGTTCGTGCATGACGGCCGGCATCTGCTCGGCTTCCCCTGCCACTAAGGGAGTTCCGGACATGGTTGGAAATCTTTTGCTTCGCGGGATGCTCGCGGGCCTGATCGCTGGCGTCCTCGTTTTCGCTTTTGCCCATACCTTCGGTGAGCCGCTTGTCGACCAGGCGATTGCGTTCGAGGAAGCCGCTGCCCAGGCGGCAGGCGCAACTGGCGAGCCCGAAATCGTCAGCCGTGCCACGCAGGCGGGCTTTGGTCTGTTCACCGGCGTGATGGCTTACAGTATCGCCGTCGGTGGCCTGTTTGCGCTCGTCTTTGCTTTCGTCCAAGGCCGGTTCAGCACGCTCGGAGCGCGCGCAACGTCTGTGGTCATTGCGATTGCGGCCTTTGTCGCCGTTGTCATCGTACCCAACATCAAATATCCGGCCAACCCGCCGGCGGTCGGCAACCCTGACACGATCGGCGTCAGGACCGAGCTGTTCTTCCTGATGATCGTCGTTTCGATCGCCGCCCTCGTTGCGGCAATTGCGCTTGCACGCCGCCTGGCGCCTCGGTTTGGGGTTTGGAATGCGGCGATTGCAGCAGGTCTCGCCTATGTCGTCTTCATCGGTCTCGTGCAGTATCTGCTGCCACCGATCAACGAGGTGCCGGAGAATTATTCGGCGCTGGTCCTGTGGCGTTTCCGCACGACTTCGATCGGCATGCACGTGATCCTCTGGGGCGTCCTTGGCCTGGCCTTCGGCGCACTGGCCGAACGCAAGCTTGGTGTCGCTGCCAGCCCACGCGAACGCGCGCCGGCTTTTCATTGATCGGAGAAGGCTCCGGAGCGATCCGGAGCCTGCACCAGGCGATGACCTACCGGCGTTCCATTTTCTTCGTGGCAATGATAGCAGTGCTGCAGCTGTGGTCTGTTGCGGCCAGCGCGCACCAGCAGAGCAGCAGTGGTCCCCACACCGGCATCGCAATCGCTGAAATCTCACATGGCGAAATGATCATGATCGCACAGTATCGCGATCGGATCATCGATCTCGCGGCGCGCGCCACGGACACGAACGAGCCGTTCCGACGCGTACTCAACTATGCGCAAATCCAGCACGCCTACTGCCTCTGGGGAAAAATGCCCGGCGGCGTGACGGACGAGGCCAGTCCATTCAATGAGTGCTCGCATGCATATCTCGCGGCAACGAAGGCCGTGCTGCTATCGATGCGTGGCATGGGCGGCGAGGCTGTCGAGGCCGAGGCCATAGTCTCGGCGATCGATGCCGGCATGGTGCTGGGCGGCTTGGCGCTGATCACTTGCCAGTTTAGCGGTGATGCGTTCAATACTGCGGATGTCGTTCGCCCGGCGTGGAGGGACGTTCCGCTGCATCCTGAAAGCATGGCGACGTTGACGGCGCTCGCGGCGGCGATCCTTGCTGTGGTCTATTGCGGGCGGCGCCTGCTTCGGCGGATCACGCTCTAGCTCTTCTCCACATCGCGGTCGAAGTGCGTTGCAACCAGCATGGCTGCGAGGTGCACAGTATTCTTCGCACCGTAACGCTCCTTCATGCGCTCCAAGCGGTGCTCGACCGTCCGATGCGAGAGCCCGAGATCGGCTGCGATCTCCTTGGCCGTCGCGCCTTCCGTCAAAAGCTGGATCACCGCTTCGTCAGTCGCATCCATGCGGGCTTGCTGCTGCGGCGGGTTGAACATGAAGCGGCCATTCGAGACCGTCAGCAGCCAGGATGGGCGCCGCGCCGTTGTCTTTTGCGGAAGGATCAACCGCTCGTATCCGAGGTTGACGCCAAGCACCCTCGTCTTGACCAGTTCCATCGAAGGCTTCTGTGTGGCGATCACCTCGCGATAGCGCGGGATAACGGCCGTTTCCATGTAGGCACGATCCTTGAACTCGCCGATGCGTTGATCGGCAAAGAGCTTGTTGATGTTGAGGAGACGCGAACTGAAGCCAGAGGGGCGCACGACCTTCAGATGCCATTGCAGCGGATCCTCGCCGTCGAGAACGACGAGCGTCATCCTCATCCTGATCGTCAGAAGGTCGAGGACGTCGCGATAGATATCTGCCGGCGCGGCAGGCAGCTGGGGGGTGGTATGCAACCACGCATCCAGCAGCTTCTGCGTGACAGTGTGAAATGAAGTGCCCGTGTTCATCAACCCATACGCGATATCTGGAATCGGCATACAACAACAACCCAAAATGGGTAGAGGTTCAATAGTCGATAGCGTTCAAATCGTCGTAAGGCATTAATTTGAAAAATATATTGCTTTCTGTATCTATTCTGAGGTGAATTTGCACCCATACGAATTACCCGTTAAACGGGTTTGTGGTCGCAGATATCGAGAGGCAGCGGCAGGGTATCTGCAAACTATAGCGCGCAGATTGCGGTACCGGCTCTGTCATCTGGCGCCGCCAGCAATCGCTACTGGTATCAATCCCCGGAGTAGCGCTGTTCACGCCAGGGATCGCCATACATGTGATAGCCGTTCTTTTCCCAGAAGCCGGCTGCGTCGGCCGGCAGCAGATCGATACGCCGCAGCCATTTCGCGCTTTTCCAGAAATAGAGATGCGGGACGACGAGCCGCATTGGGCCGCCGTGGTCGCGCGTCAGCGGCAGGCCTTCCCAGGAAGTTGCGAGGATCGCATCCTCGGCGGCGAAGTCGGAGAGCGGTAGATTCGTGGTGTAGCCGTCGTAGCTCGTCAGCATCACATACTGGGCCTCCGGCTTCGGCATCGCATGGTCGAGCAGGTCGCGGGTCGACACACCCTTCCATCTGTTGTCATAGCGCGACCAGGTGGTGACGCAATGAATGTCGGTGACCTTGGTGCTCTGCTCGAGCGCCTGGAAGGCGGCCCAAGTGAGATCAAGCGGAGTTTCGACAAGTCCGCGGACTTCCAGGCGCCAGGTCTCGGTCGAAATGAGCGGCTGCCGGCCGAGATCCAGGACCGGCCAATTCTTGACGAGGTGTTGTCCTGGCGGCAGGCGTTCGGTTTCCGGCCGACTGATGCGGCCGGTGAGAAATTTTCCCTCCGCCGCCCACCGGCGCTTCGATGTGGTGAGCTTGCTGTCGCTCGACGTTTGATCATCGCTCATCGGTGGCCCCTTTCGCGTTGCGGCGATTAGGCCATTCGGTCTTGGACAGTGTCAAGCGTGCGCCGATAGGATCGGGTGCGTGCGCTCAGCATCTGCGGGACGGGGATATTTCCCGCGCCGGCCAACCCTTGCAGCGATGCCGCGTCCGCTCGGGAGTTTTCCTGCCGACGCTGTGTCTTGAGCGCACACGCGTTGACATCAGACGTAGGCAACCCGCTCGCCGAATTCGCTATCGTCATCGAAATTCGTCGTTCCGATCCTGTCTCCTTCGCCCGAAAGTTTTGCCTGCTGGCCGCTGCCCTGCTGACCGGCCGCGGAATTCGAGGACTTTTCCAGCTTTGCCAGTTTTGCTTCAAGCGTTGAGATGTCGCTTTGCAACGATTGTGCTTCGTTGGGATCCTCTGTGGTGGCAAGCTCGGCCTTCTTGCTGGCGATCTCCTGCTTGATACTTGCTGCATCGTCCGATGACGACGAAGACGAGGTCGACGTCGAAATCGATGTTGCGGATGTCGATGAACTGGAAACTGCACTAACCATGCGGCCCTCCTTCTAGGCGATCCGCACGTGTGTACTTCTCTCCGCATTACCGTTCAGTAAATAATGTACTCGTGAGTACCATTTTGTTCGGCAGCACGTCGCGCTGACGGTCGATGGCGGGAGACCCTGGTATAAGCCGTTCGAAAAGGTTGAATTTTCGGACTGATTGCTAAATAAGGAAAGGATTGCGACGGGCGCCGTTCTGGCGCCCGCTTGCATTTACAGGACATCCAGGCCCATGCCCATTTCCGCCCGGATCGAGACCGATCTGCCCTTCCTCACCGAGTTGCGTCGCGATCTGCACGCACATCCCGAGCTCGGCTTCGAGGAGGAGCGCACGAGCGGCATCGTGGCGAAGCTTCTGGAAGAGGCCGGCATCAAGGTTCATCGGGGGCTTGGCGGCACGGGCGTGGTCGGCACGCTGCAGGTCGGCAACGGGACACGGACGATCGGATTGCGGGCTGATATGGACGCGCTTGCGATGCCGGAGGTGGCGGATCGTCCCTACAAATCCAAATTTGCCGGGAAAATGCACGCTTGCGGGCATGATGGGCATACGGCGATGCTGCTCGGCGCGGCACGACATCTGGCGGCAACACGCGACTTTTCAGGGACCGTGCATTTCATCTTCCAGCCGGCCGAGGAGGGCAGGGGTGGCGCACGCAAGATGGTCGAGGACGGCCTGTTCGAGCTGTTCCCGTGCGATGCCGTCTACGGCCTGCACAACATGCCGGGCCTTGCCGTCGACGAAATCGCCGTCGTCGAGGGGCCGCGACTGGCATCGTCCGACAGCTGGCGCGTCACGTTTCGCGGCATAGGTACGCACGGCGCCAAGCCACACCTCGGCAAGGATCCGATCACGGCGGCCGGGACGTTCCTTGCGTCTTTGCAGACGATCGTCGGGCGTGTCGTCGATCCGCTGCAGCCGGCCGTTGTCAGTGCATGTTCGTTGCAGGCCGGCGACCCGAAGGCGCTCAACGTGATACCCGATATTGTTGAAATCGGCGGTACGGCTCGGGCCTATTCGCCTGACGTTCGCGATCAGCTCGAGGAAGAAATCGGCCGGCTTGCGGCCGGTACTGCAGCGATGTTCGGCATTGCGCTCGACTATCAGTTCGAACGACGCATCCCGCCTGTCGTCAACGACGCGAACGCCACCGAGCGTGCGCTCGGCGCAGCCGTCGCGGTGTTCGGGGAAAACGTGCGCACGAATTTTCCGCCCTCGACCGCCGGCGACGATTTCGCTTTTTTCGGCCAGAATGCGCCCGGATGCTACGTCTGGCTCGGCAACGGGCCGGCTGTCGATGGCGCCCTGCATCACAACACGGCGTATGACTTCAATGACAGTGCAATCGGCTACGGCGTGGCCTTTTGGACGGCGCTTGTGGAGCGCGAGCTGAAGGCCGAGCCTTAGGTCGCTGGCCGATCAGCACTTCGCGCCATGGCCGAGCGCACCCGGGGCAAAAACGCCCGGATGCGGCTATTCCTTGCGCTAGAGAACCGCGATCACAGGGCTCTCGAGAAGCTTGCCGGTCAGGACGTCAGCGATCCCGCGATCCGTCTGATGCGGGCCAATGTTGCAGGCAAGCGTTGCGCCGAAGCAGGCCTTGAAAACGAGGTAAGGCGGTTTCCAGTCGACGATCTTTTCCATCGCCTTTCGGACCGCCCTGAAGGAGGCGGCCGTCTCTTCCAATGGCGCCTCGGTGACAAGGCCGGATACCGGCAGAGGCAGAAGGGTTTCAACCTGACCATCCCTGGCCACGGCCATCCCGCCGCCTGCGGCAATCACAGCGTTGGCAGCGACCGCCATGTCACGTGCATTGCCGCCGAAAACCGTGAGGTTGTGGCTGTCGTGGGAAACCGTTGTGCAGAAGGCCCCACGCCATGTTCCCCAACCCGTGAGGAAGCCGACGCGCGGTCGCCCATCGGCTTTTCCGTGCCGATGCGCGACCGCAATCATGGTGCTGCCGGCCGGAGGCACGACGAAACCGTCCTTGACGACGGTTTCGGCTTCGCCCCATTGCGTGAACCGCGGGCGATCGATCGTGGCGACGCGAACCCGCTTTCCTTCGGCTGGAACCCTGAAGTCGTTCTGCGTTAACGGCGACAGCTTGACCGAGTTTTGCAGGGCTTTCGTCTCGAAGGAGGGCATGCGGACATTCATCTTGCCGGCCGTCGATACGATCTCGCCATTGGCGATGACAATCTTCGTGGCGAAGTCAACCAGATCTTCGAAGAGGACGATGTCGGCCCGCCGGCCGGCAGCGATGAGGCCAAGATCCGAACGCTTCAATCGCTGCGCTGCGTTAAGGGTTGCTGCCCTCAGCGCCCATTCCGGCTTCATTCCATACCGGACGAGCCGGCGAATCACGTCATCGAGGCCGCCTCCGTCCTTCAGTTCGTCCGGGAAGACGTCGTCGGTGCACAGCGTGATCGTTGACGGCAGATGGCCGATGGCGTTGAGGGCACTCACGAATTCCTGCAGCAAGTGGTCGTGCGAACCGCGGAGCTCAATGGTCAGGCCGGCCGCCAGCTTCTGCAGCAGATCGGCGCTGGAGGTCAGCTCATGATCGGAGGTGACGCCAGCGGCCATGAAGGCGTTCAGATCGGCGCCATCGAGCCCACGCGCGTGTCCGCAGACCAGTTTTTTGGAGGCGAGACCGGCATTGACGATTGCGGTCATGCGGGTATCGCCGTCGATGACGCCGCGCATGTTCATAACCTCGGCAACGCCGCCGACGTCAGGCCAGCGGAGCATTTCGGCAATGACGGCGGCGTCGAAATCGGCGCCGGCGACTTCAAGCCCCGGTGCGGAGGGAACGCAGGAAGGAGCGAGCACGATCGTGCGGAGCGGCAGGCCGCGGGAGGCTTCGATCGCCCAGCGCACGCCGTCCAGGCCATGCACATTGCCAAACTCGTGCGGATCCCAGACGATCGTTGTGACACCACGCGGAACGACGGCTGCAGCATACTCGGCCGGTGTCACCATCGAGCTTTCGATGTGCATGTGCGTATCGATCAGGCCGGGGGAAACGATGCTGTCTGTGGCGTCGATCGTTTCTGTTGCGTCTGTGCGGCTGGCAGGCGCATGGACGCTTGAAATCAGCGGCCCGACGATTCCGATGTCGGCTTTACGGGTAAGGCCGGTGACGGCATCCAGCAGGCGTCCGCCTGATATCAGGATGTCGAAGGCTGCGTCGCCGCGTGCGGCGGCAACGGCGCGCGCGCGAAGCGTGGGATCGTTGAGGTCCCTCGGTTCCGCGGCGCTCATCGGCTGGCCTCATCGATCAATGCGCCGAAGATAAGGGCGCGCGCCTTCTCGACATCGATGTCAATTGCGTATTCCGCATTGAACGTGGCGTGCGTCGCCCGCGTCTCGACAACGGTGCGGCCGCGGGTATGCTGGCCCTGCAGTTCAACGTCGATCCGGGCAGGACGGAAGCTGGCGATCTCGGGCGCGGCAAAGGCGACAGAGGCGCAGGGGTCATAGATCGCCATTCCATGTCTGCCACGGCTCGTGCCGATGTCGATGTAACCGTCGAGCATGTCGGCGAGCAGCGTCGCATTGCTGCCGCCTGCAGCTCGCACCGGCGCGACGTCGTCGGGTGTTGCGACGACGTTGCGGCAGAGATCCAGATCGACCATGCGCAGCGGCAGGCCGTGGGCGAGAACGATGGCGAGCGCTTCAGGGTCGGCCAGCGCGTTGAACTCGGCCGATGCGGTGTGATTGCCCGACGTGACGCCACCGCCCATCCAGATGAGTTCCGTGATCCGGGCGGCCAGAGCGGGGCGTGCCAAGGCCACGGCGGCGATATTGGTCAGCGGTCCGAGCGCAAGGATGCGGTGCGGGCCGTCCGCCTCCAGCCAGCGGCAAAGCGCGGTAAACGCATCGCTCTCGTCCAAGGGCGGGGCGGCAGGCAGGCCTTTGCCCTTGGTCGGGATGCCGGTCTTGCCGAGGATGGCCTGTGCCGTCTCGAGGGCACCGAGGACGGGCATGGCGCAGCCGGTGTGAACAGGGAAGGTCCAGCCGAAGGCCTTGGCAGCGCCGGCGGCGTTGATGCGCACCTGGGGCAGCGGCGTGTTGCCGAAGACGAGCGAGATGCCTGATATGTCGAGCTTCACGTGGGTCACCACGAGAATTGCGGCGATATCGTCGAAGCCCATGTCGGTGTCGATCCAGACGCCCATGATCTTACCTTAGTGTGAGAGGGGAACAGCTGCGGCAAGCGGCAGGTCGAATGCGAGCGTGGCGCCGATCGCATGCGTCGGCAACTCGGCGTCGACCTCGGCCTTGATGGGGCCGAGCGGCGTTTCGAGCAGATACTCGCGGGTATTTCCGGCAAACGAGGTGCCGCGCACGGTGCCTTGGAAAGGACCTGAACCAAGGATCACCATGCGCGGACGCCAGGCCAGGCCCTTTGCGGCCTGCGGTGCTGGACCTGAAAGCTCGACGAGGCTGTTGGATGTCGCGAGCTTCCCGTTCTCCAGCGCAAAGACGTTTTCGAAGCCGACGAAATCGGCGACGAAGGCCGAGACGGGCTTGTTGTAGATTTCCTCAGGCGTGCCGATCTGCTCGATGCCGCCGTTCAGCATCACGACGATCCGGTCGGCAAGCGCCAGCGCCTCGATCTGGTCGTGGGTAACGAAGATCATGGTGATGCCTGTTTCCTTCTGGACGCGCTGCAGTTCGGCGCGCATTTCCAGGCGCAGGCGCGCATCGAGGTTGGAAAGCGGCTCGTCGAGCAGCAGCACCTTCGGCTCCATCACCATGGAGCGGGCGAGCGCCACGCGCTGCTGTTGGCCGCCCGACAGCTCCGCGGGCTTGCGGTCGACGAACTTGGCAAGGTCGACGGACCTGATTCCGGCGCTGACCTTGGCGTCGAGGTCCTTGCCTCCGATGCCTTTCAGGCGCAGGCCGAAGGCGACGTTCTCGTAGACCGTCAGATGCGGAAAGAGGGCGTAGGACTGGAAAACGAGGCCGACGTTGCGCTTGTTGGCCGAAACGCGCGTGATGTCGTCGCCGTCGAGTGTGATGCGGCCGGAGGTCGGTCCGAGCAGACCGGCGATCGATCGCATCGTGGTCGTCTTGCCGCAGCCCGACGGGCCGAGGAGGGCGACGAGTTCGCCCTTGGCGATCGCGAGATCGAGATCCTTCACCGCGACCGTATCGCCGTAGGCAAGTGTCAGCTTGTCGAGTTGAAGATAACGGTCAGACATAGCGAGACAATCCCAGGAAGCGTTCGGCAAGGAAGACGATGCCGATCGAGAGGAAGGCGAGCAGCGAGGAGAGGGCTGCGATCGACGGATCGTAGGTGGTTTCCATGTAGCCCAGCATGTCGATTGGCAAGGTGCGCACACCTGGGCCGGACAGGAAGAGCGAAACGGGAACCTGGTTGAAGCTCGTCACGAAGCCGAGAATGAAGGCCGCCAGGATGCCGCCGCGGATATTGGGCATGACGACGCGGACGAAGGCGCCGACGCGCGAGGAGCCAAGCAGGACGGCGGCCTCTTCCATATCCGAGCGCAAGTTGTTGAGGCTGGCGGAGACAACACGCACGGCATAGGGCAGAACAAGGGCTGTATGCGCCATGAACAATGCGAGCGTGATGTTGAAGCCGAAGGGCACGACGAGATAGCGCAGCAGCGCCAGGCCGACGATGATGCCGGGCACGATGATTGGCAGCGAGACGACGGTGCGCACCGTCTCGCCGAAGGGCAGCTTGTAGCGCGAAAGCGCATAGGCGGCCGGGATGCCGAGGATCAGCGCCGACAGCGTGCCGAAGACGGCAAGGAACATCGACATGGCGAAGCTGTCGCGGAAGCTGTCGATGGTGAAGACCTTGGTGACCCATTTCAGGGAGAGGCCCTGTGGCGGGAAGGCAAGCGTGTCGCCGGCCGAGAGCGATGCTGCGATGATGATCAGGAACGGGCCGATCAGGAAGATCAGCAGCAGGCCGAGAACGAGCGGCGAGAGAATACGAGCGGTCATCGCTTGTTCCTCGCCGTGGCAAGGCGCTTGAGCAGGATGTTGGCGGCAAAGCTCATGACGATCAGCATGAAGGCGATGACGCTGGCTGCGACGAAATTGTTGGCAACGGACACCTGCTGATAAAGCAGCGTTTCCAGCATGAGCACCTTCGAGCCGCCGAGGACGGCGGGGGTGATGTAGGCTGTCAGCGACCCGGTGAAGACGAGCGTACCGCCGACGACGAGGCCCTCCCGGGTAAGCGGCAGGATCACCTTCCAGAACACCTGAAACCAGTTGGCGCCGAGCACGCGGGCGGCGGGGATGGCATCCTTCGGCATGTTTTCAAGCGCGCTGATCAGCGACAGGATCATCAGTGGCAGGAAGAGCTGCAGCAGGCCGATGAAAACGGCCGTTTCAGTGAACAGCAGGCGCAGAGGCGTGCCGCTCAGACCCAGGCCGGTGATGGTCTCGTTGACGATACCGGTGCGGCCGAGAATGACGATCCAGGCATAGGTACGGGCGACCGGCGAGATCATCAGCGGCAAGGTGACGAGGCCGATCATCCTGCCCTTGCCCTTGGGCGGCAGGTTGACGATGGCAAAGGCCGCCGCATAGCCGATCACGGCTGAGACCGCGGTCACCTCAAGCCCGAGCCGAAACGTGCGCAGGAAGACGGTGCGGTTCAGGGACTCCGAAAAGAAGCCGGTATAGGCGCCGAGCGTCCAGCTGCCGTCGATGCGGAAGCCCTCGGAGAGAAGCGCGACGACGGGCAGCAGGAAGACCAGCGCGGCAAAAACTGCTGCGGGCAGGGCAAGCGCCAGGGCTTCTGCGCGGTTCTGAAACATGACGTGACTTTCGAGGGATGAGGAGCCGGCTCGGGCAAAGGCCAGAGCCGGCCTGGAGAGTTACTGACCGACCTTCTCGTTCCATTCCTTCAACCAGGCCGCACGGTTATCGAGTGCGGCTGCAGAGGGGATGAGCTTCAGGCTCTTGGCGGTCTCTTCGCCATAGGTCAGGTTGTTGGCGGCTTCCTCGGAGAGCTTCACTTCCTTGTTCGCCGGGCTGTCGACCAGCTTTTCGGCGAGCTTCGTCTGGATCTCAGTGGAGAGCCAGAAATCCATGAACTGGAGCGCCAGATCGCGGTTCTTGGAACCCTTGGTAACGACCATGACGTTCATGCCGCCAGTCTGGCCTTCTTTGGGGGTTGCCCATGCCACGGGAACATCGAGCTTGGTAAAGCCTGCCCAGGAGAAGCGGCCGATCGGGGCTGCCCAGATCTCTTCCTGCTGCATCAACTGCACCAGCTGCGAGGACTTCTCATAGAAAGTGACGATCTCGTCCTTCTTCTCGCCAAGCGCCTCGATCGGCGCCTTCAGGTCCGGGCTGTCGTTGCCGAGCGCTTGACCGAGCATGTAGAGCGCCGGTGGCCCCTGGTTGGTGGTGACGTTCGGGAAGGCGACGTGGCCGACATATTCCGGCTTCAGCAAGTCTGCCCAGGACTCGACCTTCATCTTGTCGGCGCGGTAGGCGATCGAAGTGGCGTAGAAGGTGTAGCCGACGCTCATGCCGTCACCGTTTGGATCCTTGGCGAGGTCATAGAGCTTGCCGAAATTGGAGAGCTTCGAGGTATCGACCTTGTCGATCAGATCCTTGCGTGTGGCCGACAGGGCATCGGCCATGGAGACGACTGCCATGTCGATAGCCGGGTTCGCCTTATTGGCTTCCATCTTGGCGAGACGCTCGACGCTGTTGCCGGTCTCGACCACGATCTTGCAGCTGCACTTCTGCTCGAAGGGATCGTAGACGATCGTCTTGAAATCGTCCTGCGCAAAGGCATAGACGGAAATCGTCAGCGTCTTTTCCTGCGCTTTCGCGGCGAGGGGCGACAGCGCCAGTAGCGCGGCGGAAGCGATGAGGGCATTCTTCATGTCAGCTGTTCTCCGTCTGTCAGGACATTCTTGTCGGGTCCGCCGGCCCGGAGGATTGGCGAACAATCAGTTGCATCGGAACGCGGTCGGTTTCGGACGTGACAAGCACGCCTTCGCGGCTGCCGCGCGTCTGTATGGTTTGCAGCAAGGACGAGATGGCGATTTCCGCAATGGTGTGCATGTCCATCGCCACCGTCGTCAGGGATGGGGTGATGACCGACGACCAGATGAGGTCGTCGAAACCGGTAACACTTGCCATGCTGGGCACATCGATGCCGTCGCGCTGCAATTCGGTGAGAGCTCGCAGCGCCTGCAAGTCGGAGAGCGCAGCGAACGCCGTATAGCCCTCACGCACCTTTTCAGCGAGGCCGAGGCTGCATCCGCTGCCGCGTTGCCGTTCCAGCGTCTCGATCCAGAGAGTTGCCGAACGCATCCCGGGACGCAGACCGGAACGGACTCCGCCCGCACGGTCGTTCTGGACGTTCGAACCGGGATTGTTGCCGATGATGAGGACACGCCGGTGTCCGAGCTCGGCCAAATGGTCGGCGATCGCCCAGCCGCCTTGCATGTGATCGGCGGCGACGGTGTTGCCAGGCGTGGAGGCCGTATCGATGACGGCGACCGGACAGGCGGCAGCAGAAATTCGGGTCGCCCGGCGGGGCACGATCACCATGCCCTCGACGCCGCGCTCAATGAGCCGGTTGATCGCCTCGGTCTGGGTAGCGACGTCTCCCCGGGAGTCGGCAATAAGCACGCCGTAGCCGGCGGCGCTGGCGGCGAATTCGATGGCCTGCGCAAGCTTGGGGAAAAGAGGGTTGGCGATGTCAGGCAAAACAAGGCCGAGGACGCCGCTGCGGCCGGTGCGAAGCGCCCGTCCAGCCTGGCTCGGAACATAGCCGAGCTCGGCGGCATGTTCCTTGATCCTCTCCGCCAGTTGTTCGGAAACACGGCCCTTGCCGGAGAGCGCATTGGAAACCGTCGCGACGGAGACGCCAAGCGACGTTGCAATCCTGCTCAGGTTCGGTCCGGGTCGCGTTGGAGGCATGGTTTCCGACATGCGTAGATTAATCGTTTAATCATTGCGTATATCAGGCCATGGTCCTTGTCGAATCCAAAATTGCCGCCGCCCTCCTTTATCCTGCATTGGGATGCGCATGGCGGCAATAAAAAGCCCCGCCGAAGCGGGGCTTATTGTCTGCTGTTGCTCAGCTCGCCTTTGGCGGCTGGGTGGTTCTGGGTGCGCCCGGATTGTAGCCGCCGCCGATGGCGACGTTGAGGGAGACATAATCCTTGGCCATCTGCTGGATGGCGGCGGCCAGGCTCGCCTGGGCCAGCGATACCTGGCGCTGCGCATCGAGCACGTCGAGCAGCGAGGAGGCGCCGTCCTTGTAGCTGGCGGTCGACAGTTCCAGGGTTTCCTGGGTCGTCTTCACCTGGGCGCGCAGCGCTTCCACCGTCTGGGCGTCGCGGCGCACCGCCGACAGGGCGTTCTCGACCTCTTCGACAGCACTCAGCACCGTCTGCTTCCAGGCCAGATACTGCGTCTTGGCATCGGACTTGGCGATGTCGACATTGGCGCGCAGGCGACCGCCGTCGAAGATCGGCAGCGTCAGGGTCGGGCCGAACGACCAGGTGGTCAGGCTGCCGCCGGAGAAGCCGGCCGGCTTGACATAGGTCGGCGAGATCGAGCCCGACAGGGTGATCGTCGGGTAGAGCTGCGAGATGGCGACGCCGATATTGGCGGTGGCCGCCGCCAGATTGCGCTCGGCAACGCGAATGTCGGGTCGGTTGCGGATCAGGTCGGCCGGGATGCCGGAGGCGATGCCGCCGCGGAAGATCGGCTGCGGCGCGCCCTTCAACAGCTCGCCGAGCAGCGAGCCGGCCGGCTGGCCGAGCAGCGTGGCGATGTGGTGGGCGGCGACGCGGATATTGGTCTCCAGGCCGGGGATTTCGGCCTGCGTCGACTGCACCAGACCTTCGGCCTGGACGACGTCGAGGCGCGAGGCCGCACCGGCTTCGAGCTGGAACTGGGTCAGCTGGTAGGTTTCCTGGCGCGACTTCAGGTTGGCGCGCGACAGCGCCAGGCGCTCCTGGAAGAAGCGCAGGTCGATGTAGGAGTTCACCAGATCCTGCAGATAGGTGAGCTTGGCGACGTCGGCGCTGGAATAGGCGGCATCGAGGCTCGCCTGGGCGCTTTCCTTCGAGCGACGGTACTGGCCGAACAGGTCGAGCAGCCAGGAGACGTTGGCCTCGCCGCCGCTGATGTTGGTGGCGCCGCTCGCCGTGCGGCGCTCGCCCATGCTGCCGCTGGTGGTCTGGCTGGCGCCGACCACCAGGCTCGGCAGCGAGCCGGCCCCGGCCACGGTGACGCCGCCGGCAGCCGCATTGATGCGCTCCAGCGCCTGCTGAACCGAGAGGTTCTCGTTTAAGCCCTCAACCACCAGACCGTTCAGCCGGGTGTCGCGATAGGCCGTCCACCAGGCCGCCGTCGACACGTCGCCGATGTTCTTGGCCCCGCCCTCGCTGAACTTCGCCGGAAGCGGCATCTCCGGGGGAACATGGTCCGGGCCACTCACACAGCCCGCGAGCAAAAGCAGAAGTGCCGGAGAGGCAAAGCGAAAAGATGCCATTAAAAATCTTCCTGTAACTCGACCAAATCTATTCTTGTCAGAAGCGTTCATGCTTCGCTATCGGCCGCGCTTCGCTCGTACGAGAAACACCATCCCGAAGCAGTTGGCGGCAATGTATCAACGAGTCTCATCTTCTCACAGTGCATTTATATCACACTCGCGCTTCATTTTTTTGCGTCCGCGAGAAGATCCGGCGGATGACAACGAAGAATGAGGGGACGAAGAAGATGCCGAGAGCGGTTGCTGCCAGCATGCCGCCGAGCACACCGATACCGATTGCGTTCTGCGCCGCGGAGCCCGCCCCGGTTGCAATCGCCAGCGGCACGACACCCAGAATGAAGGCAAGCGAGGTCATGATAATCGGGCGCAGGCGCAAGCGCGCCGCCTCGAGAGTCGCCTCGAGCAGTCCCATTCCTGTTTCCATTCGGTCCTTCGCAAACTCCACGATCAGGATCGCGTTCTTCGCCGCTAGGCCTATGGTCGTCAGCAAGCCGACCTTGAAGTAGACGTCGTTTGCCTGACCGAAGAGCGTTGCCGCGACGAGGGCGCCAAGTACGCCGACCGGCACGGCCATGATGACCGAGAACGGGATCGACCAGCTTTCGTAAAGCGCCGCCAGGCAGAGGAAGACGACAAGCACGGAGATCGCATAGAGCATCGGTGCCTGCGAACCGGACAAGCGCTCCTGATAAGAGATACCCTGCCAGGCCACGGTGTAGCCGCCACCCAGCTGTGCCGTCAAAGCTTCCATTTCGTTCATGGCGTCGCCGGAGCTCACGCCCGGCGCCGATGCACCGTCGAGCGGGATGGCGCTCACCGCGTTGAAGCGCGCCAGCGTCGGGGCGCCCTTGACCCATTCAGTGCGGGTGAAGGCCGAGAACGGAACCATCTCGCCGCTCGAGTTGCGCGCGTACCAATGGTCCAGATCGTTCGGCTGCATGCGGAAGGGGGCATCGCCCTGCACATAGACCGGCTTGATCTCGCCGTTCAGCGTGAAGTCGTTGACGTCGCGACCCGTAAAGATCACCGAGAGCATCGAGTTGACCGCGGCGATATCGACGCCCATCGCGCCAATCTTCTCCTGGTCGATGACAATCTTCATCTGCGGCTCGACTTCCTTGTTGTTGCTGCGCAGCGCCACGACTTTGCCGCTGGAGTTTGCAGCCTGGATCAAGCGCTTCGAGGCAGCGTCGAGAGCGTCGGTGCCATGACCGCCAGTATCGACGAGATACATGGAGAAGCCGCTCGAGACGCCGAGACCCTGGATGGCCGGTGGCAGCAGCGCGAAAACCTGCGCTTCACGGAAGGTGAAGAAGGTCTTGAGGGCGCGCGTCACGACGGCTTGCGCATGCAGGTTGGGGTCCGTGCGGAGCGAGAAGTCCTTGAGTTTCGTGAAGACGATCGCGCTGTTCTGACCGGAGCCGTTGAAGCCGAAGCCGAGGGCGCCAAAGACGGAATCGACGGCATCCTTCTCGTTCTCGCGGTAGTAATTCTCAACTTTCTCGACGACGGCCTGGGTCTGCTGTGTGGTCGACCCGGGAGGCGTGGTGACGATGGTCAGCAGAACCCCCTGGTCTTCCTGCGGCAGGAAGGAGCTCGGCAGGCGGTTGAACAGATAAGCGCAACCGACGCCGATGAGAAGAAAGACGAGCATGACGCGGATCGGCCGTTTGAGCAGGTAGCCGATGGTCCTGACATAGCCGTTGGTGGAACGCGTGAAGTTGCGGTTGAACCAATCGCCGATCCGGTGCTTGCGGTGTTCGGCAACGGGCTTCAGCATGGTCGCGCAGAGCGCGGGGGTCAAAACGATCGCAACCACGGCCGAGAGCAGCATCGCAGACACGATCGTCACGGAGAACTGGCGGTAGATGATGCCGGTCGAGCCGCCGAAGAACGCCATCGGGATGAAGACGGCGGTCAGCACGAGCGCAATGCCGACGATGGCGCCGGTGATTTCGCCCATCGACTTCTCGGTCGCTTCGAGCGGTGAGAGCTTCTCTTCCGTCATGATGCGCTCGACGTTTTCGACGACGACGATCGCGTCGTCGACGAGAAGACCGATTGCGAGCACCATGGCAAACATCGTCAGTGTGTTGATCGAATATCCGGCTAACGCCAGGATGCCGAAAGTGCCAAGCAGAACCACCGGCACGGCAATCGTCGGAATGAGCGTTGCCCGGAGGTTCTGCAGGAAGACCAGCAGAACAATGAAGACGAGGACAATGGCTTCGATCAGCGTGTGAACGACCTTTTCGATCGACAGCTCGACGAACGGCGTCGTGTCGTAGGGATAGGTGATCTCCACGCCCTCAGGCAGGCCGCCACTAATGGTGTCGAGGGCGGAGCGGACGCGGGCGGCGGTATCGATGGCGTTGGCGCCGATGGCGAGGTTGACGGCAAAGCCGCTCGACGGCTGGCCGTTGTAGCGGGACGAGCCGCCGTAGCTTTCCTGGCCGATCTCGATGCGTGCTACGTCGCTGAGGCGGACGGTTGAGCCGTCCTTCTCGACCTTCAGGATGATGTGCTCGAAGTCTGAAACGGTGGTGAGCTGGCTCTGCGCGGTGATGGTGACGTTGAGCTGCTGGCCTTCGACGGCCGGCTGTGCGCCGAGCGAGCCGACCGAAACCTGGGTGTTCTGCGCTTCGATTGCCGAGGTAACGTCGCCGGTCGTCAGCTGGTATTTCAACAGCTTGTACGGATCGAGCCAGACGCGCATGGCGTAGCCGGAGCCGAAGATATTGATGCTGCCGACGCCTTCCAGGCGCTGGATCTGATCTTCGATGGACGTCGACATGATGTTGCCGAGGTCAACCGAGTTGCGCTTGCCGTCGGTCGAAACCAGCGAACCGACGAGCAGAATGCTCGAGGTCGAGCGGGTGACGCTGATGCCGGCATCGATGACGTCGCCGGGCAGCTTGGATTGCACCAGCTGGAGCTTGTTCTGGACCTGCACCTGCGCGATGTCGGGGTCGGCACTGGTGCCGAACGTCAGCGAGATGCTAGCAGACCCGGTCGACGAGGTCGACGTCATATAGGTCAGGTCGTCGAGGCCGGTCATGCCATCTTCGATGATGGTCGTCACCGATTTTTCGACGGTTTCGGCGCTCGCGCCGCGATAGGTCGCATTGATGCGCACCGTGGTCGGCGCGATGTCAGGATATTGCGAAATCGACAGCGTGAAGATTGCGAGCAAGCCCGCGAGCATGATCGTGATCGCGATGACCCAAGCAAAGATCGGGCGTCGGATGAAAAACTTGGCCATTGGCTTACTGTTCCTGTGCGGCTCTGATCACGGTTCGTCGCGATTACTTCGCGGCGGGCTTTTGCGCTGCACCGGATGCGGCCTGATCAGCGGGCACAACGATGCCCTTTTCATTGATTTTCATCGGCATTGGCTTGACGGGCATGCCTGCCGCAATCGACTGCAGGCCGCTGACGATCAACTGGTCGCCGTCCTTGATACCCTCGGTAACGAGCCAGGCATTGTTGGAGGGCGACGCATTTTCGAAGATGCGGGTTTCGACCTTGCCGTCGGCCGAGACGAACTGCGCGGTCAACTCACCATTCGCATTTCGGCTGGTGGCAAGCTGCGGCAGCGCATAGCCGACCTCTGCACCGAGTTCTAGCGTGGCGCGCACATACATGCCTGGCAGAATGATGTGGTCGGGATTTGGGAAACGCACGCGGATGATGAAGGTGCCGGTCGTCTCGCTGACGACGGACTTCGACATGTCGAGCGTGCCCTTCTGGTCATATTCCTTGCCGTTTTCCAGGATGAGGCGGAAGGCGGCGTTGCCGGCATTGCCCTTGACTTCGCCGCTGCGGATCGCGTCACGAAGCCGCAGCAGGTTGGTGCTCGATTCCGTCAGGAGAATATAGACGGGATCCAGCTGGCGCACGGTGGTGAGCGCCGTCGTCTGGTTGGCCGCGACGACGTTGCCGACATTGTATGCCGTCTGGTCGATCACGCCGTCGAAGGGCGCAGTGATCTTCGTGTGGTCGACATCGATTTCGGCGGCGGTCAGGGCCGCCTTTGCGGATTCGACCTCGGCCTGCGCCTGCAGAAGATTGGTGCGCGCCGTCTCAAGCTCGATCTGCGTTGCGCCGGAACCGACAAGGCGCTGATAACGATCGAAATTGCTTTGCGCGCTTGGAACGCTTGCTTCTGCCTTGGCAATGGCGGCGCGCGCCTGCGCAGCAGTTGCCAGGTAAGGCGCGTCTTCGATCTGATAGAGAACGTCGCCCTTCTTGACTTCGCCACCTTCCTTGAAGGGGATCTCGCGAATGATGCCGCTAACCTGTGGGCGAATGTCGGCGATCTGCGAAGCTTCGGCGCGGCCGGGCAGGATCGTGGTGACGGGGAAGGTGCCCTTCGTCAGGGATATGACGCCAACCGGGGCGGCCTGTTGAGCGGCTGCGCCAGCGATGCCGGCTGCGCCCTGCTTGTTGCCGCTATCGCTGCATGCGACGAGCACGCCGCCGACAGCAAGGGCGGACGAAACGAGGAAAATGCGCCGTATCATAATGAATTCCTTGTGCGGTGGCGTCCAGACCAATGACCTTCATCAACAATGAAGGCCGATCATCGATCCAGAATCGAATGCCACTGATCCGAATTTAAGAAAGACTTTGCGAAGTGACGTAAGTTATGAATCGTCACTTAGCAAGCGCTATTTTGCAGTGCGGCATCGACGAAAATGACGATCTGCCTTGCGCGGTGGACAAGTGTGTCCTTATCATCACGGGCGATCAGAACAGGGTGCAGGACGCTCGCCAGGACATCGGCGACGGTGTTGGCGGCATCTTCCGGGCTGCTGCAATGATAGCGTCCCTTGGCGATACCTTCCCGTATGATATCGTCGAGCTTCTGAACGATGCGCTCTCTATATCGATTGCCGGCCTCGAGCTTGGCTTGCACCGTCATCAGGACCATTTCGAAGATATAAGGGTTCTGCTGAATGTCCTGCAGATGGCTGTCGAGCAGGCGCAACACAAAGCGCAGCAGCTGCTCGTTTGGCGGCAGTTCGTCGTCAAAGGTGGCAAAGCGATCTGCGACGTCGCCGAGGTGGCGTTCCGCAATGGCGTCGACAAGCGCGGTTTTCGAACGGAAATGCTTGAAGACGTTGGCCGGCGACATACCGAGCGAGGCGGCAATGTCGGCGATGGAAACGGCGACGAAACCGCGCTGGCGGAACAACAATTCTGCCATAGACAGAATGTCTTCACGGGTCTCTTCGGCCTTGCGTCTTGGCCTGCGTGCCATCCATTCCCCCGCCGGCTCGAGGTCGGCACCCAGTTTTGCAGATGCTAGCGCCAACGACTGAAAGCCTGCAAGCCAATGTTGCAGGCTTCCTGCCCGGCGACATTAAGAGAAGTAGGCTGACAGATTTTTACGGATGCGCTCGACCGGGGTTGCGCCGCTGTTGTCGGGAACAAAGCGTTGCGCCGTGATGCTTTCGTAGGCCTTGATGTAGACTTCGGAGGTCTGCTGGATCAGCTCGACGGGGATCTCCGGGATCTCGTCCTTGTAAGGGTCGCAGCGCTCCGCGACCCAGGCACGAACAAAGTCCTTGTCGAAGCTTGTCGGGCGCGTTCCTGCCTCGAAGCTTGCCTGATAGCTGTCGGCGTGCCAGTAGCGGCTGCTGTCCGGTGTATGCATTTCATCTGCGAGAATGATGTTGCCACTCTCGTCCGTGCCGAACTCGTATTTGGTGTCGACGAGGATCAGTCCCCGCTTGGCCGCAAGTTCCTGGCCGCGCTCGAAGAGAGCCAGCGCGTAACGCGACAGCGTATCCCACTGCTCCTGGGTCAACAGTCTTCGCTCGACGATCTCTGCCGGCGTCAGCGGCTCGTCGTGGCCACCATCGAATTCCTTGCTGGTCGGCGTGATAACCGGCGTCGGAAGCTTCTGATTGTCGCGCATGCCGTCCGGCAGTCGCATGCCGTACATCTCGCGCTCGCCCTTCTTATAAAGGGTGAGGATCGATGTCCCCGTCGTGCCGGCGAGATAGCTGCGGACGACGATTTCGACCGGCAGGATATCGAGACGCTTGCCGATGACAACGTTCGGATCGGGATAGTCGAGAATATGATTGGGGCAGATATCCTTCGTCGCCTCGAACCAGTAGCGAGCCGTCTGCGTCAGCACCTGACCCTTGTAGGGAATGCAGGTAAGAATGCGGTCGAAGGCGCTCAGTCTGTCGGTGCTGATGATGATGCGCCGCCCGTCCGGCAGGTCGTAATTCTCGCGAACCTTACCGCGATAGTAATTGGGGAGCTCTGGGAAATGGGCTTCGGAGAGGATTCGCACGGGCTCGACCATCCTTCTGCATTGATCGTGAACTTTCCCCTGCTCTAGTTCCATCGCCGGGGATGTCAAGCAAACCCGCACCTAAAGCCAGAAGAGATCGATGAGAAGTAGCGTAAGACCATAGCTCACCACCGTCAGCGGTGCGCCGGCCTTCAGGAAGTCGCTGAAGCGGTAGTTCCCGATGCCCATGGCCAGCGTATTGTTATGGTGGCCGAACGGCGTCAGAAAATCCAGCGAGGCGCCTGCGGCGACGGCAATCAGATAGGCGGATGGAGACTGATGCCCGGTTGCTGCGAAGGCGACGGCGATGGGGCTCATGACGATCGCGACGGTCGCGTTGTTGACAAAGGGCGTCAGGAGCATTGACAGAAAGAGAACGAGCGCCACTCCCGTGCTCGGTTCGCCCAGCGACACCATGGAACCGAGCGCCGCCGCGATGACTTGGGCGGTGCCCGTTGTAGCGACGGCGGACCCTATCGGGATCATCGCGCCAAGCATGATGATAATTGGCCAGTTGAGGTCGGCCATCGCCTGGCGAATGTTCAGGTAATTAAGGAGTGCCAGGGCAAGCACGACGCCGGCAAACGCAATATCAGGTGTGACGAGTTCGAAGGCCGTCGCCACGACGCCTGTCGCGAAAATGGCAAAGGGCTGCCAGGACGATGCCGACATTCGGGACGGCGGCTGCGACGCCAGCGGGAGACACTCGCACTCCTCGAGCGCTTCGGCGATCGCCCTTTGCTCGCCCTCCAACACCAGAATGTCGCCGATCGACAGCTGCAGATCGGCAAAGCGCCCCTCGATCCGCGGTGAGCGCATCGAGAGGGCGGAAATCGTGACGTCGCGGCTGCTGAATACCTCCAGAGAATGCAGTCGCGAGCCGACCAGCGTGCTCTCCGGCATCACGACCGCCTCGACGGAGTCGAGATCGGCAATGGCTGCCCTCGGACGTCGCTGCGGAAGCAGCGTTCCTGAGGTTTGAAGCCCATCAAACACCGTATCGTCCGCTTCGGCCAACAGCAGGTCGCCCGCCTCGACGACCAATTTCTCGGGCGTACCGAACACGAACGTGTCATTGCGAACGAGCGTATGCGGCTGCAGCGAGAACCGATCAGGCAGATCCGAGAGGCGCGCACCGATCAGCGAGGAGCCCGCAGGGATACGTCGTTCCGTGATCCTGCGTCTCGGTGGCGAGGCAAGTTCTGCCGAAAGCGTCTCGTCGATTTCGTTCGGAAACAGGCGCGGTGCGAGCCATGCAGTCAGCACGATGCCGACGGTAGCGACCGGAAGGCCGACATAGGCAAAATCGAAAAGTCGAAAGCCGGTGCCGCTTGCCGCGGTCCAGGCATTGCTGACAAGCATGTTCGCGGGCGTGCCGATCAGCGATACGATCCCACCCAAGAGGGCTGCAAAGGAGATGGGCATGATCAATTGCCGTTTTGGTATCGCGAGCGCGGCACTCACGCGCAGCGTTGCCGGTAGGGCGATCGAAAAGGCGCCGATGTCATTCATGAAGATGGAGATGAAGCCGGCCGCTCCCGACAAGGTGGCGATGACCGCAGTCTTTGAAAATCTGGCCCGTATAAAAAAATCTGCGAGCTGAGCGAAAAGTTGCGCCCGCGCAAGGACCTGCACGATGAGCAGGATCTCTACGACGGTGACGACCACTGGACTGGCAAAGCCGGAGAAAACCTGCTCGGCGGAATAAAGATGGAGAGCATAACCGGCGAGCAGACCGGCAATCGCGACCACCTCGATGCGGAAGCGCTCCAACGAAAACAGAACGAGCATCGCGAGCAGGAGGATCAGCAAGGATGCTTGCTCGAACGTCATGGTTTGCCCCGAACCTCAATCCACGGCGAGAATGTAGCGGTTCGGCCTGCGCTGTACAGAGCGAAATATAGCATTGCGCGCTCCACGCTGATGATGCGCTCAGACAGCAGGCCTGCGCCAGGTGCCGGTCTCGGTGATCTCCAGCATCGGGGTGGAAAGCACGCCAACTGTTCTTTCCCGCCATTGCGAACCGGCAGCATCGAGGGTCTCGCACCAGCGGCGTGACTGTAGCATCGCCGCACCGATCGCAACAGGCTCGAGCCCGCACCCGGCAAGAAGCCGCAGGCCCGAAACGATCGAGGTTCCGCTGGAGATGACGTCATCGACCAGCGCCACACGTCGCCCCTTAAGCAGCGGCAGCATACGCGGGTCTATATAAAGACGCTTCTGTTGGGTGGGGGTGGTAATCGACGAGAGCGCCACCGACAGGTCATCAAGGTACCAGAACTTCCGAGAGGTCCCGAGCGGCGCATATCGCGAATGCCCCAACTTCTGCGCTACGGCGGCTGCGAGCGTCAGGCCAAGTGTCGGTAGGCCGACAACAACGTCGACCTCAAAAGACTTCAGCTTCTCGGCAAGCGATTGAGCCAGTAC